>DASZTS010000015.1:0-345782 GCA_035547915.1 Pirellulales bacterium | reverse complement strand
TTACAGGTTCGCGCCGCGGCCCTGAGCGACGATGACCGGCTGGTCCGCCATCTTCGAAACCGTCCCGGCTATCCGTTCCTCCGCCGGCCCAGAGTATCCAAACTACCGGTGTAAAACCTCCCGAACTTGGCGTGCACCCCGACACACCGAAGGAAGCATCGCGTGAAGGGCATAGACGCCGGCGCCCAACGGAACCCCATGGAACGAATACGACGTGCTCGATCGCGCAAAATCCGTCCGTCATCTCAAGGGCGCTCGCGCTAGAGCGACACTGCCTACTCCAGGCGCGTCGATCGGCGCGGCCGAGGGGCGCGCTCGGCCACGAAAGCGCCAACCGCTGCAATCGAAGTCAACAGACTCGCCGCGGACCGAGAGGGTTCATTTAATCCGGGCCAAGAATTCTCGTATCAGCCGAGCGATCTGGTCGCCTTCGCTCTCGAGCGCGAAGTGGCCCGCATCGAGCAGGTGAAAGTCGATCGACTTCAAGTCTCGCTTGTAGGGCTCGGCGCCGGCCGCCGGAAAGATGGCGTCATTTTTGCCCCAAGCGATCAGCATCGGCGGCTGGTGCTTGCGGAAGTACTCTTGCCATCGCGGATAGAGCGGCGGGTTACTTCCATAGCTCAGGAACATATCGAGTTGGATCTCGTCGTTGCCCTGGCGATCGAGCAGATATTGATCCGTGGTCCAACCGTCCGGCGAGATTCGCTCGGGGTTCGGCACCCCGTGAGTGTATTGCCAACGAGTGGCCTCGACGTTGAGGAAGGCTCGCAGTGCGTTCCGTTTCTCCAGGCTATTCGGCTCCTGCCAATACGCCTTGAGCGGCTTCCAGAAATCGTTGTCCAGCCCTTCGTCGTAGGCGTTCCCATTTTGCACGATGATGCCCGCGACCCGCTCCGGATGGCGCGAGGCGAGCCGGTAGCCGATCGGTGCACCGTAATCCTGCACGTAGAGGACATACCTCGACAGGCCGAGCGCGGCGGTGAACTCGTCGACAATCCCGGCGATGTTGTCGAAGGTGTACGCGAACTTGTCGTGGAGCGGCATCGAACTGTGGCCGAAGCCGGGATAGTCGGGAGCGACGACGTGGTAGCGGTCGCCGAGGGCCGGAATCAGGTTGCGGAACATCTGTGAACTGGTGGGAAAACCGTGCAGCAGGAGTACGGTCGGCCCGTCCTTCGGTCCGGCCTCGCGATAGAAGATGTCGAGGTCGCGGATCTTGGCCGTGCGGTAAACGACGTTCGATGTCTGGCTCATTGTGTCACCTTGGTCGGTTCGAGGAACATGCGCGTTCGGGATCGGTCACGCGACTCGTCGTTACTTCGAGTCATCATTCCAGAGCTCGATGGCTTGCGCCGCCAGTGCCGGCAGGTCGGGCGCGACGATGTTCGGTTGTGGTAGTCCCGGCACGGGGAGCGGTGCGTTGCCGGAGCGCGTGATCAGGCCGGCGGACAGACCGGCGCACTGCGCCCCGATCGTGTCCCAGACGTGGCTCGCGATCATGCAACAGTCCGCGGGAGCCACGTCCAGTTCCTGGGCCACCATGTGATAAAGGGCCTGCGCCGGTTTGAAGACCCGGGCCGCCTCGACGCTGAACTGCCTTTCGAAGAAGCGAGCCAGACCGGCGTTCTCCAACGGAGTCTTTCCGCCCGTGTTGGGCGGTGAGTTCGTGAGCGTCACCATGCGGAAGCCCGCATCCCGTAATTGCTTCAGGCCCGTCTTCACGTCCGCGTGCGCTGGCATGGTCAACATGGCCTTCTTCAGCGCGTTGACATCGCCCGACGTGATCTTGACGTTGTGGATGCTGCCCACCATTTCAAACACGCCCTGGCCCAGCGAGACGTAATCCTTGTAGAGGCCCGAGAGGGTCAGCGTCATCGAGTACATGACCAGGTGCCCGAACCAGTCGCGTAGCACGCGTTCATCACCGAACACTCGTTGGAAGAGCGGCTTCAACGACTCGATGTCGATCAGCGTCTCGTTCACATCGAAGATCAGGACCGACGGTTTCGCGCCGATCCATCGGGTGTCGGGTTGGCGATCGCGCGGGCCAGCTCGCGACGCTCCACGTTTTACAGCGACGGCCACCGCTACCTCCGAGTCGTTGGCAATCGCCTCGCGGATGATGACCACGGCGACGCCAGGGTGGGTTTCAGTTATGGACTACGACGATCTTTCCGCCAGCCTGATTCGACTCCATGACGTGGTGCGCCTCCCGGATCTCGTCGAAACCGAACACTCTCACCGGTTTGACGTCGAGCCGCCCGGCCGCGGCGTCCGCGGCGATCTGTTGCAGCGGTACATCCGATAACGGGAAGCCCGGCGTACCGAACACGAAGCTCCCGAAGAACGTCAGATAGACACCGCTCGCCATCTGTAGCAGCGGATTGAAATTGGGAATCGGATCGAGGCCGCCCAGCCAGCCGGCGAGGCACGATCGGCCGCCGCGGCGAAGCATCGCCAGCGAATCGAGCATGACGCTGTTGCCCACCAGATCGAGCACCGCGTCGACCTTCTTCGCCTCCGCGATATGTTTTGATAGATCCGGCCGCTCGATCTCACACCGCTCCGCCCCCAGCGTTTGCAGCTTGGCGAAGCGTCCGGCGTTGCGGGTCGTGGCGATCACTCGCAGGCCGGCGTCGACCGCCATCTTGAGCGCGGCCTGACCGAATGAAGAAGTCGCGCCCCGGATCACGAGCAACTGGCCACGCTCGATCTCCAGGTTGCGGAACAGGCAGGTCCACGCGGTGGCATAAGTTTCGGGGATCGCCGCCAGTTCGGCCCACGGCAGCTCGGCTCCGATCAGTGCGACATTCGACACCGGCGCGCGGGTGAATTCGGCATAGCTGCCGTTGATCGTGCGGCCGAGCCCGCCCATGAGAGCCGCCACTTTCGCGCCGACGGGAAACTCACCGCCGGGGCACGACTTGACGACGCCGACACACTCGATGCCGCTCACGTCGGCGATCTCGGCCCATTGTCCCTGCCGCATGTGCAGTTCGGCATGGTTGAGACCGAACGCTTTGACTTGGATCACCGCGTGGCCGTCCTTCGGCTCCGGTTCCGGAATCTCCCGAATCACCAGCACTTCCGGGCCGCCGAACTTCGTTCTCAGGATCGCTCGCACGGGAAACCCTCCTTCGACGCCGTAGAGCAAGTAACCTATAAAACAGTTTTAACATGGTTACTAGATAAAGCAACCCCTCGCGAGACATTCTTGCCGATATAATTAAGCGCCGAGCAGGATCACGACGACCACTATGACCTCCGACCGGCCACCTCCCTTTTTCGTTGCCGATCACCTGGCACTCGACTTCCTCAACACCCTCGCCACGCCGCAGGGTGCGCCGATCGACTGGCTCCGCGATGGGAATGACCTCATCGATTGGCTCAAGCAGGCCGGGACTATCGAACGCACCGACACCGCAAACATCCGAGAGTGGGATCGCGATGCGGTCGACGAGATCGCCCGCCAGGCGAGGGAGTTCCGGCAATGGCTGCGAGCGTTCGTTGTCGCGCGTATGGGAAAGCCGGTCCGCGCGACGGCCGCCGCACTGGCGCCGCTGAACGAGTTGCTCGCCGCGGAGAATAGTTTTCAGAAGGTGGAAGCCGTCGGGCGAGGCGCCGGAGACCGGAACGGGCTGCTGCTTCGCAGGGGCAACCGCTGGCGAGAGCCTCGCGAATTACTGGTTCCGATCGCGGCGGCGGCAGCCGACCTGATCTGCAATCGAGATTTTCGCCTGATCCGTTCGTGCGAGGGATCGGGCTGCGTGCTGCTCTTCCTCGACCAGACCAAGGCGCGTGTTCGGCGCTGGTGCAGCATGGCCGTCTGCGGCAATCGCGCCAAGGCCGCAGCGCACCGGGCCAGAAAGGCACGACCGGGGTGAACCGCGTTCACCAGGGCATGAAGTTGCCGAAACGCCATTCAAATCCGCCCACGAACGAGAGCTGGTGTTTGATCTGGCGCGGATAGAGCTGATCGAACAGCAAATCATCGACCACGTCGAAGCGAAACGCGTGCTGGGCGCCGAAGCGGTGCTTGATGCCGAAGCCGACCGGCACGTGGAAAAAGGCCTGGTCCAGGCGCTGGCCGTGGTCATCGATGAAGCTCACGAACGTCATTCCCGGCCCCGCCAACAGGAACGGACGCCAGTTGCCGTCCGCGATGGGATACCAGAGCCACATCGCGTCCCAGATCACGAAGTTTTCGTGTGCTTCCGTCGGCAGCGTGGGACCGCCCAAGGACGTACGGGCAATGGCCACCCGGCTTTCGACCCCCCAGTGCTCGTGGTAATCCCACCCCGTACGCAGCCCGGCGAGAAAGCCGACGCCGTTGTGCAGCTTATTCTCGATCGGCTCGTCGGCCACGAAGGCCCCGGCAAACTTCTCCAGGTAGACCGGATAGGTCAGCCAAAGGTTGGCCTTTCGCACGGTCTCGACCACCGACACTCCGCTCACGGCCTGCGGAAGGAAGACGGGCGTCTCGACCGTCGGCGGTGTTTGGGCCGAGGAATCGACCACCGAGAGCACGAGCGGCGGCGGCGGATTGGCCGGCTTGAACCAACCCAATTCCTGCGAAACCCAGCGGAATGGCGACCAATTCGGGCGACGTTGGTTCAGGTCGTTTACGGTGCTGTCGGCGGTCGCCGCAAAACGTTTGGCGTAGGGAGCGACGATGGGGCCTTGGCGAGTCTGCCAGGCCGGGGTTCGATCCGTCTTCGCGACTCCATCGCCGAACGGGTCGTCGAGCGGCGATATCGGCTCGGCCCCCACGGCCGGTGCAGCCCCGAATGCGAACACGGCCACCGCGAAGAGCGCAGCACGGCACGTCGAAAGAGTCGAAAGAATGGCTGCGAGGATTTGAAGAGTGCTGGCGCGGTGCACTGGCGGAAATCGTTGGGGACGGCGGCTCGCCTTCAGGCCGCACGCCCGCGCGGTGCTAGTGGGTTAGATGACGCGCGGAAGTATGCCAATTCATGATGAATTGGGCGAGAGCAGCTTTCGGGGCGCATCGGAAAAACAGAGAAGAGGCGCAAACCCGGAAACGGTTGGTCGGCGTGCCGCCTCAGGTGCGACGCTCAACGCCCTGGCACGCGGGCCGGCTCAGACGAATCTTCGAGGAATCGGGCCATGGCGCGCAGGCCATCGCCCGGTCGCCAACTGCCGCCGCGGGGCGGCTGACGGGCAGACTGATTCCACGTGAATTGGCTCGTGTGTCCCTGCGACGCCGTCGGCCCCGCCGACAGCGGCTGGCGGCCTGGCACACCCGTGGCACCCGTCAGTTGGCCACTCTGCGGAGGAACGATCGCCGCCGCATGGTGATTGCCCTCCGGACCGCTATCGGACTGTGCGGTGCGCGGCGCGCGGTCCGTATCCGTCTCGCCGATCGACGGCCCGAAGAAGAACCACACCACCAGGGCGACCAGGACGACGTGGGTGCGAACGCGATGCAGACGCTTGCGCGCCTCGGCATCGTTGACCGCCGTGTCGGTCAGCAGCCAGACCAGCCCGACCAGGCCCACGATGAAGACGAAGTTCAACGTGGGCGAAATCTGCCAGCCGTCGTCGCCGTGCTTGATCTGCCGTTGCACCCAGTGCGAAAGGAAAGACCGGGCCACCAGGAAATCGATCAAGCTCACGATGGCCGATAGGGCCCCGACCACCGTCGCCAATCTCGACACCGACACCCTCCCATGAACTCTGCGACGACCGATGACCGTCGACTACAGAAATTCTTCACCATTGCGAGGCAATGTCAAACATCTCGCCGCCCCAGCACGCAGATCTCGATTTGTCTAGCTCCGGCCGCAATGACCGCGCAAAATCGTGCGCGGGGCGAAGGGTTGCCGAGCGGCGAAACTATTCCGCCTGTTCCGACTGCGCGAGGTGAGCGACGAGCCGGTCGACGAACTCGGCCTGATCGGGATGTATCCGTTCTCGCGCGGCGGCCAGCGACAGGAACTCGGCCTGATCGATCTCCCACGAGGCGCAGCACGGGGCGGCCGCATCGGGCGCGGGGCCGGCGAAGCAATGGACCCGCTTGCGGCTCTTGCGATAGACGATCGAGCCCAATTCGACGAGCCCGCCGGCCACGATGCCCGTCTCTTCCAACAGTTCGCGACGGGCCGCCGTTTCGAGCGATTCTCCCTCCTCCGGCAGGCCCTTGGGAATACTCCATGGCGCGCGGCGGTTGTAGTTGCCCGAGGGATGGACGAGCAGCACCTCCCACTCCTGCTCACCGCGCCGATAGACCAGCGCGCCGGCCGATTCGACCATGCCTGTTATCCCCGCGGGGTCCGTCGCCATGCTTCGATGGCTCCGGCATCGACGACACTGTCGCGGGCGCGCTGTTGCTGGAGTTGTTCCAGACGTTCTGGTGGCGCGCGTCGCACCAATTCCTGCACCGTCAACGCCGGCTCGGCACGATTCTGTCGCGCCGCCAATACCTCGGCGAGATAGACGGTCCGGTCGCCGCTATCCATCCGCGACTCGACACGGCAGTCGAGCCAGCCGATGGCGTCCCGCAGGAGCGGCACGCCCGATCGCCCCGTTTCCGTCGACCAGTCGGCCAGTTTGTCGGTCTCGTGCCCGGTCTGGAGGCCGAAGTGCCAGACCCAATCGATCTGCTCGGCCGAGATCAGGTGCAGCCCGAAAACTCCGCTGGCTTCGATCAACTGCCACGTATGATGATGTTTCGCCAGGGCGACCAGCACGCGCGGCAGCCAGTCGACCAACGAAGCGCGGCAGGCGAAGGTCGCCACCAGTCCCCCGCGACGATTTCCGGCGGCCGCCGTGACGATCCACAACTCACGGTCGGTCAGATTGAACAGATCGTTCGCGGCGGCCAACTCCGTCTCGGTCACGTCTTGTCCCTCGTCCACCTACCCGGCGATTGCCGCCCGGGTGCGCTCCACGAGCTTGTTATCGCGATCGCCCGAGCCGCGGAGGTTGAAGACGCCCGATGCCAGATACCGCTCTCGCCAACCGGGCGAAAGGTGCGTGTAATCTTCCAGCAAGGCCGAGCTGAATTTGTAGTCGTGGGCGTTGTCGCCCTTCAAGAACACCAGCAACCGCGCGGCGTCGACGAAGGCCTTCGCGTCTCCCTGATTCTGCAAGAAGCCGAGCGTCTTGCGCGCGGCCGCCGTACGGTCGCCGCTGACGTCGGTGAAGATCTCGGCCAGCGGGTCGCCGCCGGCAATCGGCGCCGGAGACAGCGAACGCAGATCGACGTCGGCCAGCCGGCCGCGTCCTTGCATGGCACCGCGAAAGAGCGGCACGAACGCGGCGGCCTGTAGCAACAGCAGGCGGCGCAGCGAGTCGTCGGAGTTGGCCCGATAGGCGTAATAGAGCGCGTTCGACGAGGTCACCGCGTGCAGCGACACGATGCCCGATTGCCGGGCGAGCAACTCGCCGGAGCCGACGAGCAGGGCGTCCCAGATCGATTGGGGCGCCACGCCCCGATTGAGCATCTCGACCACCTGTTGACAGGCATCGTCGGCCGAGCCCCCGTGCAACGTGGCCAGCAACTCGGAAGTCGCCTGGTCGTCGGGCTTGCCCTCCTGCCAACCGGCGCCGATCGTCTTGGCCCGCTCGAGGTTCTTTCGGCCGGGGCGGTCGGCATCGAGATCGTCGCGCACCGGGTGGCCGTCGCCGTGCTCGAGCAAGGCATAGGCCAGCGACCGCAACACCGGCTCGGCGTGCTCCCAACCGATGTGATCGAGCGTGCGCCAACTATTGGCCACGTAGATGGCCTTGTGGCCGATATCACGAAAATCACGGCAGCCGAAGCGTGAAAACAGCTCGTAGACCTCGGCCGATTTGCCGGTGCGTGCCAGGCCGGCCGCCGCGGCATCGGCCTTGGCTTCGTCCCATTCATTCATGGCCTCGACGAACAGGTCTTTTGCCTTCGAAGCGTCGGGCACCGCGGCCTCGTCGACCGGCGCCATCGTCCAGTCGCCTTGGCGGGCATCCTGGGCCTGCGAGTCCTTGAAGTAATCGAGCGCCCAGAAGATCGGCAGCCAACGATGTTCCTCGGGGCAAGAAATGCTCGCCAGATGGGCCGAATTGACCACCAGCACCGCATGAAACTTGAAGCCCACCGGCCGTGGCTGCACGTTGCGCACTCCGGCCAGCAGCAGGGCCGCGAGCACCTCTTTGTATGTCGTGCCGGTGCGAATGCGGCTGGCCACCTCCTCCAGCAATCGCTCGCGCGGCGTTTCTTCGAGCAACCGCACCAGCGGCTCGATGTCGGAATTGAGCGAGACGATCCCCTTGGTCTTCGTCTCTTCGGCCGAGACCCTCGGCAGGGTCGCCAGAAAGCCCAAATCGCTCATGCCCGCGAGCGTTCCTCCCGCCACCGCCGCCTCGATGAATCGTCTGCGTGTCGTGAACATGATCGGGTCTCCGCCTGCGGATTCGGTTTGTCCACCCTCATTCTACGGCCGTCCGGACATCCTGCGAAGCTACGGGGCGCGGCGGGTATCGACCTCGGAACATGCCAGCTCGTGCCGCCCCGCCGCCAATCGGTTTGTGGCAAGTGCAGGTAGTGCAGGTAGTGCCGGTAGTAATTAGCCCTACGCAGGGGGAAAAAACGGAATCTCCCATGAAGAAGAACCTGAAAAAGAAAACTGGTAGGTAGTGGGAATTACTACCGGCACTACCTGCACTACCTGCATCGCCGCCGGCGACCTTCCCGGCGCGGCCGAGACGTTGACGACAAGGCAATCTATCGCTTCTACTTGGAATGTGGGGACTTACGACGACTCAGACATCCGCACGCGACGATCAGCGGCGAGGGTCACCCCGCCAACAGGCACACCCAAAGCCCCCCGTCGACCTGCTCGGCCGCCGACGTCAGCAAAGAGGCTTAGTTAGAGCAACCGACAAAACTAGATCGGACTCCGAGTAAATCGGCGTTCACGGCCGATTGTTCGCCCCACGGCGCTCTGGCTTCCGGGGTTTTGTCAGCCGCCAGCGTGTGGTCGATGGATGCGGCGGGGTTACGAGGTTACTCACCGACCTGGAAAGGGAGCAGGGCAGATGTATCGCTACCGGCCCGGCGAACCTGTCTGACGTGGCCGGTCCGCGTCGATCATTCGTCCGCCAGGCGGTAGCCGACGCCTTGCTCGGTGAGCAGGTAACGAGGCTGGGCGGGATCGGCTTCGAGTTTGCGGCGCAAGCCGGCCATGAACACGCGCAGGTAGTGGACCTCGCCGACCTGGTGCGGTCCCCAAACCTCTTTGAGCAGTTGGCGGTGCGTCAGAACCTTCCCGGCGTGCTGCGACATCAGCGCCAGCAGTTTGTACTCGAGCGGCGTCAGGTGTACCTCGCGATCGCCCACGAAGACACGACGCGCGGCCAGATCGACCGTCAGTTCGCCCACCTTGAACGATGGTTCGTCCTTGGCCTGGCCCGCGCGGGCGGCATGGCGGAAGGCGACCCGCACCCGAGCCAGCAGTTCGCCCACGCCGAAGGGTTTGGTCAGGTAATCGTCGGCCCCGGCGTCGAGCGCCGCGACCTTGTCGCGTTCCTGCCCGCGCGCCGACAACACCACCACCGGCGCCGACAGCCACTCGCGCAGGCTGCGCAACACATCCAGACCGTCGAGATCGGGAAGTCCTAGATCGAGAATCACCAGGTCGGGCGGCTGCGACGCGGCCAACGTCAGTCCCTGCTGGCCCGTCTCGGCCTCCTCGATGCGATACTCTTCGCTCGTCAACGACACGCGCAGGAACTTGCGTATCGGGCTTTCGTCTTCGATGACCAGGATGAGCGGGGGAGACATAAGGAACGATTAAACGCGAAGTGCGGGCGAAAGTGAAGCAAGCCGGCGGAAGACAGCCAGCGACCAGGGCGCGTCGGAAAAGGGTGAGAGCGTGTCACGGCTGTTGGAGCATGCCTCTCCCGTCACCCTTCACTCACTCACGGACGTGGTCGGCCGCGACTCGGCCGGCAACGGCGGGCGAAATTCGGCGGAGCGTTCCACAGGCAAACTGAAGCAAAACCGGGCGCCGCCGCCGGGCCGGTTTTCGATCCAGATGCGACCGCCGTGGGCGACGACGATCGCTTTGCAGATCGCGAGGCCGAGGCCGGCGCCGCGGCGGCCATCGAGCGCCGCCGCCTGTCCACGATAGAACTTCTCGAACACCAGGTCGATCTCGTCGGACGGGATGCCCGGCCCGCGGTCGGCCACTTCGACGATCACCTGCCCGTCCTGCGGCCAGGCGTTGAGCTCGATCGCCGAGCCGGCCGGCGTGTATTTTTGCACGTTCTCGAGCAGGTTGGTAAACACCTGCTCGATGAGCATGTCGTCGAGCGGCACCAGCGGCAGTTCGTCGGACAGGTGCGTCTTGATCTGCCGGCCCGCCAGCATCTTGCTCATGCGCCCCAGAGCCGAACCGATGATCTCCTCGATCACATGCGGCTGCTTGTGCACCACGACACTGCCCGATTCGATGCGCGTCATATCGAGCAGGTTGTCGACCAGGCGGGCGAGCCGGTGCGAATCGTCGAAGATCGTCTGATACAGCTCGCGCCGCGTCTCCTCGCTGAGCGAACCTTCGGACTCGAGCAGGCTGCTGCTCGCGCCCGTGATCACGGCCAGCGGCGTGCGCAGATCGTGCGAGACGGACGCCAGCAATGAGCTGCGCAGACGCTCGGTCTCGGCCTGGAGCAACACCGATTGCACCTGTGCCGCGAGCTGTTCGCGCTCGAGCGACAAGGCGATCTGGCTGGCGAAGGTCTCCAGCAGTTGCCGCTGGTCGAAGATCAGCAGCATATCGGGATCGGCGGGCCGGATGGCCAACACTCCCACCGAACCCTGCGATCCCGCGAGCGGCAGATAGAGCGCCAATGCGCTGGGCAGCGTGTTCGTGCCCAAGCCGGCCTGCTGCTGATGCGAGAAGACCCATTGCGCGACGGCCACCTCGTTATCCTTCAACGCGAACTCGGCATGCGATCCCGTGGCCAGCTTCAGACGTTTCTCTTCGTCGGGCAGGAACAGCGCCACCTCGCCGGCGTACATGGCCGTGAGCTGCTGCAAGGCGACGTTGGCCAACTGTTGCGTGCCGACCTGGCCCGTGAGCCGTTGGCTCATGTGATACAACGATTCGGTCCGTCGAGCCCGTTGCCGCGAGAGATTCGCCTGCTCGCGGATGCGGGCCGTGAGCGTACTGATCAACAACGTGACGGCGAACATCACGACGAAGGTCAAGACGTACTGCGTATCGGAGACGGCGAACGTCAGGTAGGGAGGCACGAAGAAGAAGTCGAACACCAGCACGCTGGCGACCGAGGCGGCGATACCCGGACCGCGGCCGTACCGCGCGGCCGAATAGACCACCCCCAACAGAAAGACCATCACCAGGTTGGTCTCGGCCCATCCCAGCCGAAAAATCGCCGCGTCGACGAGGCTACAGACGCCGACGACGACCAGGGCCCATGCGTACTGCTGCCAGGGCGCGTGCTGCTGCGCGGGCGCGGGCGTCTTGTCGGTAGGTTCTGCGACGCCGTGTATCACATGGATGTCGATTTCGCGGCTGTTGCGCAACAGGTCGTCGACCAGGTTGCGGCGGAACAATCGGCGCCAGTTCGGCCTGCCCGACTTGCCCACGACGATCCGCGTGACGTTCCGCATGCGGGCGTAGCTGAGCAGCTCTTCGCCGGGATTGGAGCCGGCGAGCGTGACGATTTCGGCGCCAAGCTGTTCCGCGAGGTGTATGTTCTCTGAGAGCCGTTGGCGGGCCTTGACGTCGAGCACCTCCGGATCGATCGGTTCCACATAGGCCGCGATCCACTCCGCGCGCAGCGACGTGGCCATGCGCTTGGCCGTGCGAATCACTCGCGGCGACATCGGGCTCGGGCTGACGCAGACCAGCAACCGCTCGACGGTCGGCCAGATCTGCGACGACGCACCACCGAGCCGGGCCCTCTCGACGTCGGCATTCACGCGGTCGGCCATCTGCCGCAGGGCCAGCTCGCGCAGGGCGACGAGGTTGCGCTTCTGGAAGAAGCTTTGCAGCGCGCGCTCGGCCTGCGCCGGCACATAGACCTGCCCGTGGCGGAAACGGTCGAGAAGGTCTTCGGGCGGCAGGTCGACCAACTCGATGTCGTCGGCCCGTTCGAGCACGGCGTCGGGCACCGTCTCCTGCACCACGACGCCCGTGATCTGCGCCACCACGTCGTTGAGGCTTTCGAGGTGCTGCACGTTCATCGTGGTGTAGACGTCGATGCCGGCTGCGAGCAGCTCTTCGACGTCTTGCCAGCGCTTGGCGTGGCGGCTGCCCGGAGCGTTGCTGTGCGCCAACTCGTCGACCACGGCCAACTCGGGGTGGCTTTCCAGGGTCTGGTCGAGATCGAATTCCTTGATCTTGACGCCGCGATAATCGATTTCGCGCAGCGGGATGATATCCATCCCCAGCAAGAGCGCCGCGGTGTCGGAGCGGCCGTGTGTCTCGACCACGCCGATCCACACGTCGCGACCACTCGAGACGTCGCGGCGGGCCGTCTCCAACATGGTGTAGGTCTTGCCGACGCCGGCCGAAAAGCCGAAAAAGATCTTCAGCTTGCCGCGGCCCGAGCGTCCCTCTTCGGCCTGCACCTGCGCCAACACGGAATCGGGATTCGGACGGTTGTCGGCCATCTTGCGCGGCGGGTTATCGTGTGGCGATTGTCGCCGACGGTGGCGGCCCGGCGATCGGCCGCGCGTGGCGAATTCGCTCGTACAAGGGTGATTGTATCGAGATCTGCCGCTCCCAACATTCTGCTTCGGCGCGGTCGCGATCGGGTCGGTACGTCATGCGCCCTCCTTTTGAGGAGACGCAGGCCGTTCGACGGGAGCGAGTGTCGCCACCCCATGCCCGTCGGCCGGACTCGACAGCCAGCGGAGCCACGCCCGCTCCAACTCGCCGACGCCGCGGAGATCGTACATCTCGGCCAGCGCCGCATCGTAGCCGAGCTTTTCGGCCCGGTGCAGAAACCGTACGAAATCGGCAGACGAACGGCGCTCGACAAGAAACTTCACCAGCGAAGCACTCTGCCCATAGAAGACGGGGATCTGCTCGGGGGCCGGATAGCAGCTTTGGGCGACGAACGCGGCGAGCCGGAACGTCGCGCCGCCGAAGTGCCCCGCGCGGATGTCGCGCAGGTGCAACGACTGCTTGAGCGGCGTGTCGGCCAGCACGGCCATTCCCTCGTCGGCCCAGTTGGGCAGGTCGTCGGCGAGAAACTCATCCGCCAAGATAACGTGGGTCAACTCATGGGGAACGACCGCGGCAAACCAGCCGGCCCGGTCGGCCCGCACGTCGATGCGGCGCAGCGATACGCGTCCGCCGGCCACGTCGATGCGCGACACGCCACCCGTGGTGAAACCGGCCTGGCCTACGGCTCGTCGATAGCTATCGGCCGTCGCATGGACCACAACGTCACATTTCGGCGACCAGGCGAGCAACGTGCGATCAGCCAACCACGTGCGGCACAATCGTTCTCGCAGCGATTCGAACTCGACCCCGAGGCGCGATGCACCGGCGAGTCGGCCGACTCCGTAAATGCGGAAATTCGCCGTTTCGACGGTGCTCGTGGCCGATCGGCCAGGTATCCTTCCCTCGCCCACGCACATCGTGGCCGAAAGAAGGACGGTGCCGCCGACAAGTATCCCATCAGCGCGACAAAACATACGTGAGATCTCCACCTCTTTGCCCTTCGCTTGCCAAAGCGACTGACTGAATCCGGAAGCCAGACGGCCGCGGGCAAGGTATCGGCGGTGACACGCCGATCTTTGTGGACCTCGATCCGGTTTCGTCGGTTGCTCCCGAAGCCGTGGCGTTCCCTTACGCCTACTTCGGCAATCCTAGGAGCGAGCGGATCAAAGAGGGGTCAAATCGGCGTTGCCACGTATTAAGAAAGCCTCAAGACGACGAGGCGAGATGCGCCGCCTACAGCGAGGGCGGCGACAGGCAGCCAGGCTGCCTCAGGGCGCAAAGCAATAGAGGGCCTTCTCGGTGCGCACAAAGATCTCGCCATCCGCAAGGACGGGCGTGGCCATGGTCCGCTCGCCGAAATCGTGCGACGAGAGTATGCCAAACGAACCGGCGTCGATGACCGTCGCCACGCCGGGCTCGCCCACGACGTAGATCTTGCCATCGCCGGCCACGGGCGACGCGTAGTAGTTTTCGTTCGACGGCAGACGAAGCTGCTTCAAGACGCGGCCGTTCTTGGCATCGAGCGCCGTGAAGATGCCACCGTTCCTCACCATCGAGAGAGCGCCGCGATAGACGAGCGGACTGGGAACATAGGGCAAACCCTTGCGGTATTGCCAGACGACCGCCGTGTCGGTCACATCGCCCGACCCGCCCGGCCGGATCGCCAGCAGGGTGTTCTGCGCCAGCTCGAAGACGCGGGCATATTTCCGCCATTCGTCTTCGTCGAGTTTCTGGTCTTGGTCGAGATCGATGCGGAAGAAGCGATCGAGCACCTCGGCGTCATTGATTTCGGTGCGTGTGAGCTTGTTGTCTCGGTCGGCGTCCCATTTCTTCAGGGCCGCGGGCCAGGCATCCATCGCCAGCCGCGCATCGGTGTCGCCGCCGGGCGACCAGGTGGCCACGTACAAGAGCCCGAGCGCCTGCGCGGGAGTCGTGTTGACGATCCGCGCCAGCCCATTGACCCACCAAAGCTTTTGGCCGTCTTCCACGTCATACGCGGTGAGCTGCAAGGCGCCTGCCACGATGAGCTGGCGGCGACCATCGGCATCGAAGACGATCGGCGTCGAATAGCTGCGGGTGAACCCCGCGCGATCGGTCTTCCAGAGCGTCTTGCCCGTGGTGCGATCGACGGCCAGCAGAAAACTGTCGATGTCGTGGTCGGCGCTGATGATCAGTTTGTCGTCGACGAGGATGGGCGAACTCGCGGCGCCGAACTCATCCTGGAAGGGGCCGAGCTCGCGCGACCAGACGAGCTCGCCGCGCAGGTCGTAGCAGAGCAGCCCATAACTGCCGAAAAAGACATACAGCCGCTCGCCATCGCAAGCGGGCGTGGCGGCCGCCGGGCTGCTGGTGACGTGGTACGGCTCCAAGCGCGACGGGGGGACGAGTCGCGTCCAGCGTGTCTGCCCGCCGGTGCGATCGAGAGCTACGGTGGCCAGCCGTCCGCCTTCGAAAGTGGTGGCATAGATCGTGTCGCCGTACACGCACGGCGTGGAATGGCCCGTAGCGAGCGGCACGCGCCATTTCTGCGTGCTCTCGTCGAGCCGTTCGGGAAGTTTTTGTCGATCGTCGGCGCCGGCGCCACCATCGTGTCGGAAATAGGAGACGCCCGGCGAGTCGGCTACGCCCATGCCGCCCAGGGCGAGCAACATGATCAACGACAGGGCCGATCGCAGCGGCTGTCGCCAAAACGCACGGCGGTCCATCGTTCGCCCACGCTTCGAGACGCCGATTTCATTTCTATTTCTACGACTTCGTCGGAGGATGGCATTCAACATAGGGATCGATCGTCGAGAAGTAGAGGATCTTCGCGGAGGGAACGCCCGGTGACAAACGCAGACGATTGTAAATCGTGCGAGGGGCCTAAGGAACAAGAACGGCTCGGTTTGGGGAACGCGGATGAAGTCCAACACCCGTTTCGATCAACTCTTACGGACGACCAAGGGCGCCAAATGGAAGACAAGAAATCTGTCGGCTGGCAAACAGCCGGGCGATGGCTTTCGTAATCCTATGGCAGACGATCGACATCCGTACACATGAAGCTACGATTGGGACATACTGATTTTCCGTTCAGTACCGGAGAACCGATTGATGCGACAAGGCTTTTTCGAATGGCTCGATGCGTCCCCCCCGACCAACGCCCGTTCGGCGGCAAGAGTTGGACGGCAAGCCCGGCGAGGTTTGTGCCGAATCGGTGAGGCGTTGCCCGACCTGTTGGCCCGATATGATGTGGCCGTCGAGGTAGAAACTCCGGCACGCGCGGGGTACTGGCTGACCGCCGAAGCCGAGCCGGTTGCCTGCGCGACCGCTTCGTCGGTATAGGCTTACTGGGCCAAGCGGGCGTAATTGCCCTTGTAATAGACGAGCGGCAGACCCTCGTGCACGTCGCCGGCCACGATTTCGCCGGTGAAGATATGGTGATCGCCGCCGGGAAGTATCTCGGCGAGTTTGCAATCGACGAAACCGATGCAGCCGTCGATGATCGGCGCTCCGGTGACGGCGGTCGTCAACTTCAGGTCGGACCATTCCTTGGGTCCGCGCATGGCGAAGCGGCGCGACAGCGCCTCTTGCGCATCGCTCAGGATATTGACGGCGAAGATGCGCGATTCGAGCAGATGTTCGTGCATCTGCGCCCGCTTGTCGACCGCCACCAGCACCAGCGGCGGATCGAGCGACAGCGAAGCCACCGCGTTGGCGGTCATCCAATGGAGTTCTTCGCCGCGCCGCGTGCTGACCACCGTCACGCCCGTGGCGAAGTGGCCCATGATCCGTCGTTGCAGTTGGCTATCGAATGAGGACATGCTCGTTTCCGCTCGATGGTTCGCTCGGTGAAAGACGTTGAGCGTATCAGCCTGTGCCGGCCAACGAAAGGCTTTGGTTCGCGGATAGGCAACTACCGCCCCTCGCTCGCGAAATGGTCTGAAATGAGCGCCAGACAGGCGTCGTTGCAGGCGACGAAGTTCGCCTGGTTGCAGGCCACCAGGACGGCGAAGTCTTTCGCGGGGGCGAGCCAGGCGACGGCCAACCACATCGTGTTGCTGCCGGAGTGGGTGAGTGCGGGGCCGCCGGCCCACGGTTGATCGTTGGCGACGATCCAGCCCATGGCGTAGGGCGGGTCGCCGGGAACCGGGGTGTGGAGCTTCTCGAGGGTTTCGGGTCTGACCAGTTTGGTCTTGGCGGAGGGGAGGTTGGCGGCGGCGAATTTGGCCCAATCACCGATGGAACAGTGGACGATGCCGGCCGGGCCGATGGCGACGGGGTTATCGGCGCCGGGGCCCGGCTCGACGGCGGCGCCGTCCGCTTTGTGGCCGCGGGGTTGGTCGTTTTTCGCCCGTGCGCCGGGTGCCCCGAAGCCGGCGGTGGCCATGTCCAGCGGACGGAAGACCTGTTTGCGCATCAGGTCTTCCCACGACCTGTTGGTGACCTTCTCGGCCATGTGGCCGGCGATGGCGAAGCCGGCGTTGGAGTAGATGTATTTCTCGCCAGGGGCGGCTTCCGGCGGTTTCGACGTGACGCCCTGCAGGAGGAGTCGGCGAGCGCTGGTGGGCGTGCCCTTATGCTCCCAGAGTTTGAGCCAAAGCGGATCCTTTTCGAGCGCACCGGGTGCGCCGCCGTGGTGGGTCAGGAGTTGCTCGAGCGTGACCGCCTGGTACTGGGGATGCATGGATTCTTTGAGCTCGGGGAAGGTCGCGCCGACCGTCTGATCCCATTTCAGTTTCCCTTCATCGACGAGGATGCCGCAGAGCATGGCGGTCATTGCCTTGGTATCGGAGCCGATGTGGAAACGATCGGCGGTGGCGATCTTGTCCGGCTTGCCGCGCGTGCGGACGCCGGCGACGCCGAGCGCGACGGTTTCGCCGTTGCGGACGACGGCGACGCCCATGCCTGGCACGTCGTGCTTCTGGATGATGGGGGTCAGCAGGGCGGAGACGTTCTTCGGCGGCGGGGCCGCGGCATGAAGCGTGTTGGCGGTGAGCCAGGACATGGCGAGAGCGACGGCGAGCGTGACGGGCAGACTTTTGATCATCGGATTTATTCCTCTGTGTTTAATAGGCTTTCGCTGATCGCCACGAGATCTTGGCGACGAGGCTCGAGTCCGCGGCGCACCGTCCGGGAGCGAACTCTACAGTTGTTGGGCGAGCAACTGTCTGGTCCGTTCGCTACGAGGTGCGTCGAGGACCTGTCCGGGCGGACCTTCTTCGACGATCCGGCCGTCGGCCAGCACGACCACGCGGTCCGCGGCACGGCGGGCGAAGCCGATCTCGTGCGTGACCATCACCAGCGTCAGCCCGTCGCGCTTGAGATCCTCTAAGACGGTCAGGACCTCGTGCTTCAGTTCCGGGTCGAGGGCGCTCGTGATCTCGTCGCAGAGCAAACCTCGCGGTTGCATGGCCAACGCGCGGGCGATCGCCACGCGCTGCTTCTGTCCGCCGGAAAGCTGCTCGGGATAGGCAGCCGCCCGATCGGCCAGGCCGACACGGCCGAGCAGTTCCTTCGCCTGGGTAAGCGCTTTGTCGCGCGCCACCTTCAGCACCTGCACGGGCGCCTCGATCACGTTCTCCAGCGCCGTGAGATGCGGAAAGAGCTGATAGTCCTGAAACACCATGCCCACCAGCCGCCGGATATGCGGCCATATTCGTTTGCCGTCCTTTCGCGCCTGCGCCGCCTCGACCACATGGGGACCGACGCGCACCCGGCCCGAGTCCCAGTCGTTGAGCCCGTTGATGCAGCGCAACAATGTCGATTTGCCGCTGCCGCTCGGTCCGAGCATGATCAGCGTCTCACCCTGGCGAACCGTCAGACTCACCCCGTCGAGCACCCGGCGCGCACCGAACGATTTCGTCAGATCGGCTATTTCGACGAGATGGCCGTCCGGCGAGGTCATGGGCGATTCACGCCGCGCCATGGCGCGCGGGACGGGTGGCGATCGACCGGCGGATGATCGCCAGCACGCGCTCGCGCTCTTCGCCCACGAGCGGCAAGCGCGGCGGCCTGACCCGTTCGGTGCCGTAACCGCATTCGGCGGCCGCCAGCTTGATGTATTGCACGAGCTTGGGATGCGTGTCGAGGTGCAACAAGGGCGTATACCAGCGGTAGACCTGCCGCGCCTCGTCCAGCCGCCCGGCCTGCAACAAATCCCACAACAGCCGGTTCTCGCGGGGGAAGGCGTTCACGAGGCCCGAGACCCAACCGGTCGCCCCCAGCAGCACGCTTTCGAAGACCAGGTCGTCGACGCCGCAGAAGAGGAGATAGTGGTCGCCGCACGCGTTCGCCAGATCGGTGATGCGCCGCGGGTTCTCCGACGACTCCTTGATCGCCACCAGCGTCGGCTCGTCGGCCAGCTCGCAGAAAGATTCGGGCGGCATGTCGATGCCGTAGCTCACGGGGTTGTTGTAGCACATGATCGGCAAACGAGTGGCGCGGGCCACCGTGCGAAAATGAGCAATCGTTTCCTGCCGGTCGGCCTTGTAGACCATCGCCGGCAGCACCATCAGGCCGTCGGCTCCCAGGCGGGCCGCTTGCTCGGCGTAGCGGCAAGCCAGCCCCGTGGTGCACTCGGCCACGCCGCTGAGCACGGGGATGCGTCCGCCGACGTGCTTGACCGTGGCCGAGAGCAGCTCGATCTTCTCGCCGAACTCGAGCGAGCAGTTCTCGCCCACCGTGCCGAGCATGATCAGGCCGTGAATGCCGGCCTCGATCATCGCTTCGACGTGTTTGAGCGTGGCGGGAATGTCGAGCGCGCCGCCGGCGTCGAATTGCGTCGTGGCCGCCGGGAAGACGCCTTGCCAGGTGATGTTCATGGTTTACTCGCCGTCAGGTTAGGACCGGCGGAAGATTTTCTTGAATAGTTTTGGCCGCCCTCACCTAACCTCTCCCGGAGGGAGAGGGACACATGGAAAAGGCCCTTAGCTCGGGGCGCCGTTGAAGAGGGGCTGCATGACCGTGCCGCGGTTCAGTTGCAGCGGCCGCCCCTGCCGATCGCGGATCTCGGAGGCCGGATCGACGCCGAGTTGGCGCAGAATCGTGGCACCCAGATCGTCGGGCGAAAAGGGCGAGCTGAGCGGATAGGCGCCGATCTTGTCCGACTTGCCGACCACCTGACCTCCCTGCACTCCGCCACCGGCGAACAATGCGGAGAAACACGGCCCCCAATGGTCGCGGCCGCCCGCTTGCGCGTTGATCTTGGGCGTGCGGCCGAATTCGCCCACCATGACGACGAGCGTCTGGTCGAGCAGGCCCAAGTCACCCAGATCGTCGATCAGTGCCGCCACGCCTTGGTCGAGCGGCGGCAACATCCGCTTGAGCATGGGAAAGATGTTCCCGTGGTGATCCCAGGACTGCACCGACCCCATATTCGCTTGCACCACCGGCACGCCCACTTGCACCAGCCGGCGGGCCAGCAAGAGCGATTGGCCGTATGTATGCCGCCCGTAGCGGTCGCGGACCTCGGCCGGCTCGCGGTCGAGTTCGAACGCCTGCGTGAGCTTGCTCGACGTGAGCATGGTGAATGCGAGTTGCTGCTCGTCCGACAGCCGCCGGCATTCCGACGCCTCGATCATGCCCGCCTGCTGACGGTTGACGTCGGCCAACAACGATTGGCGATGTTCGAGCCGGCCGAGTTCGATTCCCTTGGCCAGATGCAGGCTGTCGACGCGGAAGTCGGGCTTGTTCGGGTCGCCGGTGATCTGCCACGGATCGTGGCGCGGGCCCAAGAGGCCGGCATGCTGTCCCGGCCAGGTGAGCACACGGTCGGAGAGAAACGTCGGCAGGTTGACGCCGGTCGGAATCCCGTCGTGGCGCGGACGCAGATAATCGCAGGCCGCCGAATAGGATGGCCAATCGTCGCGCGAAGCCACCTTGTCGAAAAAGGCTCCCGGCTGCAAATGCCCGGTCAGCACATGGTGCGTCGACATCAAGTGATTGTTGTCGCCGTGCGTCATCGACCGCACGATGGCACAGCGCTGGGCTCGGGCCGCGAGCCGCGGCAGATGCTCGCAGATCTGTATACCGGGCACCGAGGTGTCGATGGCCTTGAACTCGCCGCGCACTTCCGCCGGGGCCTCCGGCTTCATGTCGAGCGTATCGTGATGGCTGGCGGCCCCCGTCAAAAAGACGATGACCACCGATTTGGGACGATTGGCCGAACGGCCGATCTGCTCCGCCGCGACCGCCGCCCGCGCCCGCCCAGCGAACAGTTGCGGCAGGCCGACACCGAGCATGCCCGAACAACCGATCTGGATGGCGGCGCGGCGAGAGATCATCGGCGACTCCGACAAACGGGCTTCTCGCGGGGGCAGCATGCAGGATCTCGGCTGGGGACGCGGCAGGGAGGATCGATTGGGAGAGACCCTTATTGAAGCAGAGAAGGCAGGCACGAACAAGAACGAGTTGCCCGATGGCCGGCCGAGCTTCCGATCGTCTTGGATGGGCCGAAGGCGCGGGCACGTCGCAGGCCTGCCTTCCCGAGCGTATCGGTGGTAGCGGCTGGAATGTCTTTCCGGTGTGTGGAGAATACCCGCCGAAAGTGGTGAAAAAGCTATATAAAAAGAGGCGGCCCAAAAGTCCGTGCCTGGATGTCGACGCTTCGGCCGACCAAAACCCCTTTCACCGTTTTCGCAGGTATCGAAATGCCCGTCTATCTCCTGGCCGATCTCCAACTGCCGGCGATTCCCGCCACGATGGCGCTGGCGGTGGTCGCCCTGATCGGGTATTTCGTGGGAAAGCAATCCCAGGCGCGTGGAGACTCCGACGAGGCGTCGTCGCGCCATTTGGCGCAGGCGTTGGCAGATGCTCGACAGTTGGAAGAGCTCACCGACCAGATGCTCTTGGCCACGCGTCAGGCGCTCGAGCATTGCCGGCAGCTCACGGTGCATTCGCAGGTTCGTCCGCCGCACGTCGCAGAGCGGCTGCCGACGGTCGCCGATCGTGTGCCCGCCTGAGTCGGGCGCGATCCTGGCGTGCCTGTCTTGCTCGGTGCTAGGCGGCGCGCCAACTGAAATTCGGCAGCGCTGAACGCCAGCCACATTATCGCGCGCGCGGATGCGCCTTCTCGTACACGGCCCGCAGGTTGGCCGTGCTGAGGTGCGTGTAGATCTGCGTCGTCACCAGGCTCTTGTGCCCGAGCAATTCCTGCACGCTGCGGATGTCGGCACCGCGGTCGAGCAGATGCGTGGCGAAACTGTGCCGCAATGTGTGGGGCGTCGTGCGCCGATCGAGGCCCGCGACGGCGAGATACTTTTCCAACAGCCGCCCGACGCTGCGGGTGGTGAGACGGCGTCCCGCCTTATTGACGAATACCGGGGTCTCGATGCCCGTCCGCTCGCGCGGACTGACCCGCCGCAGGCGCAGCCACTTGCCGAGGGCATTCGTGGCATAGCTGCCGAGCGGCGCGAGGCGCTCGCGTTTGCCCTTGCCGCGTACACGCAAGATGCCCTGTGCCGAATCGAGGTCGCCGTCGTTGAGACCGACGAGCTCGCTCACGCGGAGGCCGGCCGAATAGAGCACTTCCAGGATCGCCCGGTCACGCAGCCCCATCGGCTTGTCGGCCGGAGGGGCCGACAGGAGCCGGTCGAGATCCTGCGAGGAGAGGAAATGCGGGAGCGATCGACTCTTGCGCGGATTGCGCAGCGGCTTGGCCGGGTTGGTGTCGCTCCAGCCCTCGCGCTGGCCGAAGCGAAAGAAGCTGCGGAGCGATGCCAGCCGTCGCGCGATCGTCGTCTTGGCGTACTCGCGTTCGTGCAAGGTCGCCAGATAGCCGCGGAGGTCGAGCGTGGTAACGTCGCCCGGCGCCGGGGCCGTCGGGTAGCGTTCGCCCAGGTAGGCCACCAGGGCCTCGAGATCCTCGCGGTAGCTCTTGATCGTCAGCGGCGAGCTATTCCGCTCGACGGCGAGGTATTGCAAAAACCGGTCGACGGCGGCCTGCATCGGTTCGCGCGAGAAAGATCGAGGAGATGGACGCGGAGAGCCGACCTGGGCTGCCCGGCGTTCAGCGCTCCCGCCAGCGTCATTCGTCCGAGTCGGTGGTCAGCGGCATCTTGAAGCGGCGGTTCGATGGCGCGGGTTCCTGCTTCGGCGCCTCCTGCCGGATCTTCTGGCTGAGCACCGCGGCATCATACCAAGTGAAGCTCAGCTCGGGATTCGACGCATATCGTCCCAACACGCGCAAGGTCTCCGCCCGGCTGGCGTCGTCGTAAAGAAACACATACCGCTCGGCGCCTTTAACGAGGGCCAGCACATTGATGTCTTGCGATGCCAAGGCGGTCGTCTCCTTACCCGATTGTGAAGAACTCATTAGCTGTCTTATCGGCGAATTGGCCAGCGCCACACCACTCGTGTTTCGCCCGCGCCACCACGCGCGGTGAGCATCTCGCAGATGTGCATGTGGCAACAAAAACGGATAAAATCGTCGCTACGTTGCAGGTAAGATTGCCAGCCGCCGAACCGTGCGTCGTCGCGGTAATAGACGTAGGTTGCCAGCGCCGTCGTCAGGTCCTGATCGTTTCCGTTGAATGTCCTGGTGTGCCGCAGCACCGGCTCGGCCGATTCCTTGTATTGCAGCGGAAAGGGCATCGGACCGCGCGGCTGAAAGCCGCGAGCATCGGGCCAGTCGGGCGGCAAGCCCCCGGCCACCGCTTCGTTTCGATGCCGCTCGTTAGACTTCCCCGGGTCGGCAATGGGTGGAAAGATTTGCCCATGTGACACCAATTCACCAACCTCGCCATCGGTCGGCCGGCTTTTTTCGGAATCGGCATCAGCATCCCCGTCTTCCCCGTCGCCGTCGTCATCCGGCGGCGGCGCCAGATCGGCCGGTTTCACGTACTTGGGCGTCTGTGTCTTCAATTGGGCTCGGGCCAGGGCCATTTCCGCTTCGAAGATCAACGGTCCCGGAATCTCGTCCTCGCGCGGCGTTCCCCACGGCAGGCCATAGCCCGGCGGAATCGGGTGAAAGTTCGGGTTCGCCGCATACCACTCCACCTGCAAGGCAAAGCGGGGCGGATAGTAGGGCGAGTAATCGGTCACGGCGCCGACCACAATGGCGTCGACTTCGAGAAGCTGGGCAACCTTGCGAGCCTCGGCGGGCCCGTTCAGGGTCAGGCCTTGCGCTTCGAGCGTCTTCTCGACGACTCCGATGGGGATGACCTCGAAGCCCGGTATGCTCTGTAGCTCGCTGAAATAGGCCAAGGCCACGTGCCTGCCATCCACTGTGGGCTCGGTGCTGAGATTGAAGAAGGGCGCCACCGCCACTTTCTGAAGCTGCGGGAACGGATTGTGGACGGTCGGCTGGCGCGAGGCCTGGGGCAGGGTACAACCCGCTACCAGGACCAGCAGCATCCATGCGAACGACAGCCGAGGCATCGCAACCGCGTGTCCGGAAAAGTACAGCCCCCGCTGTTTTGCCAAACCGCCTGATAACCGCTCATTCAGGACGGGCGGTCGTGGGTCTGGTAATCGGCACAAACGCTAGAATTTCTCCAGGCAAAAAAGCTCCTGGTAGTGGAACATGGTTTGCTATTCCCCGCGCCGCCCCGAGCTTTTCCAAGTTCTCAACGACACACTCCGACGCGGATCAGATCGTTCTCTTGCTGGAGGGCCATTCGGTCGTCGATAAACCCCCGCCAACAGCACGGGCACGCGCCGGGAGGGTCTCTTCGAGCCGGCGATCGGGGCCAGGCGGCATATTTCTCGCGACTAGCCAGCTTGACTCGCGATTTTGTGGGTCCAACAATGCATTTGCCGTCCGGCCTTACCCCACGACCGAGAGGTTTCGGCCCCATGTTACGCCTGCCACGTGTTGCGTTGGGTTCCATCCAACACGAGACAACGACCCAGCCCATGTGCTGGGCGATGATGGATGCTTTCTCCCAAAGCGGCCGACAGCTTCAGCATTTCCAGTCGCGAAGTTGCTTCTGCCCACGCAACGGCGCCCTGACGATCACCGGCGTCAATTCCCGGCATCTCGATTCGTGGCTGATGGACCGCGCCGTCTGCCGCGAGATCTTCGTGCACGGTTGCGCGGGCCGCGATCTGGCTGTCATCGAGGGGCGCTTTCCCGCACCCGATGCCACGCCGGCGCCCGGCAGCTCGCTCGACACGATCTGCGATTGGCTGGATGTACCACGCTTGGTCGTGGTCGACGTCTCGCGGCTCGATGATTGCCAGTTGCCCGAGCGGCCAAATCAGATCGACGGATTGCTGCTCGATCGCGTGCCGTCGCCGGCGGCGGCCTTCCGCTGGCAAACGATGCTGGAATCGCTGTGGGACGTGCCGGTGGTCGGGGCCCTTGGTGAACTGCCGAAGCTGCGGGCGGCGATCGAACGGTTGCCTTGCGGAGCGACTCCGTGCGTGGAGCTCTGCCGCGAGTTGGGACACGACTTCCAGCGATTCTCACAACTCGATCGTATCGAAGAGCTGGCCGCGCGGCGCGACATGCCGCCGGTGCCGTCCGCCGTGTTTGCGGCAAACGGTAAGCACCCGTCGTCGCGTCGGGTGACCATCGCCGTAGCCTATGATCCGGCGTTCAATTGCTACTTCCAGGATACGCTCGATCTGTTGGAACTGCATGGCGCCAACGTCGTCGATTTTTCGCCCTTGCGGGACGAAATGCTCCCCGAGGCCGACGTGGTCTACCTGGGATGCGGTCACCCCGAGTTCCACGCCGACGCGTTGAGCAGCAACCATTGCATGCTGCTCGCGCTGCGGAACCATGTGCGCGGCGGCCGCCGCGTCTATGCCGAAGGGGGCGGACTCGCCTATCTCTGCCAGCGCCTCGAAACGGCCGACGGCACGATGGTACCGATGGTCGGCGCCTTGCCCGCCGTGGCTCGGTTGAACCGGCAGATGACTCCCCCGGTACCCTGCGAAGCAACGATCGCGGTCGACAACTGGCTGGCTCCCGCCGGCACATCACTGCGCGGTTATCTGAACGGCCATTGGACACTCGAACGTTCCGGCCCCCTGGTCAGTTACGTCGGCGGAGCGGGGCAGGAGCTCGACCTGGTCGGCCAATATCAGGTGATCGGCAGCCGCTTGCACCTGAACTTCGCCGCCCAGTCGCAGTTGCTCAAAGGATTCTTCCGCACGGCCGCGGCCGCGTTGGCTCATTCTGGCACCGGCTGATGCCGGAGGTCGGTTCGAGCCATCGGTGATCCTTTTCCCCGTGCAGGTCACGCCTTCGGTCGTTCGCGCAGCACGGCGGCCATGCGATCGAAGACGCTCGGCCACTCGCCGACCCGAGTCTGACGGAACAGGCGAGCAGTCGGATACCAAGGAGTGTCTTCCCGCTCCAGCATCCAGCGCCAATCGGGCGTGAGCATGAGCGCGATCCACACCGGCACGCCGAGCGCGCCGGCCAGGTGGGCCAACGATGAATCGCAGGTCACCACCAGATCGAGATGCTGCATGATCGCGGCCGTGTCCATGAATGGACCGGCGGTCGCATCGAGCCGTTCGCCGAACTCGGCGACTCGGAATCGGTCGGCGACCTCGGCGACCTGCTCGGTGCCGATCCCCTTCTGAAGGCTGACGAGCGTCACGCCGGGCACGCGGGCCAACGCCTCGAACAGCGCCAAGGGGAGCGAGCGGCCGCGGTCGGTGCGGTTCTGCGGACTTCCCTTCCAGGCGATGCCGATCCGGTAGTTCCCGAGCGAGCGTACTTCGTCGCGCCAGGCTGCGACGAGTGCCGGGTCGGCCGTGAGATACGGCACGTCGGCCGGCACGGTTTCAAGCTTCGTCCCCAGCAGCAGCGGCAGACTGAGCAGGGTGGTGTAGGTATCGAAGGGCGGCGGCGTCTCGCCTTGCACCGTCAGTTCGTCGATACCCGGGCAAGTGCCCAGGATCTGCCGCAACGGCCGCTGCACCTCCGCCAACACCCGCGCGCCGCGGGCCTTGACGAGCGGCGCGTAGCGGATGAACTGCACCGTGTCGCCCAGCCCCTGCTCGGCGGCCAGCAAGATCGTCTTCCCCTCCAGCGACGAGCCGTCCCAGAGCGGCTGCTCGCAAGCCCGCGCCTTGAAGTTCTTCAGCTTCCAACGCCATTCGTATTCCGCCCAGCCGCGTTCGAAGTCGCCCCGCAGGAGCCAGATGAGCGACTGGTTCCAATGCGGGTCGGCATAATTCGGCTTCAGGTCGGCGGCCTGCCGATAGCACGCTTCCGCGTCGTCGAAGTTGCCCTGATCGCGAAGCACATTGCCCAGGTTGTTGTGGGCTTCGGCCATCTCCGGCGTCAGGTCGATGGCACGTCGGTAGCTCTTCGACGCCTCGTCGAAGCGTCCCAGATACCAGTAGGCGATGCCCAGGTTGTTGTGCGCCTTGGCGAAGTCGGGTTTGATGCGGAGCGATTCATTCAACACATCGATCGCTTCTTCGTATCGGCCCACTTCCTCCAAAGCGCTGCCCAGGTTGTTGTGGGCCTCGGGCAAGTCGGGCTTGATCCGCGCCGCCTCGCGGCAACTCGCCACGGCCGCCTCGGCCTGTCCCGACTGCCTGAGCGCGATGCCCAGGTTGTTGTGAGCTTCGGCGAAAGCCGGTTTCAAGACGATCGCCCGGCGATAGGCCGAGATCGCTTCGTCCAGGCGACTCTGCGACGCGTGCACGAGCCCCAGGTTGTTGTGGGCCTCGGCCAGGTCGGGCTTGACCATCAGTGCTTGCCGGAAGGCGGTTGCCGCTTCCTCGAAGCGACCTTGTTCGTAGAGCGTCAGCCCCAGGTCGTTATGCGCCTGGGCCGAGTCGGGGAACTGTCCGACGGCGTGCCGCTGGCTGACGAGCAATTCCTCGAAATGCCCCTGTTCTCGCAGTGCGCGGTTGAGATTGTGCCGCGCCTTGTTGTCCTCGGGCTTGATCTCCAATGCCCGCTGAAAGATGGCAATGGCCTCCTTCGGCTTGTCTTGCCGCAACAGCGCCAGACCGAGGTTGTTGAGCACCTCCAGGTTGTCGGGCTTCAACTCCAGCGCACGCCGGAAACTGGCGATGGCATCGTCGAGCGCGGCTTGCTGGGCCAGGACCACGCCTAGATGGTTGTGCGCATCGGCGTGCCGCGGATTGACGCTCGTGGCCTGCCGCAAGCTGGCCCGCGCTTCGTCGAGTTGCCCGAGCTGAACGCAGGCGGCACCCATCAAGTACCAGGCCTGGGCATTGTTCGGTTCGTCGAGCAGCACGCGGCGATAGAGGGCGACCGCCTGCTCAACGCTCCCGGCTTGATGCAGCCGCCGCGCTTCATCAAAACTCGCCGGCGCACCCGCGGCCGGTGGGACAGGCGGCGTGCCGCGGGCCGGCTTCGCCAGCCGCTCCAGGCCGAATTGATCGGGACGGACCGGCGACGGCGATTCGGCGTGGTGGGCATAGAGCCTTTGCGACGTGACGCCGGGAAAGGCGTCGTCGCGCTGGCCCGCGAAGTTGGCCGGGTTGTAGAGGGGCGGCCGATGAACGTAAAGTTCATAGCCGAACTCGAAGAGCAAGGCCCGCAGGGCCGCCGATTTGTCCGACCGGTCGTCTGCGATGTACATGCACGGGCGCAGGCGGCGGATCGTCTGAGCGGCTCCCTTCAGGGCATGCTCCGCGCTTCCGGACGTCCCGATCTTGATCACATGGCAAGCGTCCAAGGAAAGATCGTCGATGCGCAGCACCGGCACCGCGTCGTGCGCACCGCCAGATGCCTTCCGCGTCTGCCCATGGCCCTCGGTTTCCGGCTCTGCGTCGTCCGTCTCGGCGACCGGTACGTTCCCCGCCCGCTCGCCCGCCACGACCTGGTAGCAGCGCACGTGATGCAGGTTATTCAAGGCAACGTTACCGCACAGCGCGTAAAACGGGCCTCGCCGCGGCTCGAAGGCGAGCACCCGTCCGGCCGTGCCGACCAGCTTCGCCAGCGCGAGGGTGTGCGCGCCGATATCGGCGCCGACATCGAGCACGGTCTGGCCGCTGCGTACGAGCGCGCGCAGGAACTGCACCTCCTGCTCGGCGAACTCGCCATACAATTCCAGCGAACGGCCGACGACGCCGTTCGGCCGGTAAATCATTTCGCCGTAACGACAGAGCTTCGTTTTGTTCAAGTGGGCACTGCCTCCAAATTCGTCCGCCCGCGGGCGGGGACTTCTGCGAACGTGCAATCGTAGGTCGGCATCATCCAATCTCGGGCGGCTCAAGTCGATCTTCGTTGACCTGCAAACTCGTCGATGCGGAGCAGAACCTCGCGCCGCCGCTCCTCATACAGGAAAACCTGCTTCGCCAGCTCGACAAACTTCGAACCGTAATCGGCCGACTCGCGGCAACGGGCGACCTCGCGATGTGCGTCGTGCAGGGCCAGCCGCGTCTCTTGTAGTTCGTCTTTCAACCGAGCGAGGCCGGGTGGCACGCCCATGGCCCGTTTCAGCGCGGAATCCAGTGACGCCAGTTTCTCATCCACTCCGACCGATCCCGCCCCGCGCATCCGTTCGACCTCGAGCAGCACGATGCGGTCAAGGAGCTCGCCCGCGCTGATTTCGACCGTGATCGGCTTGGCAGGCAGCGGCACTCCGGCACGCTCGGCCAGCGCTGCGACGATCCGCTCAAAAACCTCTTGCCAGTCGCCCCGCCGCGCCTGGCGGAAGAGTCGCATCGTCGGATACCAGGGCGTATCGTCGCGGTCGAGCAGCCAGCGCCAATCGGGCACGACGGCCACGGCCGTCCAGACCGGCCTGCCCAATCCGCCGGCCAGGTGCACGAGCGACGTGTCGCAGGAGATCACCAGATCGAGGTTCTGCACCACGGCCGCTGTGTCCTCGAAGGTCTCGAGTCGCGGCGACAGATCGACGATGCGATCGCCGAAGCCCACCTGCGCGATCTGCTCCTGACCGAAGTTCTTTTGCAGGCTGTAGAGCCGCACGCCCGCCAACTCGGCCAAAGGCGCGAACCGCGCGAGCGGTATCGATCGGCCACGGTCGCGGCGATGCGTACGGCTCCCCTGCCAGGCAATGCCCACCTTAAAACCAGGCGTGGTGGCCAATTCGGCGTGCCATCGCTCCACCAATTCTGGCAGGGGGCATAGGTACGGCACGTCGGCCGGGATGTTGTCGAGCGTCGTGCCGAAGATCCGCGGCAGACTCAAGAGCGGCGCATGGGTATCGAAAGCGGGCAACGCATCACCCTGCGCAACGACCGACTCGACCCCTTCACAACGACTCAGGAGCGACACGAGCGGCCGCTGGCAGACCACGATCACGTGGCCGCCGCGCTCACGCACGAGCGGAGCGTATCGGACGAAATGGAGCGTGTCGCCCAGGCCCTGCTCGGCATGCAGCAGAATCTTGCGGCCCTCCAGCGGGGCACCGTCCCATCGTGGCTGTGGGAAGGGCCGTTCGGGCAACTCGGGACACTTCCAGCGCCATTCGTATTCGTCCCATCCTTCGGTAAACCGCCCCTCCAGCAGCCACACCAGAGAACGGTTTTTGTGCGCGTCGGGCATGTCGGAATCGAGCTCGAGCGCTCGAGCACAGCACGCCAGTGCCTCGTCGCGCCGTCCGAGTTCGGAAAGCACAAACCCCATGCTCAGATGTGCGGAGGCAAGGTTGGGACGCAACCGCAACGCTTGCTCGCAGCTTGCCAAGGCTCCGTCGAGGTCGCCTTGTTGCGACAGGGCCATGGCCAAGCCACCATGCGCTTCGGCGAAATCGGGCCGCTGGGTGAGCGCCTGGCGATAATGAACGATCGCCTCGTCGACTTGCCCTACTTCGCGCAGCGCGGTCGCCAGATTGCTGCGCGCTTCGGCGTGGTCCGCCCGCAAGGCGAGCGCCTGGCGGTAACTGGCCACCGCGTCTTCCCACCGCTTCTGGGCGGAATAGACGGCGCCCAGGTTGTTGTGGGCGTCGGGCATGTCGGGCTTCAGACGTAGTGCCGCGCGGCAGTTGGCCGCCGCATCGTCGAGCTGGCCCAGTTCGCGTTGGAGATTACCGAGGTTGTTGTAGGCCTCGGCGAAGTCGGCCTTGAGTCGCACGGCCTGTTCGTAGCCGGCGAGCGCTTCTTGCCGGCGACCTTGTTCCTTGAGCGCGTTGCCCAGATTGTTGTGCGCGTGCGCGAAATCGGGCTGCGCCCGCACCGCCGCCGCGAAGCATTCCTCCGCTTCGCGCGGTCGCCCCTGCTGCGCCAGCGCGATTCCCAAGCTGTTCTGGGCCTGGGCAAAACCGGGCTTGAGCGAAACCGACTTTTGGTAGGCGGCCAGCGCATCGGCGGCTTTGCCTTGCGGCTGGCAGACGGTGCCGAGCAGATACCACAGTTCGGCGTTCGCCGGATCGATCGTCAAAAGCTGCCGATAGGCGGTCTCGGCGCGCGCCAGTTCGCCGGCCTGTTGCCAGTGCCGCGCAGCGGCCAATAAATCGTTGGGATTCATTCCGTGCGATCGATCCGCTCAAGACAACCCGGACTCTACATTCTACGTCATCCGGCGGCGCACGAAGCCGATGGCACGCCGGACGAAAAGATATCATAATGCGGGACGTCCGTTCATTAGGATATGCCTTGACGAACCAACATCGCGGGCCGACGTTCTTGGGATGGAGCCGTCCCGCCTTGGAGCAGGCGGCGCTCTGGCTCCTGGACCGCTACGCCGTAGCCGGCACTCTCGATCTGACCGGGATTATCGTCGTCGTACCCGGTGCACGAGCCGGACGGCGTTTGCTCGAAGTCGTCGTCGAGCACGCCGAACAGTCGCGGTTGGCACTCGCGCCGCCGCAGATCGTGACCGTGGGGCACCTGCCCGAGAAGCTGTACGAGCCCGCTGGGCGGTTCGCCGACCGACTGAGCTGCCAACTCGCGTTGTTGCGGGCGCTGGAAGAGACCGACGCCGCCTTGCTGCGGCGAATCGCGCCGGAACTGCCCGACCGCAACGATCCCGCGCGGTGGCTCGGCCTCGTCGACCTGGTCGGCCGCCTGCACGCCGAGTTGACCGGCCATGGATTGACGTTCGCCGAGGTCGAGCGTGCCATTCGTTCGCCCGAAAACCAAGATTCACGGCTGACCGGCGCCTCTGAGGCAGGCCGCTGGGAAACGCTCGCCGCCGTGCAAGAATCGTACGCACATCGGCTCAAGCAGATCGGCCTGGTCGACGTCCAATTGGCCCGACTCGACGCGATACGCCGCAACGCGTGCCGCTGTGCGAACGAGATCGTCCTTGTGGGCGTGGCCGATCTCATGCCCGCGGTCGAAAAGCTGCTGGAACAGGTCGCCGACCGCGTGACGGCCCTCGTCTTCGCTCCGACCGAGCTCGCCGATCGGTTTACCCGGTTCGGAGCGATTGCCGTCGGCGCGTGGAAGCAAGCCCACCTCGACCTCGACGAGGAACGAATGGTGGTCGTGGAAGGGCCCGCCGAGCAGGCCACGGCCGTGATCGACACCTTGGCCGGGTTCGAAGGGCAATACGCGGCCGACGAGATCACGATCGGCGTGCCCGACACGAGCATCGTGCCATTCCTCGAACGCCGCCTCGATCAGTTCGGCCTGCCATCGCGCTATGGCGAGGCGCTGTGCGTGCGGCAAACGGCGCCCTATCGGCTTTTAGCAGCCGTCGCCGATTACGTCGACGGCGAACGGTTCACCGACTTCGCGGCGCTCGTGCGACATCCCGACCTCGAGACCTGGCTGGTGGGCGAGGCGGGCGGCGACCAAACGGCGGGAGGCGATTGGCTCGCGGCGCTCGATAGCTGGTACGGCCAGCACCTGCAAGTGAGGTTGAGCACCCCTTCGTCGGAGCGCGGCGCGGCCACGGCCCAGGTGGCCGATCTTCAGGCGAAGGTGGATCGACTTGTAAAGCCATTTCACGGACAGCGATCGCTCGCCGAATGGGCCCGCGAGATGGTCGCCTTGCTCGTCTCCATTTATGGTTCGGCGCCGCTCGACGGCAACCAGACGCGCGGCCGCGTGTTGCTCGCCGCATGCGAGGCAATCCACGGTGTGCTGCGCGAAGCGTTCGCGGCCGACGCGAAGTTATCGGGACGCTGGCAGGCGGCCGATGCCATCCGGCTCGTGTTGCGGCAGATCGAGGACGAGCCGGTTCCGCCCCCCGCCGGCCAGCCGGCCATCGAGCTGTTGGGCTGGCTGGAACTTCCGCTCGACGATGCCCCGGCCTTGGTCGTAACGGGGTTCAACGACGGCATCGTCCCCTCGTTCATCAACTCCGACCCGTTCTTGCCCAATGCGCTGCGGCGACAGCTCGGACTGGTCGACAACGACCATCGCTACGCGCGCGACTGCTACGCCCTGGCGACGCTCGTCGGTTCGCGCCGCGAACTGCGTCTGATAGCTGGGCGCCGGTCGGCCGAGGGCGATCCCCTCACGCCGAGCCGGTTGGCCTTCGCCTGTCCGCCCGAGCGAATCGCCCGGCGCGTGCTCGGTTATTTCGGTGTCTCCGCGTCGCCGGACGGAATGGACCGCGTGCCACACGGGTTGCCGGCGGGCCAAGCGAAATCTCGTTTCGAGCCACCTAAGCCGCGGCGGCTCGCAGCGCCGATTACCAGCCTACGCGTGACACAATTCCGCGACTATCTGGCCTGCCCTTATCGATTTTACTTGCGGCATGTGTTGCGGCTCGCCGCGCTGAACGATCTGGCCGAAGAGCTCGATCCGCAAGCGTTCGGATCGCTCGCGCACGACGTGCTCAAGGTCTTCGGCGAGGATCCCGCGAACTCGCGTTTGACCGACCCGGAAAGAATTCGGTCGCTGCTCGACTCCGCGCTCGACCGCTTGATCACCGGCCGCTTTGGCAAAGAACGGCTGCCGGCCGTCGAAGTGCAGATCGAACACCTGCGCCTACGGCTGGCCGCATTCGCACGCTGGCAGGCCGGTTGGTCGGCGCAGGGCTGGCGGATCGTGAAGACCGAGGTGGAAGTACCGGACGGCGCCGCGCCCTTCTCGGTAGACGGAAAGCCGATGTATCTGAAGGCCCGCATCGACCGCATCGATCGCCACGCAGGCGACGGCCGCTACCTCATCTTCGATTACAAGACATCCGATCGAGGCGATTCGCCCGAGAAGACGCATCGACGCAAGAACGGCGAATGGATCGACTTGCAGTTGCCGCTCTACCGACACCTCACGCGCATCGTCGAGATCGAAAGCGCCGCGGTCGGTCTGGGCTACATCCTGTTGCCCAAGGCCCTGACCGCCGTCAAAGACGAACTGGCCACCTGGGGGCCTGCTGATTTAGCGTCGGCCGACGAGGCCGCGGCGGAGGTGGTCCGCGCGATCCGCACCGAAAGGTTTTGGCCGCCGACTACGCCCGGTCCGAGCTTCGACGACTTCGCCGCCATTTGCCTCGAACAGCAACGCCGCGGCTACGCGAATGCCGAGGGCGAAATCGAGGAAGTTCCGCAGCTATAAGAGCAACCGACAAAACCGGATCGAGCTTCACAAAATCGGCGTTTCACGGCCGATTTCTTGCCTGCGGCGCTCCGGCGTCCGGGTTTTGTCAGCCGCTCCAAGATCGCGGAAGACGGCTGACTACGGCACCCGTTAGGCGGCTGCCGCGCCCCGCGATTACGCCCCTGGCTGCCTTGCGGCGATGCCCGTTGCGGGACCGGGTCCGAACATTTTGGGAAAATCACGCACGTCGCGCAACATGCCGCCGGCGCGTGGATCCTGGCGGAGCTGGTGCATCAGGTCATCGGCGAGGTCCAATTCCGACTCCTCGAGCCCGAACCGCCACCCGTAGACACGCTTGATGGCCTGGTCGAGGGTCTTGGGAGGCCGCTCGGGGTAGTAGTTCACGAAGAAACCGCCGCCGGCGTAGATGATGTTGCAACCCTCGCTCCCCAACTCCTCGGACGACTTGTCGTCTGGGTTCTTGATCCAGCCCCAATCGCCCGGCACCCAGTTATCCGCCGGAACGTCGGAGTGGCGGTCCATGAGCCGTCCTTCCTTCAACACGGCCCGTGTCTGACGGTCGACCAGCGGAGCGATATCGACGAAGGGACGCTCGCGGTCGAGGATCTGTTCCAGTCGGGCAAGTACGGCCACGTTGGGCCGAACCTGCTGAAAGAAGTTGAGGATGCCGTGGACATAGATGAAGCGGCACGCGCTGGTGCAGCCGATCTGGTACGAGAACTTCCCTACGAAGGCGTCGGCGACGGCCTGGGTCGCCCTCATACCCGGCTTGAGCGTCCAATCGTCTCCCTGCATCACCTGCCAGTAGTCGCCGGTGTTGTAGCGGTAGACTTTGTCTTCCGGAAAGACCCAATCCGCCCGCAGTCCCCAGTAGACGATGTTTTGCCGCAGGGCGATGTGTTCCTTCAGCCGGTCGACCGTGCAATTCGGGCCGCTGAAGACGAACGCCCGCCCGGCCTGAAACATCGTGGCCAGGATCTCCTTCTGCGAGACGAGAGCCAGTGTCTTTGCTTGTCCCTGCCGGCTGGTGTAATGGATCACTTCGGGCGAGATGGCGAGTTGCGGTCGTTGCGAAAGCACGAACGTGTTCGTGTCGCCGGGCGTGCCATTGAGGGCGTACGCGACCCGCTCGCCGACTTCCGGCTCGCGCACCGTGACCTGGCCGGCGGTCCAACCCATCTGTGCGAGCAGTTCACGCATCTGCGCCTTGACCAACGCGATCTGGTCCGACTGGCCGACGAACACCACCCCTTGGTCATCGCGCGTCTGAGCTGGCGACGCGCCCGTCGTTTTGGCCACTGCCGGTTTCGAGGCACTCGCGGAAGGCCGTTCGACCACACTCTTGGCCGTTTGAGTCGCCTCGGCAATCGCCTCGGCGGGCTGCGCGACCGCTGCATCAGATGAATCGACTGACGTCGACTCGCCGTCGCTCGTCGAATCTTCGTCGCCCGCGGCGACATGCTTTTCGGGCAGATCCTCGGCGGCTGCACCGCCGTCCTCCGATACGACGTCGGACGATCCGGCGGTAGAACTAACGTTGTCCGAATCGCTTCCTTGCGCACCGGCAACCGAGGGAACTCCCGCGGCGTGCGCGGCCGGTCCGCGTTCGCGCAGTGCCACGACGCCCAGGCACGCTCCGACCAACACTAACCCAAAAAGTACGAAGAGCCCCGTCGCAGGCGGGAGTCGGCGCCACTTGTTTCGGTCGGTCGTGTTCATCGGTACATTACCGCTATGGCCCTAACGTTGGTGCCCAAAAGACGCCCCCTCATGCTAGCAGGCCAATCAGGGGATTGCACCTAGCGGCAAGTGAATTTGGGCCGCACGTGAGCTTGGCCAGGTCCGCTCGAGAACCCCGCGCGACGCAGTTCGCAGCGGTTTCAAAACCTGCCCCCCCGATGGGTTTGACTAACATGCGGTGTTTAGACGTTTTGTAACATCGGCCACCAATGAGATCTCGACCTCGGCGTCCGTGGGCCTGTGTGTTTGATTTCCAAGCTTCCCAGCCGCCAAATCGCGAACCGACGCATTTATTTGTAAAGCCGGCATGTTACGATGAAACGGTCCAAAAAGCGGGAGACCACGGAACCATGACGGGAATCATCGTCTGCTTGTCGGCCGCGGTAATCGGTGTCGATTACGGTTGGCAGCCGGTGGCGGGCGGAGGAATCGAATACATCATTCAGATCGAGCCGGAGCTGCTCGATTCGCTCAAATCGGGCCAGGATCTTTTCAGCGACCTGCCGGCCTCGATGCGGAATATCCGCAGTTATCGGATCACCGTTGGGAAGGGCCGACTCCCCCATCACGGTGAACCGCCTCCGAATTCAACCGTCGTGCGCGCCGGGGGAACGTCACCTGCCGACGAGTCGACCGAGGCCGCCAATCCGGCCGATATCGATCTTTCTCAGTTGCCGGGGCCACTTGTCGGCCCGACCCTGATCCTGCCCGACGAGCGCAACGCGGCCGACGAAAACGAACCGCCGCACATCGCCGAAGCGGAGGCGGAGCCGCTGCGCAACCGTGTGGCCGGCTATCACGCCGCGGACCAGCATAAGTCGGCTGCGGGTCGTGCCACCGGCGAGCACGAAACCTCAACCAACGCGTCGACAGATAAAGAAAAGACGGAGCGTGTGTCCTCCTCGGCGAACAAGCGAAAAAAGCCCACCCAGGACGACGAAAGCCCATCCGAAAAAGGCGAAGAAAAGCATCTCGCGCACGCATCCGACCCCGAATCGCCCTCGGACCGCGCGCCGGAAAAGCCAGCAGGGAGTACCGTCAAATCCGCATTGGTGTCGCTCGGCCTGCTGACCTCGCTGGGTTGTAATGCCTTCTTGATATGGGTCGCCGCAGGCGAGCGCCGGCGCTACCGTGCGCTGGTCCGTCGTATGTTCGGCCACATCGGCGACAACACGGCATCGTCGGCCACCCCAGTGCCACTGCCTCGCTGGGAGCCGTACCCATCCGTTGAGAAAGCGGGGGCAACGGGAAGTCCAGATAGCCCCGGCGAATGATCGCGGCGTCCGGAATTGGCATTTTTTTTGACGAGCACCGGCTGCTCTGATTCTGTGGCCAGGCTGCGCTTTCAATCGCAAGGTTCTGCGAAACATGCACTTGCGGCAAGAAAGTAAGCGATTATCCGCGATCTGCCGGTTGGTTGCATAAATCAAAAATTATGGGATGACAAAAGCGTTCCGACTCGATAATCTGTAGGGCGTAAACCGGCTGTATCGTCCTCGTTGTTTCGCGCTTCACGCCGCGAAGGAGAAATTCTTATGAAGACTCGTGCTGTGATTTCGCTTGCTATTGCCATGGTTTTGACCGCTTCGCTCTACGCGGCGGACAAGGTGAGCTTGGAGAAGGCCAAGTGCCCGGTCTCGGGTAAGGAGTGCAAGGAGGACACCGGAGTCGATTACAAGGGTGCCAAGGTCTATTTCTGCTGCAACAACTGCCCCAAGGCGTTTGCCGCCGACAAGGCCAAGTACGCCGCCAAGGCCAACATGCAACTCGTGGCCACCGGACAGGCCAAGGAAGTGAAGTGCCCGCTGAGCGGCAAGGATCTCAACACCGAAACGAAGATTAAGGTCGACGGCGTCGACGTCTGCTTCTGCTGCAACAACTGCAAGGGCGCCGTCGAGAAAGCCACCGGCGACGAAAAGATCGAGAAGGTCTTCGGCGACAAAGCCTTCGAGAAGGGCTTTGAAGTCACCAAGAAGTAAGCCCGCGAAAGCGGTGCGGTAACGAAGCGGCCAAACGAAAGGGCGCCGGGGTGTTCCCGGCGCCTTTTTTTGCGCTGTGGCTGCAGCAGTAGATCGACGGCGCGGCGGTTGGCTCGCTCGTTGCGACCGTGCTTGTCAATCAAAAAAGATCGACCGTGCGTCGAACACCGGCCCTTCGACACAGGTGCGGCGATAGTCCCAACCGCCCTGCTCGTCGCGCACGCGGGCGACGCAGGTGAAGCAGATGCCGATGCCGCACGCCATCGGCGTTTCCAGCGAGACCTCGCACCGCACCCCATAACGTGCTGCGAGCTTGGCCACGGCGGCCATCATCGGTTCCGGTCCACAGCAGAGAACGCGGCACTCAGCCAAGTCGGCTTCCGCGGCCAGGGCCTCATCGAGCAGAGTCGTCACCAGCCCGTGTTTGCCCGCGCTGCCGTCATCGGTAGACAATCGCACCGTGGCGCCGGCACGCTCGAAGTCTTCGATCCCGGCCAGATATTCCACCGTGCGTGCACCATAGCAGAGCGTTACGCGATCGGCGGCCGACGCCATGCGAGGTGAGTTACCATAGCTGCGGCCGCGCAGCGCCTCGCGCGTCATGGCCACGAAGGGCGTCTGTCCGATGCCGCCCGCAACCAGAATCAGGTGCCGCGCAGGTTGTGGAGAAAAGCCGTTCCCCAGGGGCCCCCAGACGTCGAGCTTCTGGCCGGAAGTAAAGGCTGCCAGCTTGCCGGTCAGTTTTCCTGTCACCAGGTAGACGAGATCGATGCCGATCGGCTCGCCGTTGCCGCCCAAGACGGTGTCGTAGAGGGCGAGCGGCCGGCCGAGCAGGGGATCGTCGTAACCGGCCAACCGCACCATGACGAACTGACCGGGTACGATCCGCTCGGCGATCCGCGGCGCGAGAAACCGAACGCGGTATGTGTCGCGCGCCAGGCAGACATTTTCGGCAACCGTCACCGTGCCGAACCAGGCGCGGTCGGCAAAGCACGTGGCCCCGTTGGCAGGCGCTAAGCTCATCGGCGCTTGGCAGGCCGCTGGTGGACGCCCTTGGCCGTCCTGCGCGGCCGTTTCGTGGGTCGGGGCGAATCGCCGGCGGCCGGTGCCGGCGACGGTTGGCGACCGGGACGCCGGTTTTTTTGGTGGCCGTGTTTGCGGCGTCCCGTCTGCGCCTGTCGTAACAGGTCAAGTTCGTCGCGGCGCAGGGGGCGCCATTGCCCGGTCTCGAGATCCTTCAATCGCAGTGGGCCGATCGCGACGCGCTTCAGCCGCAGCACCTTATGTCCGACCTTCGCCAGGATACGACGAATCTCGCGGTTCCGTCCCTCGGCCAGCACAATCTCCAAGAGCGTGCTCTGCTTGATCTCGCTACGAACCTTGACGCTCGCCACGCGGGCCACACCTTCAGCCAGATGTACTCCGCGGCGTAGCGAATCGAGCACTTCGGCCTCGGGTTTGCCGGCGACGAGCGCGTGGTAGGTCTTCTCGACGCCGTAGCGGGGATGGGACAGGCGGTTGGCCAGTTCGCCGTCGTTGGTCACCAGCATCAACCCTTCGCTCGAAAGGTCGAGGCGGCCCACCGTGAAGAGACGTTCCTTCGTGGGCGGCAGCAGATCGACGACGCGCGGCCGGCCCGAGGGATCGAAATTGGTCGAGACGATGCCCACCGGCTTGTTGACGAGATAGTATGCCCGCCGTGCCGGTTTGAGCGGGTCGCCGTCGACTCGCACCTCCTGCCGTTCGGGGTCGACGCATGTGCCGAGCTTGCGCACCGTATGGCGATCGACTTCGACACGGCCCGCCAGAATCAGTTCTTCGCAGCGGCGCCGGCTCCCTATGCCGGCCGCGGCCATCACCTTCTGCAAGCGTTCCGTCGCCGTCGACTCGTCGGGCGGCGCCACAGGAGCGCGTGGCTTCGCGGGGCCCTCGCGGCGCGACGGCAATTTCGATTTCAAGTGCGCGCGTTTTTTCATAATTTTTGTCGTTCGACTGCTCGGCTTCGGCCCGTAAACGACCGATGGGCAACCGCGACCGTTCAGCCAAACGACCCATTGTACTTCAAAGCGGCAGCGGGATGCGACCCCCGGTGTGCGCCATTGCACCGACCGAATTCGATCGACTCGTCAACGATCGAGAGTGAGCAGCGCAATCGGAAACGCTCCCAGCAACGATGCCAGACGCACACCACCTGCGGCCGAAGCCGGGGTCTCGCCGGTCAACAGATTGCGCCAGGTCCCCGCCGAATCGGGGAGCGTGACCGACGTGTCGCCCCAGATGTCGGCATTCCAGATCGGCCTACCGGCCGATTGTAACGACAGCACCAGGCGAGGCACGACGGCCACGATCGCCTGCTCGCCCAGCACGCGGGCAAACGCGCAAACGTGCTCAGCCGCCGGTCCGGTCGCCTCCAACGCCAGATAGTCGCCCCCGCGAAACAGGTCGGCGTGCTGCCGGCGGAAGTTAAGCACGCGAGAGGTGACGTAGAGCTTGATCCGTCCGTCGCGCCAGTCCTGCAACAGCGAGCCGGCGAGCCCGGACAGGTCGGTCTTGGATTGCGACGTGAGATCCGCCAAGAGTTGGCGGCGTAGCTCGAAATCGACGGGGCGCCGATTGTCGGGGTCGACCAGGCTGAAATCCCAGAGCTCCGACCCCTGATAGAAATCGGGCACGCCCGGCGCGCACATCTTGACGAGCAGTTGCGCCAGGGCGTTGTGCATACCGGCCACGGCCAGCGGTGCGTGCCACTTCTGAAAGTCGTCGAAAAACTCCGCCGATGCCCGACGGTCGAGAACTTGTGTTACGAAGCGGTCGACGGCTTCCTCCCAATCTTCGGAGGGATTCGTCCAGCTCGTATTCGCCTTGGCTTCTTTCATGGCCTTCGACATGTAATGTCGGATCCGGTCGACAAACGTCGGCCAATCCGCATCGCTCGCCTCCAACGGCCAGGCACCCACGAGCGACTCATACAGCAGGTACTCTTCGTTGGGGCTGGGTGCGTCAAGGCCATCGACCTCGCCGCGGTGCCGCTCGTTGAGCTTGCGCCAGCGCACGATCGACGCCTCCCATTCGTCGGGGCACTCGGAGAGGAGGTTGATCCTGGCCCGCACATCTTCGCTGCGCTTCGTATCGTGTGTACTCGAAGCGAGCATGGTATGGGGCCATTGTTCGTACCGTTGCTGGTTGCGACGGTGAAACTCCGCGGTGGTCGTGCCCGCGTGTTCAGGATCGCCACCGACCTCGGCCAACGAGAGGAGTGGATAGTCGCGGTAGAATGCCGTGTCTTCGATCCCCTTGGCTGTCACCGGCCCGGTCAGTTGTTGGAAGCGCAGCACAAACTCGCGCCACTCGTCACGCTGCCCCTCGGAGAGATGCGGCGGATGGTCGAGCAACAGCACCGACCCGACGAAATCGAACACCGAGCCGTCGATCTCGGGATTACGGCGTTTCGCGATCCGCAACGCCGCCGTGATACGCCGGCGGTCATCGTCGCCCACCGGTTCGCTTCCCGGGCGGACATAGGTCCGATAGACCGGGAAGCAAGCAATCGTTTCGAGCAGGGCATTGTGCAACGTGGCGAACGTGAAGTCGCGATAGTAGCGGTGGCTTTCGGAGATACGGTCGAGCCGCCGGGCGAGCACGTGCAACTCGCTCGACATCGATCGTTCGAGAATCACCTTCTTGCTTTCATAGGCCACGTCGCGAAAGCGCCGAGTCTGACCCGTGAAGCGCACATAAAGGCCGCGCAGGGCGGACGCCTGCCGGCCGTCGACGAACAGGCCGTTGAGGAAGTTCAGAAAGTCGTATCCCGTGGTGCCGGCCACCGCCCAATGGGGCGGCAGGGGTTCATCGTGCCCCAGAATCTTCTCGGCAACCACGTATAGGGGCCAACGCCCGCGTTCTGGCCCGTCGCCATTCAGGTCGGGGCTCTCGACGCCCACCAGGTTGCAATACTCCTCTTGCAGGTTGGCGAAGTATCGTTCGGGGTCGAGGAGCCCGTCAGGATGATCGATGCGCAGGCCGGTCACCCAGCCTTCTTTGAGAAATCGAAACACAAGCTCATGCACCGTGCGAAACACGGCCGGCAACTCGACTCGGATCGCGGCCAACTCCTTGACGTCGAAGAAACGTCGATAGTTGATCTCGTCTGCCGCCACGCGCCAGTAGGCCAGCCGGTAGGCCTGCTCGGCGAGTAGCTGTTCGAGACGATCGAAGCTGCTCGGTTCGCCGGGGCGTCCGTTGAACTCCGCCAGTGCGTTTTCGACCGCCTCGCCGATCGGAGGCGACGCGGTCACGAGCGCTGCGATGCGCCGCGGCACGACCTCTCGTTCCAGTTGACGCTGATGGATCTTCTCCGGATCGGTCTCCGAGAGCGGCGGCAAGTTGCGCAGCGAGATCAGAATGCTTTCCAGCTCGAGCCAGTGAGGATCGTCGTGGGCCAGCTTTCCCACCGCGTGCTGCTGCACCAACTCGAGCGCGCGAGACCAACTGCCTAGGGTCAGCGGATAACGACGATCGCCATACTGCAAAAAAAACGCGCCGTCCACGAAGCCAAGCTGAAGCTGTTGGCTTTCCAGCGCTTTGCCGTACTGATCACCAAGAAAGGGGAGCAGAACCTTGTTCCTCAACTCCTCCTTGGGCGGGTTCCAATCAATGTCGAAAAAGGATGCGTAGGGCGAAGCCGGGCCGTTTTCCAGCACGTCGCCCCAGAGCCGGTTGTTGGGGTCGTTGATCCCCATGTGATTGGGAACGACGTCCATCAGCAAACCCATGCCACGGTTTTGCAGTTCCTTGGCGAACGCCCGAAAATCGTCTTCTGTTCCGAAGTCGGGACTGATCACGTGATGGTCGACGACGTCGTAGCCATGTGTGCTGGCGTGGCAAGCGCGGAACAGCGGCGAGGCGTATGCGTCGGAGATTCCCAAGTCGTCCAAGTAGCCGACGAGTTGTCGCGCCGCCTGAAACCCGAATTGGGTGTTGAATTGCAGCCGGTACGTCGAGACCGGCACGCGATGCAAGTTGTCCATCGGAATTCTTCCCTTTCCTTTCCGAACCCACCGCTACCTTGTTTTGCTCCAATGCGCTTCGTGCTGGGCGCTCGGCGGCCGCGCTGGTCGCCATTTCGTCATGAAAACGGATTGTCTTTGCGGTAGGCAGTGCCGTTTGCCCGGCAGAAACGCACGCGTCTGTCTTAGAAACCAATGGCATGTTCCTTGCTGCAGGTTGAATGCCTCTCAGTGAAAAACAAAGCCGGCAGCGAAGAAAGTGCTCCGGCGGTCGTCGGACAGGTGTGAAGACGGAACGTTACCCACCGAAGAATCTCTAAAAGGATATCGGCCAATGGCGGGAATCCGCACCCTGGACGAGCCTGCTGAGGCCGCACTGATGACCGAAACGCTACGCGTCGCCATCGCCGACGACGATCCTGAAACTCGCCGCACAATAGGAGCCATGTTGGCTTCGTTGGGGCACCAGGTCGCCTTCATGGGCTCGACGGGCAGGGAACTTGTCGATCACTGCCTACACGCGGCGCCCGACCTGGTGCTCACCGACATCGACATGCCAGACATGGACGGGCTCGATGCCGCGCTCGTTATCTATGAACGCTCTCCCGCCCCCGTCATCCTGTTGACCGGCTTCTGCACGCCAGAATTGATCGAACGGGCCGAGCAGAATCATGTGCTGGGCTATTTGATCAAGCCGGCCACGCAATCGCAACTAGAGGCCGCCATCGGCCTGGCCGTGCGCAGGCATGAGGAATTCCAGACCCTACGGCGCGAAGCGGCCGATCTACGGCAGTCGTTGGCCGATCGAAAGATGATCGAACGGGCCAAGGGTCTACTCATGAAACACCTGTCCGTCGACGAGCCGGAGGCGTTCCGCCGGTTACAGAAGATCGCCAGCACCAAGAACAAGAAGTTGATCGAGATCGCCGAGACGATTGTCACGGCCTCCGAAGCTCTCAACGGAAAAAGCACCCTCGGCAGATAGGATCCGGCGTGGCGCCCGTCGCCGCGCTCGTCGCACGATCGTTCGAAAGCGGATTCACATGAGGAACCGCGCACTTGGCAGTGCCGGTTGGATTGGCATTTAGAGCCAAACCAAATACCGGCGTCCGTGAGACCGTCAACATCGCAAAGCCCGTTCTTGGATAGGGTCGCACGTGCCACGCGCGGTAGTCGTCGATCGTGATCGGACCGTCCTACGCTCCGTGCGCCAGGTATTGGTTCGGTTGGGCATGGCCGTCTCGACGGCGGCGAGTGTGCGCCGCGGTGTGGCGTTGCTCGAACAGGCCGCCGATCTCCTCATCGCCGACGCCCAAATGGCCGAGGAGGGATTGTGGAACACTGTCTCGCAACTCGAAGACAGAGTCCGTCCGCGGGTTATCGCCTTGGTAAGCCAGGCCGTCCCGCGGCTGATCGTGCAGGCCGCTCAATGGGGTGCCGTCGAGATTCTGGCGAAACCGGTCGATCACATACGGCTCGGGCAGTTGGCCGTGCACGTGCTTAGGCCGCGCGAGGCTTTCGCGCCCGACCACGGTTTGACGACGTCTGTGACGGAATTCCCGCTGGTGGCAGGTAGCGCCGCGATGCACCGCGTCGTCCGTGACGTGGGACGAGCGGCATCGTGCGAGCTCACGGTGCTCCTGACCGGCGAAGCCGGCACGGGCAAAACCCACATGGCCCGCATCATCCGACGTCACAGTTTGCGCGCCGACTCGGTCTACGCAGAGGTCGAATCGGCTGGCAAGCCGGCCGACCGTCTGCTCGGTGAATTATTCGGCCAGCCACGCGCCTGGGCCGCCGCTCCCGCCGGGCGGATCGGTCGGATCGAGAGGTGCGAGGGTGGCACCTTGGTATTCGAGAGCGTCGACGCGTTGCCGATGCAGGTGCAGAGCCATCTGCTCGCCGTCGTGCAAGAACGCGTGTTACGCCGAACGGGCAGCGACCAACCGATCTCGACCAACGTGCGCGTTCTGGCCACCAGTCGCGCCGATTTCGAGCGGCTGGTGAGCGCGGGCCGTTTTCGCGCCGATCTGTATCACAGCCTGCGCGAATTCTCGATCGCGCTGCCGCCGTTGCGCGATCGTCTCGACGATCTTCCGCAGCTCGCCACGTGGTTTTTGAGCAGGTCGACCGGCCAAAGCACGCCTCCGCGCGCCACGACGATCCGCCGCGATGCCATCGAGGCGCTGCAAGACTATCGCTGGCCCGGCAACCTGTGGGAATTGGATAGCGTGCTCCAAGCCGCAAGTTGGCGCTGCCAAGGAGGCGTGATCGCGGCCGACGATCTGCCGGCCCCGCTGCGGTCATCGCGCCCCGTCGCGACCGCCGGAGCGCAACCGCCGAACAACGGCATGTCGGCCATCGACAATTATCTGCGCGACGCGTTCACCAGCGACGCGCGGAAAATCCACGCGGAAGTCGTGGCCCTGTTCGATCGGTATATCTGCGGGCGCGTGCTGGAACACACCGGCGGTAATCAGTCGTGGGCCGCGCGCATCCTGGGCATGACGCGGCGCAGCCTGCGTACCAAGGTTCGCCGCTTCGACGGGGCGCAGTTCACCGGCCGTCGCCGTCCACAGCGCCGCGGACGGCGAGGTTTGACGTGAATCGGGAAGAGCGCCGCCTTCAACAGGCGCGCGGAACGAGTCGTTCCGCCCGATGGTTCAAGAGCAACCGACAGACCCGGATCGAGCGCCCGCGGCACCCCGCTGCCGGGTCTTGATAGCCGCTTTCAGTGCGAGACGCTGCGCACCAACACGCAGCTCGCCTGCGCTTGCGGCGTGACGCTGAGATTCAGGAAACTGTCGCCGGGCGAGCCTGCCCCGCCCCGGACCACATTTAAGCGGCAGTCGGGATCGGGCGTTTCGTAATTCAGAACGGGGAACAAATGCCGATTGCCGAGCGCGAGCAAGCTCGCGATCAGTTCCACGAGCCCGCTGCCCGCCCCGAGGTTACCGAAAAAGCTCTTGGCCGCCGTGACCGGCACGCGGTCGGCCTGATCGCCGAACACTTCGCAAATGGCGCGGGCTTCCTCGGCGTCGCTCTGTCGCGTGCCGAGACCGTGCGCGTGGATGTGCCCGACCTGGTCCGGCGACAGCCGCGCCTCGCGCAAGGCCGCACGTAGGCAGTTGGCCAGCGCCTGGCCGCGGCGGGCGACGTTCTTGGGTTGGGCGACCGTCGAACTGGCCGCCGCCAGCACTTCGCCGTAGATCGTGGCGCCGCGCTGTTCTGCCAGGTCGAGCCGCTCCAACACGATCGCGCCCGCTCCTTCTCCCAGCACCGTACCACGACGATGGAGATCGAACGGCCGGGCCGCCTTCGTCGGGTCGCCTTCCGTCGCCAATTCCTCATTCAAGGCGGCATGGACGGCCTTCATCGAATGGATGCGCGTGCCCGTCGCGCCGGCCACCATCACGTCGGCGTGCCCACGCTCGATCACACGAAATGCTTCACCGATCGCCAGGTTGCCGGCGGCTTCGCGCTGCGTCAGCGAGTTGTTCGGGCCGCGCAGGTCGTTGTAGATGGCGATGTGGCTGGCCGGCATGTTCGGCAGGTATTTCAACAGCCAGAGCGGGTTCATCTTGGCCAAGCCCTGTGTGGCCCAGCACGAGAAGTGGAAGCGGCGGTTGTCGTCGAGGCAGTCGACGATGCCCGCGCTGAACTCGTCGGGGTCGGTGATCATGTAGTCCGCCCCGTAGACGACGCCGCTCCGTTCGGGGTCGCTCTTGCCCAGCCCGAGCCGGGCGTCGGCCAGCGCCAACTGGGCCGCCGCCACGCCCATCTGGCACTCGCGGCACATCACCTTCAACCCCTTGCGGATCGACTTCTTCTGTTCCCCCTCGAGGGGACCGAAATTGTCGACGTGCCCCGTGAAGTCGCGGGCCTCGGCCGCAAAGGGCACCGGGAGTGCGCCGGTGGGCAATGAGCTAAGTGCACCGACGCCGCTCTGGCCGGCCGATAGCCGCTGCCAGAGCGCCTCCTTGGTGTTTCCGAGAGGGCTGACCAACCCGACACCAGTGATGGCCACGCGAACGGTGCGGGGGTCGGACGAGATCACGGGCATGCGTAGCGAATGGCTAAGGATCGGGCAAAATCGCGGGCTGCGTATTCTACGCGGGTCGGCCGGCCAGCGACAAGCTCGCTTTCGCGCAGCCACCTACCGACCCTCCGTCTCAACCGGGGAGCGATTCGCCCGCCACAGGGCGGATGACTCGTCTGTTGGGGGGATCGGTGGGACGATGCGGTCCCATCGACGAGGCAACGACCGGTCGGGTTTTAGAGCCGATCCGAAAACCTGTTGGTGAGTCGAACCATTACGGTCGCAACATCGCTTCTCGGATAGGCTCTTAATACCGGCCGTGCGAGGTCTTTACGTCGCGCATGCCGGTGCGGGCCGCGTCGGCCGTCTGACCGACTTTGCCACGACTGTCGATGAGCACTAACAGATCGGCGCGGGGCGGGCCCGAAAACGGCAACGATTCCAACAAGCCGCTGGGCTTGCCCGGTACGGGCGTCGCGACCACCCCCAGGTCGATGAGCAAGGCCTGGTCGGCAGGCCAGCGAAACCGCTCGTGCATGCCAAAGTGCGAGATCTGCGGCACCTGGATCTCGGCTTGTTGCCGCTGCGTGTTGCCCACATTGACCGGGATGTTCACTTTGACCAGCCGCTCGAGCTGATCGATGTTGCAGTTGATGACGGCGTCGACGAGTTGCCCATCGAGCGACAGGAGCGGACTCAATTCAAGTGAAAAGCCTTCGTCGAATTGGGTCTGATTCGGCTGATAGGAGGGATAGATCTCGGGCCGCACGATCAGATCGCGTGTGTACGGTCGCGGACGGATGGCCGAGACGGTGGTCGATTGGCCGTTGTTGACGAGCAGGTGGGGAGAGTTGTGCTCGCGGAAGTCGTTCCGCTTGCGGAGCTCCGACATGAGCAAGGCGGCGTCTTCCTTGTGCAGCAACCAGGCTTGGATCCCCTGCGTTTGCGTGGGCACGGCGTGCAAGATCGACTGATAGCGGGCACGCCAGTTCGGGCTCCCGACGGTGATGACGCGTAAGCCGAACGAGTTGCTTTCAGCCTCGCTACTGACGAAACGATCGACGATCTCTTCCACGACCGCTTGTACCTGCTGCGTATGGTACGCGTAGAGCGTGCTCTGGTTGGCATAGAGCACGGCGAACGTCTCGGAGTGCCAGGTCTCATAGCCCGTTTCGCGCAGAATCCAATCGACGACGGCCTGCTCGGGCCGGTTCGTCGAGGTGACGCGCAAGGTGTAAGGGCGGATATTGTACGTGCGCCAAATCTGGCCGGCGTCGTTGGGCAAGCCGGCCGGTGCGGCGATATCGCTGCCGCCGCCACGGGTCGGGGCCTGGGCCAATCGCTCGCCGCGTGCCGGTCCGGCCGGTTGGCCCGCCGAAGGAGATGGTTTACGGACCGATTTGCTGCTGATCGCCGCACCCGCGCCGGGCGGTTTCCAGTTGCCGGTCTGCGGACGTACGTTCTCGGTCGCCTCCTCGGTGGCCTGTGGAATGTTGTCTTGCTGGGCTCGTGCGGTCGATAAAAACAGGGCCGCTCCCAGTACCGAGATAACTGCCCAGAAGGGTCGAAAACGCGACGACATGCTCAGCCTCCATGCTGGCCATTCGAAGACGGGAGGGCCGGAGTATAGGTAGATGGGTGGCCTCCGGCAAGGTCGATGAGCCGGTTGTCGCCCAGGGCGTGCGGCCGTTAAGATAACACGCCTGCGATTCGAAACTCTGGACTGGGAAAGCGAATGCACTCGAAACTCGTCGTGTTGGGTGGCGGGCCAGGCGGATATGCGGCCGCATTCATGGCAGCCGATCTGGGTATGGAAGTAACGCTCGTCGAGGCCGACACCCGGCTGGGCGGCACCTGCCTGCTGCGCGGCTGTATCCCCTCCAAGGCGCTCCTGCACGTCGCCAAGGTCGTCAGCGAGGCCCAGGAGATGGCCGACTGGGGCATCGATTTTGCCAAGCCGAAAGTGAAGATCGACGCGCTGCGGACCCGCAAACAGAAGGTGATCGACGCGCTCACGGGCGGCTTGAAGCAACTTGCCAAGCAGCGCAAGGTGCGGGTCATCCATGCCAAGGGCATCTTCGAGAACTCGCAGACATTGCGGCTCGAAGGGGGCGATGCGTCGACGCGCGACGACGACAAGCTGACATTCGACAACTGCATTCTGGCCACGGGGAGCCTACCCGCCAAAATCCCGGCTTTTGACCTGAAGACGGATCGCGTGATGGACTCGACCGGCGCGCTGGAATTGCCCGATGTGCCCGAGAGCCTGCTGGTGGTCGGTGGCGGCTATATCGGCCTCGAGATGGGCACCGTCTATGCCGAGTTGGGTAGCAAGGTGAGCGTGGTCGAACTGACGGCGGGCTTGCTGCCCGGCGCCGATCGCGACCTTGTCAAGCCGCTACACAAACGACTCGAAAAGAGCTTCGCCGCCATCCACTTGAATACGAAAGTCAAGTCGCTGGTCGACAAGCAGGAAGCGATCGAAGTCACGTTCGAAACGGGCCAAGGCGAAACCAAGGAACGCTACTCGCGGGTCTTGGTATCGGTGGGCCGTAAGCCGAACAGCGCGGGCATCGGTCTGGAGAAAACGGCGGTCAAGGTCGATCAGCGTGGTTTCGTGCAGATCGACCGTCAGCAGCGGACCGCCGACCCGCACATCTTCGCCATCGGCGACGTCGCCGGCGAGCCGATGCTGGCGCACAAGGCCAGTCACGAAGGCAAGGTAGCCGCCGAAGTGATTCACGGCGCGAGCGTCTCGTTCCAGCCGCTGGCCATCCCGGCGGTTGTGTTCACCGATCCCGAGATCGCGTGGGCCGGCCTGACCGAAGAACAGGCCACGCGCGAGGGCCGCTCCGTGGAGATCTCGCGCTATCCTTGGGCGGCCAGCGGACGAGCCGTCTCGTTGGGCCGCACCGAGGGAATGACCAAGCTCCTGTTCGAGCCCGAGACGGAACGTGTCCTGGGCGTCGGCATCGTCGGACCGAACGCGGGCGACTTGATTTCCGAAGGGGTGGTGGCCATCGAGATGGGGTGCACGGCCCGCGACCTGGCCGAAGTGATCCATCCCCACCCCACGTTGAGCGAAACGCTCGGCTTCGCCGCCGAGGCCCAGCTCGGCTTCGCCACCGAGATCTACAAGCCCAAGCGGGGATAAGCCGGTTGCGCCCGACTGGCAGTCTGGGTAGAATGATGATGGCGTCGCACGAGTGCTGTTTCGGCGCTCGATCGCCCCTTTCGTGGACTTAGCCGAGCCCTGGGACGTCTTCCGCAGGCCGGGGCCGACGGCTAAACTTCCTGCCCCAGGCAAGGCGGCTTCGGTTAGCGAGGTGCCGGTTGGCCGGCGGTGGGCGGCGCGCACCAACCGGACCCAAGAGACAGAAAGAAGCCAGCGAATGTTGAGGTATTGGACGGCCGGAGAATCGCATGGCAAGGCGCTGCTCGCCCTTGTCGATGGTTTTCCCGCCGGTGTGCCGATCGAAACCGACTCGATCGACGTCGAATTGCGTCGCCGGCAGGGCGGCTATGGTCGCGGCGGACGACAGCGCATCGAGACGGACCATGTCGACGTCCTCAGCGGGGTCTGGCAAGGCCATTCCCTCGGCAGTCCGATCGCGCTCCAGGTCATCAACAAGGATGCCAAGCTCGAACGGTTGGGCGATCTCGATCGCCCGCGACCCGGCCACGGCGATCTCACCGGCGCCATCAAATACCTGGGCTCGATCCGCGGTGTGCTCGAGCGGGCCAGCGCCAGGGAGACGGCCGCCCGCGTCGCGGCCGGAGGCCTCGCGAAGCAGCTTCTGCGCGAGTTCGGCATCACCGCGTTCGGCTACACCTTGGAGTTGGGCGGAGTGCGGATCGAACCCAAGCCGGGTACGCTCGCCGAACAACAGGCCTGGCGCGATGCCAGCGAGCTGTACACGCTCGATCCCGATCGCGACGCGGAACTCAAGACGCTGATCGACGACTGCGGCAAAGAGGGCGATACGCTGGGCGGCGTGCTGGAAATCCGCGTCGAGGGGCTGCCATTCGGACTGGGAACGCACGCGCAGTGGGATCGCAAGCTGGATGGCCGTCTGGCGCAGGCCGTCATGGCGGTGCAGGCTATCAAGGGGGTCGAAATCGGTCTGGGCTTCGCCGCGGCACGGCTGCCAGGCTCGCAGGTGCACGACCCGATCCGGTACGACGAAGCGGACCGTGATTCGCCGACGCTCGGCTATCGCCGGCCGACGAACAACGCCGGCGGGCTCGAAGCCGGCATGACCAACGGACAGCCGCTCGTGATCCGCGCCGCCAAGAAACCGATCAGCACGCTGCGCAAGCCGCTCGAATCGATCAATCTGGCATCGAAAGAGGCCGAGGCCGCGGCCTACGAGCGAAGCGACGTCTGCGCCGTGCCGGCCGCGGGTGTCATTCTGGAAAACGTAGTCGCCTTCGAAGTGGCGGCCGCGCTGGTCGACAAATTCGGTGGCGATAGTCTGGTCGAGATGCAGGCACGCTGGAAGCTGTTTCACGAGATGGCGAAGAACCGCTAGGGGCTCCGACGCAGCGCAAGTCCAAGGAGGGACAAGGCCCGTGTTCGCAATCCATCAACGCACCCGCCGGCGTATCTGCCAGGCCGGGTTCTGCCTGCTCTGTGCCATGCCGACCACCGGACTGCTCGCATGGACAGCCAGCATGAAAACGGGATCGCATCTCGCGCGGTGCCGGCAGGAACTCGGTGAACGACTCGGACTGACGGTGCGCTGCGAACGGATACGATATCCGCAACCCGGGCAGTCGGTTTACGAGCGTTTCGAGCTGGCCGATGCGGAAACGGGCGAGTGGGTGTTGCGTTGTCGATCGCTCGAAGTCACGCGAACCGGGCGCACGCTGGCCCTTGCGCCGGGTGATGTTGAGGTCGCCGCCCCGCGGGCGAACAAACTGCTGCGTCTCGTGCAGCGCCGACTAGCACACGAACTACCGGGCGACGATGCCGTCTGGCTCACTCCCACGCAGGTGACGCTGGTCACACCATCGGCTAGCCAGACGTACGAAGACGTCGATTGCCGCATCGATACCCAGGGAGACGCTTCGACGGCCACGCTGCACTTTAGGCTGCCCGATCCGCAACCGGGAGAGCCGCCGATGGTCGCCATCACACGCAACCGCTCGCCGGCGGGTATCAGCACCACGATCAAGCTGGATACGCTAGGCACCGAGTTGCCGGTCTCGGTCTTCAGCCCCTGGCTCGATCTGCAACGCGAGCTCGGCCGCGATGCGGCGTTTTCCGGCTCGTTCACGGTCGTTGAAGGAACCGACCGCACCGACTGCCAGATCGAAGGGTTATTCTCCGATCTCGATCTGCATCGGCTGGTCACTCGGCGCTTTCCGCATCACCTCACGGGAATCGCGAATGTGGAGCTGAAGGCGGATATCTCGGAAGGCGGGGTGGTCGAAGCGGTCGGATTGTTGAGGTGCGAATCGGGCGCCATCGGAGATTCACTGTTAGCGGCCGCCATCGACCTGCTTGACTGTCAACCGGGCACCGCACTGCAGGGCCGGCGGCTCACCGCGGGCACGCACCAGGTATTCCACGATCTGGCTTTCGATTTCACCGTCAACCGGGAAGGAGTACGCTTGGAAAGCTGGGCGGATGCACAGCCCGCCGGCGCGCTGTTGCTCGACGTACGTGGCGCATCGTTGCTCGGTGCGCCGTCCGGCGAACCGCTGCCGCTCGTGCAGTTGGTGAGGGCACTGGTGCCGGAAAGCGAGCTACTGGTCCCCGCCACCAAGGAGACCGCCCGGCTCGTACCGTGGCTTCCGCTGCCACCGGCGGTTCCCGCTCCCGGCGCCAAGCCGCAGGCACCGCCGCTCACGTTCGAAGAGTAACAGTTCGCTCGGACGATCGGCACGACCCGGTCGCGACACTACTTGGTGCCGACTTCGGCCGGTTTCTTCGACGCGCCGTCGGTGACTTCCTTTTGGACGTCAACCTTATCCGAACTGGTCAGATCTGCCACCTTGTCGGCCAGTTTGTTGGCCAGCAGACCGCTCGGATCGCAGCCGGCCGCGATCGATACGATCCGGCCGCCCTTGCCGATGAGAAAATTCGTCGGCATCGTCTTGGTCTTGAACTTCTCCCAGCTCTCTCCCTTGGTGTCGACCGCGTAGAGCATGTTGAGCTTCTTCTGCTTCACATATTCGGCCACCTTACCGTCGGGTTCCTTGAACACGGCCAGGCTCGTCAGCCCCTTTCCTTCGTACGCTTTGTGCAGCTCTTGGAAATACGCCAGCTCTTTGTCGCAGCCCGAGCAACCGCAAGTCAGCCGCACGAGCACCGGCCCCTTGGCCGCCAGCTCAGCCAGCTTGATGTCCTTGCCGTCAGCGTCCTTGATGACAAAGTCCGGCGCTTGATCGCCGACGTTCAGCTTCTCCGCGGCCGGCGCGGCGCCGTCCGACGGCTTCGCCTTCTCTTCGGCGCCAGCGCTGACGCACAGCGTGCAAACGGCAAAGAACGCTGCCACAGACCACTTCGATGTGCTGACCATGCTCGATTTCCTTCGTGTAACGGGAACAGGCGAAGAACCGGTTTGCATCAATCTATATTGATGCAATGAGTTCGGCAAGTTTGGCGGCGCAGCCAGCTTCGTCGGATCGTTGTCAAGAAACCCGAGCGCGGGTGAATTCACCCATCGACGACAATTGATGAAAGATTGACACTGGCGGTCGGCCGACGATATATTTGCCATTGCTATCGTGTGCGGCTCGACGATGGCGGAATCCCACCCAAAGGCAAGCTGCGACGGCGGTACAAAACGACTCGCGGCGGCCCGCCTACCCGAATTTCGATTGCTCTATCCGCTCTGGAGATCATCTGATGTTCGTCATTCCCGGCAGACCAGGTAAGGACACGTGCGACGGTGTGACAAGGCGTGAGATTCTCCGCGTCGGCGGTTCGGCCGCCCTGGGACTCTCGCTGGCCGACGTGCTCCGCCTCAAAGCCCAAGCAAAGGAAAGCGCCGGTGGCGGGCCGGGTTGGAACAAGGCCAAGAGCGTCATCTTCGTGTTCTTGCAGGGCGGTCCCAGCCATCTCGATCTGTGGGACCCCAAGACCAATGTCCCCGACAACGTGAAGAGCATCTTCAATCCGATCGGCACCAAGGTGCCGGGCGTGGAAGTGACTGAGCTGTTGCCGAAGCTCGCCTCGGTCACGGATCGGCTGACGCTGGTCCGCTCGGTGAGCTACACGCCGATCGGACTCTTCAACCATACGGCGGCCTACTACCAATTGCTCACCGGCTACACGGCCGACAAGGTGAGCCCATCGGGCCAACTCGAGCCACCGAGCCCGAAGGACTATCCCAACCTGGGAAGCAACATCGTCCGCCTGAAGCCGCTCACGGTGCCGATGCTTCCCTTCGTGATGATGCCGCGGCCGACGCAGGAGAGCAACGTCGTCGGTAAGGCGGGAACGGCAGGGTTCTTGGGCCGCGCCTACGATCCGTACTATCTCTATCCCGCCGGCGACGACATGGACATGGCCAAGATGTCGCGCATCAAGGTGGACGACCTTCAGCTTCGGCCGGAATTGACGGCCGCACGGCTGGAAAGGCGTGCTAAGCTGCGTGACGTGATCAAGGACGGCATGCCGGCCGTCGAACAGGCCACGAAGAAATACGACCTCAACGAATACTACGACAAGGCCCTCTCGCTCGTCATCTCGGGGCGCGCCCGCGAGGCGTTCGACCTGGGTAAAGAGACGCCGGCCACGCGTGAGGCCTACGGCAACAACACGTTCGGCCAGAGCTGTCTGCTCGCCCGGCGACTGATCGAGGCGGGAACTCGCTTTGTCGAAATCAATTGGCCGAAGGTCGCCAACAGCGACAACCACTCGTGGGACGTGCACGCGGGCTTGTCGGCCCGTATGAAGAACCAATCGGCACCGCTGCTCGACGCGGGCTTGTCGGGTCTGATCGCCGACCTCGACGATCGTGGCTTGCTCGACGAGACGCTCGTGATCGCCATCGGCGAGTTCGGCCGCAGCCCGAAACGCGGCGTGAGCACTTCGGGCAATTCCAACACCGACGACGGCCGCGATCACTGGCCGTACTGCTACACGGCGGTGATGGCCGGAGCCGGCATCAAGCGCGGCTTCGTCTATGGCAAGTCCGATGCGACCGGTTCGGCTCCCGTCGACAGCCCGGTGCATCCCGGCGACATCCTCGCGACGATTTATCACGCTTGCGGCATCGACCCGGATACGATTGTCTACAACCACCTCAACCAGCCGCGCGAACTGGTCAAGGGTAGCGTCGTGTCGGGTCTGTTCGCCTAAGAGGCGACGGTTCGCTGCCAGTTTTTCTGTCCGTGGCCGGTTTCGGAATCGGCGAGAGCGTGGCGGATTCGCTCGGCGCTAGCCGTACGAGCGAATGGCACGATCCAGTCGCGCGAGCGCTTTTGTCTTGCCGAGTAGGGCGAGGCAGTCGTAAAGGCCGGGGCCGACCGCCTTGCCTGTGATGGCGATGCGGATCGCATGGATCACGGCACCGATTTTGATCTGCTCGGCGGCCAGAAAATCGTGCATCGTCCGCTCCAAGGCTTCGACGTCCCAGACGTCGAGACTCGCGAGGCAAGTTCGAAACCGGCCCAGCCTCTCCACGGATTGCTTCTCACCCAGATGTTTTGAGGTCGCCTCCGCGTCGAAGGGATAGGCGTCGTCGGCGAGGAAGAAGAAGTCGGCGTACGCCAAGATGTCTCCCGCCACCTTGAGTCGGTCGCCCGCGGCGGTCACGACCTTCGCCAACAGAGCCTTCGCGTCGGTATTCGCCGGCGAATCGATCAATCCCGCGCGGAGCAGAAAGGGGAGCATCCGTTCGACCTTCTCGTCGACGGAGAGCTGCTGCATGTAATGGTCCTGGAACGCCCACAGCTTCTTGGGATCGAAGCTGGCCGGCGCCTTGGTGACGCGCTCGAGCGAGAAATTCTCGATCATCTGCTGGCGCGTAAAAAACTCCGTCTTGTCGTCGAGCGACCAGCCGAGCAGCATCAAGTAATTGATGATCGCATCGGGCAAGTAACCGACCTGCTCATAGAAGTCGACGATCACCGGGTTGAACGTGTCGGCCGAGATCGGCAAGGCGAGTGCTTTGGCGATCGCCTGGCCGTGCTCGTTGACCAACGCAAAATCGCGGTTCTTCAAATACTTGTCGAGCTTCCGCTTGCTGAGCTTGCTCTTGCTCCCCGGCTCGGCCACGTAGGGCAAATGGGCATACTCGGGCAAGGGATAGCCGAGCGACTGCGCGATGAATACCTGGCGCGGCGTGTTCGAGAGGTGTTCTTCGGCCCGAATGACGTGCGAGATCTGGAAGTCGAAATCGTCTACGACGCTGGCCAGGTGATAAAGACACGTCCCGTCGGCCCGTTGCACGACGTGGTCTTGCTCGCGGGCCCAATCGAATTCGACGTCACCGCGGATGTGGTCCTTGATCAGAACCTTGCCCTCTCGCGGCATCTTCAGCCGGACGACCCCTTGCCGTCCCTCGGCCGCGAACTTCTTTGCTTGGCTCTCGCTCTCGGCCATCCAGCGGCGGCTGTAGAGAAACGGCCGCTTTTCGCGTTCGGCTTCGTCGCGTTCGGCCTTCAACTCGTCGGGCGTGGCATAGTCGCGGTAAGCGAGACCCGCGGCGAGTAACTTCTGCACCGCCTCTTGGTAACGCGGCAGCCGCTGCGATTGGTAGTACGGCGCGAACGGGCCGTCGACCTCGGGGCCTTCGTCCCAATCGATGCCCAGCCAACGGAAACCGTGCAGAATGGGCGCAAGAGCCGCATCCACGTTGCGCTGCTGATCGGTATCGTCGATGCGCAGCAAGAACTGTCCGCCATGCCGGCGGCTGAACAACCAGTTGAAGAGCGCCGTGCGCACTCCGCCAATATGGAGATAGCCGGTCGGGCTGGGGGCAAAGCGTGTGCGGACCGAATTCATTCTTCAATAGCCGATCGAGGCGAAACGAAAACCTGCCGTCGACCATCTGGCTCGCGGCGGCCGTCCAAAAGCGAACGCGCGGAAGCGGTTCGTCGGACTAATCGTAGAGGCCCCTCACTGCGTGTCAACCGCGAGACGGAGGAGGGATCGCGCGATCCGCCGCAAGCGGGCCGGTGCGATCAATGGGATCGATTGGCGCCAGAGCAGGGCCTGTTTCCGCTCCGAGACCTCGACTTCGCGGAGGATTACTCGCCGGTTTGGTGGCGGTCTTTCTGTCGGCGCATCGCCTTGCGCTCGGATTTGCTCAGCCGGCGATCGGACTGATAGTCATAGTCATCGTCTTCGTCGGCGGGCCGCTGCTTGTGCCCGGCGCGCATTCCGAAATCTTCATCCGTTTCCACCGGCGGCTTGGCATTCGCGGCCGACTTCGCGGAAGCCGACTTGCCCCCACCGCTCTTGGAGCTCTCCAGAGTCTTGGCGGAGGGAGCCGGTGGCGAGTTGTGCGCCGCATCGACCGCGCCTCGCCCGAACCACGACCGTTTGGCCGGGGCCGGGGCGGGTGCCTCTGTCTTTTTCGACGATTCTTTCTTCGCCTCGGGCGCTGCCTTCTCGGCCTTGGCCGCCTTCACCTTCTTCGCCCGCGGAGCGATCGCCCCCTGGGCATCGAGTATGGTGTGACGGGCGTGCACGAGCATGGCGAACAGCAGCAGCACATCGCCGACCATCTCGCAACCTTCTTCGACCATCACGGCATAGACGCCCGTGATGGCCGGCACAACGCCCAACTTAGCGACCACGGCGGCGACAAAGCAGCAGACAGCCGCCATGAGCGAACCGCTCGACAACTGGCAGCAGTTCATCTCGAGAAACAGCCGCGTGCCCACGGCGGCGAACAACAACCCGTATGCCGCCACCCACCAGATCGAGCTGCCCACCAAGCCGCGTTCGCCGCCAAAGAAAGCAGCCACTTCGGTGAAGCCTTCGTGCAAACTAGCGCCTTCATCGACGCTCATCACCGCCCACAACCCGGCCGCCCACAGCCACACCCGGTAGCGGCCGTGATAGTCGTCTTTGCGATGCCGACGCACGGAGTAGATGATCACGGCCACCACGGCGGCCAGTCCGAGTGTCATCGCCGAAAACCAGTTGGCCAGCGCCGCGTCGCTGGCGAGGTCGAGCGCAGTCAGACGGCTACCGCCGGTCATGCTCGACAGCTTCGGCAGCCAAAAATGGGCGGCTTCGAGCCCGGTAACCACCGCCAAACCGGCCGCCAGCGCCAGCGCCAGCATGCTGTAGCGTTGCGGCACGAGATCGGTAACGCGAGCCTGGTGGTCGATCAAGACGTCGTCTCCATACGAGCGTGCATTGTTCGCAGAGCGCCGGCGCCGCGCAGACGGCGCACTCGCGCTCTTTCCTTCCGTCGATGGCTCCGCCATCGATGCCGAGCTGCCGATGACTTCTTCAGTCAAAACGCGGCGGCGCCGGTCGTCAAGTTGCCCGTGACGCAGTAACGGCATGTTGGCGTGCGCAGACTTGCGAACAGCTACCCATCGCCACGGCGCGGCCTGACGCGGCGATACGGCGACCGGCGGACCAAGCGATGTTGCTCCCTTCTCAGTTCGGCATTTGCCGGCCGGCTTCTCGAATAGGTCTGCGCACGATTTTTATCCAGCGGACGGCATGGCGAAACAGGCGGGAACCTAGTCCGTCTCGTCTTTCCCCGGCAACGTAAATTGCCAGGCTTCCACCGTCTCATCGCTGGCGACGAGCAGGGTGGGACGTCCATTCAGGTGCGCGATCGCCATGCCGGTGGGTGCGGCCCCGTAGTTGAAATGGTCGACCGGGATCCCGTCGTCCCCCAAAATGTGGATCGAGCCGTCGGCGCCGGCGAGCACCCATTGTCCGCTCTCTTGCCCAAGCAAATCGCCCACGACGACTGTCTCGAAGGCGGGGTGATGCTGCATCCCCTCGGGAAGCGGATAACGCCAAAGTTCATCGCCACGGGGCGAAAGGCCGATGGCGACGTCGCGGACCGGCTGGCCCGATTCGACCGACCGCACGGCGATCGCACACCAATTCGGATGAGCGTCGGCGGTGAAGATCGACCGCACGAAATCCTTGGGGAACACGATGGGGGCACGATCGCCTCCGTCGGCATCGATGAGCAACAGGATGCCCTGCGCCACGAGTACGTCGCGCCGGCCGCGCCGACTCGCGCCGCTCACCGCCAACCGCAGAACCCGGTCTGGCATCCGATTGCGCCAGAGCCGCTCTCCATCGAGCGACACACAGTGGACGCCGACCGACGCGGTATATCCGACCAGCATCTCCAACTGGCCGTCACCGTCTATGTCGGCAAGCGTGGCATCGGCGATGCCGGGATGGCCGTCGTCGTCCGGAAAGCTGAGAATTCGCTTCCAGTTGGCGTCGAACAAATGAACCTGCTTGGCCCCGATTTCGGAGCCGACGAAGAAGCGCTTGCCGGCCGCATCGACGGCCGTTCGCAGAAAGGTCACGCCCGCGTCTCGCCCCGGCAGGTCCAACGGGTAGGTAACCAGCACCTTTCCATCCGCGCCGATCTGCGCAACGTTGCTCCCGTCGAGCACAAACACCTGGTCGTTGCCCGAGTCGTCGCGGGCAACGAGCATATTTCCCGGTTGCTCCAATTCGGAGCAAGCCCATAGCCGTTTCAGCCGCAGACTCTCGGGCGCGGTCGGCGGCGCAATGTGCGCCTTGGCCAGAGCGGTGGCCGCCGCCGACTTTTGATCGTCCTCCGACTCAAGAGGGTTCTGCCAGGCGAATGCGCCATAGTACGTGTATTCCGGTATCTTGTCGGGGACCTCCAAGACGAGATCGCCCCCCGCCAGGAGCGTGTCGAGTTTCTTTGGCAGGGTTTGGGCCTGGCTGGGATAATCGCCGATGGTGTGTTCTTGCAGCGTGCCATCTGGGCCCAGAATAACCGTCGTCGGCAAATACTGGAGTCCGAAGGAACGGTAGGCCGCCTTGAGGTCGAGACGAGCGATCTGTAGCGAGATGTCGGCCGCAGCCAGCGCGGCTCGCAAGTCCTCGTCGGAGATCTCCTCCGGGTCGGTGGTTACCGCCAGGAATACCACCGAATCCTGGTCTTTGAACCGCTTCTGAACCTGCTCGAACGTCTCTAGGTCTTCGCGATAGGTGCCAACTTCGTCTCGCTGCCAGAACTTGATGACCGCGATCTTGCCGGCCAGCGATTCTCGCGTGATGATCCGGCCGTCGAGTGCGTGCAGTTTGAATCTGGGAATGCGCGCTCCCACCAGCACGGCATCGAACCGTCGGACTAGTTCGACGCCCTTGGGAATCGTCATCTGAAATACGGAGTCGTCGATCGGCGGATCGAGGCGAGCATCGTCCAACTCGGCCGTGATCGTCATGCTGCTGACGGCACCCGGCGAGGGCTCGACGAGTTGGCGATAGCCCTCGGATGGATACTCCACGCGTCGCACCACGAAGGACTTTTCGTCGATCCACAGGACGAGTGCGCCTTCGCGCCGGGGGATTCGCACGCGGTAACAGTTGTGGTCTTCGATCGCCTGTGGCGTGTCGAGTTGCGGGGTTTGTGCGTTGTAGCGGAGGCCGGGTATCGGCTCTGGGTCCAGAAACAACGATAGCGGCACGGAGCCGACGATTTCGTTCAAGGCTCGCCCCAGAACGGGATCGCTGTACACCAGCCCGGGTGATAGTTCCTCGGGCGCGGCCATGCTGAGCATCTCATCCGGCGCCTCGTCGATGGTGGCGCGGAACGTCTGGCCATCGCACACGACAAGAGCATCGCGCACCCGCATGCGCAATCGGTTCGGGCCGGCGAGCGCCAGCGAAAACTCACTGGTCTGGTTGTAGGTCGTGCCGTCGAGCGTGTATTGCAGCACCAGCCGCCCGGCGTCCTGATAGCGGTCGGCCTTGTGATAGACCTCCTCGACACGCTTCAACACGTCCTCGGCGGTCCGCGGTGCAGGACGCAACGCGACCTCGGGCTGGGCCGGCGCATTGGCTGCTGAGCCCCGACGGCAGCCCACCGAGGGTAGCGCCGCGATTGTGACCGTGCAGACCGTCACGATCGCCGCCGCAATGCCTGTACGCCGGCCGAATGATCCGGACATGCTCATGATCCCCGCTTCTACCGTTCGATTAGTTCATCGTAATCGTATCTTGCTTTTGCGGCAAAGGTCCCCAAGAACCCCGCGCATTTTCAGCCTCACCCATACAGCCGGCCCGCGCCGTGGCGCAGCACGTCGTTTCGCGTCGTCGTTGCTTGCCAGTTGGCGACGTGAATCTCATAATGAAATGATGGACGCGACTTTCGCTCGGCTGCAGGACATCTTTCGGGCCGTCCTCTTGGACGACACGCTGACGCTCACGCCCGAGACGAGCGGGAAAGATTTCGAGGCGTGGGATTCGCTCACTCACGTGACGCTGATGGTCCATGCCGAGCGGGCGTTCGGCATCCAATTCACGAGTTCCGAGATTTCCGGTTGGCAGAACGCAGGCGAACTGGCGCAGTTGATTGAAACTCGCCTGCGACACAAGGGCTGAAGCCGACGTGCGCCGAGGGCGGCCACGCCGCGACAGAGTCGGCGAGAGTTGCCCAGGTGTGCAAGCGAGAGCGGCCGGCCGAATTCGTGCACAGCGGATCCTGATACCTGATGGACCGATCGCCACTCGACCTCTACAAGCCGGACTTCTGGTGCGTCCTGGCTGTCGCCGTGTTGGTGCTGGTACCCATCGTTTCGCCTCTGTTGCGAAAATGGGCCTGGGCCGCGATCAACGTGGCGTTTCTGGGGCTGCTCTTGGGCATGCCCGATCGCCTGCGCATGTCGGAATTGCTCGAGCGCTACCAATTCGGCGATGCCGTTCGGTTGGTAGCCGGTTGCGACCTCGTGCTCGTGTGTGCAGCCGTAGGGGTGGTCTGGGCGGTGCTGCAAACGATTCAATGGCGCCGGTTGGGGCCGTTGCCCGTTATCGCGGGTGGTTTAGTCCTCCTGGGCCTGTTCGCGATCCACAAGGTGCCGGCCGCCGATCTTTACAGTTCGGAAGGCGCCACGGAGCTGCTCGATGCGGTGGGATTGTCGAGCAATCACGTGCAGCCGCTCAAATCGCTTCTGATGGCAATCGGATTCTCCTACGTCGCGCTGCGATTGGTCGAAGTGCTGCGTACGACGTACGAAGGGCGACATCCCGCGCCCGACTTGCCCTCGACGATCAATTACTTGCTTCCCTTTCACATGCTGGCGGCCGGGCCGATCCAAGCCTATTCCGACTTTGTGGCACAACCTGCCGTGTCGCCGCCCATAACCGCCTCGGGCGCGCTCGGCGGCGTCGAGCGGATCGCTCACGGGCTGTTCAAGAAGTATGTCCTGGCGACCGTGGTCGACCGGATGTTTCTCACCGGCTTTCGTGCGCCGCTGCCGTACATGGCTCTGGAAACGATGCTGTTCTACCTGTGGGTCTATCTCGATTTCAGCGCCTACAGCGACATCACCGTCGGAGCCGGCCGCCTGATGGGAATCGCCACGCCCGAGAATTTCAATCGCCCCTACGTGGCGCGGAACCTGATCGACTTCTGGGACCGTTGGCACATGTCCCTGTCGCGGTTCATCTTTCGCAACGTGTTCATACCCGTGCAACTCAACCTGCTCCGTCGCACGGGCCCGCAACGTGCGTTGTGGTGTTCCGCCGTGGCGTTTTCGGTTTCGTTTCTGCTGTGCGGCTTGTGGCACGAGTTGAATGTGCGCTGGTTGCTCTGGGGGGCCCTACACGCCGCCGGGCTGGTAACGGTCAATTGCTATCGTGCCTGGCTGCAAAAACGGCTTAGCCGCGAGGCGCTTAATCGCTACCGAGAGCATCGGGGGATTCGACTGGCAGCCATCGCGTTGACGCAGGCCTTCGCCGCGGCGACGCTACTAGTAGCCACCTGGCCGCGAGACTAAGCCGTGGACCGCGTATGAATACCTCCACAGATTCCACACCGAACGAGCTTCGCGTCCCCGCCTGGCAGTTTGCCCTGCGGCTGGTATGGGTGGTCGTTCAGCTCTTGCTCGTGTATTGGCTTGGCGAAAGCGGCGCGCAGTTCTTCTACCAGGGGTTCTAACGACTGCCGCTCGAATCGAGTTATAGTGAAGTTTGGTGCCTACAATAAAAACGCATCCTCCGACACTCAACACTTCCGTGGCCCGTTTGGTGGGCTAGCGCCGGTTCATGAACGTCTTTAGGCTGCTGACGACGAAGGTGATCGACGTACGTCGCTTATCCGGATTGATCGTGGTGGCGTTCTGCGCTGCTTGGATCTTTGGCGTGTCGCACTACGTCCTCGACCGTACGCTCGGGGCCGACGCGGCGGCGGTCCATCCCAGCCAGCGCCCGCTCGGTTGGGCTCTATATGAAAGAATGTGGGGCCGCGTGGCGGCCGTCGACCGTTTGTACCAGCGGGGCCAGTTGCCGCCGGATACGCGGCTGGGCGTGTTCATCGGGGTCTCGACCACCGCAGCCGGCATCCAACGACGATTCTTGGATGCCGAAGCCACCGCCGCCGACCGTTGGATCGTGCTCTCGGGCGCCGGTTTGAGCTTCGAGAACATCGAGAATGTGATGCACCCGGTGTTCTTCTGTGGCTTGAAACCGACGGTGGTTGCACTCGGCGTGCATCCCCAAATGCTCGTCGGCGAGCGTTATCTGGGGGATGAACCGACCGCGGGACCGCTCCGGGTCGTCGGCCGTCGCCGTCGCGCGTTGGAGTCGCACTTTGCGAGCCTCGGCGGCTTGGGCTGGCTGCATTCGCACTGGGCCGTCAAACACCGTGGCATCATGGGCCACTTCCTGCGTTCGCACATTTACACGGCACGACTGTTCGTCTTCTATATGGCCGGAGTTACTGCCGAACGGCTGGCCACCCCGGCCGCCGAACCGTGGGACGAAGATCCGTTGTGGCTGTGGAACATGGACGACGCGGAAAACCAGTTTGCCCAGCTCCAGATGGACTTCTGGCACAAGCGCGGGCATTTTGAGCCCGAGAACTACGACCCGAACGGAGCCCAGGCGCGTTGTATCGTGCGCATGATCAGCGCCTATCGCGAACTTGGCGCAAAGGTAGTGATCTTCATCATGCCGTTACGATCAACCACGCGAAAAATCCTCCCGCCGAATGCCAAGCCCTGCCTGTATGAGGTCTTGCGAACCGCCTTCCCCGACGCGCCGCCCACGGTGATCGACTTCGAGAAGGCCATTCCCGATCGGCTGTTCACCGACGAGGCCCACCTGACGAAAAACGGTGCCGACCGTTTATCGAAGATGGTCGCCGAAAAGCTCAAAGCGGGCGGTGGTCTGTAGGCACCGCGTCAGTGCCGCGATCAGGCACGTCGATCGGCGAGCCCGAGAAGCCCGCGTAATCGAGCGCCGCCAGAAACAGCAGCAAGGCGGCGAGTAAACTGAACGGCAGGTAAGTCTTCATCGATTCATCCATCCGCTCAGCGGAGCAGGACGCGCAGCACCTCGAACACGAGCGTCGAGGCCAGTGCCACGATCGCCACCGTCGCCACTGCGTCGCCCCATAGAGCCCGCAGCGCGGCCTTCGAATCACCGCGCGAAACCGGACGGACCTGCTGCTGCAGACGGAATTGTTCCAGGTGGGTAACGGTCGACATGGTTCTGACTCCTAGAAAACGAACTAAAAAGTTTGTTGATCGGGCTATCGCTTGCCGATCTCATAAGGTGATACGGCCGCCGCCGGACGACCTTTCAGAAATCTCAGCAATCGGCGACGCACGAGCTTGCCTAGAGGACCTAAACGCCTATGCAGAAGGCGGTTAGGATGCAAATAGAGCTGGCTCACCGGCGGGAGAGAACTCGGCCGGGCTCAATCTGCCGGTTTTCGAGGCCGGTGAGGAAAGGCGACGGCCCGCACGCCCTCGAAGTGGCCGCGCAGACGGGCATCGATGGCTTTGAGGAAGGTCTCGGCCTCGGCAACCGCCGCTGCCTCGGCGCTCCGCGGGGCTAGCGGCCCCATCGGCTCGACTCCCATTCGTTGCATTTGCAGTAGGACCTGGTCGGGGAGCGGGGGCGGCGGCTGAGACGGGAAACACGCTAGCAGCCGCTCCTCGGGAATCGGTGCACCGCGGCAGACAAAGATGACGTCGGTCCCCTCCGGTTCCGTCACGGTTATGGGACGGTCCGATTCGGGGTAACGGATCCGATCGACTTCGTCCGCCAGCGTGCGCGCCGTACTCAGGCGACGTGCCTTGCCAGCCGCATCGAGCCAGACGACGGTCACTTCCTCACCAGGCGAGACCACGAACCTGATCGTGATGTGGTCGCCGGTACGCAGCGGCAATACGTTGGAGAGGTTGACGACTTCGTCGTTGCGGATGACCATCACATCGGGCACCGAGAGGACGACCGATCGGTTCAGGCCCCCTGTGGACGAAGTCGAGGTGTTCGACAGCCATTGAACCGTTTCGAGCAGGACGAGCGCGGCAAGCAGCACGACGATCACGACCGCCTTGCTGCGCATGGCCGCCATCGGCGCGACGGGCCGCAACTGCTTAACAGACTGAGCAGCGGTCGGACGGCGAGCGGGATCGGTCGTCAGCGTCTCCATGCACCATCGCATCAGCCGACCGGGCAGGCGCGCCGCCCGCAGTGGTTGGAAATCGATTTCCCCTCGTCGGGCAAGCTCCAACGACTCGACCACCGTCGGTGCGGCAAACGGGCCGCGGCCGGTGACGAGCCAATAGAATGTGGCGCCGAGACCAAATACGTCGCTCGCCGTACCGTCGCGGCGCAAGCTATCGGGCGATACCAACTCGGGCGGCAGGAACTCGGGTGTGCCGCCGGGAGAGAACGAACCGTCTTGCCAGATGTGTTCCAATCGGGCCAGACCGAAATCGATGAGTCGCGTATGCCCTGCCGCGTCCACCATCATGTTGCGCGGTGTGATGTCTCCATGCACCACCCCTTGGCTGTGCGCATAGGAGAGCGCCTGTGCCGCCTCGCAGATGAGGCGAGCTGCCTCGGCGTGCGTTGGTCGCTCACGCGCAAAGCGCTGCTCCAGATTCTGCCCAGGGACATACTCCAGCACCAGGTACGGGCGTTGCTCGAATTCGCCCGCATCGAACACGCGCAGCAGGCCGGGATGATCGAGCGTGGCCAACAACTTCCCTTCGGCGACGGCCGCCTTGCGATGGGCCTCGTCGGCGCCCGACGGGGAGCGGGAGAGCTTCAATACGAGCGGCCGCGCCAGATCGGGGTCGATCACGCGATAGACGTCGGCTTGGCCTCCCGAGGCGATTTCACCGACGACCACGTAACGTCCGATACAGGCCAGTTGCGGACGATCTGCCATGGCGGGTCCGGCCGCGGCCCGCGTCATCATCGCCTCGTGGGACGGCAACGACACGCCGCTGAACGACCGTAGGGCTCCGACCTCTCGCCGCAGTTCCTCGAGCCGTTCCCGGCACGCGGGACACGTGGCCGCGTGCCGGGGAACGTGACCGGCGGCCGCCTCGTCCGTCGCCGCCGCCAGCAATTCGTCGTCGGAGGGGCAGGCGTCGTCGTTCATGACTGGTACAATGTTTCGGCGAACTCGGCGCACTCCTCGCGGAGCCGCGCAAGCAGTCGCGAAGCATGGATATAGACGGCGTTGACGGAGACCGACCATTCGGCGGCGATCTCGGCCGCCGGCCGGTCGGCCAGCACCCGTCCCTCGAAGCAGGCCCACGAGGCGGGCGACGACGACTCGCGCACCCGTTTGAGGGCTACTTCAAGGATACGCTGCCGGTAAAGTGCGTCCCAATCCCCGTCCGCCCGGTCAGCCGGTTCCGGCTCGTGCTGATCGACCCATTCTTGCTCCGCCCGCTGCCGAGTCGCGCGGCGGCGATGCCAGTCGACCAGGGCGGCATGAGCGACCTGCCACAGCCAGGTGCGAAACCTGCCTCGCTCGTGGTCGAGGTGGAAACGGGCCAGCGCCGGCACAAGCCGAGCAAACGCGTCTTGCACGACATCCAATGCGTCGTGCTCGCCCACTCCTCGCTTGCGGACGTAGGCCAACAGCAACGGCCGGTAGAACTCCACAAACTCGCTCCAGGCCGCCGCATCGGCCGGATCGCGGACACGATCGAGCAGGGAGAGTCGCGTCTCGAGCATCGGCTCAGCCTGGCTTTTCGTCCGCGATGAACACGTCGCGACGGGGGAATTTCTCGAACAGATCGGCCTGCTTACCGAAGTTCGTGGCCAGCACGTCGAGCGGATTGCCGGCGATCCATTGCGACAGGTCGATCGCCTGGTACACGCCCGTGTTGAAACCGATGAGCACGCGGCATTGTTTCTTGCCAACGTTCTCGATCGAATGCCCGTAGCCTTGCGGTATATACCCGACATCGCCCTGTTCGAGCGTTTCCGTGCGGTATCGTCCCTTCGCTCCGAACAGCGTGACGCGAATCTCGCCCTGGATGACGTACTGCCATTCGTCGGCCGTCGGATGCCAGTGAAGCTCGCGCAGCGCGCCCGGGTCGAGGTCGAGAATGACGCCGGTGATCGTCTTCGAGATCTCGAAGCTCGAGGAATCGACACGCCACTCGCGGCCTCCCTTGTAAACACGGTGGGGCTGCTGGGCGAGAAGCGAATACTTGTGCGTCTGTGGCGGTGATTTCACGCCTGCCAACGGGGCGGCGATCTTTTCCGGCGGCTGCTTGCCGCGCGCAAAATAGACCTCTTCCGTGGGAAAGCCGTCGAAGGCCGACTCGGGCAGACCGAAATTCTTCGCCAGCAATTCCTTCGGAACCAAGCCGAGCCAGTCCGAGATGCTGAAGGTGCCGAATTCCGAAAAGTAGCCGTTGTCGAAGATGAGGATGAAGTGCGTCGGCTCGTCGCCCAAACATTCGAGCATGTGCCCGTGGCCGCGGGGAAAATACCAGATATCGCCCGGCTCGAAGTCGTTCGTCTCCGAATTGCCTTGCGGATCGATCACGGTCGTGCGCACGCGCCCGTCGATGACAAACGCCCACTCCGCGGCCGTGGCATGCCAGTGCAGTTCACGCATGGCACCCGGTTCCAGCTTCATCGATACGCCGGCCATGCCCTTGGAAACGGGGAGTTGCTTGACGGTGGCTTCCTTGCCGTAGCTGCCGCCGATCACGCGCCCCTTCGATTTCTCCAAGGCGAATTTGAAGGTCGGCAACTCCTCCTGCGCCAGCAGCGAGTCGGGTACGTTGTTCTGAAAGCTCGTGTCGCCGGCCTGCGCTTGCTCGTTGGCTGCCAGCGCCGCCGCAGCAGCGGCGAATCCTGTGGCCGCCGTCAAGAATTCTCGTCGTTGGTAATCCGACATCGCATCCCCTCCCTAAGTTCGTCGATCACTTCGGACGGCCCCCGGGCACACTATCTAGTTTGCCAATTCGGGGCGGTTTTTGAAGAGGGCCAATGCCTCGGGATTGAGAATCGCGTCGGCGTTGCGCACGGGTCGGCCGTGAATGATGTCGCGCACGGCCAATTCCACGAGCTTGCCGCTGCGGGTGCGCGGAATGTCGGCCACCTGCAACACCTTGGCCGGCACGTGCCGTGCGGTGGTGCTATGACGAATCTCGTCGCGGATCCGACGGCGCAGATCATTGTCGAGCACCAGGCCTTCGCGGAGCTTGACGAAGAGCACGACACGCATGTCGCCCTCCCACTGCTGACCGACGACAATGCTCTCCAAGACTTCGGGCACCTTTTCGACCGGCCGATAGATCTCGGCGGTGCCGATGCGCACTCCGCCAGGATTCAAAGTCGCATCGGAGCGGCCATAGATGACCATTCCGCCGCGCTCGTTCAACTCGGCCAGGTCGCCATGCCGCCAGACGCCGGGGAACTGCTCGAAGTAGGTCCGGTGGTAGGCCTCGGGATCGTTCCAAAACCCGAGCGGCATCGACGGGAACGGGGCCGCGCAGACGAGTTCGCCCTTTTGGCCGACAGTCGGTTGGCCGGCGTCGTCGAACACCTGCACCTTCGTTCCCAGCGTCCGGCACTGTAACTCGCCGCGATAGACGGGACCGATAGGGTTGTCGCTGGCGAAGAAGCCACACAGTTCTGTGCCGCCCGAGATGCTCGACAGTCGCACGTCGGGTTTGATGGCTCGGTAGACGTAGTCGAAGTTCTCGTTGTGCAACGGCGCCCCCGTCGAGAGAATCGCCTTGAGCGACGAGAGATCGTGCGTCTTGGCCGGCTCCAATCGCACCTTCTCGATCGTCGAGAGGTACTTGGGGCTGGTGCCGAAGATGGTGAGCTTTTCACTCTCGGCCAGGTCGAAGAGCACGTCGACCTTGGGCGACAGGGGAGCCCCGTCGTAGAGTACCACGGTGCAACCGACGGCCAGGCCACTGACGAGCCAGTTCCACATCATCCAGCCGGTCGACGTGAAGTAGAACAGCCGGTCGTCGCGGGTCAGGCCGCCGTGCAGCACATGTTCGGAGAGATGCTTGAGGAGAATGCCGCCGCCCGTATGGACGATGCATTTGGGCGGCCCGGTCGTCCCCGACGAATAGAGTATGTACAGCGGGTGATCCGCGGGGAGTTGTTCGAAAGTCGGTGGGCCCGCGGCCGCGCCGGCCAGAAAGTCGTCCCAAGCCACGGCGCCGGCCAAGGCATCGAGATTGACATGCGGCGGATCGAGATCGGGCACGATGACGACCTGCTCGATCGACCCGATGCGCTCGCAGATCTCGCGCACACGCGGAAGCAAGTCGACCTGGCGTCCGACTTCGATATGGCCATCGACCGCGATGAGTAATTTGGGTTCGATCTGGCCGAAGCGATCCAAAACACCCTGCGCGCCGAAATCGGGCGAACAACACGACCAGACCGCGCCCAGGCTGGCGGCCGCAAGCATCGAAATGACCGCTTGGGGAATGTTGGGCAGATAGCCCGCGACGCGATCGCCCGGACCGACCCCCAACTCCTTCATCGCCCGCGCCGCACGGCCGACCGCGAGCGCGAGTTGGGCGTAGGTCATTTCGGAACGGTGCCCACGATCGCTGACCGACACGATCGCCACACGATCGTCGCGGAAGCGGAGCAAGTTCTCCGCATAATTTAGCCGCGCACCGGGAAACCAACGCGCCCCGGGCATGCACTCGAAGTGTTCGACGACGCAATCGTAGCGGCGGCTCGACACGACGCCGCAGAAGTCCCACACGGCCGCCCAGAACGCTTGCGGTTGCTCGACCGACCATTGATAGAGAGCACCGAAGTCGCACATGGCAGGCTGGCCGCGATCGGCCAGGAAGCTCATGAACGCGATTAGATTCGAGCGAGCGATTTGCTCCGGCGTCGGCTGCCAAAGCCGTTCAGCCGTAGACCCCGAGGCCCGCTCGTCGGACGAGGATCCCGTGCAGGCGCTGGTCATTCGATGAATTGTTTCCGTTCCGCTACAAACAGAATAGTCTAGCTTTTTTCGGAACGATTGTCCAGGTAATCGTGCCTGGCCGCCGGCGGCCGGCAAACGCCGTTTCGCCCGCAAAATCACGACAATTGGCGCGGGTGCCGGTCGTTAAATTGTGAAAGGGATTGTTGATTGTTAAAGTGATCGTCAAGATTACCGGCCCCGTCTGAGCGTGGCCCATCGAAATGGCCCTCGGCGGCGACTGGCCAGGGATGACGAAGGAGGAGTGACGGTAATGGCGATCGCCCATATCACGCTGGCCACGTGCGACGTGGCGCGGTCGCGCGCATTCTTTGCGGCTACGCTTGGTTGGCGCCCCATCGAACGTCCCAACAACATCGGCCAGCCGGCGGCCTGGCTGGAGATTGCCCGCGGCCAGGAGTTGCACCTCATCGAGGTGCGCGACTTCCAGCCGTCACCGTTCGAACGGGAATATGGCCGGCATGTGGCCGTCACAGTCGATGAACGCGAGTTCCCCGCGCTCAAATCGCGATTGAGTGAACAGGGGGCCAAGATCATCGCGCCTCTGCGGCCGACCCCGTTCGAACGATTCTTCTTCGAAGATCCGAACGGGTATATCTTCGAAGTGGTCTCGGCGGCGCATGCGCCCGAAGGCGGAGCGATCGAATAGGGCCGCTCGGATGCCCCGCGGGAATCGCATCAAGTGGTCTTGAGGGTCTCTTTGATTCGCTGCCAGTGCGTCCCTTCCCAGAAGAGCTTGTGGCAGCGCTGGCAAAGATAGTAGTCGTCGAGCCAGGGATAGGTGCGCGGAGGAATGCGATCGCGCACCGACGCTTTATCGACCGGCGACAATCCGCCGCCGCAGGCCATGCAGCGTGCCGCCTTGAGTGGCAGTTCCAACGCCGCACGGACATAAGCGAACTGCTCGCGTTTCCCCAGGCTGACGGGCACGAGCAGCGCGGCGATGGCGCCCGAGGTGATCACTCCTCGTTCCATCAGCCGACGATCGCTGGTCAGCAGGATCGCGCCGCTGGCGGTCATCTTGCGGAGCAGGTCATCGTCGTCGATGCCGGGCCAGAAGGCCGCATCGTAACCGGCGGCGCGCAGCCAACGAGCCAGGCCGCCCAAGCCCGCGTCGTTCTGAAAATCGGGACCCGCTCTTGGCGGCACCGGTGCGATCGTGATCTCCAACAGCCTCTTATGCTGCCCCGCCTTGCTGGAGAGTCGCTCCAAAACCTGCTCCCTGGTGCGACGATAAGCCTCGCCAAAGGCCAGGTCGATCGACTGCTCCGCGCTCGCCGCAATGACTTCGTCGACCAAGGCGTCGACCGCGCCGGCGAGCGGCCGAGCCCCGATTCGCCACAGCAGGCCACGAAACACCTGTTCGACCCGATCACGCAGCAACGGGTCGAACTCCGCGTTCATGCGTCGTCTTTCATCCACTCAGCGGCCGTGCGTGTCTCGTGGCGAGCCGGGACGAGCTCGCGCGGTACGAGAGTCGGCCAGTACGCGAAGAGCGGGCGAACCTGCGGACGACCGGCGGCATAACCTGCCAACCCGGCCGGCCCGCTCGTGGTCAGCGGCGCGAGCTCGCGCGAAAACCGTTCAACCGCTTCGCGACGCCGATCGCGGACCGTCACCCGCAACATGACTTCGTAGAGGTCGGTGGGCAGCGCCCGCGGACCCGGCGTGGCGTCGCCCGCTCCCAGACATTCGACGTGCCATCCGTCCGGCTCGTAGCCGGCGGCTCGCAGCCGGCCTAGCATGATCTGCGCACACGTTTTGGCCTTCCCGACCGCGTCGCGCCCGCAGCACAGCATCTGGCCGCTGGCGAAATACCCGGCGCGATAGGCCAATGAAACCTTGTACTGTTCCGGTGCGGGACGGCCGGTCGCGCCGCGCACGATCACGCGGTCATTACCCATTTCAACCACGTCGACCGTCGTAAAATCGACGTCGACGTCGGGTGTTAGATAGTGAGCCGGGTCGCCGATCTCGTACACAAGTTGTTCGGTGACGGTTTCGCGGCTCACTCGGCCCCCCGAGCCGACCGGTTTGGTAATTGTGCAGGTTGCATCGTCGGCTAGCTCCGCAATGGGGTAACCCACGTCGGCCAGTTCAAGCTCGGGCCAATGGGTATAGAATCCGCCGGTCGCCTGGCTGCCGCACTCGATCAAGTGCCCGGCGACGCTGGCGCCCGCCAATCGCTCCCAATCGTTCCACGCCCAGCCAAACTCATGAACGGCGGGGCCGACCGTCAACGAAGCATCGGCGACCCGTCCGGTGACGACCACCCTGGCGCCCTCGGCCAGTGCCGCCGCGATCGGTTGGGCGCCGAGATAGACGTTGGCGCTGACCACGTCCCCTTTCAGGTCCGTCAGAGGTCGTCCGGTGTCGAGATTCGCCAGCTCACAGCCGGCACGCTGCAACTCGTCCAGCCGAGGCAGCACGTCGTCGCCGGTCACCACGCCGATGGTTGCCTCAGACAGACCGGCTGTCGTCAGCGTCGCGCCGGCGGCCCGGGCACAGGCCCGCGGGTTCATACCGCCGGCATTGGTCACAATCTTGAGTCCCGTTTGAACTTTAAGCGCCGGCAATAAGCTGCCCAACACGGTCAAAAAGTCTGCGGCGTAGCCGGCCCGTGGGTCTTTCTCGCGCAGCCGCGCGAGGATCGACAGGGTCAGCTCGGCGAGGTATTCGAGCGTCAGGTAATCGAGCTCGGCCGATTCGACGAGCCGCCGTGGTGCGTCCAGATGATCGCCCAGGAACCCGGCGCCGTTGCCCACTCGTAGCCGATCGCGCTTAGACATGCAGAGGGCTCACGTTGAATCGCCCATCGTAGCGCCCTACTTGATCTCGTCCAAGAAGCTCGCCAGTGTGGCGTTGAACACCGACGGATTCTCCAGCGGCGCCAAGTGGCCGGCTTCGGGTATCAGCTTGAACTGTGCCCGGGGAATGGCAGCCGCCATGCGGCGCATCTCATCCGCTGGCGTGAGCACGTCATCGGCACCCACGACAACGAGTGTGGGTAGATCGATCGAAGGCAACAGCGACGTCATATCGGGCCGCGTGGCCATGCCGCGCGAGGCCGCGGCCACGCCCGTCGGATCCGACGCGATCATCATCGACCGCACACTCTCGACGACTTGGGGCCGCTCGGCGAACGTCTTCGGTCCGAACGCCTTGGGCAGCATCAGCTCGGCAACAGGCTGTGTGCCGTTCTCGATGACCAGTTTGGCGACCTTCAGCCGATTCTCGACCACTTCGGGAACGTCGGCCGAGGCGCGCGTGTCGCACAGCACGAGCCCGCACAAGCGCGACCGATATTTGCGGACGAACTGCCAAGCGATGTAGCCGCCCATTGACAGCCCACACAGAACCACCGGTTCGCCCACTTCGAGCCGATCGAGGATCAGGGCGAGGTCGTCGGCGAAATCCTCCATCGTCACCGTGCCTTCGGTGTCGACACTGGAGCCGAAGCCGCGCAGGTCGGGAGCGATCACGCGATGTTCGCCCGAGAAGACGGGGATCTGCGCGTTCCACATGGCGTGGCTCAGCGGAAATCCGTGTACGAACACGAGCGGACGCCCGGCCCCTTGATCGACCACGCCAAATTCCAATTCCCCCGCACAGACGCGCTTCATCACGGCTTCTTCGACTTCTCCAATGCCTGGCGGAAGATCTCGAGTTGACTCGACATCAGCCCCGATTCCGGATCGATTTCGACCGCTTTCGCCTGTGTCTTGACGGCGTTCTCGAGGTCGCCCACCGCGTAGTAGCAACGGCCGAGCGTATCGAGAAAACTGGCCTCGCTGCCGGCGAAGCGCGGATTCGTGCGCACCAGCTCCAGCGATTTCTCGCTGTATTGCAGCGCCTCCTTATAGTCGCCTTCGGTGTTGGCAACCAACCAGGCGAACTGGTTATATGGCGTCGGATCGTCAGGCTGCTGTTGGATCTGTTGGCGGAAGATTTCAGCCGCCTCGCCGATGCGCTTGCGATTCTGCTCCACCAAGGGCGGATCGAGCCCTTCGATGCGATACAGGGCGATCAGGGCATCGGCATCGGTACGGTCCTCTTGCACCGCGTCGAGCAGGCGTTGAATGCGCTCGTTCTGTTGATCGGGCTTTGTCAGACTACAGGCGAAGAAAAAGTGCATGCGGGCGCGAGTTCCCGCGATGGTGCGGCCCGTGTTCTCTTCCTCGTTGTTGTCTTGATGGTTCTTATCCATATCGACCACGACCTCTTCGAGCACGGTCGCGGCCTCGCCGTCGGCACCGCGATCGTGCAGTGCTTCTCCGAGCCGGACGCGGGCGTCGATCGAAAAGCGATTGTTGCGCGGCGCCAATTCGGCGACGCGGCGGAATTCGCCTTCGGCCCAGCGCCAATGATGCCGCCGCATCAATTCACTCGCCACGCGCCAATGTTGCTGCGACGCTTTCTCGGCATCCCCCTCCACGTCGATCGCCAACGCCTCGGCGACCGCCTGCCGCGCCAGATCGTCTCGGTCCTGCGCCTTCCGCGCGTCGGCCAGCGAGTAGAGCAAGATCGGGTCGTCCGCGAACCGTTGGGAAAATCTCTCGATGAGGCGATCGACCGCACCGAACGCGCGCTCGCTCACCAACCAGCGAAGCAGCTCCTCGAGCGTGTCTGCCGCGATGGACATCTCCTCGCGATCGATCAGCCGCGAAAGGACCCGCTCGGCTTCCAGCTCGCGCCCCGCTCTGCGCAAAAGGACGGCGTGCACGCGCCACATCGCGGATAGGATGTCGGGGCGGGTCTGGTGTGGCGCCTCGATCGCGCGGCGTTCTTCGGCGGCCACCAGCCTTTGCCATTGCCCGACGGCCGCGGCGGGATCTCGCCAGCCGTCGAGATAGCACACCAACCAGGCGGCGGCGGGACGCGCGCTCTGCCCGATACCGCGACGGATCATCTCGGCGCGGCGTTCGGCAGCCACTTTGTCGGCTGGCCATTTTTGCACGAGGATGGCGGCCGCGGCCTCTTTCGACAAGATCGGCGAACGCTCGAACCGCACCAGTCGGCAGAGCACCGATAGCCCTTTGTCGTCGCTCAGGGTAGCCACCTGCTTGATCCGCTCGATGCGGTCTGCCTCGCCGCGGCTCTCATAGTCGCCCAGCAGGTTCTTGATCTCGGGCGGATCGCTTTCCAGCACCGAGGCCAACCGCATCATGCGCACCAGGTAGCGGGCACGCAGTTGGACTTCCACGTCGTCGTTGTTCTCGGCGGCCTCGCTCAAGGCGTCGAACGATTCGATGCCGATCGCAGCCAGTTCCTGCTGTGCCCGCTCGCGGGCAAAGAAATCGTCGCCGCCGAGCTGCGCGATCAGGCCCTCGATCATCTTGGCGCGAGCCGTGGCCCGATTCGAGTCGGTCGTCGGCTCATCTGCATCGACGTTGGCCACATCGGCGGACCACGTCCTCGAGGCTCCGTACGGAGCATCCGCCAACAGACAGAGAAAGGGCGCAAGGGCGGCCACAAACAACGAACTTCTCATAGCCTGGTCCGTCGGAGGGTGTGCAAGCTACTCCCCATCAGAGGCCGGCAAGAAACGATCCGGGCATAACGCCGCGCAAGGATCGCATACTCCGCGACCTCTTGTTACAGCATATCCAAGGTTGCCTGACGGGAGAAGGCAAACGGGTGGCCGACGGCGGCCGCTACTCGCGCGCCTTCCGGGTCGGTGCGTCACCTCATCACCGCATCCTTCGACCACGTGACTCGCACGGCTTCCGGGTCGCGGCAAGGGTACTCGCCGGTCAATGATGCACCTCGTAAAACTCAAAGGCGCGCCACTCGGCGGCGTTCGGGCCACCGGGTGTGAAAGCTACCAGGTCACCTCGACCGGGGCGCCGGCGCGGATGCCGAGCATGGCGGCGGCGTTCTCCTCGACGATCGCCAGCTCCAGGCGACCGCTGGAACCGATGATCGCTAACAAGGTTGCCGGCGGCTGGTCGGCATAGGTACGAAAGATTCCCAAGGTTTCGTGCTCGTCGCAGATGATGCGCACGCTCTCATCGCGGGGCACGTCGGCCAGCATGGCCTCGGTGATGTCGGTGATCAGGTTGCCGAAGGAGTCGATCGACTCGACCGAGCCACGAAGCGAACGGGGCAAAATAACAACCTCCGGCCAGGTAATGGATATCAGCTTGTCGAGGGGTGTTCCTAAGCGCTCGGCGGCGAGCCCCCGACTCAGTCGCGCGGCCACCGGTGCCATGATATCGCGACCATGGAACGTGGCCGATATTCGCGGCAACCAGAACTCCGGTGCCTCGACGGCGACTATTCTACTTGGCTCGTGTCGGGCGGCCAAGCGGCTCAACAGGCCATTATCAGGGGCGACATAATGTCGCCCTTCGATCTCGGCGTACACGATCCGGCGCTCGCTTCCCACCCCCGGATCGACAACGGCAACGTGGATCGAGCCCGGCGGAAACCAGGGCGTCGTATCCTCGAGCGCGAGAGCACCAGCGCGAATATTCTGCGGCGGGATCGCGTGCGTGATGTCGACCACCCGTGCCTCCGGATGGATCGACCAGATCACCCCTTTCATGGTCGCCACGTAGGGACTTCCGATGCCGAAGTCGGTGGTCAGGGTAATCAACGACATGCTGGAGGTATGGGAGGGAACTCTCGTGGCGCTTCTCTTCGCGGTCCATTTTACCATGCTCGTACGGCGGGCGCGTGGGATCGACCAGGCCGGGTGGACAATGTCTCTCTTCGTCTGCGTTTAGACTGGAACCAAACCATTTCCCTTCTACACTAATGACATGCAAATCGCCGACCGCATGGCGCACTTCGACAGCTCGGGCATCCGCAAGGTGTTCGACATGGCGAGCCAGATGCGCAACCCGATCAATCTGTCGATCGGCCAGCCCGACTTCGAGGTGCCGGCCGAGATCAAGCGGGCGGCGATCGGGGCGATCGAGGCGAACAAGAACGGTTACGCCCTGAGCCAGGGCATGCCCGTGCTGCGAGATAAACTGCAAGCCCGCGTGGCGGCCGAATTCCGCCACGCCGATCGGCAGGTCTTCGTCACCAGCGGCACCAGCGGCGGCTTGGTGTTGGCCCTGCTCGCCGTGGTCAATCCGGGCGACGAAGTCATCGTCTTCGATCCGTACTTCGTCAGCTATCCGGCGTTGGTCGAACTGGCCGGTGGGGTGTGCATCAAGCTCGACACCTATCCCGACTTCCGCATCGACTTCGACCGGCTGCGAGCGGTGCTCACACCGCGCACAAAACTCATCCTCTTCAACAGCCCGAGCAACCCAACCGGTGTCGTGGCCAGCGAGAGCGAGATCCGCGAGCTGGCCGCGTTGGCGGCCGAGCGCGGCATCGCCTTGGTGAGCGACGAGATCTACCGCAGCTTCTGCTACGAGCCGTTCATCTCGCCGGCGCGCTTCAACGAGGAAACGATCGTCGTCGACGGGTTTAGCAAGACCTACGGCGTCACCGGCTGGCGGTTGGGATTCGTCCACGGCCCGCGGATGGTGGTCGACGCCATGCTCAAGTTACAGCAATATACGTTCGTCTGCGCGCCCCAACCGGCCCAATGGGCCGGCGCGACCGCGCTCGATGTCGACATGTCGCCGCATATCGCAGACTACAAGGTCAAGCGAGACCGGCTGCTGGCCGGCATCGGCGACTTGTACGAAATGGTCATGCCCGGCGGCGCTTTTTATGCCTTTCCCAAAGTGCCCTGGGGCACCGGGCAGGAATTCGTCGCGGCCGCGATTCAACGCGAGCTGCTCATCATTCCCGGCGGCATCTTCAGCGGGCGCGACACGCATGTGCGCATTTCGTACGCCGCGAGCGACAACACGATCGACCGTGGGATCGAGGTGTTACGTGAATTGGCACATCGGCCGGCAGTGTGACGGCCGCGTGGCGTCTAGCGGGCCGCGTTTTTGGGACGTTTCCCCAGCCGCTGTTCGTAGTATTGGTCGTTTGGGTAGGGATCGTAGATGTCGTCCAGATCGACCTTGTTGAGCTTCCGCCATTTCTCACTGCCGTGTTGGTCGCCCGCCGCTACCAGGAAGGTGAAGGTCCCCCAGTGTCAATCACGGATGAAGGCAGCATCCACCGTCGGCAGTTCGTCCTTCTTGGCAGCCTTCGCTACGGTCCCGTAAACCTTTACCAGCGACAGTGGCTCGATCTTGTGTCCAACGCCGGTCACGACAACTCGGAAATCGCCGTCGCCATTGAACGAGACTGCCTGGATGTGCACGTCGGTCAGGCCGTCGAAGTATTTATGCTCGACGGTCAACATGGTTTGCTGCTGGGCTGGATCTTCGTTGACCTCCCGCACAATGCCAAACCAACCGACATACTTGCCTTCTTTGTCATGAATGTCGTACGGCCCTGCGAAGCCACCGGTGATCACCTCGGCCTGATCTAACTTCTTGAAGAAGGGCGATTCTGCGTTGCTGGGGCTGTATGATTTCGTCCCCAGTTGCTCGCCGCGTTTCGGTTTCTCGACAACGTGCTCCACTTCGGCGGGCGGCCGCCTTCCGTCCGGTTCAGCAAATGTCGGAAGTAGCAGACAGACGGCAACAACACTGTATGAGACCATAAGAGCGGCTGACAGAACCGGGAAGCCGGAGCGCCGTGGGCGAAAAATCGGCCGTGAAACGCCGATTTTTGTGGAGCTCGATCCGGTTTTGTCGGTTGCTCTAAGTCGGACTCCAGAGTGCGTGCGGTTCGGGTGCAGCCCACCGCCACGCGATCGCGACCACCGCTTGCCTTTACGCCCGCTCAATAGCGCGCCAGGTCCTTGTCGCCCAATTCGGGTCGTACCGCTCGGACGACTTCCAGCGCCCGCTGGGTCATGAACCGCAACTCGCTGCCGATGGCGATGAACTGCATTCCCTGCTCGGCGCGGGCGAGCGCGGCCTTGGTATCCATCGTGTGCATGCCGGTCGGTGTGCCAACCTTCTTGCCGGTGGCTACCACGCGCGCCAGCATTTCTTCCATCTCGGCGTCGGTCGCTTCGCGGCCGTCGGGCGAACGCATGTTGGCTCGCAGATCGACCGGGCCGACGAAGATGGCATCGACGCCGGGCAAGCTGTAGATCTCCTCGGCATTCTTCACACCGGTGGGACTCTCGGTCTGCAAGACGACCAGGATCTCATCGTTGGCCCGCTTGAAGTACTCGCCCGACGAGGTGTCGAAGTTCATGGCGTGCATGCCGCCCCCCAGGCTGCGATTGCCCACCGGCGGATACTTGGCCGCGCGGACGGCGATCTGGGCCTGCTCGATCGTGTCGACCATCGGCACGACGATGCCCCACGCCCCGCCATCCAGGACGCGCTTGATGTAATCGTGGTTTCCCTTGGGAACGCGGGCCAGCGGCACGCAGCCGGCGTCGGCGATGGCCGCGAAGATCATGGCCGCCTGCGACCAATCGATCGCCGAATGCTCGATATCGAGCGTGAGCCAATCGAAGCCGCTCCGCGCCAGCACGCGGGTCGCATAGAGATCACCGAGCGACAGCCAGGTGCCGAAGGTCGGCTTGCCTTCGCGTAACAGACGTTTGACGGGGTTTGTTTTCATGAGGGCTCCGAAACGGTAGGGGAAGGGCGGGCCGGGGCGATTGGCGGTCGTTACAAGCCTCCACAGTCCAAACTCTCGAGTCCGAAGTCAAGAGGCGACGGCCTGGATGGGATCGAAGAAGGATGGACAAAACCTGGCCGCCTGGCAACCCGTCTGCCCGTCAAGGCCACCATTGCGACCGTCACGATCGGCACCGACAGAGCGTCCGCCGTGGCGGCAGCGGCGTCGGGTGCCGCCTGCGCCGGCGTTGCCGCTTTCGTCCGCTGTTCGGTCTCGGCGAAGCCGGCGGGCTTCCGAGGTTCTGATTGAGGTCGCGGGCGGCCGTGTGTCGATCAAGAAAAGTGGCAAATGGAAGTTGCGTCGGGCATGGATCTGCCCAGCCGGTTCGTTGCCGCCCTGTTTGGCGGCAGGCGTTCCTCGCAGAACCAAACCATGCTTGACCAGCGTAATCCGAAACTCGACCTGGCGGCGCTCGCGTTGTTGGCGCTGACCATCTTCCTCTCGATCGCGCTCTTCACCTACGACGCGGCCGATCCACCCAGCGACCTCGTCTATCCGCCCCAGACGGAAGTACAAAACGCCTGCGGTTGGGTCGGCGCTCTCGTGGCATCGGTCTTGTTCCAATCGATCGGACTGGGCGCGTACTACCTGGTTATTTCGCTGGCCCTGCTCGATGCGGCCTTGCTCGGACATCGACCGCTGGGCGATCCGTGGCTGCGCGGCATCGGCTGGCTGTTGTCGCTCGCGGGTCTGACAACACTCGTGACGATGGCCGTGCCGCAGCTCTCGCCCGGACCGGTAATCGGCGCCGGCGGATACCTGGGGGCGACGTTTTGCGGCTTGCTGGCCGCCCACGTCGCCACGGCGGGGTCGTATGTGCTGGCGGTCAGTGTGACCGTGGCCGGCTGGTTGCTCGCGACGGATTACCTGCTGGTGCGATTGTCGGGCTGGCTGATCACGTTGCCGGCCCGCGGCGTCGGCCGCGCCATCGGCAGCCTCGCCCCGAGAGGTGAGCAACCTCGCAGCAAGCGGCGCACCGATCTGACCGCGCCGGCCCTCGAGGATGAAGACGAAGACGAATCCGAGTTGCAGGTGCGGATCGCGCGTAAACCGGTCGCGGCTCCGGCGGAGGTCGTGAACGAAGAAAAGGAACCGGAGGAGGGTGACGAGGAGCCACTTTCGCCAGCGACAGGCGGCGTGCAACTGGCCGAACCGAAGTCGACCAGCGGTGTGCGAGTGCGTCCGCCCAAGAAGCGCGACGACCGCCAGCAGGTGATGAGCGAGCTCGATGCGGCCAGCCGCGCCGAAGAAACGCCCGACTACCAGTTGCCGCCGATCGACCTGCTCTTGGAGAGCGAGCCATTCGCCTTCGAGGAACAGGAAAAAGAGGTACGCCGCAAGGCCAAGCTGCTGGAGCAGGCGTTCACGAACTTTGGGCTGAACGTGCGCGTCGTGGAGATCGAGACCGGTCCGGTCATCGCGCAGTTCGAGGTCGAGCTGGAAGCCGGCTTGCGGCTCTCGAAGATCACCAGCCTGGCCGACGACCTGGCCATCGCCCTGCGCGTGCCCAGCGTGCGCATCGTGGCACCGATTCCCGGCAAGAATACGGTCGGCATCGAGGTGCCGAACGCCGAGCGCCAACTCGTGAGACTGCGGGAAGTGATCGAAGAATCGGAGGCCAAATCGGGCAAGATGCGTATCCCGATCTTCCTGGGCAAGGACGTATCGGGCAACCCGATGGTGGCCGACCTGACGTCGCTGCCGCACCTGCTCATCGCCGGTCGCACCGGCACGGGCAAGAGCGTATGCCTCAACACGATGATCGTGTCGATGCTCATGGCGCGCCGGCCAGACGAAGTGCGCATGCTGCTGATCGATCCCAAGATGGTCGAACTCAGCCCCTACAAGACACTGCCTCATCTGATGCACCCCGTGGTCACCGACATGCGCAAGGCCGAAGCCATTCTGGCCTGGGCCGTGGAGAAGATGGAGGAGCGTTACGCCCTGCTGGCCCGTGCCGGCGTGCGACACATCGCGGGTTACAACCAGCTCGGCGAAGAGGAGTTGTTCGACCGCTTGCAACCCGAGTCGGACGAAGAGCGCGAGAACATTCCTACGCACCTACCGTACATCGTGATCGTGGCCGACGAGATGGCCGACTTGATGATGACGGCGGCCAAGGAGGTGGAGACTCACATCATTCGCCTCGCCCAGAAGAGCCGGGCCGTCGGTATCCACCTCGTCCTGGCCACGCAAAAGCCGACGGTCGACGTGATCACGGGCCTCATCAAATCGAACTTGCCCGCGCGCATCTGCTTCCAGGTGGCCAGCCGCACAGACAGCCGTGTGGTGCTCGACGAAATGGGGGCCGACAAGCTCCTCGGCAACGGCGACCTGCTCTTCCTCTGGCCCGGCACGAGCACCCTCTTGCGCGGGCAGGGCACGTACGTGAGCGACGACGAGATCAACAAGGTCGTCGAGTTCGTCGGCACGACGGAGCCCGATTTTGTCAAGGAATTGGTGCAGTTGAAGACGTCCGCTCCCGGCGAAGGAGACGCCAACCGCTTCAAGAGCCGCGACGATCTGTACGAGGCGGCCATCGACGTCGTGGTCCGCGAAGGTCGCGGCAGCGTATCGCTGCTGCAACGGTCCCTGGGTATCGGTTACGGCCGCGGCGCCCGCTTGATCGACTTCATGGCCGAAGACGGCATCGTGGGCGCCTACAACGGTTCGCAGGCCCGCGAAGTGCTCATTACGCTCGAACAATGGCAGCAGATGTCGGGTCAGGCCGCCGCCGAAACGAGCAAACCGACCCGCACCAACCGTGTCACGCCACTGCGCGACGAAGAGGAGGCCGATGACACGCTCTTCGAGGTCGACACGGACGGGTCGGAAGATGACGACGTGATCGACGTGGAGTCGGAAGCGTCCGATGACGAAATGGACGACGACGGCGACGAGGAGTACGACGGCGAGGAAGACAACGAGGAAGATCTGGACGAATAAACCGGCCGGCTCCCTTTCTTTTCCTGCGGTGTCGGGTATCCGAGATTGCCGGAGCTCAATTTGTCTCTGCCGGTGGAGCGCAGTTCAGGGCGCGGGGCTGCGGGTCGTTGTAACCCGTTGTCAGCCCGATTTCACTGTTCCAATAGAGCACCCCGTGTGCCAGACGTAGGGGCTTGTCGCACGCCCGCGCCCTCGCGGCGCTCAGAGCAGGAGGATGATCTTATATGCAGAATCGTTGGGTATTTCGACTAGCAGCGGCTTTTAGTCCCGTGCTGATCTCGCTCGGCACGGCCTGGGCCGACGACGAGTCTCCGTCTCGGAACGATCAACCGGACCACGGTCGTAGTCGAACTGAAGAGCGATCCGCCCCATCTTCGCACCATCGCGGCTCGCACGCATCGACGCGCCACTCAAGCAGGTCACGCGTCGCCCACTCGCGTCCTGGTCACGGCGGGCATCATGCTCATTCGCAGGCGCACCGCAGCCCACGCGAGCACGGCCGCCATCACCGCAGCCACACGAGTTGGTCGCACGGGCGCGGTCACCATCATGCACATCACGGCCATCATGCACATCACGGCCACCATGTACATCATGGGCATCAGGCACATCACGGTCACCAGGCGCACCACCGCCATCATCGGTACCACGGCCACGATGTTCACCATGGCCATCGGGTGCATCACGGACAGCAGGCCGCACATCACGCCGGGCCGTCACGGCACGAAGCCGAGCGACAATACCACGCAGGGCAGCATCACGACGCGCGTTGGCGCGGACATGCCCACCACCAGTACGCAGGCTATGAACACCACGCAGCGCACGGTCACCACACGGGCGCTTGGCATGGGCACGCGGGCGGGGGCGATCGCCATCGGTCGCCGTCCCACCGCGATGGTAGTGCCGGTGCGGGGGATCGACATCGCAGCCATCCGCCAGAAGGCGACCGGCCCGAGGATGGCGCCCGCCATCATCGCCACGGTGGCAACGGTTAAGAGCGCTGAAAGCAAAGCAAAAGGCAGAAGGGGAAACTCTTCTGCCTTTTGCGCTTTAGACACTATTTGATAAGGCGGTACACAAGCGTCCGACGACTAGGCGATGCCCGTCCTCGGCCACGCTCCGATTCTTATGCCGCCTTGGCCGACGATTGCCAGTAGGCGTTCTTCAAGGCCCAAACTCCGCCGGCATGGCGAATGGCGCCGCCGGCTTCTTCCACAGCGCGGCCGACGCCGGGGCAGTGCGCGAAGTAGTCGTGACCCGAGATGATCTTCGCCCCGACGTTGCGGGCCCACTCGATGTCGGCCTTGGTGGCCTCGTAGGAATGGTCGGCATCGAGGAAGACGAGGGCCGGGGCCTCGCCGCGGTATGACTTGAAGAATTCATCCTTGTCCATCCGCTTGACCTCGACCTGGCCCGACGCTTCGAGGTAGTGCAAGAAGCGGCAGGTCATGGCATGGTGCATGTCGGGCGTGAGCTGCCACGGATTCCAGCAATAATTGTCGACGGTGATGATCTTCTTCTGGGGCGAACGCCACAGTGCGATACGCGACGTGGTGTATCCGAAGAGCGTGCCGATCTCGATGATCGGTCCCGGCAAGGAATTCGATCGCTCGACCAGTTCCTTCAACAGGTTCAACTCGACGTCGAACAACATCGTCCCTTCGTCGAGGGACAGGGAGCGAAGCTTCAATCGGTTATGGAAATGCGACTTGAGGTCGGTCTGCTCGGCCGTGCACTGCGCGTAGAACGGCTGATTGTCGAGCACCTGTTCGACCAACGATTGGTCCTTCAGGCAGCGGCGGATGAAACCAGCTCGCGCGGCCAGCCGCGACGGCAGAAAATTAGCGAGATGCACGCGGCAAATCCTCCTCGATAGGCCTGCAAATTCAACGGCGATGCCGGATGGCGCGGCAGATAGTATCGGCAGACGGGCTATCGGCCTAGAGCAGTTGCCAGACAGAAGTTATCGACGCTGGCCGCATGGAGAGGAGGAACGGGTAGGCTGGTGACACTGGGCTGATGCAAGGCTTGCTGGGCACGCCCGGTTGTCAGCCAGCGGCCGCGGTTCGCCTCGGTGCACTTCAGCCGCGGGCGATGGCGTCGCGCGTCGCGCGAACGATGGTCATATACTGTCGGGCGAGTTCCTCGATACGCGCCAAGTTGCCCGCCGCGACGGCGCTCGGCTCCACAAGCGAGCTGCCGACCCCCAACGCGCAGGCACCCGCCCGCAAGAATTCGGCCGCCGTGTCGAGATTGACGCCGCCGGTCGGCATCAAGCGCACCTGCGGCAGCGGCGCGCGGACGGCCTTCAAATAGGCCGGGCCGGTGACTTCGGAGGGAAACACCTTAACGACGTCGGCACCTGCCTCCCAGGCGTCAAGAATCTCCGTCGGCGTCAGTGCACCGGGCAGGCTGAGCTTGCTGTACCGGCGACAGCAGGCGATGACGTCGTGGCGGACGACCGGCGAGACGATGAACTCCGCGCCGGCCAGGATGGCGGTGCGAGCCGTCGCGGCGTCGAGCACCGTCCCCGCCCCCAACAGAATACGGCCGCCCAGCCGCTCGGCAACCTGTTCCAAGACTCGGTGAGCACTGGGAACCGTGAACGTCACCTCCATCACCGACACGCCGCCCGCCAGCAGCGCCTCGGCAACGTCGACCAAACGGCTCGCGTCGGACGAGCGAATGATCGCCACCACACCGCGGTCGAGCAGTTGCTCGAGGGAAGAAAGTTGTTTCATCAATCAGCCGCTCCTCAAAGGTTTTTATTCATGATACAGCGGCGGGCACCCGGGTTTTAGGCAGCGATTCGTGGTTCGCGGATTGTGTGCTATATTTCGCTTGTAACGCCGACTTCGTTCGTTTCGCCCGATTCAGCATCATGCAGGTCGTCATCACCGCCGTCGGACCCGATAACCGCGGTCTGGCCGACCCGATCATACATTACGTGACCGGGGCGGGCGCGAACATCGCCGAGATCCAGATGTACGACCACGACGAAGAGTGTCTCTTCGCCATGCTGTTGCGCATCGAACTATCGCCCGATGCCGTGGGCGACCTGCAACGAGCGATGCGCGACGTAGCCGGCGACAAGGGCCTCTCGATCCGCGTCTGGTCGCCCGAGGAGCGCGCGGCTCGACCGCGGCTCTGCCTGTGCACCACCTATCGGCCGGAGCCGGCGCTGGCCGTGTTGAGGGCGCTGCGCGACGGGCGGATCAAGGCCGAGGCCGCGCTGATGCTCGGCAACCGGCCGCATTGCCGCTCCCTGGCCGAGCAATTCGGCGTGCCATGGCACGACGTGGGCGACGAGCAAGGCGTGGCCGACGACGAACGGATCATGGCCCTGTGCGACGAATATGAGATCGACTACCTCATCCTGGCCCGTTACATGCGTGTACTGCCGGCGAGTAGCTGCTGGAAATATGCGGGCGGGCGGATCGTCAACCTGCACCATGGGTTGCTGCCTAGTTTTCCGGGCCTGCGTCCCTATCACGATGCCTACGCGGCCCGCATGCTGACGTTCGGCGCCACCTGCCATTTCATCGTGCCGGAACTCGACGCGGGAAACCAGATCATCCACCAGTCGACGTTCACGGTGCCGCCGGGCGTTACGTTGGAGGAGGTGATGCGGCGAGGACAGGAAGACAACGAGCCGCATTGCCTGGTAGAAGGCGTGCGACGCGTCGTCGCCCGGGAGGTGCAGCTTCATTTCCACCGCGTCATCGCCCGCCGATCGGCGACCTGAAACGAGCCGGCGCCACAGCAGCAGACGGCTATTCCACCGCGGGAGATTGCGACATGGAAGGCCCGGGGAAGCGACGGCCGCGACCGCCGCCGCGACGACCTCGCTCCTCGGCGAAGCTCTTGCCCAGGCCGATCTCGCGCCGACGACCGCCTGCTTCGATCTCGATCTTATCTCGCTCGATGCGTTCGATGGTGGCCGTCTCCTTACCCAACTCGAAGGTCTCGCCTTCGCCGAGTTTTAGCGTTTTTCCGCTACTGCGGAGGTTGACCCAGACCTGATATTTGCCGTGTTTCTTCACCACGGCCGTCACAAAGGTATCGGCGGCCGGGTCGTTTTCCACGACGGGCGTATAGGGCGAGAAGAAATTGCGTTCCGTGATCGTCTTGCGATACGTGTCGATATCGCCGAAGGCCAAGCGGTCGGCCTTTCCGTCGTTCAACTGATCGGTGTGCGAGGCGCCGGGCAGGACGAGCGCCTCGATGCTCAACATCACTTCGTACTTCTGGCCGTCGCCGCGCCCGCCGCCACGGCCGCCACCGGCGAACGCGCCTCCTCCGAACCCGCCGCCCCCGCCTGGGCCCAAACCGCCACCACCGCCCGGGCCAAAATTGCCTCCGCCGAATCCGGGTCGACCGAATCCGCCGCGATTCCCGAATCCGCCGCGTTCACCACCCGGCCCGCCGCCTCCCCCGCCCGGTGCCGCGCCCGTGGCGCCTGGGCCGGGCGTCGAAGGACGTGCGGGGGCTTCGGTCGATGCGTCGCTCTTGGCCAGCGGCGTGAGCGTCATCTGGCGGATCGAATGCAACTGGTCGGCCTGGTAGAAGTCGAAGAGGAGTTGTACGACCTGTTCCATCGTTCCCTGGCCGCGAACGTTCACCGACATCTTGGTATAGATACCGAGCTTGGGTACCTCTGCGCCGAGCGTAACGCTCGCCTTGGCGAGACGCGTGCGCTCCAGCAGTCGGGCGAGCCAGTTCTTGTAGAGCGATCGGGCGAGGACCAGATCGGCGGGGAGACTGCGCTGCTTCCACGCCGCCAATTTTTTTCCGGCTCTCGCACCACGTTCCAGGGCCGCGTTCTTGTCGGTGATATCGCGATTCAGTGCGTCTTTCTGCGTCTGCCGTTCGTCGAAGAGCCCTTGCACCGAGTTGTAACCGAACTGAACCACCGCGAGCGTCAATAGCGTGCCCGCGCCCCAGGCCAGAATTCGCTCTCGCTGTTTAAGTGCCACTGCCAGACTCCTTCGGCGCGGCGCCGCCTGTGCCCGGCGCCGCATTGTCGGCCTTGGCCGCCGGCGCGTTGTCAGTCTTACCTGGCGAACTACTGTCGGGCTTGGCGGGTGGCGAACGGTCACCGCCGCCCGGGAAATCTTGTCCGCCCCATCCCTCCCACGGGCCACCGAACCCACCTTCGCCGAAGCCGCCGAAGCGGGGACGGCCGGTCGCCGAATCAGGCCCCGCGGCGGCGCGCTTGGCCGCCGCCTCCTCGGCATGCTTCTGGTAACTCTCGCGCGACTCGGGTTTGGCCGCGATGATGGAGGTGAACTTCCACGAGTAACCTTCGCGGCTCGAGTCTTGCTGCAAGCTCGGCCCCTGCACTGTATGGAATTCGTCGCGCAGAGCCGCTTCGAGCTGCGAGGCCGTTTCGGCGCCGCGCAGCAATCCTTCCAGGTCCATCTGCGAGGCGAAACTACCGGGCATGGCGCTGGGGAGGACGTTATTCGCACCCATGTTCAATCGCGTGAGCAGCACATCCCTGGCCGGCGGCATGTCGAGCGACAACTCGCGCAGCTCGTCGAGCCAATTCACGTCGTTATCGGCCCACGTTCCGACTTCTTGCGCGGCCTTCTCCGCCTCTTTTGCCCTCTCGACGGCCTTGTCGAGGTTTTTGGATTGGTCGCGAAGTTGAGCGATTTCGTCGTCCAGGGCGGTCAACGAACTCTGGAGCCAGCTAAATCCGGCCGCGAATAAGACGCAGGCCGCCGTGGCCGACCAGATCAACTTGCGGCGATGGCTGGGCGGCGGCGGGCGACGACGCGGATTGAGGAAGTCGACGGTATGCCGCACCTGCTCGGCTTCATCGAGCAGCATTCCCAACACGGGCGCAAAGCGGCCGGGAGCGGCCGGCAGATTGCGTTGTAGTGTGCCTGATAACGCTAAGCCGGCGAAGGGATCGAAGCCATGTGTGGCAATGCCCACCTGCGTCTCGATCAGGGCGACCAACGCTCGGTGTTCCGTGCCGCCGCCGCAGAGATAGATCGCCTCGATCGTGAGTCCGCCCACCTGGTTGCGCGCCGCCGCGGCGGTCCGACGAATCTCACCGACCAGGGCCGCCGTGCCGCTCTCCGATTCCACCTCGGCGGGCAACCGGACAGTGCGCAGGAAGACCACTTCGTTTTCGACCAGCACGGTCAAATCGGCTTCGTCGGCCAGCAGGTCGACGAGTAGCTTGACGTGAGCCACCGACTCCCACTGTGCGCGGGCCAGCAACGATGCGGCCGCGCACGATCGCAGCACCAGCCGTTCCGGCGAGATCTTCGCCCGCTGGCACGTCTGGCGAATCTGATTGACGAGGTCGGGCGAGACGGCGGCGGCGAGTACCTTGCGCGGCGAACCGGCCGGCCCGGCCATGGGGATGTAATCGAGCGGCCAGTCTTCGCCCACCGAATGGAACTCGCGCAACGATTGGAATCGCACCATATCGGGCAACTCGTCGTCGGGCGCCGGAGGCAGCGAAAGCGGTTTCAACTCGATGCCGGCACGGCCTACAGCGGCCAAGGCCACCACCCGGCCCACACCGTGTTCGCTAAGCGCCGCGGCGATCGCGTCGCCGGTCGATTGCACCGCATCGTCGCCGCCGCCACGCGACGGCAGCGCGACCGTGAAAGCGTCGTCGATCAGTGCCCCGCCCGCGCGCGGCGTCGCCACGGCGACGCGCACTTCACGGCTGTCCCATTCCAAGGCCAATAGACGAGGCATGACGAAACCGAATACCTTACTGGGTAACGCCCAAGATCGACCGGCTGTAGCCGTGGCCCAAGTGCGTCAGCTCTCTCCACAATAATAGCCGTGGAGCGCTGGTGGTAGCATCGACCACCACTTCCGCCCGGCACGTTGGGCCGGCCGAGCCGAAATAGCCCACCACCTGCGCCCGGTAGACGCGACCGCCGCAGGTAATAAACGGCATGAGCCGTTTCATCGTGTCGAGGATGACCAACCCCTCGGTATAGATCCACGTTGGGTATTTACGGTTGCTTCCCAGCATGCCCGAGGACGTCTGCTGGCTGGAAAGAATCATGCTCGCGGTCTGCGCGTCCATACCCGGTATCGTCATCAATACCGGCAGCGGGGCATGATTGATGTTGATGCGCCCCGGAACGGTCGTTGCCGGAACGATCGTCAGGTTGTCGAGCAACATCGGGATGTAAGAAGCCATCGACTGCGGTGTGGCGTCGAACGGGCTATTCACCACGCTCGCCTGCTGGCTGTTCGCAAACGTTACTTGCACCTTGCAGCCGACCAGATCGAGCGGCGACGCCAGCAGCGTATTGCCAGGCAGGTTGAAGTTCGGCGTTTGACCGGAAACCGATACCGTGGTCTGGCTGCCTGTCACGACCTGCCCCTGTCGGTAGGCAATGACGAACGTGGCCACATCGGCGCCAACGACCGAAGAGAGCACCTGGTAGAGCTGTTGCAAGTCGATGGCGTTGACGTTGATCTTCGGCTGTCCGTCGGGACGCAGGTTCGACTCGTGGCTGTAGACGGTGAGATAGGCCGCCCAGCCTTGGTTCATGCTCGCCGCGCTGGTCAGCCCCGAAGCGCCGTTCGATGTGGGAAGTCCGCTGATGCTGATGCTCGGCGAACCTCCCGAGGCACCGCTCGACGATCCGCCGGAACTCGACGAACTGCCCGTCGACCCCGTATTGCTCGACGACGCGGTATTCGTGGAGCCGGAACCGCTGGTTGTCGCAGACGCCAGCATTCCCAACGACGATTCGTTGGCATCGACGACGCCATTGCGATCGAGATCGGGACCGTACAGCAATTGCGGTGTTACTCCCCGGACCAAGAGCAACTCTTCGACACTCTCCATCGGGCCGTTCTTGGGCGCGTAGCCAAGGCTCGTGTAATACTCTCGCTCGCAGCCATTGGTACGTGGAATGTCGTCGGGATCGAGCCAATCGAGAATGGCGTCGGCGATGTTCACGTTCATGCCGGGCAATCCGAGCAGGGCCTGTTGCGCGGTAACCTGTGTGGTGGAGGACGAACCCGATTGCGACGTGCTGCCCGAAGAGGAACCCGAACTGACTTGAGCACTCGAACCGACCTGGGCCGACCCGGACGATGCCGCCGATGAAGACGTTTGGGACGTCGCAGCAGTCTGGCTGGTGCCGCTCGATTGCGAACTGACGGTGGCGACGGCCGAGGCCGCGGTCGATTGCCAGACCGGATCGGCCAACAGCAATGTATTGAGGTTCAGCCGCCCCGATTCGTCTTCCAGCCCGTAGCGCACGCCGTTGATCGTTCCGAACTGCATCCGCGGCGCGAGCACGGTGAAGTATCCACGATCGCGCTCGATGCCGCCGTCGACGACCAATTGCTGGCGATAGAGCGAGGGGTTGTCGGTCTGGTCGATGGTGCTCGCCTGGGCCGTTTGCTCTTCGATCCAAGCGACACCCGAATCGACGAGCGCGCGGGCCTGCACGGCTCGGCCCTGTGCCCAAGCCGCTTCGCGTTCGGCCAACATGAGCTGAGCGAAGGTGTAGCCGGCCAGGGCGAGCATCATGATCGCTACGAGCACGATCACGAGGACCATGCCGAGGCGTGGCGTCCCGCCCGACGCCTTCCGCCGCCACATGACGCTCTCTGTCTTCGTGCCGCTTTCTGGCCTGATCGCGCCGACCATATATCACCAGGGGGTCGAAGAAGAAGCCTAGAAACCGGATCCCATGCCGCTGGCCGATGACATCCCACCCGATGACATCCCACCGGACGATGATCCAGTAGACGACATCCCGCCGGACGACATCGAGGTCATCCAGCTTGGCATGGGTCGCCAAGCGGCCGGCGACACCACGAGATGATAGGTCACCGTCTTGCTCGGGTCTGCCGAAGCCGAGGCCAGCTCGTCGGCGGATGGGTCCATCTTGCCCGCCAGGAACGTAACCGAGATGCGTACTGCCCTGGGCAGGCTGAGTTGCTGGCGGGAATCCCAGGAGGGCTGAAACCCACTCCCGTTCGAATACTCGAACGCGACGTTGACGACCTCGGGCGCCAACGGATCCGGCAACACCGCATTCGTGGAGCTGCCCGCCGCCATCGTATTTGCCGAGGCGCTTGAGGCGCGAGGCGATTCTTGCCGCAACAAGCCTTTGGCACGGCTTCCATCGGAGACCTGGCCCGAGACGATCTGCGGCATGTTGGCGCCACCCGCCAAGTGGTACGTGACGGTCTTCATATCGACGCTCATGCTGCCCATCGTGCCCGAGGTTTGCCCCGACTGACCCATCAGCACCTGATCGGTCCTGGGCAATCGGCTCACGTCGACCTGCAACCAATTGGGACCGCCGACGAACATGGGCATGATGGGCGCCGGATAGAGCATGGCCGCTTGAGCGAGATTCTGCGTGGTGGTGGTGCTGGCACCGCTCGACGAGCCCCCTCTGCCGCCACCCCCTCCACCGCCGCCGCCTCCACCTCCTCCTCCACTACTGCCGCCTCCGCCGCCACCCGAAGTAGTTGAGGCACTGCTCGTGGTTGATGTTGACGACGTGGAAGTTGTCGTCGAGGTACTGCTGGTCGTACTGGTGGTGCTTGTCGTGGACGCTGTCGTTGTCGACCCGGTCGCGCTACCGCCACCACTACTTCCTCCGCCTCCGCTACTCCCACCTCCTCCTCCACTACTGCCGCCTCCACCACCGCCGCTGCCGCCACCGCCGCTGCCGCCACCGCCGCTGCCGCCGCCTCCACTGCCACCACTGCCTCCTCCGCCGCCGCTGGAACCAGTACCCGCCATGCTGGGACCGCCCGATCCGGAATTGCCGGCACCGCTCAGCGAGGAACTTTGTGGGGGAACGACCATCGCGTTCGGGTCGATCGGTTCGTACCAGACGGCTGACCGTACGTCGTCGCCGATACGATTCAGAAGGGCCCTGGCAAGTTGCGCCTGGGCCACATCGGTGCGACCGCTATCGCTGGCCCGCAATTGCGTGCGAATCGCCATCGCCAGCACACCGATCAGAATCCCGGAGAGCGCGAGCGCGAGCAGCACCTCCAGCAAGGTGAAACCCTTGCTCCTTCCTGATTTGTTATGCATACGGGTCTTCATATCAAAACGACCCCGTTCCCATGGTCGACGAAGAAGAAGACGATGTGTTGATGGGCAGCGTGCTGGGCAAAATATTTTGCTGCATGTTTCCGTGCGCCGCCTGCTGCGCCAGAACGAGCGACGGATCGCGCAGCCAACGCACGACACTGTACTTTGTCGGGCGCGTGTGCTGGTCTTTGCTCTGTTCCGCGGTCACGCGCAGCTTCAATAAACCCGCTTGGCCGGGCGCGCCGGTATTTTCCGGCTCGATCGAATAGTACCATCCCGGCATCTGGTCAACCGGAGCTCCTTGGACCGATTGTGGGGGCAATAACCCAGCCTCGATCTGGTAGATCGTGCTTTCGCAGATGATCGCCGCCTGACTCACATCGCGGGCAAGTTGGGCGCTGCGAAGTCCGCTGCGAACCAACTCGCCCAACACGGCGATGGAGACCGTGAGAATGGCCAGGGCCAGCACGACCTCCAACAACGAAAATCCTCGCGCCGGCCGGCGGCGCGAGCGGCACCGCGACGACGGGTGCATCGACGCGACACCGTCGCGCGCCGTAATTGCCATCGGCCCGTTGTCATTTCCGGCGGAATGCGCACGCTTCATTGCCGCAGCGTCTCCACCGATACGATATCGCTGATCTTCACAGCCCCCGTGAGGCTCCGCACCTCGATCACGATGGCCCGACCGCGGTCCCCGGCCACAGCCACGCGGGCGGCCAAGGCCGTGCCGTCGGGGAAGAACTGCACCGGTTGCGACCAGGAAAGGTCGATCGAGCCCTTCATTCGCTCTTGGGCCGCGACATGGTCGGACCGCGCGTCGCTGGCCACATCACCGCCATAAAAGATGATCCCGTCGGGCAATTGGTCTTCCGCCACCGTGACGGCCGCGTTTGAACTGGCCATCGTCGCGCCCGATGCGGGCATGCTCATCGCCCCGCCTGACCCACCGGTGGCACTCGCCGTGCTAGAGGACTCCAACACGGCTTCGTTTTGCGTGACGGTTTGCACACGCATCAACCGTTTGCCCGACTGGAAACTGAAGGCGAGCGTCTCGCCGCTCATGATGGCTTTTGTTCGCGTCTTCGTCAGATGCATGCGCACCTGCTCGGCGGCCCGCCGCAGACGTTGGCTCGCGAGCGGCCGTGCCAGCGCCGGCCAAATCAAGGCGGCGATCGCCGCCAGCAGGGCCAGCACGAGCATCAGCTCAAGCAGAGTGAAGCCGGAACGTTTGGCCATCACGCGATTACCAGTTGCCGATATCGTCGTCGGTACCGTCGGCACCATCGGGGCCGAGCGACCAGACGTCATACGTTTCGCTGTTATGCCGACCGGGTGAAGCGTAATTGTATTGGCGACCCCACGGATCGAGCGGCACCGCCTTCTCCAAATATGGCCCGTTCCACTTCATCGCTCCCTGGCCCTGCGCCTCGGCCGGCGCCGTCCGCAGCCCTTCCAATCCCGCCGAGGTCGAAGGGTATTGGCCGACATCGAGCAGATAGAGCTTCAGCGGGCTATCGAACATACCGACCTGGCTTTTGGCGGCGTTGACGAGCCCCTTCTTTTGGGCGCCGCGAATCTGAATGCCCACGAGCGAACCGAGGATGACGAGGATAACGAGCACCAACAACACTTCGATCAGCGTGAAGCCGGCGCGGCGACGGCGTGACATGTTCCTATCTCCTGTCAGGGTTTCCGATTTTCATTGTCTTTAGAGCAACCGACAAAACCGGATCGAGCTCCGCAAAAATCGGCGTTTTACGGCCGATTTTTCGCCCACGGCGCTCCGGCTTCCCGGTTCTGTCAGCCGCTCTTAGGTTGATGCTATGCACCCGCTTAAATGGTGGTGCTCATCTTGATCACCGGCAACAACAGGGCGATCACCACGACCAGCACCGCGCCGGCCAGGGCCAAGAGCATGATCGGCTCGAGCAACCGTACGAACAGATCGAGTTGTCGCCAGGTACGATTCTCGAGCCCGTCGGCAATGTTGATGAGCACGGCTTCCAGTGTATTCGATTCCTCGGCCACCGCGATCATTTCGACGACCGTGCCGGGAAATTGCCCCGAAGCGGCCAGTGGTGCCGCCAACGATTCGCCGGCCGAAATGTTCTTGGCGGCGTTCTGCACCGCGAGCGCCAACACTTTGTTGCCCGTCGCCTCGCTCGATATCTCCAACGACTTCAGAATCGGCACGCCGTTCTGCAACAGTGTGCCCAGCACGCGGCAGAAGCGGGCGACGGCCAAGTTAAGCATGATTCGACCGGCACCCGGAATGCGCACGCGCCAGCGATCCATCCACAGCCGGCCCTGCTCCGTGGCAAGCTTCGCCTTGGCGAAGAAGCCCGCTACGCCGAGCACCACGAGAACGCCCAGCCCCCAATGCCGCAAGAAATCGCTGGTGGCGAGCAGCCAATCGGTGACGGCCGGCAATTCGCCGCGCTCGCGCAGTTGCGTGAACAGTTCTGCAAATTTCGGTACGAAGAAGACGACGAGCACGGTCACCACCGTCGAGCCGACTACGGCCAAGAAAATCGGGTAGGCCATCGCACCCATCGTCCGGCCTTTGAGGTCTTCCGACTTCTCGGTGAACTCGGCCACCCGCCCGAGCGCTTCTTCGAGGAACCCGCCTTCGCTCCCCGCCCGCACCATGTTGACGGCCATCTCGCTGAACACGCGTGGATAGCGCAACATGGCGTCGCCGAGCGACGTTCCCTCTTCGACGTGCGAGCGCACCTGGTTGAGAATCTCCGCCAGGCCGGCGTGCGACGTCTGCCGTTGCAAGACCTCCAACGACCGCAAGAGCGGCACGCCGCTGCGCAACAGATCGCCGAGCTGCGCATAAGTGGTTGCCATCAATTGCGGACGAACGCGGCGGCCGCGCCAGGTCTGGCTGGCCGCCCGCTCGGCTGAGACTTCCAGGGGAAACAGCGCCCTCTGGCCCAGCAGACCGATCACTTCGCGCTCGCTCGCCGCCGACAATTTGCCGGTGATGCGCTGACCGGCCGTGTCTCGAGCAACGTAGGCGAATTCAGGCATGAGACGGCTATACTCTTGTTCTTACTTCCCGACCCGGTCGCTCTTGGCGACCCGCACCACTTCGTCGACTGTCGTCCGCCCCGAGAGCACCTTGCGCCAACCGTCCTGTCGCAAGGTACGCATACCGTCGTTCATCGCCGCCTGCTTCAACTTCCAAGAACTCGCCCGATCGTGGGCCAGTTGCCGCACCGACTCGGTCGTGATCAGCAATTCATAAATGCCCATGCGGCCGCGATAACCTACGTGTCGGCAGGCACGGCAGCCTGTGGCGCGGTAGAGCGGCTGGCCCGAGCTCAGCATTTCGCCGAGCGGGAAGTCGGGGGGCACTTCCTCGGGCTTCGGTTCATAGGCCTGTTTGCACTCGTTGCACAACCGCCGCACCAGGCGTTGCGCCATCACGGCCTCGACGGTGCTCGCCACCAAGAACGGCTCGACGCCCATGTCGATCAACCGCGTATAGGCGCCTGCCGCGTCGTTCGTGTGCAAGGTGCTGAACACGAGATGCCCCGTGAGCGAAGCCTGGATGGCATTCTCGGCCGTCTCCAGGTCGCGGACCTCTCCCACTAGCACAATGTCGGGGTCGTGCCGCAAGATGCTGCGCAGCGACGCGGCGAAGGTCAGGCCCACCTTGGCATGCACCTGGATCTGGTTGATCCCTTCCAGTTGGTATTCGACCGGATCTTCGGTGGTGATGATCTTGGTGTCGCTGTCCTTGATTTCCAGCAACGCACTATAAAGCGTCGTGGTCTTGCCCGACCCAGTGGGGCCCGTGACGAGCAAGATGCCGTGTGGCATCTGAATCAGTTCCTTGAACGCCTTGTACTGATCCTCGTCCATGCCGATCTTCTGCAACGAGAACTCCATCGAGCTCTTGTCGAGCAGACGCATGACGATCCCTTCGCCGTGGATCATCGGAATGACCGACACGCGGACGTCGACCTCGCGCCCTTTCACCTTGAGCTTGATGCGGCCGTCTTGTGGCAACCGCTTCTCGGCGATATTGAGATGCGCCATGATCTTCAGGCGGCTGATGATCGCGGCCTGGAAGCGATTGATCTCGGGGGGCGTCGGCTGGGGGTGCAGCAGGCCGTCGATGCGGTAGCGGACGCGCAGGCCCGACGCTTGCGATTCGAGATGGACGTCGCTTGCTCGCAATTCGATGGCTTCGAGCAGGATTTCGTTCACCAACCGGACGACCGAGGCCTCCTGGGCCATTTCCGACAGTTCGGAACCGTCGGTCTCGATCTCCTCCAGCAGTTCGACGCCGTCGTCAACGGTCTTGGCCAGCAAGCCGTCGATCGTCTCGCTCCCCACCCCCAGATGGGTTTTGATGAGCTTGGCGATTTCGGCCCGGCCTGCCAACACGGGCTCGATATTCAGGCCGGTGGCCACGCTCAGGTCGTCGAGCGAATAGAGATCGAAGGGGTCGCTGGTGGCGACCACCAGCGTGCCGTTGCGGCGTTCGATCGGAAACAACGCCTGCCGATAGATCAGCCGGGTGGGAAACTGCTTCAGCAGGTTGAGGTCGACTTTCGTGTCGTTCAGATCGACGTAGTCGAGCCCCATCTCGGCGCCCAGGGCGGTCAGGGCGGCTTCTTCGGTGACCAGCCCCATCTCGACGGCTATTTCGTCGAGTCGCTGACCCTCCCCCTGGGCCTGCCGCGCAAGTGCCAACTGGCGCTCGTCGAGCAAACCGCGTTTCAACAAAACGTCGCCAGCTTCCACGCTGTGGATTCCCGCCTTCTTTCGGGCGACGCAGAAAGTCGCCAGGTGTCGTCGCGAATGTCCCGGTCAGGCCGCTCGGCGCGGCTCGCGCTACCGCCGCGCGCTCTAACGGTCGCAAGTATTAAGTATCCCCAGACTTGCGAGCGGTTACAACCGTCGCAAGCCGAACGGGAGGGCCGCAATTTCCCCTCTTCGACCTGGTAACGGAGAAGCGGCCCGAACCGCCGCCGGCCTACTTTTTCGTCACAATCGATATCCGCCGCACGGCAGCCAATACCTGCCGCGCCAGGAGGGCATTTCCCTCGGAATTCGGATGGAGGCCGTCGTCGCTCAGTTGGGGGCCGCCGAGCCACATCCCCAGTGGGGCGATGGGGCTGGCCAGTACAAACCGCCGGATAATGGTGTCGGAAACCAATTCCAGGTCGTATTGGCGGGCAAGCTCGCGTTCCAGGCCGGCGAACGGATCGACGATGAAGCCCCGCGGCACCTCGATGAGGACCACCTCCGCCCCGAGTTCATGGGCCGCCGCGATGAACGCTTCCAAGTTCCGTTTAACCGCTACGCGACTCGTCCGCTTCAGCAGCGACGTGTCTTTCAAGAAATCGTGGCCGCCCAATTCGATCACCACGACGCAGGGACGCGCCGCCTTCAATTCCGGCAGTTTCTTGAGGGCTTCCGCCGAGGTGATGCCCGGTTGTCCGAGGTTGATGACCGGTACGGCGACCATATCAGCCAGTATTTCTGGATATCCGCCCTGCCGCGTGTACGACGTCAGGCTGTCGCCGACGCAAACGATCGGTTGTCGCCGGGATGCCGTGGGGATGTGGTTGATATGCACGGCCCGATACGAATCGATGGCGAAACCGACCCACGCCAGCCACAACAGTGCTGGCGCTAAAACGGGTGGCATGCGCCGGGCCAGGTTACCGCGGCCCATGGACGTGGCCACGGCCGCACCGGCTAGCAGCATCAGCCCCCATAACGTCGGCGGCCAATCGATACGCTTGATAAGAACCACCGCGATCCACACGGCCAACAACCAGCTCGAGCGACGCGAGCGCACCACACCGAGCGTGTAGGCCGCCAACCAGCAGGCCGTCATCACGACGATGCCCGCCGGAAACGCCAACAGCGAGGCCACGACGGCCAAAGTGATTACGAGCACGCTGGCGACTCGCTTCACACCCGCGAGGCGCGAACCGTGCGATTCCTCACCGGTTGTCCACCGCATCGTAGCAGTTTAGACCATCCTTTTGCGTAGAGCCAAAGGCGGCCATCCGGAACTCGGTTCGCGACAACACCCGCCGCATCAGGTTATGCCGCGGCGACTGACGCGGATACCTACCAGCCCGGCGACGAGGACCGCCATGTAGAATTGTCCGGCGACGGCCTCGAGTGAGGCCAATACGCGGGTCAACGGAGTCACCGGCAACATGTCACCGTAACCCATCGTCGTCAGGGTAACAAAGCTGAAGTACGTCAATACGGCGGGACGTCGTATCGGATCGGAAAGATCGTCGGCCAGATGGTCCGCTGCCTGAAAGGAATGCGCTTGCACGCTCTCGATGATCGCATAGACCATTCCCATGCCGAGGCCCAGGAACAGATAGGCGCAGATCGCTCCGGCCACGTTATCGGCCGTCACTTCGCTCATCACCAAGTGCCGCATGACCAGCACGACGACGATGGCGACAAACACGGCGATCAAACCGAAAACCACGAGTTGGAACTTTGCGCCCGTCGACTCGGACAAGAGATGTCGGGCCCAAACGCCCGCCAGAATCGGCGAGCCGAATCCCCAACCGACGTATCGCTGCCAGCGGATGTCGGAGATCGCGTAGATCGTGACGATGAGCACGAAGGACCATGCCGTCGTGTAGTAGACATGGTTCAGACCGTGGCCGACGGCGGGTTGGATGGCAATGAGCCCCAGCAAGGCCGCGAGCAACAGGCGAAACTTCCAAACGTGGTGCCAGGTCATCCGTCGTGCGTGCGAAATGGTCGGTGCTTGCGCTGCGGTCGCCGGCGTTGCGGCTTCCTGCAGTGCCCGTGGCCGATCGTTGGCCAGGATTATCGAGCACGATCTGTGGCGCGCCAAGCAATGGATCAGGCGCGCCGTGAGGCCAAAAATCCGTCTCCTGGTGTTGGACGCCGCGGCGCACCCGTCCCTATAATAAGGGCCATATCTTGCGCACGCGCCAGCGCAGCGGCAAGATCCCTCCGTTTCTCTATCCGGAACTTTCAGGAAGGGCGTTCGCCATGAGGCGCCAGACCAGCGTCGTGGGCCTGTTTGTCGCGTTTTTTCTCGCTTTCACGGGCTCCGCTCGGCCCGCCTCGGCGGCCATCACGGAAGAACAGCAGAAGCAAGTGGCCGAGATCGAGCAGGCCCTGAAAGAGACGCTGGCGCTGGTCAAAGCCAAAAAAGTAGATGAGGCCGAGCCGCTGGTGACCAAGGTCAAGGAATCGCTCGACCGCCTCGCCACGTCAGAAGCGAAGGACGAATTGGCCGACACCATCTCGACCCTCAACAAAAAACTCGCCGCGGTCGAGCGACTCGTCGCGAAAGGCAAAGCCCCTGCCGAACCGGCCGACACCAAAAAGCCCGCCGCCGGCAAGCGTCCGGCCGCCAAGCCGAAGGGCAAGCCGAGCACCAAGGATGTCGGCAAGAGCGACGAAATCAGCTTCACCAAGCAGATCGCGCCGATCCTGGCAGGCCGCTGTGCCAGTTGTCATATCCGCCAAACGCGCGGCGGCTTCAACATGGCCACCTATGCCGCGCTGAAGAAGGGCTCGACCGAAAATGGCGTTGTCTTCACGCCGGGTAAAGGTGAGGGGAGCCGCTTGGTTGAGGTTCTACAAAGCGGCGACATGCCGCGCGGCGGCGGGCCGCTCAAGCCGGAGGAGATCGCGCTGATCTCCAAGTGGATCGACGCTGGCGCGAAATTCGACGGCACGGATGAAAACAGTCCGATCGCCGCCGCAACACCCGATACGAATCAGCCGCAGCAGCCGGCGTTGCAAGTGGCGCAGGCCAGCGGCAAAGAGTCGGTGCAGTTCGTGCGTGATTTGGCCCCGATCATCGTCTCGACCTGCATCGACTGCCACGGCGGTATGCAGCCGTCGGGACGGCTGACGCTGACGACATTCGCCGCATTGCTGCGCGGCGGAGATAGCGGTCAGATCGTCTCACCCAGCAAACCCGCCGAAAGTCTGCTCGTCAAGAAGCTGAAGGGAACGGCCGGCCAGCGCATGCCGCTACGCAAGGAACCCCTCGACGACGCCACCATCCAAAAATTCGAAACGTGGATCGCCGACGGGGCCAAGCTCGACTGGCCCGATCCCAACGAGGCGCTCGATTGGGCCGTGCGCGTGATGGTGGCCAGCAAGATGAGCCACGACGAACTATCGGCCATGCGCTCCGAACTGGCCGATAAGAACTGGCGACTGGGCAGTCCCGACGTGACGCCGCAGAAGATCGAGGACGAGCAATTCATCCTCGTCGGCAACCTGGCCCCCATCCGTATGATGGAACTCGTCGAGCAGGCCCGCGGGATCCGCGGCAAAGTGGCCAAAGCCTTCAACCTGCCGGTCGACGAACCCTTCTTCAAGGGACGGCTCACGCTCTTCGCGTTCAAACGGCATTTCGACTACACCGAATTCGGCACCATGGTCGAGCGCCGTGAGCTGCCGACCGAGTGGCACGGGCATTGGCGCTACAACGTCGTCGATTGTTACGGGTGCGCACTCGTTCCCGATGACAACAAGGGGGTCGATCTGATCCTGGCCGAGATCTTCGCCGGTTCCTATATCGAGAATCAGGCCAAGATGCCGCGCTGGTTCGCCGAAGGGGCCGCGCGGGCGATCGCAGCCCGCGTCGTCCAGCGCGATAGCCTGGCGAAGCAGTGGGACGAGGACGTCAAGCAAGCACTGGCCAACGGCCGTGGTCCGGATGATTTCTTGAAAGCCGGCGACGTGCTCTCGGCAGACAGTGGTGCGTTGAGCTACGGATTTATGAAGGGGCTCGTCGGCCGTATGCCAAAATTCGTGGCCATGCTGAACGACCTACACCAAGGGACGCCCTTCGACGCGGCGTTCAAGAAGAATTTCGGCGGCGATCCCGCAGCATTGGCGGCGGGTTGGGCGCAGCGCGAAGCGTACAGCCGACGGAAATAATGGAGCCGGCGCCGGCGCGTCGGCTGTGCGACTGCGACGCCGGCGTCTCCGCGATCAGGATACGCGATCAAAAGATGCCGGCCGTTTACGAGCATCAGCACGTTGTCATGCCCGACGAAATCGACGAGTTGGGGCACGCCAACAATCTGGTGTATCTGCGCTGGCTGCAAGATGCGGCGCTGGCCCATTCGGCCGTACAGGGATGGCCGCCGGAAACGTATCAGCGGCTCGGCCTGGGCTGGGTGGTGCGATCGCACGAAATCACCTACGAGCGGCCCGCATTGGCGGGCGATGCGGTGGTGGTGCGCACCTGGGTCGCCTCGTTCAGAAGGGCCAGTTCCGTCCGGCGTTACGACGTGATCCGCCAGCGCGACGGCAAACGCCTGGCCACCGCCGCCACAAACTGGGCGTTCGTCGACTATTCGACCGGCCTTCCGACCCGCATCTTGCCCCAGATCATCGAGTCGTTCGAGTTGCACGCGGAACCGTAGATTGTGCCGCGGGGCTTCGCGCGGCCGAAGGATTATGCCTGCCCAGGCTCTGCACCAGCGTGTTCTCTCGCTTTCCCGAATTACCGCAACGTATCTGTCCGTCTCTAAAACCCGAGGTATGAAGATGTCCAACTACTATGTCGATAAGAAAGATTGTTCACACCATACCATCTTTGCAGGGGTCGATATTTTTACGACCGCCGGCAAGGGCATGATGTTGTCGCTGGTCGAGTTTGAGCCGCACGCCGTCGTCGAAGAGCATAGTCATCCGCACGAGCAGATGGGGCTGATGCTCGAAGGCGAAGCCGAATTCATCATCGGCGGCGAGTCGCGGATGGTCGGGCCGGGCACCATGTGGCGCATTCCCGGCGGGGTCAAGCATAAGGTCATCGCCGGCGACCGTCCCGTGCGGGCGCTGGATGTGTTTCATCCCATACGCGAGGACTATCGGTGAGGGGGACAGTCATTCGCGGCATCTGGCTGGCTGCCGGGCTGGCGGTCGTCGGTTGCTCGGTCATGCAGCCGCGCAGCCTACGTATCGACTCGGCCGCCGCGCCCTACCGGGGCGTGACGCTCAGCTATCGCGTCGATGGCGGTCAGCTCAGCGAACCCCTGACCGTGGCGCGCATCGTCGACGGCAAGGTGATACAAGAGCGGCTGCCGAGCAGTCCCTATCCCGATCGATCGGTCGTACGCCTGTCGATCCGCTATCCGCACCCCGACGGCAAGCTCGGCTACGCGCTGGCCGAGATGGTCGTCGAGACCCGCAAACCGCCCAACGTGCAGGCCCAGAAAAAATCGACCTGGCAACAATGGGGTGACAGTATCGCCTCGACGGCGCAAGAGCTTCTGCCGGGCATCAAGATGAGCGACGACATCTATGAGGCCTGGTCACTCGACATCGCCAAGAGTGATCTCGACCGCGTGATCGCTGGCATGTCGCAGAGCGGTTACTTCGTCAATCCGTCGAAGACGACGATGGGCGTCGAATTGGCTGCCCGTGTCGACGATTTCCAGGCCAACAAGAAATGGTCGCGTGAGCCCGAACTCGACATTCTGCTGGAACGCTTGCGGCAGGAAGGATCGCTCGTATCGTACGTGCATCCGGTCGACACCGGGCCGATTGCGCCCGCCATCGCGATAGGACCGTACGCCAACGGTGCCAGACAGGTGTCGCACGAACAGGAAGGGCCGTCGCTCATGCCGGCCGGACCACAAAACAATTCCTATCAGCGTCCACCGGAGGCGGCACGCACGTCGAGCCCACTGCCCCCGCCAGCCGCGATAACCAATCCGCCCCGCCCCGCGACGCAATTGCCCAACTATACGCCGACGCCCTACCCACCGAGTCCACCGACTACGAACGGTGCACCCGCGGAGCGCGCACCCTATCAATCGCCCGCATACCAGCCGCCGGTGAATCAACCCGGAGCGCAGGGCATGGCGCCACCCGCGCGATATCCTCCCCAGGGCGGCGGTCAGCCTAACGTCAATCCGCGCAATCGTTGGCAAAATCCGCAGCAATACCGTCGGCAAGGCGCGGCCCAACAGGGATCTCCACCGAATGCGTCGCGGACGCAGCCGCCGCCCGCGGGACGACAGCCCGCCGCGGCCCAACAGCGCATACCGGCGCGTATGCCCTGGCAGCGGCCTGCCAACCCACGGGCAAATGGACAAGCAGGCAGCCCGCCACCACAGAACCAGCCAACCGCGCCCGGGCAGGATCCGCGGCGGCCGCGCATGCCGGCGCGCTATGGCAAGCAGCAGCCGAACGGTCGCTTCCCGGGACGCGGACAACAGCCGGGCGGTGGCGCTCCGGGGCAGCCGATGTCGCCCGGGTCGTCCGAGTCGACATATGCCCCGAATCCTCCGTCGGGTGTGCAAACTCAGGCCGGGGGCTATCCGCCAGGTTTGCCACAGCCGCCGCAGCTCAGATAGGTTTCGGCGCCTGTTGATCAGGCTGCAATCAACGAGGCGAGCACTTTGCGCACGCCGCTGAACGTGCGGCGACCGTGCATCGTGACATAGTTGTCGACCAGCACCACATCACCGCGCTGCCAGGCGAGGTCGAAGCTCATGTCATCAGCCATTTCGGCGGCGACCAGGGCCGCGCCACCATCGAGCGGCGTGCCGTCGCCGAAGGTGATCGACCTGGCCGGATCGTTCCGGCTATCCTTCCAGCCCCGCGAGGCAGCGATGAGCTGGTTGAAAAACGTCTTCCGCCCATCAGCAAGCGTGCGCACGGCGGCCAACACGGGCGTCGTGGCTCGCAGGCAGCCGTCGTCCTGCCACTCCCATTGGTAGCCGAGCGCCCGCAGCCGTGCCTCGGCCTGATCCTGCGTCTCCGAGCGGAGCGTGCTCTGCCAGCTTCGGCCCATGCCCGAGCTGGCATCGTTTGCCGACGGCATGACGTTCGAATAGCGCACGCCTTTATGCAGGCAATCGTTCGCAAAATCGGGAAGACGGTCGGTGAGCCGCCGCCAGAGAATGTCGGATCGGCAGAGCGGCGTCGCACCACCCTGTTCGGCCGGCTGCTCGCAGAAGAAGAAGAGCTTGCTGGGATAGATCGGCGTCTGGGCCATCTCGTGATGTAGATAGATCGCCACGCTCGGCGGCGCTTCGTTGGCCGTAAATACTCGCGGCGTGCGGTTCAGCCGCACGGCATTCGACAGCGATTCGTCGTAGGGAAAGTTCGGCCAGCCGAACGCTGCGACGAATGCGTCGAAATCGTCGGCGGTGGCCAAGGGAAATCCGCGAAACAAGATCGCCCCGTGCCGCGCGGCCTGCTCGCCTAGTTGCGTGCAGTGCGCGGCCAACCAGCTTGTCGTTTCAGCCGGTGTCGCCGCCGGCGAGCGGCATTCCAGCACGAGCGGAAACGGTTCGCCCTGATAGGTTTGCTGGCCATCGATCGCCGCCGCCGAGATCGTTAAGGTGCCCACCGGCAATTGTCCTCCTCGAGGTGTGACGAACCGGCAGGCAGCTCAGGCTCCGACAATCAGGTATCGCCCGCCCAAGAGCAGTAAAACGGCGAACACACCGGCACGCAACTGCCGCTGCGGCAGATAGCTGAGCACTCGGTTGCCACAGACGATGGCGATGAGCATCGGAAGCAGAGCCCACCCCGACGCAGTCCAAGCAGCGATCGGAAGGTCACGGTGGGCGAACAGCAGTCCCACGCGGATCAATCCGCCGCTGAGGAATACGGCGGTCAGGGCGGCCACATGCTTCTCCTTCGACCAGGGCTGCGAATAGATGCACGCCACCAACGGCGGGCCGCCGATGTTGAAAGCGCCGGTGAGGGTGCCGCTCGCGACCCCCACGATCGGCTCCAGCCAGCGCGGCCAACGGAGCGACGTGCGACGCGTGACAGCGAACTCGAACACGACCATCGAGCAGAGCATGACTCCGAGCACGCGGGTGATCAGGATCTGCGGCAGCGATTCGAACAACGCGAAGCCGATCGGGACGCCAACGACCGTGCCGAGCCAGAGCCGCGGCAGACTCGACCAGGGTACTTCGCGCAGCGTGACGGCCGCCATCAGCACGCAAGCGGCGGTGCTGGTGAGCGTGACCACGGCCTGCGCTTCGTCGAGCCCCAGTATGAGCGGCAGCAACGACATGGCGGTCATGCCGAAGCCAAACCCCGTGAGGCCCTGCACGAAACCGGCCAGCGAGAGCACGGCGGTCGCGAGCACCAAGTGATCGGTCGTCATCGAGCCATCATAGCCGGCCATCGGCCACGATGTCGCTCCGGTCGTTGCTCTTACGAACAACGAGCACCACGCGCACAGAAGCACAAAATGCTTGCATTCGTGAAACTTCGCGGTAGTCTGCTGAGTTGTCGGTCCAGCGTGCAAATCATTTCGCCTCTTATCTTGTCGCAAAGCGCCGCGATGATCGCCGAACTCGTCGTTGTCAAAGGTCCCGATGCGCCGCGCCGGTTTGCGTTGGCCGAGGGCCAAACGCTCATTATCGGTCGCGGCGAGAAATCGACTACGCGACTGACCGATCAGCACGCCTCACGCGTACACTGCCTGGTCGAAGTCGACAGTGGAAAGATCTTCGTCCGCGACGAACATAGTTCCGCAGGCACATTCGTCAACGGTCAGCGCGTTGAGCGCCACGAACTGCAACCGGGCGACATTTTGGGTGTCGGCCATACCGAATTGAGACTCGAAATCGGTCGCCCGAGCGAGGACGAAACCCTGCCGGCCCGCTCGGTGGCCGTCACCCAGCCGGCGCTCACGGCCGCCGGCCTCAAAAACCTCGTCGGCGAGAGTCTGGCCCATTTCGAGCTACAAAAGGTGCTGGCCAGCGGCCAGACCGGGCTCGTGTTTCTGGCACACGATGCGAAGGCCGACCGCGCCGCCGCGGTGAAGGTGCTCTGGCCCGAGGTCTCGAAGCAAGAGGAAGAGATGCAGCGGTTCGTGCGGGCCATGAAAACGATGATGCCGATCCGCCACGAGAACCTCATCGAGATCTATGCGGCCGGCAAGAACGGGCCTTATTGCTGGGTGGCCATGGAGTACGTCGATGGAGAATGCCTGACCGAGGTCATCAATCATTTCGGCACGCGCGGCATGCTCGATTGGCGCACGTCGTTCCTTGTCGCCGTGCAGATCGCGCGGGCCTTGGAGACGGCCTACGAGCACCAGATCGTGCACCGCAACATCACGCCCAACAACATCCTATTCAACCGCGAGACGAAACGGGCCAAGCTGGGTGACCTCATGCTGGCCAAAGCGCTCGAAGGGACACTGGCGCGGCAGATCACGCGTCCCGGCCAGCTCGTCGGCGACCTTCCCTACATGCCGCCCGAGCGGACACGTACCGACGCTCCGGTCGATTGTCGGGCCGACATCTATAGTCTCGGTGCGACAATCTACGCCCTCCTGACCGGACGCCCACCCTTCGAAGGAAATTCGGTTCCCGAGGTGGTTTCGCGCATTCGGTCGGCCGAACCGATCAAGCCCAAGCAGTTTCATCTCTCGGTGACCGACCGCTTCCAGGATTGCGTCCTCACCATGCTCGCCAAGCGGCCCGAGGACCGCTACGAAACGCCGTCCAAGCTACTCGTCGACCTGAACCGGATCGCCCGCTACGAAAACATCGACGTGTAGCAACGCCCCCGGAGCGGTCCGTCGGCCGCCCATTCTTATCGGGCATTTTTTGAAGGATGCTCATCCTGCGTCAGACGGCGGCCTCCCTGGCCGGCCCATGTCGCCGGTCGGCCTCGACTCAGCCGCTCTCGATTAGCGAATCCTATTCGCCCGCAATCGCTTGAACATGCCGCCGCGCAGCGACTAAGATGCTCAACTGCGACGTTTTAGTTATTACATCACAACGCATCGCCGCCACCGCCAATACGTCTTGGGAGAAGCCGATCCGTGGGCCATCAGCAAACCAAACAGCATCGCGTCGGGAAACACTCGTACCATCAGATCGGCCTGGTCCGCGGGCAATTCGGCAATGTGCCCGAAGATGGGTGGCTCGACTGGATCGCGCAGGTCGGTTTCGACGGTTGGGAGGAAGCGAGCTGGGAACTCGACCTGGGCCGTTGTGGCGACGAGGCCGGCGCCAAGGCGTATGCCGAGGAGCGCGTGGCGAAGGCCAAGAAGCGCGGCCTGGAGATCTTTTCGGTGGCCGCGCATCTACAGGGCCAGGCACTCGGCGACGAGCCGAGCGCCAAGACGGTGCAGTTCCTGGGGGGCGAAGCCGCCGGGGCCTATGCCAAGTGGCGGGCCGCTGGCAACCAGCCGCCCCGCACCGACCCCTATTTTGTGCCCGCCGAGGTCGGCCAGATCGCACAACGGCAGGCCGCGACGGCGCTGGTGAACGCCGTGCGGCTGGCCCATCAGCTCGGCAAGTTGCAAGACCGCGTCGTGCCCGTGTCGGGGTTCGTCGGCTCGCCCGCCCACTGTTGGAGTCATTGGTTCCTCTTCCCGCCGCTACCCACGTCGATCGGCGGACACGAAATTCCGGACGTTCGCAAAGTGAGCCTCGAACTCTTGGTGGAGCGCTTCGCGCCCGTGTTTCAAGCATGCTTGAAATACGGAACTACGTTCGACCTGGAATGCCATCCCAGCGAGCGGGCGATGGGGGATATCACGAGTGCCGGCGAGTATCTGGCGGCCCTCGACGCGGCCGGCTTCGAGAAGGCAGCCGGCTTCAACTTCGACTGCTCGCACATGGAGTGGCAGGGCGTGTCGGGGATCGATTTCATTCGCCAATTCGGTCATCGCATCCACTGCGCGCACATCAAGGGTGTGCAGGTCATGCACGGCTACACGCGCAATGGTCGGCTCGGAGGCCACCAGGCGATGGGCGATAAGCACAACGGCTGGAATTTCGTGACGGCCGGCACCGCCCGCGACGCCACGTCGATCGAAGAGCTGTTCGTCGAGTTGAATCGGGCTGGTTTCAGCGGCGCCGTCTCGATCGAATGGGAAGACAATGACGTTGAACAGCACGCCGGGGCCAAGCAAGCGCTGGCCAACGTGCATCGCGCCGATCAGCCGCCCAGCCACATGCGGCACGACGAACAGTTGAAGGCCTAGGAGAATCCGGCGACGAGCGTCGCGCCGGTCGATCAGTCCCGTCCGGAACAGACGAGGGCTCGAGGTGTCGTGAAAGAGGTCGACTACCCGTCGGCTGTGCGCACCGGCGCCGAGGATGGCGGTGACAAGAGGAGCCGGGGATGTTGGGCGTCGTCGGAGTGATCTCGCTGGTGGTGGGCGGATTCGCCGCGGGCGGTGGTGCGTTCGGCTGGGAGTTTTTGTTTTCCGACGGCTATCGCGAACACCCCTGGGTGCGCTCGTTGGGGCGCGACGGGGCGCGTGGGATCTTGATGGTGTTCGGCGGCATCCTCGCGCTGGTCGGGTTCGTGATCCAGGTGATCGACACGGCGTCGAAGCCGGTGCCAGCTCCCATCGTCGCGTCGAACCAAGTCGAGCCGCCCGACGAAGCCGGGCGCCCGCCCGAGGAAACGGATTCATGGAACGCATCTCCGAATGCACCGGAACCACCCACAACGAAGAATTTCGACGACCGGACGGGTGGGCCCGCCGTCGTGCCCGGCCCGACGATCGGCAAGAACGGGCCTGGTATTGGCAAGCCGTCAACCGACGACGGGCGCATGCAACCGCCGGCAAGGCGAGGCTTAGAGCCAATCACCATCTCGAATCCGGAAGTCGAGCCGCAAGAGGCTCAGACTCTGATCATCCTGCAATACGAGTTCCAACCTGGGCACCGACCGGTGGCAGGAACCCGCTATTTCTGGATCATAGACCTCGAGAGCGGCACGATCGAAGTCGAATATTCCCCCGAATCGCTGGAAAAGAAGGGCCAGCTCACGCACGTGGTCGATACGCCGCCGGCGGGAAGCGGCTTCGACGCACCATGGTCGACTCGGATCGACGTCGAAGCGAACCGTCGCCGCACTCCCGTGTCGAACCGTCTCGAGATTTCGAGCGAAGGCGTGCGCTCGACCGAACTCGGCGCGCCCGCGACGACACCGTAAGCCCTGCGCCGTGACACACGCGGCGAGATTTGTGGCGCCGTCGCGCGCCGTTTACAATGCGACGCAACGAGCCGGTTTTGTCGGTTGCTCTAAAAGAATCAGGCTGGGCGACGATGGCTTTCGTGATTTCCTGCGGCTGCGGTCGAACGTATCAACTAAAAGACGAATTTGCTGGCCGGCTCGTCACCTGTCCTGCTTGCGGCGCGAGCCTCCGCGCGACGCCCCCTCAGCGCGCGGCCCAGGCCGATCCCGTCTTCGAACACGACAAGTTTCTGTTGCGCCAGAAGCATCTTTCCATCAACGAGAAGTATCACGTCTGGGACGAAGAGGGCGGGGAGTTGCTTTTCGTTGAGCGGCCCGTCCATCTGCTCAAATCGCTGGCCGCCATTGCCGCGGCCATCATGGTTGGCGGGATCATGGTCGTCTTCATCGTCTTGATCGCGCTCGTGATCTTTCCTTCACGTGCTAACGCGCCGCAGGCGGGACCGGGCCTCCAAGAAATCGTGGCCATCGGCGTGATGGCGCTGTTGGTCGGCGCGGCAATCGTGGCCGCGATCACGACGGCCGTCTGGATCATGCCGAAGCGACACGTCTATTTTTATCGCAACGAGACCCGTGCGGAGTGTCTGTTGCACATATTGCAGGACAAAAAGTTCTGGCTGATTATGGCAAGCTACACGGTGGTCGACGCCACAGGTACCCTGCTCGCCACTCTGCACAAAAACTACCTCTACAACTTTTTCCGCAAACGCTGGGTCTGCCGCCGTCCCGACGGCTCGACGCTGTGTGTGGCACAGGAAGATTCGCTCGTGTTGTCGCTCCTGCGCCGGTTCCTCGGATCGTTTTACGGCTTGCTGCGCACCAATTTCATCATCCAGGCCGGCGAAAGCGAGGACGTGATCGGCGAGTTCAACCGCAAGTTCACCCTGCTCGACCGCTACGTGCTCGACCTGAGCGATGATCCCCAGCGCACGCTCGACCGCCGGATCGCGCTGGCATTGGGCGTGATGCTCGACACGGGCGAACGGCGCTGAGGGTCCGCCGATCGACTTCGAGCGAGGCCTGGGCCGCTCTGCTCTTGCCCCTCACCCGCAGATGCCCTAAGCTCTGGGCACTTTAGAGCAACCGACAAAACCGGATCGAGCTCCACAGAAATCGGCGTTTCACGGCCGATTTTTTCGCCCACGGCGCTCCGGCTTCCGGGTTTTGTCAGCCGCTTTTAGACTTTTGGAGCGGCTTGGGCAGGCCGGGGGGCAGGATTATCTTGGAGAGCGGTCGGAGACTGCTAGAAGGATCTTTCTGAGTCGATTCGAGAATCGGCTGGTGTGCGGAGCGGTTCGCACCGCCAGTCGGATCTCGGATGAGTTCTCATGAGGTTGGCATGGAATCGAGCCAAGCACTGCACGCATTGACTCCTGGCGGGCACGCACCGCCGACCGCGCCGTTCGGCGAAGGTGACCCCGCGGTCACCTTGCCGGGCCACGAGCCCTCGTCCGAGTTGTGCTCACAGGTCACGCAGGCGATCGACCGCGCCGCCGAGTGGTTGGCCGCCGCGCAGCAGCCCACCGGTTATTGGTGCGGCGAGTTGGAAGGCGACACGATCCTCGAAAGCGAATACATTTTGCTTTTGGCCTGGCTTGGCCTGCACGATTCGCCCGAAAGCCACAAGGCCGCCCGCTATATCCTCTCGAAGCAGCAGTCCGACGGAGGATGGACACTCTATCCCGGCGGACGGCTGGACATCAGTGCCAGCGTCAAGGCGTACTTCGCCCTCAAGCTGACCGGGCATGCCGCCGGCGCCGAACATATGCAGCGGGCCCGCCGGGCCATTCTGGCCCACGGAGGCGCCGACGCCGTCAACAGCTTCACGCGCTATTACCTGGCCCTGCTGGGACAGATTTCCTACGAACAATGCCCGGCCGTGCCGCCGGAGTTCTTGTTGTTGCCCAAATGGTTCCCAGTCAACCTGAACTCCATCAGTTCGTGGAGCCGCACGATCCTGGTGCCTCTGTCGATCATGTCGGCCTATCGGCCCGTGCGCTCGCTCGACGCACGGCTCGGCATCCGCGAGCTGTTTTTGAAGCGGCCCGCCGATTGGCCCCCCTTACGTAGCCCAGGACTGAAACAAGAGGGCCCCGTCGGTCCGTTCAGTTGGGAGGCCTTCTTTCGCGCGGTCGACCAGGGCTGGAAATGGTGTCAGCGGCAAGGAATCTTGCCGTTGCGGCGGCGGGCCATCAGCGTTGCCGCGCGGTGGATGATCGATCGTTTCGAGCGAAGCGACGGATTGGGAGCCATCTTCCCGCCGATCATTTGGAGCGTTGTGGCCCTTAAATGCTTGGGGCACGACGACGACTCGCCCCTCGTGCGGTATTGCCATGATCAACTGCGTGGGCTGATGATCGAAGAAGACGACATGCTGCGGCTGCAACCCTGCAAGTCGCCCGTGTGGGATACGGCCATCGCCCTGCGAGCCATGGCGGCCGCGGGCGCCTGCATGCCGCGGCCCTCCGCTTGGACGTCTTCTGCTGCCGAACGGGCCGTAGCCTGGCTACTCGACAAACAGATCCACCGCGAAGGCGACTGGTCGGCGAAAGTGCGGACCGAGCCGGGCGGCTGGTGCTTCGAGTATGCCAATGATTTTTATCCCGACCTGGATGACACGGCCATGGTAGCCACGGCGCTCGCCGAGCAGTTTACTGCCTCGACCGACGCCGCGTGTTCGACCGTCGACGCGCCCGACACGAGCGAGTTGCTGGCCCGCACCACGAAGTCGATCGCCCTGGCCGAGCGATGGATGCTCGCCTTCCAGAACCGCGACGGCGGTTGGGGAGCCTTCGACCGCGACAACGATGCCGAGTTTCTCTGCCGCGTGCCGTTTGCCGACCACAATGCGATGATCGATCCCAGCTCGCCCGACTTGACGGCCCGCGTGCTCGAATCGCTCGGTAAACTGGGCCGCCGTATCGGCGATCCGGCCGTCGAGCGTGGGCTGGCCTACTTGCGGGCAACGCAGGAGGCCGACGGCAGTTGGTTCGGACGTTGGGGCGTAAACTACATCTATGGGACGTGGCAGGTGCTCGCCGGTTTGGCAGCGGTGGGCGTGCCGAGCGACGACCCGCTTGTGGTGGCCGGCGCCGAGTGGCTGGCCGCCCATCAACAGGCGACGGGCGGCTGGGGCGAGTCGTGCGACACGTACGGCGACCCGAGCTTGCGTGGTCAGGGGCCAGCCACCGCTTCGCAAACCGCCTGGGCGGTGCTTGGGCTCGTCGCGGCCGGCCGCGCGGCCGATCCTGGCACGCAACGGGGCGTGCGTTATCTGGCTTCGCGGCAATCGCTGGACGGATCGTGGGATGAGACCGAATTCACCGGCACCGGCTTCCCGCTCGTGTTCTACCTGCGCTACCACCTGTATCCGATTTACTTTCCGCTCCTCGCGCTCTCGCGCTGGCACAAAGCGGTGACAACGAAACTCTGAGCCGATCCGACTTTTTGCACATTGGACTACAGACTTTGGAATCGGACCGTTGGTGTTCGACCTGGAACCCTGAACCCGGACTCTGAACCTTCCTATGGCCGTTCCTCTCTCGCAAATGTGGACGGTGGCGACCTACGTGCTCGGCAAGCGATTGCGCGGCGTCGACCGTTATCCGTTGGTGCTGATGCTCGAGCCCCTCTTCCGCTGCAATTTGGCCTGCGCGGGGTGCGGCAAGATTCAGTTTCCCGCCGAGGTGCTACGGCAGAACCTGACGCCCGAACAATGCTTTCGCGCGGTCGACGAATGCGGAGCGCCGATGGTGTCGATCCCGGGCGGCGAGCCGTTGTTGCATCCGCAGATCGATGAGATCGTGGCGGGCCTGGTGGCGCGCAAAAAATACGTCTATCTCTGCACGAATGCCCTCAAACTCGAAGAGTGCCTGCCCCGCTTCAAGCCGTCCAAATATCTCTCGTTCTCGGTGCACATGGATGGGTCGCGCGACGATCATGATCGGGCCGTCTGCCGCGAAGGGGTGTACGACATCGCGGTCCGCGCGGTACGGGCGGCGATCGGCGCGGGCTTCCGCGTGACGACGAACACCACGCTCTTCAACGACGCCGATCCGGAGCGGTTCCGCGAATTCTTCGACACGGCGATGGAGTTGGGCGTGGAGGCGATGATGCTTTCGCCCGGCTACAGCTACGAGAAGGCGCCCGACCAGGACCATTTCTTGCAGCGCGAGCAGACACGGAACCTCTTCTTCAGGCTGCTGTCCAATCCGAAGCGGCATTGGCGATTCAACCAGTCGCCCCTCTTCTTGGAGTTCCTGAAGGGAACGATGGAGTTGGAATGCACACCATGGGGAACGCCGACGTACAACCTGTTCGGCTGGCAGAAGCCCTGCTATCTGCTGGGCGACGGTTATGCTGCGACGTTCGACGAATTGATGAGCGCCACCGACTGGTCGGCATACGGCCGCGCCAGCGACAATCCGAAGTGTCGCGATTGTATGGTGCACTGCGGGCATGAACCGACGGCGGTCCGCGAAACGTTCCATACGTGGCGAGGATTCTGGCGGACCGCCCGGCTGACGATCTTTGGTCCGCAGCGCGTGAGCGAGCAAGAGCTATCAGCCGCTGCCGCGATGGCAGCCAGCGCCCGCCCCGTCGCGAAAGCGCCCGAGCGACTCTATGAATTGCCGGTCCTGAGCGGCTGAGTCGTTTTCGATCTCTTGCTAGCGGCCTCACGCCAAGAGGCCGTGCACCACTTTCCCCTCGACATCGGTGATCCGCATGTCGCGGCTGTTGTGAAAGTAGGTCAGCGCCTCGTGGTTCAGACCCATCAGGTGCAAGATGGTCGCGTGGAGGTCGTGGACATGAACGGTGTTCTCGACCGCCGCGAAGCCGAACTCGTCGGTCGCTCCATAGGCCTGGCCGCCCTTCACGCCGCCGCCGGCCATCCACATCGAGAATCCTCGCGGGCTGTGGTCGCGTCCTTTGCCATTCTGCCCCGTCGGAGTGCGGCCGAACTCTCCGCCCCAGACGACGAGCGTCTCGTCGAGCAGACCTCGTTGCTTCAAGTCGACGAGCAATCCGGCGATCGGCAGATCGGTCTCGCCGCAGTGCAGCTCGTGGTTGGCATTCACGTTGACGTGGGCGTCCCACGTCTCCTCGCTATGTCCGCCGCCCGAATAGACCTGTACGAAGCGCACGCCCCGCTCGACGAGCCGGCCGGCCATCAGACAGCGCGTCCCAAAGCGTTCGGTTTGCGGCGAATCGAGACCGTAAAGGGCACGGACGGCGGCCGTCTCTCGCGCCAGATCGACGGCCTCCGGTGCATCGGCCTGCATGCGATAGGCCAACTCGTATGTGTCGAGCCTCGCTTGTAGTTCCGTTTGCTGAGGCAAAGCGTCGGGTTGCAATTCGCCCAATCGCCGGAGTAGATCGAGTTGGCCGCGCTGCTGGGCGCGACTGACGCCCGCCGGCGGACGCAAGTCGATCACCGGGTCGCCCTGCGTGCGGAATTGTGTCCCTTGGTAGCTGGCGGGCATGAAGCCCGCGCTCCAATTCGGCGCCCCACCGATCGGTCCGCCCCGATGATCCAGAAAGACCACGAAGGCCGGCAGATTCTGGTTGACCGTGCCCAAACCGTACGTCACCCACGAGCCGAGGCTCGGACACCCCTGCCGAACGAAACCCGTGTTCATCTGCAACAGCCCCGAACCGTGCGCGAAACTATCGGCACGGCAGGAGCGGATCACTGCCAACTCATCGGCCATGTTCGACAGATGTGGGAACAGGTCGGACATCTCCAGCCCCGACTGGCCGCATTGACGAAAGGCGCGCGTGCTCGCCATGAGCGTGCCCGGATTGCGAGCCTTGAACAGCCGGTCTTGGTCGATGTTGGGGATCGGCTGGCCGTGGTATTTGACCAGCGCCGGCTTGGGATCGAATAGATCGACCTGGCTCGGACCACCGTACATAAAGAGGAAGATGCACGACTTCGCCCGCGGTGCGAAGTGCGGCGGTTTCGGTGCCAACGGCGACACGGCACCGCGCGCCTGTGCATCAAAAAAACCATCCTGCGCGAGCAGCCACGCAAGGGCCGTACCGACGAAGCCACCGCCCGCCTCCCAGATGAATTCGCGCCGCGTGCGACCGCAAGGAGGCGCGAGCGCGCGAGCCACCGTCTTTGTTCTTCGGGGCTCGTTGCTCATCGGATCGTTTCCCACAGACGGCAAGCTACCTCAGGTAAGCAAATTCGTTGGTGTTCAACAAGACCAGGCAAAAGGCCGCCAGCGCCTGCTGCACTGCGCCCTCGGTGTCCTGAGACGCAGCGATCAGGTCTTGGCGGATCTGCCGCTCTTGATCGGCGAGGAAGGCCAACACGGCCGCGCGTTCGGCATCGCTAGGCCCGCGCGATAAGGCGAGCTCATAGGCCCGTTCGATTCGGCTGGCAGCGTCCGGCGCTTCGGCCGCGAGACGTCCGGCGAAATGCCGCGCGGCCGTCTGCATGAACTGCCCGTTGAGCAACGTGAGGGCTTGCGGAGCGACGGTCGACACTTGTCGCTGTTCACAACTGCCGTTCGTATCGGGGAAGTCGAGGACTTCCAATTCCGGCACGAGGAGCGTGCGTTTGACGAACACGTAGACGGAGCGTCGGGCCGCCTGGTCCGCAGACGACTTGCCCCAGCCATTACCTGGCCGCGACTGACTGGCGAGCACCTCCGGCGCGATCGCCGGAAACACGCTCGCTCCGCCACGCTCGCGATTCAATTGTCCGCTGACCGAGAGTACGGCATCGCGGATGGCTTCGGCTTCGAGCCGGCGCGGCGAGAATCGCCATAGCAGTCGGCAACCCGGGTCTCTTTCCGCGGCCGCGGGATTTGCCGTGGCCGACATTTGGTAGGTGTTCGACAGCATGATCAAGCGGTGCAACTGCTTGATGCTCCAACCACGGGCCACGAACTCGCAGGCCAACCAATCGAGCAGTTCGGGGTGCGTCGGCGATTCGCCCATGACACCGAAATCGTTCTCGGTGCCGACCAGTCCATCGCCGAAGTGGTGTTGCCAGATGCGGTTGACCATGACGCGGCTCGTCAGCGGGTGGTCGGCCCGTGTAAGCCACTCGGCGAGCTGTCGCCGCCGACCGGTGCTGTGATCGGTGGGCGCAGGCGGCGACAACGGCCCGTCGACGAAGATGGCCGGCACCCCGGGTGCGACCTCCTCGCGCGGATCGGCCGGATCGCCGCGGTGTAAGACGTGCGTGTGCGGCACGTCATTCCCCGTCTCTATCCAGACGTAGGCTTTAGCCTGCGGCACCGGACGGCGAGACTCGACCGCGCCGAGTTGCTGATCGACGCCGGCGAGCCGGGCCTGATCTTCGACAGTGGCCGATGTGGCAATCAACTCCCTTAGCCGCGAGCGATACTTTCTGACGAGTTTGAGCGGTTCGTCTCCGCGTCGCTCGGGCGCGAGTTGGAATGCAGCGACCGCGTCGAGCGGCAGCGCCGGCTCGGAGGCCGTGGGCGTTGCGGGCGGCGACGCGCCCGAATCGGCCACGAGGCCAACATCGATGTATTGGCCGCCGCTCGTCTGATGACAATGTACGGCGAGCAGATTGTCGCCCGGCTTGAGTGCCGCCCGGGCGTCGGCCGAAATCGGCAGCGTCTGGTAGTCGACCAGGAAACCGCCGGCTTCCGCGGCGAGCACGCCGTTGAGGTAGATTTCGGCCTCGTCGTCGTGGTGGATCAACAACTGCAGGCGGGCGAGCACTTCGGGGGCGAGCGACTCGTCTGTCAGGTCAAAATGGCGACGCAGCCAGATATCTTCGCTGGCCCAGGGCGTGCGCACGACGGCGGCCGGCGTGCCCTTCATGCCGAAGCCACCTTTTCCCTTCGACCAACTTTCGTCGTCGAAGGCGGGACCAAACCAATCGATTTCCGGCCGAGCGGATGTGTAGCGCCAGGTCTGCCCTTCCCAACGCGAGACGGGCACAACGGGCGCGGGCGGCGCGGGCAACACGCCGGCTTCGCTCAACCGCCGGCAAATGGCCGATTCGCACTCGTCGGCTTGCCTCTGCATGGCCGAGAGCTCGGTTTCGAATCGTTCGCTGACGACCCGATAGGCGGCCAATTCTTCGGGCGTGCCCACGTAGCGATCGAGATCGGTCCGTCCCTCTTGTGGGCGTTTCAGCGGCGCGAAGACGGCCAGCAGCCGCGAATAATCGCGCTGCGAGAACGGCTCGAACTTGTGGTCGTGGCACCTCGCGCAACGTACCGTCTGAGCCAAGAAGGCGGCGGTTGTCGCGCCCACCACGTCGTCGAGTTGGTCGTAGCGGTCGATGACGGGCTCGGCCGGCTCGTCGTCCCACGGCCCCAAACGCAAGAACGTCGTGGCGATCTGCATCGGGCCGTTCGAGCCGGGCAACTCGTCGCCCGCGAGTTGCTGGCGGACGAACTCGTCGTACGGCATGTCGTGGTTAAGGGCATCGATGACCCAATCGCGATAGCGCCACGCGCTGGGCTTCGCGCCATCGCGCTCGTAACCGTTCGACTCGGCGTAGCGCACCACGTCGAGCCAATGCCGGCCCCAACGCTCGCCGTATTCTGGACGTGCGAGCAGTTCTTCCACGAGCCGCGCGAACGCATCGGGCGAGGACCGGTCCTGCGATTGTTCCAAGAACCGCCGCACCTCGGCCGGGCTCGGTGGTAATCCGAGTAGATCGAAATAGGCGCGACGAACGAGGGTGCGAGGGTCGGCCGGCGGGGCGGGCCGCAGACCGGCCTTTTGCAATTCGTGTAAGACAAATATGTCGACGGGGTTCTTCACCCAGTCCGCCCGGCAGGCTGAAGACATTTCGGGACCAAATTCCGGACGGCGTACCGGAGCATAGGCCCAATGGTCCAGTTCGGCCGCCGAGAACTGAAACCGCCCGTACGGCTCGTCGCCGAACGTCGCCGGGGCGACAACCAGCACTGCGGCCACGACGGAAACAATCGTGCACCATACCGCGGCGGTGATCTCTCGGACCCAGGAGCCTTTCATCGCTAGGTCTGTCTGCTTGGGCGGGTTACAAGAAGGTAGGAATTCCTCTCAAAGATACCAACCGGCTGCGCGAGAACCAACCAAATCGCAGTTCACCTGATACATGAAGGCAGACGTTTGAGTCCTCCCACAGCAAGCACCTCCGGTCGGCCGTTACCTTTCCGCAAGCCATGTTCGGCGATTGCGTTGGCAGGATAGAATACAACTAGAGAGACAACACGGAGACAACATCATGAAAGCAACTTTCGCAGTTATCTTGCTCGTTTGCACCACAACCGCGCAGGCAGCCGACGTCCGCCTCAAGAACGGCATCATCGTGCTCGATCGGTCCGTGGGAGCACACCAAACGCTTCCCGAGTTCACGCGCCACATGAGCGACGAGGAGTACTTCTTCTGGGCCACGGAACAGAACCGGCAGACGCTCGCCGCCGTCAAACCGCAGGAAGATCACATACGTTATGTCAACGTGATGGAGAATTCGGGTTCGAACAAGACACGCTTCGGCGGCGGCGTGGGCTACGGCGGTTATGGCGGTTCGGGCGGCTACGCTGGTTATCTCGGTGCGAGCGACTTATTCAACGGCGGAGGCGGCGGATATGGTGGCGGAGGCGGCAGTTACATGAACCAAGCACCGGGCAACGCCGTCGGCACCTCCTACAACAACAGCCGCAAGATGTATCAGCTCGAGATCCACGACTGGCCCATCGGCCAGCCCGTCACGCTCTTGAATCCCTTCTGCCGGCCCCACAGTTGATGCTTGTTTTAGCGGGAGCCGACGGACAGCCCGCATCTAACGCGTGTGCATGCTCAACGGGCCGCTCGTTCTTCGAGCCAGCGTTCCAACTCGACCTGCACCGGTTGGGGAGCGAGCACGAGGAGATAGGACGAGACGCCGTCGATCGCCAGCGCCGCCATACCGCCGTGTTCGCGCCAACTCGATGGAGCCACCTCCTTCCGCAGTCGCGCGGCAAACTCTTCGGCGTCGTCACCCGATTGAAGCAGGGCCTTGACCGAAAAGAATTCGAGCTCTGGTTGTTCGGCGACGACATGTGCCGAAGTGATTTCGATCCGCTTGCCGCTCAGCACACGGTAGCCGAGTTCGAGCGGCTCGAGCAAGCTGTCGAGAGCGCGGCCCAAAGGCTGCCGGTCGCAGGAAAACTTAGTGCGCTCGGTCGCCGCGATCCCGGCTTCGGCCAAGCCCAGCCCATCAAACACGATCTCGATGCCGACGCCTTTTTGTAGATGGGCGGCGATCTCGGTGAGGGGCGCCGGTTCGGCAAAGTTGGCCGTCACCGGTTCGGCCAGTTTTTCCTGCGCCCTGGCCCAGCGTGACGCCAGCGACAGGCGGCGTCCCTCGCGCCGCGTGATCGGCAACTCACGCGCCATCCTCAGCTTGTCGAGAAAGTCGGCAACTTGCTTGATGACGGCCGGCGTCTGTTCGACCGCGAGTTCCCGCTCCGCCGCCTTGATCGAACCGGCTCCGCCCGCTGCCTGCCAGGCAGCAGGAACGACAAACGTCTCGATCAGTTGCGCGAGCCGGGCTTCGTCGCTGCCGGGGGCGCTCAGGTCGGCGATTTGGAAACGGGTCGATTCGAGATTCTCGGCCGGCTGCCGTGAGTCGGTGACGATCAACTGCTCGCCGACCTCGAGGTACTTCAACCGGTAGGGCCGCAACGCTTCGTCCAGAATCTCGCCGATCGTCGCGTCGGTCAAAGTGAGTGAGACGCGCGCGTCGGGTTCGACACCCGCGGCCGCCAAGCCGTTGCTGTCGAGCGTGATGGGAACGGTGCTCAATTGCGAAAGCAGCTCGACCAGTTCGCTGAGCGTCGTCGACTTGAACTCGATCGAAGGGATTCGCTCTGTGAGCCGGGCGGCGAGGGCACCCTTGGGGGGCTTGCGTTTCGGCTGCGACGGAGCGGCCTCGCGCGCAGCTTCTGGCGGCATAGCCTCGACGGTCGGCTTCCCGGACGAAGCGAGCGGTTCGCGCCGGGCGTCGCCACCGATCGTCACGAGCCGTTCCAGCACCTCGGGATCGATGCTTTTCGGCAGGAAACGGACGGAACCATCGGCCATCCCGACGAGCATGCCCTCGGGCTGTCCGCTTCCAAAGCCATCCGGCCCGTCGATATACGGACGTTGTGTCAGACCGCGCACCGTGGCGGCGCCACCCCGCCCCCAAGGTCCCAGCTTCTGCGAAACACCGGCCAAGGCGATCGTGTTCGACGCGCCGTCAGAGCCCCGGCCCGGCAGAGCACGGGGCCGAAAACCGAACACACCGGCGCGCGGATCGTCGGCATCGAGCTCGGCGGCGTCGGCTCCCAAGCCAGCCACTCCCACATAGTGCGTCACCGGAAACCCGCCGGTGGCGGTGCTCGGGCCGAGCGCCGGGTTGACCATCAAATCCAGGGGCCGACGGGTCACGCGCTGATTGGCTGGGTCGTTCCAGGCACGCGCGAAGTTCAGCTCGCCGTGCCAATCGAGACGCCCGTAGTATGGCAAGAGCGTGGCCTGCCAACTCAACCGCGTGTCGGGCGGGAGCAGGCTGGCCCCGGCGGCGCCCGCCGGAAAGCTCGCCTCGGCCTTGAGGTAGCCTTGCAGACCGGCCAGCAGCAGTTGCTGATGTTCTTCATCCAGGGCGCGCGCCGCCGCGAGCCGGCTGGCTTCGAGTTGCGGTACGCTGGCGAGGAAACCGGCGGCCAGCTTCGACAGATCGCCCTGCCAGTTCAGGCGTGTCCAAACGATCGAATCGCGCACGCCCGACGAGCGACCCGCCAGCGCCGACTTACTCCCGGCCAGAAACTGCCTCAAATCCCCGGCCGCGGCCGTGTTGATCTGTCCGGCCAGCAACTTGGCGGTCAGCCGATCGGTTTCGCCGCCGACCGTTTCCTCGATCGCCTTGAGGACGCGCTCGAGCGCGGTTTGCACTTGCTCGGAACTGGAGTCACCCTCGCAGGCCAAGTCGATCTCGAGCTCAAGCCGTTGATCGACGCCACACGATATTCCCAACGCCAGCGGCACGGCGCTCAGCAACTTCCAGTCTTCGGCGTCGGCATGCAGCAGCTCCACTACGGGCAACGCGCCCGCCAGAGGCGCCGTTTCCTTGATCGCCCGCAAATCAACGACCGCCACGGCCGAATGTTCCGCGTCGAGTGAGTCGATGAGCCGCTCAAGGGCCTCATTGGCCAGCCGGTGCTCAGTGCGAGCCGACAACTCGCGCAATTGCTCTTCAGGACCGGTGACAAGCAGGTGCTCGTCGACGATGGCAAACGGGTTCGGCCAGGCACGAGACTTTAACGTTCGCGCTGGTGAGCCGGCCAAAGTCCAGTCGAGTGGCTCGCTGTCTTTGATCCCGCGCAAGTCGTTGCCGGCGAGGTCGCCGAGTTCGAGCGTCATGACGCCGTTACCGAGCAGACCATTGTCGCTGCTCGCGGTAGCGTCGGTCGACGACCAGGTGATGCGCTCCAACGACGGCACGTCGATGACCAAGGCGCTGGCCAACTTGTCGATCGTGGGTTGCCAGAGCGCGGCGGTACGACCAAGCACCACCATCGATGCCGGCTGTGAAGAAAGGATCTTGGGCCGCAGACTGACGACCGCCTGGGCATCCGTGGGCAGCCAGCGGCGAGACACACGCACAGGTTCTGGATCGCTCGCCTTGTCCGGTTCGGACGCGTTTACTTCGGCGGGAGGCGGGGCTATTTCCGCGGACTCCGCCGGAACGGATTCCACCACCTGTTCAGTCACGTCGGCCACGGGTGTTGAGCGTCGTGCGAGCCAAACAGATGTCACCGCGACGATGGCCAGCGCGGGCGGCCCGACGAGTAGCAACAGCCACTTCGCATTGCCCGACCACAGATACGGTGTCAAAGAGGCTGGCACAAAGTTCCATCGACGCCCCTCCGGCATTTCGTCGCTCATCGCCGCGACAGGTTCCGCCTCCGCCGGCGACGAAAGATCGGGAGACGAGATCGCACCCGACGAGCTGCCGAGACGCCAACTTCCGCTGCTGGCGCTGGCCGGCGCGGCGCCCGTGACCTTTTCGCCGGGCTGCACCTGGTTTTCCCATCGCCGCTGAGGTTGGGGCGGCGTACTCGCGGGCGGCGGCGTTGCCGCCGACGGCTGAGTCGGTGCCGAGGCCGCCCCGGTTGCACCGGGTTGCCAGTCGGCCGGCGCCGTCACTTGCACCATGCTACCGCATTTGGGGCAGTTCAAGATCTGGCCGATGGCTGTCGCGTCGCGCACCTTGAGCCGCGCGTTGCACGTCGGACAGACAATCGCGAAAGGTTCCACGGTCGGCCCTTACTTGGCGGTCTCAAGTTCGGGAGGCAACTTGTCGCCACGTTTCTTCGCGGCGGCGCGGGTCGTAACGTATAAGACGTCTTCTCCGCCCCCTTCCTTGGGCTTGATGGTATATACCAGCCTACCACCTGGGTCGGCCAACATCATGATCTTGCGCAGAATCTCGTCGCCGGCCTGGTCCTTTTCGTCCAGCCCGAACGATTGATTCTTGGTGATTCCTTCGTCGCGCAAATCGTTGCCCAGAATAATGATTTCCACGCCGAGGTCGTCGCCCAGCAGCTTGATCGACTGCTCGAGCGTGTTGCGGGGAAAACCGAGCGACGTCTTCTTTTTCAACCGTTCGGCGACGGTCTGCGCCTTGACCGGGCCCTGCGCCGAGGCCACGGCGACGGGAGCCCCGCTGCCCGGAACTTCCAGAAGTGCGAGGTGCGCTCCCAGCGCCAAGTTGTGCGCCGCCGGGGCCGGCAAATAGGCACGCAGCACGATCTGCTTGCCGTCGATGCCCAATCGCGCGTACTTATGCAGCACGTCCAACTGACTCTTGTAGTCCCAGAGGATCGGCTTGCTGTACGGCGAGAGTTGCAGGTCGCGCACGTAACCGCTCACCTGCTTGGGCAACTGCGTGAGGCGCTGCTCAAGCTCTCGCGCAGCGCTCTGCGCAGGGCGGCCGAAGTTGTCGTAAACCCGCAATTCGAGGAACAGGTTATCGCTCAGGTGGAAACTGAAGAGTACGGCCTTGCTCAGTTCCAACCGGCCGTCCGCGTCTTGCAGTTCCAGGAAAGCCCGCAACGGCTCGAGCAACTTCGTTCCCTCGTCGAAGAACAGCGCCCTGCCGTCGGTCAAGGGAAAATTGGGGGCGGCGAGCAGCGTCAGGTGCCGTTCGGCGTCGCTGGAGTCGGCGAGAATCTCCAACTCGCGCCGCAGCGCGGGCGCTTCGCCGCCCGTCTTGAGCATCTCGCGCAGCTCGGCGACGGGAGCGATGACCAGCAACTTATCGGCGCCACTGGGCGGGATATAGAACGCCTTGCCCGCTTGGACGTGAAGAACCTGGCCTTCGATCTCCTCTGACTTGGCGCTAGGCCAGCCCGCACTGAGGTCGTCGGCGACAAACTCTTCGACCGAGCGCGCGACAAGGGCTACTTTCGGCGGACCGGGACTACCATCGAGCAAGCCGACGACGACCGATTCCAACCCGTCAGCCGTTTTGCCGGTCACCTTGGGTAGGTCTTCGGTAAGCCACTGGCCGACGGTGCCGAGCGTGCGCTTGTCGACGAGCTTCTCCCATTCGGCTTGGCGGCTCAGGTCGGCGGGGCGGAGCGCGAGCACTACCTGAACGCCCGGAGGCAACCACGCCAGGTCGACGGGCGCACCGGCGGTCGGCGACCGCCAGATCGGGCCGCCAATGCCCTGTATCGGTTCCTTTCCGCCGTTGTCTTTGTCGGCAACGTGGCGGTCGAACTGCGGCTGCGGCTCCGATTGTTCGTCTTCCGATGGCTCCTCCGTCTCGGTTTCCGCCGGAGGCGCCGTGGCCACGACAGGCGGTTTGTCGTTCGCCGGTGGCGGCTGCTCTTTGCCGGACGTTAAGAGCCAAGCCACGGCAACGAGTACCACCACAGCGCCACCAACGATCCCCAGCGTGAGCATCGATTGGCTGCTCTGTTTGGGGCGACGTTGAGCGACGCTCGCTGCCGGTGCGCCAATATCGACCATGGGCATCGTCGGCGTGGGCACGACAATGGCCGGTGCGGCGACGGCCGCCGCGGGGGCTGTAACTGCCCGCGGCGCCGACGCCGGAAAGGTGGCCATGGGAACTGGCCCGGCCTGCCGAGCGGCCGTCACCGGAATTGCCCCGACGGAAGCGGGCATCGCGGCCACCGCGCTAGGGCGGTCCGAGAGAAAGCCACCGCCGTTCGGCGGTCCGAGCGGTGCCGCCGGCCGAGCGGCGGCCGGTTGTGTGGGTGCCGCGGGTGCCTGTCCGCTTTCGCTGCCCTGGAGCCACGCCTGGTAGGAAGCAAGTGTCGCTTCGGGTGTGACTTGTGGATCGGACCCAGCGTAGGCTTGCAACGCGCCGGCCACGGCGCCCGCGTCGGGGTAGCGTTTGGCCGGATCTTTTTGCAGAAGATAGCTCAACACTTGCGCCAGGGCGGCCGGCACTTGTGGGTTGATTTGGTTGATGGGTGCAGGCGTTTCTTTGGCGTGCCGGTCGAGCTTGCTGGCGCGGTCGGCACCGGCAAACGGTGGCTTTCCGGCTAGCAACGTGTAGAGCAGGCAACCCAGACTGTAGACGTCGCTGCGGGCGTCGGGCGGCGTCGCGGCGCTCGCCAACTCCGGGGCCAAGTAATCGAGCTGCTCCTCGACCGTGACCGGGGGCGCCCGTGTCGCCAGCGGATCGGCAACCAGTGGAAATTGCAGAAGCTTGGCCGCGCCTGATTCATCGAGCCAGATATTCGCCGGGCGAACGTGGCCGTGCGTTTGCCCCATGGAATGGAGTTGCGACAGCCCAAGCGCGGCCAGTCGCACCAACCGGCAGACGGCCGCGATCGAAAGCCGGGCGTCCGACTTCTTCAGCCGCTCATCGAGCGAATCGCCATGCAGGTTTTCGACCACCAGAAACTTGAACGCCCCCTGATCGACGAACTGATAGCAGGCACTCAGTCGCGGCTGTGCTAAGCTCGCCTGTCTGGCGACCGCCACTTGCGGGGCAAGCCGTACGAGCGCCTGAGGGTTCGAGAGCGCCGCTTGCGCCAAAAAGCTCAGGCAAACGGGATGCCCGGTGGGTTGGTGGCGGGCACGATAGAGTGCAGACAGGCGGGGGCTCTCCACGCGGTCATAAACCACGTAGTCGCCGTGCAAGAACGGCCCGGGCTTGCCCGACGCCAGCACCCTGGCCTGGTAGCGAGAAAGCTTCCCCCCCTGCACCAGGCTCTTGGCCACGAACTGTAAGTCCTGACCGGCGCTGGGTTTCGCTCGATCAATCGCCGTGGCGGCTTGGCTAGCCTCCTCGGAGCTGAGCAGGCGACTCTCGACCAGTAGCCTCCAAAAGTCGGCGACAGAGATGCTCATTTCTACGGTGTGCAGTACAGGGTCGGACCGCAGCCAAACGCCGATCGTGCTTGATCTTAGCTTACCACGCCAGGCAACCGCCGCACAAACGCCGGCTAACTGGCTTTCGATACTGACCACGCATGGTTCGTGTTTCAGACCCACCGGTCGGTAGGCGTCGCGGCCATATCCAGCCCGCGGAGCACAAGACTCTTTGCGCACGCCCCGGCGAGGCGCATGTCACATGGAGGAGCGGGAAATCGTACCTTCCCCACACCCGTATCAATGAGTCACAGCGTCGGGTGACGTGAAACGAAATCCGCGGCTCTGGCCGAAGAATTGGAGCGGATTTTCATAGACGACCTGGCGAATGAGCGATTCCGGATGCCCACGCAACCGCATCGCCAAGATAAAGTCGGGCACGGCCGTCGGCTTCGACGGGCCCCAATCGCCGGCCGAATTCACCAGCACCCGCTCGGGGCCGTACATCTCCACCATATCGACCGCCCGTTGCGGAGTGCACTTGCTCACGGGGTAGAGCGTCATGCCGGCCCAGAAGCCGGCTTCGAGCACCGGACGGATCGTGTGCTCTTCGACGTGATCGACGAGCACTCGGCTGCGATCGAGACGGCGGTCGTCGCAGAGCATGTCCAAGATCATCCGCGTCCCAGGGTATTTGTCTTCCAGGTGCGGCGTGTGAATCAGGATCTGCTCGTTGGTCTTGGCCGCCAGATCGAGGTGTTCCAGGAACACGATCGATTCGTTGCGCGTGTTCTTATTGAGCCCGATCTCACCGATGCCGAGCACACCCGGGTTGTTCAGAAACTCGGGAATCATGGCGATCACTTCGCGCGAGAGGCTGACGTTCTCGGCTTCCTTGGCGTTGATGCAGAGCCACGTGTAGTGCTGGATGCCATACCAACCCGCGCGCTTCGGTTCGAACTCGGTGAGCTGGCGGAAGTAGTCGCGAAAGCCGTCGACGCTCCCCCGGTCGAAGCCTGCCCAGAAGGCCGGCTCGCTGACGGCCCGGCAGCCCATCTTGGCGAGCGTCTCGTAGTCGTCGGTGACGCGCGAGACCATGTGGATGTGTGGATCGATGTAGTCCATGCGTCGGTTACCTGCGTTGCTCGATCGCAAACTCGCTCTGCCAGTCCTCCTGGTAGGGGAGCGAAAAGATCATCTGCACCCGTTCGGCCCGCCCCGGACCGCTTTGGGCCAGCGCCGCCAAGGCGCGGTCGATCCGCCCGCAGCGCTGGTCCGTTTTCACCGAACCGGAGGCTCGATCGATGCGATCGAGAGCCGCGGCCACCTCCAGCACGCGAGCCCGAATCTCCAAGAACTCGCGATTCAGCACTTCCGACGCGGCAACGGATGCGGACATACGAATGGATCCCAATGAAGCGAGCAGGCGGGAGGTTTTGAGCGGATTCTTTGAGTTTGAACGGTTGGAGAGCTTAAATCAAGCCGCTCGGAGCGGTCCTAAGCATTGAGCCGACCCATCTCGGGCTCGCCGGCGCTAGATCATGCCGAACGGCGCGATTGCATTCTGAGATCAACGCATCCCCCACTCGACGGTGTAGAAAAACCTAGAGTTCCCGTGAGATGCCCGGCGCGGGAGGTTCGGCCGGGCCAAGCCTGACGCACGAGGAGCTGCGGTGGCGCCGAAGAACGAGGGGCTCAGCACGACATTCGATCTGCTCGCGCGGAGTGAAAACGAAGCCGCGACGGGTACGCTGCTGGCCGCGCTCGATTCGAGCGAGATTGTCATCCGCGATGCGGCGCTGCGTGCCCTGCTCAAGCGCCACAGCCTGGCCGGACACCAGGAGCTGCTGCGGAGGCTGCATCAGCTCGATCCGAAGTGGCGCGAGATTCTGCACGAGTATCGCGGAACGATGTCGCACGCCCTGCGCGACGCGCTGCTCTCCGGCGACCGCCAGAGCTGCGCCAATGCCTGCCAGGCGATTCTGTGGTTCCACGAATACGACCTGATGCCGGCCCTGATCAATCTGCTGGAAAACGACGGGAGCCCCGCCGCGGCGCTGGCCGCCGAGACGGCGCTCGCGCTGGCCGACCTGTTTTACGACGACTTGGCGGGGACGAGGAACTTCAAGCCGCGGCAGGATCCGCGCACGCTCCGCGGCCATCTGGTGGCCACGCTCGAAGCCTCGGTCATGCGCTACGCGCGGCACCGCCGTACCGAGCCGATCGAAGCGTTCGTCATGCTCGCCCAGCGCGATAACGTCACGCTCAAACAGCTCCTGTTCGATCCGCTGCACGCCAGCTATCGCCCGCTCATCGATTCCATGACGCATAGCGGCCGGCCCGGCGTGCTGCGGCTGCTGCTCGGACACTTGGAAGACCCACAGGCCCCGTCGGCCACCCTGACCGCCATCGCCCACCGCCGCGATGCCGCCTTCGTCAAGGTCCTGTTGCGGAAGATCGGCAGCGAGCCCTCGGCCGCGGCCAAACGCAACCTGTCACGGATCGAGCACTTCGCCTGGCTGCAACCCGGCGAGACGCTGCTCGACACACTCGATGACGACGCCCAACAAAGTGCCGTACAGATGGTGATGGCCTCGGGCATGAATCGGCTAGAAGCCTTCGAGACAATCGCACATCTCGTAACCAACGGCACCCCAGGGGGCCGCCGGGCGGCTGCCCGGGCGTTGGCCGAGTTCCATGGCAACGAGGCGAACCAGGTCGCGCTGAAGGCGCTCGCCGACGACGACCCGGAAGTGCAGGCGGCCATACTCGACCAACTGCGCGAACGTGGCATTCCCGGCGCCGTCTCGATCCTGCTGGGGCTGACCGACAGCCCACAACCAGGCGTGCGTGAAGCCGCCCGCCGCAGCCTCTCCGAGTTCAACTTCGCGCGCTACCTGGCGGCCTTCGACATGCTCGAAGACCAGGTCCGCCGCAGCACCGGCGCTCTCGTCCGCAAAGTCGATCCCGATGCCGCCCCGCAACTCTTGGAAGAGATGGTCGCGCCCTCGCGGCGACGACGCATTCGCGCTCTGCAAGTGGCCGAAGCCATGCAAATCGTCGAAGAAGTCGAACCGACCGTAGTCACGCTTCTCGCGGACGAAGACCATCTCGTCCGACTGGAGGCCGCCCGCGCCCTGGCGCAGTCGGTTTCCCTGAGCGCCTGCCTGGCGCTGCGCGAGGCCGAACACGACACCAGCGTGACCGTGCGGGAGGCCGCGGCCGAGAGCCTAGACAAGCTGTCGCGCCACCGACCCGATCTGATGGCCATGGTGGACGCGCAGGTCGAGGCGGCACTGTCACAAGCCGCCCACCACAATATGGGACGCTGACATGCCGCAATTCGCCCCGCCCGACTGGCTGCCCTTGCTGTTCGCCGATCAGCACGCGATACGCAATGTGATACGCGGCATGCACGGGCGGCCGAACACGGTCGACACCGGCGAGTTGGGCACCGCGCTGTTGATCTTCTGCCTGTTCTTCGTCAGCGTCTGGGGCATTGCCCGCCTGTTCATGAAGCCCGAGGGCGGCAACCCGAACAGCGTGAGCGGCCTGCTCCGTGAGTTATGCCGCGGGCACCAACTCTCCAAGGCCGACTGGTGGCTGCTGACTCGGCTGGCGCGCCACCATCAACTCACCGACCCCGCCGCTCTCTTTCTCGAGCCGCACTGGCTCGATCCCCATCAATGCGGAGCGAGCTGGCAGCGGCATGCCGCGCGCCTCAAGAATCTGCAACTCACGCTGTTCGCCGGCCTGGCGTCGCCTTACCAGGGACCGCGGACGTAGTACACACCGAACTGGTCGGTGCTGCTCGGCCAACGCGGCGTCGGCAGGAAACCTCGGCCACCGTAGTAGGGTCCGGGGTAATTGCGAGAATACTGCGGCCAGATCGGCGTGACCGACGTCTGGGCAACGCCCCAATTCCAGTGCGTCTGCAATTCGGACGTGGGCGGCACGATCAGCGCCACCGGCTGGCCCCACATGGTGTGGTAATAATTGCCGGACCACTCCTCGCCACTGTGTTGTTGGGCGCGACGATTACCGCAGCCACACTCTCCGTGGCAGTGAAGCCTGCCGCAGCGGGCGCAATGGCCGCATTGATTGCAATCGTTGCACTGCTTCCGGAGCACGCCCCCGGCGTTGACCGTTTCGTGCCCCATGGTCCATGCCGCGGCCAAGACGGCGGCGGCGGTGATCGAGAGTATTCGTGACTTCATTGGTCCCTCAAACGTGATAGGCGGCTATTCCGTGCGCACGCCCGCGCCCTTCGGCCCCGTGGTCTAGGCCCCGTGGTCTAGGGAGCGTACTGGAACATGATTTCCGGATAGCGATGCGGATACCAGACGCGACTGCGGAGCAGGCCCGTCTTCCAAGAGACGTGGGTCTTGGCTACCGGCAGCGCGTGCTGGCCGTCGTAGCGGGCATAGGTACGATGATGGCGGTACAAGAATTCGTTGGGATAGAGCGGCTGATAGGTGACATAGGTGTGGCCCACCAGCGGCGGCGTGGGGCGCGGGCTCAGGAAGGCTTGCGCCGGCGGATTGCCCGACACGTAATAGTTGTAGAACAGGTCGGCGGCCTGGACGGCCGAACCGGCGACGGTGACGACCGCCGTGGCGATCGCCGGATAAACCAGGCGTTTGAGCAACCGTGCACGAACCATGAGAACGACTCCTTTCAAGCCGGGTCTTGTCTGCAACGAGCGAGCTTGGCCGTTGGGCTAATAAGAGTCTCGGCGGTCGCTACGTCCGCTACCCACGCTTTTTGCGGCTCACCGCGCAATCGCGACGGCACGCGCCAGCGTTGCGCCTGGCAGATTTTTTGCAGCCCGCATTTCGCTTCATCACCGACCGTACGCGAGAACCGCAGCGACCTGCGCCAGGAGGAAAACCCACCTGGGATCGATGTAATCGGTCCGGTATAATGGGCAGGCTTTGAATTCTTTTCGCGGCCCGCCGGCGCGGCAGGATCCTCGTCGTTTTCCAGCCGCGGCAGCGACCCACGAAATGAAGCACGCCCGCAAATCGAATGCACGGAGGCCCGCCTTGATAGGCGTTAAGGAAGACGCACCCGCTCACGAACCGTCTGCCCGTTCCACGAAAGCCGAACGTAACGGTTCTGCCGGCACTAAATCTGGCGCCACCACCCCGGCCGACGGCGAGGCCGCCGATGCCAAGTCGAACGGCAGCAATGGCGACGGCGCCGCACACGTCGGCAACGGCCACGATGAGCCGGCGAACGGCGCCACACGAGCCGACTCACGGCGTCGCCGGGCCACCGCCGAGTCGATGGCCGCCAGCCAGCGAGACATTTCCGTCAGCGAGTTCTTTGCCAAGAACCGCCACCTGCTCGGCTTCGACAACCCCCGCAAGGCCTTGCTCACCACGATCAAGGAGGCCGTCGACAACTCGCTCGATGCGTGTGAAGAGGCCGGCATCTTGCCCGAGGTCTGGGTCCACGTCGAACAGACCTCGCCCAACCGCTTCAAGGTCGGCATTCAGGACAACGGCCCGGGCATCTTGAAGGCGCAGATTCCCAACATCTTCGGCAAGCTGCTCTACGGCTCGAAATTCCACCGGCTGCGGATGAGCCGCGGGCAACAAGGGATCGGCATCAGCGCCGCGGGCATGTACGGCGTGCTGACGACCGGCAAGCCCGTCAAGATCATCTCCAAGGTGTCGCCCCGCAAGCCGGCCCACTACTACGAGATCCAGATCGACACCAAGAAGAACAAGCCCGAGATCCTCAACGGCAAGGGCGAGGGAGTCGACATTCCACCCGGTGAGGCGGGCCGCAAGGTTATCGAGAAGCACGAGATCGAATGGATCGAACTCGACCATGGCACGCGCGTGACCATCGAGTTGGAGGCCCGTTACCAGCGCGGCCGCGGCAGCGTCGACGAATACCTCGAAGAAACCGCCATCGCCAACCCCCATGTCACGGTGCACTACGTCGACCCGGAAGGGAACGAGACGCTCTACGAGCGATCGAGCACGGCCCTGCCGCCCGAACCGAAGGAGATCAAGCCGCATCCCTACGGCGTCGAGCTCGGTCGGCTGATGACGATGCTCAAGGACACCAAGGCCACGACGCTCGCCCAATTCCTGACGACCAGCTTTTCACGAGTCAGCCCGGGAGTCGCCCGTAAGATCTGTGAGACGGCCAAGCTGAGCGTGCGCGCGTCGGCCAGCAAGATTGGACGACACGAAGCCGACTCTCTGTTCCAGGCCATCCAACAAACCAAGATCGGCTCACCCGCCACCGATTGCCTCGTGCCGATCGGCGAGGAGCTGCTGCTCAAGGGGTTGCATAAGGTCGTGCCGGGGGAATTCTACGTGGCGGCCACGCGCCCGCCGGCCGTCTATCGCGGCAATCCCTTCGTGGTCGAAGCCGCGCTGGCTTACGGCGGCGTGAGCAGCGCCCAGAAGGTCTCTTTGGAGGCGCTCACCGAATTGCTGTCCGAGAGCGACGCCCGCTCGTTGCGACAGTTCCTCATCAGCAACTTCAACGGCATCGGCCCGGACGGTGCGGAACGCATCTTGAAGGAAGCCGACCTCGGCCAGCGACTGACGCCGGGCAAGCTGAAAGCGGCCGACATCGGTAAACTCCACACGGCCATGCGATCGGTGAGCCTCGACGAAGGGCAGTCGATGAACGTCATGCGGTTTGCCAATCGCGTGCCGCTGCAATTCCAGCCGGGCGCCTGTGCGATCACGCAGACGATCGCCTCGACCAATTGGAGGGCCTATGGATTGTCGCAATCGCGCGGCGCGTTGCCCAACGGGCCGGTGACGATCATGGTGCACGTCGCCAGCGTCTGGGTGCCGTTCACCAGCGAATCGAAAGAGGCCGTCGCCAGCTATCCGGAGATTCAAAAAGAACTGCGTCTCGCGCTCCAGGCGGTGGGCCGCAAACTGAGCATGTATCTGCGGCGGCGGTTGAAGGTGAAGCAAGAGGGAGAGCGTCGCAGCCTCTTCTTGCGCTACTTGGGCGAAGTGGCCACCGCCGTGAGCGACCTGAACAAGGCCGATCGCAAGACCGTCTACGACAAGCTGCTGGAGGTCGCCAAGAAGAAGACCGCCGAGGCGGACGTCAAGCTCGACGATCGCGGTCGCAAAATCACCGAAGAGGAAGAAGAAGATTTCGGGTCCAACGTGTTGATCATTCCCCAGGCGGATGCGGCTGCGTCTTCAGTCGCCGCCAAGCCATAGCGACGAGAAGGGATTTCATGGCCAAGAAGCGAACCGCGACGGACAGCAACCGATCCGCGAACGCCGCTGTCGGCAAGCGCGACAAGAAGACCCTCGGCGACCTGAAGAATCTGGCCGACGGCGTAGTGGTGGCCGCCGATAAAAAGCGCGAGCCGTTCCTCGAGATACCCGCCCGTGCGCTCTCCAACGTGCGCTACAACAAGACGAAACGGTATATCGAAATGGGCGGCAACAAGAACCGCCGGCAGCTCTTCAACGTCTCGCAGGCCAAGGCTTATATGCAGACGCTGCTCGTCGCCAGCGGCTGCAAACGGCTCATCGACGAGCAGAAGACGACCAGCATCCGAGGTCTGTATTACCTGCTCAAGCACACGATCGAGGGCACCAAGGAAGAGACCTTCGGCGACCAGGACGAGTGCGACCCGATCATCGAAGACGTCGAAGTGACGCTCAACAGCCTGCGCGAAGAGCTGCACGTCTTCGCCTCGAACCGCGGCAATCTGGCCGGTTCACTCACCCTGATCGACAACGGCGATGAGATCGATTGCTCACGCATGGGGTCGGCGGGCTACAGTATTCCGTCGATCGTCGAGCCGGAGATCATCCAGTTCACGAAGTGCGACGCCAAGTTCATCATGCATGTCGAAAAGGACACGGTTTGGCGACGCTTCAACGAAGACAAATTCTGGAAGGAGCATAAGTGCCTGCTGACGCACGGCAGCGGCCAGCCGCCGCGCGGCGTGAGACGCATGCTTTCCAGGTTGCACCATGAGCTGAACCTGCCCGTGTACTGTCTGTTGGACAACGACCCCTGGGGGTACTACATCTACAGCGTCATCAAGCAGGGATCGATCAATCTGGCTTTCGAATCGACGCGCATGGCGATCCCCGATGCCAAATACATCGGCTTGCGCTCGATCGACTTCGAGCGCTGCCAACTATCCAACAGCGTGAAGATCAACCTCAACGAGACCGACGTCAAACGGGCCAAGCAGATCGCCGGCTACCCTTGGTTTGCCGGCCACAAGGGTTGGCAGAAAGAGATTCAGAAGCTGTTGTCGAACGGCTTCAAGCTGGAAGTCGAATCGCTCGTGAGCAAAGACATCAGCTATGTGACGGAAGAATACGTCCCCGAGCGGCTACGAGAGCGCGACTGGCTCGATTGAGTCGCGCGCGGAGGGATGAACGGGCCGCGCCAGGTTGCTGCGCGGGCCCGCATTCCTCCTCACGAGTTACTCAAGGATTTTCAGTCCGCCGTCGTCCATCTTCTGCGGGCGCTTCCAGTAGGCATACTGCGGGGTCCAGTCGGCCTCGCCGACGCCCGCCAGGCTCAGAATATGCCAGATCGAACAGTATAGGTCGCCTGGCCCAAAGACGACCGAGTTCAACTTGTGAACCTGGCCGCCTTCGCGCGTGTAGCAGACCATGCCCGGCATGTTGTCTTTGTCCGGAACGACGCTCTGCTCACGGATGTAGTCTCCGCCCCCGTGCGAGGCCATGCGAAATCGCCAGCCGCGCCCATTGGCAAAAGTCCGCTGGGTTTCGGGCGGATCCTTCGAGAGCAATACGACGGCAAATTCGCTCTCCAGATGCGGCAGGAACGCGTTGATGCCGTCGGCCCACATCGTGCAGTACCGGCAACCTTGCCCCATGTTGTGGATCGCGAAGAGCTTGGCCTTATCGGCAAAAAGCTCCAACAGCGTCACGCTCCCCTCCAGGTTCTTGAACGTGTAGTTCGGCACGACGGTTGGCGTCGCATTCTTGCGCAGCTCGTTAAGCCTCGCGATCTTCTGCGAGATCTCCGTTTGAAGTTGTTCAATCTCGTTCATCGATTGAGGGTTCTCCCAGGGTGGGTGGACATCGGCGGTCGATGGTTCACTTCTTGCGCTTCAACTCAAGGACAACCGTGTCTGCTTCCTTGCCGTCGACATAATGCTTCCATTCCGATTTGAGCGTGTTCTTGTCGACAAACGTGAAGGTGACGCTGCGCATATATGGATCCTTCTCCGACTTCAGATTCGTGACGTTGACGAACTCGAAGGCGACGCTCTTGTCGCCCGTCTTGGGCTTGGCCCGCATGTGCGGCTGATTTCCCAACATGCAATAGTGCGTGAGCAACAGAGAATCGCCATCGGGATGGATGACGGTGATCATCTCGTGTTCGGTGCCCGGAGCGATCGTCTCCACGACCGCACTGCCGGCGGCGGTGACCTTGTAGACCACGTTCATTTCGTGTTCGTCTCCGTGCATTCCCTTGCCCACCCATTCGCCGGCCAACTGGGCGAACGGAGCGAGTGCCGAATTATCGGCAGCTTCTTTTTCCTTCGGCTCGGCTTGCACGCGGACGGCCAGCGTCAGGGCTGCGACTGCACAGAAAGCAACGGTGCTGCGTTTCAGGACGATTTACCTCGGATTGATAGAAAGTGACAGAAAGGTTTCGGATGCGTTGCTATGGTCGCGTGTCCGCTCGGCATCCCCTGCCGGTCACCGGGCGGGCTACGCACACCAACGGCTATTTCGCCAAGAAGTCGGGCATCTCGTCGCCGCTCGGCCCATAGCTGGAGGGCACCTTGGCGCCGAGAAGCCGCAGGTAGACTCCGAACTGACCGCGGTGGTGGTACCAGTGATTGAGCAGGACATTGCGGAGGAACGCGGCCCTGGGCACCGCCAACAGTTCCTTGCCGTCCAGCTTCATCTTCCACAACACCTGCATCCGCTCGTCGCCGAATGTAGGCAGGATGTCGTGGACGGCAGCAATGCTTTCATCGAGCGCCGCCAGTACTTCGCGCGTGCTGGCCGGGCGCGGGTTCGGCCGACCGAATTCGGGTGCCGCGACTTCGTCCTCTCGCGACAGTCGAATTACACCGCCCGGGGTCGTGGCGATGTGCAGCGCCAATTCACCCGCGGTCATCGATTTTGGGTGCGGTCGCCAGTCGAGCTTGTCGTCTGGCAGGCGTTCGAGAAATTTGCGGGTGGTGCGGGATTCTGCGTCGAATTCCGCGAGCATCGTTTGGGCGATCGTCACAGCAAGACTCCTTTATGAATGACGTGATAGGTTGAGCGCCCCTGCCAGGCTCGGAGACATCAAGTCGACTTCAACCGCGCTTCGGCGAGTTTTTGCAGGCGACCCAGGATATGTGTCCAGCCCATGTCAACGCCGTCGCGGTGCTCGGCGGCAATCTCTCCGATGGCCCGGTGAACGAGTTTGAGTCTCGTTCCGCTCCCCTCGGCGACGAACCGGTACTGAACGTGGTTCGCACAGGCATAGGACATGAACAACGGGCCGCAGATTTCTAACAGCGAGGGCGGCTTTATGACCTGGATATGCCCCCACAGGTGACCACTGTTGTTTCCCAGATCACGGTACCAACGGCCGCCGGGCCAGGCTTCGAGCACCATCGGCATCGGCGTGCCACCCGGAATTTCGTTGGCCGGTCCCAGCCCCTCCAAAGTGGCTTCGAAGGCGAGGTCGGGCGGCGCCGCGATGAAGATGTCCTTCTCTATGCACAGGGTTTTGATCGCTTCCTGAACAGCGGTTGCAACCATTCGTGGCTCTCCTCGAATTGACGTGAGTTAATTCCGTTCCGAACGTTCCTTGGCTTTGCGCTCCGCCCGCTGCTTGATGCGATCGAGTTGGTCGGTCCAGAACCGCTCGAAAGGTTTGACCCAATCATGCACGGGTTTCAGCTCCGCCGGATTCAGGGCATATAGGCGACTCTTGCCCGCTCTTTGAACCGAAACCAAACCGACGGCCCGCAACACCGCGAGATGCTTCGAGACGGCCGGTTGCGCGAGGCCCGTCGCCTCGACGAGTTCGCCGACCGCGCGGGGGGTGCCCGTCGCCAGCAGCGCGACAATCTCACGGCGACGAGGTTCGGCGATGGCGTTGAACACATCAGAAGTCGTAGCGGCTCGTGACATGGCTGAATCATATTCCTTTATTGGTATATGTCAAGCATCAATGCCAAAATAATCGCACGGCAGATCCGCTTTCCGACGAGACGCGCGTCGCAACGTCCGCTGGGCACCGGCGGTGGGTCGAGGCACATCGTGCCGCCTCTTTACACGCTCGTCGTGCCATGACAAGCCGATTGCGTTAGCGGCCGACTGCCGACAGGCCCGCGCGGTTGGAATCGGTACCGAGAAATGGCCGATCGCGCGCAAGGTTCCGATAGTACGACTCGTACTTGTTTGGGGCGGGGCAGCCGCTACACATCCTGTTCGAAAACGCGGAATGACGACAACGAAGCCTTCGCACCAGTGGCGATAGCCCGGTTCCCGGCCTGGGGCCCCAACGACGGCCTGGCGGAGTGCGTCGCCACGAACGTCGACCTTGATTCGCCGAGACTTCTCACCGAGAGCAACTACTATGACGCGAGCCGCACGGGCATTAAGCAGTCTTTTTCGAGCCTGGCAAGATTACTCCGACCCACACGGCGGCAATGGCGCTCGGCGACGCGGTCGCCGCCTCCTATCGCCGTTAGTTCGGCACCACGGTCCAGCACCACTTCTGTCACGCTCCGCGATATTCCAGCCACTCGAAGAACGTGTCATGCTCGATATCGGGGGGGCGAACAGCCTGCCGCCGACCATCGTCGTGGGCCGCACACTCTCGGCCTACGACGTGCCCGATGTGCAGAACAACCAGGAAACGCTCACCTTCACGGTCTACAACCAGGCCGCCGACCCGATCACCGGCGTGCTCTTGACTGACACGCTGGCCAGCGGTGTGACGTTCGCCAGTGCCTCGCAGTCGCCCGACCAGGACGGCCAGCAGCTTGCCTGGAGCCTGGGCACGATCCAGCCCTACGACCGGGCCAGCGTCACGCTCACGGTCTCGCTCGCCAACCCTACACCGACGACGCTCGACACGGGTGCCAGCGCCTACGGCACGCTCGATGCCGGCATGGTCAGTTGGACCACCGCTCCCGCGACACTCCGCTCCACAGCCATCGCCGCCGACCTTTTGGCCAGTACGCCCGACGCCAACACGACCGACCCCTACATCCAGGAAGAAGCGGCCCAGCTCAACTACGATCCGACGCAGATCTACAACTTCCTGAACACGCAAATTGGATACAACGCCTACATGGGGAGCGTGCGCGGCGCCCGCGGGACGCTGTGGTCCGACGCGGGCAATTCGCTCGACGACGCCAGCCTGGGCGTGGCCCTGATGCGGGCCAGCGGCATTCCGGCCCAATACGAGCAAGGCACGCTTTCGCAAACACAGGCCCAGCAGCTCATCCTGTCGATGTTTCCGGACAGCTATCAGACGCTCGGCTACGTACCGGCCGGTACGCCAACTTCGGACCCCGCCGACGACCCTGCGCTATTGTCCGAAACCGAGCAGCATTACTGGTTCCAATTCGACTCCGGCAGCGGCATGCAAGACGCCGATCCCGAATTCGCCGGACAATCAATCGGCCATTCCGACACGACGTCTACCGGCAACTTTACGGAGGTGCCTCAAAGTCTGCGACAGACGACCGAAGTCTCGCTCACTGCCGAGATCTACAACCAAGCAGCCGCCGCATTAACCGGCGGCGATGGGCTGACCGATATCGTGGTACTCGATCACACCTTTAACGACGTTGACTTGGTTGGCCATCCATTGACGATAGGCAACTTCGTCACGCAGAGCGGGGTCGGTGGCACGAGCATCAGTTCCGTGACAAACACCTACTCCCCATACCTGGACATTGGAGACGACGCGAATCCGGATCCAACCAATGACACTGTCATCCGAGGAACAGATTACCAAGAGGTACTCACGAACTTTCCGCTGGGTAACCAGGTACTTACGGGCTTGTTTCTGAACATGACCGCCAGCGGGCCATTAGGCGCCACGCAGACTTACGAACGTTCTTTAGTTGACCGGATTGGCTACGCCGCCCGTCAAGGCTTGGTAAGCCCCAATGTGACAGTTGACCCGACATCGCCGCCCATCATTTCAACTTATGATCTGTCTACCATTGACGTGCTCTCCGGCCTCGTCGATCCATCGGCAGTGAAGATGTTAGATCAACAAACGGCTCTCGATAAAACCTCGTTGCTAGGTTCACAATCGCAGCAGGTCGTATCACAGGCACCGGCGACGTATGCCTTGACACAGTTCCTGACCGACCTGACACGACAGCAAACCGCGATATTTCTGGCAGACTCGGATTTTGACACAAACGAGTTAGCGGCGGCCTCCGACGTAAAAGCTTATTTCGATGACCCGCGAATTGTTATCTCCACAGCACAGGTAAATGTTCCTCAGGGTGGTTCGCCGGCAAGTCTGCACGTTTCCATCGACCTGAGAGCCGACAGCATCCATGTCGTACCGTTCCCCAGCGATAATCCGACGGCCTCTCTCAGTTTCAATGTGGCACGCGGCGTTCAGGATAGTTTCCTTGAAACCAATTTATTGGCGATTCAGTCGTCGGCTGGCACGAACCCGGTGAGCACCGCGCAGGTGTTTGCGGCTGCGGTCCAACAACACGTCAATACGGTTGTCCTATCCGCAAGCAATCTAAGCGTGATTGACAGCATGGATATTCCCGCCGAAGCGAAAGCGCGGATCACTTCGGCGGTGCAGCAGGGTCTGTCGGTAGTTGTCCCAGATCAATCGGTGATGCTCAATGGCGCACCCAGCATCGCCTGGTATCAAATCAATCCCCAGACAGGCGAAACAATCGGAGTCACGCAAGATGGCGGCCACGAGTCCACCGAGTACGCATTTATATTAGGAACGATTCGGTTTACGGTCGGGGTCTTAATTGGTATCGCCGCAGCGTCATTGGGGGCCGCTGCAGGATTGGGTCTGCTTGGTAATAGTAATCCGCAGGCAGCCAAGGCGGTTGGTGCGGGTATTGGAGGCGGCCTCACTGCTGGAGCCGCGCTGTTTCTTCTCTTTCCCGCGATCGGGGCGGGCGTGCTTGCCGGCGCCTTACTCTTCGACGCGGTCGTGTTTACCCTAGAACCGCCGCTCGACGGGTCCGTTTTCACACCCGTGGGGCCACCAGAAGCAAATCGGGGCACCTCAGACGAACGTGTCTCGGCTAGCACGGCCGCTGGGAACGTAAGTGGAACATCACAGGCGGCCTACCTGCAGGTTTCAGGCGGGTTATCCGCGTCCTGGTCAGGTGATGCAGTAACTTCATTTGAAGCACAATCACTTACATCCGCTGACGCGACTGTCGAATCTTCAAGTGGTGCTTCCATCGGTTCCGGAACGCTAGCGCTGTCTGAAATCGCGGAAACGCTCGCCGTAGTCGAGGGAAATGGAAGTTATGCAATTGATGGCCAGGGCAGTCTTTCGTTTTATGGTTCCGCGGCAACATCGCTTGGCGTCAGCGGCGATTGGGCGAACTATTCGGCAACGGTTAACGGGAATCTGTCCATTACACTCACGGTTCCCGCTGGTGTGCTCACGTTAAACGGAACGTCGCTGCCCTCCGGAACGTACAGGATAGCCGCCAACTCCGTCGCCTTGGGGGGAAGTGGGTTGACGACATCTCCCGAATTCGCCGGTAGAGCTTCGATTACAGCGTCTGGCAGTGCCGTCGAATTAGGACCCGGAATGGGAAATGTGAGCGTCGGCAGCACGTCGCTTAATACCACCAAGGAAACGACGCTCACAGGCTACAACGGAACGGTTGACGTCTCCGCCAATGGCAATGGCACGGACGCCGTGACGCTCAGCGGCAACGCGGCTAACCTGCTCTCACTGTCGCCCAGCCCAGCGATGCTGACCACTGACCAGAACACTCCGGTGACTTTCAATGCCGGCGTGAATACGAGTTTCGCCGATGAGTACGACCTCACGGCCAACGCGCCGAGCAGTTGGACCGTGTCGATCGATGATACCGGAAGCGTCACCGTCACGCCGGCGGCCGGTAGTCCGGTCGGTACGTACCCGATCCAAATCATTGCGCAATCGACGACGAATCCCGACCTCGTCTCTCAAGCAACCGTCGAGGTGACGGTCACGCAGGCAGCGGCTGGAATGACATTCGGTGTTAATGCCGACCCGCAGTTCACGGTGCCGTTCGCCGGCACGCAGATTCCGAGCTCGTTCCGCGCAACGCTCCACAACACGGGTCCGTCGGCCGATACGTATAACTTGACGTTTTCGAACGTGCCGGCGGGATGGACGATCGCTGATAGCGGAACGAGCGATACGGTGCCGGCAGGGCAGACAGGCATCCTGGGGATTTATCTGGTGCCGACTGGCGCAACGTTGCCGGCACCCGGAACACAGGTCTCGTTCACCGTCACCGCTACGAGCACGAGCGACGCGAGCATCACCCAGACGGTCAATGTAACATTCACCATGCCGGCGATCGCGGCGGCGAAGGTGACGAGCAATCCCGCGGCGGTTTCGACGACACCGGGAACGGCGACGACCGCGACGATCACGATTACGAATGTCGGCAATGTGCCGTATGACGCGGCGCTGGCCACGACGACGGATACCGGGTTGACGATTAGCGGGTTGTCAGCGCCGGGCACGATTCCGGTCGGACAGTCGGTCACGGAGACGGCGACGCTCACGCCAGACGCGAGCACACCGCTGGATTCGACGTTGAATGCTACGGTGAATGTCGATCAGGCGGCGGGGAAAAACGGGGTTCAGGTGGTGGCCGTAAATGCGACGTCTATTGGCGGCGTGCAGCTCCCTCACCCCGGCCCTCTCCCGGAGGGAGAGGGGGAGGCCGCGGCGGGACAGACGGTTGATGTGAAGGCGGACGTGCAGAGCGAGGTGAATGCGCAGGGGCAGGGAACTGCGTTATTCGCGGTCAAGAACAGCGCGGGGCAAACGGTGTTTACGTCGACCGCGGTGCCGGTGACGCTCTCGACGATCGGTGCCCTCAACACGATTGACTTCGGTACGTTCAGCACCGCTGGCTTCGCACCCGGACAGTACACGGTCAATGTGACGGTCGATGACGGCAGCGGGAATCCTATCGCTGGGGCGACAGGCACGACGACACTGACGGTTAGTCTGCCCGTGTCGGCGAGTGTGTCGGTCGATACCGACAACCAGACGCCGGGTGCGGTGACGAGCACCGAGACGCTGAACGTTACGAGCAATGCGGCGATCGGCAACGTGGTGACGGATAGTACGGCCACCAGCGTGGCGGTGGATGGCACACTGGCCTACGTGGCGGGCACGCAGGATCTCAGCGTGGTCGATATCAGCAATCCCAGCAGCCCGAAGGTGTTGAGCACCTTCGGAAGCAAGGATCTCAATCTTGGCGGAAATACCGCTTTCAATCTCCTGGGCATTGCCAACAACGAGCTGATCGTCGCTTCACAAGCGGAGGGCGCCAGCACGATCGAGGTTCTCATCTATTCACTGACCAATCCACAATCGCCGACGCTCCTGGGCAGCGTGTCGGTGCCGTACGATTATCTCAACGGCATGACGATCGAGGGGACGACGGCCTATCTCTCGACCTTCGGCCAGGCCTACGATGCCAACGGCGATGTGGTGAGCCAAGCGGGCGAATTGGTAGCAGTCGATTTCGGCAATCCCGCCACACCGGTCGTCGGTGGCGCCCTCTATCACGACCAGCCGCAGCCCAACGGGCACGCCTCGTTCGTCAACGAGTCGGCGGTGGTGAACCCACAGACGCTGCTCGTCACCGGTTCGACTTCGACGGGCGCGAACACGCAGACGGGCACGGGCCAGGTGACCGTCGTGAATACGGGCGCGGGTGGTGCTTTGAGCGCCGGGGCGACGCTCGCTATTCCGGGCACGATCGACGCCTTGGGTATCGCGGTCGACGGCACCCACGCGCTGGTGGTGGGTAGTACCGGGGGCTCGGTCAGCCCGTTCAGCGATCCGTCGCAGGTCGGGATCTCGGGCAATGTCACGCTCACGCTCTTGGACATCACCAATCCCGACAATCCGACCGTCATCGGCACGACCGTTGTCACGCAAAACACCTTTCAGCCGGTCGGCGTCTATCCGTTGGGGTCGATCGACGTGATCTCGCTGGGCAACGGGCAATTCGCCATCAACGGCACTCTCTCTAACGGCTCGCCGACCATCTTGTGCGTCGACGCCAGCAACCCCAGCAAGTTGGCCGTGAGCAGTCTGGCGACGAACGCCAGCGCCAGCGGGCTGACGCTCGCGGGCGGCCAACTGTTCGGCGCCGCGGCCGACGGGTTGACGATCTATCAAGCCGCGGCGCTGACCACCACGCCCGCGACGGTGACGGTTACCGTACCGACCGATGGCGTGAGTATCGCGCCAAATTCGTTCAGTCTGGCGCCGGCCAGCGTCACCAACGGCGCGAACAGCGAAACACTGACTTGGAATCTAAACCTCGCGCCGGGGGCCAATCAGCAAATCACCTGGCAGACGAATATCGCCAACTTGCAGATCGAGCAAGTGCAGCCGGTGGTAACCGGCGGAACCTTGCAGTTCACGTCGCCCGGCGAATCCGCGACGACCATCACCCTTGCAGCGGCAAACGTGGCCGGCGTGCCGTCGCCCATAAGCGTGACGATTCCGGTCGAAGTGGCCGCGCCCGGCGTCCCGGCCGTCGCCAGTGCAGCCATCGCCGCGCAAAACTTGAACATCACCGGGCTTTCCACGCAGCTCAATGATCTGGCGCTCGCGCTCACGAACCTGGTCGAGACGCCTACGAGCAATGTCTATCTCGGCCAGGCGACGGCGGCGCTGGGAAGCATCATCACGCTGCTGACCAACGACCCGTTTTTGGGAAGCTACGCGGCGTCCCTTACGGCGGCCCAAACCGCGCTCTCCGCGGCCACGACGGCCACCGAGATTCAAACGGCGATCACAAATCTGGGCACGGCGCTCGATTCGCTAGGTCAGGCGATCACCGACTATGCCTTGCACGGCTTCACGCTCTCGCTGGCCAGCAGCCAGGCGCTGGCCCTGCCCGGAGCGCCGACCGTGTACAACGTCGAGCTGCGAAATACCGGAAGCCAGACCACGACTTACGACTTCAGCGTGAGCGGTTTGCCCCCCGGAGTCACCGCCCAGTTCAGCCCGACCTCCATCGCGCTCGCGCCGGGCCAGTCGATTCCCCAAGGCGCAACCGTAGTGATGCTCACGCTGTCGCAATCGGGCAGCGCGCTAGTCGGTGGCAACTTCACCGTCACAGCGACCGCTGAAGGTGCCCCCGAGATCAATCTCAGCACACCGGGGCAGTTGACCTTGCTCGCCGAATCGATCGGCGTGCCCGTTGTCACGGTCACACCACCCTTCACGCAGCCGGGAGGACCGGTCGACGTCACTGCCAAGATCCAAAGCGTGGTCAACGAGCCGCGCACGCTCTCGGCGACGTTCACCGTAGCCGACCCGAACGGCAAGGTGATCTACACCGATCCGAATCCGTTGACCGTGCCGCTGACGGACACCAGCGGTCTGACGACGGTCGATCTGGGGAAGATCGACACCACGGGTTTCGTCGACGGCGTCGATACGGTCACCGTGACGGTGACCGATCAGGCGACTCGACCGCTCCCGGCCGCCACGGGCACGGCCAATCTCACCATCGGCCTGCCGGTGATGGCCAGCGTGACGACCAGCCCGACGTCGGTTCCTCAAGGTACTGCGACGGTGACCAATACGTTGTCGGTCAGTGCCGAGACGCCGTTCACAGACCCTTTGACTCTGGACGGGCAGGTAGCCACCACGCCGTCCGCCACCGATGTGGCCATCTACGCTTCGGGCGGCAAGACCTACGCCTACGTGTCTGGCAGCAACGGCGTCGACGTCGTCGACGTCACCGATCCCGCCAACCCGAGCGACCTATCGACCTTCGGCACGGGCAAGGACGAGATAAACAATGGCAATTTCACCAAGGGCATCGTGGCCACGATCGGCGGCACCGATTACCTGATCATTGGCACGACGGCTACGCTGAACGCCAACCAATTCAGGCTGCTTGTTTATTCCTTGGCGAGCCCGGCCGCGCCCACGCAGGTCAGCAACACGTTGTTCCCCTATCAGTTCATCAACGATTTGCTGATTGATGGCACAACGCTCTTGGTGCCGACATCCGGCGTGGGCTTCTTTGGTACAGGACTCGACAACGAATTCGGCACCGTACTGGCCATCGACATGAGCAACCCGGCCGCGCCCACGTTCCAAGGGGAGCTCTACAGCGATCCACATCAAAGCCCGGTGGACGGCGGCGACACGCAACAGTTCGGCGGTGTGATCACCCAAAGCGGCGTGGCCTACATCGCCAGTTCCACCGAGACCGCCGGCGGCGGCTTCACGTTCAATCCCGGTGTGGGACGCGTACTGGTGGTCGATGACTCCAACCCGGCGAGCCTCTCGGTCACCAAGGAAGTCGATATTCCGGGCACCGAGCAGGCCCTCGACATCGCCATTCAGGGAACCCAAGCGCTGGTGATTTCGAGCACCGGCGGGCCGGTCGGCGATCAATCGGACTACGGCCAATACAGCGGCAACCTGGTACTGTCGCTGATGGACATCAGCAACCCGAGCGACCCGCGACTGATCGGCAATACGCTGGTCACACCCGAGACGTTCGGCACGGTCGTTTCCAACCCCTCACGTGTGTCGGTCGTGTCGATCGGCAACGGCTTGTATGCGATCAGCGGCACCTTGAACAATGGCACACCGGCGTTGCTGCTGGTCGATTCGACCGACCCGAACAATATCGTCGTCAGCGCCACCACGCAGCCGGTACCGGGCTTCGAGATGGCCGTCTCGGGTAACATTCTCTATGCCACCAACACACAGGGATTGACCACCTACCTGATCGGCACGGTTGACCACACGTCGTATACGGCTTCGGTGGAAGTGCCAAACGACCCGAACACGACGATCGTCAGCGGGTCCTTCAATATCCCGCCCACGTCGATCACCACGGGCGCGAATTTCGACACGCTCACTTGGGTCCGGCAGCTCGCCTTCGGCCAGGACCAGCAGACCTTCACCTGGCAGACAAAGGTGCAAAGCCTGAACGCCAACGAGGTACGTCCGGTCACGCTCGGCACGTCGGTGTCATTCGTCAGCCAGGGTACGCCGGGATCGTTGACGGTTCCCGCTACTTCGGTGACCGGCATACCTATCGCGGAGGTCCTGCCCTCGTCGGATACCGTCGTGCCCGGCGGTACGCTGACATACGATTTGCGGCTCTCGAATCCGCTCGACGAAACGGTCGACTATTATCTTCAACCGATTATCGGCATCAATTACACCCAAGGCACCCTGCCTGCGGTGGTGCGGATGCAGCCCGACAGCACGGTCGACGTGCCGTTTTCATTCAACAGCAACCCGTTCGAATTGCCGGGTACATACAGCTCGGAGATCATCGTGGTGGGTTCGCTTCCACCTGGCGACGAGGTCGGCTCGGGCGAGTCAGCCGCAGCGCCGTTCAACGTAATCTTGGCCGGCACGCCCGTAATACCGACTCCCGATGCCCACGGCGTGACGGTCAATCTGATCCCGACGACCGCGGCTGCGGGACTGGACGAGTTGGCTCAATACACCGTCCAGGTGACGAACACGGGCAGCGTCGCCGATACCTTCAACCTCAGTCTGAGCGGCACTTCCGGTCTTTTTAATCAATACTTTTCGCAGAACTCGATTACGGTGCCGCCGGGCGCGAGTAACTTTCGCGACGTGACGCTGACGCTCCAACCCGATGTGGTCGATACGCCCATCGACGAGAACTTCACCGTCACCGCGACATCGGTGAACAATCCGCCGGTTTCGGGTACGGCCAACGGCACGCTCACGATTCTACCCCAGGGAGTGTTTGTGTCGTTGGCCCCGGTTTCTCAGTCTTCGACCGCCCCCGGCGCGCCGTACCAAGTTTTGGTGGAGAACGCCGGCAAATCCACCGACACATTCAACCTGAGCCTGGCCGGACCGGCCGCTTCGATCGCCAGCCTGGCAACCACGCAGACGATGACACTCGCTCCGGGCAATTCGCAAAGGGTCGATATCACCACTACCGCGGCCAACTTCGCCGACGCGGGCAACCTGCCGCTGACCGTCGTTGCCACCTCGCAGAATAACCCCACCGTGCAGGGCTCATCGACCGCCAATCTGACGGTTCCCTCCACGCAATCGGTCTCGGCCAGTTTCTCACCTGCCACGCAGAACCTGTCTGCGCCAGGGGCGACTTCGTACTTGTTGCAAGTTAACAATACGGGCAACACCGAAGACAGCTACTCGGCGACTATTACCGGCACGACTGGGCCGATCACCGCCAGCCTCATCGGCCTCGACGGCAAGCTGACGCAAAGCGTGCCGCTCTTTATCCTGCCCGGTCTGTCGCAGGGAGCGATCCTGCTCGACGTGTCCGGCGCGAGTCCCGGCCAGGGCACGGTGACGGTCACCATCCAGTCGCTCACCGACAGCGCGGAAAGCACCACGGCCACCGCCACGTTGAACGTCGCCTCGCCGGGGCAGATGCAGGTGATACTGAACACGAACTCGGGGCTGTCGGCGGTCGAAGGTACCACGACCACGATCGCCAGCAGCCTACTTGCCGCCTCCGTCCCAGGCAGCACCACATCCGCGGCCGACGTCGTGTTCACCGTAACATCGGTGCCGACGGACGGCAGTCTGTTACTCAACGGTCAGGCGTTGGCTCAGGGTGGCACGTTCACGCAGGACGACATCAACAACGGCCGCCTGGCATACAAGGCGACCGAAGAAGGGACCGATTCCTTCGGCCTCAATATCAGCGCGAGCGGCGCGGTGGGAGCCGGCGCCACGTTCTTGATCTCGACTTCGGACCCAGCAGTCGTGCTCACCGGCGGGTTCACCATCACGGCCCTCGAGGGCGCTAGCTCCGCAGTGCAGACCGTGGCCACCTTCACCGATCCGGGCGGTTTCGAGTTACAGGCCAACTACACGGCCGAGATCGAATGGGGCGACGGCACGTCGAGCGTCGGAACCATTACGCTGCCCGGTGCCGGACAGACGGCGGCGACGGTCACCGGCCAACATACCTACACGGAAGAAGGCACTTACTCCGTTACGGTCATCGTCAACCACGAGAGTGCGCCGGCCGCGACGGCGACCGACACGGCGACGGTCAGCGATCCCGCCGTGGTCGGGACCGGCGGTTTTACGTACACGGCGACCGAAGGAAACGCCGCCTCGGCCCAGACCGTGGCCACGTTCACCGATCCGGGCGGCGCCGAGCCGCTCGCCGACTACTCGGCTACGATCGATTGGGGCGACGGCACGAGCAGCACGGGCACGATCTCGGTCGATCCGACGAGCCACGTCTTCACGGTCACCGGGGCGCACACCTACGCGCAGGATGGCACCTATTCGGTCGATGTTACTCTGGGCCATGAATCGGCGCCGGCCGTGACGGTCGTCAGCACGGCACAGATAGCCCATGCGACGGTAACCGGGAGCGGCGGCATAGCGGCGACGGCCGTGGCCGTGAGCGGCTATGAGTTCAAGGTGCTCACCGGAGCGTCGGTGGCCACGTTCACTGACGGCGACGGTTCGTTGCCGGCGGGCGACTTCAGCGCCACGATCGATTGGGGCGACGGCACTTCCTCGATCGGAAGCGTTTCGTTGTCCGGCACCACCTATACCGTGAGCGGTAGCCACACCTACGACGACGAAGGACATTACACGGTGCAGGTGAGTATCGATCAGTCGGCGGGTACGCCCAGCGGCGGTGCCACGTCGGCCACCGTGAGTGCGAAAGCCACCATCCACGAGCAACTGCTCGAGAACGGTACGGTGGGCACGCCCGACCAGAACTGGGTCCAGGAGGCATATCGCGACCTGTTCGACCGGCAGGCGGAATTGAGCGGGCTCAACTTCTGGGTCGCGATGCTCGACGCGGGGCAGCCCCGCGGCCAGGTGGCCTACGACATCGTCCAGCTCGCCTTCTCCGAAGAGTTCCAGCGAGACACCGTAACGGAGCTGTACGAGCAGTATCTGGGGCGCGCCCCCGACGCTTCGGGCCAGGCCTTCTGGACGGCCTATCTCTACGACGGCGGCACGATCGAGAGCATGGCCCAAGCCCTGGTCAGTTCACCCGAGTATTGGCAAACCCGCGCCGGCGGCACCGACGCCGGCTTCTTGCAGGGTTTGTTCCAAGACGCCCTCGGCCGCGCGATCGACCCGACGGCTTTGCAATACTTCGGAGGACTGATGGCCCAGGGCCAGACGGCGGCCGACGTCGCCAGCATCATCTTCAACAGCGACGAATACCACCGCGTGCGCGTGAACGCCCTCTTCGAACAGTTCCTCGACCGCCCGGCCGACGCCGACGGACTGGCCTTCTTCGGCGGCGAACTCGACAGCGGCTACACCGACGAATTGGTCATCACGCAGCTCATCTCCTCCGACGAGTACTACGACGATGTCCAGGTCTAAGAGCGGCTGATAGGTCGGTCGATCCGCGCCAGACTCAACGCAACTTGACCTCGTCGCCGCCGGCCTTGGTGAACATGGCGCGGATGCTCGCCGGATCGGTCGCTTTGGACACGAGCCGAACCGTGCCATCGGCGAAGGCGGCATAGAATCCCTTCCCGTGGCCGCGAAACGGTCGCAGAGTGTTGTGGTCGGCGGACGTCTCGATGTCGACGGGCTTGGTCCAAGGCACCTTCTGGTTGCTCTGGAGAACAAGAATCGTTTCGCCCGGGGCATCGGTGATGCTCTCGCGTTTCGTCGGCTGATCGGTATCGAACAGTGTCCCATTCCCGGTGACGACGAAATAATCCGTATGGCCTTTCGCGGACCATTGGCTCGTGCCGTATGCCGATGGAATTCTCTCGACCAACGGCTTGTTGTGTTCGCTGTCCCACGGCTCATCGAGCCGGTAGCTATCGAACAGGCTTTGCTCACCCAAGTAAGGAAGTAGTTCGACGCGCCAGCTATGCAAGGTCTTGCCGTCTGCGCCAACGGCGGCGGCAGGCGGATAATGCCCGTGCGCGTCGTAGTACGAGTTCAGGGCCTCGACCAGCCGCCCCAATTTCGCAATGTGGGTTTGCTCATCCCGCTTGTCTCTTGCCTGGAGTTCCTCCGTTTGCCGCGCGAGGAGCCCTTTGGTTGCCGCGGCGAACGGGCCGACGAACTCGGCCGGGATTTTTCCTTTCACCGTGACGTTCGTTCCGTCAGTATTGATCTTTACTTCGGAGAGGAACCGCGTCAGCGAACCGCCAACGTCCAGCGATTGGTATTCCTCGGGCAACGTGGATGGCGAGAGCGCCAGGGGAATCGCCTGTCCGGCCAGCGTGAGGTAATTCCGAGCGAACTTGCTCGTCGCCACCGCCTGTTCGGGCGATTTACAGATACCCGTCAGGCTGCCTTCAAAACCGAGCGGTGTCGAGTCGACGCGCCCAAGAAATAGCGAGGTGTCCTTGATCGCCGACCAAAAGAATTCCTCGGCCGAGTCCTCGGGCCGTTCTTCGATCTTCTCCACAGCCGCCGAATCGAATGCCACGGCCAGCGAGCTGCCACGGATCTTCTGCCATTGGTCGTACCAGGCTGGATGGGATTGAGGATCAGACGCGAGCACTTTTGCCACATCGCGCTCGCGAATGACGACGATTGTGCGGTCGTCGACCATGAGATAGTTGACAAGCGAGCCGCTGATGTCGGAAGTGGCACGGAAGCAACGATGCCCGTGGCAGGTCGTCTCCGTCGCACCGTCGGGTGCCTCACCGAAGAGCTTGACTCGCAGTTTGGCCGGTTCATACGGTCGATGCATGCGATAGATTCCTACCGGCCATCCGTCCGTCGGGTCCGTGGAATCCGCAGCATCCTGCCCTGGCTCCGGGAACCCGATAATCGTGACCTCGTCCACCTCCCATTCGGCGGCCTTCTCGGTGTCGGTCGCCGTAATCCCGAAGCCCAGAGCAAAAGGGAAACTGAGCAGCGTCGGCTGCACGACGAGATCGGAATCGGCAACCTTCATCGATTTGAATGACATCACGGCGATGGCGTCCGACGGCAGGTAGGAGTCGTCGAAGGACGGCAAAGGCTTCTGTTCGTCGTCGTTTGCCGGCTCGGACGTGAGTGATTCCATCGGCCGGTCGGCGGCCTCCACGGCGTTGGCCGGGCGACGCACGCCCGCTATTCCCAACGCGACAAGGGCGAGTGTGACCATAAAAACCGTCGGCCAGAAGCGCGACGGCAGAATCTCGCTGACGATCGTCTGCCTTTGTAGCATCTCAATTCTCCTCATGAGCGTGCCGCGTGTTGGGAAAAATGGGCGTCCTGCCCATACCGTTGAAGCTTGGTCGTGCCTCAGCGCCATCTGCGCCAGGATGGCCGCATAGGCCCTGGTGCCGCCGGTAAGCACCGCACCGCAGGCGTCGGCGGCCAATTCCTGCTCCAGTCTCAATCTGAAGGCCAGCCATTGCGCGACCGGATTGTAGAAGTTGACGATCAGTGCCGCTTGGGCGAGCAGCCACATCGGGAAATCGCTGTGCGCCACGTGCGTCGTTTCGTGCGCGAGCACGCCCCGTTGCGCGTTCGCGTTCCATGTGCGCCACTCGGCCGGCAACAGAATGATGGGGCACCGCCATCCCAGCACCGCCGGCGCGCCGCCAGCGGCCGTCATCTCGCGCAGTTCGATCGGCCTGCGGCAGCGCAACTGCTCTCTGAGCTGTTCGAGCAGGCCCAGCAGCGACGGATCGGTTACGGGCCGGGTATCGCGCAGCAGCTTCGTAAGCGCTAGCAACCCGAACAGCAAACGTGCAGTGCCTATCACCGCACCCGCGAGGACAAACCCTGCCAGCCACGCGGGCCACCGCCACCGGCCGAAGTGCTCCGCGCGGGAGTCGGCCGACCATTCACGAGGAACCTTGTCGAACATCCGAGACAAGAAGTTCAGCGCGCCGGTCGCTTCGGCCGAGTCCACGGAATCACGCCCAGTGGTATCTTCGCTCGAGGTGTCACTCGGCTGGGCCGGCAGCTTCTCGGGATCGGTGATTGCGGCCGCCGTCGCCGCCGACCGTAGCGCCGCAGAGCTCCTCGCGGTCCACCAGCGAGGCCAAGGTGAGATGGAAAGGGCGGCAACGCCGGCGGCCATCACCAAGACTCCGCACGCGACCGCCGCTCCCCAGGCCGGATGTCGGCGGCGTGCAATGAGGTACACGGCCTGACCGGCGAGGCAGAACACGGTTACTTGGCAGGCCGTCCAGAGGAGCGAGATTCCGAGCGCGTTCATCCTTGATCCTCTTGGAGAAGATTGTTGAGGCGGGCCCGTTCTTGTGGCGTGAGCTTCTTCTGCTCCAGCAGGCGAACGAGCAGCAGTTCGCGAGATCCTTGAAAGACGCGGTCGAGCAAATCGCCGAGCAACCGGCGCGACACATCGTCATACGAACGTGCGGGAACGAACAGAAACGGCCGGTCGTTTGTCGATTGTTTCAAAAACCCTTTGTCGGTCAGGATGCGAATCAACGTGGCCACGGTCGTGTAGGCGCGGTCGACCCCGTTGCGTGCCAGTTCGTCGCGGGCCTCCTGTGCCGTGATCGCCCCCCGCTTCCAGAAGACCTGCATGACTTCCAGCTCACGATTCGTCAGTTCCTTGGCCGCCGGCCGCGCCATATTCGCACACTCCCGGAAACACGCAGGTTTGGTTCAATAGATTTGGTTTTTTAGAGTAGATTGCCGAGTGCGGTCAAGGCCGGTTTTTGCTACCGTCGAAGGGCGCCGACCGGCGCGCGATCGGTTGACTGGCCCTTGCCGCCGGCAAAGTGACAAGCAACAAGCTGCCCCCGATCCGAACGCAAATCTCCGCTCATGTTGCAGGAGAATCCATACCGTTCCCCGGTTCCGGGTGTTCCCGAGGATCGCCGCACGGTTCGCCCTACCAAGAGGGAGTACGCACTGGCTGCCGCCGCCGTGCTGTGGATCGGTTATCTCGTCTTGTCGTTGTGGCTCGATATCGTCGGGTGGTAGGGCGAGCATGTCGCCGACGTACAGCGGCCGGTCAGCCGTAATCGGTTGCGAGCGAACGCCGCATAAACCAGTTCGATCGACTGCGAGATCGCGGGCAGTCGACTGAGCCAGACCAACCGGCGAAATCCGAGGGCGCGATAGAGCCGGCGGAAGGTCTCGACACCGGACACCAAACTGCCATCCGGCAGGCGTCCGTGCATGCGAGCCATCAACTCTTCGCGCGTCTTGCCGACATCGGCCGGTTGAAATCCGGCAGCATCGATGTCGGTAAACTTGATCTTGCCGTCGTGGTCCCGGCCGCGCAGCAGCTTGATTTCGCGAGCACACAGCGGGCAGCCGCCATCGAAGAAGACTTCGATCTCGTGGGCGAGCGGTTGCGTCTGGGCCATGTGCGTTGTCCTCCGTTCAGCCAACCGAAGACGGGGGGCGACATTAACAGCCTTCCGGCGATAGGCTGCCGCCGGTTGTCGCGATATACTATCGCTCTTTCCCGTCCGACGCACGGCCCGATGTGCTGATGAATGACCTGGTTAATGAACTACGTTGGCAGAAGTTTCCCGTGCTCGACGACGGTTTCGTCTGCCTGGTAGATGTTATGGGCAGCGACCAGGCCGTGGTTCAGGCGGCACGCGTCAGCTATGGCGAGGGTACGCGCCAGGTTTCGGACGACCGCGGGTTGATTCGCTACCTGCTGCGGCATCGGCATACGACGCCTTTCGAGATGTCGGAGCTGAAGTTTCTGGTGCGCGTGCCGATGGACACCTGGCGGCAGTGGATTCGCCACCGCACGGCCAATGTCAACGAGTACAGCACTCGATACTCTCTGGCGGTCGACGCGGCCCAGCGCACCGGGCCTGCCGAATGGCGCACCCAGGCGACGCAGAACCGGCAAGGGAGCGGTGACGCCATTCCCGCCGACATCGGCGCGGACTTGACGCAGGCCGAAGCCGAGTTGCTCGAAAAGGCTCGGCAGGTGTACGAGCGGCGGATCGATCTCGGCGTCGCGCGCGAACAGGCTCGCAAGGACCTGCCGCTCTCGACCTACACCGAGGCTTATTGGAAGATCGACCTGCACAACCTGCTTCACTTTCTGGCGCTACGGATGGATAGTCACGCCCAGTGGGAAATTCGCCAATACGCCCGCACGATGGGCGAAAAGATCGTACAGCCCCTGTTCCCGCTGGTGTGGGAGGCGTTCGTCGATTACCGCCTGGAAGGGATGTTTCTGACGCGGCTCGATCGAGACGTCATTCAGCGGCTGACCGCCCGGTTGGCAGAAGCGGGTCGAGCCCGCGCCACGCTGGAAGATTTTTTGGCCGTGCAGCCACCCGAGTGGGCCGAGCTCAAGCGTTCGCGCGAACGCGAAGAGTGTCGCGAAAAACTGATGCAACTCGGCCTGCTGGCCGCTGAGTAGTCACTTCAAGAAACCAACAGAGAGACTCACGATGCCCGCCCACGACAAAGCCACCACAGAGTTGCTGGCCCTGAATCAACGCCTCCTGGAAAGCATTCTGGCGGCCGAGTGGCAAACCTACGAAGAGCTGTGCGATCCGTCGCTGACGGCCTTCGAGCCCGAGGGACGCGGGCAACTCATCGTCGGGATGCCCTTTCACCGATTCTATTTCGACCTGGGCGCCGCCAGTGGGCCATACCATGTGACGATGGCGTCGCCCGATGTGCGCTGGCTAGGAGCCGACGCCGCGGTGATCAATTATGTACGCCTCGTCCAGAAACTCGTCGGCGGTAGTCCGGTGACCGTGGCGACGGAGGAAACGCGCATCTGGCAACGTCGCGATGGTCGCTGGCGGCACGTCCACTTTCACCGCTCGGTGCCGACGACCGCTTAGGCCAAGTTTATGCGCTGAGCGAGGCCGAGTACTTGTAGAGCCGGCCGCCATCGCCTTCTTCGAAACCGCGCGGGTAGAGTCCCTTGCCGACGATCCGGTCGAGCAGGAAGCCCATCGCCAAATCACAGAGAACCGCTTCATCGCGAAGCGTGAGTTGGCTGGGCACCCACATCTGGAACGAATCTTGACCCGCCGGAATGGCATCGATCGCCGCCAGCAACTGTTCAACCGACGAGGATGACTGCATGGAATCGACTCCTTGAAGGCCGGCGCCCGCCGCGCGCCGTGAGAAAGATCGCCGCCTTGGACAAACCGCCATCTTCTGGCAGTCTACAATAAATCGTCGCCGGCGACGCCATCGCTCACGATTTTTCCACGATGGCCAGATTTGCCGCCGATGGCAAACGTGACCGTCGCAACTGGCCGCAGGCGGCGTCGATGCGATCGCCCTTGCGTAGCCTGACTTGGACGTTAATGCCGGCGTCCCTGAGAATTGAGACAAAATGTTCCGTCGCTGCCAACGAGGGAGTACGGTACGGGATCCCCGCCACGGGGTTATACGGAATCACGTTCAGCAGGGCCGTTTTTCCGTGCAACAGTTGGGCTAATTCGCGCGCATGCTCCGGTCGGTCGTTTACGCTCCCCAACAGCACGTATTCGAAAGTCAACCGTCGCCCGGTGTGCTCAAAATACCGATCGGCCGCGGCCAGGATCGCAGTAATCCCCGTCTTGCGGTTGGTCGCCACCAGGTCGTTTCGCAACGCGTCGTTGGGGGCATGTAATGAGACTGCCAGATGGTAATGCAGGTTCCGCTCCGCCAACCGGTCGATGGCTGCTGGTAGCCCGACCGTCGAGACCGTGATGCGCCGGGCGCTGATGCCCAGACCGGTCGGACTACTGGCGAGTTCCAGGGCAGGGAGCAAGCGGTCGAGATTAGCCAACGGCTCTCCCATTCCCATCACCACGATATTGCTGAGCCGCTCGTCCGTCGGCAGCAGGCGGGCCAGGTGCAACATCTGTTCGATGATTTCACCCGTGGTGAGATTGCGAGCAACCCCTTCCAATCCGCTGGCGCAGAACGCGCACCCCATGGCACAACCCACTTGCGTGCTGATGCAAATGGTGCGGCGATTTCCTTCGCGGATCAGTACGCATTCGATCTGCTGGCCGTCGGCGAGTTGGACGAGAAGCTTTTCGGTGCCATCGGCCGCCGTCTGGTGGTGGGCGATGCTTCCCGATCCGATCTGAAAATGCTCGGCGAGCGAGTTGCGCAGCGATTTGGGCAGATCGCTCATGTCGGCGAAGCTGGCGGCTCTCTTTTCGAAGAGCCATTTCCACACCTGCCCGGCTCGGTACTCGGGCAGGCCATGTTCGGCCATCCAGGCGCGAAGCTCGCTCTGCGTCAGTTCGAGAACATTCAACAAGGGAGTTGCACCGATAAGTCAATGGCCCGTGAATTCATTGTATCGTCGCCGGGCCGGAGCGGGTGTGGGCGGCTACGAGGCACGGCCGGGAGAGAATTCCGCTAGCTCGTAGCGGCGGATCTTGCGGTCCAGCGTAGAGCGCTCGATACCGAGCAATTGGGCGGTCTGGCTCTTGTTCCAACCGGTCGCCTTGAGCGTGGCCAGGATATGCCGGCGTTCCATCTCGGCCAACGAAATCGGCTTGAATTCCTGGCTGGTCGCCGTCAGGTCGCCCGTATCGCCCATGGTCGGCAGCTTCGAGAGCATCAGGTCTTCCTGATCGATGAACTCGCCCGCCGCCAGCACGATCGCCCGCTCGACAACGTTTTTCAACTCACGCACGTTGCCGGGCCAACGGTAACGGACCATCTGCTCCATGGCCTCGGGCGTGAAACCGCGCAGCTTGCGGCCCGTTTCGACGTTGTACTTGTGGAAGAAATAGTGAGCGAGTTCGGGAATGTCTTCGGGCCGCTTGCGCAGCGGCGGCACATAAATCTCCAACACGTGCAACCGGAAATAGAGGTCGCGACGGAAGCGACCCTCGGCCACGTCCTTTTCCAGATCGCGATTGGTGGCGGCGATCACCCGCACGTCGACCTTCACCGGCTCGCTGCCACCCACGCGCTCGAAGGGATGCCCTTCCAGAACGCGCAGGAACTTGGCCTGGATCGTCGGGCTCATCTCGCCGATCTCGTCGAGCATCAGCGTACCCTGGTGCGAGGCCTCGAACTTGCCGATCTTGCGGGCCACGGCGCCGGTAAACGCGCCCCGCTCGTGGCCGAACAGTTCGCTCTCGAGCAGACTCTCCGACAGCGCCGCACAGTTCAAGCAGACGAACGCGCCCTTGCGGCGCGGACTGGAGAAATGCACCGCGCGGGCCACGAGTTCCTTTCCCACACCGCTTTCACCGCGAATCAACACCGTGGCGCTCGTCGGCGCGGCCCGAGCGATCTCCTCGGTCACGCGGGCCATCGCTCGGCTCTTGCCGACGATCTCGCTCTGCACGCCCAATCGCTCGCGCAACTGCACGTTTTCGTCGCGGATCTGGTTGAGATTCTCGGCCAGTTCCTGGCGACGGCTCAGATTGTGCAGTGCCACCGCCACCGTGTCGGCGACGGCCAGCGTGAACTCCAGATCGTCGGGATCGGGCAGGCGGTTCGCCGCGGTGGAATAGAGGTGGATCAGGCCGAACACCTTCTTACCACGACGGATCGGCGCACAGATGACGCTGGTGACAAACAGGTCGCCCTTGCTGTCGCGAGTACCCAGCGTGCTATCGCCCATCACATTGCGCCCGAGCACGGCTTCGCTCTCGCGCAGCACGGTGCCGGCCAAGAACGACGAAATGCGATGATACGGCCGTTCCGTCTCGGTGCGCGAGGCGACGAGTTCCAGGTCGGCCGCGGTCGGCTCGCCATTCGTGCCGCGGCGCAGCAAGAGCAAGCCGCTGGCATCCATTTGCGTTCCCTCGTACAGTCCGGCCAGGGCCAACTTGGCCATCGATACCGAGTCGGGCGCCTTCGCCAACTCGAAGGCCAACCGGCACAATTTGGCCGCCGCTCGTCCGACCTTCGAAACGCCCTTTTCGTCGTCGTCCTCCTGCGGCTCGAGAAACTTCGTCTGGCCGCGACGGTGGGTGATTTCCGCCGGCTCTTGCGCCTCGGGAGCGTCCGCTGCCTCGCCACCGGCCGGAAAGCTGCCGCGCACCGTAAGTTCGTCTGCCGATCGCAAGGGGCTGCCCCCCTCGGGAAAGGCTTGCGAGAGATCGTGCACGAAGGCGAGCTGACAGTTGCCGATGCGGATCACGTCGCCCGCCGCCAGCGTGCGATCGCCCTGGATCAGCGTGTTGCCCACCGCCGTACCGTTGCGGCTGTCGAGATCGCGGAGCGTCCATTGCCCCTCGGTGGTGAACAACTCGGCATGGCAGCGGCTACAACGCTCGTCCTTGATGACCACCTGGTTGGTCGGCGCGCGGCCGATCGTCACCGACTGTCCGGGGATGAGCCGGAAGACGTCGGTCCATTTCGACCCTTCGCGAATGACGAGGTAAGCGAGCATCTGGCCTTTGGACGGCCTCCAGGGATGAAAAAGCGACGAGGCGGTAGCGCGGCGACCGACCGGCACGAACGGCCGTCGGCCCAGACCGCGGAGCGCAACCGTGAATTAGCCTCCGTGTCAGTACAGCCGTGCCGCACGCGGCCAGCAAGAAAACGCTCGCCGAGGCTAGGGCGCTTTCACCGCCGCCGGGTGCGGTCTCTATAAACCTACCTTAGCTCCCTAAGGGCCAAGATCGCAAGTGCTCGACGCAGCGCGACAGGCGCGATTTCACCGGCCGCTCTCGTCAAATGCCGGCATTTGCAGCCTCTTCCACGCAAGGCGTAAGTTGCCCAAAGCAACTGGTCGAACGTTTCACGGATCGCCGGACGCACCGGCATCGTTTCACTCACGGACGGTTAGGAATCGATCCGCATTCCGGCCAGCAACGGAAGCGTGTCGCGGTCGAAGTCGTGTTTCGCCAGCACCAGCACGACGATGAGGGGAAAGGCGACCAGCGAGAGACGCAGCGCGGCCGCCCGCCACGCCGGCTGGCGCGCAAAGATCGGCAATTCCGTGGCCCAGCACAAGAGAGGCGTCAGGAAGATGGCCAGGGCGCGGCCGCCGGAGAGCCGGCCGAAGAAATGCCCGATGAACAGCACACCGAACAAGGCCACGACGCCGAGGCCGAGGGCACCGTCGAACCAGCCTGACGAGAACCGGCGCATCCCGCTCGCCACGCCGCATCCGACCAGCGCGCCGGCCACCGGCAGTGCCGCCTCACCACCTGCCAAATAACCGGCAAGCATCACCGCCAACCCGCCGCCCAACGTCGTCTCGGCCAGCGCCAAGAGCAGGGATACCCCGCCGGAACGTCGCGACAACGAAACGAGCAAACTCCACACGAGTGCCAGCAGGGCGCCGCTCAGCAAGACGACGATCGCGGCTTGCCAGGCCGACCACGCAGGTTTATCCGCCGAGACATAGACCGAAGCGTGCAGCAGGACGCGGCCCGACGCCAGTGCGAGCGCGAGTCGAAGGCACCACACATACCGACGCGCAACGGTCCAGCAGCCCGCGGCGACTTCGATGCCGCTCGCCAGGGGTAGGACTATGCACGCCAAACGCCCCAGGGCATTCGTCGGCGGCAACGAGACGGGCAGCCGCAACCAAAACCCGCCCACCGCGAAGCCCACGGCCAGCGCGGCGAGCAACGCCATCCGCGTTCTGGCCGCGCTCGCCGCCGCCGCCGTTCCGCCGCACGCCACTACGACGATCGCGGCGGCGCCGGCGGCGAATGTGCTGGCCAGCAAGTACTCGAACGGATCGGGCATCCGTTATTTGCGCGCGCCCTCGAAATCGATGTAGATGAGCGCTTCGTCGCCGATCAGGCCGATCTGCTTCTTGTCGAAGCCGAAGTCGCTGCGCTTCAGAGACAGTTGCGTCGAGAAGCCGACCCGCTTCGTGCCCATAAACTCCGCCTCCTTGCCGCCGTCCAAGGTGAGAGTGACCTGTTTCGTCTCACCGTGCATGGTGAAGTCACCGGTCACTTCATAGCCGCCGCCCTTGACGGCTTTGACGCTCGTGCTCTTGAAGTCGATGGTGGGGAATTGCTTGCTGTCGAAATAGTCCGGCTGCAATAGATGTTCGTCGCGGGTTTTATTGGCCGTGTCGACGCTGTCGACCTTGATCGAGAATTGAAACCAGCTCTTCGACGGGTCTTTCTTGTCGATGGCAAATTTCCCGTCCGCTTCGTTGAAGCGGCCGTGAATCCAACTGATGTCGAGATGCCGCGCCTTGAAACTGATCGATGAATGGACCGGGTCGAAGGCGTATTCGTCGGCGGCGCGAGCAGCGCCCACCGCGCAGAAGAGCATGCCGGCCAGCGCGGTAACGATGGACATTGTGACGGATCGGCGCACGAGATCGCTCCTTAAGAGGTCGGTTCGAGGGACACGGTTTGCATGGGCCACCAGGGGCGATTGCCCATCGTATTCGCATGCCAGCGGTGAGTAAAGCGGCGGGCAAGGCCCCGCGCGGCCCTATTCGTCCGTGACCGCCTCGACGCGGCTCACGGCGCGGCCGGTGGCGAACCGCGTCGAGAGCAGTTCACCCGGTGCGAGCGAGGTGGCGCTGTGGACCGGCCGGCCATCGCTCAGCCGTTGCGTGAGGCTATAACCGCGCCCCAAGACAGCCAAGGGGCTGAGCGATTCCAAGTGTACGGCCTGGCTGTCGAGCGTCCGGCGCGCCGTCGCCGTCCGCTGGCGAACGGCACGCGCCGAGCGAGTCGAAAGCTCATCCAGCCGCCGTTGTAGGTTGTGCACCAGGTCGAACGGCTTGCGAAAGACACGGCGCCCCGCGAGCGCGATAAGTCGCGCGCGGGAAGTTGCGGCACGGCGGCGCAAGGCGCCCAGCAAATGCTGCTGCTGACGGCGCAGCGCCGCCCGAATCTCGTCGGCGGCGGGCACGACCAATTCGGCGGCTTCGCTGGGGGTCAGAGCCCGCACGTCGGCCACCAGGTCGGCGAGCGTGACATCGATCTCGTGCCCGACCGCCGAAACCACGGGGATGCGCGACGCGTGGATCGCGCGGACCACCGGTTCCTCGTTGAAGGCCCAGAGGTCTTCCAAGCTTCCCCCGCCGCGGCCGACCACCAGACAATCCACCGGCACGCTCAAACGGTTCACCCGCTCGATGGCCGCGGCGATCTCGCGCGCCGCACCGTCGCCCTGCACGCGCGTGGGTACTACGAGCACATCGACGCCCTTCCAGCGCCGACGGAGGACTTCCAAAAAATCCCGAATCGCCGCGCCCGTCGGACTGGTGACGAAGGCCACCCTGCGCGGAAATCTCGGCAACGGACGTTTGCGCCCCGGATCGAACAGCCCTTCCGCCGCGAGCCGCTCTTTCAGTTTCCGCAGGGCCAGTTCCAGCGGGCCGATCCCTTTCGGCTCGACCTGCCGCACGACGAGCTGGTAGCTGCCGCGGGGAGCATAGACATCGAGATCGCCCTGGCAGACGACCTGCACGCCGTCTTCCAGCGCGAATCGCAGCCGCATGGCCGCCGCCCGCCACAAGACGGCGCGGATCTGTGCCTTGTCGTCCTTGAGCGTGAAATAACAGTGCCCCGATTGGGGCCGCGAAAAGTTAGAAATCTCGCCGCCGACCCAAACCGACTGGAACTGTCCCTCGAGCAGGTCTTTGATCTGGCCGGTCAGTTCCGAGACCGACCAGACGTGATCGACCTGGGCCGGCGGCGAGAGATTGGTTGTCATGAGGCGATTGCGTCCAGTTGGCCGATCGGTTATCGTCCGTAACAAGGGCACTTGAAGCAACCGACAAAACCGGTCCGGGCTTCCGACAACTCGGCTTTTCACGGCCGATCTTTTTGCCAGGGCGGTCTAGTTTCCGGGTTTTGTCAGCCGCGCTCACTCGGTCAGCACTTTGCCGACCTGCATGCCCAGAGAGCGGAGCTTAGCCCTCAGCGTCACGCGGCTCAAGCCGAGCAATTCGGCGGCCCGGGCCTGGTTGCCGCCGGCGCCTTCCATCGCACGGCGGACCATCAGGCGATCGAAATGCTCCAAGGCACGCCGGTAGAGATCGGTTTCTCCCGCCGCCATCCACGTTTCGACCTGCTGCGGAAATCGCTGCCAGTCGGCAACCTCGGGCGCCGATTCGATGGGCGTTGGCAACCCGCGGCGGACCTCGGCGGGCAAGAAATCGGGCAGAATGGTCGGTCCCGCCGAGACGATGAGCGATTCGCGGATGATGCTCTGCAACTCGCGGACGTTGCCCGGCCAATCGTAGTTCTGCAACAGCTCCAGCGCGGCCGGCGAAATCGACTGTACCGTCGTGCCGATCTGACGGTTGTAGCGGAAGAGGAAGTAATGCGCCAACTCGGAGATGTCCTCGCACCGCTCGCGCAGCGGGGGGAGATGGATGGTCACGCCGCGCAGTCGGTAATAGAGGTCTTTGCGGAAAGCGCCCTCTTCGATGAGCCGTTCCAGGTTTTGATTGGTGGCCGCGATGACCCGGACGTCGACGGAGATCGTCTCATTCCCTCCCACGCGCTCGAAGTGATTCTCTTGCAGCAGGCGCAGAATCTTGGCCTGCGTGTTGGGCGCCATGTCGCCGACTTCGTCGAGGAAGAGCGTGCCGTGATCGCATTGCTCGAACTTGCCGATACGGCGCTGGTCGGCACCGGTAAAAGCCCCCCGCTCGTGGCCGAATAGCTCGCTCTCCAACAACCCTTCGGGAATCGCCGAGCAGTTGATCGCGAGGAATGGCGATCGGCTCCGCTGGCTGTGATGGTAGATGGCCCGCGCCACCAGCTCTTTACCGGTGCCACTCTCGCCCAGGATCAGCACGTTTACATCTTGCGGCGCCACGCGGCCGATCTGCTTACACACCGATTGCATCGCCGCTCCCGAGCCGATCAGCAGGTCGGGCCGGTCTTGCGGGCGGTCTCCCTCTTCCAACAGCGCGGGTACGTGCATCAACCGGCTGATGGCGAAGGCCTGATCGACGACCTGCTGCAGACGGTCGGCGTCGAGCGGCTTGCAGATGTAGTCGTAGGCGCCGATCTTCATCGCCTCGATGGCCGTATCGGTCGTACCGTGGCCGGTGATGAAGATGACCAGGCTCTTGGGGTCGGCCTGCCGTAGTTCGCGGAAGACGTCGAGCCCGGAGCGAGCACCCAGACGGATATCGAGCAGGATCACGTCCGGCGAGTGTTCGGCAGCCACCCGCAGCCCTTCCTCGGCGGTCGCCGCGCCCAGCACTTCCACCCGTTCGCTGGCCAGCACCTGGCCGATGCTGTAGCGGATGTTCGGTTCATCATCAATGACGAGCAGTTTCAATTCTTTCCGCACGGGAATCCTCCAAAGTCGCTGAGAAGAGCGCGGCGCCGCCGTCCGAACCCCCTGGCGCCGCAGCGCCAATCGCGGCTCCATCGGCGAGCGGCAATTCGACGACGAACAACGCGCCGCCCGACTCCGCATTGCAGGCGGTCAATCGGCCGCCGTGTTGCTGCATAATTCGCCGACTGATGGCCAGTCCCAGCCCGATACCCCGTTCCTTGCTGGTGACGAAGGGCTCGAACAGCCGCTCGATGATTTCCGCCGGAATGCCGCTCCCCGAATCATGGAAGACGATCCGTAACAGCCCGCTCGGTGCGGTCGACGTTGCGGCGCACGGTTCTACCACCACGTCGAGCTTGCCGCCGGTGGACATGGCCTCGATGGCGTTTAACAACAGATTGATGAATACCTGGTCCAACTGCTCCGGGTCGCCGTCGACCGGCAGCGGCGCGGCGCCCAACTCTTCGTGAACCACGACCCGTCTCTGCTGGGCCCGCCCTTCGATGAGGTTCAATGCCCGGCGCAACGTGTCGCGCACGTCATGCCGCACGCGGCGCAGTTGGGGCGGTCGGGCGTAATCGAGCAACTCCTGGATGATCGTTTCGATGCGGGCCACCTCTTCTTGCACAATGCGCAAACGCTCCTCGTCCGACGAGCCGGCCGACTGATGTCGCGCGACCGTCTGGATCAGCAGCTTCACCGAAGTGAGCGGATTACGGACCTCGTGGGCCACGCCGGCCGCCAACTCGCCCACGGCCGCCAGGCGTTCCGCCCGCACGGCCTCTCGCCGGGTACGGTGCAACTCGTCGACGACCTGCTTGATGCGCACGGAGACATCCTGCACCTGCCGTTGCAGGGCCGGCAACGAATCTAAGTCGTCGGTGGGGCGGACCTCGACCAGCCCGACCTCTTGCTCCAAATTGCCGCTGGCATCGCGCAGTGTCACGCTGATCTGCGAAATCGAGAGGTGCAGGCGGCGGGCTACCCGCAGCCCGAGAAAAATACCGACCGCGGGGCCGATGATGATGAACGCGAAGCGCGCCACGTCGACGCGCGCGCGGAGCCGATCGCGCCGCCGGAAGGCTTCGTCCGTCAGGCGCACCGCCAATTGCGAGAGCTGTTCGCAAGGTTGTGCCACGGCCCGCGCGAGGCGCATCTCCCGTTCGATCGCATCGGCCGAGACCTCGGCCGACAGATCCTCGTGCAACAGCCGCTCGTGCAAATAGGACCGATATTGCGCGAATTGCTCGTGGATGGCACGGACCAGCGCGTGCTCGTCGCTGGTCGATGCATTTTCGTCGGCGCGGACGAATTCCTGGTCGAAGCTGGCCTCCGCTTCCGCCGCCTCGGCGCGGAAATCGTGTCCAATGAGGCTTGCGACGTCGATCTGTTCCGCCGCACCCAACATGACGGTTTGTAGCCGCCAGAGGTGCTCTTGCATACCGCCGGCAGCTTGGATCACGTTGCGGTTGCTGTAGAGCACGCGCGTCTGCGATGCGTCGAGCCGTGCCAACACATAAGATGTACCGCAGCTAGCCAATACCCACAGCAGGCTTACCAGCGCGGTGGGAGCAAACACCCTTTTCCACATGGCGACCTTCAGCCTCGTGACGGTCCGCGAATCGGCCGCGCGGGACACAAACCGGTCGACGCTCCCGGAGGATGCGGACTTCGCCTCTCCGAGCCATCGTATCCCTGGTGCAGATGTCTGACAACGCAAATGCTAATCGCCTCCGCGAGGGCCTAACGGCACCTGTCCATACCGCGGTGCTCGACCTCCGCCTTCCCTGTACAGTCCGCGCAGAAATCTGGCGAAGAGGAAAGCAACTGACGCGCCAATTCCGGACGGCTGCCGCGGAGTTTGCGGCGCAAAGCGAGCCCCGCCAACGCTTAGAACAACCGACAAAACCGGATTGAGCTTCACAAAATCGGCGTTTCACGGCCGATTTTTTGCCCGCGGCGCTCCGGCTTTCGGGTTTTGTCAGCCGCTCTTAGCGCCCAGCTCTTCCTACAACGCCGCGGACTTTCAATCCGGTGGGAGACTTCGCGACGGCAAGAAACTGTCCACGGGTGAACAATTCTGTCCTGGCTAGGCTAGTGATTGAAGACGAACTCCGCGCTGTTCAAGAGGGCCCAGAAAATGTCGGCGAGCGCGTCCTGTTCGCTCGGCGCTTGGCGCACGTACTCGAGCAGTTTCGCCACTTCAGTCGGCTCGGGACGTCGGCTGAGCGTCGCCAGGTAGAGCGTTTCGATGCGGCCGGCCGCGTCGAGGAACGGCAGTTCGGCCACGGCCGAAATGAGCTGCCCGCGATCGCCGTTCGTGGCCGTACCGGTGAACGAGCCGTTCATGAGGGAAAGCGCTTGTAGGATCGATGTCTGCGCTTCACTGCGTCGAGCGCTGTCGTCGGCAAAACGGGCCAAAAACTGGCCCCGCATACTGTCGTCGCTGAACGGATTCTGCGGCTGCTGTGGTGCGGCGTCGCGAAACGCCGTGGCCTCGACGAGACAGTCGTACAATTGTTCGGCCGATAGCCGCTTGAGCGGCATCCGCGCGAAACGGTCGACTTGGTCTCGTGCATTCCCGTCCAACGATTCCCCATCTGTACGGCTGGAAAGTTGATAGGCCCGCGTGGCGGTGATCGCTCGCACGAGATACTTCAGATCGTAGCGATGGCAGGCGAACTGCGCCGTCATCTCGCGGAACAGCTCGGGGTGGGTCGGCGGGTGGCGTTCGTCGAGATCGTCGACCGGGTCGACGAAGGCGTGGCCGAAGAACAGGTCCATCAACCGATTGACGGCCGCCTTGGCGAAGAACGGGTTGTCGCGCGAGGTCAGCCAGCGGCTGAGCGTCAAGCGGGCGTCTTCGCCGGGGCGAAGCTGCGGCGGTGAACCGTCGAGGAACTTGGCCTCCACCACGACGTCCGTCTCCGGGATCTGAATGCTCAAGGCGCCGACCGGTTTGGCAGGTGCTGTCGTCGGCGGAGCCGTCTCGTCCGCTACGGGGGCCATCGGCGGTTGCAGACCGCCGAAGAACGCCGCCAGTCCCCAGAACTCGTGCCGCCGCCAATGCGAGAAGGGATGGTCGTGGCACTGCGCGCATTGCACTTGCAGGCCGAGGAAGATACGCGACGAATTGGCGGCCAGGTTTTCGGGCTTATTCTCGTTCACCTGAAAAAAGGCTGCGGGACTGGGAGCGAGCGTGGCCCGCCGGCCGACCACCGGCTGCGCCGTCGGCGTTGTCAAGCGGACCGTGAGCAGTTCGCTCACCAGGGCGTCGTAAGGAACGTTCGCCGCAAACCGCACCTTGAGCCAGGCCTCGAAGGCGGGCGCCAGGGCGCGGGTTTCCGGGTTCGTGTTCGTGCCGGGTATCAGGAGCTCGCGCCAGACGTTGGCGAAGTGAGCCGCAAAGCTGCCACGGCTGAGCAGATCGTCTACGAGCCGGCTGCGCTTGTCGGCCGCGGTATCATCGAGAAACGCACGGGCCTCGGCAACGGGCGGTATCTTGCCCGTGATATCGAGGTACACGCGGCGCATGAACTCGGCGTCGCTCGTCGGCGCCGCGGGCGCGATCCCGGCCGTTTGCCAGTCGGCGGCAAACGCCGCATCGATCCGCGCCGCCAGATCGGTTGCCGAAATCGGCTCGCACCCGGGAGTCGTCGGTGCGGCCGTCGACGCCGGTCGTCGGCAAGAATCGTCGCCAACTCCGTCTGCCGCCGCGCCCCTCACCGCCAACGTCAGCACCAGGGCCGCAGCCCAACACATCGAAACCGACAGACCGGCGCACACGAGATAACGGCCCTTCATGGCAGACGCCTCCTTGTGGACGAGACGGACGCAGAATGGAACCGTAGCTTACCATTGCGGGCCGTACTCAATCAATAAAACGTAGCGACTTATCGGCCTCCCTTCGCGCGCGAGTCGGGCGCCACAGCTCGGTCCCGTCCCTGGGACTTCTCTCGCCCCGTGGCGCGGTCGAGCAAATTGCGCGTGATCCGCTGTACACGCTCATCGGGCCCGTGGGGCCGCGACCAGTGCGACCACGGCAGCGTGTGCCCAGGCGGTGATGAGAGGCCCTGCGCCCAAAAGATCGTCGATGCGTTGAAGACGAAATTACCCTTCGGCCCCGGATAGATCGTGGCCGTCCAATGCTGCGGGTTCTCGCCCCCTTGAAAAGCCATGCCAGCCGCTACGACTTCCAAACCGGGGATGCTGGGAGGCTGGCCGTGGTATTCCCAGCCGATCAGCCCAGGTATGCGGTCCCCCTTCTTCATCCCCGTGCCGGCGAACATCCAATGCTCGGGCCGGACCACGACCCAGTCGCCGCCGCCGTTGACCGGCTCGATGTTGCGTGCGCCCATGAGCAGGCCGTCGTCGGGGCCATGTTCGGGGAACGGGCCATTTTCCTTCTCGCGTTGCAGCGCGTAGTCGTTCTCGGCCCCATAGGGTCCGGCTCGGAAGATGATGCGGTTCGCGCGGCCATCGCCGGCGGCCCGAAAGGGAGTGACCCAGCAGACGGAATTGCCCGATAGGAACAGTAGATTCACGCCAGCATCGCGCATCGACCGGACGCTTTCATATTGTCGCAGGTCCCAGTATTCGTCGTGTCCGACGCTGATGAAGGCCCGGCACTTCAAGCCCCGTTCGGGCGAGAGCATATCGCTGTTCGAGCAGTAGCTCACGTCGTAGCCGTGCTCTTCCAACCAGTAGGCCAGCGGGAACTCCAGCGGCAGAAACTCGCCTGAGCCGACGGTGAGCGGATCGTTCACCACGCCGGTGAACTGGGCCTCGCGGCCATAGGGCCGATCGAAGCTCACATCGGCCCACGGCCCCTGGCCCCCCTTGGGATGCGTATAGAGTGAGTAGTCGTTCGGCCAGCGGTTATATGCCTGCCAGGTGTTGTCGGAACATTGAAAGAGGATCTCGGCCGGCCTCTGGTCGCGGACAATGAAAACTACGTAACTTTGCCAATAGGGCCGGTCGTCGGAGTCGGGCAAGGTGGTGAGCCTGCCCAGGTAGACCCCGCTGAGCCAGTCATCGGGAACGGTCAGAGTCGTCGTCGTCGCCCACTCGCATTCGTGCAGGTTCTTCTCGCCCGGCCGGGGAGTGGGCTGCGGCTTACCGTCGAACGGTCCGAGCTTCTTGACCGAACGCGCGCCTCGCCCACCGTAGAACCCCATGCGGAACAGTTCGATTTCGAACCGCTGCGGCGGATCGGCCGAGACCATGATGTCGATGGTCTCGCCGGCGGCGACGCTCTGCTTCGAGCAATAACCCTCGATCCATGGCGAGCGAAAGCCGGCCGCATCGGCGCGGACACGGGTGAGCTGCCAGTCTGTGCTTCCGGCTTGGCGGTTTTCGTGCTGGATCGGATTCGGCTTTGCATCCGCGGCCCACGACGAAGCGGTTCCGATAAGCACTGCGAGCGGCGCCAAGGCCCAACGACGTTCCAGCCAAGTCAGACAACGAGGATCTACCGTGTGCATGAATGCCTCATCAACGATGTTTACACTTCGAAGACCCGCTGGATCTCGGGCGAGCCGTATTCGGCCCCACCGGTCAGGATGTGTACGTTCGCGAGCGGTTGGGCTTCACCGCGCCCGTGCGTGTGGCCGCAGAGCACCGTCAAGCGGCGGTCGGGGTGGTCGCGCATCACGCGGAGCAGGGCCTCGCCGACAGCCAGACAGGTGAAGTGCGGCAGCCACTCGTCGTTCGACGTCTTCCCCTGATACCAGCAAGCTTCGCGCAGCGGCGGCACGTGCGTGAGAAAGAACACCTCCTCGTGCTCGGCCAGCGCCGCAGGAAGCACCTCTTCCACGTGTCGGGCCGCTGCGTCGCCCATGGCTTTCAACATCGGCCAGCGATCGCGTTTGTTGACTCCGGCCAACTCTTCGATCAGCCGATAGTCGTTCATCATCACCAGCGAGCGCTCATAATCGCCCAGGCGGGCATCGGCCCAGCCGTCGTGACCGCACAGGCCGACGCGCGGGCCGAGCGAAAACGCGCCCGCCGAAGTCAGGTAGAACAGATTGGGCCGCTGGCGGCAGAGTTCATCGACCGCCAACCGCACCTTCTCGATCGACCCGAAATAGAAATCGTGGTTGCCCAACACGAAATAGATCGGGCATGTCAGTCGCGTGGCGATGCGTTCCAGGTTGGCGACGACGCTGGGGGCCTCGGCGATGTCGCCACCGATGAGGACCACGTCGGGCCGTGCGGCAGCGACCTGCGCCAAGAAGTCGTCCGTTTGTGGCACCTCGAGAAAGTTGAGGTGCAGGTCGGTCAGCCAGGCCACGCGCTGCATGCGATCAACCCGAATCGTGGGGCGAAGCGTACGGATTCTCGCTGCCTGGCCCTCGTTCGACAAGACTCGCGTCGATGACCGGCGCCGGAGCCGCACGCCCCGTCATCCACTCAGTGAGCGGACGGCGGGAATGACAATGGACGCACTGCGTGTCGAGCGACTGCCCGCCGCAACCGGGACAATTGCCGAGGTGGCTGAACGTGTCGAAACGGGTACGGCAACGGCCGCACGCCCAGTATTCGCCCGCCGGCGGCGACGCGCCGCAGACCGGACAGGCGAACTGCCCATGGCGCTCGGCGCGCATCATCCGAGACAGCGCCCGCCCTTGACGGAAGCCCGCCACACCCCGCCACGCAATGAACAGGGAAATCAAGGCGAGCCAATACTGTTGCGCCAAGAGGCAAACACCGACCAACAATGCGCCGACCACCAGTCCGATGCTGCTGACCACGAGCAGACTTCGGGCCCGTCCGATCACAAACCATAACAGGGCTTGCAGCGTCTGCCCGCCGTCGAGCGGATAGATCGGCAACATGTTGAAGAACAACAGACCGGCGTTGATGCACAGCATATTGAACAGGTACCGCGCCCCGTCCGACGTTTGATCGAGACCGGCCGCAATCGCCCCGAAATACGCGACGACGGTGATCGGCACGAGCACCACATTCACCAACGGACCGGCCACGATGCTCCACAACAAGGCACCCGGCCGCGGCGGCGGCTGCACGAACGCCACGCCGCCCAGCGGCCACAACATGATCCGGTTCGCCACGCCTCCCACCTGCCGGCAGGCCAGCGCATGCCCGAACTCGTGCAGCGTGACGATGGCGAACAGCGACAGGTACTCGATGACGTGCCAGACGGAATTCTGGTAGTCGTTGGGCCGGTTGCCCAACTCGAACAAGGCCACCAAGAGCCATGAGTAATGGACGAATACATCGATGCCCGCGAAACGGAAAAGCCGCATCGCCCCTTGTTGTGTTGCAGCCATGCGCGGTTATTTCTTTTCGATGGCGTAGAGATGTTGCTTGCCGCGCACGTAGATCATGCCCGCAGCCACCGCGGGCGAAGCCGTCGTTTCGTCGTCGAGAGTATTTTCGGCCAGCTTCTCGAAACGGTCGCTGGCGGCCGCGACCGTGGTGACGCCGTGCATGTTGAGAAAGTAGATACGGCCTTCGGCGGCGACCGGCGACGCCTTGTAGTCGCCCGGCAATCGCTTCTTCCAACGCTGATGGCCCGTGTAGGCATCGTAGCACTTGGCGACGCCGTTGTCGGTCACCGTGAAGAGCAGATCGCGCCACAGCACCGGACAGCACGAGTCGGGCGTGGCCTCGGTCTCCTTCCACGCCACGTCGCGGCGCGTGAGTTTTCCCGCGCCTCCGAGTCTTACGGCCAACAAATCCTTGCGCATCCCCTGCGTGGCGAAGACCATGCCCAGACCGACGGTCGGACCGGTGATCGTGCGGCCGCCCACAATGCCCGGCAGGTACCAAAGCTGCTTGCCCGACTCCGGTTCATAGGCGTCCAATTGATTGCCGCCCATCACGATGAGTTGGTTGCCGCCCGGCGCGCGATAGACGATGGGCGTGGTGTACGAATCCCCCTGCTCGGATTCGGCGCCCGTCATGCGCTCCGATTTCCATTTCAGCTTGCCGCTGTGCTTGTCATGGGCGAGCAGATAGCTGGCGGCCTGCGATTTGCCCAGGTCGGTCAGCGGATCTTGCATGCAGACCGAGATGACCAGGTCGCCGAACAGCACGGGGCTGTTGGCATGCCCCCACCAGATGCTGTAGGTACCGTATTCTTCTTGCAGATCGTGGCGCCAGAGCGGTTCGCCGGCCATGTCGTAAGCGGCCAACTCACCGTTACCGAAGTGGACGACGACAACTTCACCGTCGGTGATGGGTGACGGGCTCGCGTTGTTGTGGAGTTCGTGGAACTTTTGCGTGCCGCGCCCCTCGGTCTTTCGCGGCGTCTCGGCCCGCCCCGCGGCGCGCGTCCACAGCGGTTCACCCGTCTTGCGACTCAGCTTGAGCACCAGCAACTGGTCCTCGTTCTGTGTCGTGACGAACAGGTCGTCGTCCCAGACCGCCGGCGTGCTGTTGCCCCAACCGGGCAGATCGATCTTCCATGCGATGCCGCGTTGTTCGCTCCATGTCAGCGGCAGGTCGACCTCCTCGCTCGTGCTGTCGCCCCGCGGTCCACGCCATTGGGGCCAATTCTCGGCGTAGGCATGGCGGAGCGCCGTCGTGGCCATCGCAACGTATGCCAACCAGACTATCGGGCGCAGGCGTCGGAGCATGATTGCTGTGTCGGCTCGGAAATCAGTAGTTGGCTTACCAAATGCAGCCAGACATTAGAAATATACCGTACCCGGCCCAAGTCGCGCTGACCATAGTCGCGTGCGAAGCGCAGACTGCGGAGCGAATGCAGAATTACTTTTGGCGGCTGGCCTGTAAGACCTCGAGAATGTCGAAGAGCATCTGCTTGCCCTCCTGAGCCGTGTCGAGCACCGCCTTCAATACGCCGGCCTCCCAGCACTCCTCCAAAATCTTGAGCAGGTCGGGCTTCGTCGGCCGCACGATGCGCCATTCGCCCGCAAGCCGGGCGCCGTCGAGATACGCGCGAGCCGCATCGGCTGTCAAAAAGAGAGCCAGTGCCTGGCCGCCCTCGGCGAGCGGCCAGAGGGCAAAGTCCATCTTTTGGCCCGCGATCTGATAGGCCACGTAGGGTTCGACTTCGTCGGCGTCACTCATGAGGTTGTCTATTGTCCACGATCAATGATCGCAATGGAATAGAGCAAGATTGCGACCTGCCTCGCGAAGACTCTGCAACGCACGCCTTGTTGCCAACCCTTGACGGGAGTTACAGACATCGCTACTATGCATTGCGTTGTAGTCAGGTCGGGGCCCCGTTGCGAGACTCGCTGTGCAGAATTGGGTCACACAACTTCGCAAAGGATTGGTCGAGCTGTGCGTCATGCGCCTGCTCGACACGCGCGAAGCCTACGGATACCAGGTTCTGCAACAGCTCAACGAGGCAGCCGGCCTCGAATTGACGGAAAGCACGCTCTACCCGGTGCTGGCCAGGTTGGCGCGCGATGGCCTGGTCAAGGCCCGCGAAACGCCGTCGCCCAGTGGACCGCCGCGGCGCTATTACCGGTTGACCGCTGCGGGAAAAACGCGGCTCTCCGAGCTGACTTCGCAATGGGTGGGCATTCGCGACGCGGTAGACCATTTGCTCAATGGAGAATCTCATGAGTCAAGCAACCCCCAATCTGCCGGATGATGTACGGCAGCGGATCGACGACCATCTCGACCGGATCGAACGCGTCCTCATTCGCGGCGACGTCTCGCGCATCGAACGGCGCAGCATCGTGGACGAAGTCGAGACGCAGATCTACGAAATGCTGGCAGCCCGCGCCGGAGAAGATCCTGCTGTGGCCGTGAGCCAGATTCTGGCGGGCCTCGACGGACCGGAGGCTTACGCGCGCGACACGGGACCGGCCGCGGTGGCAACCTCCAACTCACAGGAGAACGCGGCTCCGTCGCAGCCGCACAGTTGGTGGCAGCGCGCCCGGCAGTGGTGGTCGGTGCGCCCCGAAATGCGGCGTCTTTCGCCACCGGCGCTCCTGGCGGCCTGCTGGGCCGGTACCGCAATCTTGCTCACGCTCTGCGCACTCTCATTCCGTTCGCCGCCGGTATTGTTGTTCGCGCTGTTGTTCCTGGTCGGGCTCACGGCCCCGGTCGGAGTGACCGTTTTGGGTTTCCTGGCCGTGCGGCGGATTCGTCGCGGCAGCAACGAATCCGGTATGCCGTTGGCGCTGCTCGAAACGTTCTTCTTCCCCATCCTGTTCGCCAACCTCGCCCTGATCGGCGTCTTGGCGGTCGGCGAAGAAGCCGCGCTCGTCCTTCTGGCCGGCCTCGTGATCCTGGCGGCCAATATCGGATTGGCGCGTTACGCCTGGCGCCGCTTCGGCGATCAGTTCCTGCGGCGCGTCGATTCGGTCTGATCGAGGTTGCGAGAAAATCTACCGAACTCCGTGCCTCAATCCAGGACGTACATGACGTCGGTACGCAGAACGTATTTGCGCCCCTGCAGGACCGTTTCGCCCTTGTGGCGTAGCTCGTGCTTGAAGAACAGAGCCATGCCTTGCTCGGGCGCGATCTGGACCGACGAGAATACCGTGCGGCCGCCATCGAATCCTTCGTTCAGATAGACCATGAACGTGAGCCAACTTTTCTCGCCATTGGGTCGCTCAAACGACCCGTCGGTGTGCCACGCGAATTGCTGGCCGGGATCGTAGCGATAGAGCCGCAAACGTTCGTTGACTCCCACCGCGCGCCAAAGGCCGAGTTGCTTCGGAATCCACGGCCAAGCCTGGGCACAGAGTTTCGCCGCCCGATCCGGGTCGTCGAGCATGACTCGCTCGTTGTTGCGTACTTCTGGCCGGTACGCTGGGCCGAATGCACCATTGATGGGCGCAGGCGCGAAGCCCTGCGCTTCGCCCAGATCGATATATTCCGCACACTCCGCGGGGGTGAGCAGTCCGCTGACGGTGAAAATCTCGTCGGAGATTTGTTCGTATTCCGTCGTCATGGGCTCTCTCGGCGTCAAAGCGCATTCTCGCCTCATTGGCAATCACACGACAGACGCCTGCCAGGCCAGTAAGGTTCGCCGATGAGTGCGTGGCGTGCCCCGCCCGTCACACCACGGCGGCCTTCACGCAGTGTATCGGCGGCAGAGAGGCGGCGATGCATTCAAAATCTTCGCCGCAGTCGCGGCCGCGCCAGAGTTGGCCGGTCGTCGTGCCGAGCATCGCCCTGCAAAGTAGCTCGGAGCGAGGCGACCGAAGAGCAGCCGGAGCGCCCTCACCCTTAGCCTCTCCCGGTGGGAGAAGGGGATTACTTGCTCGTTGATTCTACGTCGAAGGCCCACAGGAGATCGCGGTCGCGGATGTAGAGCCGGCCGTTGGCGACCACCGGATAGGCCCATGGCTTGCCCATCGATTTGGGATCGTTGGGCTGATCGGGAGGCGTGAAACGCCCCTTCTGTCGGTACGATTCGGGAGACGGGTCGACGAGCGCCACGTCGCCGTTCTCGCCGTGCAGATAGAGTCGCTCGTCGGCATAACACAACGACGCCGCGCCCAAGGCGCGCTCGTGCCACTTCACCGCGCCGGTCTTGAACTCGACGCACAACAGCGCCTGGTTGGTGGTGCCGTAGAGATAGTCGCCGATCTTCACGGCACCGCCGATCGCGGTCGGCAGTTGTGGCGTGAAATAGACCTCCTCCGGCGTGAATTTGTCCTGGTCGGACTTCTCGACCTTTACGGTTCCTCCGCCGGTGCCCGCCGATGCAACATAGATGTAGGTGTCGTATGCGAGGGGCGTCGGTATGTTGGCATCGAAACGGCTGATCGGTCTGCGATAGCGCCAGAGCAGATCGCCGGTCTTGGCATCGAGACCGACAAGTCCTTTCTGTAGAAGCTGAACATATTGCCGCGCGCCGCCGGCCTCGAAGACGATGGGCGAGGCATAGGCCGCATCGTCGGCTTCGGGCAGAGACGATTTCCAAACCGTCTCGCCCGTTTTCTTGTCCAGAGCCACGAGCGTGGCCTTGCCTCCGCCCGGCGTGCAGATGAGCAGGTTGCCGTCGATCAGGGGCGACTCCGAGTAGGCCCAGATCCCCGGTTTGCCAGCGAATTCCTTGCGCAGATTCTTCTGCCACTGCACATCGCCGGACTCGGCGTCGACGCATGCCAGGTCACCGTCGGAGCCCAACGCGAAAACGAGTTTGCCATCGACGGTCGGCGTCGATCGGCTGCCGGGATAGCTCGGCTTCTGCTCCGGATTGCCGACCTTGCCGAGGCGGGTCGACCAGATCTCTTTGCCGTCCTTCGCGTCGAGCACCTTGAGGAACTCGTCATCGAGTCCCTTGTTGGCGATGAGGTAGAGCCGGCCCTTGGCCACGGCGGGCGTCGAATAACCGTCGCCCAGATCGTCGATCTGCCAGACGAGCTTCGGCCCTGCTTCGGGCCACTCTTGCAGCAGGCCCTTTTCAGACGACAAGCCGTCGCGGTTCGGCCCGCGCCACTGCGGCCAATCGGCCGCGCGTGCCGTCGCGGCGCCTGCCGAGCATGCCAAGGCCAACGTCAATACGGTAACTCGCTGCGAAAGGGTCATCGTCGTGCTCCTTGATGCTTGTACCGCCGCGCCATCGCCACCCGCGCTCGGGCAGCGCCCGATCAAGTAGGCTCGCCGCATTTTCGTGCCGGCGCATAGCGGCGTCAATTCGGGGGCGTCATACTGAACGGCGCGCCGCCTGTATTCGCGGTGGAGAACACGATTTACCGCACTGCCCCGGTCCGGAGAGAGATCTTGCGTTCTTCGCTCGACGCCGAGCAGTGCCGGCAGCTCGATGAGTTGGGTTACGTGCTGTTGCCCACGGTGATGGACGTCGGCTTGCATGGCCGATTGCGCGAGCGGGTCGAACAGTTGTTCATCTTGGAAGGCACCGCCGCCGGTGCTGAATTCAAAACAGAGCCGGGCGCCCGCCGATTGGCCAACCTCGTTGACAAAGGATCGGTCTTCCGTGAGATCATCATTCATCCCGCGGTCTTGCCCCTCGTCGCGCACGTACTGCGCGGCAGCAGCAAACTGAGCAGCTTGAACGCCCGCTCGGTAGAACCGCATTCCGACCAGCCGCAACCCTTGCATTGCGACATGGGCGCTCTGCCAGACGAGCGGGGCGCGTGGGTTTGCAACACCGTCTGGATGCTCGACGATTTCACCCACGAGAACGGCGCGCTTCGCGTGGTGCCGGGTTCGCATCGTTGGAATCGCTTGCCACAAGAAGCGATGACCGATCCGCGCGCAGACCATCCGCAGCAGGTCGTCGTCACCGGCCCGTCCGGATCGGTCATCGTCATGAACGCTCACCTGTGGCACGGCGGAATGGCCAACCGCACTTCCGATTCGCGGACGGCGGTACACGCGTTTTACTGTCGCCGCGACAAGCCACAGCAGCAGTATCAAAAGGGGTTGCTCGACGCCGCTCTCCAGGCGTCGCTGCCGGCCGAACTCCGCGATCTGCTCGCCCTGGACGATGCGCTCAACGACGAACTCGCGGGCCGCACTTTCGCGCGGAGTGGCTTTCTTGCGTAACACGGTGCGGCCGTAACACGGTACAGCCGTAACACGATGCAACGGTTGCCTCGGCAACGGGCCGTGCCTAAAGTGGGGATCAATTCATGAAAAGTGGGTTCGCCGTGCGATTCTCCTTCAGCCTTTCGCTTATCGTTGTCGTGCAATTCACCGCGGCCGTCCTCGGTCGTGCGGCCGAACCAACTGCCGACGCGCCGCAGATCAGCGATCCGCAATTGGAGGTCGTCTGCTTCGCGCGGGCTCCCGAAATCCGCCATCCGATCAACCTCGATTTCGATCGCGATGGTCGTTTGCTGGTGATCGAGAGCCATACGCACTTTCGCCCGGCCCAATACGAGGGCCCCCGGCACGATCGCATTCGCACCGTCGAAGACACTGACGGCGACGGCCGTGCCGACCGATTCGTGACCTTCTACGAGGGCACGACATTTACGATGGATCTGGCCGTCCACCACGACGGCGGCGTCTACGTCGCGACGCGCAGCGAGATTCTGAGACTGGAGGATGCGGACCGCGACGGCGTGTCCGACCGGACGCAGTCGATCGTGCGCTTGGAGACCAAGGGGGACTACCCGCACAACGGGCTGTCGGGCCTGGCCTTCGATTTCCGAGGTAACGTCTACTTCGGCCTGGGCGAAAACCTGGGAGCAAGTTACCGGCTCGTCGGCGCCGACGGTTTGGCCCTCAGCGGCGAAGGCGAAGGTGGCAACATCTTCGCTTGCACACGCGACGGCAAACAACTCCGCCGCGTGGCCACCGGGTTTTGGAACCCGTTCGGCCTGACCAGCGACATTCTCGGACGACTCTGGGCCGTCGATAACGATCCGGACGCGATGCCCCCGTGCCGCTTATTGCACGTCGTCGAGGGAGGCGATTACGGCTATCAGTTTCGCTACGGTCGATCGGGCAGGCATCCCTTCCAGGCCTGGAACGGACAGTTGCCCGGCACGTTGCCGATGGCCGCGGGCACCGGCGAGGCGCCTTGCGAGGTGCTGAGTTACGAATCGGACGGATTGCCCGAAACGTACCTGGCGAACCTGCTCGTAACGTCGTGGGCCGACCATCGCGTGGAGCGATATACGCTCAGGCCGCGCGGTGCGTCGTACGAGGCCGAGCGCCATCCGTTCGTGCAGGGTGGCCGCGAGTTCCGCCCCGTTGGGTTGGCGATCGCGCCGGGCGGTTCACTGTTCGTGAGCGATTGGGTCCGCAGCGACTACACGCTGCACAATCACGGGGCGATCTGGCAGATTCGCAGGCGCGTGCCCGTCGCCCGGCCGCCGAGCGATGATCCGCGCGAGACGCTCGCCAGTTTGCACCGGCCGCTACGAGAGGCGGCGGCGCGCAGGTTGGCGCTCGATGCCGACGGGCGGGAGTTTTTGCGCGAGCGGTTACGCCATCCGAACCAATTCAGCATGCGGGTATGTGCTACGGCGCTCGACGCGTTGGCCGATTCGGACGACGATCTGCGGTCGGTGGTCGAAGGGGACGCGGACGCCGAGTTACGCGCGCACGCGCTGGAATTGCTGGCCGCCAAGGGTAGCCAGCGCCCCACGAGTGAGACCGATCCGCCGACCCTGCGGCTCGCGGCGGTGGCCCTGTTGCACGATCCGGCCGAGCGGCCGCGTCTGTTGACGCTGCTCGATGATGACGATCCTTTCTTACGCAGTGCCGCCGTGCGTCAACTTGCCGCGTCGCCGGACTCGCTCGCCGAGATCGACGCTGCTGCGCTTTCGCCCCGCGTGCGCAGGGGGCTTTTGTTGGCGATGCGGGCCGCGGGGCACGACAATGCGGCGGTCCTCGACCGCTGGCTCGACGACTCGGACGAGGAGGTCCGCTTTCTCGCCGTGAAATGGATTGCTGATCGCCGGCTCGGCGATTTGCGGCCGCGTGTGGTGGCGCTGCTCGACGAGCCGAATCTCAACGTGCGGATGTACCAGGCGTGCTCGACCGCCTTGAGCCGGATCGACGGCGGGGAAGTGAGCGATGCCCAGATGGCGGAGCATTTTCTGGCATTGGCGGCCGATGAGCGAGTGGCGCCGAACCGACGCGTCGCCGCCCTGCGACTGGTGCCTGCGAACAACGAGCGATTGACTATCGACCTGTTGCGGCGGCTGATAGGCAACGCCGACGGGGGCCTGTCGTTGGAAGCAGTCCGTGCCCTGGCCGAGCATCCAAAATCCGAGCGGTTCTCGTTGCTCGAAGAGATCGTGCGCGACGGGGCCCGCTCCGACGTGGTGCGGGCCGAGGCACTCGTCGGGCTAGCAGCACGTTCGCCGGCGCCGACCGCCATGCTCATGGAGTTTGCCCTGGGCGATCAGCCGGCGCTGCGCGACGAAGCGTTGCGCTCCCTGACGGGCGAGTCGCTTTCCGACGACGTGCGTGGCAAGCTGTCGGCATTGGCGAAGCAACATCCCGAGTCGGCTTCTCTGGTCGCGCGCGTGCTCGGTGCAACCGACCCGAAGCGGCCGCCGCACACTGACCTGGAAGGCTGGCTCAAGCGGCTCGACGGTCCGGCCGATGCCCAGGTCGGGAGGCGAGTCTTCTTTCACCCGAAGTTGGCCGGCTGCTTCCGTTGCCACCGGATCGATGGCCGTGGCCGCGAAATCGGTCCCGACCTGAGCGTGATCGGCCGCACCGAGCGGCGGCATTTGCTCGAGTCGATCCTCCAGCCGAACAACCTTGTGCCGCCGCATTACCAAGTGTGGCTGCTCGAACTCGTGGATGGCCGCACGCTCTCGGGCATGTTGGTGCGCACCAATCTCGACGAATACACCTACGTCGACGCACAAGGACATCTGTTTCAGGTGCGCACGACCGACGTCGCCGAAAGCCGTCCAGCCCCGCAGTCGATCATGCCCACCGGCATGGTCGATCGGCTCACCGACGACGAGCTACGCGACCTGTTGGCCTACCTGGGCCAGCAACGTTAGACGGTAACGGATTCCAACTCAGGGTTCCGTCGATTTAGAGCGCGGCACGAGCCGGCTACTCGGCCCCGCCCGGCTGAATCAGGCCAACAACTCTTCGTCGGGCGGTTCGGGCAACAGGCACGCCAGCCCGGCGGCCGGCAGGAACAAGAACCCGGCGTAGAACAGCGCGAGGCGATAGTCGCCCACTTCGGCGGAGAGGCCGAAGAAGACGGTCCCCAGGCCGGCCACGATGCGGCCGAAGTTATAACAGAAACCGGCGCCCGTCGTGCGCAGCAAGGTCGGAAACAGCGGCGGCAGATACATCGTGAACAACGCGAACGCTCCCTGGCAGAGACCGATCGCGGCGAACCCGAACCACAGGCTGTTATGTCCGCGAGGGACACAATACGTCGTGAACATCGAAACGAAGTAGGCCAGGAAAAGTCCCGCGATCGCCCGCCGATAATTCAACCAGCGGGCGATGAATGCGGCCAGAAAATTCCCGGTGATCGACGCGGCCATCACCACCCAGAGCAACTGGCTGACGAGTTGGCTCTTCCGCGGGCCGGTCCAATCGGCCACGTCGGGCAGACTGCGCAGGTGCTGGAGGCTCCAGAACGCGAATGCCCAATGTGCCGAGAGCGAGAGGGCGCAGACGGTGAGCGTGAGCAGCGTCGTGCGACGGATGTCGCCGCGAAAAAGGTCCGAAAAGGGCGGCAGCTCGCGGGCCGACTCGCGCTGGGCCGCATGCCATTCCTCGGGCTCGGGTACGGATTTCCGGATCCACAGCACCAGCAAGGCCGGTAGCACGCCGACGAGAAACACCGAACGTTTGGGATAATCGGCAAGCAGGTAATTGGCCAGGCCCGCTAGCATGATGCCGCAGTTCACACCCGTCTGTAGGACGGCCGCCATCCAGGGGCGCCAGCGGCGCGGCCAGGTCTCGGCGAGCAGCGATGCGCCCACCGCCCATTCTCCGCCGATGCCCAGCGCGGCCAGGAAGCGGAAGGCGAGTAATTGCCACCATGTTTGCGCAAAGTAGGAGAGGCCCGTGAAGAGAGCGTACGTGAGGATCGTCAGCATCAGCCCCCGGCTGCGCCCCATCCGATCGCCCACCAGCCCGAAAAAACCGCCCCCCAGCGCCCAGCCGATGAGGAATGCCGCCTGGATCCACGAGCTGCAATAGCCGACCCGCGGATCTTGCTGATCGGACGTGCCGAGCAACTCGGCGACGAACGGAACGGCCACGAGCACATACAGGTGCATGTCGAGCCCGTCGAACAACCATCCCAGCCAAGCCGCCGCGCCGGACTTCACCTGCTCGGGCGATAGGTCGCGCAGACTCGTAACATCACGACCGCCGGATTGGGCAGCCGGTCCCGCGGCGTCTGGCGGAAGAACCCCATCGGACGCGCGAAGATCGGTTGGACCAGGAGATGTCATGCAAAATCCCGTACACGAGGTGGGGCCTTCTCACCAACCAGCATCGTGCGATAATGGACGCTCATGGCCCGCTTTGTCAAACACTAAGAGCGGCTGACAAAACCCGGACGCCGGAGCGCCGCGGGCAAAAAATCGGCGGTGAAACGCCGATTTTGTGAAGCTCGATCCGGTTTTGTCGGTTGCTCTAAAGCCGACCGCTTCGATTGGCGGTTATGCCGTGAACGGAAGTCGTGGCGGCAGCCTACCAACGCCCAAGCAATTCTCCCTTCGCCTGATGAGGTCGTCGTGACCGTGGTGTGCATCGCCTGGGGCGTATGGGTTGTGCGTGCCGAGCGGCAGCGGCGAGCGGTGGAATCGATTTATCCTAAGTCCTAAGCCTAAGAGCCCGCCCGAGAACCGATGTTGCGACAGGAACGATTCGACTCGCCAGCAGGTTTTCGGATCGGCTCTAAAGCCATTCGTCGCTAGAGCCGGAGAACGCCTTTCCCTACTAATACCGGCCCTCGGACAGACCGCAAGGCCCGCAACTCGGAGGAAACTATCATGCTCGGTCGCCGCGCGTTGCCATTGGTCTTTTGCTTCGTGGCCCTTTCGGGCGCGGCCCGCGCCGAAGATGCCTTTTACCGCGTGCGATTGACCGAACTGAAGCTGACCGACGGAAGATTCCCAGATCAGGCGCAGTATCGCACCGATTGGAGCTACAATTGGCGCACCAGGCAACGCCGCGAAGCGATGCACCTGCGGGCCGTGCTCGACGGCGAGGGCGAAGTCTACGTCGAGGACGAAAGCCGATTTCGTTGGTGGTCGCAGACGCCGCTGCCCGGCGAACACATCATCGCCGTTCGTGCGCCGGCGGGCCGCGAGGTGACGGGATCGCTCTACGTGCCGAAGGCCGATTACAACGGCATGGTCCGGTTGCGGTTCGCCATCGACGCCTCTACGGCGTTGGCGGGAGGCGAAGAGTTCTATCTGGCCAAGGAGGAGCACTACGAAGCATTACTCGACCGCGACTTGCCCGGCGGCGCCTGGCATCGTCATCAAGCGCGCCTCGCGCTCTTGGCACGCGGCGAAAACCCTCGTAATAACTGGAACTCCCGCAGGTCCCTCTGGTCTTTCAATCGATCGAGCGACATCAACGAGAACTTCGACCTATTCATCGGCGGCCGGGCCCTGCGCGAAAACCTGCAACTCGACCGCGAACTGTGGGTGAGCGACGAGGACGACGAGATGGAAGAGATGGTCGACGTCTCTTCCATACCGGGCATCACTGTCGCCGAGATCGATTGGAAACCGCTCCTCGGCGATGCCAAGCCGACGCTCGACCCGTTGGCGAAATGCATACCCGCCGATCAATACGCGGTCTTCTTTCCCTCGTTGGCGGCGGCTGCCGCCGTGGCCGACGAAATCTCGCAGCGAGGCGCGCCGTTGGCCCGCTTTGCCTCCCGACGCAGCGAAGACGAACGGGTGCAGCCGCGCTACGAGCGACAATTATGCCTGCCGTTTTCGACGATCGTTCCGCTGCTCGGTCCCGACGTTGTCGCCAGCGCGGCGCTGACCAGTTCCGACCCTTACTCTTATTTCTTCACGGGCACGGACGTGGCCATACTGCTGGAGAGCAATCAGCCCGCCGCCCTGCGAACGCTGTTGCTCGACCAGGCTGCCGTCTCGGCCGCGAAGGACAAATCCGCCAAACCCGTTTCCGGCCAAACCGGCGGGCTCGCTTGGTCGGGCTTTCTCTCCCCCGATCGCCGCGTATCGTGCTACATCGCCGCCTTGGAGAGCGCGGTGGTCGTGACCAATTCGACGGCGCAGCTCGAGCGGTTGGTTCGGGTCGAGCGGGGCGATGCGCCGTCTGCGGCCACGCTCGACGAATACAAGTTCTTCCGCATCCGCTATCCGCGCGGCGACGAGGATGAAACGGCGTTCGTCTTTCTCAGCGACGCCGCCATCCGTCGTTGGTGCGGCCCGCGGTGGCGCATCGCCGCCTCGCGTCGTCTGAACGACGCCGCGGTGATGAGCGAATTGCAAGCGCGCTTTCTCGACACTCTCGTGGACGGCAAGGTCGAAGAAGGTCCTATCCACACCGACCTCGAGCTGTCCGGCGTCGGCACGTTGCGAATCGAGGCAGGCGGCGTTTGCTCGTCGACCCAAAACTCGCTGGAGTTCCAAACGCCGATCGCCGAACTCCCGTTCGAACGCGTCACGCAATCCGAGTACGAGGCATATTCCGCTTGGCGCGACGGATACCAAGCGAACTGGAGTTGGGCCTTCGACCCGATTGCGCTGCGTTTGACGGTGAAGCCCTCGCGACTGGCAACCGATCTGTCGGTGATGCCGCTGATCTGGGGCACCCGCTATCGCTGGATGATCGATATGGTGCGCGGCGTCGAGCTCGGGTCCACGGATGGCGACCCGCACCAGGCCATCTACCACAACATCCTCGCGATCAACCGCGAGGCGCGGCAAGCCGGTTGGGCCAGGTTTGCGGCCGGCGCGGTGAACGTCGATCCTTTCGATTGGCTCGGAAATTGGGTGAGCGTGTTCGTCGACGACGACGCAGAGTATTGGAAGAAGTTGACCGAGAAGCTCGACGAAGAGAATGCCGGAGATGGCGATCTGGGCCGGGTCGCGATGGACCGATCGCCGCTGGCGTTCTATATCGACGTGCGCGATGCACTCAAGCTCACGGCGTTCCTGGCGGGAATGAGAGCGCTCGTCGAACAAGTCGCGCCCGGTGGCTCGGCTTGGGAATCGTTCGACCACCAGGGCGAGCCCTATGTCAGGATCGGACCGTCGGAGCGGACGGCCGGAAAGCTGCCAGCCGGCGTCGGCCGACCCTACCTTTATTATTCATTTTCTGCCGACGGATTGATCATCGCCTGGAATCAAGACGTGATGAAGCGGGCTATCGACCGGTTGCTCGAACGTCGCCGGTTGAGGCAGACCGGACAACCGCTGGCCGCCGCTGGTCGGCCGTGGCTCGGAACGAGCGCCGGCCTGCAATTCGACAAGCGATTCGTCGACCTCATCTCCGTGTTCGCGGGCAACGAGGCGCAGCAAGCGTCGCAGGCGCTGTCGTGGGGCAACCTGCCCATTCTCAACGAATGGCACCGCCGCTGGCCCGATCGCGACCCGGTGAAGTTGCACGAGCAGTTCTGGCACACGCGGCTGGTCTGTCCCGGCGGCGGCGACTACGTCTGGAACGACGAATGGCAGACGATGGAATCGACCGTTTATGGTCACCCCGGTCAACCTAGGCGCGGCCCCGCCAACGTCGCCCTCGCCGACGTCGTCGGCGGCAACTTCGGTCTGACCTTCGAGGACCACGGTCTACGAGCACGTGCCACCATCGACCGCCGCCCGCGCGAAGGCGAATAGCGTGCGATGAAGCGCAGGAGGTACATCGGAAGCCCGGGGAACCCCCACCCCTTGTGAATTCCTGTTTCCTTTGGGCCTAGGCTGGGTCGCTAATGGCGTTTTTCGGTGGCGCCGCAAGCCTATTGACAGATACCGCATACTCGGTACATTCAACTAAACTATTAGTTTAGTTTGTCCCGTGCGCCCATGTCTGATTTGAGCCCCAGCGAACGCGAGCTCGACGTCCTCAAAGTTCTCTGGGAACTGGGGGAAGCCAAGGTGCGTGATGTGCACGCGGCGATGTCGCGCGAGCAGAAGACCGCCTTCACGACGGTGCAAACTCTGCTGCGAATCATGGCCGAAAAAGGGTTGGTGAAGCAGCGCAGCATCGGTCGAACGCTCTTCTACTCGCCGCGTCATACGCGAGAGCAAGTGAGCTCGCGGTTCCTCAAGCGCGTGTTTAATGGGGCTCTCGACAAGCTCGTCCTCAACATGCTGCAAGCCGAAGACGTCTCGCCCGACGAAATGCGCGAACTGGAACGCTTGATAGCCAAGACGCGGCGACAGAAAGAGGGCCCCACAAAAGAAGGCTCGAGGGATTAGCACATGCTTTCCGCACCTCCGATTTCCGCACAGCAGATTGTCGTGAAATGGATGGAGTTTGCCGCGGCCGGTGCCATCCTGCTGGCGTTAGGGAGGCTCGCCGTGCGGCGTCTGCGGCAACCTGCCGACCGCATCACGCTCATTCGCATGACGCTTCTGACCGCGTCGCTGGTCCCGTTGTTGCTCGCCGTGTTGAACTCGCCGGCATGGCATCTGGGAATCGTGTCGGCACACCGTGCCAGCACGACCGATTCACGGGTCTCGCTTTCCGCGAGTGTTACTTTGCCGTCCGCTTCACGAACGGCAGCCGAAGACCAACGGGTCGAGCTGTCCCGCACGGTCGCCGCAAGCGCCGGCCCCGAATTGGGCTCCGTCTCGTCTGCTCACGCCACGGCGCCGCTTTCTCGCTTCGATTTTTGGGAGCTGGCGGCGCTGGCCTTGGTGGTGATCCACGGGCTGGCTGCAACCGGGCTCCTGGCGGAATGGATCTACGGCCTTACCTGCCTGCGAGGGATGTCGGCCCGTGCTCGACCGGCCGGCAAGACCGTGACCGATTTGTGGATGTTGGTGACCAAGAACTGCGGAGCCCCGGTGCGCCTACTTGTCTCAAGGGAGGTTTCCACGCCATTGACCTACGGATGCCGGCGGCCGACGGTGCTCGTGCCCGAGGCGATCGCGTCGGGCGATGCGGCGACATTGCGATTCTGTTTGGCTCACGAATGGTCGCACATCGAAAACGGCGATTCCCGCGGCTGGCAAGTAGCGTGTCTTTGTCAGTTCCTGCTCTGGTTCCAACCGCTGTTCTGGAAGTTGCGGCGCGAGCTGCGCGTCTGTCAGGATTTTCTAGCCGACAACCACGCGGCCGGCGACGGGCGCGACGCGATCGAATACTCGGAGCTTCTGATGGCGTTCGCCCGACAGCGATTGTGCCGGCCCATCGCCGGGGCGATTCCCCTCGTTGACCGATCCAGCCAGCTCTCACGGAGAATCAAAATGCTACTCGCTTCGCCTACGGCCTTGCGACCTCGCTCGCCCCTCGCTTTCTATCTGGCGGCAGGAGTGCTGTCGCTGGTCGGCGCCACGCTCGTCGGAGCCGTTCGCCTCGATTCGGCGCGGGCCGACGACGAAGCGCAACCGACGGCATCCCAAGACGACCATGCCGAACCGTCAAAAGAACAACCGGCCGCCCCGAAGACCAACAACGCGGAAACGCTACATTACACCTGCGTCGTCCTCGACAAGGATACGGGAAAAGGAATCCCGGACGCGACGGTCGTCGTGCGGCGATCGAAGCTCACCTCCGAGGAGAACACGATTGTCGCCGAGACGCGACACAAGACGGACGCGGAAGGAAAGTATTCTTTCGAGATTCCGCCGGAGCAGGTCGCCATCCCTTTGCTGTACATCGAGTTGGACGTCGACCACGACAACTATGCGGCCCAGAAAGGCTTCGGTTACGGGCTGACGATGATTCGCAAGAACGAGAAGCTCGGCGAACGTCCGTTCTTCGAAACGGTGGAACTGCGCCCCTCCGAGCCCATCACCGGCACGGTTGTCGCTCCCGACGGCAAACCCCTGTCCGGCGTCAAGGTCCAAGGCTATTCGAAGGCCAGCGCCTCCGACTTCCGCGACTACGGATCGTTCACAGAGAGCATCACCAACGATTCGGGAAAGTTTCGCTTAAATCTCGTCAAAGGGGGCGTGGGTGTGTTCTGGGTCTTGCCGACGCATTATGCCAGCACCTCACGAGACGTCAACAAGGAGCGTGGCGACGTGGGCGAAATCCGGCTTCGACCCGGTGTGCGCGTATCGGGACGCGTGTTGAGCGCCGAGGGCAAGCCCGTCGCCAAGATTCCCGTCAACATTCAATATGAAGGGGGCGGCAACGAAACGGTGAACAACCTTCCCGTGGCGACGTCGATTCGCCGCAGCGCCATCACCGATGAAGATGGCCATTTCGCATTCGACCCGTTGCCGAATGGCGATTACCGGGTCATCCCGGAAGAGCACCATTACGACCCGATCGTTCGTGACCGGGCACGCTACGAGATCCCCGGAGTCTTCCTACCGATGAAGGTGAAGATCCAAGAAGGCGTCGCCTCGGCTCCGATCGAGATCCAAGCATCGCCGCATGTGCTCCTCAACGCCCAGATTCTCGACAGCAAAGGGAACAAGACACGAGGCCACGAGGTGCACGTATTCGGACAAATGGACGGCCAGTATTGGTTCGGACAGGGCCGCCCCAATCAGGAGGGGACCATTTCGATGCGAATTCCGCACGGACTACAAGAAGTGCAGCTCAACTTGTCGACAAACGAGCACGGTGCCTTGCGATTCCGCCGTAGCAAAGGGAAGGAATTGGAGAACATTCGGTCGCGGGTGGAGCTCGGCACGTTGAACGACGACGTGGATGGGCTTGAGATCATTCGCTACCGCGCACCGCTCGTGTTGATCAACGCCGTCGATGCCGAGGGGAAACAATTGAAAGATTTTCATGTCACCGCCGCCTATTCGTGGGGCAAGCAGGAATACGTTCTCGCAGGGGAGTTGCGATCCGACTTGAGCTTCGAGCATCAAAACGACGGCCGATATCGAACGTCGCAGATGTTGCCGGACGAGGACGTCAAATTCACCGTGACTGCTCCCGGCTACGAGGCAACCAACGAGACGGTTCGGCTCCCCGAAGGTGAGACCAAGGACCTCGTGGTGACGCTGAAGAAGGCCGCCGAGTCGAAAACGGAGTAAGCAACATGCCGATCCGGCCGTCGGTGATCGCGCTTGTCGTTGCGCTTGCCAACGTGGCCCCGATGCTCCGCGGTGAAGAGAGGCCGAACGTGGCGAACGTCGACTTCGAGCGGCACGTCTCGGTCCTCTTCCGGCGGCTCGGGTGCAATGCCGGCGCATGTCATGGCTCGTTCGAGGGTCAGGGCGGATTCCGTCTCAGTCTCTTCGGCCAGTCGCCCGCCAACGATTTCACGGCCATCACCGGCGACATCAAGACGCGACGCGTCGTGGTCGATGCGCCCGATGAGAGCCTGATTCTGGCCAAGCCGTCGCAACGAGTGGACCACGAGGGAGGGCTGCGGTTGCCCAAAGATTCGTGGGAGTATGCGATCATTCGTCGCTGGATCGCCGACGGCGCGCGATACACGGCCAATCGCGGTCACGTGCACCGGCTCGTCGTCGAGCCCGCGTCCGTGCGGCTCGCGCCGGGTGATTCTCTGCCGCTCTCGGTAGTCGCTCAGTTTGCCGACGGCACGAGCGAGACGACGACCGCCTTCAGCGAATTCCGCCCGACCGACGAAACGGTGGTGACCGTCGATGCTGATGGTCGGGTCGCCGCGGTCGGTCCGGGATACACGTCGATCATCGCCTCGTATAGAGGGATGTTCGTTCACGCTTCGATTGTCGTTCCCTTTCCGCCGGCAGACGGACCGTCGCCACACCTCTCACCGGCTAACCTGATCGACGAGGAAATCGATGGGCGACTCGATCTGCTGAGCCTGGCCTCGTCCCCCTCGTCGTCGGACGCGGAATTCCTCCGGCGCGCGACGCTCGACGTTTTGGGCACCCTTCCCAACGTCGGGGACGTTCGCGATTTCCTGGCAGATGATGACTTGGACAAACGGGCTCGCGCGACCGATCGCCTGCTGGCGCACCCGAGGCGGGCTACTGTCTGGGCGGCGAAGATGTGCGACGTGACGGCATGCAACGTCGATACGATGGAATCGCCCGCGGCACTGCGCCCCAAGCGGGCCAAGATGTGGCATGACTGGTTCCGCCACCGGTTCGCCGAGAATGTGCGCTATGACGAAATAGCTCGTGCCGTGCTGTGCGCCACGAGCCGCGGCGGCGAGACGATTGAACGTTGGGTCGAAGACGAAATCAGGCGCGAGAACGGGGCCCTGGTCTCGTTTGAATCGGACTATTGCCAACGCCGCGAACTCGACCTCTATTGGCGTCGGATAGGCGCCGATGGTCCGACTCCGATCGAGGATTTTGCGGAGCTGACGGCTTCGGCGTTCCTCGGGTTGCGATTGCACTGCGCTCGTTGCCACCATCATCCCTACGACCGTTGGTCTCAGCGCGACTTTGCCGGATTCGCGCAGATACTCTCGCGAGTGCGTTTCGACAGCTCTACGGAGTTGCGGAGCGAGATTAACCGCCAGTTGGAGATCCGTCGGCAGAATCGCGGGTCCGGTGTCACGTATCCGCCGCTTCCCCGACTACAGGAGGTCTATCTCAGCGCCAGTCGGCGCCCGCTGGTGGATGCCGCGGCCGAAGCCAGCGCGCTGCCGACGGCTCCCGGCGGCCCCGTGCTCGACGATTCGTCCGACGCTCGCAACAGTTTCACTGACTGGCTCGTGCAACCCAATAATCCCTACTTCGCCAAGAGCTTCGTCAATCGCATCTGGGCCAAATACTTTGGGGCCGGCCTGGTGGAACCGGTCGACGATATGTCGGCTTCCAACCCGTCGCGCCATCCTTCCCTGCTCGACCGGCTCGCGGCGGAGTTCGTGCGGTGCGGGTATGACATCGCACATATCGAGCGACTGATCCTGAATTCCAATGCCTATCAGCGTTCGACCCGCTCCGTCGCCAACAACGGGGCCGACTCGCGAGCTTTCAGCCACGCGTCTGTGAGACCGCTTCCGGCCGAGACACTCATCGACGCACTGAATACCGCTTTGGAAACGATGGACGATTTCGGCCCCGATGTGCCCGGTGGCAGCACGGCCTACGACGTGGCTCCCAATCGCCTGAACGGAACCGATCTCGACACGGTGTTTCGCTTCCTCGGCCGGCCGGACCGCCGCTCGTTGTGCGATTGCGACCGCGCACTCGGCCCGTCGATCCGCCAGCCGATTTACCTGATGAGCGACCCGAGAGTGATAGCCAAGATCTCCCAGGGGCGGCTGGCTCGCCTGCTCGCCGAGGGGAGCGATAACCGGACGATCCTGACCGAGCTATATCTGGCGACGCTCTCACGTTTTCCGGACGAAGACGAACTTGCCTACCTCGATTCGCAAGTCTCGGCTGCCTCCGACCGCAGCGCGGGGTTCACGGATGTTCTCTGGGGCATCATCAATACGCGAGAGTTTTCGACAAACCACTGACCGAGGAGCACGTCGATGTTCCCTTCTACCTGTCAACGCTGGTCGCATCGCCCGTCCCGTCGTATTTTCCTGCGAGTCGGCACGGCCGGCCTGGCGGGCCTCTCGCTCAACGAGGCCTTGAGACTCAAATCCGAAGAGCCTGTGGCCCAGAAGGCGCCACAGGCGGCCAACGTGATCATGGTGTTCCTGACAGGCGGCCCGTCAACGATCGACATGTGGGACATGAAGCCCGATGCGCCTGACGCGATTCGCGGAGAGTTTAAACCACGCGAGACATCGGTCGCCGGGATTCAGATTTGCGAACACATGCCTCACGTCGCGCAAGCCATGAAGCTGTTGACGCTCGTGCGGTCGGTATCGCACACGATCGCGGAGCACACGCAAGGGCAGAGCTATGTAATGACAGGCAATGCGCCATCGCCCTCGGTGGCCTATCCCTCGTTGGGATCGCTGACCGCTAAATTGTGTGGCTCGAATCGCGGCATGCCGGCCTACGCTACGTTGGGCAACGTGCCGGCACGAGCCGCCGGCGATCTTGGCACGGCGTTCGATCCGTTCGCCATCGCGGGGGTCGGCGAACAAGCCGAAAAGCGCGCCGCCGATACGATCGGTCTGCCCGATGGATTCACGGCCGAAGATCTCGCCAGGCGAGTCGCCATCCGAAACCGCATCGATCGCCGCCTCGACGGGGCTTCGTCCGATCTGCCCGCCCAGCTCGATCGGTTTCAATCCGAGGCAGTCGACATCCTGCTGTCGGACAAGGTCAACCAGGCACTTTGCGTCGAGAAGGAGCCCGAATCGGTGCGTGACACTTACGGACGATCGAGCTTCGGGCTTCATGCCCTGGCCGCTCGCCGACTCATCGAAGCCGGAGCCCGTTTCGTGACAATCGGGTTCGGCGACTGGGACACACACGCGAACAATTTCACGCGCTTGCGGCAGACCTTGCTGCCACAACTCGATCAAGGACTCGCCGCCCTCCTTACCGACCTGCAAGACCGTGGGAAACTGGATGAGACCATCGTGTATTGTACAGGCGAATTCGGTAGGACTCCGGGAGTGAACAGCACCAGCGGCCGCGACCACTGGGCCAGGGCTATGACTTCGCTTGTCGCGGGAGGCGGATTTCACCGCGGGCGGGCATACGGCTCGACCGATTCTGAGGGTTTCGAACCGGCTAGCGGTCGCTGCTCCCCCGACGACCTGAGTGCGACGATCCTCGAGCAACTCGGCTTCCCGCCTTCGCACGCTGTTTCGACTCGTAGCGGCCGACCCATCCCCATTTTCAAGAAGGGAAACCCCGTGGCAGCTCTCACGGGTTCCGGCGCTGAAACCGGCTAATTCCTCACCTCTCGAAAAGCTCGCCAACGCCACCGTCTGAGATTGCACTACGCGGCGATCCGGTCGTGGGTTCCCCGGTACTCACGCCAGCGACGCGCACGGCTACGGGCTCGGTGGCTATCGTCGCGTGGTTCAGCTATCGACCGATGGATTCGCAGCCTACCCGGAGGCGGTTGATTTGTGCTTTGGCCCCCACGCGAAGTTCGGGACCATCATAAAGGATTGCAGGAATGCCCGGATCGTCTACCAGCCGAGTGAGCTGGTCGGCACGAAGCGCACGGGCCGACGCGGCATAGGCAAGGATGGGGAACACACGATATGCACCTCTCACGTTGAGCGGAGCAATCTGACCGTCGCCAACGCCAGCCACGCCGCGCACGAGATCGCCCAGATCTTCGCCCAGCGGCGATCGCCGTCCTGCCAGTCCACCATGAACCGCATTCTCTGCGGCTACACCGCCGCGGGTTCCGGCGAATACCCGTAACGCCGAATAAAGTCGGCCCAGCGCTGCGAAACCTGTTGGCGGGCTTCGTCGGAGATTTCGTACTTGTTCGTCTGGTAACCCTCGGTGGCAGCGACATAGCTCTCGAGCGCGGGAAGTACGGCGTCGAAGCCGCCCAGCCCGAGCTTTTCGTAGATCGATCGCATCGATGCGATCGGGTCGCGCACGAGATCTTCGTAGCGTACTTCAAAAAACCGCCCCGCGTCGATCCGGTCGCGCTCGGCCTCGAATTTCTCGTACATTCGCTCGAAGGTGCGCAAGACGTGCTCTTCCAACCCGGCGAAGGTCGGCTTTTGCAGGCCGTGCTTGCGGTAGAGGGTTTTCCACAAGTTATACGTCGACGCGTAGAGCACGAACGGATCGCGCACGATATGCACGAACCGGGCGTTGGGAAAGATCTCGAGCAGCGTCTTGATGCGGCAGGTGTGAGGCGGACTTTTGAGCACGATGCGCTTCGGGCGCCGAAAGGTGATCTCGCGAAGGAAACGTACCAGGACTCGTTTCCAGCGTTCCAACTCGCGCGGCGAAAGCCCATCCAGAGTCAAATACTCTTCATACTGCGGACCGTGATTGGGGAAGGCGATCGTCAGGTAGGGCGAGGGCAGACCGAGATTGCACAGCGCGAACTCGTCCTCTTGCGGGCGGTCCCAACCGGCCGCCATGTTGTCCATAGGCCGGTGCGCCGGGAGCAAGAAATTGAGAAAGCGCCGCGAGAATTCCTCGGTGCTCAAGAAATGGTTCGGCACCAGGCACTCGTAGGTCGTCGGTGAGGTATGCCGTTCATCGAGCACCATCAGTTCGTGCAACAGCGTGGTGCCCGCGCGCCAATGGCCGATGACGAAGATCGGCTCTTCCACGATCTTGGTGCGGCTGGCGCGCCACCCGATCCAAGGCCACTGCCACCAGCGATACAGCGTGTGAAACAGGCTGGCCGCGGTGAGCAGCGCCGCCTGGTGCCACCGCGTCCAATGCACGGCGAAGCGGTTGCGAGCAAGCAGGCGCAGCCAGCCAAAAAAATCCATGCCGGTCCAGAACAAGGGAGCCCACTCCCTTGCCTTGGAACTCGCCTTCTTGTCGCCGCGCGCTTGTCCGCTCGCGCCCATGCCTCACACCACTCCAAGCAGAATTGTCAGGTCGGTTTATGGTAGCCCGTCTTCGCCAGAGAGGGCAAGCCGCGCTAACGCGGGATGGTTCGTTCGGGCCGGCGCGAGATCGCTTGTAGCGCGGCCTCCATCTGCGAAGCGAATCGTTGGGCGGGCTGCTTGCCCGTCACCCGGTTGATGCGCACGCCTCGGGCCGAAACGAATTGCACGGTCGGGAAGCTTCTGACGTCGAACTCCCGGCAGACTTCGGGCTCGGCGTCGGCATCGATCCGCACGCATACGAACTTTTGGGAGAGTTGCACCACGCCGTTGTGCACGAGCGTCTCCTTGGCCATCTGCTGACAGTATTTGCACCAGGTGGCCGTAAAGAACAGCAGCATCGGCTTCTGCTCGGCGCGGGCCAGTTGGCTGCCCTGTTCGAAGCCATCGACGAAGGCGATCGGGTGGTGCTCTGCGCCACCGCGCATCGAGCCGGCTTTGTGTTCCTTTTCCCGTACTTCCGTATGCGCCTCGGGCGAGGCATCGCGGATTTCGCACCCGGCGCAGAGCACGGTAACGAGGGCCAGGGGCCAGCCCATCAAACGTGGAATTCGCAGCATGCCATCGATCCTTCGATTGTCTTCCCCAACGCAAAAAGGGGAATCGACAGAGCCAACGTCCTTGTCGCCATACACTCCCGATGCACATTCGAGGTGTGGACGGCCGTAGGCCGCCCATCGCATCGGGCAAGTTTTGCGCCGACCGCCGGAAAGTCTCCGCCGGTGCAGCCGCCGTCAATCATGCCAGCCGAATCATTCGGCACATCGGACTCGGGCCACAGCGCCCGGGCGTGCGCTACGCTAGGTTTGACTCATTGCTGGAGAACTGTCAAGCCCGACCGCCCCCTCGGCGGACAGTACGTGCTCGTCGGGCGGGCCTATGTTCAACGACGGTAAATCGTGCTCCGGTCTCGTGATCGGTCGATTATGTCGCGACCTGCGCCAGTAGGGGCGTAAGGTGCGGTAACCCCGCAGGGCAAGTCGGCTGAGCAATCGATCCGGGGCAACGATTAGGCTTCCGACCGGATAACAACTCGTGGCCCATTTTCCGGTGGCGTCGCTGAGCGGGCCCCAGAAGTCGACGACTCGGACTCGGTCATCCTGAAAAAACCGCTCGAGGAGCAGGCTCCGCAGCAGTTGGCCGGGGCTCAGGTCGGCAAAGGCCGGATCGTAACCGACCTTGTGGGAAAAGTATGTGGCCTTGGCCCGATAACCATATTCGAACGCGATCGGTCGGCGGTCGAGTTCGAGAAACGTGAGTTGCAACTGTCCGCAAGCGGCGAGTTGCTGGGCTTGTTCGAGGAACCACTCGAACATGCCGGGCACACGCAGAATGGATGTGCCGGCCGATCCCTTCCAACTGCGATCCTCGAGTTCGCAGCCGCGGCGCAAAAGATCGGCGATCGTGCCGCGATCAAACTGAGTGTGCACCTCGAGCGACAGTCGGCCACCCGCCTTCGCCCGCTTCGCTGCCTTGCGCATGTGGCGGCGATGGTTGCCCGCCAACCGCTGCTGATAGTCTTGCCACTCACCCGCGATTTCAACCTGCCCGACCACGTCGGTGGAGGAGGCGGCGATCTCCAGACCATGTCGACGGGCGGCGGCGGCGAACGCGCGCCAGCGAGGCGCCGTGCAGACTATCGGTTGTAGGCGGATGAGCGGCCAGTCGAGGTCGGCGACTCCGTTGAGGAGTCGATCGAGCGCATCGTCCGACTCCTCTGCGGCAGAGATCAGCAAGTCGCCGCACAGCGCCCAGCAGTTTGCCGCCAGTCCGCCGATCTCGACGAGACCTCCGAGGCGGCGGCCAACCAACGGCAGGCCCGCGACAAACCGGCCGGCGGCTTCGACGGCCAAGCAGGTCACGGTGGCATCCGGTGCGAACCGCTCGACCCACTGAACGATCGCCTCGGCCCGCGCCAACGGCGATCTTACTTCGCTGGCCAGCCAGAGGTCGTCCCACGCCGCCGAGACCGATCGCAATTCGTCGGTCGAACGGATCGTGACCAGCCGGTGCCCGTTCTTGGTCATGTGCGGTCGATGTCGGCAAAGAGGGGGTAATCGTGCGGTTCCCTCAAGCTTACGTCACGGCCATCGACCGAGGGACGCACGACAAAACCGCGATCAGGCTGGCGTTTCCCAGTCTTTGGCGCGAGCGACGGCCTTCTGCCAGCCCTGATACAGCGCCGCGCGGCGCTCTTCGGGCATGGCCGGCATGAACTCGCGGGCGAGTGCCCAGTTACGCTTGATTTCGGCCAGATCGGACCAATAACCGACGGCCAGTCCGGCCAGATAGGCGGCGCCCAGCGCGGTCGTTTCGGGAACGGCCGGCCGTCGAATGGCCATGCCGAGTTGGTCGGCCTGGAACTGCATCAGCCCGTCGTTGACGCTCGCACCGCCGTCGACCTTCAATTCCTTGAGAGGCTCTCCCAGGTCGCGCTCCATCGTCTCGACCAAGTCGCGAGACTGATAGGCCATCGACTCGAGCGCGGCCCGGGCGAGGTGCCCAGCCGTCGTCCCGCGCGTGATGCCCAGGATGGCACCGCGCGCGCTCGCGTCCCAATGCGGCGCGCCCAGGCCGACGAAGGCCGGCACCAGGTAGACACCCCCGGCGTCCGGCACGGTTGCCGCCAACCGTTCGACATCGCTCGACGTTTCGATGATACCCAAGCCGTCGCGCAGCCATTGGACGGCGGCCCCGGCCACGAAGACGGAGCCTTCGAGGCAATAGGTCGTTTCTCCCGCGATGCGCCAACCGATCGTCGATAAGAGTTCGTGCCGCGATTCCACCGGCCGGCGCCCCGTGTTCAGAAGCAAGAAGCAGCCGGTGCCATAGGTGTTCTTCGCCTCACCCAGTGAAAAGCACGCCTGCCCGAAGGTGGCTGCTTGCTGATCGCCGGCCGCGGCCGCGATCGGAATCGGCCGACCGAACAGCTCCGACACCGTCTCGCCGTATACGTCGCTGCTGTCGCGCACCTCGGGCAGCATCGCACGCGGGATATTCAACATCGTCAGCAGGTCGTCGTCCCAATCGAGATGATGGATGTTGTAGAGGAGCGTGCGGCTGGCGTTGCTCACGTCGGTGATGTGCAGCTTGCCACCGGTCAGCCGCCAGATGAGCCACGTATCGACCGTACCGAAGAGAATCTCTCCCGCCTCGGCCCGTTCCCGCAGGCCCTCGACGGTGTCCAGCAGATAGGCGATTTTCGTCGCCGAGAAATAGGCATCGATCACCAGCCCCGTCTTGGCACGGAATGTTTGGGAGAGTCCCTGCTGTTTGAGGCGATCGCAAAGCGGCGCGCTGATGCGGCTCTGCCAGACGATCGCGTTCGCCACGGGCCGGCCCGATTCACGCTCCCACAGGATCGTCGTCTCGCGCTGATTGGCGATACCGATCGCGGCGATCTGGTCGGCGGTGAGGGAGGCCCGTTCGAGCGCTTGCCGCGCGACGTCGAGTTGCGACGACCAGATATCCGCCGGGTCGTGTTCGACCGCGCCGGGCGAGGGGAGGATCTGCCGGAACTCCTGCTGGGCCGCAGAGACCGGCAGGCCGCGCTTGTCGAACACGATCGCTCGGCTCGACGTCGTCCCTTGGTCGAGTGCCAAAATGTACGTCGGTTTGTTCTGGCCGCTCATCGTCGATTGCCTCGGAGTTTGCCGGCTCAACGCCTTTGTCGTCAGCCAAAATGGGGTCGCGTCAGACCTTTTTCGCAAAATGCCGTCGCAGGCGCTCGACCGTCTCGCGCACGGCGCTATCGATCTGATCGGTCGATAGAAGTTCGGATTCGACGAGCAATTCAGCCAGTGCGCGCAGCGTCGTTTCGCTCAATCGAGGATCGTAGAGCAGCATGAGTCGCCGCTCAACCAGATCGTCGAGCCGCCGCACCCACTCGCGTTCGATCACCCAACGCACGACGCCGCGCGGGATATCGGTTCCAGGAACACTCGTGCGCTCGCGGTCGGCGTACGCCAGGATGTCGCCGGTCTGCGTGCCGCGCAGCTCCCAGACGGCTCGTACCTGATCGCGGGCAAAACCGGTGCGCTCGGCCAAGTCACGCACGAAACGCTCGGTCGACGCGTCGTCCGCCGGATAGCCTTCGCCGCCGGGCAAGAACCGGTCGCGGCTCGTGCGCGGCGCGGCGCGCATTCCCAGGCGCGTGCGCAGAGTGGCCGCCGCGGTTTCCGCCAGTGATCGACACGTGGTGAGCTTACCTCCGACGACGGAGAAGAGCGGTACCGCGCCGCCAGGGTGTTCGGCCAACCAATGTCGCCGCGTGATGGCGGCCGGCGTCGTTTCGTCGACGTGCGGCAGCGGCCTGACGCCGCTGTAGTGTAAGTCGATGTCGGAGTGTGTGAACCCGAGTTGCGGGAACACCAGGTTCACGGCCGAGACGAGATAGTCGATTTCCCGTTCCGTCGCCACGGCGTCGGCCGGGTCGCCCGAGTACGGCAGGTCGGTCGTGCCGACGAGGGTCGACCGGCCGAAGGGGAGGATGAAGACCGGGCGGCCATCGGCGGCCTCGCTGTAAATGCCTCCCTCGCTGACCGCGGCCCGCAATCCGGCGTGCGACGTGACGAGGTGGCTCCCCTTGGTGCCGCCCATCAACCTCGCCGCCGGCACATGCAGTTCCGCGAGCGTGAGATCGACCCAGGCGCCCGTCGCATTGACGATGGCCGCGGGCTGGAACGGAGCCACCGGTGGAGCGGCTTCGTCGCCGGCGATCGGGTGAATCGTGATCCGCGAACCATCCAACGCGGCGCGGTGGTAGGTCAAGACGCGAAACTCGATTTTCTGCTCCGCTGCCAGCCGATCCGCATCGTCGAGCAGGGCCACGACGAACCGTTCGGGGTAGCGCACCTGGGCATCGTAATAGGCACACAAGGATCGGTACCGGCGAGCGTCGACGGGCGGTGCGGTTGGGTTTTGCGGCGAAAGAACGTGGTGCCGGGGAAGCGCTGGGTCGCGCGCGTACCAGTCGTAGAGCGTGAGCCCGGCTCTCACCAACCATAGGCCCCGCTCGGCCGGTTTAGCGCCCGGTTTGGGTGGCCGTTTGAAAAAGCGCCGCGCCGATTCGAGCACGCCGCCCCAACGATTGCGCACCGGGATGAACAGTTTCAACGGGCGCACCAAGTGAGGTGCCAGACGCAAAAGGCGGGTGCGTTCGGCCAGCGACTCGCGGACCAGGTCGAATTCGCCGTATTCGAGATAGCGCAAACCGCCGTGAATCAACCGCGACGAATAGGCCGTGGCCCCGCGCGCCAGGTCTCCCGTATCGACCACCACGACCGGGAGTCCGCCGAGCACGAGTTCGCGGGCCAAGGCGGCGCCGTTGATCCCCGCGCCGAGAATGAGGACGGGCGATGGGCAAGATCGGTCGGCGGCGCGGAGATCGTTGAACTCGGCGGTCACGTGCGGCCCGACAGCATCCCTTCCGTGGCAAATGGCCCCGTTCTACCTCTTGTCGAGCGTGCGCTCCAGATTGGCGATATTGGCCCGCACACCCTCCAGGTTCGGGTTGAGGGCCAAGGCGCGACGAAAGTTTTCGAGCGCCAGTCGTGGACGCGCCGATTGCAGATAGCACTGCCCGATACCCGACGCTGCGCCGAAGTGGTACGGATTGAGTTCGAGCGCCTCGTTGCAATCGGCGATCGATTCGGGATAGTTGCCCAAGCCGTACCAGGCGATGGCCCGCTGGTTCCAGGCTTCGGCGAAATGAGGTGCTTCGTGAATCAAGGCGGTGGAACGGGCGATCGCCTCGTGATACCGCCGACCCGTGTTAGCGGCCATCACCACGTCGAGTTGTTTGCGTTGGTCGTCCGTGCCCGCCCGACACCAGATGCTGCGCAGCGCGTCTTCGGCCGCCAGCCGCACTCCCCGGTCGTCGTCTTGCAAGGCGCGGCCGAGCACATGGTTGGAACCGTAGCCGGCGACTTCCCCGAGTACGAGCACGGCGGCGCGGCGCGCCGCGCGCACGCCGCGTTCCGCGAGAGCTTCCAACGTGCCTACGGTGTAGGCCCGCGATGCTTGCGCAACCAAGGCGTCGAGCCGCTGCGACACTTGATACTCGTAATAGAGTACCTCTAACAGGCTTAAACGGACGTTCTGATCACTCATACCCATTCACTTTCGAAACCGCGGCCACGGCCGCTGCACGAGCCAGACGATCCGTGGTTTTTCGGGGGGAGTGCCCCAAGTAGGTCGCCGGAGGATGGCCTCTGTCGGCCGCCCGAGACGGTTTTCGGTACCCCCTAACATGCCAGTGTAATTGGAGGATGGTTTCACGCCAGCCCGTCTCTTTCGACCGCGATTTACGGCCGATTTGCAGGCGAATTTCCACCGCTCCCGTCGCCTACCGTCCGACCAAGTAAAAAGGCTGAGGCGTGAAACCCACGACGACGAATGCGAGGGTGAGCCAACCGAGGATGATCCGGCCCGTACCGAGCGGTACGTTGTCGTCGGCCGTAGGGGGATGCTTGGCACCCATCAGGAACAACAACAGCAGCATGACCGACCATCCCCAATATCCGAATACCGCCACCGCGACCACGGCCGCGAACAGCATAAAGGTGGCCACCCGATGTGCCCGCCGCAGCAGAAGAGCATAAAGCACGTGGCCGCCATCGAGCTGACCGATCGGAATGAGATTGAGACCCGTAATGAAGATGCCCACCCAGCCCGCATAGGCCAGCGGATGCAGGAACACTGCCTGCGACTCATCGAGCGGCCCAAGGGTCAGCAGCGAAAGCAGCTTGAACAACAGAGGCTCGCCCAGGCTGAGCGCCTGCCGCCCGTCGACGGGCACGACCTCGGAGAGCCGCAAACCGATGATCGAGCAGGCAAGGGCCGGCACCAGACCCGCCAGCGGACCGGAGATGCCGATGTCATAGAGGGCTTTGCGGTTGCCCACGTGAGCCTGCATGGCGATCACCGCACCCATCGTACCGATCGGACTAAACGGCATCGGCAGGAAAATCGGCAGGCTCGTAGGCACGCGATACCGCACCGCCTGGATGAAGTGGCCCAACTCGTGCGTCGTGAGAATAAACATCAGAGCCGCGGCAAAAGCGAGCCCACGGCCCTGGTATGTGCTGGCGCACGTGGCGACGAAGAGAACCGCCGGCAAGAGGATGCGGCGCCGGACGGGCCGTGGTTCGCCAACATATTCGTCGGCCAACGGCAAACGTTCCGGTGAGCCACCACGCAGGCGCGGATCGAGGTCGCGATCGGGGAGCTCGTTGTCGTATACGTCCATCGGCCTGTTCAAAAAAGCTGCCCGGTCTGCCGGTGCGCTACCGCCGGTATTGTATTGATGCCGGCAACCGTGCGGCACCTCGCCTGTTCAGCAGGCCGACATCGGCGCGGAAACGATCGCCCTGCGCCACCGAGCGGTGGCATGCGGCCGCGACGGCTTGTGTAACGAAAGAAAAGCCGTGATTATATGCCCTGAGAAAACGGCCCTCGCTCGAAACGACTCCCCACGATCCGATTCATGGACGCCTCGCGCTGGATGACGCTCATGGCCCTGTCGCTCTTGCTGGCCGAGGGGTTCGCCTTGAGTGTGTTTCCGCGGCAATTCAAGGAGCTTCTCAGCGAAGCCGATCCGCGCTGGCTCCAAGCGGCCGGGTTGTTGGAGACCGTCGTGGCGGTCGTGCTCATGGCCGGCATCATCATGCTCTGAGGACGCCGTCGCTCGATGCCACCCTCTCGTGCCAGCGCCAACGAACTCGGCAAACTGCTGGGCGCCGTAGCCGACCCGCTCTATGTCGTCGGCGGCGCGGGGCGGATCGTGTTCGTCAACGACGCCTGTCTGCATTGGATCGCAGCCGATGTGGAATTGGTCGGCCAGGAGTGCCGCTACAACGCCACGGGCGATTTGACCGGCGCGGCGGCCGTGGCCGGAGCCCTCTGTCCACCGCCGGAAGCTTTCCGCGGCACGCGCATCCGAGCGCCGATCGCTTTGCCCGGCCGTGACGACGATGCGCGGCGTGAAGCCGACTTCATTCCGCTCTCGCTGGGCCCCGACGAACCGCCCGCGGTGCTGGCGATCGTCTCAGCGGGCGTGCACGCCGAAGGCGGCGAAGCGCTGCACGATCTGGCGGGACCGCAACTCCACGCGCGGTTACAGGCGTATCGAAGTCGGCTGGCCGTGCGACATCACGTCGATCGCCTGATCGGCGAAAGTCCGGCCATGCGACAGGTGCACTCGCAGGTGAGGCTCGCCGCCGGCAACTCGGTACACGTGCTCGTTTTGGGACCGCCCGGAAGCGGCCGCGAGATGGTCGGACGGGCCATCCATTATGGAGACGCACGCAGTGCGACGGGGCCACTCGTTCCCCTCGCCTGTCCGTTGCTCGACGCCGAACTCTTGCAAGCCACGCTGCGCACCATTGCGCGGCCGCGGCCGGCGGACGAGCGTCCCGCGACCTTGTTGCTGAACGAAGTCGACGCACTCTCCGAAGGTGGGCAAACCGAACTGTTCCGCACGATCGCGTCGGGCCCCGGCACGGCTCGCGTCCTATCGACCTCGCGGCTTCCGTTGATCGAACTCGCCGCGCGCGGCCTGTTTCGCGCCGACTTGGCGTTTCTGCTGAGCACGCTCACGATCTCACTGCCGCCGCTGGCGGAACGGATGGGCGACTTGCCGCTGGCGGCGCAGTGGTATCTGGAACAAGCGAACCTCCGTTCCGCCAAGCAGATCGGCGGCTGCTCGCCCGAGGCGCTCGATCGACTGGCCGATTACAGTTGGCCCGGCGATCTGGCCGAACTGGAGGCGATCGTGCGCGAAGCGCACGACCGGGCCGAGGGGCCGTTGATCCTGCCGCAGGACCTGCCGCCGCAATTGGCGCTGGCCGGCAAGGCCACCGCTCGACCGGCGAAACCCGAAGAGAAGATCGTGCTGGAGACATACCTGGCGACGATCGAGCACGAGCTGATCGTGCGGGCACTGAAGCGCGCCAAGGGGAACAAGACCAAAGCGGCTCGCCTGCTGGGCATGACTCGGCCGCGGTTCTATCGCCGGCTGGTGCAATTGGGGCTCGCCGAGGGTTGATCGCCGAACGCTGCTCGGCCATCGTTTCTTGGCGTTCGGTCCTCTTCCACGCGACAACCCCGTCGTCGTCCATCGACCCCTTGGCGCGCTAGGGGAGCTTCGCTACACTTTCCCCTAGTCATTCTAGGGAGAGACCAATGGGAGAAGCCGGCGCGAAACGAAACCTGCTCCAAGGGAGCCTCGATCTGCTGATCCTGCGCACGCTCCTGGCGGGGCCACATCATGGCTATGCGGTGGCCAAGCACCTGCACCAGGTGAGCGAGGCGTTTCTCGAAGTCGAGGAGGGGTCGCTCTATCCGGCCTTGCACCGGCTGGAGCGGCGCGGTTGGGTCGAGTCGCATTGGGGGCCGTCGGAATCGAATCGCCGGGCCAAGTTCTATCGGTTGACCGCGCAGGGTCGCAAACAATTACAAGCGGAGACGACCGCCTGGCGCAGGATGAACCAGGCCGTCGAGTGCGTTTTGAATTACCGGCCGGCGGAGGCTTGAACATGTCATGGATCAACTTCACGCGGGCGTTGCGCGGGCGGGTCTCTCCGCCGGCTGCGTCTGGCGAAGCGAATATCGACGAGGAGCTTTTGTTCCATTTCCGTTCACTCGTCGACGAGAACCTGGCCAAGGGGTTGCCGGCCGACGCGGCATGGCACGATGCGCAGCGGCGCTTCGGTTCACTCGGTCGTTATGCGGACGAATGTCGACAAGTTGTCATGGGAGGATTTCCGATGCTACACAAGATCTCTGTCGCGGGCTTCGTCGTGTTGGCCCTGGTCGTGGCTTGGCTGTTCAGCGAAGTGCGCTCGTTGCGGCAAGCCGCGGCAGCGGCCCCGGCGGAAAAAACGGCTGCGGCCAAGGCTGCTAAGTCACAAAAGGCCGACCTGGCGGGAATCGTCGTCGACTCCGCGGGCAAGCCCATCCCCGACGCCCATGTGCTGGTGATCCTCAAAACCTGGCCAGGCAACCGCTACCGGCAAGAAGACTTCGCGGGCAAGACCGACGAGAAAGGGCGCTTTCGCTTCGCCGAACTGGTGCCGGCCAAGGGGCAGCGGGCCGTGCACATGGCGGTGGTCAAAGATGGTTATGCGTTGACGACGACCTACGACTTGAAAAAGCAGGGCGAAGCGATGCAGACCGACGGGCTCAAATTCACGCTCGACGCCGCAACGAAGGTGACCATTGCCGTGCGCGATGCCGCCGGACGTCCGGCCGGCAAGGCGGGAGTGCTCCCCTCCGGACGACAGACAGCCGACGGTCAGGACCATGTCGTCTACTTCCAGGCCGCCAAGCCGATCGAAATGGTAGCCGATGGCGACGGGCGCATCCAGTTGGCGATGTTCAAACGGGGCGACCAGGCCAAGATCTACGTTCGACTTGCCGGTCGGGATTGGGAAGAGCACGGCGTCACCATTCCCGATCAGGGAGACATGGTCGAGATCACCGCCGACGCGCCGAACGCCGCAACGGAGTGAGCCGCCAACCTGCTAGGGCGCAACCGACGTCAGCACGATCGCCGCATGGCCGGGCAAGCGCCAATTCTTCGTGTCGAGGAGACCGGTGCCGGAGCCGCCATAGAGGGGATCTTCGCTCGACCACAAGAGCCGCCAGTCGCCATCGATCGGCGGCGCGACGAGCGGTTCGGCCAGCGAGGTCCAGCACAGGTCGCGGCCCAGGTTGATCAACAGCAGCCGATCACCCGCGTCGCCGAAGTACCGCAGCGCGAACGCCTCTTCGGCGAGCACGGCGCCATACACCGCCTCTGCCCGCTGCGCCGCGAACACCGGGTCGTCGCGGCGCAAGGCCAGCAGATCGCGGTGCATGCGATACGATTCGACGTGCCGTTGGCGCTCGCTGAGATCGAGTTTGCATTGCTCGAAGGTGCGCACATCGCACGGATCGGCAAAATAACGTTTACTGTCGGGCCCGGTCAGGCTGCGGAAGTTGCGCAGCGACTCCTGGCGTCCGTTGCGGACGAGCTCGGCGATCTCGACGTTGTGATCGGCGAAGTAGAAGAATGGGGCCGAGGCGGAGAACTCCTGGCCCTGGAACAGCAGCGGCGTGCCCGGTGCCAGCAGTAGCAGGGCCGTGAGCGCGCGATGGCGGCCGGGCGACGTCAGCAAGTGACAGCGCCAGCCGCGTCCCGAGTTGGCCACCTGGTCGTGGTTCTGCAAGAAGTTGACGAAACGTTCCGCCGGGACGCCGCGTGCCGGCGAACCGCGGCGCCTTTGCTGGCGAGCGTTCCACTGCCCCTGATAGAGATAGCCCCACTTAATGGCCGAAATCAGTTCCTGCGGCGTGCCTCGATAGTCGCTGTAGTAGTATTCGTTGTGCCCGGTGAGCGCCACCCTCGCCGCATGGTGGAAATCGTCGTTCCACACGCCGTCGAGCCCATAGCCGCCCTGTGCGACCGGCTCGATGAGGCGGGCCTGCTGCCATTCGTTCTCGGCGACGACGATCGTTTGTCGGCCCTGCGCCGCCGCCCGCACGCGCCGCGCAAGGGCGGCCAGGATATGGTCGGGCGAATCGTCGAGCATGGCATGGACCGCATCGAGCCGCAGGCCGTCGAGATGGAATTCGTCGATCCAGTACCCGGCGTTCGATAGGAAGAATTCTCGCACGGGGCCGCTGTTCTCGCCGTCGAAATTGATTGCGTCGCCCCAGTCGGTGTGGTGGCGCGCGGCAAAGAAATCGCGAGTGTACGCGCCGAGGTAGTTATCGGTCGGACCGAAATGGTTGTAGACCACGTCCAGAATCACGGCCAGGCCGAGCTGATGGGCGCGATCGACGAACGTCCGGAAATCATCCGGGGAACCATACAACCGCGTGGGGGCGAAGAGATCGACGCCGTCGTAACCCCAGCCGAACCGGCCCGGAAACTCAGCAACCGGCATCACCTCGATCGCCGTTATACCGATCTGGGCCAGCTCGGCCAGTTCATCGGTCGCCGATTGCCAGTTGCCCCTGGGCGTGAAGGTTCCGATGTGCAGTTCGTAGAACACCTGGTTGCGCAGCGACGCGCCTTGCCAATTCGCATCGTGCCAGACGTAGCTGCCCGGATCGACCACCAACGACGGCCCGGCCGAACCGTGCGGCTGAAAGCGCGACGCTGGATCGGGATAGCTCTGACTTTCGTCGTCGAGCCGATAACGGTAGAGCATGCCAGCGCCGGCCTTTGGAACGAGAGCGCTGAAAAAGCCGTCCGCTTCCGCATCGAGCACCACGCGGTAGGCTGGCTCAGCGTCGGCCGTCTCGCCGGCCATTTGCAGTAATTCGACCTTTTTGCGGTACGGCGCCCAGACGCGGAAATGCACGCCTCCGCCCGGTTGAACTTCGGCTCCGACCGGCAACCGACGCTGGAGAGGTTGGGTAGTCATCCTGGCGTCAGTATCCGCTACAAAGAATTCAGCACGCGCGCGGCTTCGTCGCAAAGTTGCCGCGCGTCGTCAACCGTCTCGGCTTCGGCGATGGCCCGCACGATCGGTTCGGTATTGCTGGCGCGGACGAGCAGCCATTTACCGGGCCAGTCGAGCCGCAGCCCGTCGAGCCGATCGGCCCGCGCCGCGCCGAAGTGCTGCTGCAATCGGTCGAGACCGCTGGCGACTTTTTCCGGCGGCAGGCCGATCTTGATCTTCACGATCTCGTAGCGCGGCAGCTCGTCGGCCAACGCGCTGATGGGCAGCTCTCGCGCCGCCAGCGCGTCGAGCACGAGCGCCATGCCGACGAAACTGTCGCGCACGTAGCCGACCTGGGGATGAATCACACCGCCGTTCCCCTCTCCACCGAGCACGGCCTGCTGCGCCCGCATCACGTCGACCACGTTGGCTTCGCCCACCGCCGAGTGAAAGAACGGGGCGCCCCGGCGGGCGGCGAGATCTTGGGTCATGCGGCTGGTCGAACAGTTGGTGACGATGGCTCCCGTCTTTCGGCCCAATAGGTGCGCTGCGCAGAGAGCGAGCGTGTATTCCTCGCCCAGATAGCGCCCCTTTTCATCGACGATCGCCAGGCGATCGGCATCGGGGTCCTGGCAGAAGCCGATGGCGGCCCCCGCAGCGACGACCTGCCGTGAAACCGTCGTCAGGTTTTCGGCGATCGGTTCGGGGGGGTGCCCGAATAAGCCATCGGGCTCGCCGCCGACGATGACTGTTTCGCAACCGAGGGCCGCCAACAGCGGCTCGCCCAGCACGCTGCCCGAGCCATGATTGCTATCGAGCAACACCTGGAATCGTCGCCGGCGGATACGCTCAACGTCGACGGTCGCCAGCACAAGCTGCAAGTGGCGTGCGATCGTATCGCCGCAATCCATCGCGTTGCCAAAGGCAGAATGGGGTGCCCAGGCGCCGCCGCCGGACCGGTAGCGGGCGGCAACCTGCTCGCCGAGTGCTGCCGGAATGACGCGACCTTCGCTGGAAAAGAGTTTCAGGCCGTTATACTCGGGCGGATTGTGGCTGGCCGAGATCTGGATTCCTCCGGCGGCGGCATGCTGTCGCACGAGCACTCCCGTCGTGGGAGTGGCGGCGATGCCGGCGTCGAGACAGTCGCGACCCGCGGCCAATAATCCGCCGCGAATCACATCGGCCAGCGGCCCGCCCGTGGCCCGGCCGTCGCGCGTCAGCACGATCGCGCCGGGTGGCATGATTTCGGCGAATGCCGAGACGTAGCGCAGCGCCACAAGCGGCGTCAGGCTATCGCCGACAACGCCTCGCAGTCCGGAAACACTGATGATCGGTTCGGTCATGGTGAACACTCAAAATGCCGCCACGTCGTAAGCAAAAATAGCGCCGCGGCGAACCGCGGCGCTGTCGAGGTAACCCGCCGGCCGCAACAGGTCCTTCGCTTCGGTCGCGGGCGGCGCCACCCGCCACGCGAGAATCAACGCGCACGGGTCCCTTCTCCGCCCCTTTTCCGATCTCTTGGCAGGCGGCACAATAAACCAACTTGTGGGATACGATCAAGCGTCGATCATGAGCGACTATGGGTGCCAGTATGGCGAATCTCGTCTCGGATGACTATCAAGCCGCCCTGAAGGAAGTCGACGGCGCGGTCTCGGCCGGATGGCTCTCGGCGTCGGCAGCCCAAAACATTCGTGCCTGGCTCACCGAGCCACGTTACCGCGATTGCGTCGCTCAGGTGGTCGACCATCTCCGCGCGGGCGAATGGCAGCAACTCGACGACGTGTTCTGGACGATCATTCCGTTCGGCACGGGCGGGCGCCGCGGCAAGATGTACCCCATCGGCTCCAACGCCATCAACGACCGCACGATCGGCGAAAGCGCGCAAGGCCTGGCCGATTATGTCAAACGCGTGGTCGGTAAGGGTCCGCTGTCGTGTGCCGTGGCCTGCGACACGCGCCACCAATCGCGGCACTTCGCCGAGCTGTGTGCCGAAGTGATGGCCGCGAGCGGTTTCAAGGTCTGGTTCCTCGATGGCTATCGCAGCACGCCCGAGCTCTCCTTCGCGGTGCGCTACAAGGGGTGTTCCTGCGGCTTGATGGTGACGGCCAGCCACAACCCGCCCAGCGACAACGCCGTAAAAGCCTATTGGTCCACGGGCGGTCAACTGTTGCCGCCGCATGATCAAGGGGTCATCGACTGCGTGATGGCGGTCGAGGAGATCGCCCGCGTGCCTTTCGCGCAGGGGCACGCCGAGGGCCGCATCGAGGAGTGCCAAGAGGAGGTCGACGCCGAATATCAGCGCCGCGTCGGCCTGCAAAGCATGCCGGGCCCGCGGCACCTCAAGATTCTCTATTCGCCCATGCACGGCGTGGGAGGGTCGAGTGTGCTGCCGGTTTTGCAGGCGGCCGGTTTTGCCGACGTCGAGGTATTCGGACCGCATGCCGAGCCGGACGGCGACTTTCCCAACGTACCCGAACACGTGGCGAATCCGGAAAACCCGGCCACGTTCGACGCGCTGATCGAGCGCGCGAAGCAGATCGGAGCCGACCTCGTGTTGTCGACCGATCCCGACGCCGACCGCCTCGGTTGCGCCGCCCCACGAAAAAAGGGGAGCGACGATTGGCAGGTGTTCACGGGGAACCAGATCGGCGCGCTGCTGGCCGAACACGTGCTCGAAAGCCGCAAATACGCCGGCAACCTATCGCCAAAGCACTATGTCGTGAAAACGCTCGTCACGACCGAGATGATCCGCCGCATCGCCGACTCATACGGCGTGGCGACGCACGGCGATTTGCAGGTCGGCTTCAAATGGATCGGCGGCCTGATCGACGAGGTCGGCCCCGAATTGTTTCTGCTCGGCTGCGAAGAATCGCACGGTTTCTTGGCGGGTGACTACGTGCGCGACAAAGACGCCGCCGTGGCGGCCCTGATGCTGGCCGAGTTTGCCGCGCGGGCCAAGGCCGCCGGCCAGACGCTCCACGAGAAGCTCGACGCGCTGTTCTGGCAGCACGGCTGCCATGCCGAGCGGACGGTCTCGAAGACGATGCCCGGCAGCGAAGGGATGACGCGCATGCGCAAGCTGATGACCGGGTTTCGCGAATCTCCCCCGTCGCTCATCGGCGGGCTGAAGGTCCGCCAGACACGCGATTATCTGCAACAAGTCGTCCTCAGCTCGGCGGGTCGCAGCGCGCTCGAAGGGCCGCGGGGCGATATGGTGATCTTCGATCTGGCGGCCGAGGGAAACTACGTCGCCGTCCGTCCCTCGGGCACCGAGCCGAAGGTGAAGTTCTATCTCTTCGCCTACGAGCCGCCAGAACTGCTCGCCGACCTGGACGATACCCGGCAGCAGCTTGCCGCCAGGCTCTCCAGCTTCCAAGACGAACTATTTCGGCTGGCCGATGCGGTGGAGTAGTCGAGGGTGTCTTGAATGGTGAGCCGTTGGGAGGCGTTCGTCGGCATGGGGCTACTGCTAACGCGATAGAATCGGAAATCCGAGCGCCTCGGCGGCCAGGACGCTACCGAGCAGTCCGATCGCAAAGCCCGCGGCCAACCACATCGCGCGAACCGCCATGCTGCCGATCGCGCGCGATTCTTCCACCGGCGTCTGGTGGATTTGAACCGCGCGCACAATTGCGCTATCAACGCCCATAACCTCTCCTCCTTGCCACTACTGCCTGCACGCAAAGAATGGTGCGTGGCTCAGCCGACACGGTTACCCGGATGCAAGCTGCCGGTTGTTGTAGGAGCTGAGAGTGCCTCTCCGATCCGATCGGCTAAGTCGTTCCGGACGGTCGAGTTGGGATCGCCCGACGGAGGCCCTGGAGAGAGCTCAGTAGCTCATGCGCGAGGGCGCAGTGCGCTGGATGGGGACGTCGAAGAGGCGCGGGACGTCGCCGCGTAGGGATTCGCTGACGCGATCGGCCAGTTCGCCGGGTTCGGTCACGCGGACCGCTTCGACGCCCAACGATCGCGCGATGCCGACCAGGTCGACCTCCGGTTGGACGAGATCGAGCGATTCATATTGTCCGCCCAGCGCGGCGGGCAAGCGAAGTTGCTGGGAGCCGATCTTCAAGATCTGGTATTGAGCGTTGTTCGGCACCACGAACGTAACGGGAATCCGATAACGGGCCGCGGTCCACAGGCCCTGGATGCCGTACATCGCGGCCCCCTCGCCGATCATCGCCAACACGGGCCGCTCGGGCCAGGCAAGTTTCACGCCCAAGGCGCACCCCAACCCCCAACCAAGCGCCCAGCCGCGGTGGGCGAAGTAGCCCGTCGTGTTGCGAAGCGCGCCGAGCCGCTCGAAATAGGTGTTCGTCGTGGTGACCGCTTCTTCGATCACGGCCACATCGCGAGGCAGAACGCGCGCCAAGGCCGACATCAGGCCCAGCGGCGTGAGTGGACGAACGCTCGCTTCCTCTTCGGCACGTTGCCAGAGTCGTCGCCGGACATCGAGATGGGCTGCCTCGCGGGCCTCACGGCGCTCCCGCGCGGCTTGGGTCGCCTGCGCCGACATCGCGGCGGCGAGCAGGCCGTCCAGTTCGGCCAGACCGCTCTTCGGGTCGCCGATTAGGCCCACTTCCGTCGGGTAATTCTTGCCGAGCTGCCAGGGATCTTGATCGAGGTGGATGAGCCGGATGTGCTCCGGGATGGCCCGCGACGGCTCGAAATAGACGTACAGCCGCAGCAGATCCATGCCCACGACGAACAACGTATCGAACTCGGCGAGCCGCTCGCGGACCTCGGGTGCCCATAGCGGCAAGGCCTGGCCGTACAGGGGATGGTCGGCGGGGAAGCCGAGCCGGCCGTGCGTCGTGCCCGATTCGGTGAAGACCGGCGCTCCCAGCCGTTCGGCGAGAGCCACCGCTTCGGCCGTGGCGTCGGCTTCGACCACGCGGCTGCCCGCCAGGATCGCCGGGTTCTTGGCCTCGGCCAGCAACTGTGCGGCGCTCCGCAGGGCGTCGAGCGGCGGTCGGACCCGCGCGTCGAGCGGGGGCGACGGCGTCAGGTCGAGATCGGCCGACTCCATCTGCAAGTCGATCGGCAGCGAGAGGAAGACGGGGCCGGTCGGCGGGGTGAGCGCCGTCTGCGCGGCGCGGCGCATGACCGTCGGTAGATCGGCCAGGCGGTCGACCTCGACCGCCCACTTCGTCCAAGGACGGGCGACCGACACCATGTCGGACCACAAGATCGGCTCTTCGGTCTTCAACCGGCGGTCTTGCTGGCCGGCCGTGACGAGCAGCGGCGTGCCCGCGCGGTAGGCGTTGTAGAGCATGCCCATGCCGTTGCCCAGGCCGCAACTGATGTGCAGGTTCACGACGCCGAGTTGTCGCGAGGCCTGGGCATAACCGTCGGCCATCGCGACGACCGGCACCTCTTGCAGGCCCAGGATGTACTGGATGCGCTGATCGGCAACGAGTGCGTCCATCAACGGAAGCTCGGTCGTGCCGGGGTTGCCGAAGATATATCGCACGCCGGCCTGTGCCAGCATGTCGAGCCAAGCCTGGACGCCGGTCGCCGCCATCATCCGATTCTCGCGAGGCCAAGATGAAACAAAAAATCCCCCGCTCAAACGAGCGAGGGACTTTTTATCTTACGCCACGTCGGACCGGTCTGACCAGCGCCCCGAAGAGCTGATGGCGATTGGTTACCGCTCTTGAGCCGCTACCGAAACGTCGTCGACGCGAACCGTCGACGAGGATCGGGGAACGACGCTTGTCCCGCCCGCGCTGGGGCGGGCGAGACAGGCCGTCCGATCTCAGTTATCCGAATCTTCGTACTCGTCGCGTCGCACCCGCACCACTTGGCTTCGCGTGCGAGGTTTCGATGAACGCACCCGCTTGACGCGCGGCGCTTCGGCGACGACCACCGGTTCTTCGTCCACAACCTGGACTTCGGCGACCTCATCGTTCTGCTCCTGCACCCTGGTCACCTCGCGATAGGTACCCGGCACCACGCGGTCCGAGCCATTCATCGAGCGGGTTCTCGAGGCCATGCGGTTGCCGTTCATGTTATTGCGGCTGCGGGCGGCCGACATGTATTCGGCCTGCGAACTGCCGGTGCGGGCGATGATGCTCTGGCCCGACCAGTCGCCGCAGTGATCGCACGTGTCGCAGCAACGCGACCAATTGAAAATGGGAGCCCGCTCGCAACCCATGCCGCTGCATTCGTTGCATTGATTCCGGTGCAAGCAGGGGAAGAGCGGCCGACAGAAAAGGCAGCAACCGGTGTTGCCGGCCAACAACACAAGCGCGAAACACGCCGAAAGGGCGGATCTCATCAGGGACTCCTAACAAAGGTCATGGTTGAAGGTCCGGGCAGCGCCAACGCCAACCCATGAGGCTTTATCGGAGGGAATAAACACTACAATCGAGAAAATCGTTGCGTCTGGAAAAGTCACCGCAGATTGCCAGTTTTTTTGTGATCTGCCGCGAATTTGCAGCCGATTGCACGGGGCCGATCGAGCCCGGCGAAGGGAATTTGCGCCTTTGCGGCGGCTGACTTGCAGCGGCTGACAAGACCCTGAAGCCGGAGCGTCGCGGGCAAAAAAGGCGGCCGTGAAGCGCCGATCTTTTTCAGCTCGACCCGGCTTTATCGGTCGCTCTACAAGCCCTCTACCAGGGCGATCATGGCGACGCAGGAGAGCGAAATACCCGGCTTTCTAACGACAATTTAACTTCTTTTGCCGGATGTTAAGCGGGGCAGTTTGGGGCATAATCCGGATAGCCCGCCTCAGTCTCATCGAAGGCCCGCCGTATGCCCAAGCATTTCGTCGTCGCCGTCTGTCTAGTAAGTATCTGCCTGCAAAGTGGCCCGCTCTGGGCCGGCCATCGCGGAATGTCGCCACGCGGCGGTGGCTGGGGAATAGCCGGAGCCGCGGCGGCCTGGGCCGCACAACGGGCGGCCTGGGAACGTCGCGAGGCCATCGCCGAAGCCATCCGCCGAGCCAAGAACAACCAGCAGCGGATGGTGTACGCCGATCAGGCCCGCAAACAGGGCAAGCCACGTCTGGCGGCGACCCTGTATTTACGCGTGGCCCTGGCGCGTCCCCGAGACAAGAACAACAACGCGGCGAAGAATGCGCTCAAGGCGATGGCCGATGAGGGCCGCGCCGAAATGCAGAAGGCCGACGAACTGCTCGCGCAGAACGAGATCGTCGAGGCTTTCCAGAAACTCGACTACCTCGTCTGGGCTTATGAAGAAGTGCCCGAGTTCAACCACGAAATCGCCGATCACGTCTCGAAGTTGCACCACGAGTCGCGCTACCAGGCGGTGCTGAACGAGAAGTCTGCCGCCGACCTGTTGACCCAGGCGCAGAAGCAGGAGCAGGACGACGAGCGGTGCTGTGCCTATTGGACCTACGAAGAGGCGGCCAAACTGACGCCCGCTCCGTCGGCCATCAAGGCGGCCGAACGGTTCGACGCGATGCAGAAAGACCCGGAGATCGTGGCCGAGGCCGAAGAGTGCCGTATGTTGCGCGAGTGCCACCACACGTTCCACACGGCGGAGCTGTTGGAAAAGTCGTTGCCCGAGAAGGCGGAATCGCTCTTCAAGGAAGTGCTGGCCAAAGCGCCGCGCGATTCCGAAGTTCATCGCTGCGCCGAGGAAGAACTCGCCAAGCTGCACGCTCCGAAGCAGCGCTGACTCGGCTACTGCGCCGCCGAGTGCGTGCCGTGGTCGGAGCCGCCGATGTACATATCGTCGGTCAATGGCCGGGCCGCGACGTGGTAGCCCAGGCCGTAGAGCACCTCTTTGACCCGCGCATAGTCGTTGAAGCTGTCGCCGTAGGTCCACAGCGTGACCGTGCTCTGCCGCGGCGCAAAATCCCCCAATTGGGCGCGAAATCTTGAGTTGGGGCGAAGGGCCTCGTCGACCGTCTCCCCGAGGTTGTCGGAGATGGGAACGAGATCGATGGAATAACTGCCGCGCACGCGCCCCTCGTCCATCTCGACCCTCTCGACCTCATAGTGCCCTTCGAACCCCTGCTGCGGGCCCACCACTCCCGAATAGTAGTCGTGGGTTTCGAGGAGTTGTATTCGGCCGGCGGCGGCTTGGGCGCCGATCCGTCCTATTTCTTCCAGCGGCGCCATGGCCAGGCGGCCGTGCTTGAGCTGGAAGTGAATCTCCTGCCCGAATACGGTCTTGCTGATCGGCGTGGGATAGCTCTTGATCTGGACCGGGACTCGCTTTTTGGGTTTGGCGGCTTCGCTCTTGGCATCGGCCAGTTTTTTCAATTCCGCCTGGGCCGCGGCGACGTCGCGGCGCATGTCGAACGAGGATTGCTTCTCGGCGTCGAGCGACTTCTTCGTTTTCTCCAGCTCGCGCTCGCTCTCGGCCAGCACGTAAGCCATCGTGGCCCGCTCTTGGAATTTCGCCTGCGACGAGAACGTGACCTGGTGCACCAGCCCTTCCAGACGCTGCACGTCGCGTTCGAGCGACTCGGCTTCGTCCGTGAGCTGCGCGACCTCTCGTTTCATTCCTTCTTCATCGATCAGTTCGGAAGGCGCGGTATTCTTCACGCGGATGCCGACCACCATCACCAGGATGATGAGAATGCCCACGATGTTGGTCACGACATCGAGAAAGGAGTCGCTACCGATCGCTTCCGCGTCTTGTCGAGGTTTGCGGCCCACGTTACTGACCTTCGACTTGCAAGATTTGTTGGAAAAGGATTGATGTTGCCGATGGGCTACCGAGATGCTCGCAGTCGCCGGGGACCGGCAAACACGCGGGGCCGTTGCTGTCCGTGGACGTCGAATCCGCTATCGGCCAACAGGGCATGCAACTCGGCATAACGGCGCTCTCCGCCGGGTTCGACTTCCATCTTCAGCGTCGGCCGCCAATACATGCCGCGCCCCGCCACTCCCCACGAGTCGATGCGATCCCACACGGCGCCGACCAGGTTGTCGACCGACTCGGCGGTCGGGCCTTGGAGGGGAATGATCCGCATCCCTTGCTTGCCGCGACCTTCGGGCATCAGCGTCAGGTGGTCGGCATCGCAGATGATGCGAATCGGTCGCTCGATGGGAATGTTCGGGGTGCTGGCCTGGGGATTGGCCCAGTTCTTTTCGCCACGCTTCTTGGCGACGCTCTCTTGATCGGTTTGGGACGATTGCTGGTTTTGCTGGCCGAAATTGAAGGCCTGGAGCGGATTGGGCATACCCGACTGCAAACTTTGCATCATCGAGCTCGAGCTGCCCATCGAAGACGACGACTGTGCATTCGACTGGTTCTGGGCCATCGCCGCGGCCGACGATGCCGCGCCATTGGACGAGCCCGCGAGATTGCCGCCCGCCGAGCTGCGGCTGCGGGTCGCCGAGTTGCCGCCATTGCCGCCCGATCCGCCGGCGCTGCGGCCGCCGCCGGACTGCGCGACCTTCGACGACGAACCCGACGTGGGACCACTTTCCGCCGTTCCGCCAGCGCCGCCCGTGCGCGTCGAGGGGCCATCGGAACTTGAAGCGCTCCCCGAGGTGCCATCGTCGACGACCGTCGCGCCGGCGATTCCGTTCGGGCTCGCCGGAGCATTTGTTCCGTCACTGCCGGGTGAACCGGTACCGGTGGCTGCCACATCGGACGTGCCCGGACCGTTGCCGCCGGTCGTGGCCGTCCCATTTCCATTTCCGGCAGTTGCGTTCCCCTGCCCAGGCTGCGACGTGTTACCCGTGCCGCCTCTGCCCGCCACTTGACTGGCTTGCGTGCCCGGCGGCCGGCCCCGTTGCTGTTGGCCATTTCGTGCGTTCGGCCCGCCGGCTGAATCGAGGACGCTCGTGGAATTGTTGCCACCGTTGGCAACATCGCCGCCCGCCGAATTCCCTTGTCCGCCCCCGGCCGCGCCGTTTGCTCCTCTGCCCTGTCCATTGGGGCCATACGGTCCCAGACCGCCCGGCGAGTTGCCTTGCCCTCGGCCGCCGTTCATCGCTAGCTGATATTCCGGCGGCATTCCCCCCGTTGCATTGGGACCTCCCAGCAGGCCACCCGGCCCGTTCCCCGGCCCACCCGAACCGCCTGCGCCGCCCGCAGGAGTGTTGGAATTGGCGCCCCGCACGCCACCACCTCCCGCCAGTCCGTTGCCGCCCCCTCCGATACCATTCCCGCCACTTCCCATGCCATTCCCACCACCAGGCAGGCTGTTGCCGCCGCCCGCCGACGACCCGTTGCTCGCCAAGCTGCCGCCCGTACCAACCAAGCGATTGCCGCCCCCGGCGAAACCAGCGTTGGTGGTCCCTGAGCTGCTTCGGCCATATCTGTCCGTCGACGAACCGGGTTGGCCGTAGCCTGTTCCTGGAGAAGTGCCCATCGAACGCGAGTTGCCCAGTCCGCCCGCTGCACCGTTACCGTAGCCGTTGGCCGCGGCGGTCTGATTCCCTCCCGGCGACGATGAACCGTAGCCGGCGACGGTCGTGCCCGAGCCGCCGGCCGACGAGTTGCCCGTGGCTGCGGCCAAATAGGGGTTGTCTTGCCCGTCGATGCTGTGCACCGGCCCATCACCCATGTCGTTGGAGCCGCTGCCCGCCAAGCTGCTCGATTCGTATCGCCCGCTCTCTGCTCCGTCGCCGGGGCCATATCCCCCCGCGCCGCGGCGTCGTCCTCCCGGAATCCCGGCGGGGCGCCCCTGGCCGCGATGTCCTCCGCCGGATGGCGAGCCGTCGACTTGCACCAGCCCACCGTGCTGCCCCGCCCGGAAGATGTGCCCTCCCGTGCCGCGCGTCAGTCGGGGTGCCGCATGGACCAGGAATTGTTGCCGCCTGCGCCCTTCCTCGACGGCTTGCTGCATCGACAGCTTCAGCATGGGGTCGGGCGATGGATATTCGAGCGGCCAGTCCTGGCCGATCAATTCGTAGCCGAACTCCGCTCCCCACGACATGATGGCCATGCGGCCCACGTACGACATCTCGATGCCGTCGGGGCGGATCAGGAACAACGGATACGGCGCACCGGCACCCGCCAGTTTGCGGCGATGGTATTCACCCGCGGTCCGCAAGGCCATGGCCAGCGGATTGCCGGGGCCGGCATCGACCGCGAAATCCTGCATCGTGAGCACGATGCCCTCGGGCTGCAAGATGATCCCTTCTTTGCGACACTCGACGTAGATCGGCCGGCGTCGCGTCTCGTTCGGGCCGTGGTAGGGGATGATGGCGTACGACGTCCCGCCGGGGCCCGACTTGTTGCGCAGCTCGTTTATCTCGATGCGGGTGCGATCGGCTTCGACGTGTAGCTTGGCGAGCAGTTTCTTCAGCTCTTCGTTTTCCTTGACGTCGCCGGACGCCAACTCGTCGAAGGTCTCTCGTGCGGCGGCGAGGGCGTCGAGTTTGTCGCGAATCCGCCGGCTATGCTCTTCGATGTGGCTCAGTTCGATCTGCTTGTCGTCGAGTATCTTTTGGGTGCCGTCGCGCGACTTCGTCAGCTCATCGATCCGCCATTGGAGTTCGCTCCGTTTGAGCCCCAACTCGCTCTCGGCCGCCGCCGCCGCGGCCACCTTTGCCGCCTGGGCCACCTGAATCTGCGCGTGCCGGGCGATGACGACGAGCACCACGATCAGTGCTCCCATCGTGCACAGCAGCACCGCCAGGAAGGGGAATAGCGAAACCCCGGCGGCTTGTTGATTGGCGGCGGACCGGCGTTTCATGCAGCCTTGCCTACGTGGCCGGTATTCGTCAGCCCGACCTGCGGCGTCATCACCTGGCCGAGCCGCGCATTGAGCAGGTTCACCGTGGCGGCCAGGTTCAACAGCGTCTCTTCGAAATGCTGCGCCCCCGCCAGCGCCGCCAGGTTGCGATTGAGCTGTTCTTCGAGTTTGGTGACGTGCCCCGTGGCCTCGACCACGCGCAGCAGAATCTCGCCCTGACGGGCCAATTCGGCCTGCTGAGCCTGCGCGGTTTGCGTGCTATCGGCCAGCGTCTGCTGTATGCGGCTCCAGTTGCGGCGGTTCTGTTCGGCCGTGGCCTCGGCCGAGGAGGAGAGTTTCTCGGCATGCACCGTCATGGCCTGGGCCAAGGCTCCCGCCAGGCCGCTTTCCAGGTGACGCTGCGCGCTCGAGGCCATCTCGCTCCACCGCGCGCCCGCCGCATCGATCGACTGCTGCCACAGATCGGCCTGCCGCTGCACCAGCTTGTCGGTGGCCTTGAGCATCGATTCCGCCAGGCGGCGCATGGCCGCGAGTTGCGGATCGTCGCCGCTGCCCAGTTGCTCGAAGCGACCGGCCAGTTCGTCGGCCGCCCGCGCATCGACCGCCGCCAGCAGCCGGCCCTCGATGCGATCGACGAAGAACTGTACGAACATCAGCACCATCGACAATCCGAGCGCGAGCGCCGTCGTGTCGAAGGCCACGCCCAAGCCGCCGGTGACGGTGGGGAGGGAATCTTCCAAGGCCTGCGGGTTCAGGCTGGCGATGGCCATCGTGATGCCGATGACCGTCCCCAAGAATCCGAGAATCGGGATGGCCCAGATGATGATCCGCAACAGGGCATAACTGCCGTGCGAGCGGGCGGCATCCGACTCGGACAGATATTTCAGTTCATCACCCAGCTTATCGGCCGATCCCGCGAACAGCACCGATTGCAGCGCCTCGCGGAGGCGTCGCGGCAGATAGTCGTCGTCCTGCCCGGGCGTGGCCTGCGACAGATGCGCCAGCAGCCGCTCGGCATCGGATGGCGCCTGCGCCTCACCCGTGCGCGGCGGCAACATGTTTTGCGACAGAACCGAGGATTGCCGGCCGACGTCGATCGCCTTCAAGATCAGCCCGGCCAGGCCCACGAAGAACATGGCCGTTTCCAGGTACTCCACCCAGTGGCCGGCGAAGTATCGCAGCACGAACTCGTCGTGCCAGTGGCCGGTCTGGATCGGCGCAAAGAAAGCGATCGAGGCGAGCGTGCCCCACAACAGCGAGGATCGCATGATTGCCAAAGAGATACGGTTCGATTTGCTCACGGGGGGGCTCCTTCTCTCGATACAATCGGCGCAATCCGCAGACTTGATGAACCAAAGGGGTGGAAAAGCGGGCGTAGTCTCTCCAAACGACACTTGCCGCACAATACGGAAACTGACCGAAAGTGCTGCAACCAGAATGGCCGATACGTCTCTTGTCGCCGCTGTGGGCAGGCGGGTCCCGAGGGGTCAACAACGTCTACCCGCCGACGCGGATCAATGGGTTCAGTCATCGGCGCATTTCCAGATGCGTTGAGGAACGTTCCCCGGGAGGGAGAAAGAACAGTCCGGTGCTGGCCTCGGCCGCCCGGACTGTTTTTATTTTCCCACCCTTTCATTCGCCCACCGCGGGCGATCAGACGACGCTTGCGACCTTTCAGGTGCCGTTCGTAGCACGGACCCTGCTTGTTTTCTGTCCCTCGCGGAGTCGGACAGATAGCCCAGGCAATCAGCGGATTCTGCGTCGTTCGGCTCGCCGAGCATTTTTATTTCGTTGCCTGGCGGGGTAGGATAGACGGTCCAGGCAGCCGGCCCGCGAGTCGTTGGATGGGTGGCCGGCTCCAGCCCGCCTATATCCCCCCGCCTTGCCAAATATGACGAGCGACCTCGATTCTCTCTCTCAGCAAACGTTCGACGAAGTGGCCGGCACCGCGGCCAGCCAGGGGCTGACGGCCGCTACCGAACAGCTAGCTGCCCATTTTCGCTCGTCGGAACACTACCACGAGCTGTTCGACGTGCGGTTGCTCCAAGCGCGGCTCGAACTCGGTTTGCCGGCGATCCTCACCAAGGGGCTCGACGATCTCGACGAGCCGCTGCGCACGCGCATGGAAGACCGCTATATCGAGGCGTGCCGCGAGGTCGGACATCTGCTGTTGAAGGATGGCCGGGTGCGCGAGGCCTGGATGTATCTGCGTCCGGTGGGCGATCGCGCGGCGGTGGCGGCGGCCCTCGAAAAGATCTCCCCGCAAGACGACAATGCCGAGCAGATCATCGAGGTGGCGCTGTACGAAGGCGTAAACCCGCGGCTCGGTTTCGAACTGGTGCTCCAGCGCTTCGGTCTCTGCAACGCCATCACCACCTACGACGCCCAGATGCATCAACGGCCCAAGTCCGATCGCCAGGAGGTGGCCGGTCTGCTCGTGCGACAGCTCCACGGCGACCTGCTGCGGAGCCTGCAGGAGCACCTCACCAAGAGGCAGGGCAAGCGGCCGCAGGAGACGACGATCGGCGGCTTGGTGGCCGACCGCGACTGGCTCTTCGACGACAACGAGTACCACATCGACACTTCGCACCTGGCGGCGGTGGTTCGTTTCGCCCTGGTGCTCGACGATCCGCAAATGTTGCGGCTGGCGGCCGATCTGACCGAATACGGCCGCCGGCTCAGCTCGCTGTTCCAATACGCCGGTCAGGAACCTTTCGCCGACACGTACCCCACCCACGCCCTGTTCTTCCGGGCGTTGCTCGGCGAGCAGGTCGACGAAGCGGTCGATTACTTCCGCGGCCGGGCCCAAGAACTGGCCAATGGCGAACAGGGGGCCTGGCCGGCCGAAGTCTATGTGGCGCTGCTCGCCCGTCTCGGCCGGGTCGAAGAGGCCTTTGAGGCCGCCGCCCAGTATTTATCGGGAGCCCGCACGACAGGCTTTGCCCCGACGCTGCTCGAACTCGCGCAGCGTGCGCAGCGCTACGACCGGCTGCTCGAAATCAGCCGCGAGCGGGGCGACCTGCTCGGCTTCGCCATGGGCCTTGCCGAGCAGCAACGGCTTTCAAACGGATGAGCTTTGTCTGAGTGGACGACGCCTGCGACTCGTCTGCGAAACGCAGGCTGCTCGCCTAGCGGTTTTCCGTCAGGCTCGACTCCGGCAATACCTCGTGTGCCGTGCTGACCTGGGCGCCCCGCGTGTCGGTGATGCTGAAGAAATAGACCAGCGGGCGCGCGGTCGGCAACTCGGCCGACACGGCGTTGTGCGTGTGGATCGCGGTCGCGCTCTGCCAGCCGCGTTTTTCCCAGGCGCCATCGGCCAGCGCGTAATGGACTTCGGCCCGCGCGATCGGCACCGTCGATTGGAAGTGGGCCACGGCGCGGCTGCCGTTGAATTCGACCCGTTCGATCGTCGCCAAGGGGCGGCCGCTCTTCAGGATACTGTCGACGTAGAGGCCGATCTCGGGGGGCGACCAGCCGTCGGGATGGCTGTGCCGCATCTTCACGCGGATGCTGAGGTCGACGCGGCCGGGCACCAGGCGATACGATTTTTGATAGCTGTCGAGCGGATAGGCGTAGTCGTTGGTGCCGTTGACGAACAGGATCGGGCAGCCGACTCCGGGCAGGTAGCTGCTCGGGTCGAATTTACTGACCCAGCGCTCTCGGTCCTCGGCCGACATACGCTCGAAGGTCGGCCGCCAGACACTGTTTTCGGCCAGAAAGCCGCAGCCGTAGACGGGCACGGCCACCTTCAGCCGATCGTCCAACCCGGCCACGATGCAGGTCAGATATCCGCCCCAACTGATGCCGGTGATGCCCAGGAGGTCGGCGTCGACCTCCTCGCGGCCGGCCAACAACGAGGCGCCGCGGATGACGTCGGCGACGGCGTGATAGGTCCACATCTGGTTTGCTTCGTCGTCTGCGAACGAGCGGAACTTGTGCTGATCGTCCTGTTCGGGACCACCGTCCGAGAGTCTCTGCCCGTCGGGACCATGCCCCGACAGATCCATGGCCAGCGCCGCATAGCCGCGGCCGGCCCATAGCTTGGCCCATTCGGCGAACGCCTTGCCTCCCCCGCCGTGCACGAGGAGCATGGCCGGAAACGGCCCGTCGCCCGCCTTGGGACGGGCATAGTAGGCGAACACACGCGTGGGCTTTCCTTCGAAGGGCTCGCCCTGGTAGAAGACCTCCTGCACGTCGTCCTTCGTCTCGCCCCAGGTCGCCTCGGGTGTTTGCTTCAGCTCGTCGAGGTTCCACGGCCCAGTCGTCTTGGCCAGTTCTGCCGGTTCGTCGGTGCGGGCCGCACTGGCCGCCAGGAGCAGAATAAGGGTCGCCAGCCAGGCGGCTCGATCGGTGCGTTTGGGTAGCATCACCCGACTCCTTTCAGGGTTTTCTTGCGCGAGGGCCGCTTAGTCTACTCAAAATCGCGATCCGGAAGAAAGACCGCATGGCAGCACAGTCGCCGACGCGCGAGCCTAAGAGCGGCTGACAAAACCCGGAAGCCGGAGCGCAGGTGGGAAAAAAATCGGCCGTGAAACGCCGATTTTCGGAAAGCCGGGGCGGTTTGTCGGTTGCTCTAAGAGCGGCTGACAAAACCCGGAAGCCGGAGCGCCTGTGGGCGAAAAATCGGCCGTGAAACGCCGATTTTTGTGGAGCGAGATCCGGTTTTGTCGGTTGCTCTAAGATCCGTCGCAAGCACGATCGAGCACGTCGCAGAGCGTCTTGGCCAATTCATCGATGCGATGCGATAGTCGCGCCGCGCCGTCGTTCCAGACGATTCGCCCGTCACGGCCGACGACGACCAGCAACGGATAACGATCGGCCGACCAGGAATTCAGAAACGCTTCGGCATCGCACACCACCGATCCGGAGAGCTGGTACTGCGCGCAAAAGGCCTCGGCCGCCGATCGCGCGTCAGGCGTGATATGGAGTACGACGACACCCCTATCTGCGTACTTCCGGCCAATGGCCTCCATGTCGTTGGCCATGACGTGGCAATACGGACACCAGTTGGCCCAGGCGTCGACGAGTACGACCTGGCCCTTGAAGGCGTCCCACGTCTTCGTCTCTCCGCGCAACCAGCCCTCGTCGGGAAGAGGGGGCGGGCGATCACCCGGCCGGCAGCCCGGGGTCGAAAGTGGAGGAGGGACGGGAACGACAACTCTCGCCGGAGCCATGATCCGCCAACTACCGTGCGTCGGAAATCGATCGCCGATGCGGAAGCCGAGCGCGAACATGGCTGCCAGACCCGCACTAACGCCCAACAAGCAAGCGACGACTACGCCGCGAATGCGTCCGGAATAATGTCTTGGTCGGCGCGAGCCCTTCCAGGGGCCACCTGTTCGCCTCGCGCCAAAAGCCATATCCCCTCCGGCTCGATGAACCCTCGCGCGGCGGCATCGGTGTGCCGCTCACTCCCTGGCCCACTCGGCGGCACGCGCATGGCGTCGCTGCGCTTCTTGCATTCGCAGCCGAAGGTTCTGGGGGCTGATGCGCGCTCCCTCTCGCGCATTGGTTGCCGTGTCACGCGTCGGAGATGGGGCGGCGACGCGGTAACCGAGGGCATGCACGATAACCAGGCTGCCCAGCAGGCCCAAGAGAAAGGCCGCCGTGCGCGCAGGAAACCACTCGGTGTCGATCACCCCTCTTCCTCTCTCTGTCGTCCGTTGGTCCCGTTAGCCTCTTAGTGACGATCCGGCCGGGACGGTTACAGTTTGCCGCGGCGCGCCGCGACGAAGAGGATGGCGAATCGTTGATCCGCGCATCTCGGCACGATTGTTGATCGTTCGCGGTTACGAAACGCCGACGCGGTCGACGAACTCGCAGCCGAGGAGCACGCGCCCATTCGGTCCGCAATCGACCTTGCGCACCACCCTCGCCGCCACGTAGGTCAACTGCGATCGCTCGCCCAGGCCCAGAATGGCCTTGGAGAAGTCCGGGGCAGACGGCCAATAAAAGGCGACGCCCGCGGTCGACAGGTCGTAACAGAGCACGGGCACGAATTGGTTGGCCTTGGGCATCTTGCGGTAGAAGGGGGCCATCATCTGTAGCAGGGGGAATCGCTGCCGGACGCTCTTGCGCCGCTCACGGCGGCCGCCCGCGCGCTTCAAGCTGATGATGATGTTCTCGAGCAGTTCGGGAGGAAGCTCGAAATGGAAAGGAGTCTCAGCGAATTCCATGTCTTCGTCGGTCGTAGGATGTCCTGGATCGCAGACGCGACTCTATCTAACAGTAGCTTTGGGGCGCGGGGCCTGCGCCAAGGTGCACTGTGCCTGCCCGCATAGGCACTTGCGCTTGCGGCGCATAACGGTTATGCCGGCGTCTGAGAGCGGAAACTCAAAAACGATCTTGCTGCCGACCGGCCGAGAGAGGTAGAACGGCCGGCAATTGTGCGGCATTTGCCGACGCATCCTTCCGAAACGGAGTTCGCCCATGTTGCGAGTTCGCCTCTTCGTCTTCGTTCTCGTCGGCGGTGCTCTATCTCAAAATTGCTTGGCGAATCGTGGCCCGGAACGGACCGTCGAGTCGGCCACACAGGTGCTGCACGAGATCACAACGATCCCCGTGCGGCGCATCCCCGAATCGCTGCTGGCCGATGCGCAAGGGATCGCGATCATTCCCGAAGTGATCAAGGTCGGCTTCGTGGGCGGAATTCGTCGGGGGCGCGGCGTGGTTATGGTGCGCGACCGTGACGGCGATTGGGGTCTGCCGCAATTCGTCATCCTCACCGGCGGCAGTGTCGGTTGGCAGGCGGGCATTCAGTCGACCGACGTCGTGCTCGTGTTTCGCACACGGCAGAGCATCGATGGTTTGCTGAAGGGGAAGTTTACACTGGGGGCCGGGGCCGCGGTGGCGGCGGGTCCGGTCGGCCGCAGTGCCGAGGCGGCGACCGACGCCGCGCTCAAGGCCGAGATTCTCTCCTACTCGCGCGGCCGCGGGATCTTCGCGGGCGTGGCCATCGACGGCACGGCGATCGAAATCGACCGCGAGTCGCAGCAGGCCTATTATGGCTTACCGGCTAACGCGGTGCCGACGGTCGTTCCAGAGTCGGCCATGCGACTGCTGACGGAAGTGGCGTCGATGACCGGCGGCGGCACCGTAACCGATCCGCTCCCGCGCGCCGTCGACGGGCCGGTGCCGAATGCGGGCGGTCCGAACAAGGCCGAGGAACTACGAGGCTCCCTGGTCGACGCGAGCGGGCGGCTTTATGCCAAGCTCGATCCCTCGTGGCGACAGCACTTGGCCCTGCCCAAGGAAGTCTTCGCCGGCGACAAGCCGCCCAATCTCGATTCGCTGAAAGCGGCGCTGCAAAGATTCGATCGGATCGCCGGCGACCCCAGGTATCAGACCCTAAGCCAGCAACGCGACTTCCAAGCCACGCACTCCGATCTGCGGCAGTACGTCGAATTGCTCACCGAGTCGACGACGACGCTCGACCTGCCGCCACCGCCGGCAGACTCGCCGCGCTGAGAGCCTCTCCGAGCAGCCATACCGTCACGCGTTGCTTTGCGCAAGCGCGGGTTGCGACACCGGCCGCTTCCTACTTCTCGCCGCGCGCGAAGCGGTGCCCGGTGGCTTCCATGTCTGCCCGATAGAGCGACGTGCGGGCCGTGATGTAGAGCGTTTTGAAATCCGAACCACCGAACGCGACATTGGCCGGTTGCTCGGGCACCTCGATGTTGCCCAGGTGCTTTCCCTCGCGATCGAACACCTGCAAGCCGAGGTCGGAGGTGATGTAGAGGTTTCCCTGCGTATCGATCGTCAGCCCGTCGCCGCCATGGCCTTGCTGGCCAGGCCGCTGCTCGAGCCGGCAAAACACGGTTCCCTTGCCGATCTTGCCCGGCGACTCGATCGGATATGCCATCACCTCTTCTTGCATGGTCGGCACGACGTAGAGCGTCTTCTCATCCGTCGACAGGATCACGCCGTTTGGCGCCTTGAGGTCGTCGACGAGCCGCTTGACCAACCCGCCGCCGCCCACGTAATAGACGGCCGTCACGCCTTGGGGAAGCGGATCGGGAGCGAGAAAATGCGGATCGGTGAAGTAAACGCCGCCGGAGCGGTCGATCACCAGGTCGTTCGGCGCGTTGAAGCGTTTGCCTTCGTAGGTGGCCGCCAGCGGACGGACCTGCTTGCCGTCGGGCGACACGGCCACCAACTGGCCGTCCATCTCGCACGACACCAACTCGCCCTGTGCGTTGAACCTGCCGTTGGTATGGTTCGACGGCTTGCGGAATATCGACGCCTTGCCGTCGGCGGCGAGGCGGTAGACGAGGTTGGCTGGAATATCGCTGAAATAGATGTTCCCGTCCTTGTCGGCGGCCGATCCCTCGGTGAATTTGAACTCGCCTTGGACCTTCGTCACTTCGCCCTTCGGCCCAATGCCCGGAATCGGGCCGGCTGATTTCTTCTCGTCGGCAGAGACGGAAGCGATGAAGAGGACCAACGACGCGACGAGACAGAGCGAGCGTGCGATCATGGTGCGAATCTCCGATGCTGTGCGAACGGATGCAACACACGCGGCCAGCCGTGTGGCCGAGCGATAGGTTCCCGTGAGGGTGAAGTATACCGTGGCGCGGACACGGCACGCCATCGTCGCACCGACGCGGCACACACAGCGGCATTGCGCCCACGGCCGATGGATCACCGCACGCGAAGCCGTTCTCGGTAGCGCCCGGCCGCCGGCCACTCCCCAACTGCGGAAAAAAATGGTAGAAGTGCGCCATCGAACCCATCGCGAGGACTTTCGATGAAAATCCAGATCGTGTTCTACAGCATGTACGGACATATCTATCGCATGGCCGAAGCCGTGGCCGCCGGCGCTCGCGAGGTGCCGGGAGGCGAGGTCACGTTGTGGCAGGTGCCCGAGTTGATGCCCGATGCCGCGCTCGAAAAATCGGGCGCCAAGCAGGCCCGCCAAGCGTTCGCGCACATTCCGGTCGCCCAGCCGGGCCAGCTCGCCGATGCCGACGCGATCCTCTTCGGCACCCCGACGCGGTTCGGCAACATGTGCGCGCAGATGCGCAATTTCTTGGACCAGACCGGCGGCCTGTGGGTGCGCGACGCGTTGGTCGGCAAGGTGGGCAGCGTCTTCGCCAGTACCGGCACGCAGCACGGGGGCCAGGAGACGACCATCACCAGCTTCCACACCACGCTGTTGCACCTGGGCATGATCATCGTCGGCGTGCCGTATAGCGAGAAGCGGCTGGTGACGATGACCGAGATCACCGGCGGCTCGCCCTACGGCGCCACGACGCTCGCCGGCGCAGACGGCTCGCGCCAGCCCTCCGAGAACGAGCTTGGCATCGCCCGCTTCCAAGGCAAACACGTGGCCGAGATCACCAAGAAGCTCGCCGGTTGACGGAGCGCGTTGACGGAGTACTCTGTCATTCTTGGCTTGGCCCCGTATACGGCGTGCGACTAACCGCGCTCCGCGAGCGGCACGAGGTGGCGCAGGGCCGGACCCGTGTAACGCGACCGCGGCCGGATGAGCCGGTTGTTGTCGAGCTGCTCGATGACGTGGGCACTCCAGCCCGTCACGCGGCTGACGACGAACAGCGGCGTGTAGAGCTCGATGGGCAGGCCCAGATAGTGATAGAGGCGGGCGCTGGGCCAATCGAGATTGGGAGGCAGTTTCTTTTCCTGCACGACGACCGTTTCGATGACCTCGGCCATCTGCTCCATGTCTTCGTGACCCGTCTCGCGGGCCAACTCCCCACACAACGTTTTGAGGTATACGGCCCGCGGATCGCCCGTCTTGTACACACGGTGGCCGAAACCCATGATGCGCCGTTTGGCGGCGAGCGCGTCGTGCACCCAGCGATCGGCATTGGCCGAGGTGCCCACTTCGGCCAGCACTTCCATCACCCGCTCGTTCGCCCCGCCGTGCAACGGCCCCTTCAGCGCGCCGATGGCCGCGGTGATCGACGAGTGCAGGTCGCTCAACGTCGAGGCGACCACACGGGCCGTGAAGGTCGACGCGTTGAATTCGTGCTCGGCGTAAAGAACGAGCGACACGTCCATCGCCTTCACTGCCTGCGGTGACGGCGCCGCCCGGTTGAGCATCCACAATACGTTGCCGGCCAGCGATAGCCGTTCGTCGGCAGCGACCGGCTCCTTGCCGGCCTGCAGCCGCTGCCGGGCCGCCATGATGACGGGCAACCGCGCCAACAGCCTCTCGGCCTTGCGCACGTTCGCATCGTGGCTGTTGTCGGCGACTTCGGGGTCCCAATGGGCGAGCAGGCTGGCGCCGGTGCGCATCACGTCCATCAGCGGTGCCGTCGACGGAATGTTACGCAGCAGGTCGATGAGGGTCTGGTCGAGCTCCTGCGCCGCGGTCAGGCGCCCGCGGAATGCTTCGAGTTGTTTCGCGTTGGGCAGTTCGCCGTGCAGGATGAGGAACGCCACTTCCTCGAACGTGGCCTGCGTGGCAAGCTCTTCCACGGCATAGCCGCGATACTGCAAACCGCCCGCCAAGGTGCTGACGGCCGTCTCGCCCGCCACCACGCCTTCCAACCCGGGACTATAGATTTCTTCGTTCATGCCGGAAATCATAACGCGGGCCGGGCTCGACTGCGAGCCTGGTGGCAACGGCCTGTGACGCTGATTACACTAACACGCCTCCACCCGGTTTTTCTTCCCCAGCGAGGCCCCGCCATGATTCGCCGCCCGTTGCTCCTGCCTGCCGTTGCACTCTGTGCATCCCTGTTCGTTAGCCCTCCCTCCGTTACACACGCCGACGTCAAACTCCCGAACATCTTCGGCAGCCACATGGTCTTGCAGCAGGGGCTGCCGGACCGCGTGTGGGGCAGCGCCGATGCCGGCGAGGAAGTGACGGTGTCTTTCGCGGGACAGAAGAAATCGACCAAGGCCGGCGACGACGGCAAATGGTCGGTGACGCTCGATCCGCTCGGCGCGGGCGGCCCCTACACGATGACGATCAAGGGCCGCAACGAGCTCAAGCTCGACGACGTGCTCGTGGGCGAGGTCTGGATCTGCTCGGGACAATCGAACATGCAATGGGACGTGTCGTTGGCGAACGACCCCGACCTGGAATCGCTCGCCGCCCGGCACCCCAACATCCGGTTCATCTCCGTGCCGCAGGTCGGCACGCAGGATCCGCAGTCGGACTTCAACGGTCATTGGGAGGCCTGCACGCCCGAGTCGGCACGGTCGTTTTCCGCCGTGGGTTACTTCTTCGGACGGCAACTGCACGAAACGCTCGGCGTGCCGGTCGGACTGATCGACGATGCCTGGGGCGGTTCGGCCTGCGAGGCCTGGATCCGCCGCGATCGTTTGGCCGCCGACAGTCGCTATGCTCCGTTGATGGCCCGCTGGGACGAGATCGAGAAGCGCTATCCCGAAGAGAAGGCGGCCTACGAGACAAAGATGGCCGAGTGGAAGGTCGCGGCCGAGAAGGCGAAGAGCGAGGGGAAGCAAGCGCCGCCCCAGCCGAACAACCCCGACGGCAACATGCGTGGCAACTCCCGCCCCGCCAATATCTATAACGGCGTGCTCAAGCCGACCATCGGCTACGGCATCCGCGGCGCCATCTGGTATCAAGGCGAATCGAATGCCGGCCGCGCCTACCAGTATCGCGAACTCTTTCCGCTCATGATTTCGAGCTGGCGTGAAGAGTGGGGTATCGGCGATTTTCCGTTCTATTGGGTGCAACTCGCCGACTTCCTGGCGGAATCGCCCGACCCGGGCGATAGCGATTGGGCCGAGCTGCGCGAAGCGCAGACGATGACGATGGACAAGCTGCCCAATGCCGGACAGGCCGTGATCATCGATATCGGCGAAGGCCAAGACATCCACCCGCGCAACAAGCAGGACGTGGCCAAGCGGCTCGCCCGTTGGGCACTGGCCCGCGATTATGGCATCGACGTGCCGTACCGCAGTCCGCAATACAAGTCGCTGGAGAAGGCCGGCGACAAGCTCGTGGTCACCATCGATCACGCCGGGCCGGGCCTGCGGACATTCGACGTGCCCGAGCTGCGTGGTTTCACGATCGCCGGCGCCGACAAGAAGTTCTACCGCGCCCAGGCCAAGTTTGTGAGCAACGACAAGATCGAGGTCTGGAGCGACCAGGTGAAGGAACCGGAAGCCGTGCGTTACGCCTGGGCCAACAACCCGGTATGCAACGTCTACAGCCGCAACGGACTTCCCCTCACCCCCTTCCGCAGCGACGACTGGCCCGGCATCACCGCCGACAGAAACTAAGCCTCGGATCCCCTCTCCCTCCGGGAGAGGGCTAGGGTGAGGGCGGCCGAAGTCACGCAACGCGTTCTCTATCCGACCGCATTCCGACCGACAAAAACGGCAGGCCGGCGTTGCCCCCCAGCAACGTCGCCTGCCGTTTTTCATCGCGCGCTATCGTCTACCAAAACACGCTCTCCACATTGCTGGCTGCCTCACTGGCTCATGGTATCGGTCCATAATGCACCGCCAACCAGATTGTGGGCCCGTCTGGCGTCGTCCATTCGACTCGATGCTTCTTGTGCGCCGGGATGTTCACAAGATCTCCCGGCCCCATCTCGACGGTTTCGTCCTCGAAGCAGAGTTTGGCCGCTCCCTTCAGCACGACAACCCACTCGTGCTGTGGCTGATCGTACCAGAAGCCTTCGGCTGACTTCTGTCCTCGGGACACGATCCGCTCGATGCGAACGGCGCCGGCTTCGAGCAAGGTCGTAAAGAGTTCGTCCGGCAAATCGACCGGCACGTCTTCGAAGAGGTTGCGGAGGCTGGTCATGGGGTCCAGATTGACATAGACTTGCCCCCCACCGCAATCCTCCGGCAGTCTGTCCGTTCGCGAAAGCGTCGGCAGTTGGAGATGAAAAAACGCCCCTGGGTCCCGAAGGTCACCAGGGGCGCTTACTTACCACAGCTCGAGCGACTCGACTTCGGCTACGAACCGTCCAGCGTCGCGCGCGAGGAACGACGCCACGACATTGAACACGGCGTCACTGAAGCCGCCGATATTCAAGATGTCGCTGCGGTCCGGCGCCTGCACCGTCGTGTACGGCTGCAAGTCGATGCAGATCAGCTTTGGGCCGAACATACCTTCGCCCTGCAAACGCAACTGGTTCTTGACGAAGCCCTGCCACTCCGTCATGACACCCGTCGCACCATTGCGGCCGGCCGCGAACGGCTGGCGACCGTACACCCAGCTCTCGTTGTCGCTCACGAGCACCACACCGGCGAACTTACGCTCGCGGTACTTCGTGTTCGCCTCGCGCAGCGGCAGCGAGCAATCGGTTCCGCCGCCACCATACTTCGCCAGCCGCTCGGCCAGGCTCAGGATGGTATCATGCGGATCGAACTTCGCTGCGTAGGCCCGCGTATCGAAAGGCACCACGACGCTCTCCGGGTTACGGCGCAGGATCGCCGCGGCGAACAAGGCCGCCACGTCCACGCACCGCATCTTGCTCGTCGCCCCCCGACCACGGCCGCCCGTGACCGGGCTCTGCATCGAACCCGACGTATCGAGTCCGATGACCACCGGGCCTGGCAACTCCGGCACGTTGCCGCAAGCGATCTCGGCTGCCCCGTGCAGGGCCGTCTTGATCTTCCGCGGCATGTCGTCGTGGGCGTTCAAGTAGGCGGCCAGGAACTGGTATGGGAACTGGCGCGAACGGCGGATTTCGTCGGCGTCGGCGATGCGGGTCGCCACGTAATCCACCATGCCGCGGTCCTGCAAGACCTCGTGACGCGCGAGCGTGTTGAGGTTCATACGCAGTGCCTGCGGACCCATCTGCCGGCCAATCGCCTTCCAGACGGGCGCACCACGAGCCGCGTCGGCGAGCAGGTCCCAACGGACCTTCAGCCGCGCCACGATCTCGGCCTGCGACGCCGGCGTCTCGGCCCGGCGGTAAGCCACCAGCCGCTGCACCTGCTCGGGCAGGTCGCTCTCCGTCGCGGGAGCCCACTTGTCGACCGGCTTGTCGGTCAACCAGCCGAACAGTGCCCGGCGCTCGTTGTCGAGTGGCGTAGGCCGAGCCAGACGCAAGACGTCGCGCAGGCTCGGATCGTTACCGATCGACGCCGAGAGCAACGCGTTCACCGACGCCCGGTTCAACCAGCGCTGGAACGCCCGCTGCAACGAACTCGACAGGCTCTTGCGGCCGAACTGACCCGAACGCACCATCTGGAACAGCGTGCGCAGCACGCGGCCGTTGTCCACGACGCGATCGAACGCGCGGTGGAACAGCTTGCTGTCGCGCTGGGCCAATACGAGCAACAGGGCGGCCGGCATGTCCTTCATGTAGGCCCGCTCGCGGCTGTAGACCGCCAGCTTGGCCAAGAAGAGATTGTCGTTCACCTGGTCGATCAGCACGCGCAGCTCGTCGAATTGGCCCTTGGCATCCATGTAATAGACACCGCCGAAGCAACCCGTCGCGGCCACCTGCGCCAAGGCGTGCTTCGCCGGCAACCGGTAAGCCAGACCACCGGCCTCGTTGCGGGCATTCGCCCGCGAAAGCCGGTTCGTGATGCTCGAAAACAATGCCTTGTTGGCCATACTGGGCCTCCTTTCAAAAAACGAAGCCGACGAACGTTGGATAGAACGCCGTACTGTCTTGCAGTATTGCGAAGCTTATTCTTCCCTGGCGTCGTTAGCGGATATGCTCCAGTCAGCAGTCGACTTACGTATGCAGCAAAACGCCCGACGAGGTTTGGGCAGAGTTCTCCTGGGCCTTCACCACGGTGAATGCCCAGGTCCGGCCCCGCATTTTTGTTCGAGGGGGCCGGGTAGGAATCGAACCTACTGAAGCCATGTACTCCGCACCGGCAGTCGGGCGTGTCTTGGTCAAAGGACCGACGAAGTTGTGACCAGAGTTTTACGGTGCTCTGCCATTGAGCTACGGCGCGTCGTGGTGGCGATTGCGCCGACGGGACTCGAACCCGCAACCCCCGGCTCTTAAGGGCAGTCGGTCCATTTCAAAGACCCTCCAACGACGATTTGGTTCGGACCTCGCCATCGTTTAAAGATCTAGTCTGAACCCGCAGTTGGGCAGTCAGAACGCGGGCGAGAATCGAACTCGCTTGATGGCCCCACGGCCGCTGCTGGTGTCAGGCGCGATGGAAGATCCGCCCAGCAACTGGCGGCATTCAATCACTTGGTCGCCGTCAACGAGCGACTCGGTATGAACGCCGCGTCGCCATGACCGCACGCCCGACCCACGTGCCGGCCGCCGAGGCGCTCAAGATCGAACTGGCCTTCTTGGAATATTGGCTGACGAACAGCTACATCTCAGATGTAGTACATGTTCTCGCTCGATTTCCGGGCCCGCTCGATGAGGTCGGCGAAGGTGATCGAGTAGAGGGCGTGCCGTTCCACATCGGCGACCTCCTGCCAAGCGGCTTGCAGAACTTTCGCCGAGCGCGATTCGGGCGAGGCACTGGAAGTGATCGGCTCGGCAGCGCCTTCGATGACGCTCATCACCTCACCCAGCGAGATCTCTTCAGGTGCCTTGACGAGTTGATAACCACCCGATGCCCCGCGCGTGCTGGTGACAAAACCAGCCCCTTTGAGCTGAAGCAGGATCTGCACGAGGAAGCGTGCAGGCACACCGTGCTCCTCGGCGATGGTGCGAATACGAACCGGTTCACCCGAGCCGAACCGCTCAGCCAGCTCGAGCATCGCGATGCAGGCGTATTCTGTCTTGGCCGAGATCTTCACTCAAAACACAAACCTGGTCCGCAACAAAGCCCCTTTTTTGAAAGTCGCCGGCCAATCGACCGGGCGCAAAGCATCTTCACATGGCCTGACGGTTCTCGTCGGGTGTTTATTTTTCGTCCCGATCGGCGAGCGTGTGCAGTCCGCATTCGGTCTTGGCGGTGCCGCTCCAACGCCCGGCTCGTTCGTCTTCGCCAAACATGACGGCCCGCGTGCAGGGCCAGCAGCCGATGCTGGTATAACCCTGGTCGTGCAGCGGATTGTAGGGAATGTCTTCGTCGACGATCAGCTTCCAGACCTGCTTCTTTGTCCAATTGGCCAAGGGGCTGATTTTGACCAAGCCGAACTTTTTGTCCCAGCCGACGATGGGCGCTTTCGCGCGGTCGGCGCTTTGGTCGCGGCGGATACCGCTCATCCAGGCCTTCATGCCCACGGCCGCCTGCTTGAGCACGCTGATCTTGCGGTCGAGGCAGCATTGATCGGGGTTGGTCTTATAGACCGGCCCACCGTGCTGGGCCTCGTATTCGGCAACCGTCGATCCCGGCCGTTTGAGCTCCACCTCGATCCCATAACGCTTCGCGATCCGGTCACGTAGCTCTAACGTTTCCCGGAACTGGTAGCCCGTGTCGAGATTGAAGACTGGGGTGCGCTTCTCGATACCTGCCAGCCAATGCAGGATGAGGCACCCTTCCGGCCCGAAGGCCGTGGCCATGGTGAGCTGCGGAAAGAAATGCTCGACGGCCCAAGCAATGATCTCGGGCGGCGTCGCCGTCTCCAGCCGTTGACTCTGTTCCGCCATCCACTCGCTCGTGGGTGGCCAATCGAGCTGCGCTATCGGCATGCGTCCCGCAATTGTCTCTCCGTTGCGTGTGGCCGACGGCACAATGACATTCTGCGACGATCCGAGGCTGACGGGCATGGCGCAAGTAAACATGGGAATAATGTTGGTTGAATGCTACTAATGTTACTTATCAAAGTCAACTATGTTCCCTCATCCGGTATCGGTTGCGATGGGAGCGGTTCTTCAGAGGAGTCCGGTTTTGAGGCGGTGCGAGATCCCCAACCAACGCGCCCGAAATCATCATGTCCTTTTGCTAGTGAGAGTTACGACATCGACGCTGATTGGTAGTGATTTGGCCAGGCGCGGGATACAATGCGCGGGCCGTAACACCACCTCCAAAAGAGAGCTGCCGTGGTTGACGTGACGCGATGGCGAGGTCGAGCGCCGATGGTGATGCTCTTGAGCGTGTTCCTCTGTGGGCAGGTATCGGCGGGTGAGCCGCAAGATTGGCCACGCTGGCGCGGGCCGACCGGCCAGGGGGTGGCGAACGGTGCCACATTGCCCGAAAAGTGGCCCGCCAAGCTGGAGCCAGCATGGACCGCAACATTGGGCATCGGGTGGTCGTCGCCCGTGGTCAACCAGGGGCGCGTCTTTGTCACAGATCGCGTTGACAATACGGAGCAGGTTTTGGCGTTCGACGCCGCGACCGGCAAGCCGCTTTGGAAGCGCGAAGACCCCGTCGATTTCGACCCGCACGCGGTCGGCGCTCGTCATGGCAACGGACCGAAGAGCACCCCCGCCGTTGCGGCCGGCAAGGTCTATAGTCTCGGCATCGCCGGCCGCCTCCAATGCCTCGATGCGGTTACCGGTAATCGGATCTGGGAGGTGAACTTTCCGTCCCGCTTCGGCATTCACCAAAAGCTTCGCGGCGGGCGCGCCTACGTGAACGGCACGGAATCGGTCATCGTGCCCATCGCCGAGGGCGAAGGAGCCCCGGTACCGCTGTTCGGCTATACCGGCTCGGTGCTGGTGGCGGGCGGCCTCGTCATTTCGCCTGTCGGCGGCGCGAAGGGGGGCACGATCATGGCCTTCGATGCCAATACGGGCCGCGAGGCCTGGCGCGCGCTCGACGACGAGGTTTCGTATTCGTCCCCGGTCGCGGCGCGGCTGGCGGGCGTCGAGCAAGTGGTGGTCATGACCGGTCCCGAAGTGGTCGGTCTCGAGTTGTCGACCGGCCGCAAGCTCTGGCAATATCCCTTTCAGATCCAATACAACGAGAGCATCGGCACGCCGGCGGTGGCCGACCCGTACGTCGTGGTCACCGGCGACAGCCGGCCACTCACGGCGCTCAAGATCGCGAAGTCGGGCGACGGTTGCACATTAGACATCGCTTGGAAGAACCGCGATCTGACCAGTTACCTATCGTCGATGGTCATCCGCGAAGGGCACGTCTATGGCATGAATGACGGCGGGGAGCTCGGTTGCGTGCGACTGAGCGATGGCAAGACCGTATGGATCGATGGCCATCACGGCTACTATTGCACACCGCTCTTGTCGGGCTCGAAACTGCTCTGCCTCAACGAGCGGGGGGAACTGCTCGTCGCGATGGCCACGCCCGAGGCGTTTCAGCCGTTGGCCACCGTCACGCTGACGGGTGAGGCCGACGCGGGGCCGAACAGGTCGACCGGCCGTCGAGGAGCCGACGGTCTGCGGCGTGCGACGTGGACGTCGCCCGCCCTGGTCGGAAACTGGCTCTATGTGCGAGCCGACCGGCAGTTGGCGGCCTTCGATTTGCGAACCGCCCGCTGAGCTACGGCCTGCTGAGCTATTGGGCGACGGCCACGGCCGCCGGTTTCTCCATCCGGCTTTCGGCCCGCGACGTATCGACGGAGAGGCTCATGGTCACGCTCCAGCGGCCATCGGCATCGGCCTGGATGTACCAGCGGGGGAGCACCATGACCGATTGGTGTACCAACTCGAAGCCGCCCTCCGACTGGCTGACCGTCTCGATCGGGAAGGTCCAGATCGAGGCGGGGCAGCTCGCGCGCCACACCAATTCGACACCCAGCCATTCGTCGACCAGCCCCAACGCCCCCGCGCCGGCAAGATCGAGTTGGCGACCGAGATGCCCCAGCCGCCGTCCATCACCGTCGTGGAAGTAGCGATCGTCGCAGTTCGACGGCAAAGCCGCGAAATTGAACTCGACGCCGAAGTGGACCGGTTGGCCGGGCGGCAGCCCCTCCAGCAGGTAAGCGATCTCGAGCGTCGAGCTACCCGACGAGAGGGTCACGCCCTTGGTCAGCTTGATCGGACGCCCGCAGGCGACGCCCTGCCGCGCCATCTGCACCTGGATGCGGTGCGGGCTGCGGCGGACACGCGCTTCGTAGGCGCCTTGGATGAAGTCGCCGCGCTCTTCGGCGTGGCCAGAGACCAGCGCATTGAGTGAGGTGTCGTTGTCGAAGAAGTGGTCGAGCAGGCTCTTGCGCGGATAGGTGTCGTACTGCACGCGCTGATCGAGGTCCGGTTGCTTGAAGACCACTCGGTCGTGGATGCTGGCCACGTGGCCGTTGCCGCCGGCGGCGCCGGCCAGCACCTTGCGGTGATAGGCCTCGGGACGGCGTGCCAGCGTCGCCAGCAGATTCAAGCAGATCGAACGCACGTCGAGCTCGTACATCATGCCGCCGCGATTGGGCGACAGGAGCGCGGCCAACTTATCGTTGGTCAAAAACACTTCTTGGCGGGCATCGAGGTTGAAATCGCTGGCCGTGGCTTCGACCCACGATCCCGTGCGATCGGCCGCGCGGTCGAGCAGGTTTTCGGCCGCGATGAGGTGGTTGTAAACGGCGTTGCGCAGGTGGGGCAGATAGATGCCGCCGAACGCGCCATGCCAATAGCTGCAATTGCACTGGCCGCGGTACAGCTCGGTGCGGGCATAGTCGACCAACTCGCTGTCGTGGCCCGCCTCGACCGCTTCCTCGAGCCGCTTGCTGACCATCAGCATGCGGGTATACATTTCGTCGCTCTCGGGATACTTCACCTTGAAGTTCCGCCAAAAGCCGCCTTTGACGAACTGCGAGAGACCCGGCCAGCGCGGGTCGTGCTCCAATTCGTGTTTGAGCCGTTCATATTCCACGAGTTGCTCGGCGGGCAGCGCCCATTCGGTCATCTCACGATAGCTGCTATCGGGCAGGTAGACCTTGCCCAGCGGCGGCACGTTGTCGACCGCCTCGCCGAGCGTCGTCACCTTGATCCAGCTTTCGTTGGCCACCAGCAGATCGAAGAAGCGGGCCAACCAGCCGTTCGTGTAGACATGTCGGTGCGTCTCCGGCCACGTGCCGAATTTCTCGCCGTCGTCGCCGCAGACCACGACCGCGCCCGGCCGTTGCGAGGCGATCCATTGAAGATGGTCGATCGTCTCTTGGGGCGAGGCGAATGGAATCAGATAGCGCAGCCGCTCGCTTCCCGGAAAGACGGCCACGAGCTGGCCGTCGTCTTCGGTCACGTAGTAGCCGTCGAGCTGCCCTTGGGTGAGCCCTGCGTTCTTGAAGTGGAAGTCGTCGAGCACGGTGTATTGGATTCCGGCCGTCGCCAGGTCGCTGACGAACGACTGCTCCCAGACGCGCTCGGGAATCCACATGCCGCGGACCTTGGTATCGAGCCGTTGTTCGAGCCACCGCGTGTAATTGACGATCTGACCGATACGATCGCGACGAGGAATCATCGCCAAGATCGGTTCATAGTAGGCGCCGCCGATGATTTCGACCTTACCCGCGGCCACCAACTCGCCCAGCCTGTCCAGATACTCTGGATGATTCGCCGCGATCCACTCCATCAACGAGCCGCTGGTATGCAGGCCGACCTTGAGGGTGGGATAGCGCTCGAAAACATCGAGAAAGGGGCGGTAACTCTCCTGATAGGCCTGCTCCATCACTCCGGTGAAGTTGCCGATCGGCTGGTGGTTATGCAGCGCCAAGACAAAGCGGATCGTGTGCGACATGAGCGAGGCAGGCTAAAAAGGCAGGTTGTGGGGGAACGGGAATATAAGAGCAACCGACAAAACCGGCCCGGGCCTCTGAAAAATTGGCGTTTCACGGCCGATTTTTCTCCCACGGCGCTCCAGCTTTCGGGTTTGGTCAGCCGCTCTAGGCACAGAAGCGATTCCTCCGCCCGTTGCTCTGTGCCCGTGTTTTTGTAATCGTCCGCAAAGCTTCACCACTTTACTTATCTGGGCGCGATGGCTTCGCTGGCAGTGGCAGCATCTCGTGCGATTCGATTTCGACGTCGCGCAGGAAAGCGGCGGCCTCTTCGGGTGGGACCGGATTGATGTAAAACCCGGTGCCCCATTCAAAGCCGGCGGTTTGGGTCAAACGCGGAATGATCTCGATATGCCAGTGGTAGTGCCCGAGTTCCTGGCTGTCGAAGGGTGACGTGTGAACGATGTAGTTGTATCCAGGTCGGTCGAGGGCGGCCTCGATATTGGCCACCACCTTGCGCAGTACCCGCGCCAACTCTTCGACACCCTGTTTTTGGATGGTCTCGTAATGGCTCGAGTGAACCTTGGGCAGGATCCAGGTTTCGAACGGAAAACGGCTGGCGAAGGGGCAGAAGGCGACGAAACCGGGCGTATCGAGCACGATACGCTTTTCGTTGGCCAGCTCTTGCTGCACCATGTCACAGAAGACGCACCGCCCGCGATACTGATAGAACTGTGAAGCGCCCTTGATCTCTTCCACCACGGTGATCGGCACGATGGGCGTCACGATCAACTGACTGTGCGTATGCTCCAGCGACGCGCCGGCCGCGGCTCCTACGTTCTTGAACAGCATGCCGTAGACGAGGCGCCGGTCCTTCTTCAGGTCGACCACGCGGTCGCGATAGACCCATAAGACCTCGCGCAGGCTCTCTTCCGGCAGTTCCGACGTGCTGAGCAAGTGTTGCGGCGACTCGATGATCACTTCGTGAGCGCCCACGCCGCGCATCATGTCGTAGATGCCTTCGCCGCGCTTATTCAGGTCGCCTTCGATCTCCAGCGCGGGAAACTTGTTGGGGACGACGCGCACGCGCCAGCCCGTACCGTTGGCCGACGAACCGGCGGGCCGATAGGCCAAGATCTCGCTGGGCGTGTAGGCTTCGTGCCCTTCGCAGAACGGGCAGAAAGACCCCGGCACGAGCTGTGGTGTGCTGACGAAGTCGTGCGGGCGCTTGGCTCTGCTTTTGGCAACGATCACCCAGCGGCCGACAATCGGGTCTTTGCGCAAGTCGGGCATATTCGCAATATCTTAGTGGTTTGGGGCGTCGGGCGCAAAGCTCAAAAACGGAGTTGCCCGCGAGCGCAAGCCGGCCGTCGATGTTTCTTCCGGCGGCCCGCCAAACCGCTGCCAACGACACAACAACGTCGACGCGCGTTCGCTCACGCTGGTCGTGTCGTTGCGCTCAGATATTCTGCCAACCCTTGTTGCCAGCTCGGCATCTCCGGTCCACCGAGTCGGTGATACTTGCTCGTGTCGAGAACACTAAACGGCGGACGGGGTGCGCGTGCGCCGTATTGGGCCGTGGTGATCCGCTCTACGGAGACTCCAAGCCCCGCCTGGCGAAAGATCTCTTGGGCAAAATCATACCAGGTGGTGGCGCCGCCATTCACCACATGGTATAGGCCGAAATGCCGGTGTTCGAGCAAGAATAATAGCGCTCGAGCAACGTGTGGCACATAGCTGGGAGTACAGTGCTGGTCGGCCACCACCCGCAACGATTTGCCCTGGCGGGCCAGCCTGAGCATCGTGTCGACAAAATTGCCGGCCGGTGTTTTCGGCCCCGGCTTACCGTACAGGCCACAAGTCCGCACGATGATATGCTGCGGCCAACCGGCCGCCTGCTCCTCGCCCCCCAACTTACTGCGAGCATAGACGCCCTGCGGATCAGGACGATCCTCTTCGCGATACGGTCGAGCGCGATGGGCATCACCGCCGAAAACGTAATCGGTGCTGATCTGCACCAATGGGACGGCCAACTCGCGGCAAACTGACGTCACGTGACCGACGCCGGTGCTGTTGATCTGCCAGCAAAGCTCAGATTGCTCTTCGGCGCGGTCGACCTGGGTGAAGGCAGCCGTGTTGATGACGGCCTGCGGTCGCAACTCAGCGAGCGTCTGCCGCACCCGGCTTGCATCGGTCAGATCGAATTCGGGCAGATCGAGTGCGATGGCCGCGCTGCCCAATTGTCGACAGAGTTCTTGCCCCAATTGGCCGCCTGAGCCGGTAATCGCAATAGCCATGCTTTGGCTTTCGCCCGCGGTCTGTCGAAAAGGGAGAGTGTAGTCCGAAAGGCGATCAAACTGAAGCTGCTGGCGAGCCGGGCAGCGTAGCCAATCTACGCAAGGAGCCGATCCATCTTGCGCCTTCTTCCCCGCTCACCAGCTCTCGCCCTGTGACCGGACGTTCGTCTTGCCACGGTAGCAACTTCTTGCCACACTACCGACCCCCATCCCTTTGCATTTCTTGCCTCGGCATTCTCCTCAGTGCGTCGCGCTCTCAACATCGCATTCATTGCGCTCGCCTTGCCATGCCTGGGCTGCGGTACGGCTTGGCTGACGGTACAGCATCCGAACCCGGTATTCGTGCCGGTGCCCGATGCCGAGATCGTGCACAACGCGCTGGTCGACGTGCTCGACGATCACTTCCGCCTCGAGCACGAAGAGCGCGTGCGGCGGATCTACAACTCCGACAATACCGTCACGCTGACCATGGGTGAGATCAGGACCTGGCCCGAACCGAGCTCCACGCTCGCAGAGCCCTGGCGCAGCGATACCGTCTCGTTCTACGACAAGCTCGAGAGCACCTTCCAGACCTATCGCCGCAAGGCGATCGTCTACGTCTTGCCGCTGCAAGGCGGCTTTAACGTGCAAGTGAACGTCTTCAAGGAGTTAGAAGACGTTCCCAAGCCGCTCAACGCCACCGCCGGTTCCGGCACCCTGCGCAACGAAACCTCGCAGCGCCACGTGCAGATGCCCGTCGGTCAGCAACCCACCGTGACCGGTTGGATTCCGATGGGCCGCGACGCGAACCTCGAGCAGAAGATGATCAACCAGTTGTTTGTGAGGCTGGGAGTGGAACCGCCGTGGTGGCTACGAGGGCCACGGCTGTATCCGGCGTCGCCGTAACCGGCAAAGTCGATGGGAAGTCCGTCGCCGCCACCGGCAATTTGACGGTGAAGGCCGTTCCCTTGCCGACGCTGCTTTCGACGCGGATGCGTCCCTGATGTGCCTCGACGATGTCGCGGCAAGCCGACAGGCCCAGTCCGGTGCCGCCCTTGCCGCTGGCGTCGGGACCGTGCTTGGTCGTAAAGAACGGTTCGAAGATCCTGGGAAGCAGATCGGCTGGCATGCCGCAGCCCGTGTCACGCACGACGAGGTCGACCGTTTCGCTGTCGCGATCGTGGGCCAAGCGTACTAGCAATCGTCCACCCTGCGGCATCGCCTGCCGGGCGTTGATCATCAGGTTGACGAGCACCTGCTGAATCTGGTTCGGAACGGCGCGGGCACGAGGAACCGGTTCGAGCTGACGCTCGACCGAGACGCGGTACTTAGTCATCTCGCGTTCGAGCAATAACAACGTGTCGTCGACGAGCTTGACCATGTCGGTCGGTTCGGGACTGCCCGAGCGGTTGCGGGCGAAGCCCAAGATGCCGTTCGTGATGCGGGCGGCCCGATTGCCGGCGTGCAGGATCTTGTCGAAGGCCTTTTGGTGCGTGGCGGGATCCTTGTGTCGCAGGCCGAGCTTGGCGTAGTTGATGATCGTCATCAGCACGTTGTTGAACTCGTGCGTGGTGGTGCTCACCAATTCTCCCAGAGCCGTCAGCCGCTGAGCATGGGCAAGTTGCTGTTTGAGCTGTTCCACTTGCCGCCGCAGTTCCGCCTCATCGACGCCCTCAATCGACATAGTATCCTCCCAAAATTCGTCTCTGTAGGCATCGTCGCAGTCGGCTGGGCAACTGTAGCCGGGCGAACTATAATCCGCCTCCGCAAAAGGCAGGCAAGTTTTGCCCGAAGATTGCGACGGCGAGCGAAGCGACTGGAGAAGCTAGGATGCACACGGTCGAGCTGTTGGAAGAGGCGCTTCGGGCAGCCGGCGCGTTGGGATACAAGGTGCGGCAAGAGTGGCTGGCGGGTGGAGGGGGCGGTGAATGCGAACTCAAAGGCCGCAAGCACCTGTTTATCGACCTGTCGCTGAGCATCTCCGATCAATTGCAGGTGGCACTCGATGCGCTGGACCGCGCCAATGCCAGCCGTCGACTTGTGCTCAGCGATCCTCTGCGCAGGGCGCTGGTTGCGTATCAGACCGGATTGGGTAGGGCGGCCTGAAAAGTCGTCGCAGGTGCCTTGACCTTGGTGCGGCCCGGCACCGGGCATAGAATATTGGGCAGATTGGGCGATTTTTACTCCCCGTCGTCAGCGACATGTCGTATCGATCGATCAAGCGCCACCTGGGCGAAAGCCACCTCCAGCGCAAATTTCTCGCGCTGTTCGGCGTCTTCCTGACTCTGATGATCGGGGCGAGCTTTTCCGTCTCGCAGTGGCTGACTGACGGAACCGTCACCAAGCAGAATTCCTCGCGCGCGGAAGTGCTGGTCGATTCGAGCCTATTCGCGCTGCACTGGCAGGTACTCTACTGGCAAGATGCCACGCAGCGAGGCGAGGACTGGAAGGAGCGCGATAAAGAGTGGAAAGCGACCATGGACGGGTTGGGGGCCAGACTGAAGGGCCGCGATTACGACTGTAGCTTCTTGCGGCCGGCCGAGGCCGACAAGACGCCCCTGCCCGACTTCAGCTCGGTGGTCAACGTGGCCGAACCGGTCGATGACTTCGAGGCGAGGCTGCTGGACGAGTTCACGCGTGCTCCCGATGAATTGGCCGAAGGCAAGACACCCCGCACCTGGGACGAGCAGTTCGTCAACAATGGCGCCCAATATGAATACTTTCGCCCGGTCTATGCGCAACAAGCCTGCCTCAATTGCCATCGGGTATACACCGGGCCGCCCGATTTGGCCGAGGGGCAATTGATCGCGGTCGCCAAGGTCACCATCTCCAACGCGGCCACGCGCGCGGATCAGAACTGGAACCGCGCCATTCTCTGGACATGCGCCATCGTCATCGCCCCAGTGGCCATTCTCGTCGCGTACCTGATCGTGCGCTATGTCATCGTCAAACCGCTCAAGCACCTGCGCGACGTAAGCGACGCCGTCAGCCGCGGCAACCTCGACCAGCGGGCCGAGATCCGCACGGCCGATGAGTTTGAAGACCTGGCCGTGGCCTTCAACCGCATGCTCGCACACCTCGTCACCGCGCAGGAGGAGCTCAAGCGGCTCAATTCACAACTCGACTTGAAGGTCGACGAATTGGCGCAGGCCAACATGCGGCTCTTCGAACTCAATCGTCTGAAGAGCGACTTTTTGGCGACGATGAGTCACGAATTGCGCACGCCGCTCAACAGCATCATCGGCTTCAGCGACGTGCTCAGCTCGATCAAGTCGCTCGACGAGAAGCAGTTGCGCTACGTGCAAAACATCCAGAAATCGGGCAAGATGCTGCTCGACATGATCAACGACATCCTCGACCTGGCGAAGATCGAGAGCGGCAAGATGGAGCTGCGGCCGAGCGATTTCTACATCGACCACGTGATCGGCGCGCAATGCGATATGGCACGCCCCCTGGCCGAGCGCAAGAATCTCGATTTGGAAATGAAGATCGAGCCCGACCTGCCCGAGCTGTTGCAGGACCAGGGCAAGGTGCAGCAGATCCTCAACAACCTCCTCTCGAACGCGATCAAATTCACTCCCGACGGCGGACGAATCGTGATCGGCGCGCGGCACAGCCCCGAGGGCGAAATGCTGCTCACCGTGGCCGACACGGGTGTCGGCATTTCGGAGGGAGATCAAGCGCACATCTTCGAGAAATTCCGGCAGGGTAAGACCGTCATGCCGGGCGGCGATGCCATGACCCGCGAATACGAAGGAACCGGGCTCGGTCTATCGATCGTGAAAGAGCTCTGCAAACTGCTGGGTGGCGACGTCTCGGTCGAAAGCGAGTTGGGCAAAGGAAGTGTCTTTGCCGTGCGTTTGCCGTGGCGAGTGCACCCCGCGCTGTCCGACCGGATGACTGCCGACGGCCATGCGGAGCCGGCCCTCGCCGTGCGCGACGAACTCGGCGTGCCGCCTTTAGAAATGCCCGCCCCAAGCCGTTGAGCGGCTCACGATTCATGCCCGAGTTTCCGCGACGTTCTCCGCTCCGGTTGGTGGTGCTGATCTCCGGCGGCGGCACGACGCTGCGAAACCTGATCGACGAGATTGACGGCGGCGAGCTCGATGCCGTGATCGAGTTGGTGATTTCCAGCAATCCGCAGGCAGGCGGCTTGCGATTCGCGCGCGAGGCGGGCATCGCGGTGCAAGTGATCGAACGTAGCGCCGCGGCTGACGATGCGGCGTTCAGCCGCGCGGTCTTCGATGCGTGCCGCGCCGTCGACTGTCACATCGTGGTGATGGGCGGCTTTCTCAAATTCGTAGAGATACCCACCGATTTCGAGTGGCGTGTGGTCAATATCCATCCGGGCCTGATTCCCGCTTTCTGCGGCCGCGGATTCTATGGCCATCACGTCCATCAGGCGGTGCTCGACTACGGCGCCAAAGTGAGCGGTTGCACCGTGCACTTCGTCGACAATCAGTACGATCACGGCCCGATCATCCTGCAGCGCGTCGTGGACGTGCTCGACGGCGATACGGCCGACGGCCTCGCCGCTCGGGTCTTCGAGGCCGAGTGCGCGGCCTACCCCGAAGCGCTGCGGCGGATCGCATCGGGAAAACTTCGGGCGGAAGGCCGGCTGGTGACGCTGGCGACCTAGACGCGGCGATCATCGAAGAACCGCCGCCGTCGGCCAACGTCATTTGTCGGCAGCTTGGTTCGGTCGGCAGTAGGACAGCGTCAACAGCGCGTAGCCGGTGACGAGGTTCGGGTCGCTCTCGAGCCACCTTGGGGTGGAATTGCTCCACGATCCGTCCGCATGCTGCCGATTCACCAATTCCGCAGCCAACTCCCGGCGCCAGTCGTGCTTGGTGCCGTCGCTGTCGCTGAACTCGGTCTCGCCCAGCGCGTGGAGCGCCTTGGCGAACGTGTGATAGTAGTAGTACAGTCCTGCCTCGCCCATGCCCGGGTTGCTGTCGAGCGTGTAGTGCTTGTGCGCCCACTCGACCGCAGCCTTGACGCGCGGATCGTCCGGCCCGACGCCGGCAAAGATCATGCTCTTCAATCCCGCATACGTCATCGAGCCATAGCTCCGCAGCCCGCCGTTGTCGAGCTTGCCCGCGAAGCTCTCGCCGTCGCCCACGACGGTGTAATAAAACCCGCCGTCAGGATTCTTGGCGGCGAAAGGGGACGTGTTGTGCTCCGTCTCCAGGTTCTGGCAGCGCGACACGAAGAGCAAAGCCTTCTTCATGGCCTCGTCGTCGGGGCCGTTGCCGGTCGCCTTCAAGGCGTCGATGAAGAAACCGGTGTTCGACAAGTCGGGCCGCTTCTTGCTTCCATATCCCGCACCGCCATAGCTCAGGCTCGCTTCGTCCTGCCCTTCCTGTTCGTCCCATTGCAGGCCCTTGATGAAGCTCTCGGCCTTTTTCAATACCTTGTCGTACTGTCCGTCGCGATTGGCTTCTTTCAGGACGAGGATGGCGACGCAGGTCTCATAGTTCTGGTGCGTGCTGCCTTCCTTGTAGATGCCGCCGTCGTCGTGTACGAAGCCCTCGATGTACTTCAACGCCTTGGCGACCATCGGATCCTTTACGGCCAAGCCGCTATGCAGCAAACCCGTCGTCACGAGGGCCGTGACGGCAGGCCCCGCTTGTCGGCTGAACGAGCCGTCTTCGGCCTGTCCCTTTTGCCGCAGGTAATCGATCGCTTTGATCACGGCCTGTTCGCGGGCGCGGTCCCCATCGCCCTTGGCGACATCGGCCGCTGCCGCGCGCGACTGAGCTACGGATAGTCCGGCGGACAGAGACAGCAGGCTAACGAGCAATCTTCGGCGAAGCGATGGCATGATGGACTCCCAATCCTCAGTTACGGCAGGTTGGTGGGTTCGGTAAGTTCAAACAACGATCGGGCATTTTTGAAGCCAAGCGAAAGCGGCCACAGCGATTCACGCAAACCGTCAACCGCCGGCTGGAGAAAGTCGCAGGCGTTCGAAAATTGCCAAAAACCCATCGGGCTATCTTCTTTTTCCGAATGGCCAGCAAGTCTTCTTGTCTACTTCCTCGCTTTACTCTTTGACTCTAACCAAAAACCGGCCCGCACGTGGGAATTCCCGCATCTTGAGACTGGTTCTCAGGTAGATGCTTAGAGCGGCGGACAAAACCTGGAAGTCGGAGCACCGTGGGGGAAAAATCGGCCGTGAAACGCCGATTTTTTCGGAACTCGATCCGGTTTAGTCGGTTGCTCTTAAATTCTAGCGTAGGGTGACGGTCGAGGGGAGGACCCGGTGCCCCGCCCATTGCATCGCGGTGCTTTCTGGCCTAGATTCAGCGAGGTAACCACGGCTCGGACGACCGCCGTCAATGCGGGTGTCCGGGCCGGCTTTCATTATTGACCAACCGCGAAGATGAGTAGTCAAGGAGATCCCGCGACGGATCACAAGGCGTCGCACGGTCATTCGCCCACCGATACGGGCAAGGGCCCAGCCGAGAACGATACGGTGGTCACCGCCGCACTTCGCCGAGACGAGGAAGCGGCCTTCACGGACGATGAAATCGCCGACGTCTCCGGCGCCGATCCGGGCGTTGTGACGACGATAGGCGGCCCCGAGAGCAGCCAGCCGTCTCTGGCCCGGCGCGTCAAAACTGTCATCGTCGGCAAGCCCCGCAACCTGCGCGACGAGTCGGTCTTCCACCACGTATCGCTGGTGGCCTTTCTGGCCTGGGTTGGATTGGGAGCCGACGGACTGTCGTCGTCGTGTTATGGTCCCGAAGAGGCGTTTAAGAACCTCGACGGTCACCACTACCTGGCTAGCTTCCTGGCGCTGGCCACCATTCTGACGGTCGTTGTCATCTCGCGCTGCTACAGCCATATCATCGAGGCCTTTCCGAGCGGCGGCGGGGGGTACCTGGTGGCCTCGAAGTTGCTTGGCCGTCCAGCCGGTGTCGTCTCCGGATCGGCCTTGCTGGTCGACTATGTGCTGACCATCACCGTGTCGATCGCGGCGGCCGGCGACGCGCTATACGGCCTGCTCGGAGAATACGTCCGCAATTCGTTCGAATATCTGCACCATTTTCGCATGTTGCAGTGGCTGCCGACGCCGCACGACAACCTGAAGCTGTATTGCGAGCTGATGGCGATTGCGCTGTTGATCGTGCTCAACCTGCGCGGCGTGCGGGAATCGGTCAAGGCGCTCTTGCCGGTGTTCCTGGTCTTCCTGGCGACGCACGCCCTGTTGATCGGCGGCTCCGTGTTGCTCCATCTCACCGCGGTGGGCGGAGTGGCGCAAGACGTGACAAGGCAGGTCCGCGAAGGCTTGGATCAGCCGGGCTTCGGCTTCTGGGGCATGCTGGCCCTGCTGGTGCGGGCCTATTCGCTCGGTGCCGGTACCTACACGGGCATCGAGGCGGTTTCGAACAGTATGCCCGTGATGCGCGAGCCGCGCGTCGCCACGGCGAAACGCACCATGCTGTACATGGCTTGCTCTCTGGCCCTCACGGCCGGCGGCTTGATGATGGCCTATCTTCTGTTGCAGATCACACACGTCGGCGCGGGAAACAAGACGCTGAATCAGGTGTTGACCGAGAAGTTCATCGGCGACCTGGGCCTGTCGACCCATGGCGTGGGAGGCATCCTGTTGTGGGCTACGATGATTTCGGAAGGCGCGCTCTTGTTCGTGGCCGCCCAGGCGGGCTTCATCGACGGACCGCGCGTGCTGGCCAACATGGCACACGACTCGTATATGCCGCACTGGTTCGCCAACCTGTCCGAACGCTTGGCGACCCACAACGGCATTTTGTTGATGGGTCTGGCGGCGATTTCGGCGCTGCTCTACACCGAGGGCAAGACCGATCGGCTGATCGTCATGTATGCCATCAACGTATTCGTCACCTTCTCGCTCTCGATGATCGGCATGTGCCGGCTGTGGTGGCAGAAGCGCGGAGAAGACCCGCTTTGGCGCAGGCGAGTGGGGTTGTTCAGCTTCGGCGCCGTGATGTGCGTGAGCATCCTGTGTGTCACCGTCTGGACCAAGTTTGAAGAAGGTGCATGGGTGACGCTCGGTGTGACGACCGTGCTCGTCACTCTTTGCTTCGGGACGAGACGCTACTATCGCGGCGTGGTGCGCAGGTTGAAGCGCCTCGATGCCTCGCTGGGCAACATCACGGCCACCGGCGATCCCAATCTTGCCGAGCCCGACTCCGAGCAGCCGACCGCCGCCATCCTCGTGGGCGGATACGGGGGGCTAGGTGTCCACACGATGCTCAACGCGGTGCGGTTCGCCCCGGGGTATTTCAAAAACTTCGTCTTTCTTTCGGTCGGCGTCGTCGATTCGGGCAACTTCAAAGGGGCCAGCGCCGTCGAGGATCTGCAACACCACACCGGGGCCTCGCTGGCGCACTATGTCGATCTGGCACAACGGCTGGGAATGCCTTCGACTTCGTTCATGGCGATCGGCACCGACGCGGTCGACGAATTGGAGCAGTTGTGCTTGGAGATTGCCCGGCGCTTTCCCAAAGTCGTGTTCTTCGCCGGCCAACTCGTCTTCAACCGCGACACTTGGTGGCAGCGGCTCTTTCACAACCAAACGGCGTATTCTCTACAGCGTCGCCTGCAATGGGACGGTGTGCCGATGGTGATCTTGCCGACCCGGGTAAAATAGACCCGAGAAGCAGCGCGCGGGAACCCAAGCTGCCCATCGGGCGTCTCTGGATCTCCCGCGCAAGCGACGGGGACGCGGCGTTGCGACATTCGGCAAGCCGGACCATAATGGAGTCGTTGCCGAAATTTCAGCGTGGACCAGGCTGAAGTGCGCGACCGCTCGCCTTTTTGGCGCCCTCCCGGCTACGGAACAAGAGACTAGGCATCGATCAAGGAGGGACGCAATGTCCCCGGCTTTCCACCCCTATCGCGAGTGGCTGGGTGTTATTTCGCACGGCGAAACACCTAACTACTATGAATTGCTGGGCTTGCGCCCGCTCGAGCCCGAGGTGGGCAAGATCGATTTGGCGTACCAACGTCAATCGGCCCGGCTGATTGCGCAGTTTTCGGGCGGCCACGCCGACCTGGCCCAGCGATTGATGGGCGAATTGGCCGAAGCGCGGATGACGTTGCTCACGCCGACCGCGAAGCGGGCCTACGACGAGGCACTGGCCAACGGTGGGGCGAACGGCGCCGGTTCGCCGTCCGTCGCGCCGCAACCGATGGGACATCAGGCGACGGCACCCCAGCCGGCAGTGCCACAGCCGGCAGTACCCCAACCCGTAGCGCCCCAGGCCGTGGCGGTCCCGCAATACGGCCCGGCACAGGCCGTCGGCCAAACGATGCCCGGCTACGCTGGATACGCGCCCGCCTACCATGCCGTCCAAGGATATGCAGCGGCACCGGCATATCCGATGACGCAGCCGCATCCCGGCTGGCAAGGTCAGGTTGCGGCACCCGTCGCCGTCCAAAATGCGCCGGTGCCGACCTACTACGCGGCCCCGGCAATGGGATCGGCCGCGCCGAACGCGAACGATCACGTCGCGCCATCGATTCCCAGCATTCGTCGGCGCGTGAGACGCCGGACCTCTCCGGTCCCCGCGCTGGCCGGTGCGGCGGTGATCGTCGTGGCCGTTGCCGGTGGAATGTGGTTTCACTTCAAGGGAAGCGATACGGTCGCTGTCGCAACGCCAGATCGCGAGCGCACGAATCCATCGAGCCACCGGCAGGCGGCGTCGCAGGTCGAAAAAGGCTCTCCGAAATCTGCCGAAATACGGCCTCCCAAAAGAAACTCGAGCGATCGCCCGTCGGACCGAGTACGCGCGCCGAACAAAGCGCCGGTCGCACCGCCGAAGGTAACGCCCGATCTCAAGCCCATGCCGCGGGTTGACGAAGGCGCATCAGCGTCGGCGCCTGCGGACGAGAATGGCATGGCCGGTATGGCGAAGCCCACGGACAAACCCGCGATACCACACCCGCAGCCCGATTCGCCCGGACCGAAGCCGGCGGAGTCGCCGAAACCTCAGCCCGCATCGCCTGCCGAAACGCCGAAGGCTGACCGGAAAGCGGGCGCCGAAGAATTGGCGACCGTGGGTAAGCTTTTGAAATCGGCTCGGGCGGCGTTGGCCAGCCGCAATATCGTTCAAGCCCGCGATTTGCTCGCCGAGGCGACCATCGAGGCGACGGCGCCGGACACGACGGCCGAAGTGAACCGCGTCGAATTGCTTGCCAGCTACGTCGAAATGTTCTGGGATGCCGTTCGCCAAACGCTCCCCAAGATCGGTTTGGAGGAACTCGAGATCAACGGCACGCGGATGTCGGTCGTCGAAGCCGACGCCGATCACCTGGTGATCCGTACGGCGGGAAAAAACCGAGAATACACTTGGCAGAAGCTTCCCAAGGAGATCGCGCATTATCTGGCCGACCGCTGGTTGGCGCCCGACGATCCGGTGCGCAACCTGGTCTTGGCCTCGTTCGAGATCGTCGACCCCAAAGGTGATCGCAGCGCGGCCGAGTCGCTGCTAAAGGCTGCTCAGGCGGCTGATCTGAACGCCCAGCCGTTGCGGGAAGAATTGCAAGCTTCGGCCCGTCGATAGCCAGTCGGCTAAAAGCGGCTGACAAAAATGGGAAGCCGGAGCGCCGTGGGGCAAAAATCGGCCGTGGAACGCCGATTTTTTCGGAGTCCGATCTAGTTTTGTCGGTTGCTCTAAGCTACGTGATCAGCTCGCCAAGAACCTCATATCGCCTTGTCGCCGGGTGAACCCCGTGCGGTCGAGGTGCTCGCAGAGCGGTACGGCGTATTTTCGCGTCGTGCCGAGCAGTTCGCGAATCTGACTGACCGTGTGCCCTTCGCCCGCGGCCATCTTGCCGATGAGTGTCTCACGCAGCCGACGTTCGACGTCCGTGTGCAGCAAGAAGCCGCTGCCGATTTCGACCAATCGACCATCCGCGACGGCGAGTGCCACGAGTTGATCGACGGACTGCTGGTTCTTGGTCGTTCGGGCACGAATCTCGTCGACAGTGGGCGGTTCGTAACCCGACGACCGATAGGTTTCCACGATTTCTGCCAAAAGCTTTTGTTCGTTCTTGGAGAGCTGTGGTCCGCGGCCGGGCAGGGCGACACCGCGCTCGTTCTCTAACAGCCTGCCGGCGCGGGACATGGCGGCCAGAATGGACGCCACGACCGGCTCGGGGCCGAGATATTCCAATCGATGCACAAGCCGCGAGCGGTCGAGCATCATCCGCAAGGGAAACTCCGTATGCTGCTGATCGAGGATGCCTTCGACGCGCCTGAAGATTCCGTCGAGCCAACGCCGCTCTACGGATAGCGTGCGGCTGGGCGAGAGTGCCAGTCGCACCAGATCGCCGCGCCGCAACAACTCTTCGACTACGTCGGCCGGGTGATCGACGCCCGCCACGCGCGCCAGGTCGGCCGGTTGCCAATCGGCCAGCCCGACAAAAGACAGCGCGGCCGCGGCTCGCTCGATGGGATCGGTGCCCGTCAGCTCGGCGAGCCGGGTCAACACGTCGGCGTCGTTGCGTGGCAGAGGCCTCGCGTTCGGGTCGAGCACACTACCGCCGCCGATCGTCATCACGGGCGACTCGCTGCGCAGTACGAACGGCTGTCCCCACGTGCTCACGGCCGGCTCGCTCAAGAAGAGCTGGGCCATCGCCCGCTTACCCGGCTCGAGCCGATCGCCTTCGAGCAGGACGACCGATGCCATCAACTCGGCGGTTCCCAGGTGGACACGCACCCGCGCTCGATGCTTCAGCGGACGAGGCGCCGCATCGGCCAGAGCGATGTCTGCGGAAACGATACGTCCCGGTGCGAGATAGCCGGAGGTGGTAAGCTCTTGACCTCGGCGGAGTTCGTCGTGATGAATGCCGGCCAGATTGATAGCCGCCCGTTGTCCGCGCTGCACTTCTTCGGTCGCCCGATCGTGGCTTTGCAGCCCGCGAACCCGCACCGACACGCCGCCCGGCTCGACAAGCAGCGCATCGCCGATTCGCGCGCGGCCGCTGGCCACGCTGCCGGTGACGACCGTACCGTGGCCGGCCATCGTGAAGGTGCGATCGATGGCCAGCCGGAACGGCGCATGCAGGCGCTCCATGCGGGCCGACCGTGCAGCCTGCTGCGCGGCTTCGCCCAAGGCCGACCTGAGTTCCTCTAGCCCCACCCGCGTCGTCACACTGGTGCGCACGACCGGTGCGGTCGCCAAAAAGGTGTCGGCCACCAGTTCCCGCACCTCGGCTTCGACCAGATCGATCCAATCCGGCTCGGGCAAGTCACACTTGGTGAGCGCCACAACGCCCCGTTCGAGCTTCAGCAGCCGCAAGATTTCCAGGTGTTCGCGGGTCTGCTGTTTGACGGAATCGTCGGCGGCCACCACGAGGAGCGCCAGGTCGATGCCCGTGGCGCCGGCCAGCATGTTTCGCACGAACCGTTCGTGGCCCGGCACATCGACAATACCGAGTCGAATGTCTCCCAATACCAATTCGGCGAAGCCCAGGTCGATGGTGATCCCGCGCAACTTCTCCTCCGGCAACCGGTCGGTATCGACGCCCGTCAGGGCCTTGACGAGCGAGGTCTTGCCGTGGTCGATATGACCGGCGGTGCCGAGGATCAGGTCAATCATGGGCGTTCGTCGTGGCCGGCTACGTTCCCCGCACCAGGCCGAACCATTCGATCTGGCGACGCGGGCAATAGCGGACGCCCGCCGATTCGCAATGGGGCTTGAGCCACCGGGTGCGACGCGCCAACTCTTCCGGATCGGTCCCCTGCGGCATCAACCACACACGCGAACGATCGATTTCCGGCAGACCGGCGAGATAGCTCTCCACCTCCCGGCAATCGGCAGGCCGGTCGATCACGAACTTGACCTGATAGTCGTAGTCGGCGACCAGGCGCCGGATGACGGCCGGCGCATGGCGGGTTTGCTCGTGCCGCCGGTGCCAGCGCGGATGTCGCCGCGCCGTCGGAGCCGAATTGGAGAGCTTGGGGCTGATCGACATCAAGTCGCAGGCGACGGGGAGATCGAGCGTGCCCGCCGTTTCGATGGTGATGTGCAAGCGCCGCCGTCGCAATTCAGCGGCGAGCGGGATCAACTCGGCGAAGAGCATCGGCTCGCCGCCGGTGAGCACCACGTGCCGGCATTCGAATCGTTCGATGCGGTCAACGATTTCCGCCGTCGACAGGTCTTCGCCTTCGGGCGACCACGAGGCAAACGGCGTATCGCAGAACCAACAACGCAGATTGCAGCCGCTCACGCGGACGAAAACGCTCTCGGCGCCCGTTAGTTGCCCCTCACCCTGGATCGAGAGATAGATTTCAGCGACGCGCACGAAAAATGGCGAATAGGACGCGATGAATCAAGGTACCTTCCGTCCCGATACCCAGCTCATCGCTCATGATTGATCTCTTCAGACGGCTCCTTTTCGTCTGCACTTCATCATGCCAGAATACGGCAGCCAACAAAAGGAGCCCTACATGAGCGACTCTTTTCGAGCCCAGCTCGAAACCTTCGCCAACCAGTTTCCCGCGCGCGAGTACGAGATCGAGATCGTCTGCCCCGAGTTTACATCGGTCTGTCCCAAGACGGGACAACCCGATTTCGGCACCTTGACGATTACTTATTCACCGGCCGGAAAGTGCGTGGAATTGAAGAGCCTGAAGCTCTATCTACAGCAGTTCCGCAACGAAGGCATCTTTTACGAACACGCCACGAACCGCATTCTCGACGACCTGGTGGCCGTGACCGAGCCGCGTTGGCTGCGACTGAAGGCGGCCTTTACGCCGCGCGGCGGTATCAGCACCACCGTCACCGCCGAGTATGAGGTCCGCTCATGACCCGCTTTGCGGATCGTCGTGCCAAGCTGTCGAAGCTCGTCAAGCAAGCCGGGGCCGACGGATTGCTCGTCAGCAACGAGACGAACGTCACGTATCTGACCGGCTTCACCGGGGATAGCAGTCGCCTGCTCGTGACCGGCCGCGAGACGGTCATGATCAGCGACTTTCGCTACATCACGCAGTTGGCCGAGGAGTGCCCCGGCCTGCCGACGCACATTCGGCCCGCATCGACGCTGTTGAGTGACGCAACCGTTGACGTTCTCGGGTCGGCGAAGGTAGGCCGGCTGGCGGTCGAGGGCGACTCGCTGACGGCCGCCGACCATGCCCTTCTGGCGGAAAAATTGCCGAAAACGGCCCTTTTCCTCAGCAGAGGGCTGGTCGAGTCGTTGCGGCAGATCAAGGACCAAGAGGAGATCGCCGACCTGCGGCAGGCGGCCCGGCAGGCCGAGAAAGCGTTCGCCGTGTTACGGGCCACGCTGCGTCCCAATCGCAGCGAAAAAGAACTGGCCGACGATTTGGAGCACCAACTTCGCTTGCAAGGCGCGCAGTCGAGCAGCTTTCCGCCGATCGTGGCCGCCGGTCCGCGGGCAGCCCTACCCCATGCGCGGCCGAGCAATGAGCCGATCGGAAACCACGACCTACTGCTGGTCGACTGGGGGGCCAGCAACAAGGGGTACAAGAGCGACTTGACCAGGGTCTTGGTCATCGGTAGAATCTCGCCCAAACTTGAACGGCTGTATGGACTTGTGTTAAAGGCACAGGCCCAGGCAGTGGCCGCGATCCGTCCCGGCAAGACCGGCCGCGAGATCGACGAGATCGGACGGGCCGTCATTGCCGATGCCGGCTTCGGCAAGTATTTTGGTCATGGCCTTGGGCACGGTATCGGGCTCGACATCCACGAGTTGCCGCGGCTGAGCGTGATCAATGAGCAACCGTTGCGAGCGGGTATGGTGGTGACCGTCGAGCCCGGAATTTATCTGCCGGGCTGGGGCGGTATCCGCATCGAGGACGACGTACTGGTCACCCGGCGCGGACACGAGGTTTTGACGAACTGCCCCAAGGAATTGTCGGAAATGGTCGTCGAATAACGGCGCATCTTGCCGAACGCCGTCGCTAAACCAAGCAATAAAACAAGCTGTGGAGAACACCTGGCATGGCCAGCCAACCGCCCAACACGGGCGAAGTATTCGATATTTGCAAGATTCGTCGCCTCGTCGAATTGATGAACGAGCACGAGCTGACCGAGATCGATCTGCGCGATGCCGACTTTCGCATCCGGCTGCGAAAAGGGCATGACACGGTCATTGCTCCGATGGCGGCGGCCCCGAGCCAAATGGCCGCTGCGGCCGCCCCGTCGGCCCCCGCCCGCCCGGCCGATAAGCCGGCGGAGGACAAGGACGCGGCATACATCAAGAGCGTGATGGTCGGCACCTTCTTCGCCTCACCCAGTCCCGACGCCCCCGCATTCGTGAAGGTCGGCGATCACGTCGGTCCCGAGACGACCGTGTGCCTCATCGAAGCCATGAAGGTGTTCAACGAGATACCGGCCGGTCTGTCGGGACAGATCATGGCGGTGCTGGTGCAAAACGGCGACCCGGTGGAATACGGCCAGCCACTGTTCAAGGTCAACGCGCGTCAGTAACGGCCGGGGGATCGATGTTCAAACGAATTCTGGTCGCCAACCGCGGTGAGATTGCGCTGCGGGTGATCCGCGCATGCCGCGAGATGGGCATCGAGACCGTGGCCATCTTCAGCGAAGCCGACCGCGGCGCACAATACCTCGAATTGGCCGACGAAGCGTACTGTGTCGGGCCCGCCAAGAGCGCCGACAGCTATCTCAAGATCGACCGGGTCATCAGCGCGGCCGAGATCGGCAACGTACAAGCCATCCACCCCGGCTACGGTTTTTTGTCGGAGAACGCCCACTTCAACGAAGTCTGTCGCCTCTGCAAGATCGACTTCATCGGACCGACGCACGAGGCCATGCGTAAGTTGGGCGATAAGAACGAGGCCCGCAAGCTAGCCCGCGCCGCCAAAGTGCCGACCGTTCCCGGCAGCGACGGCCTGATCTCCGACGAGAAGCAGGCGACGCAGGTGGCCCACGAGATCGGCTTTCCCGTGCTCATCAAGGCCTCGGCCGGCGGCGGAGGCCGGGGCATGCGGGTAGCGCTCAACGATCTGGCACTCAAAAGCGCCATTCAGCAGGCGCAGGCCGAAGCCCAGGCCGCCTTCGGTAATCCGGCTATCTACCTGGAGAAATACGTCGAGCACCCGCGGCACGTCGAGGTGCAGATCATGGCCGACCATCATGGCAACGCGGTCTATCTGTGGGAACGCGATTGCACGATGCAGCGCCGGCATCAGAAGGTGATCGAGGAGAGCCCGGCGGCGCATCTGCCAGACGAGGTGCGGCGGAACATTTGCGAATCGGCCGTGCGGTTGATCAAGACCGCCGGCTACACCAACGCCGGCACGGTCGAGTTCATTGTCGACCGGCAACACAATTTCTATTTCATCGAGGTCAACGCCCGCATCCAGGTCGAACACCCGGTCACGGAGATGGTCACGGGCATCGATCTCATCAAGACCCAGATTCGCGTGGCGGCGGGCGAGCCGCTTCCCTTCAAGCAAGAAGACATTCACGTCTCGGGCGCGGCGATCGAGTGCCGGATCAATGCGGAAGATCCTCACAAGAATTTTCAGCCGTCACCCGGTAAAATAGAACGAATCATCGTGCCAGGCGGTTTTGGTGTGCGGTGGGACTCGCACGTACACGCGGGTTATGTCGTACCGTCCCATTACGACTCGATGATCGGCAAGTTGATCGTCCATCAACCGACGCGTGGGGCGGCCATCAGCTCGATGCAGCGCGCGCTGCGGGAGCTACGTATCGTAGGAATCAAAACCACCGTGCCTCGATTGCTCGACATCCTCGGCCACTCGGCTTTCGTCGATGGCGAGGTCGATACGACGTTCATCGAACGCACATGGGTTACCTAGGTCGGCGAGACCACGAACATGCCAATGACATCCGCCCCTCCTCTGGGACGTCCTCCCAGATCCGAAACCAAGATCCGCCGCGTGGCCATCGTCTTCGCCGGTGGACCGGCGCCCGCCGCCAACGCCGTCATCTCGACGGCCGCGGTCTCGTTCCTGCGCAACGATATCGAGGTGCTGGGCATCATGCACGGCTACTCGCACCTGGTCGAGTACTCGGCCAACCGGCCGCTGGTCGAGAACTCCGACTACGTGAAGATCGACCACCGCGTCCTGAAGCGCACGCGCAACAGTCAGGGCATCTTGATCGGGACCGCCCGCACCAACCCGGGCCGAGACGTCTCGCATCCCGACCATCTGTCCGATCCAGCCCGCACGGCGCCGCTGCGAACCGTGCACGAAGCGCTGTTGTCGTTGGGTGTCGACGCGCTGATCTCGATCGGCGGCGACGATACCCTCAAGACCGCCAACAAGTTCAAGCTCTTCCAGCAGCACTTGCCGCCCGAGGCGAAGCGCATCCCGGTCGTCCATCTTCCCAAGACGATCGACAACGACTACATGGGCATCGACTTCACGTTCGGCTACTTCACCGCCGTCGAGACGCTGGCCAGCGAGATCCGCAACCTGCTGGCCGACGCCGAGGCGAGCCGCAGCTATTATCTGACCGAAGTCATGGGCCGCAGCGCGGGCTGGCTGGCGTACGGCACCGCCATCGCCGGTGAGGCCAGCCTGGTGATCAGTGTCGAAGACATCACGGGCAAATATCGCGGCGAGGAAGACGTCACCGATGAAGCGACGGGCGAAAAGAGCAAGCGGCCGGTGATGGTCGTGGACGAAGTGGTGCGCCGCATCGTGGCCACGATCCGCGTCCGTGAGGACGAGGAAGGGAAGGACTTCGGCGTCATCGTCATGGCCGAGGGGCTGGCCGAATACCTGCCGATGGACATGCTCAAGGGTATTCCGCGCGACGAGCACGGCCACATCGCCATCGCGCAGGTGAACATGAACCGCACCTTCGCCAAGCTGATCGCGAATGAATACAAGCGTCAGTCGGGCAAGAGCCGCAAGGTCACGGGCCTGCAACTCGGCTACGAGGCCCGCTGTGCCCGGCCGCTCGCCTTCGATGTCATGCTCGGCAGCCAACTCGGCGTCGGCGCGTATCGCGCGCTGGTCGAACGCAATTTGAATGGCGTCATGGTCTCGGTCGAAGGCCAGCTCGAGCTGCATTACGTGCCCTTCGAAGAGCTGGTCGATCCGGCGACGCTCATCACCAAGGTCCGCCATGTCGAGCCCGACAGCGATTTCCACCGGCTGGCGCGGTTCTTAGAGACCTACGTCAACGAGTAGGCAACGCCATTCCCAAACCCTTCCCAAGGCAGCCATTATGGATGGTTGTCCATCCGGCGCGTGGCCACGAGCGCTGCTGCCGAGTCACGGGGTAGTATTCTGAATCGTTCGGAATACCGGTTTTCGGATATGCTGCTTCCGTAGATGTTTCCGGCCAGCAGAGATCGAGTGCCGGGGGCCACACGTGGCTGCGAGCACGGCGCGCCGGACGATACAGTCAGCCTCATACGAGCCGAGACTTGCCGTGATGGTTGGCAGCGCGGCCCCCATATGCGTTAATGGAATTCCATGTTCCGCCTCTTTCTCGCGAGCTTCGTTCCGCTGGCTGCCCTGACCACGCTCGGGGTCGCGGGTATGGGCATCGCCGCCGACGAGTCGCAACCGCCGTCGGCGGTGCGTCCGGCATCGTTCGAGGAAGTGGTCGGGCCGCTGTTGAAGGCCAAATGCGGGCAATGCCACGGCGGAGAGGGACGTAAGGCCGACCTCGACCTCACTTCGTTCGCCGGACTTCGTAAGGGCGGAGAGTCGGGCCCGGTGCTCGTGCCGGGGAAGCCGGACGAGAGCCTGCTCTACGAGAAGATCCATGGTGGCGAGATGCCGCCGGACGAAAAGGACCGGCTCAGCGAAGCCGAGTTGAAAGTGATCGAACGCTGGATCGCCGCAGGCGCCAAAGCGAACGACCAAGAGGGCGAAGCGGCGGCCGCTACGGCGCCACCGAACCAACATGACGTCATTCCCATCCTGCTGCGTCGTTGCTCGGCCTGCCATGGCCGGCACCGTCAAGAGGCGGGCCTCGACTTGCGGACAAAGGCCTCGCTGCTGCGCGGCGGTAAATCGGGACCGGCGATCGTTCCAGGCAGGGCAGACGACAGTCTCGTGGTGCGAAGAATCCGCGCCGGGGAGATGCCACCCCGCGACCGCCTCGTGGAAGCGAGTGTGAAGCCGATCGAACCGATCGAGACGGCAGTGCTCGTCCGCTGGATCGAAGCGGGTGCACCTGAGCTAAGCATCGAGCCGGACGTTGCCACCACGACGCCCGATCCGCTGGTGAACGACCAGGATCGCGACTTCTGGTCCTTTCGTCCGCCGCGGCCCGTGGCCGTTCCCGCGGTGCGCGATACCGGTCGGCTGCGCACGCCCATCGACGCTTTCATCCTGCGTGTACTGGAAGAAAAGGGTTTGACCTTTGCGCCCGAAGCCAACCGGCAGACACTCTTGCGGCGGGTCTCGTTCGATCTGACGGGATTGCCGCCCGAGCCGGAGGAGGTGAAAGCGTTTTTGGCCGACGCGGAGCCGGACGCATATGAACGGATGGTCGACCGGCTGCTGACGTCGCCGCGCTATGGCGAGCGATGGGGCCGATACTGGCTCGACGCCGCCGGCTACGCCGATAGCGAAGGGAAGCGCGAGCAGGATCTGCCGAGGCCGCACGCCTGGCGTTATCGCGACTACGTCATTCGTTCGTTCAACGCCGATAAGCCCTATGATCGGTTTCTCTTGGAGCAACTCGCCGGCGACGAGTTGGCCGACTACGAGCATGCCCCCGCCATCACGGAAGAGATCTATGAGAACCTCGTGGCGACGGGTTTTCTACGCATGGCGCCCGATGCCACCTGGGCCAACATCACGGGCTACCTTGCCGATCGCCTCGACGTAGTCGCCGATGAGATCGACGTGCTCGGTTCTGCCGTGATGGGGCTGACGTTGAAATGTGCGCGCTGCCACAGCCACAAATTCGATCCGATTCCGCAGCGGGATTACTACCGGCTCGTGGCCGTCTTCAAGGGTGCCTACGACGAACATGGCTGGCTCAAGCCCGACGTGCGCCCGGGGCTGGGACCGGTGAGTCAGGATGTCATCGGCGGCCGGCATCTGCCGTTCGTCAGCGACGTGGAGCGACGCGCGTGGGAGACCGCCGAGGCGCAGCTCAACGAACAGATCGCTGCGGCGAAAGAACGCTCGGCGGACGAGGCGGAGTTGAAAGCGCTCCAGGCTCGGCACCGTCCCGAGCCCCGCGTGCAAGCGCTGTGGGACCGCGGCGATCCGTCGCCGACCTATATTTACCGTCGCGGCGACCCGCTCAGTCCCGGCCGATTGGTCGGTCCGGGAGTTCCATCGGTGCTCACCGACGGCAAGACGCCGTTCGAGGTCGCGCCGCCGTGGCCCGGTGCGACGCAGACCGGCCGCCGCTTGGCCTTCGCCCGCTGGCTGACGCAGCCGGATAATCCGCTGACCGCCCGCGTGGCCGTCAACCGGCTATGGAAACAGCACTTTGGCACCGGCCTCGTCAAAACGCTAGGCAATTTCGGCAAGACCGGCACGCCGCCGACCCACCCCGAGTTGCTCGATTGGCTCGCCAACGAGTTCGTGCGCCAAAACTGGAGCGTCAAGGCCATGCATCGCCTGATGCTGACGAGCAGCGTGTACCGACAAACCTCGGCGGTTGACCACGAGGCCGGGATCGCCGCGTCCGACAGCGGGCTCTATTGCCGCATGCCACTGGTGCGTCTCGATGCCGAGGCGCTCTACGACACGCTGCTCGCGGTCGCCGGCCGGCTCGACGAAACGCGCTATGGTCCGGCCGACCCTGTGCAGGTGCGGCTCGACGGGTTGGCGACCCCCGCAGCGACCCCGCGTGGTTGGCGGCGGTTGGTGTACGTCGAGCAGTTACGTAAGAAGCTGCCGACGCACCTGGAGAACTTCGACTATCCGCAGATGAATCCCAACTGCGTCGAGCGCCGCGAATCGTTGGTCGCTCCGCAGGCCCTGCATTTGATGAACAACGGCATGGTCTTCGGGCTGGCCCAGCATTTCGCCAGACGGGTGATCGTCGAGGCCGGCGACGATCGTGCCGCCCAGGTCGAGCGGGTCTATCTTCTCGCGCTGGGTCGTTCACCCAGCGCCGAAGAACGCCAAATCGGTGTGGATTTCTTGCAGCGATTGGCCGCCGGCTGGGAGAAACAGGCGACGGCTGGCGGGCAGCCCGACCCGATGGCCGCTGGGTGGCAGGCGCTCACCGCGTTCTGTCATGCGATGCTGAATTCGGCAGAGTTTTTGTACGTCGACTGAGGAGAGCGGATAATGGCCCGCGATTATCCGGAATCGTTAACGTGAATCACCCCGAAAGACAAACCCGCTCGCCGCCGTCGTTGTCGCGCCGTGAACTGTTCCAGCGCGTGTCGGGCGGTATCTATGGCGCGGCGTTGGCGCACCTGTTGGAACAAGCGGCGGGCCCTCAACGCTTGTCGGCGGCGGCCGAGGTGGCCGGCGCGCCGGTCGTCGACCTGCGTCCGCGCAGGCCGCAGTTCGAACCGAAGGCGACGTCGGTTATCCATCTGTTCATGAACGGTGGTCCGAGCCAGATGGATCTCTTCGATCCGAAACCGGTTCTGGATCAACATCACGGGGAGACCTATTTCGACAAGATCGCGGGCGAGGTCGAAAATCCGGAAAGCGCCGGCGCGCTCATGCGGTGCCCGTACAAATTCGCGCAACATGGTCAGTGCGGCATGTGGGTTTCCGACGCGTTGCCACACCTGGCGAAGCACGTCGACGATATAGCGCTCATTCGCTCGATGCACACGACGAATCTGACGCACGAGCCGGCCGTCTACATCATCCAATCGGGCAAGATGGGACCCGGTCGGCCGACACTCGGTGCCTGGGTGGTGTACGGGTTGGGCAGCGAATGCGAAAACCTGCCGGCCTATGTCGTGCTCGACGATCCGCTCGGGTTGCCGGTGAACGGTGTCGAGAACTGGCAGGCGGGATTCTTGCCGCCGATCTTCCAGGGAACGCGGTTTCGCTCCACCGGGTCGCCCGTGCTCAACCTGCGCCCCGACGTAGATCGGCCCGAAGAAGTAGTGCGTGCCGAACGCGAGTTGCTTTCCCAACTCGACGAGCGACACCGGCGCGCGCGGCCGGGCCAGCCGACGCTCGATGCCCGCATCGCCAGCTACGAACTTGCCGCGCGGATGCAGCTTGCCGCCAGCGACGCCCTCGACATTTCGCGCGAGAGTCAGGCCACGCAGGATCGATACGGCATCGGGCGCGAGCCGACCGATTCGTATGGCCGTCGCTGCCTGATCGCACGCCGATTGGTGGAACGCGGCGTGCGTTTCGTCCAGCTCTACATCAATGGTCAGATCTGGGACAATCACACCGGACTTGCCGACGGATTGAAGGCCGCCTGCGCCCGCACAGACCAGCCGATCGCCGCCTTGCTCGGCGATCTCCGACAGCGCGGGCTGCTCGACAGCACGCTGGTGGTGTGGGGCGGCGAGTTCGGACGACTTCCCATCGCCCAACTGCCAGCCGACAAAGATGCGACCAAGGCGGGGCGCGACCACAACAAGAATGCCTTTTGCACCTGGATGGCCGGGGCCGGCATCAAGGGAGGGACGACTTACGGGGCCACCGACGAACTTGGCCTGGCGGCCGTCGAAGACCGCGTGAGTGTGCCCGATTGGCATGCCACCATCTTGCACCTGCTCGGTCTGGCCCACGACGAACTCTTCGTGCTCGATAATGGGCTGAAAGAAAAGCTCACCGGTGTGCTCGAGGCCCGCGTGGTACGAGAGATTTTGGCGTGACGGACGACACGGAATCGACGCAACTATGTCATTCCGCACGCGTTGGCAGTGAACTTCGGCGTTTCAGCGGATGAGAATCCATGACGAGCCAACCTTCTTCGCTCCTGACACCGCCGCTCGACTATGAACCGAACGACCGCTGGGCCAAGCAGCCAGCGGGCCTGCATTGGTCGGAAGTGACGGCCGTGGCGGTCGACTCGCACGAGCGCGTCTTCGTCTTCAACCGGGGCGAACAACCGGTGGCCATATTCGATCGCGAAGGCAATTTTGTCAGCTCGTGGGGGGCGGGTGTGTTCGTTCGGCCCCACGGTATTACCATCGGCCCCGACGACTCCGTCTATTGCACCGACGACCTCGGGCACACCGTGCGTAAGTTCACGCCCGACGGACGCCCGCTCATGACGCTCGGCACGAGCGGTCAGCCGTCGGACACCGGCGCCGCGAGCATCGACTTTCGCACCATTCAGCGGGCCGGTCCACCGTTCCATTTTCCGACAAACGTGGCACTGGCCGACAACGGCGACATCTTCGTCTCCGACGGGTACGGTAATGCCCGCATACATCGGTTCACGGCCGATGGCCGGCTGCTGTCGTCGTGGGGCGAGCCGGGTTCGGGGCCGGGGCAGTTTCGGGTCCCGCATGGCATCGCGATCGATCGCGAAGGAACGATCTTTGTGGCCGACCGCGAGAACAGCCGCATCCAGTTGTTCACCGCGGAGGGGGAGTTTGTCGACGAAATGACCGATATTGCCCGTCCATGCCAGGTGGCCTTCGACGGCCGCGGCAATCTTTGGGTGGCCGAACTCGGTTACCGGGCCGGTATGTGGCCGGGCACGGTGGCGCCGTCGCCCGATGCCACGGGCGGGCGGATCAGCATGTTCGATTCCGGCGGCCGGCTCGTACAGCGATTTGGCGGCGGCGACCATCCGACCGCGCCCGGCGATTTCTTCGCCCCCCACGATCTGTGCATCGATGCCCAGGGTGACGTTTACGTCGCCGAGGTCGTCTTCTCTGCCGGAGGGAATCGCGGCCTTGTCTCGCCCGACTGCCACAGCTTACAGAAATTGATTCGCCGACCGAGTGCAAACCAGCAGAACCGCCAATCGGAGACTTGAAGTATCATGCGCGTCGCACGCCCCTTCCGACAGATTCTCGTCGCGGCCTGTTCGTCGTTCTGTTTGTTTGCCGCCGGCAGATTGCCCGCAGCCGACACGGCCGACAACCGCTTGACCGATGCCGAAAAGCAAGCCGGCTGGTTGTTGCTGTTCGATGGTAAGTCGCTGACCGGCTGGACGACCAGCAGCGGCGCCGCCAGCCAGCGTCCGGTGGAAGATGGCGCGATCAATCCCCACAAGTGCGGCCACTACATGATGATCTACGAGCGGCCGTACGACGATTTCCAGCTCGCGCTCGACTTCAAGATCAGCCCCAAATGCAATAGCGGCATTTTCGTTCGTACCTTTCCGTTGCAGCCGCGGCCTGGCAAAGACGTCGGCTACAACGGCATCGAGATCGCCATCGACGATACGAGCACCGCCAATTTCCACGACACAGGCGCGATCTACGACCTCGTCAAACCGACACGCAACGCGATGAAGCCGGTGGGCGAATGGAACCACATCGAGGTCACGTGCGATAAGAACATGATCCGGGTGGTGCTCAATGGTGAGGAAGTCAGCAAGATGGACCTCGACGCCTGGACTGAGCCGAATCGGCGACCTGACGGCTCGTCGCACAAGTTCGACATCGCCTACAAAGATCACCCACGGAAGGGTTATTTCGGCCTGCAAGACCATGGAGCCGACTGCTGGTTCAAGAACATCAAGCTGAAGCCGTTGCGATAGCCGGAGGGTGACGGCTTCGTTTCCGAAGGTTGATTTCAACGAGAATCGATCGATGCTCGACCGCCATTTAGCCCGACAGCATGTCGACATCACCCGACGCTATTTTCTCGGTCTCGGTGCCGCGGGTGCTGCCGCGCTGGCCGGCTCGCATTCGCTGTCGGCTGCCGAAGACAACGGCCCATCGGAAAACGCTCTGAGCAAAGCCGTTGACGAATTGCAGGGTAAGTATCTCACCCCGGCCGACGATTTCGGCACCGTCGAACGGGGCGACCCGCTGCCATACAAACTTCCGCCCGACCGGCTGAGCGAGGTCGGCCTGACGCGCGAGAGTTGGTGGCTCGATGTCGTGGCCGACCCCGAGAGCGATTCGCAGCTCGAGCGGCCACTGTCGAAGGAACAGGGCACGGCCTTCGACTGGCCGGCTCTGATGAAGCTCGCCGAGACAAAGGCCGTCCGCTATCTCAAGGTCATGACCTGCAACAACGGCAACTCGCCGCTCGGCATGGGACTGTGGGAAGGCGTGCCGTTACGTGAGGTGATCTGGCTCGCACGGCCGAAGGAAAACATCCGCCACCTCTTCTATTACGGCTATCACAACGACGACCCGAAGCAGATGTTTCAGTGCTGGCTGCCGATCAACCGCGTGCTGGAAGATCCGCCCGGCGAACTACCGGTGATGCTCGGCTATAAGCTGAACGGTGAATGGCTGTCGGGCAGACGCGGAGGCCCCGTACGGATGCTCGTGCCCGAGAGTTATGGCTTCAAGTCGGTCAAATGGTTGCAGCGGGTGCTGCTCACCAACAATCATCGCTCGAACGATACGTACGCCGATGGAAATAACGACACCCATAGCTGGCTGAAGACATTCGCACGTTTTGCCGGCTCCGAGGTCAAGGTTCAAGCGGGCCGACCGATCGCCATCACCGGCGCGGCGCAAGTAGGCATCTCGGGGCTCGCGCGCGTGCAATATTGGCTACAGCCCAAGGACGCGCCTCTACCGTCCGACGATCCTTACCTGGCGTCCGCCGACTGGCACGACGCCGACATCCTGCCGCCGCCCGACCGCTGGAACAACCTTCCCGACGGCAAACTGCCGGACGTGCCGTTGCAATTCGATGTGGCGACCGGGCGGCCTCGGCAATGGCCGCTGCGTTACACCATTGCCCATTGGGCCGTGCTCGCGCCGCCCCTCGCCGCAGGGAAATACGATTTGCGTTGCCGCACCATCGACGCCGCCGGACAGGCTCAGCCCATGCCGCGGCCGTTCGCCAAATCGGGACGGAATTCGATCCAGCGAATCACACTCTCCGTCGAATCGTGAAAGGATCGCGTGTCGCTTCCCTCGTTCGACGACCTCTTTGCCGATGCCGATCGCCACGCCTCGCGCGTTGGCGTCGCCGTCGCCGGGGCCGACGACAACACGGTGCTCGCCGCATTGCGTCTGGCCGTTGATCGAGGTTGGGTCGAGCCGTTCCTCTGCGGCGACGAGAGCGACATTCGCGGCACGGCCGACACGCATGCGATCTCGATCGATGGTTTCCGCTTCATCGGTACGACGCAACCCGCCCATGCCGCGGTCGCCGCGGTCCGCGATGGCCGCGCGCGGCTACTCATGAAGGGACGCATCGCGACGCCCGAACTGATGTCGGCCGTGCTGGCGGCCGATACGGGGCTGCGCACCGGTCGGGTCATCTGCCAGACGCCTCTCGTGGAGATTGTTTCGGCAGGCCGACGGTTATTGATGGCCGACACCGGCGTTTGTGTTCAGCCGACGATCGAGCAAAGGATCGACATCTTGCGGAGCACGGTGGCCCTGGCCCACGCGCTGGGAGTTGCGCAGCCCCGCGTGGCGCTGATGGCCGCTACCGAAACGCCCACGGTCGCCATGCCCGACACAATCGAGGCCGCCGAGATCGTACGGCGCCACCACGCGGGCGAGATCACCGGCTGCCAAATCCAAGGCCCGCTCTCGTTCGACCTGGCCTATGCCGCCGAAGCGGGTGACCGCAAGCGGCTTGCCGGTCCCGTCGTGGGTGCGGCCGATGTGATGATCTTCCCCAACCTCACGGCTGCCAATCTGACGATCAAAGCCATCATGTACACGGCGCCCTGTCGGTTCGGCGGAGTCCTCAGCGGCGCGGCCTGTCCGGTCGTGTTCATGTCTCGTGCCGACAACATCGAGACGCGGCTGCATTCCCTGGCACTTGCTCTCAAACTGACCGTACGCCCATTTCCTCTCCCTCCGGCAGAGGTCAGGTGAGGGCGGTACTAACCACTAACTGTTTTCTATTTTTCGCCCCAGTAATTGCGGCGTTCGCCTGCCAAAGACCAATTCACCCCGGTGCGACAAAACTCCCATGAGCGATAAACCTTCACGTTTTCAAGGACTGGTGGCCGACGCCAAACGGCGCGTCCGGGAAGTGACCGTGGCCGAGATCCGCGAACGGCTGGAGCACGGCGACCACGTGCAACTTGTGGACGTGCGCGAAGAGAGCGAGTGGATGCAAGGACACGCGGCGAACGCGGTGCATCTGGGAAAGGGCGTCATCGAGCGCGACGTGGAAAAACGATTCCCTGATACCGACACGGAACTCGTCTTGTATTGCGGCGGCGGCTCGCGTTCGGCGCTGGCTGCCGATGCGCTACAGAAGATGGGCTACAAGAAAGTGCTCTCGCTGATCGGCGGCTTTCGCAGTTGGCGCGAGGCCGGTGGCTCCGTTGAGACCGGCGCCGGTTGAGAGCACGCCCCGGAACTGGCGGGTAGTTTTTTCGGCTTGCAATGCCCGGCAGGCGGAGCCAGAATAGCACCATGGTTCCGAGCCACGCGTATCCCTTTGGTTTTTGGTTTTACTTTACCCCGACGGGTCGCGGGGCCGGAGGTGGTTCGTAACGGAACCCAACCAGGCAAGCTGAATCAAGCCCCGCGGCCCAGACAACCGCGGGGCTTTTTTTTTAATTTTTGTCGCCAACCGAGGCGAGGCGCGAAAGGGCATTAGGCCCTTCGTCCCGCTGACGTGTGCGATACCCCGAGAGGAGCACGAAAGTGATTGTGGTCATGAAACGCAACGCCAGCGAGGCGGAGGTGGGACATATGGTCGAGCGGGTCGAAGGCCTGGGATTGAAAGCGCACGTACTGCGCGGTGTGGAGCGCACGGTGATCGCCGCCATCGGCGCCGAGCGCGACGGTTTGAAGGAATCGCTCGAAAGCGGCACCGGTGTCTCGGAGGTATTGCCGATCCTGGCTCCGTATAAGGTGGCCAGTCGCGAGCTGAAGAGCGAAACCACGGTCGTGCGGGCACGCGACCTGGAGGTGGGAGGCGATCGGATCGGTATCATCGCCGGTCCGTGTTCGGTCGAGAGCGAAGAGCAGATCCTCGCCACGGCCATCGCCGTCAAGGCGGCCGGCGCCACGGCGCTGCGTGGCGGGGCGTTCAAGCCGCGCACGAGTCCGTACAGTTTCCAAGGCCTCAAAGAAGATGGCCTGAAATTGCTCGCGGCGGCCCGCGATGCCACGGGCCTGGCGGTGGTCACCGAAGTGTTAGCGACGGAAGACGTCGAGCTCGTGGCCCGTTATGCCGACGTGCTGCAAATCGGCGCGCGAAATATGCAGAACTACCGGTTGCTCGAGGCCGTGGGCAAGGTCCGGCAGCCCGTGCTGCTCAAGCGCGGGCCGAGTGCCACGATGGAAGAACTGCTACTCGCCGCGGAATACATTCTGGACGGCGGCAATCCGAACGTCATACTGTGCGAGCGCGGCATCCGCACCTTCGAGTCGCACACGCGGTTCACGTTGCCGCTGGCGACCGTTCCGTACCTGCACGGCAAGACCCATCTGCCGGTGGTGGTCGACCCGAGCCATGGCACGGGTCACACCTGGCTGGTGCCCCAAATGGCCTGCGCCAGCGTGGCGGCGGGGGCCGACGGACTCATTCTGGAGGTCCACCCCGACCCCGAGAATGCCATGAGCGATGGCTACCAGTCGCTCGACATCGCGCAGTTTCAACACACCCTCGACCTCTGCCGCAAGGTCGCCAACGCACTCGGCAAGAAGCTTTGATGCGGTTGGCAGGCAGCGAGTGACGGCCGAAGGCTTATGCCGGGGCGGCGGTGCAGTACCAGTAGATGCCCCAATAATGGAATGCGCTCCCGGCGATCACGAGCAGATGCCAGATGGCGTGGAAGTGGCGAACTCGATGGTCGCGCATCAAGAAAAACGTGCCGCCGGTGTAGCACAACCCGCCGTACAACATCGACCATATCAACCCGCCAGGAAGGAGCGTCAGCATCGGCTTGAGCGCCAGGACGGGAAGCCACCCCATGGTGATGTGCAAAGCGGTCGACACGCTCTCGATCTGATGCGCGAAGATGGTCTTGGAGACGAAGCCGAACATCGCAATCGCCCACATCAGTCCGAACAAGAACCACCACGGCCCGCCGCGCAAGTAGGTCAACGAGATGGGCGTGAAAGTGCCGGCAATCAACAGGAAGATGAAGGCCTGGTCGAGAATGCGGAAGAATCGCCGCAGGCGCGGGCGCTGAAACGAGTGCGATAAGGTCGAAGCCGCGTAGACGGCCACCAAAGAGCTAGCATAGACAGCGCAGCCGACGAGTTGCCAAGAATCGCCGAGATGCGTCGCACGCGCCAGCAACAACTCGAAGCCTACCACGCTCAGTGCGGCCCCAAGCGCGTGCGTCAGCGTATTGATTTTTTCTTCCTCGCGCGACCGCGCGCTGGGCGCCGCTTTAGGCTCCGCCACTTCATCTGTCGCCGAAGGATTGTGGGTAGATGGCATATCTGTGGGATTCTAGGCGGATTAGAGCGACAAATCTACCAGATTGGTTTATTCGTCTTTTCAAAAGAAGCCTCACCGCACGCGACGCCTGCCTATGGCGGCAAAAGCCCAATTTTCCGACAAACTTCAATTACATTGTCGCAAGATTGGTGCCCGCTACTTGCCAGACGGCCGGTCGACGCCAGAGAATTATTGGGGATCGGATGCACACTCCATTTTTTCACAGCGAGGCACGTATGAGGCGACTCCTGATGGCTCTGGTGGCGGTTGCGGCGATGTTGGTGGCCACGCCGGCGATGGCTTACCATCCTCACCACGGAGGTTATCACCACGGCTGGGGCGGCTACGGATACGGCGGGTACGGTGGATATGGCTTCCGGCCGTACACGTCCTTCTATTTCGGCGGTGGTTACTATCCGCCGGCCTACTCGTATCCGGTCTACCCGTATTACGCCGCACCCGCCTACGGTTACGGCTATGGCTACGGCGCGCCCTACCCCTACTACAACAACTACTATTTCGGATTCGGCGGCGCCTATTGATGGCGCTCAGGGCTCGTCGAACACCTCCAACGCTCGGCCAGCCTGTTCGCGAATTCGATCGTCGGCCTCGGTGGCGGCGATCTGTTGCATGCGTCGCACGACCTCGGGGTCGCGGTCGGTGGCCAACAACCCGACCGCGGCCCGTCTGACTTGCAAGTTCGGGTCATGGCTGAGCCGTAGCAACCAGAATCGCGCATCAACGCCGCGGATGCCTGGCAGGCACTCGGCCCAGCGTAATCGCTCCGACGCATCGTGTGACACGAGGTGTTGCCCCACGTCGATCTGCCGAGGTGAGTAGCCCCGTGCGTCGAGTTCCGTTCGTGCGGCGTGGGCGAGCGGGCCCGGTTCGTTCAACTGCTTGAACAGCTCGATGACGTCGAGCTCGCGGGCCTTCTGCCGCGCGGCGTTCTTTTGGTCGGCTTCCGTATCGATTTCGCGCGTATAACCGACCACCATCACGTGTTCCTTGCGCTTCGCCGACCGCGACTCCTCCTCGCTCGCCAGGAGCGATTTCGCTTCGCCCGGCAGAAGGGTCCGTGGCTCGGCAGGCATCATACGCCCCGGCGCGTCGGCGCGGGCTAACGGAGGCGGCGTGAGTTGGGCCAGATCGAGTCCCAGCGACGGACCGTGTCCTGACGACGAAGAGGTGTGCTGTTCCGGTTGTCCGGTCCGCACCTTCGGCGCCATGGCGAATACCGCTCGATGCGATGGCAGGGCTGGTGGTTTCGCATACGCGACGCTCAACACGCGTTGGCAACACGCGATGAGGCTGCCTTGATCGAGGGCCCGTGATTTCCCTGATAGGTTGAGGATCTTCATGGCGAGCTTGCCCGCGCGGTGGCGCGCGGCGGGCGAGAGGCCATCGAGGTTGCCGGCCAACGCCTGCCCCAGGTCGGCAAGCCGCTGGGCAACTGCCGGTGAAGGCGGTTCGTTTTCACAACGGATCAATTCGTCTTCGAGCACCCGCTCGGCCAGACGGCGTGTCTCGGCCGTCCGAGCCCCCAGCGCACGCACGACCGCACTCATTCCGGGTTGGCGCAGGGTGACCAAGAGCTTGAGCAGCTCGGCAGTTCTATCTCCATGCGATGACTCCAACTCGCTTTCGCAGTATGAGGCCAGCAGACGATCCCTCCACTGCCACCACACCCCCGCGCCCGCTGCGCCGATCGCGAGCACGAAACATGCCGCCAGGCAGGCGTGAGTCGCCGCCCACCTTCGCACGCCAGCTCCTTTGCGCCGCATACCTAATCTTCCACGTCTATACCATTGGGCGGGGCATTTTGGTGATCTGGTGACTTTGCCACAAGGGCAAACTGCGAATAGCGCGAGATTGGCTGGGCCGCCTTCCCCGCGGCAGCCGAATTGATCCTTAGGACCAGGAAAGGCACTGGGCGGTTTTTCTTCTGGGGGGAGTATGCTGGCTAGGGTGCCCGCCTTACGTTTGGGGCCATTCTTTGTGGCAATCGTCTGCGGAGGTGTCTTCGCCGCCGAGGCCGCCACCCCCGCACGCGCGCCGCGACGCGACAAAGCACCTCAGGGTTCGTCGACTCGCGAAGCGCGCGAGGAGGCGATGCGGGCCATTCCCTACAACCAACTTGAACGCAACGCGCGGATCAAGGTTGGCTCCGTGCTCGCCAATACGACGATCTTCCGTCGCCTCCCGTTGGAGACGATCGAATGCGATGCGAACCTGTTCGTGTTCCTCATCGAGCATCCCGACCTGGTCGTCAATATTTGGGAAGCCTTGGGGGTGAGCGAAGTGGAACTGGTGAAATCCGACGAGGACATCTACGACGCCAGCGACAAAGCGGGCACGCGGGGCCGCATCGAGTATCTTTATCAGGGGCCGCAGGTCCACCTCGTCTACGCCGATGGAACTTACAGCGGTACGCTGTTATCGCGTCCCGTGCGGGGACGTTGCGTGCTGTTGATGCGCTCGACCTATGGGAAGACGAACGACGGTCGACCGATCGTCCGCTGCAACATCGACGCGTTCCTGCACCTGGAGAACGTGGGCGTAGGGGTGCTGGCGAAGACGTTCCAGCCGCTGGTGACCACGGCGGCCGACCACAATTTTCACGAGACGGCTGGCTTCCTGGCCAGCGTGCACCACGCGGCCGCGTCGAATTATTCCGGCATTCAGCGGCTGACGGATAAACTGACGAACGTCGACGAGGGCGATCGCCAAGAGTTCTCGGACCTCACCACGCAGGTGGCCGTGCAGGCCGCATTGGCCCAGGCCGCGAAGACACCCGCGCCGGCTAATCGGGCGTCCCGTCCTGCCACGGCCGGTCGCCCAGCACCGCGCGTCCGTAAACGATAACGGCCGAACCGACCTTTCAGGCGGATACGCTACTCGGCATCGCTCCCCTGGTTCACAAACAGATCGTCTGCCTTGCCTTTCATCACACGTATGAGCAGCACGATCTGCGTCGGTACGTCCGAGCGGCTGTCGGTGAAGAACTGATGGCCCAGGCTGCCCGGCTGATCGCCGCGGCGGCCGACGATCAGCACTTCGCCGGGCGACATCGTCGCCGTGAATCGCAGGCTATCGAACGTCTTGCGAGGCGGAACGATCTGCATGGTCCAGGCGCCGCCTTCGCCCGGCATGATCTGCTGGCGTGCTTCGCCGTACTCAACCTCGGGTGCGATATCGAGCTTCACGCGACCGTCCGGTTCGGGAACGACCTTCGTCACCAAGGTGCCTTGGGCGTTCCTGAAGGTCCAGCCGCGCACGGCGTCTGATTCGTCGCGCAACAGAACGGTCAGCTTGGGATGCCGCTCGCGATCGCCCGTGACGACGATACGGCTCGGGGTCTCGATCTGATAGACGTCGATGAGCTTGCGGTGCACCACCGGGGGTTTTGAGCTGTCGACCACGGCCACTTGATTCGCGGTCGGAAGCGGCGCGTCGTCACTCACATGCAGCAGTTCGACCAGCGCCGGCGGCAACTGTCCACCGACCTGTCCCACGGCAAGGCCGGCCGCGGACAGCCGGCGACGCACGTCCAGATCGATCGTCTGTTCATCGACGGACGACCAGAGGGCGGTGGAGGCCGACTGCTCCTCCAATGGGAATCGCACGAAGAACAGTTCGAGTGCGACATGATCCAATGCCGGGGCCGCGGGTAGCAGAGAGGCGCCCCTGGGCAGCTTACTACATCCGGCAGCGACCGCGAGCAATGCCAACGGCAGTGCGAACGGCCATCGAATCATGAACGGAACTCCGCGGAGTGATCGGCGGCGCGCAAGATTCGCGCACCATCGGCTTATTCGAGGTGCGGACGATACGAGGAGGCGCCCACCGTGTCAATCCGGTCCCGCCGCCAAGCCAGAGCAACCGATGCTCCGGCATCGATTCAACGGGGCCGCTTTCTACGTGAACTGCCCAGGCGGCGGCGACTTCCGAGCGGGCACGGGCGGCGCCGGCGGCTGATGCCGAGGATTGGCGGGGAACGGTTGCGGTCCGCGCGGTGCGCCCTCGGCTACGCTCGGGAGCGGTACGAAGACGACCGTCGCGTCCGGCAAGGCGCTCTCGAGTGCTTGCCGCGCGGTCGGGCTGAACTGGTTGCCGACGATGCAGAGAAGCGTCAGGCGCGACATCTGTTTGAGCGGTTCCAATCCGGCATCGGTCAATCGAGTTCCCCCCACGACCAACACCCGGATGCTATTGAGTCGGGGCAACTGTTTGAGCCCTTCGTCGGTGACTTCGGTTTGGCTGATGTCGAGCGTTTCCAGCTCGCGCAACCGAGACAAACCAGCCAAGCTGTCGTCGCCGATTCGCGTGCCCCAGATACCGAGCGATTGGAGATGCTTTAATCGCCCGAGATTCCTGACCATCTGGTCGTCGATCGGGCGCATCCCAAGATTGACGCTGACGATATGGGTGAAATACCGCTGTCCGACGATCGATTGCACCCACTCCGGCGGACCGTAGTTCGCGGCCTCGGGAAACTCCGAGTCGAGCGAGAAACGCCCGCCGATACGGGCGATGTTTCGCATCAACGTTTCCTGCTCGTCGATGCCTCGCGCTAAGTGATAGCGCCACCCGAAATAGCCCACTGCCGCCACGCCGCACAGCACAACCCCCGCTAGCAGGGACCGTCGAGATGACCGAATCCAGCCGAGCATCTCTCACCTCCAATTGTTAGGAAATGACGAGGACTATGTTAGCATATTGTAAATATTACACCAGAGCAACTTGGTTGCCAACGGCTGGATTTTTTTCTGGTATTTCTTGCCTCGCGTCGCCTTTTGGCCTCTTTAATTCTTGTCGTGCCAATGGGTTGGAGTGGACAATCTTTTCACTGTCGCGATTTGGGGATGTCTTGTATCACGTCGTTTTCTTGCTAACTTGAAGGGCTCTTCGTGATGGCCGCCCGACCAGTCGATTAGGAAATGGGTGGCCGCGAGCCAGACGGTGGCTGTAGCTCAGTTGGTTAGAGCACCAGATTGTGGATCTGGGGGTCGTGGGTTCAAGTCCCATCAGCCACCCTTTCTCCGCGAAACCGAATGGTTTTGCCGAGTTGTTTCGCGCTTTCACTCCGCGGCCGTTTTCGTGGGCGCGTAGGACACCTGGGGGTTAAGAAAGCCCAGCTTCTGCGCCCGCCGAGCGCGTAAGCTTTCAAACGTCGCGGAAGCATGCGGACCGATCACCCGTAGCTCGGCGTCCTCACCCGCCCGCCGATCATCGGTGACGCTGAACGTGTCCGGGCGACGGCAAATTCGCGACTGCCTAATCGAGCAAGCAGCCGCCGCAATGCGATCGCCCTCATTTTGACACAGTTTTGACATAGCACCGACCGGTCGGTGACACACAGGTTGTGGCGTTTTCTTAGAATGATCCGGTCGCCCACAGGCGCCATTCAAAGAAAACGAGTTCAAAGTCTATCCGGAAAACCGAGCGATACGCGGGGCGTCAACATCGCCAGCCGGTTATCGGATAGGCCATCACACACACGGGAGGCCTTGCGTGACGCAGTCGATTGGAAACTTTGCCGAGGAAGAAGAAGTCGCCGTTTTAGAAAAGTCGGATCGCCGTCGGAAGCGCCGTCGGAAGAAGGACCGGGCCGGTAAGCGCGCCGTGGCGGCAAATCCTTGGCAAAACGGGGTTGATTGGCCCGTCATCATCTGGATCGTGGTGGTGCACGCAGGCATTCTTGCCGCGCCGTTCTACTTCACGTGGAAGGCCGTGGCGATCATGGCGGTGTTGCACTGGCTCACCGGCGGCATCGGTGTCTGCCTCGGCTATCACCGGCATTTTACGCACGGCAGCTTCTCCACGTATCGACCCGTGCGGTTGTTGTTGGCCACGCTTGGCGGTTTGTCGGGCGAAGGTTCGGCAGTGACCTGGGTGGCCAACCACCGCAAACATCACATGTTCAGCGACCAGGAGGGCGACCCGCATTCGCCGCGCGATGGAGGTGTCTGGAGCCACATGCTCTGGTTCATGCCGAGCTTCGGCAAGAATCACCACGCAGAACTGACGACCCGTTATGCTCCCGATCTGGCGGGAGACCGCGCCATCCAATGGCTCCACAAAATGTTCCTGCCCTCGCACTTGTTGGTAGGGTTGGCCCTGCTCGCGGTGGGGTGGTTGGGCTGGGACTCTTACACGGGTATTTCGTTCCTCGTGTGGGGCATGTTTGTTCGCCTCGTCGGCGTGTTGCACGTGACCTGGTTCGTCAATTCGGCCAGCCACATGTGGGGCTATCGGAACTACGAGACGACCGACGATAGCCGCAACCTGTGGTGGGTCGGGCTCTTGGGCTACGGCGAGGGGTGGCACAACAATCATCACGCGTTCCAGCGGATGGCCCGCCACGGGCACAAGTGGTGGGAGATCGACATGACCTACTGGACGATCTTGGTGATGGAGAAGTTGGGCCTGGCGTGGGATGTCGTTCACGACGTACCTGCCCGCCGAAAACTGGCTCAGCATTAGAAGGTGGCCGAAGGCCGGTGCTCAGGGCCACTGACATCGCCAATACGGTCTCTCGGACAGCGTCCTGGCGATCGACGACAACCGCGAATCGGGCGAAAAATCGGCGTCTCATCGCCGATTTTTTGCGCGCGGTGCGCTTGCATGAAGGGTTGTGACCGAAGCCGCCGCAGGGGGAACTTCCTCTTGACCGACCGCTGGCGAGCCCTTATCGTTCCGGCCCGTCACTTCGTTTGCGAAGGTTTTGCCGTGCGCCCGCTCGGGTTTTGCGGTCCCGGAAAAGGAACTTGCCATGAAATGGCTGCTCGTCGTCGGCGCCTTGGCCCTCGTGTCGTCATTCACCGGTTGCTGTCAGGGGGGATTGTTCAGCCAGCAGCCGGCCTACGGCTCCTATTACCAACCGTCGAACTACTACTCAGCCCCGACGACCTACGCCAGCAATCCGTGTGGTTGTCAATAGGAGCCTATCTGGGAACCGATGTTGCGACAGGAGCGGTTCGACTCGCAATTGAGTTTTCGCATCAGCTCTAAGACTAAGAGCAACCGACAAGACCGGATCGAACTCCACAAAAATCGGCGTTTCACGGCCGATTTTTCGCCCACGGCGCTCCAGTTTCCCGGTTCTGTCAGCCGCTCTAAAAACTATTCCGCGGCCACGTCGACGTAGACCTTCAGCGCGTTTTTCTCCTGCACCAACAGCCGCATCATCTCGGCATAGTTGTCGAGCCCTGACACGGGGTTCGTCAGAATCCGCTTGATCACGCCCGGATACATCACCTCTCCCAGGGCGAGATCCTTGATCCCCATTTCGAAATGTTCGCGATTTGCATTGACCGAGCCGACGAGCAACTTGTTGCCGAGCACCCATTCCAGGTTGATTTTGTCGGACGGCACCTCGACGCGCTGCCGACCGCCGGTAATACTGGTCCAGACAAGCACGCCGTTGTGGCCGAGCACCTCCATGGCCTGGAACGCCATGGCACTGGAGCCGGTCGCGTCGATAATCAAGTCGGGTCTGCCCGTGTTTTTGACCAGCTCACCAAGCGGCGTTCGCTCGGTACTGACATAGTGCGCTCCCAGTCCGCCGACAATTTCCGCCTTCAGATTGGGCGCCGGCGCGCGGGCCAGCGTGTGTACTTGCAGGTTGCGCAACCGCAGGATAAGCGTCGAAAGCAGTCCGATCTGGCCCGCCCCCAAGACATAGGCCACCTGCGGGCGCCAGACTTTCAACCGCCGTTGCACCTCGAACGCCTGCTGGAGCGCTTTGGCCGCGCAGCTCATCGGCTCGGCGAGCACGTGCAAGTGCTTCAGACCGACCGGCATCTTGACGATAAACTCGGCGTCTTCGACGTAGTACTCGGTCAGGAAGCCGTGGAGCAGGTTGATGCCGCGCTCGTAGTACGTTTCCTCACTGGTCATGTCCGAAGTGCCGATCTTATCGTAGATCGATCCCCCGGGACGGCGGACCGTCGCCGTAACATAGTCGCCGGGTTGGACGTGCGTCACCCGGTCGCCCACTTCCACAACCACGCCGAACGATTCGTGGCCCAGCACCAGAAAGTCGTAGCCCGGCGGCGGATTTCCGTACTGCGCCTCGTTGATCTCCTTGTCGGTGGCGTCGACGCCCACCTTGAGCACCCTCACGAGAACTCCACGCCCGCCGGCGATGTCGCCGACCTTGGGTTTGGGCAATTCGGCAAGATGAACGCTGTTGGCGGTTCCGGGGTGGACGGCGATGGCTTTCATGGCAGGCGAGGCTCGCAAGGTACCGAACGAGTGAACCACAGGCGACGGCAATGTATTCCTACCGGGGCCGCGGTTCAAGGGTTGGAAGGCCGTTGGTGCAAGCCCCTGTCTAGACGCGAGAAGGGGCAATCCTGATGCCGTCGGCGATTTCGACACGGCCTCGACGAGGGCGGATTCGCAGTTCTTCCGCGTCGGCACCGCAGGCTGCCAGGCCGACCCGGCCCACCGGTTCGCGCGGCGACCTCCGCGCCATGTTGGGAGATGGTGCGGCCTTTAGCGTCATGGTCGGCATCGGCGAGACCTACTTGCCGGCATTCACGCTGGCGGCCGGGCTGGGTGAAGTGGCAGCCGGGTTGGTGGCCACGCTGCCACTGGTGGCCGGCGCCGTATTGCAACTCGTTTCGCCGGCCGCGGTGCGGCGATTGAACTCGCACAAGCGTTGGGTTGTGCTGTGTGCCGCCTCTCAGGCGCTGGCGTTCGTGCCGCTGGCCGTGGGTGCGTTTACCAACCGAGTGCCGGCCTGGCTCGTATTCGGCATGGCTGCGTTTTATTGGGGCGCGGGCTTGGCGACGGGCCCGGCGTGGAACACCTGGGCCGGCACGCTCGTGCCCGACAATCTTCGCACCGGGTTTTTTGCCCGCCGAACGCGTTTCAGCCAGGTCGGTACGCTGGCGGGGTTCGTCGCCGGCGGCGTGGCGCTGCAAGCCGCGAAAGGCTGGTCGGCAGCCTGCACCCCATTCGCCCTCTTATTTACGGTCGCCGCTCTAGCCAGATTGACCTCCGTCAGTTTTCTGGCGAGCCAGAACGAGCCACAGCCTCCCGATGATAACCATCGCCGGGTGCCCCTACGTGAACTCCTCGGCGGCAGCAGTCGCCGCGACTACGGATCGCTGCTGTTCTACCTCTTCGCCGTGCAGGGGGCGGCCCAGTTTGCCGGGCCCTACTTCACGCCGTACATGCTCAAGCAGGTCCATTTCTCCTACATCGAATACGTCCTCTTGATCGGCGCGTCGTTTCTGACCAAGGCGCTGGCGTTGCCGGCGCTCGGCCGACTCGCGCGGCGGATTGGCGCTCGGAAGCTGCTGTGGATTGGTGGTGTGGCGATCGTACCCGTCTCGGGTATGTGGCTCGCCTCCAATAACTTCGCGTACCTGGTCTTCGTGCAAGTAGCGGCGGGGCTTGCGTGGGCGGCCTACGAATTGGCCATGTTTCTCTTGTTCTTCGAGGCCATTCCCGAGAAGGAACGTACCAGCGTGCTCACGATCTACAACGTGGGCAATGCCTTGGCGAGCGCTGTGGGCGCCTTCTTGGGCGGCGGCGTGCTCTGGGTTTGGGGAGAACGCCCGGAGACCTACCTGCTGATCTTCGGGTTGTCGTCCGTCGCCCGCCTCGCCACGATCGTGCTCCTGGTGCGCGTGCCGCCGTCGCAGGTCCGATCGAGCGCTCTGCCGGCCCGGCGGGTGCTCAGTGTGCGTCCCGCGGTCGGCTCGATAGACCGTCCCATCCTCGCCAGCCTCCCCGCCGACGGCGAACGGACGTAGCGATCGCTGCCTCATCAGCCACGCTGTGCCGACGATAGGAACTGGCCTGCGCGGCCCACGGCCAACGGAGACAGGCACGTCCGCCCGCCCTCACTGATGCCCGAATTACGCCATCCCGCGGCTGTTACCCACATTTACCCAGACGGCCGACGTTGTTGTCATCTCGGGTTCATTCGGCCCAATCGTTAAAGCCGATACCAACTCTAGCTGGGACTCATTATGAACTGAGCCTGCACGGCCGAACGAGGAATCCACATGCGCTATTACGGACCGATCCTGTTCGTCTGCCTCGTCGCAACGGGCTGCCAAACCCCGGTACCGCGTGGGAAGTTCCACCTGCCCGAGGATTCGTTTCTCACCCTGAAGCGAATCGAAACGCTTGTGCCGGTCGGCATGCCGATCGACCAGGCCCGCGAGGTGATGGAAATCCACGGTTTCGTTTGCACCTTCCAGGAATCGGTGGGGATTCCCTATTTGCAGTGCAATCAGATCAAGCGGCGCAGCCTCTGGCCGTTTAATGGAACCTGGATGGCGACGATCTACTACGAAGATGGGATCGTGCACGGCGTGCAAGCCCGCTACGACCTGAATCCGACCGAAGTGGGCGAATGTATTCCCAAGCGCACGGCACGCAAGGCCCGGCAAATCGACCAAGAGCACGACGCCAAGACGCATGCCGCCCCTCCGGATGCTGGTCCGCAACCCGGCGCCATGGTCGTACCCTCCGACGACGATGTGCTGTATATCGAGCCGTCTTCACCCGGCCAACTAGCCCCACCTGCCCAAGAAGGGCAACCGGCCAGCGTCCCGGTCGAGATTCCTTGACAACCGGCTGATATAATAGACTGGTTGTGTTCGGGGGCAGATCTCAAAGGGTGAAGCGATGCGTTCTCGCGGGTGGTTTTCGATCGCCGTGGCGACTGCCGTGGTGTTGTTGTCCGCTTCGGCCGGACAGGCCCAACAAGGCGGTTTCGGCGGGGGTGGCGGTGGTTTTGGAGGCGGCGGTGGTGGTGGTTTCGGCGGGGGCGGTGGTGGAGGCGGCGGGGGCGGCGGCGGTGGTCAGCTCGGCCTCAACAGCAGCTTGCTGAATTCGCTTCAGTCGACCATGGGTTTGCCGACCATCATGGGGCGACCCGCCCAGGGCACGTTCGGCACGCGCACGCTCGGTTCCCCGACGCGACAACGGTTCCGTATGCTGATGGGGCGCAGTCAGGCCGGCGGCGGAGTGGGGACGCAATACGCCAACAGCGGCGCGTTTTCGCAGACCCGCCGCGGCACACTGCCCGGTAGCGGAATGATGACCGTCAGTGGGCTGACGGGCGCCAACATGCAGCAGCAGAACGCTGGGGCGCAGGGGAACCAGCGAAACCCCAATCAACAGACGAACCGTCCGGCCTCGCCGGTCACACGAAAAATGACCTTGCGCGTGGGATTCGAAACGGCAGGCCCGCCTCGGCAGCAGCTCACCGCGGGCTTGCAGCGCCGGCTGTCTCAGGTGAAAACCCTGGATTCGGCGTCGGTGTCGGTGCAGGGGAGGACGGTCGTGTTGCGTGGGTCGGTCTCGACGGACCACGCGCGCGATCTGGCGGAGCGATTGGCGCTCCTGGAACCCGGGGTTGATGTCGTCCAAAACGAGCTGACCACGGGCCAGTAGTTGCCGGCGTCGCCGCGCGGTCGGCAGTGGAACCGGCCGCGGCACTATTCGACCGCAGGGTTCGTGGCGCTGGGGTTCATCGGCATTCTTCCCATCCCATTGCGACCGCGAATCGGCGATGGAACCAATCTGCCTGGCGGCATTTCATTTGTCGCACCCGTGGGAATCGCATTCGGACCGCGTGCGCGTAACCGCATCGTGCTGCCCACGACTGACGGGGACCGACGTGCGACAGCAGGGCACTGGGGCGCACAGGCTGATCAGCGGAACGCCAATCCGTCAGAGCGATCGTCCGGCCTCGCCGCTCGCGTGAAAGATGACCTGCGCGTGCGATCAGAAACAGCCGACCCGCCTCAGCAGCCGGTCACTGTGAAACGGTAGCTCCGGCCATCGCCGGTAAAGACACGGGATTCGGCGTAGTCGTTGTCGGTGCGGGGGTGGGCGGTGGTATTACGTGGGTCGGTCTCCACGGACCACGGCTGCGATCGGGTGGACCGATCGGCGCTCCCGGAACCCGGGATTGATGGGGTCCGAAACGAGCTAAAAACGAGCCGTTCGCCGCCTGCGCACTAGCAGCGGCCTCGGGCTGTCCCGCCGCCGAGTTCGCCGCGTTCGGGTTCATCGGGGCCGGTGCCATCGCATTCGGACCGCCTGCCGGCGGTGCGATCATGCCACCGGGCGGCAGTCCATATACATTCGCACCCGCGGGGATCGCATTCGGATCGCCCATCATGCTGCCCGGGACCGCTGACGGCCAGTTCGTCCGTGGACGAATCTGGGCCGTGGGCAGACGGCGATCGGGCGGACCATTTAACTCGATGGTTGTCGTGTTCATGCGTCGCGCGGCAGCCTGTTGCAAGGTCTCTTGATACTGCACGAGTTTCACGGGCGTGGCCACCGGCTCGGCCTTCGACACGGCAACGGGTTCGATGCCCGGCAGCAACTGTTTGACTTGCTCGCTGACCACCGCTCCGCCTTCGACGGGAGTGAAGCGGCAGATCAGGCTGACTTCCTGGGTCGGACCGCCGACGCGATCCCAGGGTATCCAGAAGCTGTAAGAGGGCCCCAATTCCGACTTGCTGTAGTGCTTGGCGAACTGTTCTTGCGTGAAAACGAACTTCCGATCGGGGCGAGGGTTCTCTTGGTCGACGCGGGATTCGTCGAATCCATAGATCACCAGGTTGCCGGCGACCTTCACCGACTTCCCGCGCTGATTATCGTAGAACATCAAGCGGCCGCCGAATCCACGCATGGCCGGTTGCCCTTCGGCGGTGCGAACCGTGTCGGTCCAGAACGCCACGACTTTGAGCGGCCTGCGAAATTCGCCGGTTCGGCCCGTAAGGCTTGGAATGTACTTCTCGAGATTGAACGAGGAGCAGCCCGTGGCCGTCAGAAAGAATAGGGAAGCAGCGAGCGCGCACGGCAGCGAAGATGGGAATCGGTGGAGTGCTTTCATGATGGCTCGTTCTGTCATTCCGCGGGCGGGCCGGCGACGGGAGCGGGACGTATTACGCCCGAATTGATCGGCGCCGCCGACTCGTTCGGCGGCGATTCGTATTGCAGATGCTGTAAATCGTTTCTGGGAACCTGCCGCCGATGGCTCACCGGCGGCGCCGGGTTCTGCGGCGCCACGGCGGGGCGGCTGGCGAGGCTCGGTCCAGTTATCGCGGGCCGGCTGGGCATTGCGTTGCGGGCGGCAACATTCGGCCCGTTCATGGCCGCTGGTCTTTGCGGCTGGAGAGCCCGCGCCGGAGGTGCGGCGGACATGGGGCGACCCGGAGGACCTGGCGGCATGGGCATACGTAGGCGTGGGCCCGGTGCGCCGCCACGCGTCGGCTCACCGATCGGCGTGGGCACCTGTTCGGTCCCGGGGGCGACGTTCCCCGTCGGGTCCATGTCCGGGTAAATCGTGGGGATTTCTTTATCGAGCCATTCGTCGTGCCGGTTCCGCAGGCCGCCGTCACCATGTACCTTGGCCACGTCGGCCAGGCACCAACTGATGCGTCCGGCCTCGGCCCGCTTCACGCGTTCCGCGTCGGCCTGATTGCGGATGATGTGAGGCGTCATGATGATCAGCAACTCAGACTTGTTGCCGTTCTGGTAGTCGTAGCGGAACAACCGGCCGAGGATCGGTATCTCGGACAGCCCCGGCACGCGCCGCTGGATCACTTGGCTGCTCTGGCTGATCATGCCGCCGAACACGACCGTCTGTCCGTCCATGGCGCTGATCGTCGTTTGGGCCTGCGTCAGGTTGATGACGGGTTGACGCAACACCTGGCCCAATGCACCGAAGCCCACCGGTATGCCTTGCGCGATCGGCCCCAGCAGCGATTTCTCGGCATCGATTTCCATAACGACCAGGTTGTCGGGCGTGATACGGGGCGTCACAGCCACGATCAGACCCACGGGCGTGTAAGTAACGCCCGTCGTCGCTCCGGTGATGCCGATCGTCGAACTGCCCAACAAGGGCACACGCTGACCGACCACGATGTAGGCCGGCTGATTGTCGAGCGTCATGATCTGGGGTCGGCTGAGCACGTCGAGCCGGTCGCGCTCGCGCAGTGCCCGCAACAGGAAGTTGACGGTGTCGCTCGACAGGCTCAGCACCAGGCCGCCATAGCCGAGCGTGCTGTTGGTGCGGCCCAGACCGAAATTGGAGAGAGCTTGCGATCCTAGCTGGCTGGCTGTATTGAGCGAGGTGGTGCTACCGCTGTTGGGCAAACCGATGCCAAAGGTGCCCTGGGTGGCCGTGGAGCCCGTCGCGGGCACAGCCCCCTGCAATGTCGGGTTGTTGAAGTCATAGCCCGGCGTATTGTTAGCACCGACGATCTGCTGGTTGGTGGCCGTAATCGTACCGCCACCCGGATTGGCCTGTTGGGTCGATGTCTGGATCAACTGGAAACCGCTCAGCAGGCTGCGGTCGAACATGATCGAATTCTGCAAGCCGAGTTCGACGCCAAACTCGTCGGTGTTGGTGAGTGTCACCTCGGCGATCAGCACCTGGATCATCACCATGGGCGACCGTGCGTCGAGTTGCTCGACGATTTTGGAAATCTCGTCGAAGAATCGCGGCGTAGCGCTGACGATGAGGCTATTCGTGACCAACTCGGGCACCACGACGACTTCGCGCTCGATTTTCTCGAACGGACTGAGCAATCCGGGTGCGGTCTGCTGCGTCTGCCGCTCTTTCTGCAAGTATTCGTTGATGGCCACCGCCACGTCGAGCGCCGGTGCGTTCTTGAGCTTATAGACGATGGTGCGCCGCTCGCGCACGTCGCTGTCGTCGAGCCGCAGCAGAATGGCTTCCACCACCGTCAGGTCGGACGACGAGCCGGAGGCGATGATGCTGTTCGTACGGGCATCGACCGAGAACCGCAGCGGAACGACGCCGCCTTCCTCGCTCGCCGTAATCTGCGGCCCTTGTCCCTGCTGTGGCCCATTGACGGCGACGCTCGTGCCACTGATCTGAAACAGATCTTCGAGCATGGTCACCATGTTGGTGGCATCGCCGTTGGTCAGGGTGAACACCTTGATCTGGGCCGGCACTGCGTTGGCCACGTCGAGTTGCGAAATCAGCGCCGCGATCAGGTCGAGACTTTCGGCCGGGGCCGAAACGACGACCGTGTTCGATTTGACATCGGCCGAAATGCGTATGTCGCCGAGATGGCCGACGCTGAGTTGCTTCCGCCCTTGCTGGTCGACGGTCAACAGACGCAGCATGACCGACTTGGTTTCCTGCGCCGCGGCCTGTTGGCCCGCGGGTTGCGCCGGCGGTTGTTGTCCCTGTGCTGGCTGTTGCCCCTGCACGGGCTGTTGCTGTTGGACCTGCTGCTGGCCTCCCTGACCGCGCTGTTGTCCGCCGGCCTGTTGAGCCTGTCCCCCCTGCGCATTCTGTTGTTGCTGGGGGCCGGTTTGCACCGCGGCAGTCAACATGGCGGCCACTTCGGCCGCCGAGGCGTAGCGCAGACGGAACAACCGCAATTCGCTGACGGCGGCGCTGCCCGGCGTGTCCAGTTGCTTGAGCAGTTTGCGAACTTCGAGCAGATCGCGCGGACCGGCCTGCACGATCAGGGCATTGGTGCGCGCGTCGGCCGTTACCCGCAACCGCACCCCAAGCCCCGTGTTGAACGTGCCGAACGTTTGGTTCAGTGTCGTAGCCGCGACCTGCGCCGTGGCATGCCGCAGCCGAAAGACCTCGAATTGGCTGGTGGGCCCGCCGGGCTGATCGAGCCGCACGATGAGGTCGGTCACCGCCTTGACGCTCTCGGCACGGCCGATCAGCAACAAGGCGTTTGGATGGATCAGAGGAGTGATATCGACGCGACCCTGTCGCGGGGCCAATTCATCGTCATACAGCGGCTCGACCACGTCGGCCATCGCCTCGCTGGCGATGTGTTTCAGCGGATAGACCACGATCGACGGCTCGGTCTCGGCGCTCAGCCGCTCGATCTCTTCGATGATCTTCATCACCCGTTCGACGTCGCGCTGACTGCCACGGACGATGATGGCGCCCAGGTCGGGTATCTGCTCGATCTCGACGTCGCCCGACAGAGCCCCGTGCTCGTCTTCCTCTTCGGGGGGCATGGTTTCGTCGGGCATGAGATCTTCTGTCTGGGGCGCGTCGGCCGGTTGCTGTGCTTGGTCGGCGCCGCCTGCATCGTTGTCGAGTTGGCGGGTCTTAAAGATCCTGGCCATGAGCGACGCGGGGGGAGCGCGCTGAACGCGGCCGCCACCTGAGGTTGCCACGGCGGCGAGCGCCTTCTGCACGTACGGCGAACTGGGACCGCGCAGCGATACAACCCGCGTGCGACTGGCCGTCGCCACGGGCTCGGCGTCGAGGGCTTCGAGCAGCCGCGCACAATGGCGTGCCGACTCTTCTGGACCGCGGAGCACGACCCGACCAGCGTCCTTTTCGACGTGGATTTCCAGCGGCGTGTGGCCAGGCAACTGTACGATGAAGCTGGTAACGTTTTCGCTGGTCGTGACCAAGGGCGATAGCCGGTTGCCGAGCAGGATTTTCAGCCGCTCGGGCAGTTTGCCGGCGTCGATATGCTTGAGCGGCACGCTCATCGTCTCGACGACCGTTTGGGCACCCGAGTCGGCGGGACGGGCCACGAGTTTTTGCACTTCATGGTAGGGCCACGGTGTGGCATCCTCCTTTGGCCGTCGCGCGGGCTTGGTTTTTGCCGCCTGACGGAGTCCCGATTTGCCTGGCGGGGCTTGGGCGGGGGCCGCACGGCTGGTCGGCGGACGTGTATCGACTGCCGCGGAATACGACGTGCGAACATTGGCTGTGGGCTGCATTTCGACATTCGCCCTGACGACTTTTCCCGCCGCTGGCCGATGATCGAAGGTCTTTACCAACTCGCGCACGCGCCGTTGGACTTGTGCCGGGCCTCGCACCAAGAGCCGGTTATGGGAGGCGTCGACGATCAACTCGGCCGATTCTCCCTGCAACGATAGGGCGCGCTCGACAAGAGGAGCTACATCGTTGGCGGCGGTTTGGGAAAGCTCGATGGCCTCGAAGGCACTAGGAGAGCGGTCCTCGCACCAACCCAAGCTGGTGAAGGCTACGGAGACGACAAGCGCGGCGACGACGAGGCACTTCGGTACCGCCTCGTGATGCCTGCGCGCAGTGGGTAGGCAAAACACGACTGTTCCGCTCTCGAGGGTGACGATCTGGGAGCGGCACGCCCGAAGTGCCGGTAAAATCTACGCGACAGGAATAATCGGCCGAATCTTCCCATTCCTCCAGAAAAAACGCACAGAAGATGAATTGTCTCCGGTCTGTGCCAAGCATCGCGGCTTCTCAAGGACCACATTCCGGCAAAAAGTCGACGGCCTTCGGCTATAAATGACGCCATTTCCAGCAGCAAATCCGAGGCGAACCGGATGCCCCTATCCCTTGCACTCGATCTTGGAACGACCACGATCACGGCCCTTGCCGTAGACGTCAGCAGTGGCGACATCGTCGCTCGCCAGACCGTGGCGAACGATGCAGAAATAACCAGCTCGGAGCATAAAGCTCGTGGCCGATCGGAATGGGATGCCAACCGTATCGCGGCAGCGGCCAAGCAGGCGTTGCGCACATTGGCCCACGCGCTAGGCCGACGAGTTGGCGAAGTCGCGGGCATTGGGCTGACGGGGCAACAACACGGAGCGGTGCTGATCGACGATGAGTTCACCCCGCTCGGGCCGCTCATCAATTGGCAGGATCGACGTGCGGAAGAGACCAAACCACATACGGGCGTGATCTGGCTCAACGAGATCCGCTCGCGCGTTGGCGACGAGGCACGCGAGCGGGCGGGCTGCACATTGTCATCCGGCTACATGGGAGCGACGCTCTACTGGCTCGCGCACCAGGATATGCTGCCGCGACGGGCACGGGCTTGCTTTCTCGTCGACTTTCTGGCTGCCGTCATGACCCGCACTGCCCCGCTGACCGATCCTACCTCGGCCGCGAGCAGCGGATTGTTCGACGTGCGAGCGAGCGCCTGGGACGAACGGACGATCGAGGCGCTGGGCCTCTCCAGTACGTTATTTCCGTCGGTGGGCCGGGCCGGCGAGCGCCAGGGATCGTTGCACAGTTCGTGGGCCGCCAAGACGGGCTTGGTCGCCGGTCTGCCGGTTTGCGTCGGATTGGGAGACAACCAGGCGAGCGTTTACGGCAGTGTTGCCGACCTGCCCGATACCGTTCTGGTCAACGTCGGCACGGGGGGCCAGGTGACCGCGTGGTCCGATCGGTTCCTCTACAGCAGGAACCTGGAGACACGCCCGTTCCCGGGCGGGTACTTGATCGTGAACGCCGGCCTTTGCGGGGGCCGGACCTATGCTGTTCTGGAGCGGTTCTTTCAGCAAACCTGCCAAGCCTTTGGGCAGACATTGCCCGAGGCACAGCTCTATGACGTAATGAATCGACTCGCCGCTGCCGTGCCGCCAGGTGCCGCCGGCCTGCGGTGCGAACCGCTCTTCACCGGCACCCGCCAGCAGCCCGACCTCAGAGGGAGGTTCACCGGCATCTCCATCGATAACTTTACACCGGGGCACGTCACGCGCGCTTTGTTAGAAGGGATGGGAGCCGTCTTCGAGGGGGGATACCAGGAGATCGTCGCTGCGCTTGGCGCCGGGCGCTCGCGGCTCGTCGGAGCCGGCAACGGTTTGCGGCAAAATGGCGTGTTTTGTGACATCGTTTCCCGGGCATTCGGGATGCCGATGCGGTTATGCCGGCATGCCGAGGAGGCCGCGTTTGGTGCCGCGCTCGTGGCCGCGGTCGGACTCGGGCTGCTGCCCGATCGTCAGGCGGCGGCTCGACTTATTCGCTGAGAGCCCACCGTTGTATGGGCGGTGGAAGGGATTGTGGGATTGTCCGGTCGAAGCCGGCTTCTCTTGACTCCGATGGGCCTTCCTGACAAACTCCGCCACCCATTCAATCACCGTTACGGTCTGCAAAGGAGTCGCACGGATGCGCCGCCGCTCAAAGTATTGTTTCGGAGCCTTGCTCGCAGTTGCCGGTTTGTGCCCAAGTCTCGTGGGCTGCGGACAATCGAACGACGGATCGGTAGCCGAGAAACCGGCGACCGAGACGACCGCCGCCAAGGACGACGACGACACCCAAGCAAACCCGGGCGAGGCGGCGAATGTCGTCCGCGACTTCTTGAATGCGATTAAGTCGGGCGACGAGACGGTATCCAACGAGTTGCTCACCCCGCTCGCTCGGCAGAAGACGGGCGAACTGAACATGGCCGTGGCCCCGATGGGGAGCGAATCGGCGTCGTTCACGGTGGGAGAGGTCGAGCTGCCGGAAGAGGGCGCCGGCGACGTGGCCCACGTTATGTCGACCTGGACCGACATCGATGACGATGGCCAGGAACGCACCGACGAAATCCTGTGGGTATTGCGGCGGGAAGAGGAAGGGTGGCGTATCGGCGGCATGGCCACCAAGATCTTCCCAGACCAAGAGCCCCTCTTGCTCGATTTTGAGAACCCCGAGGACATGCAGCGTAAGCAGCAGTTGGCCGAGGCAGAGATGGAGCGCCGGGCGCGCGAAGCGGTCGCTGAGGAACCAGACGATGGAACCACGGACCAAGACGCCGACGAGACCGCTGCTGTGTCGAAGGGTGACGAGCGTCATGCCGTGCGTCCGACCCGGCCCACGCGAAGCAAATAAAGTCTTTTAGTAGCAAGGGGTTAGTCGCGTCACTCAGAAAGAGCCCGAGCAATCGGGCTCTTTTTTTGCGCGCATTGGGGCGAGACTTGCGTCGTTGGCCCCGATGGACTAACTTTACGCAGATTACGCAATCCAAAACGATTGTCTAAGCACTGGAATCTTGCCTCGTTTAACGCTTGACAACGATTTCGCTCGTGTTACCCTAGTCAACCTAGCGTGTGCATTCGCCTCCAATCTGTGTAATCGTTAAAGGCTACTACAGGGCGGATTCGCGGATTTGAGGCCAAGCACAAGAGAACAAAAGGCCCCTCCCCTTTGACGGCCGTCAGGAGGGGGTTTCGACGATCGTAAGACGGCCTCGTGTTTTGAGTCTCTAGGTACGGTACCTGTTTGTTGGAGGAACTAAGGATGAATCGTGCTCTGTTGTTTGGCATCGCGATTTTCTTCGCGGTGGTCGGCATCGCCCTGATCGGGGGCGATAGCAAGGCCTTGGCTGGCCATGGTTGCTGTGGCTGCTCGGGTGGGTCGGTCGGTTGTGATTGTGGTGGTTGTGGTGGCGCTCCCGCTTGCTGTGGTTGCGGCGGTCGTCGTCACCACCATCGTCGTAACCGTGGCTGCTGTGGTTGCTGCGGCGCCCCGGCGTGTCCGCCGGCCTGCTGTGGCACGCCGTGCCCCCCGCCCCCTAGCTGCTGTGGCTGCGGTGGCGCCCCGGGTGCTCCGGCTGACGCTGGCGCTGCCCCCCCGGCTCCCGAAGCTCCGGCTCCGGCTGCCCCCTCGGCCAAGCTCGAGCGTGGCCGTGCTCGTTTGGTCAGCTTCCGTCGCTAGTAGCGGTTTCGGAATCAGACCCAGTTTTGTATGACAAGCTGATCTGCCAAGCCCTGTTGGCGGATCGACGCTTCGATAAGTTTGAGCCGGGTCTCCACAATTTGGAGACCCGGCTTTTTTTGTAGTCACCGCGAGCGCAAGCTAAGCTAAGAGCATGCAACAGTCCCCTTCTCCGTTTCGCGCGGGCGGCTCAGATCAGCATCTGCCTCCCGAGTGGTTGCGCGGGCTGATCAGCTTCGTGATCTTCATCCACTTGTTCGCGCTCGGCGTCGCCGTGTTGTCGAACTGGTACCCTTCCACCCTGGCCATGCGCTTGCGGAACCAGGTGCCGCTCATCAAGCCCTACCTGCAATTCCTGGCGATGGATCAGTCGTACGTGCCCTTGTATGGCCTGACGTCCGCCACGCAGGAAGACACGGACATGGCGGTCGAGGTGGAGTTGAACCTGGCCGACGGATCAAAGGAGACGTTCGCCCTGCCTTCGAATGATCTTTGGCCGCGTCAGCGTTGGCGTCGTGACGAGCGGCTCGCCGAAACGTTCGGCGATCTTACGGGCGAAAGCTTCCGCGCCGTCGAGAGCATTCTGCCGCAGGCGTTGGCCGCACATTTCGTGAGCACTTACTCGGCGAAGGGCGGTACTATCCGCTGCCGGCGACACTTCTTGCAGCCGATAGAAAGTATGTCGTCGAGCGATCCGACCCAACGAGACCCTTACGACGAGAGCCGTTACACCCGGCTTTACGAGGCCCGCATCCTCGTCATCGGCAACAAAGTTCAACTTTTGAAAACCGAAACCGCTGCCGACGTGGCGCCGGCGGCCGTCGAGAAGAGTCAACCATGACGCGGGTGCAGACAAGTTATCTGGAAACGCTGGTCACCGAAACGGGGCGAGGCTGGAACCGTTTTTGGTTCATGCCCAGCGACCCGATGCCGCTGGGGGTAATGCGCGTAGCCATTGGGGCGATCGCCGTCTACCTCATCGCGTCCTTGACGCCCGATCTGAACCGCTATTTCGGCCCGCAGGGCCTGTTGCCGGTCCAAGCGCTACGCGACCTCGTGGAACCGACCAACAACGACTTGCAGACGGTGCCGCCACAGGTACGCGAGGCGATGCCGCGCGAGTTTCGTTTTTCGTACCTCGACCGGATCCAAGACGGCAAGGCGTTGACGGCCGTGCATTTCCTCGGTCTCGGCGTGCTCGTCCTGTTCACCTTGGGTTTTTACACGCGGATTACGGCCGTCGGGGCGCTCGTCGTCTTCCTGTCGTATCTGCACCGCGGACCGATGCTGACCTCGGGCACCGAACCGATCGTGGCCATGTTGATTTTCTATCTTTGCATCGGTCCGTCGGGCAACGCCTGCTCGCTCGACGCCTGGCTCGCAGCCAAACGGCAGAGCCTGCACGAAGGCGAACCCGACGCCGTCGTCACAAGCCCGTGGGCGACGTTGGCCGTCCGCCTGATCCAGGTGCATCTGACCCTGATTTACGCCATGATGGCGGTAGGTAAGGTGGGCAACGAGGTCTGGTGGAGCGGGTTGGGCATCTGGTGGTTGATCGCCCGGGCGGAGTCGCGCCTGGTTGACCTGACCGGTTTGCATCGAGTGCCGTTGCTGATCAACGCCTGGACGTATGCTGTCCTGTTTTGGCAATCGCTGATGCCGATTCTGATCTGGAATCGTTTGGCTCGACCGCTGATGCTCGTCCTCAATGCCGTGATGTGGATTTTGCTGGCACCCATTGTCGGCAACCTACCCTTGGCGGCCGTAATGATCGTGGGCAGCCTGGCCTTCGTTTCTCCCGAAATCCTGCGGCGATGGGTGCCACGCCCCGCCCACCGAGCGGAACTCGCCGCCCAGGTTGCCGCATGACTCCCTGTCGCTAGGAGTTTGGTCGCATGGTATCGTCCGCCTCTCGGAGACAATTCCTGTTGGCCGGAGGTGCCGCAACGGTCGGCCTTCTGGCGGCGCACCCTGCAAGAGCCATCGATCCGATCCGCCGCACGGGCAAACCTAAATTCAAATTCAGTCTGGCGGCCTACAGCTATCGCGACCTGCTGATCGGTGAATCGCCCACTCTGACACTCGCCGACTTCATCGATGACTGCGCCAAGATGGGACTGGAGGGAACCGAACTCACCTCCTACTATTTTCCGCCGGACCCGACGCCGGACTATCTGCGTCGACTCAAAGAGCAAACGTTTCGGCTCGGACTCGACATCTCCGGCACGGCCGTCGGCAACGACTTCTGCCACCCCCCCGGCGAAGCGCGAAACAAACAGATTCAGTTCGTGAAGCAATGGGTCGATCGCGCGGAACTACTCGGCGCGCCGGTGATTCGCATCTTCTCGGGACAGGCCAAGCCCGGTCAGTCGGAAGCCGACGCTCATCGACTCGCCGTCGAAGCGATCGAGCAGTGCTGTGCCTACGCGGGACAGCATGGGATCTTTCTGGCGCTCGAAAACCATGGAGGGCTGACCGCTACGGCTGACGGTCTGCTGCGGCTGGTCGAAGACGTGAAGAGTGAGTGGTTCGGCGTCAACGTCGATACGGGCAATTTCCACTCAGCCGATCCCTACGCCGAACTGGCGCGCATTGCTCCCTATGCGGTGAATGTGCAGGTGAAGGTTTCGATGAATCCGGGGGGCGGCAAGCAAGAGCCGGCCGATTATCGCCGGCTGGCGACCATGCTGGCCGGTACCGGCTATCGTGGCTACATCGTTCTCGAGTACGAAGAGAAGGAAGATCCCCGCGAGGCCTGCCCACGCCACATCGACGAACTGCGAAAGGCGTTTGCCGACAACGGCCGCTAGTCGATCGCCGGAAATCGCGGCTTATCGGCCGGTATCGTTTGCGGCACTCCGTCCCCTCGATTGCGGCGGACACGTCGGCTAAATTGTTGGCGTCGATCCGAGTCCTTTCCCTCTCCCGGTCTGCCTGCCATGCCCCGAGTCGTTGCCGAGCCCTTGAAACAAACCGTCCGCGAGGTCTTTGTCGCCGCCGGCTGCTTGCCACCCGAAGCCCAACGCGTCGCACATTATTTGGTCGAGGCGAATCTGGTCGGCCATGACTCACACGGGGTCATCCGCGTGGCGAGCTACGTCGAGTGGCTTCGGTCCGGTAAGGTGCTGGCGAATCAAACGCCGACCGTGGTGCTCGAAAGCGGCTGCCTGGCCGTGCTCGACGGTCATTTCGGCCTGGGGCAGACCATCGGCGAGTCAGCCGTCAAGATGGGCATCGAGAAGACGCGATCGGGCGGCGTTGCAGTCATCGCGCTGCGGAACTGCGGTCACTTGGGACGCATCGGCGACTGGCCGAGCTTGGCCGCCGAAGCCAACCTGATCTCGCTACACTTTGTGAACACCAGCGGGGCGGGCAATCTGATGGCGCCCTTCGGCGCGATCGACCGCCGGTTGTCCGCGAACCCGATCGCCGCAGGCGTGCCGCGGGCCGGCACTTGGCCACTCATTGTCGATATTTCCACCTCGGCCATCGCCGAAGGAAAGATTCGCGTTGCGCTCAATAGCGGCAAGCGCGTGCCGGCTGGGTCGATCATCGACGCCGATGGCAAGCCGATCGACGATCCGCAGATTTTTTACGGGTCGCCCCCCGGTGCCATCCTTCCCTTCGGAGCCCATAAGGGCTACGCGCTGGGGGTTCTCGCGGAAGTGCTGGGGGGTGCCTTGACGGGTGGCGGTTGCACGGCCCCCGGAGTCACGCGGCTCTCCAACGGCATGCTCTCGATCTACGTCGACCCGAATCGTTTCGCCGAAAGTGATGTTTTTCGGGCCGAGGTCGAGCGGTTCATCGACTACGTCAAGAGTGCCCGGCCGATCGCGCCCGACGGTAAGGTACTCGTCCCCGGAGAAGTCGAGGCATTGTCTCGCCAGCGCAAGCTGGCCGAAGGCATCGAACTCGACGACACGACGTGGCGGCAGCTTTCCGAAACCTGCCAATCTCTGGGAGTTTCGCCGCCGCGGGCGGCAGATTAGACTTGGGCCGAGGCCCAGCGAATCTACATCCAGGAAAAAGGTGCGCCCATGAAATCGCTCTCGCCACGGACAGCTTTGCTCCTGTCGCTGTCGGCATTCATTCCCGTGACAGGTTCCGCCATCGCCGCGGAACCCGCGAAGCCGGAGATCACTTTTAAGCGCACGCAGCTCGACACGACCTTCCGCAGCGAAGGGACCGCCGTGGGCGACTTCAACCATGACGGCCGGCTCGATATCTCGGCCGGCAGCGTTTACTATGCCGCGCCCGATTGGAAGTTGCACCTCATTGCCGAGAAGGCCGAAGAGTACGATCCACATGGCTATAGCCACAGCTTTTGCAATTTCGCCGACGACCTGAATGGCGATGGCTGGACCGATCTGATCGTCGTCGACTTCCCAGGTCAGCAGACCTGGTGGTTTGAGAATCCACGAACCGCCGAAGGCGCTTGGAAGCGGCACGTGGTCACGCCGGTGACCAACAACGAGAGCCCGACGTATCTCGATGTCGACGGCGACGGCCGCCGCGACCTCGTTTGCGCCTTCTCGCCCGACCCGAACGATGTCGAGGGGCCGCAGCGTCGAATGGGCGTCATCTCTCGAGCATCGAGCGCCGACGCGCCGTGGTCGATTCACGCGATTTCCACGGCCGCAGCACCTTGCACGACGAAATATACTCACGGGCTCGGTGTCGGCGACCTCAACGGCGACGGCCGCAACGACGTGTTGGTGAAAGACGGCTGGTGGGAATCGCCGGGCACCGCTTCCACCGGCGAGTGGGTATTCCATCCGGCGAAGCTCGGCAACAACTGCGCCCAGATGTACGTTTACGACTTCGACGGCGACGGGGACAACGATGTACTCACTTCGGCCGCCCACGAAGTCGGTATGTGGTGGCATGAGCAGACGCCAAATGGTTTCCAAACGCATGAGATCGACAAGAGTTTTTCACAGACCCACGCGCTGGAGATGGCCGACATCAACGGCGATGGTATGCCCGACTTTGTCACGGGCAAACGCTGGTGGGCCCACGGACCGAACGGCGATATCGACCCCAACGCGCCGGCGGTGATGTACTGGTTCGAATTCTCTCGGCAGGACGGCAAGCCGACCTGGACGCCGCATCAGTTCGACCATGACAGCGGCGTCGGCACACAGTTCCAAGTGGCCGATGTCGACGGCGATGGGCTGCTCGACGTCGTGACGGCGAACAAGAAGGGCGCCAACTACTTCCAGCAAGTGCGTAAATAACAAAGCATCATGCCCGAGCAAGGATGGAAACAGCTCGTCGCCGGCCACCCATGGTATACAGGGCCGGATAGTTATCCGATCGCGGCCTATTCGGAGTTCATGCCGCCGCCGCGCCTCGGCCAGAAGGCCTATGGTCGCACGGTCGATCCGCTCCTCTTCGACGAGGCCGACGTTTGGGGTTGGCATGTGACCGAATATGAGCAGGCGTTCGAGCTCGCGCCCGGCCTCGAATGCCTGGCCGAGCACGTGCTAAAGACCATGCGGCACCTCGGCCGTTGTGAATCGGCCCACGGCATTGCCCACAACAAGCTGCTCGACAACCCGTATTGGCCGCAGCCACTGCTCGATCGGGGCGCTCCCGCGCACGAGCGGTACGTTGTCGTCATGCCGTTGGCGCTCGCGCGCACGCAAGACGACAAGGGCCGCGTGCGCTGGACCCTGTTCGGCGGTAGCGAACAAGGCCCCGCGCGGGCCTTCTGGCGAGGTTTCTTTACCGCGCCGCGCCGAGAACTCCCCGAAGCGACGGCGGTGGACTTTTTCTGCCGTTTGCTCGGTGGCGCCTACGGTGAATCGGCGGCCGACGCGACCGCACTGAAGCGTGTCGGCTTCCGCATCCTCGAGCCGTCTGACGAGCAACCCGTAGCGACCTGGCGCGAGGAGCCGCTCCCACGCTGGACAGAATCGTTGATGTGGTCGCCGCGGCAGTCGCTGCGCGGTGTGCGTTTCCTCTTGACCTTCCAGCCGTTTCAGCATCTGCCGGCGAAGGTGCGGCAAGCCTACTTGTCGGGTGACCTGCATCTGCTCCCCTTTCCCGGCAGCCTCGTCTTCTGGGGAGCGTGCGGTTACTTGTCGCTGGCCGACGAGTTGCCGCTGGCCATACAGATTCCACTCTTGCACCTCTTCGACAGGCATGAAGCGCCCCGAGGCATTCGTGTGCCGCAATCAGGTTGGATGCATGAGCGGCGGCCCGGTTCGCCCGAGCCCAAGGTACATGGGCCGCTGCGAAATCATTTTCGGCGCACGCATCGCTGGGCGAAGGTCCACCGGCACGAAGACGAACTGGCCGTCACGCAGCAAGAAGACAAGGTCGCGCACGTCCTCTTCAGCGCGGCGGCCGACGACATCGGCCTGTATGGCAAGCCGATGGGGCGTAATGCGCAGGTTTGGACGCAAGACCAGCATTTGCTCGTCGATGGTCCACATGCCGCGCGCGAGGAACTGGTCCGCGCTGCCGAGGCGCTGGCGGAGGGCGGGCTGTTCGGTTACCGCTTCCTCTATCCGGCGATGCGGGTCGGGCGGCACGAAGTCTATTGGCATCGGCCGCTGGTGGCGTATTTAGCCGACGACGACAAGCCGGTGACTCTCACCGATGTTCCGCTCGGTTATCTCACTGCCTACGATGCGGAGCGGCCGCGTTTGGCGAAACCGGTGGAACTTTGGCCGAGGCTCATGGCCCGAGAACCTCACCGCCAGGCGATCACACTCTTCGCTCACAATCACGATCACCATTACCGCGTCACGACGGTCAACGTGCGGAAGCTGCTCGACGCCTGGGAGTTGCTCGGCAGGCGACCGCTCCCGCGCAGCTTCGCGCGGCAATTGCTGACCTTGCCCAAGGAAGAGACGATCGACGCGTGGCTCGATTCGCTCACCGGCCGTGCCAGCGACCCTGCGGCCGGCGCTGCCCTGACGGATACGCTACGGGCCTGTCTGGCAGACGAGACGGGAGAGGAGCCCGCTGCGCTGACGTTTGGGCAGACGGCGCGGCGGTCGTTCGAGACCGCTTATTGGCGAACCATCTCGAATCTGGCGACCGGTAAATATATCAACAAAGACAACGCCGACTGCGTGCTCGACCGCAAAACGCAGCCGCATTTGCAGCACGACCACCGCGACCTCGACCAGCTCGGCGATTACCTGCTCGATTACTACCGGCGTTTGATCGCGCGCAAGCAGCTCGCCGGCAAGGCACTCGCGGGCGAGCTGCCGTTTCAATGGCGCACCGATTTCGACTTCAACTGGATGGGCGGCTGGCTGCACAACCAGCAGCAGACGCTCTACGAGCGCGATCTGGTGGTGGTCATTCCCGGCCGCAATCGGAAACGGGCCATTATCATGGCCGACCATTACGACACGGCCTACATGGAAGACGTCTATGGCTACCCGGCGGGCAAGCACGGTCCGCGTCTCTCGGCCGCCGGTGCCGACGACAACCATTCGGCCACCGCCGCGCTGATGCTCGGTGCGCCGATCTTCCTCGATCTCAGTCGGGCCGGCCAGCTCGAATGCGATATCTGGTTGGTGCACCTCACCGGCGAGGAGTTTCCCGCCGACTGCCTCGGTGCCCGCCATCTTTGTCAACGTGTCGTCGAAGGCACGCTGGAGCTCCACCTAGAGAACGGGCGCCGCCGCAAATTGGGCGGAACACGCGTCGAGGGAGTCTACGTGCTCGACATGGTGGCCCACAACAATGACCGCGATCGCGACGTGTTTCAGCTTTGCCCGGGCACGAGCCGCGAATCGATGTGGCTGGCCTACCAGGCGCACCTGGCTAATCGCGCCTGGAACGCGCAGCGAGGGAAATGGAATGCACGGCCCGAGCGGCGCAATGCCAAGCGCGGCCGCCGCAGCGCCGACGGCAAGACGATTCCCGACGTCGCGCGGCATCCTCATCTTTATGGCGAAGTGCGTCCCACGATCGATCCGCGCAGCACGCTCTACAACACCGACGGGCAGATCTTTTCCGACGCCGGCGTGCCGGTCGTGCTGTTCATGGAAAACTACGACATCAACCGCAAGGGCTATCACGACACGCACGACACGATGGAAAATATCGATCTCGATTACGGCTCGGCGGTGGCCGCCATCGCCATCGAATCCGTGGCGCGAGCGGCCAGCGAAAAGAAAAACACGCGGCGTTGAGCTGTTTTGACGGTCAGCGTGCAGTACGTGCTTTAATTTTGGATATTCATGATCGACCAAAACCGGCTGCTCGAACGATTCCTGCGGTATGTGAAGGTCGACACGACCGCAGGCGACGGCGGGAGCGGCTACCCTAGCTCCCCGGGCCAGCTCGAGTTGGGCCGTATGCTCCTGGACGAATTGCGGGCGATCGGCCTCGCTGACGCCGCGCAGAACGAATTCGGCATCGTGATGGCGACGTTGCCTGCCACGTGCGATCGCGCGGTGCCGGTCATCGCCTTCAACGCCCACGTCGATACCTCGCCGGAAACGACCGGAGCCAACGTCAAACCGCAGGTATGGCGACACTACGACGGCCGCGACATCGTGCTACCGGGCGATACGGGCAAGGTGATCCGCGTCGCGGCGAATCCTGAATTGGCCGGCTTGGCTGGACGTACGATCATCACGAGCGACGGCACTACGTTGCTCGGTGCCGACGATAAGGCGGGTTTGGCCGTTATCGTCGAAGCGGTCGCCTGGTTGGCGGAGCACCCGGAGATCGAGCACGGCCCCGTTCGTGTCCTGTTTACCTGCGACGAGGAGATCGGCCACGGTGTCGACCACGTCGATCTCGACAAGCTCGCCGCGACAGTCTGCTATACGCTCGACGGATCGGCTGCCGGTGAAATCGACGTCGAGACGTTTTCCGCCGACCTGGCAACCGTCGTCGTGCGCGGCGTCAACATCCACCCGTCGATCGCCAAAGGCCGTATGGTCAATGCCGTGCGCGTGGCGGGCGAATTCCTGTCGCGGTTGCCGCGCAATCTTTCACCCGAGCAGACCGACGATCGGCAGGGGTTCTTGCACCCATACCTGATCGACGGCGGAGTTGCCGAGGTCTCGCTGAAGGTTCTGCTACGTGATTTCGAAACAAAGAAGCTTGCCGAACAAGCGCGCCTGTTGGAGCAAGCCAAGCAAGAGACACTCGCGGCATGGCCCGGCTGCCAGATCGAGATCACGATCACGCCGCAATACCGCAATATGGCGGATGGGTTAGCGAAGGAACCGCGGGCCGTGGCCTACGCCGAAGAGGCCCATCGACGACTCGGCCGCGCGCCCCGTTGTACGGTCATTCGGGGCGGCACCGATGGTTCGCGTCTGACAGAACTCGGTCTGCCCACACCGAACCTATCAACCGGCGAGCACAATCCCCATTCGCCGCTGGAATGGACCTGCCTTGAAGAGATGGTCGCGGCGGTCGAGGTCGTGACCATGGTCGCGCGGGTCTGGGCCGACAAGTCTTGATCACGGGTCGAGTATTGGCGCGGTGACTTAACGATTGGATGCTGCGGGCATCATCCGCGACGCGAACGGCGGCCGTGCGTCGCGCGGTGCGGGCGGTAACCTGTTTTTTTCCCGCGAAGGTGGTCGCCTTCCGACTGCTCGCTCAGTTCTTCGTTGGCCCGGCGGCGGCGGCGATCGAGGGCCTCTTTCGGCGGTTTCTCCGGGATCAGAGCATCGCAGCCGTTGCCGATCAGGTCTTGCCGGCCGGCCTGCTCGAGCGCCCGGCGCACCTCGAAATAGTTCTCCGGTTTGAAGTATTGCAGCAGGGCGCGCTGCAACTTACGGTCGCGCAAATGTTGGGCGATGTACACCGGTTTGCCGGTGAATGGGTCGAGTCCCGTGTGATACATGCAGGCGGCGATGTCGAACGGACTGGGGATGAAATCCTGCACCTGGTCGGGCCGATAGCCATTTCGCTTGAGGAACAGAGCCAACTCGATCATCGAGTCGAGATCGCTCCCCGGGTGGCTGGCGATGAAATACGGCACGAGATACTGCTTTTTGCCAGCCGCGCGCGAGGCCTTTTGGAACTCGCGCTCGAACCCCAAAAAATCTTCACACCCGGGCTTTTTCATCAGGTCGAGCACCTTGCTATCGACGTGCTCGGGAGCCACCTTGAGATGGCCGCCCACATGGTGCGTCGCCAGCTCGCGCATATATTCCGGACTGCGGCGGGCCAAGTCCATACGAATACCGGAGGCGACGAACACCTTTTTGACCCCCGGTTCCTCGCGGGCCCGCTTCATCAGTTCGATGAGTGGACCGTGGTCGGTGCCGAGTAGTTTACAGATCGTGGGGTGCACGCAGCTCAAGCGGCGACAGCGAGCCTCGACTTCGGGCCGGCTGCAACGCATCTGGTACATGTTGGCGGTTGGGCCGCCGATGTCGCTCACCACGCCGGAAAAACTCGGGTCGGCGGTCCGCGTGCGGATTTCGGCGAGCACCGATTCCTGGCTGCGGCTCTGAATGATGCGGCCTTCGTGTGCCGTGATCGAACAGAAGGTGCAGCCGCCGAAGCAGCCTCGCATGATCTGCACCGAATCCTTCACCACCTCGTATGCCGGAATCGGCTGCTTACCGTAGCTGGGATGCGGCCGGCGGGTGTACGGCAAACCATACACGCGGTCCATCTCGGGTTCGCTCAGTGGCAAAGCGGGCGGATTGACCACAACCGCTTCCCGGTCGTGATACTGCACGAGCCGCTTGGCGTTGTGGGGATTGGTCTCGTTGTGGGCGATCTTGGTGAGTTGCGCGAAGGCCCGTTTGTCGGCGACGACCACTTCGTAGCTGGGCAGCCGCAACGTGTTGTCGGTCGGCGGCGACTCGCTCGCTCCCAAGCGGTACACGACGCCACGCACGTCGCGCAAATCACGCACCGTCTCACCGAGGGCCAATCGGTGGGCAATCTCCACGATCGGCCGTTCCCCCATGCCGAATACCACCAGGTCGGCCTTGCAGTCGAGGATGATCGAGCGGCGGACCTTGTCGCTCCAGTAGTCGTAATGCGCCAGCCGCCGCAGGCTCGCCTCGACCCCGCCCGCGATCACCGGCACACCCTTGTAGGCCTCGCGAGCGCGCTGGCAATAGGCGAGCGTCGCTCGATCGGGCCGCCGACCGATCTGGCCACCCGGGCTGTAGGCGTCGTCGTTGCGCACCTTACGGTTGGCCGTGTAGTGGTTGATCATCGAATCCATATTGCCGGCACTAACCGCGAAAAACAGACGCGGTCGGCCGAAAGTCCGCCAGGCGTCGCAAGACCGCCAGTCGGGCTGGCTCAGAATCGCCACGCGAAAGCCCTCGGACTCGAGCAACCTACCCAGGAGCGCCATCGCGAAGCTCGGATGATCGACATAGGCATCACCCGTCACGAAGACGATGTCGACGTCATCCCAGCCCCGCAAGCGCATCTCCTCCCAGGTGGTCGGCAGCGGCTGCTCGGCACGGCGCGGGGCTGGAGTCTGGCCGACAATCGGCAGATTGAGAGATTTTGGGGACTGGGCGAGTACGGTCATTCGGTTGGGGCGGACAGGTTCGAAACCGCAAGCGGGCGGTGATCCATTGTAGCCGCCCGGTCTAGCCAGAGGCTATGCGGTGGCCGCGATGCGACCGCTGGCAGTCGTCAAAAGAGCTTTTGACCACGCGCAGCCCCAACTAGGCCGCACGAGCTGGCCGAAGGTCTGCATCGGAGCGCGATAACGAGATGGACACCGGCAGCCCGCTGGCGACCTCGTCGGCCGCAACGGCGGCAAACCGGGCATAGAAACCCATCGCTAGCAGGAGGCAGAGGTTCCCGACCATCTCGCACCCCTCTTCGAGCATGATCTCGGACTCGCCCTTGTTGGGAATCAGGAACGCCATCTCGGCGAGGACCGCCAAAGCATAAAACCCGCCCGTTGCGAACAGGGAGATGGCTGCGGCGGGCGAAGAACGTAGCTCCCAGACGAGCCGACAACCGAGCGCGGATAACACGACGCCGTAGGCGAGGACCCACCAGATGGTGCCGTCGCCGTGCAGGCGGTGGCCCGTGCCACGCGACATCATTTCTTTGAATGCTTCGTGCAGACTGCCGCATTCATCGATGCTCATCACCAACCAACACGCGGCGGCCGCAAGCAGGACGTGTGGCCCTCTTACTCCCGGTGTGCGGCGACGAATCGCCCAGCCAACCAACGCGGCGAGTGCCGCCGATTCCAACGTTGCACAGGAGAACCAGACCGCCAGGCTCCCTTCTCCTTCCAGATCGAAAGCTGCCACGCGGCCATCAGTGGTCATCGGTACCAAGACGGACATCCACTTGTAGCAAGTTTCCAAGACGCCGACCGCCGCCAGACCTGCCAAGAAGAGGAGCGCGAAGGCACCGCGCCTCCGCGGTACAAGGTCGATCAGGCGCAACTGCTGGTCCACGTTACGGACTCCAAGCGGCAAGGCGGGGGCAGATCATACCGCGTGATGCCAATCGGCGCAAGGTCGAATTGGACGTAAATCGGTCTCGATCGGCAAACGAGAGTTGTTCGGCGCTCGGGCGGTACCCGGTTATTCGTATTTGGCTAAAATGGGGCAAAGTCGCGTAAACCGCTGGGCATTTCCACAAGGAGTGCCGCCTGCCGATCCGTTGGAGAAAGCAAGAGTCGATGTCGGATGTTCTCGTGGTAGGTGGCGGCGTAGTCGGCCTCTCGTTGGCTTATGAACTGGCCGGACACGGTGCACGGGTGTGCCTGCTCGAACGCGGCCCGCTGGGACGCGAAGCTTCGTGGGCGGGTGCCGGCATTTTGGTTCCGTCGGGCTTTCGCCCCGTGCACGATCCCTACACCCAGCTCTTTCGCCTCAGCGGCGAGCTCTATCCGACCTGGTCGGCGCAGTTGCGCGAAGAGACGGGGGTCGACAACGGCTTTCGACAATGTGGCGCAATCTACCTGGCCACGACCGAGGACGACCGGTTGGATCTTGAACACGAAGCGGCCGAATGGCGTTTGCGCGGAGTTCGCTGTGAGCTTCTGGACGGGGCCGCCTTGGCCGAACGTGAGCCGGCGATGGCGACCTCGCAGGCCCGCGATCAATTGAAGGGAGCATGGTGGTTGCCCGAGGAAGGGCAGGTCCGCAATCCACGGCATTTGAAGGCCCTGGCGCTCGCCTGCGCACGGCGCGGGGTTGATATTCGCTCGGGCGTTGCGGTCGAGGGCTTTGAAGTGGCGGGCGGGCGCGTGACGGCTGCTCTAACGTCGGACGGGCCGGTGGCGGCACATCAGGTGTGCATCACCAGCGGACCTTGGTCGCGGAGTCTGGCCGCTCGATTGGGATTCGAGTTGCCCGTAAGGCCGGTGCGCGGGCAGATGGTGCTTTTGTCGTCTCCGCAGCCCGTGCTCCGTACGATTGTGAATTGCGGCAAGGAATATCTTGTGCCGCGCGCCGACGGCCGCATCCTGGTCGGTTCGACCGAGGAAGACGCCGGTTTCGATAAGCGGACCACGGCGGGCGCGATCGGAACCTTACTCGAATTGGCCACCTGGCTGGCACCGCCGCTGGGCGAACTGTCGATCGAGCAATGCTGGGCCGGCTTACGGCCCGCCAGCCACGACCGTTTGCCCTACCTGGGCAAATTGCCCGGGTGGGATAACGCGTACGTTGCGACCGGGCATTTTCGGAACGGCCTGCAACTCTCGCCGGCCACCGCCGTCGTCATGAGCCGCCTGATGATGGGTACCGATCCCGGAGTCGACCTCACGCCGTTTCGTGTCGACCGTGGCAGTGCATCTCACGTCGCGGCGGAGACGAACCCTTAACGAGCCCGGCGCGGCTCCGCGGCTGGCCAAATCTACGCGCGCGGGATACATTGGTGCTTGCGCGGACGCCGAAAGGCGCTGCCTTGCGGGCGACGCGTGCGTTCTGGCTGGCCGATCAGGTCGATCGTCAGCCTAACCTATTCGGATGGGACCGTAGCTCAATGGTCAGAGCAGGGGACTTAGCCGGGGGAACCTAAACGTTTTCGCACGGTTTTCCCAAATGGGTTGCTGCCGCCTTTTGAAGTAGAGGGCGGTAGTAGAATCTGTCAAATTCGGGGAAGGCTAAACCTGTAAGACAGGCATGCTAATCCCGAGCCAAGCTGCGAAGCGAATTTCCGACAACCGGTCGCCCCACGCTGCCGGTTCTTTGCTGGAACGGCGCTTTGAGTAGAAGGTGTAGAGACCAGACGGCAGACGCGTAAAGCGAAGGTATGGTCCAGACCACGAACCCGAAAGGGGCGGCGAAAGCCGAAGTGGCAAGCATAATCCCTTGGTTGCAGGTTCGAGTCCTGCCGGTCCTATTCTTTTTAGAGCAGCCGACAAACCCGGATCGGCCTCAAAAAAATCGGCCGTGAAATGCCGATTTGCCCATGTCGTTCCGGCTGGAGCGTCAGCACACGAAGGCCATCAGATAGAAAGTCCAGCCCGAGATCGCCGTCAGCACCATGTCGATCGCGGCGAACCAACCAAGCAAGCGATGTCTGGCGCTGTGTGGTCCTGGGGTCGGTGGGACCGGAAACCGGCGCAGGGCCTGTACGAATACCAACGTCCACAGGCAGGCCGTCGAGACCGCGAAGAAGAGATGCACATAGAGCACGGTGAGAACCGTGCCGGGGTAGAAGGGTGAGTCCTCGGCCCGCGCCCGCCAGCCGTGAAGGCGCATATCCAGTTCGAAGAGGGCGACGGTCAACAGCAACACCCCGCTCAGTGCGATTTGCACGCGCTTATGCCAGACATAGTTGCGCCGGCATTTGACCAGCCAGATGCTCCAGGCCAATACGGGCAGCACGGCAAACATCGCCAGAAAGACAACGTCGAGCATCAGCGACGCTCGCGTGCCCAGTATGCCGTCGATCGGTCCTTCGATCATCCTTGGAGCCTCAGTGGCGGTTCCGTGGGAAAGGTCGTATTCGTCTCAGGTCATGTCGAGCCCTGCCGCCCCAGCGACGGTCCGCCGCGCAAGACCGCGGCATTATTGCGGCTCACCACGCAGCAGGTAAGCAAGAAGATTGCTCAGCTCGCCAGGTGTCTTGACGATGCCGGCGGGCATCGGCGAAATATCCTGCAATTCGCGCTGAGCGATGTTGCCCTTCGATAGCGAGCGCCGTGTGCCGTCTTGCTCGAGCAGCTCGATCTCATCGGCCGTTTCGCTGACTACCAGGCCGGCGAAGGTCTTTCCATCTTCGGTCTCGATCGACGTCCGCCGAAACACGGGCGAAATCTGTTTGCTCGGCAGCAAGACCGATTCGACCAGGTAGGGGAGCGTGAATCGTTTGCCGGCGTCGGCCAGGCTCGGTCCACCGGTGGTGGCGGCATCGTTGCTCGTGGCGTGGCACTTGACGCAGGCCAGCTTTTCAAAGAGCCGCCGGCCCTGTCCGGCGTCGGCTTCGGCGACGGCGGCTGCCCAATCGACCTTCAAAAACTCGGCGGCAACCTCTCCCGTGTTTTTACCCGCCGCGGCGCTGAGCCGCTGCGTTAATGAATCGGCTCCCAGCTTTTCCGGCAACCTTACCGCCGCTCCGCCAAGGGTGCGATAGTGCAAATAGAATCCAGACTCGCCCGCGACATTTTGCACGCGCACCAGTATGTCGTTGCCTCCCGGCTCGAGCTGTAAGGCGACGACGTCTTCCAGCGGCAAGGCGGAACGCTCGACTGCCTGCGACCAGACGACGCGTCCGTTGTGCCACACCTTCACACCGTCGTCCGAGCCGACCAACAGCCGCACCGGCTCACGGCGGACCGTCTCCAAGCGAAAATAGACATAGAACGACGAATCGTCACAGCGGCCGAACTTGCGGAACAGGTCGCAATGCGTAGCGTTGTCCAACTCGCTCCATTCGACCTTTGTGTCACCTGCCGCGTACACGGCGGTCAGGTCGATCGGCCCCGTTTCGGGAGGGTGCACCGTTTGCAAACCTCGCCCACCATCGCGGAACGGACCAGCGATCCACGCGCGGCCAATCCCCTTGAGCGGAGCGACCGCGAGCTTGGCTTTCTCGTTCTCTTGTATGACCCGCGCGACCGCCGAGTCACTACGGACATCATTCAGCAGCCGCAAGAAATGAGCGGCCTGTAAGCGAACCGTCTCATCCGCGTCTTCGAGCTTGGCCAGCAACAACGCAAAGAGGTGCTCCTGTTCGGCCGAGTGTTCCGCCACCCGCCAATGTTCGGCGACGGTGAAGTTGCCGATGCGGCCGTGCTCACGCAGATCGACCCTTGCGTCGGCGAATTGGATGACGTATTGCTCGTCGCTCGGGAAACTCGCCAGCGGCAAGCCGCCAGGAATGGCCCGCGCGGCTGGCGGAACGGTGAGACGGAACCCCGCGGCGAGCACCCCTCCCAGCCGGCTCGCTGCGGCGGGACGGTTGCCGAGTCCCACAATCTGCTCGACCGGGGCCCGCTCGGCGAGGAGCAAGGCGGCCGTCTGGCGTAGAAAACTGTCGGTACTGCGGACAGGTTCCTCATAAACTTCGTCGGGCACTCCGTCGAGGCGGAAAAAGGCGAGCAACGCGGCGTGCCGTACCTGCGGGTCCACGTCGCGCAGGGCCGAGAGGAAAACCTGCCGCGGAGTATCTGTGGGCGCGAACTCCGACAGCGCGCGCACCACCTGCAAGCGCACATCTGCGTCTTCATCGTCTGCCAGAGGTACCAGATCGTCGACCATGCGATCGCCGCCCTCGGCTCCGGCCGCGGTCAGCCATATCAAATGCGCTCGGCTGGCGTCGTCGCGGGAAGCCTTACCTAGTCGTCCACGAGCTTCGCGGAGCGTTGCGCCGCCTCGGCGCAGTAGCTCGATGTGTGCGGCGTTGCGGCGCGACCAGGAGGGCTCCGATAACTCCGACCAGAGCTGGCTGCTTTCCGCGTGCACGATGTCGAGCGGTTTGAACGGGTGCGACGGCGGATCGTCGGATCGGGTGATCATGACGAGGTCGCTCTTGTAGACGGGCGACCCCTCGTTGTGCGCCATATACGCGATCGTCGCGAAGATTCGCCCGCCGCGGCCGACGCAAACCCCAACTGGCCGTGCATCGTTTTGACAAGCGAGCAGCACCTGTTCGTCAGCCTGAAAACTCGCGCCGCATCGCTTGAGCGGATAACGAGTCACCGCGCGCGTGCACCACCGGGCGACGAGCAAGTTTTCGCGGTACTCGGCCGGCAAGAGATCGTCGGCATAGTAGGTCTGACCGACCGGCACGGCCCGTCCCATGCCGGCAAAGAGTGTGTCAAGCAAATCCTTGCGTTCAGGCGACTTCTCCACCATCCAGCCGCGGGGCCAGAAGAACTCTGCGTGTGGCGTGACGTGCAACAGCCGGCCAGGTACATACAAGTCCGGGATGCTCTCGTGGTCGTTATCGTTCGAAAACAGATTCCAGTGATGGTCGAAGACCAGCCCGCACGCGTTTCGCATCCCGCGCGCCACCACTTGAAAGCCACTGCCGTCGGGCCGGCAGCGAAAGACACCGCCGACGCCCGTGTAGGGCGTGCGAGCTTGGTCGGGTCCGCTAAAGAAGGTCCAATGGCACCAGTGGTCGGGGCGGCTAAAGTCGCCGTAACTCACCATCGGATCGCCCATCGAGATATAAAGATCTCCCTCCGGTCCCCAGGCGAGCGCGTGGAAACACTGATGAACGTGTCCGAGCGGCACGCCCCACAGAAGCCGTCGCACCTCGAGGCCCTCGCGTCCGGTCGCTCCCCCTGGCAACACGTAAAGGGCGCTGACCGTGAGCAGGTAGAGATCGTCACCCCGCACGGCGATGTCGTTGATCCACGTATGATCCGGGAACCGATAGAGCAGGCGTCGCGGCCGGTAGCCGCCCCGTTCGTCGGGCTCGTAAACGAATAATGACCGACGCCCTCCGACGAAAATGCGCCCCACCGAGTCGCCCCGCACGGAAAAGAACGATTCATCGCTGGACGAGTCGATCGGCACCAGGGTCAACGCAGATTCCGCGTCGGCGGCGGGCAAGGTGTAGCCAGCGTCGTCCGCCGCTCGAAGCCCGCCCACGAGAACCATGCAGCCGAGGCAGGCGATCAGCGCCGAGATGGGACCAACTCGAATTTGCATTGCATGCCTATATGTAGATTTCTTGAAGGGCGCTTCGGGTTGCGCTGGCTAGGGGGGTTGCGAAGCCGTGTGGCGTCAATTTGGCGGAAATCGCTGCCGTCCGCGTCATTGTCGGGCGCCTGTCGTCCAAGCACAACTTGTTTGGACGACGTGCCTTGCGACGTCACTGGTCGCGTGATCGAGCCGGCAGATGGCAAAATCCTCAGAAACGGCAAAATCTAACCAAAACTCAAGATCGATACGCTCATTACCGATAGAACGGCTGATCCCCGCGATCCGCAACCCGGAGCAATGCAGGGACTATCCGAAAATCAGCGGGCAGGCGGGACGGTACCCACCACCTGCCCCATACTCGGTCACATCTCCCCGCATTTCGATAGCCACTTAATTTATGCAAACGTCGTCCGTTATCAACACCAGCCCCGGTTGGGCAGCCCCGCAACCCGCGCCGCCCGGCACACGCGGTACGTCGCCCGACGAATCGCGATTGATCGTGCGCTTGCCCGATCTGAGCCCACGTCCCACAGAGACATCCGCGGCAACGACATCCGCGGCAACCACGGCGGCCGGAGCGGCCACCGATGTGGCGCAATCCACCGGCGAGTCAAGGAAAGAGCGCCTTCTGGCCGTGAGTGAGCAACTCAGGGCGCGTTTGTCTGCGACATGCAGACGTTCCCTGACCGGCCTGCCGCAAAAGTCGCTGAACGTCGTTCGACAACCGAAATTCTGGCTGGCGTGCGTGGTGGCGATCGCGGTGCAGGTCGTATTGGCGTTGGTCGTGACTCCCGGAGAAGGGGACGATCGCCGCGACGACCGTCCGCTGACCGCCGCCAAGCCGTGGCCCAAGACACCTGCGGCACCGGCCGCCCGGATCATCGTGCCCGCGGCGCCGACGAACGTTACAGAAGACCTGGGAGGTTCGCTCCCCGGCGGTACCACGCCGATGGGCCCGACCGTTCCGCTCGAGCCGGGCCTGGAAGAAGCATCGCCCACCGGCGAGCCTTTTTCCGCCGAAGCCCCGGGCGATCGCTTCGGTCCCACGCGGATGGTCGAGAATCGCCGCCAGGGGGATGAGGCGGGGCATTTCGACGGCCGAGCGACCGCCGAATCGGACGGTGCCACGCTGGGCGGAATCGCGCCCTTGGAGCCTGCCATCGATCTGAACCACAGTGAGCATCGCCAATGACCACGCTCAACCAGGCATTCATAAAGGCGTATCAGCGCCGCGGGATCGCAGGTCCGCATATTCCGCTGCCGGAATCAGCGAACGTCGTCGCCGAGACGCCCACGGCGGCGCCAGCGACGCCAACTGCCTTGCGACCACAGCCAGAGTTCCGCCAATCCGACGCGGTGCCTGCCGCCTCCGTGCGGGAGATCGACGCGACCCCACCGGCGGCACCCGCGATCGTCTTTTCTCGGCACGGCGGGGTGGCACGAATTGACGAGCCCACGCCGGCGTTTGCTGCAACGAAACCTGCCGCGGTCGCCCACGAATCGGAATCGTACGAGAAACCGCGCGAGGAGGTAGTGCCGGTCGCCGACGAGCTACCCAAGAGCGACGAGATCGCCGCCCCTGAGGCAGCCGAGGACGATGATCTGCGCCCTGCCTACGAGGTCGAGCGATTCGAGTGGCCGAGTGTCGTCAGACCGTTGCTCGACCGGACCAGCGCGGAACTCTCGTCGTTGGTGGGCGAACTATTGCCAGACGGCCGCGGGTCCTTGTTGGTCACCGGCTGCCGGCGCGGGGAAGGTCGCACCAGCATCGCCCTCCTGCTCGCTCGCCACCTGGCTCAGAAAGGGGCACGGGTGTTGTTGATCGACGCCGATTTTCAGCGTCCGCAGGTTGCCTCCAGCCTGGCGACGCACGTCGAGATCGGCTGGGAGGAAATGATGTCCGGGGCAGCCGTGAGCGACGCGCTGATCGAGTCCCTGGCCGATCGTCTCGTCATTCTGCCTCTGCGACGACCGGTCGCGGCAAAGGTTCTGTCGAAGGCCCGCACAAACCTGCGAACGACGTTGGCGCGGTTGCAGGGAGCCTTCGACGTGATCCTTGCCGACGCCGGGCCGCTCATCGAAGCCGGCGCGAGCGGTCATGAGACATTGTTTGGAGCTGCGCCGTGGGAGGCCGCGGTCGTCGTTCGCGATGTGCGTCACTGCCGGCTGGAGCAAAGTCACGCAGTCGGGCACCAACTCGTCCAACTGGGCGCCCGTCGTTGGGCAATTATCGAAAACTTTGTGTGAAAATCCATGTACGAAGCCTATTGGAAGCTGAGCAGACGGCCCTTCGAGAGCGGCGCGAGCACGCGGGCCTATTACCCGAGCGAGCCGCACCAGGGAGCGCTATTGAAGCTGCGCTATGCCATCGAGCACGAACATGCGGCGGCGCTGCTCGCCGGCGCGCCCGGCACGGGCAAGACACTGATCGTTCAGTTGCTCTCGGAGCAACTGCCCGAACGTTTTCGCCCCGTGGTGCAGTTACTCTTTCCACAAATGCCCGCCGCCGATCTGTTGGCATATCTGGCCGGCGAGCTGTGCGGCGGAGGCGGCGCGGGGTCGATCGCCGAGAACGTCGCACGCATCGAGCATGAACTGGCCGACCGACGCAAGAGGAACCGGCACACCGTGCTGGCCGTCGACGACGCCCAATTGCTCGAAAGCAGCCGTACCTTCGATACCCTGCGGCTCTTGCTCAATCTGGAGGCCGACGGCCGGCCGCTGTTGACGATCCTCCTGGTCGGCCAGCCAACACTGTTGCCGATGCTGGAACGGATGCCGCACCTCGATGAGCGTTTGGGCGCCAAGTGCCTGGTGCGTCCGCTCAACATCGAAGAGACGATGAGCTACGTTTCGCACCGCATGACGGTGGCCGGCTCATCGGACGCGGTGTTCGAGCCCTCGGCCCTGGAAACGCTGTTCCTGCTTTCCCGCGGCGTGCCGAGAAGGATCAACCGTCTTTGCGACCTAGCGCTGCTCGTGGGTTTTGCCGAAGAACATCCGACGATCACGGCCGAGCATATCGAAGCGGTTGCCAAAGAGTTGGCCGTAGCCGCGGTCGAATAGCAGGGTTTCCCGGCGCGGTCTCAATCCACCCGGCAAATAAAGCACTTCAGATATTCGCTCTCCAGGCAGGAAGCGCTCGTGGGGTGGTCGGGAGCGGCGCCGCGCTGCTCCAGGATCTGGATGTCGCGCTGGCTCTGCTGGGCCACTTCGGCCAGCATGTGCAAGAAGTCTTCGCGCGAGACATGGCCGGAGCAACTACACGTCACGAGCGTGCCGCCGGGCTCGAGGACGTCCAAGGCCATCCGATTGAGCTTGTAATAGGCTCGCAGTGCTTCGTCGACGGCCTGGCGGCGACGAGCGAACTTGGGCGGGTCGAGCACAACGCCGCCAAACCGCTTGCCCGACGCAGCCAGCGACTCCAACCAGCGAAAGGCGTCGCCGCATTCGAATCGCACATGGGCGATTTCGTTCAGTTCGGCGTTCGCTTTCGCCAGCGCGATGGCCTGCGGACTGGAATCGATCGCCAGCACTTCGGCGGCCCCACCCAGACGCAGAGCCGAGAGTGCGAAACCGCCACTGTAGCAAAACAGGTCGAGCACGCGCCGGCCGCGCAGGTAGCCGGCTGCCACGCGTCGGTTCTCCCGCTGATCGAGAAAGAAGCCCGTCTTCTGCCCGGCCGAGAGATCGACTCCGTAGCGGATGCCGTGCTCCTCGATGAATATAGGTCCGGCGGGCGGCTCGCCCCAATTTGCATCATCGCCGATCGCGGCCTGAAATCCCTCTAAGCGAAGGATCTCGCGGTCGCAGCGCACGAGCACTCCGCGCGGCTGGACAAGTTCTGCGAGTAGGTCGACGAACGGTTTGATACGTTGAGCGATCGCCAGGGCCGTGACCTGCACCACGAGATAATTGCCATAGCGATCGACGATCAACCCGCTCAATCCGTCGGCTTCGCTGAAGATCAGCCGCATCGCCTGATTCGCCGGCTCCGAAAGGGCTGCTCGCCGGGCGAGCGCAGCGGTGATCCGCCGGCGCCAGAAGGCCTCGTCCAGTACCTCGTCGGCCTGCCAGGTGTAGAGCCGCAGGCGAATGCGGCTGTGACTGTTGTAGAGACCGCGGGCGATCCACTCGCCGCGATCGGAAAAGAGTTCCACCACGTCGCCGTCGGCCGGACCGCCTTCGACCTGCCCGACGGCCGAATCGAGTACCCAGGGATGCCGTCCGAAAAAGGGCCTGGCCTTGCGCGGTTTGAGCAGCAGTCGCGAGGCGGCTTGAGTCGACACGTTCACGATCGTTTTCACTCTTGATATGGCTGACACGGGAGGGAAGGCAGACGCCCCAGCTCTGCACGACCTCACAGGAAGCACGACTTGGGCCCTGCGAGCAACCAGGTGGAAAGTCTGGGACCGCAACACCGAATTGCGGTGGGACGACTATTTTTTTGCTCCCAGCACTTCTTCAGTATCGGTCCGCAGCGTGCGCATGTAGGACCGCCATTCCTGCTCGATTCCCTGCCTATCGATCCCGACCGTGCGATTGAACAGCGCGTTGAGGACCTCAGGCGTGAAGTTGATGTCGGGGGGTAGCTCGCCCAGCGCCTTATAGAACCGCATTAAATCGTCGAAGTGCTTTTCGATGAGAAAGTGCGTCAAGGCCCATGCCTGACCATAGCCGTGCAAGGTGGCGCCGACCGACCGGGCGTAGTCGAAGATCTGGTCTCCCACGATGAAGTCGAGGCTCGAATGGGCGCGGTCTCCCTCGAGTGCCCGATAGAACCGGATGCGTTGCTCGTTCACGGCGCCGATGCCGCTCCACGCCCCGTCGTTGGGCGACTCGAAGTAGGCGGCCAGGCCCTCGTGGACCCACGAGGGAACGCGCACATGGTGCGGAAACAGACCGGTGTTCGAAGCCATCTGGTGTGTCGCTTCGTGGCTCACCACCGTGATGTCGTTGCTCTCCCGGTCGATCTCGATCAGCAAATCGATTGTGGCGGCGAGGCGAATGAGGTCCTTGCCGCCCTTGGCCTTCGCCTTGATGAGTTTCTGGCTGAGATCGTTCAAACGCGTCCGAACCTTGTCCAGTTCCTTAAAGGTGTCGCTCGAGGCATGATCGAAAAAGAAACTGATGTTCTGCACAGGCAGGTAAAAGCCCGAGGCATTGATCAATTCGGAGCTGAGGCGCGTGGAAAAATCCTTGTAGTCGGCGTAGTTGTTGAACAGCACCACCTGGAGCCGCTGCTTGGGTATCTCCAGATCGACGCCATGCGAGTAGAACGTGAGCAAGAAGATCTCGTAGACGCGCTCCAGCAGATCCAGACGCTGCTCGTGGCGGGGCTTCTTCTGGGCCTTCTTGCGGTCGTTCTTCTCGCGCTTTTCCGGTTTGTCCGGGGTGTCGTAGAGCAGGGCGAAATGAGCGCTCGTGGCGAATTTCATCTCGCTGCGGTGGACGAACTTCCGCATCTCGTCGGCTTCGCCCGAACGCGGGGGCAGCGGTTCTCGCAGCTTCTCGCGCAGGGCCAGGATGCGTTTCGCTTCGGCGAACTTGGGATCGAGCTCCAGGCTCTGTTTCACCGCATCGTAATAGTCATCGATCATGCCGTGCTTGAGGGCCCACACGCCCGCCTGAAAAACCCCCGCGGCACTCTGATCGTTCAGGCCGACTCGCAGGCGCTTTTGAAATTGCTGATTCAGCGACGGCACCTCGTGAATCTTGCAATCTTCCAGATCGAAATAGAGCGTGCCCATGTGGTGCTGGAGCGACATGTTGCCGCCCGGCAGGCCCGTGGCCTTCCCTTGCAGCAGGATCCGGCCCTTGCCCAATCGATATTCGACGAAGTCGGCCCGCGCCCTGCTCAACGGCGTCAGCACGAGTAGCAGGCCGAGAGCCGTGACGTATCGCCGCATGAGTGATCTCCCCTATTGCGCTTGAATTGCGTTCGCGTTGGCGTTCAGATCGACCGTTTCGCCGCCGTGGATCGTGCAGAGGGCGCGAAATACCGAGGGGTCGATATTCTTGGAGATGCGTTTGACCGATCCATCGGCCATCGCCACCACCGCGCCCGCGTTTCCCCCGGAACCGAAACCCGTGATGTCATCGAAGTAGGGCGGACGCGCGCCACGCACCGTCGCACCGCCTCCCGACGCCCACGGTCCGACGATCTTGCCCGAGCTGATCACCATGATCGTATTGCTCGTGCCATCGGTGATTTCCGCAGGCCGTGCGACCTCCGTATAGCCGAAGATGCCTGCCCGCGGGTCGGTGCGCGGGTACTCCGCGGCCACGACGTTACGGGTATCTTCGACTCCGGCCATGCCGACGTAATGCGTGAAGGCGGGGCCGATAGCGTCTTTGACGCCGAAGACGACCGTACGCCGATTCGGATTGCCTGGGTCGAGGAAGGCGGGAATCTCCTCGCAAGCCAGCGGCAGATTGACGTCCTCGTGCCAACCCTTGCTGAAGTCGAAGCGCCCGTGGATGTCGTTGTGTCCGAGAAACGGCAGCAGATGGATCATCCAACTGTTGGCGGCCAGCACCGGCTTGTCGTCAAACTTCTTGGCGCCGACGAGGTTCGTTCCTTGAGTGTGCCACTTGTTGACCGCGGCGGCGAGAGCCGACACGTTGCCGCTGGCCACGGGCGTGCCCGATGTGCCGCCCGACGCCGAGGGCGCGCTGGCCGGTGGCTGATTGGTGGGCGGAACGGTACTCGGGACGGTCGGCGTACCGGCGACCCCTGGCGGCGGTACGGGAGACCCGGCTGCATTCGGCATGTTGGTGGGGCCGGGTACCGACGGAGTTACCGTGGGGCCTGGGATGGTGCCTACCGACGGTCCGGTTGCAGGGCCGCCAACGGCCGGAGAAGGGGGCGGCGTGCCCATAGTAGGGTCGGCGCCCGGAGCGGGAGCATTCGGCGCAGCGGACGGTTGATACGTGACCGTACCAGACAGGGGTGCCGCCTCGGGAGCCGTGGCGACCTGGTTTCCACCGTTCGGCTGCGACTTACCGCAACCGCACGGCACCGCGATCATCGACAGGCCAACGAAGAGCACTCGCACCACGCGAAAGCGTGTATCAGACATGTAGCCCTCTCAATCGGACGCCCTCTCAATCGGACACAGCCCCAAGGGAGCTGGGCGCCCTACCCGCAACGCAATTCAGAGCCGCCGTCCGTAATGATATCCCAATCGCGCGCTCCGGCAAATGAGCTATTTCGACACCCCCACTGGAATCGCACGGTCGTCGGGTCTATTATTTCCATCGTTCTGCCGACGAAAGGCAGGCGACCAGGGGATGACGGGAGAGCTTCGCGGCGGTTTCCGAAAACGAGACGCGCCGGTCGATTTCTCGACGACCTCATAATGCCCGGCGCCGCTTAGATGGGCATTGTCTCGGCGCACCACCGCTGATGTCGAAAGGAAAGCTCCGGCAGCAAATTGCCTGGGAAGCGGCCCGCTTGATGTATGAGCGTGTCGAATCGGAATACTTCCGGGCCAAGTTGAAGGCGGCACGCCGCATGGGCGGCGGTTGGGTTAAACCCAAGGATCTCCCGAGCAATCGGGAAATCCGCGACGAGATCCAGGTCTTTGCCCGCTTGTACGAGGGCGAGCGTCGTCTGCAAAACCTGCGCGAAATGCGCGTGGCCGCGCTGCACATGATGCACCTGCTGCGATCGTTTCGGCCGCGGCTGATCGGCAGCACGCTCACCGGGCACGTCCGTCGCGGCAGCGACATCGACCTGCACGTCTTCTCCGACAGCATCGAGGCCGTGGCTGCCGCCCTGGAGCGCGAAGGACTTTCTTACACGATCGAGCGCAAACAAGTGCGCAAGCACGGCGAAGATCGCGTTTACACGCACATTCACGTCATCGATCGCTTCACCTTCGAACTGACCGTCTATGCCGAACGGTTGACTCACTACGCGTTCAAGAGCTCGGTCACCGGCAAACCGATCGAGCGCGCCAGCATCGCGGAACTGGAACAGCTACTCGAGCGCGATTATCCCGACCTGGCGATCGATACCGCTTTGGCCGAAGCCGCCAACCAGGTCGACCGTTTCCAGGTCTATCACGTGCTGCTTCTGCCGCTCGAGCAGGTCAAACAATCGCCCAAATACCATCCGGAAGGGGACGCCCTGTACCACAGCTTGCAGGTCTTCGACCTGGCTACGCACGAATTCCCGAACGACGAAGAGTTCTTGTTGGCCGCCCTGTTGCACGACGTCGGTAAGGCGCTCGATCCGCACGATCACGTGCGGGCGGGTATCGAGGCACTCGAGGGCTTTATCACCGAGCGCACGCGATGGTTCATCGAGCATCACATGGAGGCGCATGCACTCCACGACGGCACACTCGGCCAACGCGCCAAGCGGCGGCTTGCCGAGTCCGAGGATTTTGACGCGCTGGTGACGCTCGGCCGATGCGACCGCCAAGGACGGGCGTCAGGCGTCGAGGTTCCCGACCTGGACGAAGCACTCGGCTATTTGCGCGAGCTGGCCGAGACGTGCGGATAGCCTCGCCGCTTACGGCTTTTTCGCCACGCCCAGTTCGTCGAGCTTCTTGGCGATGTCCTTGGCGTGCTCGGTGGTGTTCACGTTCTTGTCGACGTAAAGAATCTTGCCGTCCTTGCCAATATAGAACGTCCAGCGGTTGGTGACGCCGCCATCGGGCTTCAGCACGCCGTACTCGCGCGCCACCGACTTGTCGGGATCGCTCAGGATCGGATAGTCGAGGCTCAGCGATTCTGCGAACTTCTTGTTATATTCGGGTTCATCGACGCTGGCCGTGAAATAAGCCACGTCGTATTTCCGCAGCTCTTTGCCGTCGACACGCATCGCGGTGCACTCTTTCGTGCATCCGGGGGTGAATGCTTTGGGAAACCAGGCAACGACCACCGCCTTCTTTCCCTTGAAGTCGTCGAGCGCGTAGGTCTTGCCGTCGCTTCCCTTGAGAGAGAAGGCGGGTGCTTCGTCTCCTTGCTTCAACTCGGCCGCGCCCAGCGAGCCTTGGCCGACGGCCATGAATCCACACAACGTCAACAAACAGAGGAGTCTTTTCATGTCAGTAAGCTCCAGCGTCACGCGGGGGGTTCCGTGTCAGACGAACACGGCCCCAAGCTAACACGGCAGCGCGGGATCGTCAAAGTCCGCCCTGACCGTCACGTACGTCCAGCACGCCCCACGCACTCTCGACGACCACGACCCGCAGATCGCCGACATTGGTGTGCGTGGGACCCGTCTTGATAAGACCACCCGCGGCCGAGAAGAACGAGTAGGCGTCGCAACGACGCAAGTAATCGTCCGCATCGAGACGCTGTTGGACCGCGGCGGCGAATACCTCGGCGTCGATGAACGCACCGGCGGCGTCGGTCGGACCGTCTTCGCCGTCGGTCCCTCCCGAAAGGATAGCGATTCCTTCGCACCGGTTCCCTGCCAGCGCCTGCAAAGCGGCCAGCGCGAGTTGCTGGTTGCGCCCGCCCACGCCCCGTTGCGGAGACGGAGGCAGTTTCACGACGGGCTCGCCGCCGCTGATCAGGCAGTCGGGGCCCGGCTTGTTACGCATGGAGACGGCCAGCGTTGCCAGATGGCGACCAACGTCTTCCGCCGCCCCTTCGCTGGCCGGCGCGCTGGTCATGGCATGCGAGTAGCCGAGACGTTCGGCAGCCATGCCCGCCGCGTCGACGGCCGTGGCGTTGTTGCCGATCACCAAGTTGGAGACGAGGCGGGTCGGTGGAACGGTGGATGATGGTTTGTGTCGCAGATATGCGAACACCGCGGGCGAGATACCGGCTTCGCGCGCGCCGAAGCGCTCGAGCACGGCGAGCGCTTCGATGGGTGTTCCGCGGTCCGTCACCGTCGGTCCCGAGGCGATCACGTCGAGCGGATCACCTAGCACGTCGGAGATGATGAGCGTCACGAGTCGACCGGCGCGGCAGGCCCGCGCGAGGCCGCCACCCTTGATGCGGCTGAGTTGCTTGCGGACCGCGTTCAGTTCGTTGATGGTGGCGCCCGCGGCACTCAAATGCCGCGTGACGGCCAGTTTGTCTGCCAGCGAGATTTCGTCGACCGGTGCGGGCAAGAGGGCGCTGGCACCGCCCGAGATCAAGCAGATACAAAGATCGTCGCTGCCGAGGCCCTCGACGATCCTCAGAATCTGGCTTGCACCATTAGCGCCCTCCTCGGTTGGTTCGTTTACGCCGGCGGGGCGAGCAGCATGCAGGACGAGCGGCGGCAGCGGGCCTGCACAATCGGCCGGTACGTTGAGCCAACCCGACACGCGCTTGGTGGCGATGATCTGCTCCCCCAGGGCCTCGAGCAGCCCCTCTGCCATGCCGGCACCGGCCTTGCCCGCTCCGACCACGGCGATGCGACCGATTCGTCCGAGAGGGATAGCCTCTTCGCCCACGACGAGCATGCCGGCTTCGACATGAAGAGCATCGCGCACGAGTTTGGCCGAATCGACCCCTGCGACACCGGCCTGCCAGATTTGTAGCGCATCGCGGCGAAGTTGTTCGGGCGTGCGAGGCATGCTGCGGTCTTCGGCTACCGACGGGTCTGCGATCTCGTGCTCATGGCGTGGGGCAATGATTGCGCCGCGAGCGACGCCCTACTGTACGCGCACGCCCAGACGCTGACAAGAAATCGTCGCCGCAAATCGGCGGCCCGCGGCTTCCTTGCCTACTCGGATTCTTTCACGGAGATCTCTTCCGACTCGACCTCTGTGGGGCGGGCGGGCTTGTTGCGCGGATCCTTGAGGGCTTTGATCAGGGCGGGTACCGCTTCCTCCGCATCGGCGCCGATTTGGCCCAAGGCCCGCGCGGCGCCTTGCCGAACCTCTTCGTTGGAATCGTCCAAGGCGACGATCAACTCGGGCACCGCGGGCGCGGCCTTCGGTCCCATGCGGGCCAAGGCGCGGGCGGCCTGAGCGCGGATGGAGTGGTCGGGGTCCTGCAAGGTAGCAATCAAGGCAGGTAGAGCGGGATCGCCGATGCGAGCCAACGCGTCGGCCGCCGTCTCGCGCACTCCCCACTCGCGGAAGGCGGGTACGCTCTTAAGCCGCACGATGTTCGTCTCGCGGGTGGTCTTGGCCTTCGGCTTGATGGCGGCCAACTTGGCGGCCTGGTCACTGGTCGTGACCTTCGGCCCTCGCTGGCAACCGAAGCTCCCCGCCAGGATCAACACCGCGGCACAGAGCCCATGTCGTTTGAGTAGTTCGTTCATGACGCCGAAAACCACTGCTGAAGGGCTTGGTGGAGAGGCGGCCACCGTCGAATTCTGAATCAGCATTCTTTGTCGTTTGCCGGCCTACTTCTACAAGTATGACTTGCAGCGAAGAGATATCCACATCGACCTTGCCGTCCCTCCGGCTCCGTCGGTCGTCCTGTAGCGGTCAAACCGATAAATTCGCCGTTCGGCAGGCTGTCGGACTCCGGTGAGCAAGCCGTAGGTTTGAGGCCTCGTCACTCGCTCTGCGCGGTTCCGAGAATCCGGACGAATTCGAATTTGCCGTTGCGCACCATACTGCCCGACAGCGTACGCAACGTGCTGTCGCCGTTTGCGTCGAAAGACCAGCGGCCCAGCGCGCCCCGATCGAAGTTGCGCAGCGACAGGCAAGCATCGAGGATCGCCCGGCGGTCTTTCTTACCGGCCCGCTCGATCGCGGTGAGGGCCGCCTTGGCGGCTTCGTAGCCGTAGACGGCGTAGGCTTCGGGCATCGAGCCGTAACGGGCCCGATAGTTTTCGACGAATTGCCGGCCGGCGCCGCCGAGGTGTTGCGGTGGCAGCCCGCCGAACGTCACGTAGCAACGGTCGTTGAGGTTTTCGGCGCCGGCCGAACGAAGAAAGGCTTCTTCCATGCAGGCGTCGGGCACCATCAACTTGCAGGTCAGTCCCACGGCGGCCATGTCTTTGGCGAGTTGTCCCGCCTTCGATTGCGTGGTGCCGCCGAAGTAGACCAGATCGGGGCGAGCCGCCCTGACGGAGGTCATGAGCGATTTGAACTCTTGCGCCTTGGAATCGATGCTTTCGTGCCCGAGCACGGTCAGGCCGATTTCGCGCGCGCGGCGTTCGAAGAGCACGGCAATTCCGCGGCCATAGACCTCGGTGTCATCGATCAGGAATACGCGCCGCGTTCCCAGGTCGCGGGCCCATTCGGCGCCGAGCGGCCCCTGCAAATCGTCGGTCGGCACGACGCGGGCGAACGTGATGCGGCCGCTCGGCCGGTAAATTCCCGGTTCCCCCGGATCGCCGCGATCGGGCTTGGTCAAGCCGGGCCAGGTGTTGACGGGGCTGAGCATGAGCAGGCCGGCCCGATTGAGCGTGGGCATCGAGATCTTCGCCGCACCGGAGTTATAGGTGCCCATGTAGATCATCACGTCGGGATCGAGCACCGCCCGCTCGGCGTTGGCGATCTCCGCTTCCGCCGTCCATTGGCCCGCGGCGGCCGTGGCATCGTCCCAGTCGGCGTACTCGATGCGAAAATCGCCGGCGCGCCAACCCGCCTCCTCCAATGCCAACCGGATGCCGCCCACCATCGAATCGGTCTGCGCCTTGACACTTCCTGTGCGCGGCAGACTCGACACGATTTTGATCATGCCGGGCGTACCGTCGCCTCGTGGCGAACCGGCCAGCGGCGCAAGGAGCAGGCCGCCGAGGAGAATCATGGCCCGAATATCGGTTGGCAGCCGCATAAGCGCCTTTTGGTTAGACGCCGCCGAATCAATCGGAGCCCACGCCGGCTGACCCGCGCCGTGCCCATCCGTCGGCCGCCCGAAAGCCTATCCCGCCGCGACGCCCGTCGTCGGATTGACGCTTCGCCGCTAGGCCTTGATGCCCCGGCGATAGTGTTCGGTATGGACCGGTTCGGGCGAATGCATGCGCACGCTCGCCGGCGCGGGCCGCTCCTTTTCCACGGGCTTGATAGACGGCGATCGTTGCGTTCGCGTGTAGCGGCGGCCGAAGAGCGAGCCCAAGGGGCCGGCGAGCAACGACGGCAACAACAGCAAGTTGCCGATGAGCGCCGAGGTGAGCAGCGTCACCATCATGTAGCCGAATCGCTGCGTCGGGGTGAAGGGGCTGAAGGCGAACACCGACATACCCAGACCGATGACGCCCCAACTCTGATACATGGCTCGGGCGCAACCCTTGTAGGCCAGCATCACCGACTCGCCGCGGCTCAACCCGGCTTTCAGGCCGCCGCGATATTGAATCATGAAATGGACCACGTCGTCGACCGTCACTCCCAAGGCGACGCTCGGCGCCATCACCGTGCCGATGTCCACTACGATGCCCGCCCAGCCCATCACGCCGAACACCATCACCGCGGGGAAGATACTGGGCAGCGCCAGGATCAACCCGGCCGACAGATCGCGGACGGCAATCATCATGACGATCGTGATCAGCACGAAGTCGCTGACGAAGCCCCAGATCAGCCCTTGCAACAGCGAGCGCTGGGCCTTGTAAACCAGGGGTACCAAGCCCGTGTAGACGGGCTCGATACCCGTCGTACCCTCTTTGGCTTGCGCATCGAGCACCGGCGCGACATGCTCGCGAATGCCGGCCAAAATATTGCCGTAATCGACATCGCTCAGCGCACCGACACGGGCACTGATTCGCCACAACTCCGTTCCATCGTCTTCAACCGACAGGTAATCGCCCTTGATGTACTCGTCGCGATGTTTCTCGAGGTTCTTGGCGGTTACGCGGCGCGCCGTTTGGTAAGGGTTGCGCAAGCCGGCCATGCGCGCGACCACGTTGCTTCTGACCTTGCGATATTCGTCGGGCCGCGGCAAGTGCGGCGAGAACGTGACGGCGCTCAGTACGCCGCCGACCTCGTCGGTCTCCTCCAACTTTTGCTGCACGCGCTCGACCAGTTCCATCTTTTCGAGGAAGTCGAGCTTGCACTGCTTGGGATCGATCTTGAGGATGACCTCCATCGGCACCAGATCGCCCAGGTGCTTTTCGAGCCAGGTGTAGTCCGCGAGGATTCTCGCGTCGGGGGGGAAGAGCCGCATCAGGTGAACGGAGGTCGTCGTGTAGGTCATGCCCCACCCGCAAGCCACGAGCAGCAGAAGGCACGCGGCGCTGACCAGGCCGTTGTGACGGATGATGAACAGACCGATACCGTTCCAGGCGGCATTCATCGCCCGCACCAACGAACTTGTTTCCTCGGCCTCGTGATGATGATGATGGACCGCCGCCTGCCGCGCGAATTCGCGCAGCGGCCAGACCTGTAGCGCCGCCGGCACGTGGAAGAACAGCAGCAGCGCGCTCACCACCACGCCCACGCCCGAATAGAGACCAAAGAGCTGGATCGGCACCAGTTCGCTGTAGCAGAGCGTCCACAACCCGACCGACGTCGTGGCAGTGGCCAGCGTGAGCGGCAACCACGCATGGAGGATGGCTTTTTCCGGCGCGATCGCCGCATCAATGCCCTCTTCCAGCAAGTCGCGGTAGTAATTCGAGAGATGGATGGCCCCCGAGATGGTCGCCACGTAGACCAGCGACGGCATGGTCAACAGGATGGCGTTGACCTTGATCCAGCCCGTTTCATGGCCGAGGAGCAACGGCGAGTACCAAACGATGGCCAGACTGGCCGCCGCGCCGTAGATGCCGGCGAAGAAGACGATGGCGATCAATTTGATATTGCGCAGGCACCACCAACTGATCACCAGGCCGATCATCGCGGCGAAGCCAGCCAAGCGGTACAGGCTCTGTTCTCCCGCTTCGTCTATGGCCACGTTGTCGACCGGTGGCCCACCCATGTGCAGATTCTCGGGCGGTATATTGCATTCTTCCCGTGCGATCCGGCGCACGAGCGTAACACAATCGCGCATGTGCTCTTTGCCCTGTTCGGTCAGGGTGAGCACAATGCACGTGGTCTTACCGTCTGGCCCAATGAGCGTGCCCTTGAGCCGGGAGAGGGCCTCTTGATCGGAGAGATTGACGGGGTCGGAGGTCAACCGGTCCAACAGGTCCTTACCGGTGATAGCCTCTTTGAAATAGGCTGGATTATCGCCGGCGACTTCCGCCGCCTCGCCTTCGGCCACGGAATCGAGCTTCGTGGGATGGTGCTGCGGGTCGAGTTTGGCGACCATCAGCCTCAATTCATCGCGGCGATCGAGCGTGCAACCGTCCCAGCTTACGAGGATGAACTGTTCGCCCGCAAAATGCCGGCGGAACCATTTGAACGTCGTCGTCTCTTCATATTGGGCGGGAAGCCACTGGGCCACGTCGTTCTTATTGCTCTTCAACGCGCGGAAGGCCCCGGCGAACGTGGGAATCACCAAGAACGCCGACACCAGCAGAATCGTCTGAGCGTTGCGGTCGTAAAACGATCGTTTCATTGAGATTGGCTCGTTGGGCAGGCCGATCCACGGGGGGTGTGTTACGCGGGGCCGCCCGGAGCGACTTCCATGTTTTGTGGCGTCACGACGGACGGAAGCAGTGTAACCCGCGTGACGGGGCAAGTCGATACAAAGGGCATGCCCGGCGGGTCATTTCTCACCATTGCATAGCGGAAAAAACCCTATAGATGTTACGCTTGCCCTGCCGCCTCCGTGGGCTACGGTTGTTATTCGATCCTCCGCGGCGCGCTGCGTGAAGCGCCGGCCGGGCTTGCCGGTTGAAGCGCCCGGAGCGCATTTAAAGGACTCCCAAAACGACTCCGCGGCCGAATCGGCCTATTCGCTAGGCCGCCTCGTGGATTCGTAAAGGCGCCGACGGATCGGGCGCGTGGGAACGGCGCACCGCGGGCGGTCGAGGCCGCGGGTGTTCACGGTGCGCGGGGCGCTCATCAATCTTACGCGTTCCCGCCTCGGCCCACGCTTCGGCTTCGAGTGTCAGTCGATTCAACAAGCGCTCGACCTCGACCCGGTAATGCTCCAGCCCCGCGCGATCGAGATCGGGCGGCAGGTGGATCTCGGGGCTGATGACACCCCGCGCGCGCGAAAACGGCCGCGGGATGGCAAAGCGGTCCCAGCTTCCCACACGCCACGGCCGATCGTAACCGAGTCCCAGCAGCACGATCGGCAGTTGCAACTTCGAGGCCAGGTAGATCGGGCCCTGCGCCAGCACCCGCCGCGGCCCCATCGGCCCATCGGGCGTGATGGTCAGGTTCATGTGCTGGGCCTTGGCCGACAATTCGCGCAGAGCCGCCGCGCCGCCGCGGCGCGTCGAGCCGCGCACGCAAGCGAATCCGAAATGGTAGGCCACGCGGCTCAAAATCTCGGCGTCGCCATGCCGGCTCAGCAGCATGGCCAGGTTGCAATGGCCCCGCACGACCAGCGGTATCAGGATGTACTCGTGCCAGAAGAGATAGATCTTGTGGCCCGACCAATCGGGATGCACCGGGTCGACCGTCGGATCGTAGAAGGCGACGCGGTAATCGAGGGTCGACATCCAGCCGCGGATGGCCGACGTTGCCAGCAAGCCGGCGACCTTGACGGCGAACGGATTACGAATCTTCATCTGGCATCCATGCCCAAGTCGTGTGGAATCTAAGCCGTGCCGGCCAGCGGGGCCTCATCGCGGGCGGGCATCCATTCGCCCGAAAACACTTCTACCGCCGGGCCCGTCATATAGACGTGATCGTTGGCGGCCCACTCGAGCTCCAGGTCTCCACCGGGCAAATGGGCCAGAATCGATCGCTCCGTCATTCCCGCGAGCACGCCCGCCACACACACGGCGCTGGCGCCGGTGCCGCAGGCCAACGTCTCGCCCGAACCGCGCTCCCATACCCGCATCCGTACTTCGCGCGGTGAGATGACCTCTACGAACTCGGCGTTGACGCGCCGTGGAAAATGCGGATCGGTCTCGATCTTGGGGCCGATCCCGAGGACCCATTCGTCCGACAACCGATCGACATACGTCACACAATGCGGGTTGCCCATCGAAACGCACGTCACATCGAGGTCGTGCCCCGCCACCGGCAGCCTTTTGCGCACGACCGGGTTGCCGGGGAGCGTCGTCGGGATATCGGCCGCGTTGAGGATAGGCTGGCCCATGTCGACGCGCACGCGTTCCACCAGCCCGTCGATGACGTGTACCTCCAGCGTCAGCACGCCGCGGCCCGTCTCGATCCTGAGCGTCTCTTTGTTCGATAAGCCGTGATCGTAGACATACTTGGCCACGCAACGAACCCCGTTGCCGCACATCTCCGACTCGGAGCCATCTGCGTTGAACATGCGCATCCGCGCATCAGCCGTATCCGACGGGCAAATCAGGATCAGACCGTCTCCTCCTACGCCGAAGTGCCGGTCGGCGATCTTTTGGGCCAGCGCGGCCGGATTGGCAGGGAACGGCTCGGCGAAGCAATTGACGTAAACGTAGTCGTTGCCTGCCCCTTGCATCTTGGTGAAACGCATGCCAGTAGTTCTTACGCTCCCTGACGGTTTGTCTTGGTTGAAGAGCCGATTTTAGAGCGTTTCGCGAATCGGGGCAAATCCAGCAGGCGTTAAAAGGCGGCCTCGGTGACGCAGCCGTCTGGCACGCCGCACTTGGCGGGCGAAGGTGTGACGCATCGCGCGGGGGGCGAGTCCGGCGGTCGATACGTTCGGCCAAGGACTCAAAAAAAAGGAATTGCGGCGGGATTGACGGGCACTCAATTCCTAACGACCCGACTAGCCGCCGGAAGCAACTCCGCCCCCCAGCGCTGTCAACCGGATGCTCTGGTAGATCGACACTTCGGGATCTTCGTACAGCGGGACAAAATCCGCGTCGCCGCGGCGGCCTTTGAAAACCAACATGTAGTCGAATTGCTGGGCCGCATCGCGCGGCACGGTTTGGCCGAATCGCAGGTTGACGATCCGCGTGTTTTTGCCTGTCCGGCCCTCGAGAAAAGGGTACAGGAATGGGCCGTCGACGCCGTTGGTATGGCAATTCACGATCAGCAACCGTTCTTCTTCCCGCACAAACTGCCGCAACACCCGATAGGGAAAGAGGTGACCTTCCCAGAGGTGGAACTGCAGCGCTTCACGATCGAACAGATTGTGGTACAGCGGCGCCAACCGCTCAAACCGGTCTTCAAAGGCGACGTATCTGGTGAACGGGAGCAAGCGCTTCTCCTGATTGAGCAGCACCGACTGCAGCGAAACGAAGACGAGATACGCATAGAAAGCCCAGCGCAAGGCGCGGGTACGCGGAACGAACTGCGCCAAATAGGAGCACGGTACAAGACCCACGATGTAAGTTGTCAGGAAATAGCGATTGACCAAGTCGCAGTAGTAGAACCGGCTGAGCATCGCCGCGCAATAGACGATCGACAGCAACGCCGCGGCGCGCACGGGCCAAGGCGTGCGCGGCGCGCACGCAGCTATTCCGGCACTGGCGATGACAATGAGAATGGTAACGCCATACACGCAGATGTGCGTCGTCGGCATGATCGCGTAGGTCCAGCACTTCGACCCCAGAGTGACTCGCATCAGCCATTGCCAGAGTTTTCCGTGCAACCGTGTGTCGGCCACATAGAATGGCACTTCGAGCGTCTCCAACAAACTGTTTGACGCGAAGGCCACGATATTTCGCCGCACATCGATCTCTTGGTGCATGCACTGCGGCACCGGGCAGAAGGCTCCGTCGATCAGGCGATTTTGCAGATAGACGTCCGCCGACGAAACGAACCAGGCCAAGGGCAGCGAGCCGAGGACCAACGCCCAGGTTGCCGGGCGAAAATTCCTGGCCTTGACCACTTCGATCCCAAGCAGCACAAGCAGCAGCGGTGCCAGGAGGAGTCCGTGCCATTTCGTGCCGACGATCATAGCGGCAAGTAGCAGTCCGCCCGCCGGATACCAGGCCGCCTTCGGGTTGGCGTAAAAAATCCATAGCCAGCCGAGAAAGGCCAGCAACGCCACCGTCACATCATTTTTTGCCGACGTAATGTTGAGCAATACGGGGGAACAGGCGGCCAAGCCCAAAACAATGCGCACGGCCATTCGCGACGGGAGCCACCACACGATGGCCACGACCGTGGCGCTAAACAAGGCGAAATTCGGTAAGGTAGTAAACCACCCCCAGTCGAGCAGTGGCGTGTGCAGGTAATCGAAGAATTTTGGAAACAGATACTCGACTTCCAGCGTGGCCGTTTCGCGCAGCGGACCGATCCGCTCGAGCCGGATGCGCGCCAGGTAGTAAACCATGCTGTCGTAATCGTCGGCGGGCATCCACCAGACGAGCAATCCCAGCACGATGTAGACGGCGCACAGATAGACACACAGCCATCCAGGAATTAGCTGCCGCACGGCGCGAACCTTGGCCAACATGCCCTGTGGGCCGGGCTTTGCGGCGAGGCCGTTCGCACCTTCTCGACCGACCTCGATCGAGTCGGCGGTCAGCGAACTCGCCATCGGATGTCTGCTCCCTGCCATTGATCCTTCGGGCGAATCTATAGCAGCGATAACCTACCATTACCAGACCGCTTCTCGCCGGCCCTTACGAACCGCTACGAATATGAAACCTAAGAGCGGCTGACAGAACCGGGAAGCCGGAGCGCCGTGGGCGAAAAATCGGCCGTGAAACGCCGATTTTTGTGGAGCTCGATCCGGTTTTGTCGGTTGCTCTAAAAAGGTGGTGTGGCACGCCCTCGATGCGGAATGCTCACGGCCGCTGCGCTCTGCGCGAGGAGATGCCAAGCGAGCCATTGCCGCCGCTCGATCGCAGATGGCCGTGTCGCAACGACTCGATCAGCCCGTTGCGACACGGAGGCTCTGTGCGACGCGCCATTACGGTACCGTCGGACCAGGACCGAAACCGAACGGAACCGTTCCCATCAGCATCAGGACGACCAAGATGACCAACAGCGTGCCGAGTGTTCCACTCGGAGCGTAACCCCAGCCGCGTGAATAGGGCCAGGCCGGGGCCGAGCCCAGTGCCATAATCACCAAAATAATCAGTAGTAAGGTCCACATACGATGTATCTCCCGATAGAAGGTTCGTTTGTCGAACGCCGTTTTGACGATTAGCAACAAACGTGCCCGAAGGCACATCACGCCTATTTCACGATGAAACAGTCCCGACCTTCCCGTACCGGCAGCCGTTTGCCGATAGCCGTCACTCCGCGTCTGGCGCCTACGAGAGGCTTTCGTCGTTGACGAGACAGGCGTAATCGCATACACCGAGTATCCTTGATCCACCGCAGGAACCTTTGTTCACCGATGTCCGGAGCCGAGCCATGCTTTACAACGATCCCGCCCTGTCGATATTGCTCGTTGCCGTCATGCTGATGGCGACCAGTTGCGCGGGAGGCGGGGAGAAGAAGCGCGAAGAGCCGGCCGCCGGTTCCGACGCGGCCGCACGTCGTAAGGCGCTCCTCGATCCGTCGCTCGCCACCGAACGAGCGCCCGATAAATTCAAGGCACGATTCACGACGACCAAGGGCGACTTCGTGATCGAAGTGACGCGCGAGTGGGCGCCAAGAGGGGCCGATCGCTTCTACAATCTGGTCAAGATCGGTTATTTCGACGACGCCGCCTTCTTCCGCAACATCGACGGATTCATGGTCCAATTCGGGATCAACGGAGACCCGGCCGCGAACAAGAAGTGGAGCAAATCGAATATCAAGGACGACCCGGTCAAGAAATCGAATAAGCCTGGCTATGTCACATTCGCTCAGGGGTCGGAAGTGGATACTCGCTCGACGCAGGTCTTCATCAACTTCGGCGACAATGGCCGGCTCGACCAAATGCGGTTCGCCCCGTTCGGCCGCGTGACCGAAGGCATGGACGTCGTTCACTCCTTGTACAACGGCTACGGTGAAGGCGCTCCGAACGGCTTTGGTCCCCATCAGGGCAGGATTCAGGACGAGGGGAACGCCTATCTGAAGAAGTCTTTTCCCAAACTCGATTACATCGAGCGCGCCGAGATTGTGGATTGACGGGCGGCCGCGCCTGGCGCTCTAGCCAAAGGGGCGGCACTGGCGCGATTGGTATCCGCCGGCGATGCCGTCAGAGCGGTGGCTAGCCCCTGGGGGGGTGCGGGGATGGCTCTACCAGTGGCCACCGCTGCCGGCTTGTTTGGCCCGCGCGTGGTGTCAGTTATACTGACTGTACGCCCGGCGCGGGGCAGCCATCCGTCCGCCGGGGCATGCCCGCCCTGTTTCACCCGAGGTTATTCGTGGAGCGCGCGATTTCCGCGATCGTTGGCGTCCTCATGGCCAACGCTGTAGCTTGTGCGGTGGCCGACGAGACGATCGATTTTGCTCGCGATGTGCGGCCCATCCTCTCGGCCGCCTGTTTCAAGTGTCACGGTCCCGACGACAAAGAGCGGAAGGCCGATCTGCGGCTCGACACGCGCGAGGGAGCCGTAGGGTCGTCGCACGCGCCGTTCCTGGCCGGTAAGCCCAACGAAAGCGAAGCCCTGCGGCGCATGACCTCGTCCGACCCCGAGGAGCGGATGCCGCCTGGCGATTCGGGCAAGTCGCTGACCGCCGACCAGATCGCCCTCGTCACCAAGTGGGTGGAACAGGGAGCCCGCTGGTCGAGTCATTGGGCGTTCACGCCACCTCAGCGACCGGAGCTGCCATCGTTCTCCGATGCGTCCTCGGTCGCATGGATTCGTAACCCGATCGACGCCTTCGTGTTGGCCCGGTTAAAGCGGGAAGGACTGTCGCCATCGTCGGAAGCCGACGCGACAACCCTCGTACGCAGATTGGCCCTCGATCTGGTCGGCCTGCCGCCGACGATCGACGACGTCGGTCGCTTTCAGGCTGATGGCTCGCCCGACGCCTACGATCAACTCGTGACCCGCTGGCTCGATTCGCCCCACTACGGCGAGCGCTGGGGCCGGCACTGGCTCGATGCGGCTCGCTATGCCGATTCCGACGGTTATGAGAAAGACAAGTCTCGGCAGGTCTGGTTCTATCGAGACTGGGTGATCGGAGCCCTCAATCGCGATCTGCCCTACGACCAGTTTGTCGTCGAGCAGCTCGCGGGCGACTTGCTGCCGGGTGCCACCCAGGAGCAGCGGGTGGCGACGGGCTTTTTGCGAAATTCGATGATCAACGAAGAAGGAGGCGTGCATCCCGAGCAGTTTCGCATGGAGGCGATGTTCGACCGAATGGACGCCGTCGGCAAGAGCATGCTGGGGCTGACTATCCAGTGTGCCCAATGCCACAACCACAAATTCGACCCGCTCACGCAGGAAGAATACTACCGCATGTTCGCCTTCCTCAACGGCGCGCATGAAGCGAACATGGCGGTCTATACACCCGCGGAAGAGCAACAGCGGGCGGATCTGTTCCGCCGCATCGGCGAGATCGAAGCCGACCTGAAACATCGGCACGCCGATTGGCCAGAACGCATGGCCGAGTGGGAGACTTCCGTCTCGGCGAACCAGCCGGAATGGACGATCGTCGAGCCGATCGTCGACGAAATCTCCACCGGCGGACAAAAATATCTGCCGCTGGGCGATGGCTCGCTGCTGGCGCAGGGCTACGCTCCCACCAAGCATCGCGTGAAGATCACGGTCAAGAGCGCGCCGCAAAACATCGCCGCGTTCCGCTTGGAGCTCCTCACGCATGCCGACCTGCCTCTGAACGGGCCGGGACGCTCGATCTTGGGCACTGCCGCGCTTTCAGAATTCGAAGTCGAGGCCGCGCCGGCCGACGCACCCGACAAGATCGAAAAGATCAAACTCGTGGCGGCCAGCTCCGACGTCGAATTGCCGCAAGCTCCGTTGGAGGCGATCTTCGACGACCGTAGCGGCAAACCCCGAGTGACCGGCCCGGCGGCGTTTGCCATCGATGGCAAACAAGAGACCGCCTGGGGCACTAATGCGGGGCCGGGGCGCCGCAACCAGGCTCGCAAAGCGGTCTTCGTCGCCGAGAAGCCGATTGCACACCCAGCCGGCACGGTGCTGAACATCTTCCTCAGCCAGAACCACGGTGGCTGGAACAGCGACGACAACCAGAACTGCAATTTGGGGAGATTTCGTCTGTCAATCACCGGATCTGCCGGCCCCTCGGCTGATCCCTTGCCGGCCCACGTGCGCGAGATCTTGGCCGTGCCGCGTGAGCAACGGACCGCCGAGCAGACCGCGGCCGTGTTCAGTCATTGGCGCACGACCGTGCCCGATTGGCGGCCAGAGAACGAAGCCATCGAAGCTCTGTGGCGAGGGCATCCAGAGGGTTCGTCGCAGTTGGTGTTGGCCGAACGGGCAATGCGTCGCGAGACACACCTGCTCAAACGAGGAGATTTTCTCAAGCCCGAGAAGACGGTTGAACCGGGCGTCCCGGACTTCCTACACCCACTGGGTGACTTGCCGCACAACCGGCTCGGTTTTGCACGTTGGCTCGTCGACCGCCGGTCGCCCACGACCGCGCGTGCGATCGTCAATCGGATCTGGCAGGCGTATTTCGGCACCGGCTTGGTGAGCACGAGTGAGGATCTCGGCTCTCAGAGTGAAGCGCCCTCGCACCCCGAACTGCTCGATTGGCTCGCGGTCGAGTTCATGGACCACGGTTGGAGCCTGAAGTGGCTACACCGCCTGATTGTGAACTCCGCCACCTATCGCCAGTCGTCGCGCGTGCCGCCTGAACTCCTCGCCCGCGACCCCTACAATCGGCTGCTGGCCCGCGGCGCACGGTTCCGCGTCGAAGGAGAAGTCGTCCGTGATATCGCCCTGGCCGCCAGCGGTCTGCTGAATCCGCGGCTGGGCGGACCGAGCGCCTTCCCGCCGGCCCCCGAGTTCCTCTTTTTGCCCCCCACCAGCTACGGCCCCAAGATCTGGAAGCAAGATTCCGGCGCGGACCGCTACCGCCGCGCGGTTTACACGTTCCGTTATCGCTCGGTGCCGTATCCCGTGCTGCAAACGTTCGATGCGCCGAACGGCGATTTCTCTTGCGTTCGCCGGGTGCGGTCGAACACGCCGCTACAGGCGCTCGTCACCCTGAACGAGCCGCTGTTCTTCGAGTGCGCCCAGGCACTTGCGACGCGAGCCCTGGAGCAAGGGGGAGCGAACGAGGAAGCTCGCATCGATTATCTGTTCCGCTGCTGCGTGGCGCGTCCCGCGACCGCGGAGGAACGGCGAGAATTGCTCGATTTGCTGGCACGGGAGACCAAGCACCTCGCGGACGGCTGGACCGATCCGCAAGCGATCGCCAATCGCGATGCCAAGAATCCGCTAAAACTGCCGCCCGGCGCGACGCCTACGCAGCTCGCCGCTTGGACACTGCTGAGCCGCGTGGTCTTGAACTTGGACGAAACGATTACGAAGGAGTAGACCGGCCGTTTGACCGGAAAAACAAATGAACTGCCAAGACCATCTGCACTCCGGCGCCGATCCTCGCCAAGTGTCGCGCCGCTGGTTCCTCGAGCAATGTGGCATCGGCGTGGGCGGGATCGCCCTCAGTCACCTGCTGGGCTCACGAGGTAGCGCCGAGACGGCGGCTATCAATCCGCTCGCGGCGCGGCAGCCGCACTTTGCGCCTAAGGCCAAGAACGTGATCTTCCTCTTCATGGCCGGCGCTCCGAGCCATCTCGAGTTGTTCGATTACAAGCCGCAGTTGGCGAAGTTCAGCGGCACGCTCCCTCCGCCGGAGCTGCTGGCCGGCTATCGTGCGGCGTTCATCAATCCCAACTCGAAGCTCTTGGGGCCGAAGTTCTCGTTCGCCCGACACGGTGCCAGTGGAGCGGAACTCTCCGAGTTGTTGCCGCACCTGGCCGGAGTGGCCGATGAAGTGGCCATCGTCAAGTCAATGGTCACCGACGCGTTCAACCACGCACCTGGCCAGATTCTGATGAGCACGGGCTCGCAACAGTTCGGCCGGCCGAGCGTCGGAGCCTGGGTGACGTACGGGTTGGGCAGCGAATCACAGGAGTTGCCTGGTTTCGTCGTGTTCAGTTCGGGCAAGAAAGGGCCGAGCGGAGGGAATTCGAACTGGGGCAGCGGCTTCTTGCCGACGGTCTACCAGGGTGTGCAGTTCCGCGGCAGCGGCGATCCGGTGCTCTATCTTTCGAATCCACCGGGTGTCGACGCCACGCTGGCGGCCGATTCGGTCGCCACGCTCGGTCGGCTCAACAAGCTCAGGCTCGATGCGGTGGGTGACCCCGAGATTGCCACGCGCATCCATTCGTTTGAGATGGCGTTTCGCATGCAGTCGAGCGCTCCGGAATTGATGGACTTGTCACGCGAGCCCCAGAAGGTGCTCGACCTGTACGGCGCCCAACCCGGTAAACCGTCGTTCGCGAACAACTGTCTGCTGGCCCGGCGGCTGGTGGAGCGTGGCGTGCGGTTCGTCGAAATCTTCCACGAAGCTTGGGACCAGCATGGCAACCTCGTGAAGGATCTGCGGCAGAACTGCCAGGACACCGACCAGGCGAGTGCGGCATTGATCAAAGACTTGAAGCAGCGCGGCATGCTCGACGAGACGCTGGTGGTCTGGGGCGGCGAGTTCGGTCGCACGCCGATGGTGCAGGGTGGCGACGATGGCCGCGACCATCATCCCAATGCGTTCAGCATGTGGTTGGCCGGCGGCGGCATCAAACCGGGTATCACGCTGGGTGAGACCGACGAACTCGGTTTCAATGCCACCCGCGACCGCGTCCACGTCCACGACCTGCACGCCACACTCCTGCACCTGTTGGGCTTCGACCACACCCGTCTCACCTATCGCTTCCAAGGCCGCGACTTCCGCCTCACCGACGTCGAAGGGCGCGTGGTCAAGGAATTGCTGGCGTAGGAGCGACCGAGTCGCCGCGGTCACTCCGGTCGCACACCGATGCGGATCGATGTGCCACCGGCCGCGGTGTCAAAAGCGGTTGCCGCTTCGCGCAGCGGATACCATTTCTCGACCAGGCTCGACCAGGGAAACCGATCGCGAGTGGCCGTGAGGAAGCGAACGGAAGCCACGAGGTGCTGCGGCCTGTAATTATGCACTCCGTGCAGGTTCAGGTTGCGGCGCACGATCTGCTCGAGCGCGAGCGGGATCGGCGCTTGCGGGAATACCGACCCGACGAGGACGATGCTCCCGCCCAGCCGAGCCAACGGCAACGCGGTTTCGAACACGGCCGGCGAGCCTGTGAGTTCGATGATGACGTCGGCACCGTGATTGTCGCTGGCAGCCTTGACAGCGTCGGGCAACTCATCGAGGGGGGCCACGCGTGTGGCGCCGAATCGCAACGCCCGCGTCCTGCGGTCCGCCTGCTGGTCGACGGCGATGATATCCTTCGCTCCCGCGACGCTGGCCAGGGCACATGCGGTGACTCCGAGCATGCCTGCGCCGAGGACGATCACCACGCGGTCCTGCAAATCGCCCGCCGCTTGCAGCGCCGCTGTGACGGTGCCTGTCGCGCAACTGGCCGGGCAGGCGGTCGCCAGCGGAAGTTCTGCCGGTAATCGTACGATCCCCGTGCCGGGCGCGAGTAGGCAGAACTCGGCCAGCCCACCCGTCAGTTCGCGCCCCCGGCCGAACGGCTCGTGGCCATATTTGACCGCGCGTTCGCACTTTTGTTCGAGGCCACGACAACAGTAATAGCAGTCTCCGCAACTCGCGACGATCGCCCAGGTGATACGGTCGCCGATCCGCAGCGGTTCCCCCACCAGGTCCGATGCAGGAGCGGCTTCGCCCAAAGCGGCGATTTCGCCGACGATCTCATGCCCCAGCACAGTTGGCACCGGCACCGAGCGACGACCTGCGAAGCTGTGCAGGTCGCTCCCGCACAGCGTGCAGCCGAGGACTCTTACCAAGATCTCGCCGCGTCTTGGTTGAGGAACCGGTAACTCTCGTAAGACCAACTGCCGCGTAGTTCCTTCGAAGATGGCTGCTAGCGCAGTGTTCATACATCTCCCGTCGCCGGCCGGACGCGCGGACAGCGCTGTGCAAAGTACCACCACGTCAGCAGCAGGCTGCCGACCGAGAGTACCACCGCGATCCAGCAGCCCGTGGTGAAGAAAGTCAGCATGTCGATGTCGGGCCGCATGAAATTGCGCACGAACATCACGGCCGCGTAGCCGAGATAGCCGACGGAATCGGCAACGTACATCAGGAAGCCGAGGTTCCCGCGGTCGCGAGTCATGGCCAGAATCCGCTCGAAGACGGCGGTGTGCATAGCCACATAGGGCAGATAAAGTCCCAATCCGACCGCGACCATGAATTCGAACGGAGCAACCTGCCCCATGTGCCGGCCGACGAGGGCCAACGTCAGCAGCAGGAAGCCGGCCAAGCAGTTTCCCAATGCGACGAAGAACGCCGTCCGATTATCGCGTACGAAGACCGCGCAGCCGTTGATCGCGAGCACTCCGCAGGCGACGCAAAGTTCCGACCGAGTGAAGGTCGCCGGCGCGGTCGCGATGCCGAGCCCTCCCCACAATTCGGGCGCAAAATCCGCCCGCAGGCTGCGAAGGATCGTCACGAACAAATAGACCACGCACAATAACGACAGTCCCACGGCGTAGCGGCCAAAAAAGGTCCATCGCTCTTCCCGTGTCAGCGTAGGCCGGGCGGAGCGGCTTGCCGTATCGGCGGCAGAAGGCGGTGGGATACGCGCCAGCATGGCCACGACGACCAGCAACGGTCCCGCGAAGATCAGACCCGCGAGACAAGGCATCCAATCTTCCGGCACCCCTTGGGCGAGCAGCCACGTGCCCACCGACTTCGTGACGCCGTCGGCAAGGATGAAACTCGCGCACAACCCGGCGGTGAGCGCTTCGGTGAGTCGACGTCCTTCGAGGAAACCAACGACCAGCCCATACACCATCCCCAAGGGAAGTCCGTTGAAGAACAAGCAGAAGCTGTTCCAGGGTCGAGGCACAAGGCCGAACAACACCAGCGTCGCTTCGGCCATGCCCACCAGGGCGAGTATCAGCGCCACACGGCGCTGCGGCGGCATCTCAGAGATGATCTTGATGCCGATGAACTTCGATGATGCGTAGCCGAGCACCTGCGACACCACGAGCAGCGTCTTGAAGTCGATTCCCCAAGCCGCCGCGCCGGCAAATTCGGCGGCGGTGAACGGCTTGCGGAAGCCGTACATGCAAAAGTAGGTTCCGAACGCAGCAGTCACCGCCCAGAGCATCCCGCGAAGTTCCCCGAAACCACCCGACGTGGCCGACACGCAATGGGGCGACTCAGGACGATTCATGAAAACTCGCAGAACGGCGCGAAGATTCAGCGGCTGGTGCGGTCCCCTCTTCCTTTAAGGTCGGAAGAGCCACCAGTATAATGCCCTCCCCGTCTGCGAAAATGAAGCTTCGACAAGGGATGACCATATGCCGCATCGCCACCGAGACGAGACTGCGCCGGGCTCTGTCGCGGAAGAGATCGTGGGGCTGTTCGCGGCTCGCGGTGATTCCCAGTACGGCGGCGAGGCCGTTTCGCAGCAGGAACATGCGCTCCAGGCGGCAATGTTCGCCGAGCGCGAGAACGCTGACGGTGCATTGATCGTCGCGGCGCTGCTGCACGACGTCGGGCACCTCTTGCACGATCTGCCCGACGATGCCCCCGAGCAGGGAACCGACGATCGACACGAGGTGCTCGCCGCCCACTGGCTCGCGAAGCGCTTCGGGCCCGAAGTCGTCGAGCCGGCACGGCTGCACGTGACGGCCAAGCGATATCTCTGTGCCGTCGATGGGTCCTATCAGCGCGAACTGAGCGCCCCTTCGGTGTTGAGTTTGAAGTTGCAGGGGGGGCCTATGACGCCGGAGGAGGTGCGCGAATTCGAATCGCAGCCGCACTTCGAGGCAGCCGTGCGGCTACGGCGGTGGGACGACGCCGCCAAGATCGTGGGGTTGGCCACGCCCGATGTACGGCATTTCATGAGATACGTCGAGTAACGGATGGATGTCGGCATCGTCGGTGCGGGAATCGTCGGATTGTCCCATGCCTGGTCGGCCGCCGAACGCGGGCATCGGGTGACCGTCTTCGAGCGCTCCCCGCGGGCCTGCGGAGCGTCGGTGCGGAACTTCGGCATGATCTGGCCCATCGGCCAGCCACTGGGAGCACTGCGCGAACTCAGCCTCGCCAGCCGGGGCCGTTGGCTAAGGTTGGCGGAAACGGGAATCTGGATCAACGAGTGTGGTTCGATCCATCTGGCCCATCGAGTCGACGAATGGGACGTTCTGCAAGAGTTTCAGGCGCTCGCGGGTAACGACGTGTGCCGTCTTCTGACCCCCGGAGAAGTGGCAGCACGGACGCCCGCCGCCAATCCGGCCGGATTACTCGGAGGTTTGTACAGTGCGACAGAATTGTGCGTCAACCCGCGCCAGGTCATCGCGGCGCTGCCGAAGTGGCTCTACAAACGGTATGACGTGCGATTCGAATGGCGTACGGCCATCACCGATATCGACAGTGGCAGGGTCTGCTCGGCCGACCGCAGGCGGTGGGATTTCGATCGTATCGTGATTTGCGGCGGGGCGGACTTCGACACGCTCCTTCCCGACCTTTACGCGCAGGCCGGCTTGCGGCGTTGCAAGCTGCAAATGCTGATGACGATTCCGCAACCAGACGGTTTTCGCGTGGGCCCCCATCTGGCCAGCGGGTTGACGTTGCGTCACTACCGAAGCTTCGAGGCTTGTTCCAGCCTGCCCCGTCTACGGAAGAGGATTGCCGCCGACACGCCGGAGCTCGATCGGTACGGCATCCACGTGATGGCCTCGCAGAACGACGCGGGAAATGTCATCCTCGGAGACTCTCACGAATACGATGACGAGATCGAGCACTACGACAAGACGCTCATCGACGACCTGATGCTGCGCGAACTTCGTCGCATACTGCGTCTGCCGGAGTGGAAGATCGGCGAACGTTGGCACGGTGTCTATGCCAAGCATCCTTCGGCACCGGTGTTCGCCGCCGAGCCGCTGCCGAACGTGTGGGTGCGAACGGCGACCGGCGGAGCGGGAATGACGATGTCGTTCGGGCTGGCGGAACGGGATTGGTAGGCGGAGGCCGAGCAGCCGGCGACGTGATGCGGATCGGGAACTCCTTCGAGGCAGGTATATCTTCAACCGAGCCATGAGGTCGTACGGTGAGCCAGGAGATACGCGCAGTCATTTTGGACTGGTCGGGCACGACGGTGGACTATGGCAGTCGTGCCCCAACGCGAGCGTTCGTCGAGGTCTTCCGTCAGCACGGCGTCGAGATTACGGACGAGGAAGCCCGTGGGCCCATGGGGCGCTCCAAGCGTGACCACGTCGCCGCCGTCATCGGTCTGCCGAGAGTCGTCGGACTCTGGCGCGAGCGATTCTCGCGCGAACCCTCGGACGCCGACGTGGAGGCGCTGTACGACGATTTCCTCCCTTTGCTGAAACGAACGGTGGCCAATCACTCGGAGGTCATCCCGGGTGTTACCGCAGCGATCGCGGAATGTAGGCGGCGGGGATGGAAGATCGGCTCGACGACCGGTTACACCCGCGACGTGATGGAAATCGTCACCCGAACCGCGGCATCGGCAGGATACGCGGCCGATATCGTGATCTGTTCCGACGACGTGCCCGCGGGGCGGCCCGCACCGTGGATGAATTACCGGGCCGCCGAGGCGTTGGGCGTCTATCCCATGAGCTCGATCTTGATCGTCGACGACACGCCGGTCGGCATCGAGGCGGCCAAGCATGCGGGTGGAATCGCGGTGGCGGTCACGCAGTCGGGCAACGCGATCGGCCTCTCGGAGTCGGAGGTAGCAGCCCTCGCTCCCGAGGATCTACAGAACAGGCTCGAGCGGAGCGAAAGAATGTTCCGTGCCGCAGGCGCCGACTTCGTCATCAAGTCCGTCGCGGAACTGCCCACACTGTTGCCTTGAGCGGCTCTTTCGTCATAGAGCGCCGTCTCGGTCGGCAATCTCTCGTTCCTTCGGCCGGATGAGCAGCACCAACACGATCGAGACGATCGCGGCGCCAGAGAAAATCCCGAAGATCATGTGCAACGGAACGTATCTGTCTCGCATGGCGCCGAATCCCCAGTCGGCGAGACCGCCGCAACTGATACTCACGAGGTTCATGATGCCGTAGCCGGTGGCCCTCAATTGCGGGCGAACGATCTGCGACAGAATCGGCATGTTGTTGCAGTCAAAAATTCCCCATCCGACGCCGAAGAGCCCGAGGAAGGCCACGGCGGCGACGAGCGAACCGCTGACGCCCACGCCGAAAATCGCCGGGGCGATGAGGCCCATTCCGACCGCGCTGACGACCACTCGGCCCCGCGAAGTGCGCCGCATCGCTCGGTCGGCGAGCCATCCGCCGGCGGCGGCGCCTACGATGGCGCCCAATTGCGGCAGGAGTGTGGCCGCCACTCCCGCCGGGCCTTGGCCTATGTTGAATTGCTGCTTGAGCACCGCCGGCATCCAGTCTCGCACGATCCAACCCGCCATCGCCGGCAACGTGAAGTAGAGCACCAGCAGGATGAACGACAGGCTCTTCAGCAATTCGCCGGCGACACCGACGGGAGAAGCTTTATTCGCACCGGCCGCGACGGCATCCGCTCCGGCCGCGTCACGCAGCAGGAGCAGGAGCGGCACCGCATAGAGCATTCCAGCCATACCGCACATGTCGAAGGCAAACCGCCAGCCCAAAGAAGGAGCGTCGGCCACATAGCCGCCGAAGCCGCCGGCGATGACCCCACAATAGATCGCCATCTGATGGCATCCCACCGCACGAGAGCGCGTGTAGCCCGCGTGGTAATCAGCGATGAGGGCCAGGCCGGCCGGAATATAAAAGGCCTCGCTGATTCCCATCAGCGAGCGGGCCAGAAGTAACTCGTTGAAGTTGGTCACTTGGCCCGTCCACCACGTGACGGCCGACCACACGAACAGGCTGGCACAGATCGTGAATCGCCGGCTGAATCGATCGGCGACGTAGCCACCGACGGGGCTGAGAAAGGCATAGACCCACTTGAACTGGCCGAGCATGATGCCCCAGTTCTGGTCGGTGCCGATGCTGGAGATATCGGCCATCACCGAGTATTTCATGGCCGCCAGCATCTGGCGATCGAGATAGTTCAACAGCGCGACGGGCATCAGGAGGGCAACGACAAGCCATGCCGTGCGCATCCGCGTCGAATTGCCGGGCGATGTGAGCACGCGAATGCCGCCGGTTCACGGCCGGGCACTCTCCTTCAAAGTCACGTTTCGCTGTTTCAGGGCCGTTTCCAGCATTTTGACGTCGGTCTTTCCCGGATGGATCCAAGCGACGACAAGGCCCTCCTTAAAACTGGCCGTTGCTTGTTCGACCCCTTCCAACTTGTAGATCGCTTCGTACGCCGCCAAACAGCAAGCCTTGCAATCCAACCCGAGCACTGGGATTTCGACGCGCTCGAGTTCCTCCCGCGGGGTGGCGCATAGCGGCTTGATTCCGAACGTGTGTCGCGAAGCGTTGCGGAGCATCTGATCGAGACGTTCCACGATCTGCTCCGGCGTCGCATTCGGAAAGACCTTGGCGATGTCGTAGCGAAACTCGGCCTCCGCCGTCGCGAAATCGACGCGCACCAATTCGATCTCTGACAGTTGTCGCACGATCTTTTCCAGGTCGGGCACCCGCTCCTTCGAAAACAGACCCGTCACCTGATGTTTGGTCGTGGGAAGGTCGGGCGGCTGGTCGGCGGCCAAGCCGAACGATCCGACGTACAACGAACAAGCAACGACCCAAAACAGCCGGCGACCGTGCATGCGGGATCCTCTTGCTAATTCGATTGAAACAGCGGGCTTTGCACCAATTCGTGCAACAAAGTGCGAATTCCTCCGCCCTCCGCGAGGGTGCGGTCGATGATCGCGTCCATTTCTTCACGATCCGAGAACGCGACTTCCCTGCCGGTCGCGTAGACGGCGAGCTGACGAGCCAGGTTCTTCAAGAGCGGTCGCGGTTCGGCGGCGATCAGCGACTGGAATTCGAGAATGTCGTGGAAGGTACGCTCGTCCGGCAGCACGCCCTGGGGGTCGACCTCCGGTCCCAGCTTGAAGCCGATGCCGATGGCAGGGTCGATCGCGCCGCGCTCCGCGGACAGGCCCTCACCGATCGAACGGTATCGCGTCCGGAAACCGCCGATGACGTCGAACGATTCCAGCGCGAATCCGGCAGGATCGATCTTGGCATGGCACGACGCGCAGACCGTTTCTGATCGGTGCTTGGCGAGTTGCTCGCGAATGGTCGTTGTGCCCCGGACGTCCGGTTCGACGGCGGCGACATTCGACGGCGGTGGTTCCGGCGGCTGCCCCAGCAGCCGATCCATGACGAAGGCGCCGCGCGGCACGGGCGAGGTTGTCGTGCCGTTCGCGGTGACCTTCAAGATCGCTGCCTGCGTGAGGAATCCACCGCGAGGGCAGCCGTCCGGCAGTTTCACTCGGCGAATCTTGCTCCCCACCACGCCGGGAATGCCGTAATGGGCGGCGAGCTTTTGGTTCAGCATGGCAAAATCGGAGCGGACGAGATAGCTCGCGTCGAGGTTCTTTTCCAGCAATTCCCGGAAGTAGGCCCGCGTCTCGGCGACCATCGAATCCTGCAAATACGGATTGAATTCCGGATAGAGCTTCTTATCAGGATCGTTCGCCGCGATCTGTCGCAGCTTCAACCACTGGCCCAGGAAATCGTCGATGAAGCGTTGCGATTTCGGGTCTTGCAGCAATCGCTCGACTTCGCCCTGCAAGACGTCGGGGCGCTTTATATCGCCGCTACGGGCCAGTTGCGTCAGGCGCGCATCGGGCAGGGAGTTCCACAAGAAATAGGATAGACGGTTCGCCAACGCGGGGGCGTCGAGCACACCGGCGGGTTCGACGTGATACAGGAATTCAGGCGAGCACAGGACCGCGCGGTAAGCGTATCGCAGCGCGGTCTCGAAGCAATCACCTTCTTGCAGTCGGGCCGCGAATTGCGCGAGATAATCGGCCCGCACTTCGTCTGGCACGGGCCGCCGGAATGCGTTCGGTAGAAACTCGGCAAGCAGGCGGTCGGCATCGGCGAGTGGTTGGGTACTCTGCACGGTGAACAGCCCGGCGTCGGGATCGGGGCGGTTCTTGCCGCTAAGCTGCCGAACCTGCTTGCGCAGCGGCGGCCGCGTGCCCGCCTGCGCGGCCGCATCGAACTTCACCAACGGCAAGTCGCCGAACAGGCGCCGATGGCTGACAGGCGGCCAGACTTCGTACAAGGGCCCTTCGATATCGAGCCAATCACAGGCGATCCCCGGCCCCGTGAACTCCATGGCCCGTTTCTTCTTGTAGTAATTGGCCTGCGGAGCGAGCGAAGCGGTGTTGAAGCCGATCAATTCGTTGTGATTGAGCCACGTGACCAATTCATGTTCCTGCGACTCCAGCGACGGCGCGTCGAAATAGCCGAGCACATAGCTGGGGTGCTGTCCGCCGCGGCCATCGCCCGTCAACTGCACGACGGACAGCCTGGCAGCCTCCGTGCCGCGGGCCGGCAGTACTTGCCCCTGGTCCCATTGGAAGGCGAACAGCGACGTGCGGACGCGATAAAGGCCCGGGTAGATCGTCACATGATCGATGAAGTAGGGGCTGAGCGATTCATCCTCGTGTCGAAACAATCCGACGCTGCTGCCACGCTCGAACGTTCCCATCCGTTCGTGTGCCCCTTCGTCGATGTGCCCCTGCTCGCCGGAAGGAGGAAACTCCGGATCGATCTTCTTGTCGACCAGCAGTACACCGTCACCGTTCAACACCACGTGGGCCACAAACCCGCCCGCGTTGCAGAGCGAGATGCGGCGCTTGTGCACGGTGGGCGGCATCGGCCGCGTGGCGATGGCGTAATCGAGCGTGTGATCGGCAGCCTCCAAATACTTCGTGACATTCACGTGAGAAATGTCGAGTGCGTCGCAGTTCTTGTCGAATCCGTGGGCCGAGCCGTCGGCCGGCAGTTCTCCCGCCAGGGCGATCCCCGGCATGTCGAACAGGTCGCGGACGGTGTTCTCGTATTCGGCCCGCGTCAAGCGGCGGAGTCCGGTCCGGCCGGCTGCCGCCAACCGGCGGCGGTCTGCTTCCAGCAACGATTGCCGAAGCTGGGTGGCGAAGGCATTGGCCTCTTCGACCGGCGGCCGCGGCTGATCCTTCGGCGGCATCTCGCCCGCCTCGAGCCGATCGTGCACCTTCACCCAGCGAGAAAAATTCTCCGGCTGATCGAGCTCGAGCGCCAGCGCGGTCAGATCGAGTCCGCCGGCCTTCGTAGCGCCGTCGTGGCAACCAGCACAATGCATCTGAAGAAACGGCGCCGCTCCGCCGGCTGCTCGGGTCGTCAGAGCGATGAGCAGCATGGCCGGCAGCCCGCTACACAGAAACGTGGGGCGCCTCATGCGAAGTCTAGCCCGCGCAGGGTGCCCACACCTGTCGAGAACGTATCGGCCTCGATTCTCAGCCGCTGCAACATCGAGACGTACAGATTCGTCAGCGGGTAGTTTTGCTGTACATCGAAGGCCAGGTGCTGACCGTGCTTGAAGCCGCCGCCGGCGAGCAATACCGGCAGATTCAGATTGGAATGCGAATTCGCGCTTCCCATGCAGGTGCCATAAAGGACCATCGTCCGGTCCAAGCACGATTGGCCCTCTTCGGGCAGTTCGGCGAGCGATTTCAGGAATCCCGCCAAGACATCGAACTGCCCCTCCTCGTGGCGGCGCAATTCGGCGAGAGCTTCGGGCCGGTTGCCATGGTGCGTGATGTTGTGGATCACGGTCGTGTCGATGAAGAGCGAGATGACTCGCGACGAGTCGGTCTCGAGCGCCAACTTCATCACGTCGAACGTCAGTTTCGTCTTGTTGACGAATTGGCGGATGTCTTCGATGTCTTCGGGCGGCGCGGCCGTCACGGTGGGCTTGGGTTTGCGCTCCCATTCTTGCGCGCTGTGCAGGCGCTGCTCGAGTTCTCGCACCGCGGTGAAATATTGATCGATCCGTCGCTGGTCGGCCGGCCCCAATGACCGTCCGAGACGCTTCGCCTGTTCCGTCAGAAAATCGAGCGTGCTGCGGCCCTGCCGCAGTGCTTCGACGCTGGCATCGACCTCTTCCGGTTTGCCCTGCACGAACAGTTTTTGAAACAGCTTCTTGGGGCTCTTTTCGGCGGGAATTGGGGCACCGCTGCGAGTGTAGCTCAGCGTCGGGTTCTCGTTGGTCATCGCCAACACGAGCGAGGGATACCTCGTGCGATTGCCGATCCGTTCCGCGGCGAACTGATCCAGCGAGACGCCGTTGCGGAAACCGCCGCGTTCGGGGTGAGGCGTGCCGGTCAGGAAGCAGCGTTCGGCCGCGTGCCCGCCCGTGACGCCCGGCAAACTCACTCCCGAGAAGACCGTGATCTGGTCGCGACGATCGGCCAGCCGCTCCAGGTAGGGCGTGAGTGTATAGTCCCGTCCGGCCGTCTCCGGAAAGAAGAACTGCGGCAGGATGCCCATGTTCGTTTCGATCGCCACCAGCCGCCGTGGCACATCCGCGGAGGAGTCGGCCGCGCACGCCGGTCGCATCGCATCCAACCAGGGCAAGGCCAGCGCCACGCCCGCCCCGCGCAGCAGCGCACGACGGCTCAAGGCCGACTGGTAACGCGACGAAGAGGATCGATTCATGATCAAAAGGTCCCTGCATCCGTACCGCAAAACCATTCCATCGTACAAGCTCGAAATGGCAACGCCAATCGGAAAGCCCGCATAAATCCAGGCTGCACTGGATCGATACATTCCTTTGTTTGGTCGCGCGGAGAATTACGAACACGCGCGGCGATTCGTGCAAGGTTCGTTGGCAGGCGGCGAACGACGCAACGTGGAAAATATCGCCGAGCAAATATCCGGTGGCGTCGTGCGCACGCTGGAGAATGTTTTGGAAACTTTCGAGGAACTATCTCGGAAACAAGCGAATAACCATTTTCGAGCTCGCCCGATTCAGAAAGGAAGACTCCCCTTCCGCCTGCCGGTCAGCCAAATCTCGGCGTCGACCCGCCCATCCCTCATGAAGGATTCGGACGGCCCGCCCTCCTCTTCCTCGATTTCGACCTCCGCCGGAGCCAATCGGCCGGCGATATCCCGATATGACCGATAAACTCTCGGGAATTCCTTGTCCGAATAGCAAAGGGTCTTGTCGTCGATCACACCCGTAGCCCTCAGGTGCCGCAGCTCGGCAGTGTCGACGGGGCCGTAGAAAGTCATGCCCACTTCGTATCGCCATGCCGTGATTGATTTCCTTTCCCAAATCGTCTCGCAGATTTTTTGCTAGATTGATCCTATGCGGCCCCGATTCACCCTCAAACGCATATTTGCCACGATATTTCTCTTGTGCGTCGTCTTGGCCTACTCGAGCAATCTCGATAAAGCTCAACGCTGTGCACTGCTCGACGCGGTGGCATTCGGTGGTCTGTTTTGGACGACCTTGGGTCTCGTGCTCTTTGCTTGTGGTCAGGCCGTAAACCTTGCGGCCCGTTTAGTGAAATGGCTCGTAACCCGCAAACCGCCGTAGCCGACCACGGTTTGCCACGACGCGTCGTGTGTCCTTCGTCGTTGAGCGCGTTCGCTATCTGCTGCAAGGTCAGGCCGCCCGTCCGCCGCGATCCAAGACGGTCGTATAGATCGACGTACGCCTCATCGGCGTTGGTCTTGATCGTCGCCACGCCCTGTTGTGCTCGTTGTCGGGGAGCGAAAAGGGGACATTCTACTTTTCTGTCTTCCTTGGACGACCGCAGGGGCGCAAGGTTGATTCTAGGCCAAGTCGCGTAGCGGTATGCTCGACCCATGTCTCGTCACCAAATGGCTGGCCACGCTCGATGGATCGTCGCAATGCCTTCTCTTCTGCTTGCGATTGAGGTCGGTTGACACGCGTGAGCCAATTGGTTGGATAAGCGATCGGCCAATCGGCCAGCATCGGCGGCCGTTTGCCGGAGACGCGCCAAGCCAAGCTTGACCACGGCCATTGCTCCGCACGCTTCACCAAATCGGCGCGGAGTGGATTCCGCTCCACGTAGCGCAGCACCGTGAGCAAATGGTCGTCGTCCTGAATGGGGAAAGCCTTGAAGCG
>DASZTS010000014.1:0-117133 GCA_035547915.1 Pirellulales bacterium | reverse complement strand
CATTGAGCACCGCGGTGCTCAATGCGCTGTTCGATCTGGGCTGGCCGCTCTGGGGGCCGGCCCTGTTCGCCGCAGTCGCGATCGCCGCCGTGACGGCTCTCTTTTGGCTCACCGAAGACTCGGCCTGGATACTGCTCGGCTTAGCGGTCGTCTCGGGGTCGCTCGGACTGTGGTTCAAGACTCGGTACGGCGAAGCTTTTTCACAGCCCACGCAGATGTGGCAGAACGTGACGTTCACGGAGGTCGTGACGATGCTCGCATTCGCGGTCGTCGCCTACGGTGTGGGGGTGATCGGAATATCGCGCCATCGCCGGAGCGAGCCCTTGCCGTCGCTGGGCGTCGTCGCCGCGCTCGACCAACTGTTCAAGCTGGCGCCGTACGCCGGGCCGCCCTTCCGCTCGGCTTTCCAAGCACATGCCTGGTTCGAATGGAGGAAGAAGGGGTCGGCGATGCCGGCCTCGGTGATTCTTGGACTGATGCTCGGTCTGTGTGGCTGGTTGCTCTTCAATCGCACCGCGCAGGGCCTGACCGAGAGCGTGCTCGTTGGCGGCGGGTTGCTCTCGGCCGTGGCGATGATCTGCGGACTGATCATGGGTAACTGCGGGGCGACCGACACGACGTACGAGATCGGAACCTTTCTGGCCAGTCGCCCGTTGACGACCGTCGAGATGTCGCGCGCGACGCTCAGGGCGGCGGCCAAGAGCGTGCTCCTGAGCTGGCTGATTTGGGCGGCGGCCTTCTTCGCCGTCTATTTCATTGTGCTGGTCGTCGCCTCCCCCATGTGCCCGTTTCCCAGGGGATTGGACTGGGCCTATGTCCCGGCCACCCTGATCGCCGCCTGGACCGTGATGGGGCTGCTCACTTCCCTCGGGCTAGCGGGACGCTCGCAGTGGGTGATGGTTTTGCTGTGCGGCCTACCCGCCCTGTACATCGGTCTCGCGCTGTTTTCAAAATTCGCCCTCTCGCGGTCGGGGCAGGAGTTATTCGTGCAGTGTGTGGCATCCGCCACCGCGGTCGCCGCCATGTTGGCGACTACTTGGATGTTCGTGGCGGCTCGTCGCCGGCGACTCATCGAGTGGATCACCATCTATGTGGCGGCCAGCCTCTGGGTGGCGCTCGCAGCGCTCATGGGGATCGCCGACGTGTGGCATGTCTGGCAGCGCCCCGTGTTGTATGTCGCGCTCGTGGGGATCGGTGCCTTGGCGCTCGCCCCCCTTGCCGCCGCCCCGCTGGCGCTCGCCTGGAACCGCAGTCGCTAATTGAGGTTCGACCGACAGTCTTGACCCGGCGATTGTCGCAGACGCTCGGCCACCGGCGGTCAAAAATGCTCCTCGATTTGACTGCCGGGCAGATCGCCGATGCCGGGTGTGCGGCGGGTCCAAGCGCTGGTCTGCCAGTTGTCGACCGGCTTCGCCTTCGGAACGATCGGCGGGATCTCGAACAGCAACCGCTTGGCCAACCCGCCGGCGAACGGCTCGTACATCGCCCGCAATTCCGTCAACCGCTGTTCGACCCGCTCAGGGTCGGCCATTTCGAGACCCGCCTCGTGCAACATCGTACGCAACCGCGCGAACTCCTCCGGCGGCAATCGGTCGGGTGGGGGTTCGAGCGGCTGAGCCTTGATGATGAGCGAGAGATCGACGAGCACGTGCCGCGCCATGGCGAAGGTCAGTTGCGCCTGGTACGAATCCAGTTTCGTGACGCCCGACAAGATCAACGCGCTGGAATCGAGTACGGAAGTTAACGCGGCCAACCACGACTGGTTCTCGTGCTGGGACCGATAATACATCAGCACGGGGTAGGAGAGATGGCTTTCCAGGACCTGGGCCGCCCAGTGCTCCCACTCGGAGAAGAAAGCCGCGTTGGTCGACAGGTAACCGAGCTTCGCGGCCCGCGTGATCCCTTCGGCGGCCGTCGGCGGCGAACCGGCCCGCGCGTCGAGCAGCGAGATCGTCAGCTCGCGCTGCGACGACGATTGCGACAGGCCGGGCAAGTACCCCACGACAACTCCCAAGAAGCCGAAACCCATGCCTGCCTCGATGACGGTCAGCAGTCGGCCCAGCGGCGCCGTGGGCGCGACGTCGCCGTAGCCGAGCGTGAAAAAGGTCACGCCGCTCAAGTACAAATAGTCGACAATGGTCACGGGATCGGACTGCACCGTGCGATAGACCGGCGTGCCGAGCGACCAGTGGATCAGCGTGAAACCGATGATCAAACCGCAAGCCCACAAGACGAACAGCACGATCAATGAAAAGGGGCCGAAGACGCTCAAGAAATTCTCGCGACGTTTCCCTCTGGGCAATCGGCAAGCCACGCCACGCCAGAAGCCCCAGGCCACCCGATAAAAGGCCCGCGCGAGACGATAGGGTCGCGTCACGCGGCGCGGCAGCACCATGGCCTCGAAGGCGTCGACGAGCACGACCCCGATCAGGATGAGACCCGTTACACCGGACAGAAAGTGCATGAGCATCTCCGTGCAGAGCATGAGGTCGGCCCACCCGACCGGCTTCGTGCCTGCAATGGTAGGATTCCGCCGCCGCGTTCGATAGTCCCCTGCTCGCGCGTGACGAGAGGACGGCAGGGCCCAAGGCAATCTGGACACGAACCATGGGCGACGCCAGACTGTCCCTGGTATCGGAACGCCTCACAAGCCTCGCAGCGGCGCCCGCGAACGCGGTCAGACCATCCACCGCGGTGCGCCCAGCTCGGACTGACCGGCATGAACCTCACGTCCACTCCACTGCTGCGTCTCCGACGGCAACTCTGCCAGTTTCCACGAGGAAGGGACCGTTTCCGCGAGTACACTCGTGCCGGTGTCCGCGCGCCATCGTTGCGTCTCACGGGGGTGTGGCAAGGATGATTCTCCATGTCGACATGGATGCCTTCTACGCCTCGGTCGAAGAGCGCGAGCAGCCCGAGTTGGTCGGCAAGCCGCTGATCGTCGGTGGCACGCCCGAGGGGCGCGGAGTGGTGGCAGCGGCCAATTACGAAGTGCGCAAGTATGGCGTCCATAGTGCCATGCCGACGGCGACCGCCCTGCGTCTCTGTCCCCACGCCATCGTCGTTCGCCCGCGCATGGCCTTCTATACCGCGATCTCGGAGCAGATTCGCGAGATATTCGATCAATACACCCCGCTCGTCGAACCGCTGTCGCTCGACGAAGCCTTTCTCGATGCGACGGGGAGCGAACAACTGTTCGGGTCTTCCGTCGACATCGGCCGCGAGATCAAGCGGACGATACGCCAGCGATTGCGGCTAACGGCCTCGGTCGGCGTAGCCCCCAATAAGTTTCTGGCCAAGATCGCCAGCGACCTGAAAAAACCCGATGGCCTGGTCATGGTCGATGGGGAGAGAGTTCATGAGTTTCTCGACCCGTTGCCGGTCGGCCGATTGTGGGGCGTCGGCCGCGTCACCGGCCAGGTTTTCGACGAACTCGGTATCAAGACGATCGGAGAGGTGAGGCGAACACCGCGTGAGCTGCTGCGAAAGCATTTCGGTCAGACCGGAGACCACCTATGGCAACTGGCCCACGGCATCGACGAGCGGCGGGTCGTTCCGGATCGCGACGCGAAGTCGATCTCGCACGAAACGACGTTTGCGTCCGATGTCGACGATATGGAGACGCTACGCGCCTGGGCAGCCGAATTGACCGAGCAGGTGGGGTGGCGATTGCGGCGACACCGACTGCGTGGACGCACCGTGCAAATCAAGGTCCGGTACGCCGATTTTCACACGATCACGCGTGCCGAAACGCTGGCAGCCCCCACCGACGTGACCGAAGTGATCTGGCAGACGGCGGCTCGCCTGCTCGTCGATCGACTTCCCACCCGCCGCCTGCTCATCCGCCTGTTGGGCATCGGCGTTAGTCACTTCGAGAACCCGGAGCAGACGCAGCGATCTCTTTTCGAAGATCCCGTCGATGAGCGTCAAAGCCGATTGGACAAGACGGCCGACACGCTCAAGGAGCGATTCGGGGCCGACGCCTTGAAACGCGGCAGTATACTGTTGCACGGAGTCAAACACGAAGCGGCGCCGAGGCCTCGCAAGCCCGACGAACGGACACCCGGCACTCAATGACGCAACGCAAGGATTGCGGCGATCATCTTCGACCGTTCGGCGCGGCTAAACCGGGTCGGGCTGTACAGTCTGCGGTTTCGTCTCTTGCCTATAAAGCGTGAAGCCGCGCCGCAGATAGTTGTTCAGAGCGGACGGATGGTCGAGGGTGCACGTGTGCAGCCAATAACGGCGGGGTTGATAGCTCCACGCTTGTTCGATCGTCCATTGCAGGAACCATTTCCCCAAACCCTGCCCGATGAATTCGGGAATCAAGCCGAATTGGATCAACTCGATTTCGCCCACGACGCGCCGATCGAACTCGGCGAAACCGGCCGGCGTGCCGTCCGCATAGAGCACATGGAGCTCGTTGAGCGGGTCTTGGATCAGGGCGCCGAGTTCAGCGTCAGAACGCCTCCCGCGACTACGCCAGTTGTAGTCCTGACCCACCGTCGTGTAGAGAAAGCGGTAGAATCCGACGGTCGGCTGCACGGCCCGGACCACGGTCAGGCTGGTCCGCGGTGCCGACACGATCTGCTGCGGGGGTTTTTGCAGCATTTCGAGGTAATACACGGTCACATCGACGAGAGCCATGCCGGATTATAATGCATGGCCGGCCGAACGCGACGCGACCTTGATCGAGACTTCTCAGTGCTGGTGAGCGAGCATGGCTTCCGTCTTCGAGAAGCTCAATCTGAAGGATCAAACCGAGATCCTCGTCGTCAATGCGCCCGCCAGTTTCGAGCCGGGTTGGCCCGATTGCAAGACGTCACGATTCTACGCGATCCCAAGTCAACCAAGGCATTTCACTTCGCCTTGGCGTTCGCCGTCAAACAGGCGGAGGTCGATCGGTTGGCCAAAGCCCTGTGCCGCAAAGCCGCGGGCGATGCGTTGCTCTGGTTCGCCTATCCCAAAGGCTCTTCCAAGCAATATCAGTGCGACTTCAACCGCGATACGGGCTGGGACGCAGTCCGCGCGGCGGGCTTCGATTCCGTTCGCCAAATCTCCATCGACGACGATTGGTCGGCCTTGCGGTTCCGGCGCGTTGAATACATCAAGGCGCCGGGCAAGAAGACTTCTTAGGCAAATCGCTTCAGCTTGTCGATGAACCCTTGCCGTCCGAGCACGTCGCGATTAACGATGTTTTCGGGCAGTTCGCCGCGGGCGGCGCGCAGGATGCCCAGCGCCATGGCACGGCCGGTGGCCCGCCACACGTCGCTTGTCGAAGCGTTCCAGTGCGGTGTGAGAATCACGTTGTCGAGAGACGTGAGAGGATCATCGGCCGGGAGTGGCTCATGCTCGAAGACATCGAGTGCCGCGCCGGCGATGCGCCGCTCGCGCAGCAACGTCACCAGTGCCGCCTGATCGACCAGCTCCCCCCGCGCCACGTTCACAAAGAACGCCGTCGGCTTCAAAAGGGCGAGCTGCGCGGCGCCGATCATGCCTCGGCTGGCCGGTGTGAGGCGGCTGTGCAAGCTCACGACATCAGCCGAGCGTAATAACTCGTCGAGTGGTACGAGACGGACGCCCAATTCGGCGGCCTGCGAAGGCTCGGTATGCTCCGAGTAGGCCAGCACCGTCATCTCGAAAGGTGCGACGAGACGGGCCAGTTCGCGGCCACTATTACCAAGGCCGACGATACCCAGTGTGCGACCGAGCAGTTCGCCTCCCATGATCCGCGGCTGCTGCCGCCAGTCGCCCGTGCGGGCCACTCGTTCTTGCTCCGGCAGCCGCTTCGCGAGCGCGAGCATGAACAGCAGCGCCGACGACGCCGTGGCATGGTGCAGGCCGTGCGGAGCATTGAAGAGCGCCACGTCATTCTCGGTGCAGGCCTCGACATCGATCTTGTCGTAGCCGGCTCCCGAGCGACCGATGACGACCAAGGTCTCAGCGCCTTCGGCGAAGGTTGTCCTCTTGACCCATGGCCGCAGCACAACCAACCCATCGACGTCGGAGATGTGCCGCGATTCGACCTCCATTGAATAGAAATTCCGCCAATAGGCCGCATCATCGCGCGGCGCCTGGTCGCGCAGAAAGTGATAGCGGATCGACGGCATGTCGGCCCACAACGGCAGCCCCAGATCTCCATATCCAGGTTGTCCCGATTCATCGAGAAAATCGCCCGTGAGCGCCACACGAAAGATCGAGCTCATACGTTGAAAACGGCTCTGATTCACGGCTGAGAATATCGCACATCGTACCGGCGTTCGACGTTGGCATAAAGTGTTCGTGGGACGTCGTACGGTTCGGAAGTACGATTCCAAACACGAAAACAAAAACGCCCCTGGCGCCTAAAGGCAACCAGGGGCGTTGATTCACTACAGCAGATTCACAATCCGCTCGGCCAATCCCTTCTCGCCGAGCACGACGTTCAGCTTGCTGCCGGCGGCGACCTTTTCGAGGATCTCCAGCTCACGCAGGCGCATGAGGGTGGGGTTATCCTCGAGCAGCTTGGCGGTGTTCGCCTGGCTGCGCATGGCCGCCGTCTCTTCACGCCGCACGATCAGGTTGGCCTCGGCGGCCTTCTTGGCCTCGGTCACCCGGTTGAGCAGCGTCTTCATCTCGCCCGGCAGGATCACGTCGCGGACGCCCACGGCGATCAACTCGAAGCCGAGCGTGATCGCCCGGGGGCGCAGCAACTCTTCCAGCTCGCCGGCCACGCCATCCTTGGCGGTCAAGAAGCTGTCGAGCTCGCGGGCACCGATCACCGCCCGCAGGGCCAACTGCGCCTCGCGGTACAGGGCCTGCCGAGCGTCGTCGGTGATGCTGACGACCTTCAACGCGTCGGTCACCCGGTAGGTTACCACGGCGTTGAGGCGCAGCGTCACCTTGTCGGCCGTCATGATCTCCTGGCCGGCGACGTCGTACATCGCCTCGCGCAGGTCCACCGGCACGAGCGTGACCTTGGCCACGTTCTTCCAGAAGGCGTGGCGGCCCGCAGGCAACGTCTCGACGTAAGTACCGTCCACGTAGAGCACGCCCACGTGGCCCTGCTCGACCGCCAAAACCTCCAGCACCCGGTCGGCCAGGGCCGAGCGAGTGATGACGTGCAGATCCTTGTGCACGAAGCGCACGCGCCGCGCATCGACGGTCTCCACCTTCACGTCGCGGAAGCCGGTCCAGTAGGCGTACAGGCCGGGCGGCAGCACGTGGCTGAAGCGGCCGTCGATCCAGACCAGTGCCCGCTGATGGTCCTTCAGGTCGATCACCACGGCGCGGTCCTTGAGCACGCCCGACTTGACGATCACGTCGAGCTTGTCGTGGACGATCCACGGATCGCGCTGCGACGCGACCTGCACCTGAGCCTTCAACGTCGGGTCGACGAACCAGTGCCGACCCGGCGCGAGCAGGCCCTTGAATTCGCCGTTGCGGAAGTAGAGGCCCATTTCGTAGCTGGCAATCTTCACGGTCTTCAACATGCTGCACCTTCCTTCCTGAGAGCGGCGGACAAGACTGCGAAGTCGGAGCTCGATCCGGTCTTGTCGTTTGCTCTAACGATCGCCGGCGCGCTCATGCGGCCGGATTGTATGCAATAAAAAACGCCGTCGGGCGGCGGAACGCAACGTCGGTCACACCACCGTCCGCGGAGTGCTGCTTGAGCAACCACGGACTGCTGGCGTTGGCCGGCAAGGATCGGCTTGTCATGTCGGGCAACGCCCTTCACGGCTCGCCTGCCTTCGCCGCCGTAGCCGACCGCCCGCGAGAAGCGGTATCCACGCACTACATGGCAGTTGGTGATGCTGCCGAAAACCGTCAACGCCGTTCTGGCGACGGCCCCGGACACCGACCTTTCGGTCCGGTGCCGAAGCGCATCACGTCGAACGCCCGCCGTACGGTTTAGGGCTGACCGGCCGAAACGTCCGCCTCCCTCGGGCTTTCGCGAGGGTGTTTTCCACCCGGTCGGTTATGAGCCGACTGTGGTGCATTCGACGGGAGTCGAACCCGCAACTCTCGGGTTTTTCACCTTTGAGCTACCACGTGATGCCGACCGTTGTCAGAACCCATGCACGGAACACACTCGGCCGACCGCATTACGCGGGGTCGGTGTGCCGCTGGCCTGGTCGGCATCCCAATGCCTGTCTTCAAGAGACGCCGGCGGGAGTCGAACCCGCTTCGAACCGCTTTGCAGGCGGTTGCCGTGCCGTCTGGCTCCAGCGTCAATCGTTCAAGCGTCCTCGCCAGGAATCGAACCTGGTCTACGAGCTTCGCGGGCTCGCGTGCGAAATCCGGCACACTCCGAGGACAAGTTTTTTCGAGCAGCAGTACCCCGCCGAGGAATCGGACCCCGTCTTGCAGTTCCGAAGACTGCCGTGCTTCCATCACACTCGCAGGGCAAGGTTGGATCGCCAGAGCGGCTGACAAGACTCGGAAGCAGGAGCGCGGTGGGCGAAAAATCGGCCGTGAAACGCCGATTTGTCGGAGCTGCATCCGGTTTTGTCGGTTGCTCTGTAATCTAAAAAATGTCCCGACCTGGACTCGAACCAGGACCACGACCTTCGGAGGGTCGAATGCGTTCCGTTACACCATCAGGACAGGTTGTTCATGTAAGGCCGATGACTCGCGTGTTATGTAGTTGTCACTGGGCACGGGTATCGACCTGTTTGCCCTCTCCCGGAGGGAGAGGGGATCGAGCAGGATCGCGAGGAGTCGAACCCCGTGAAGCGGCTTTGGAGACCGCGTGCTCTCCCAGGAGCACGATCCTATAAGGCCGATCCAAGCTGCCCCAGCTTGGATCGGGAAACGAACGAAGAAACTATTGTCAGCGAGAGGCAGGTTGGACGCGGCTTGTAATGCAAGCCGCCCTCACCCTAACCCTCTCCCAGAGGGAGAGGGGATCTAGCGGAGTTCGACACTCCAGTAGGCTTCGCTGATGAACTTCGACCAGCTCTCGATGCGCACGTTGTGCGCGGCGTAGAGTGGCTTCCATTGTGGCCGGCAAGGCTGCTTGCGCAGTTTCATGCCGGCCTCGGCGGGCGTGCGGTCGGCCTTCGTCTTGTTGCAGTCCACGCATGCCAGCACGCAGTTGTCCCAGGTCGAGGTGCCGCCCTGCGACCGCGGGACGACGTGGTCGATCGACAACTCCGCGAGGCCGGGTTGCACGCCGCAATACTGGCACGTGTAGTGGTCACGCTTGAAGATGTTGCGCCGGCTGAACGAGACGGCCGCCTCGGGCAGCCGATCGTAACCCGCCAGCACGATCACCTCCGGCACGCGCAGCCGCAGGCTCACCGCCCGGATGAACGGCTCGCCGTCGCGCGGAGCCAGCCGCGACCAGTCAGTCCAGGTGTAGAGCTGGTAGTCGTGCGGGTCGACGACGCGGGCCGCCTCGTTGAAGAGCATGACCAGCGCGCGAGCGACGGTAGCGACGTTCACCGGCTGCCAGTTACGGTTGAGCACCAGCGCCGGTCTGTTCAACATCTTTGCAACCACGACCAAATTCCTCCTTGTCAAAAAAAGGGTGTCTGACGGGAGTCGAACCCATACCATCCGGTTCACAGCCGGGCGTGCAGAATACCGCTACACCACAGACACCGTATGCGGGTCGACGGTTCCGCCAACCCGCGATCGAATAACTTCCGCAGTCTTCCGTCCTCTCCTCGGGGAGAGGGTTGGGTGAGGGCGGCTGAGAGTACTAATGGGGTCGGTCCCCTGTTCAGCGAAAACTCAGCCACGTCCGAAGAGAGTCGACAACACAGGAGCGCGCGATCGGCCCTCACCCTAACCCTCTCCCGGAGGGAGAGGGAATTTATCGTCCGGCTCTCTTTATCGTCCGACTCTCAGTCGATGAACGCCACATGACGCATCGCGAGCGACTGCGTCTCGGTGTTCATCAGTACCTGGTGCCAGCCGTCCAAGAAAATCGTCTTGTGATCGGCATGGCGAACCCTACCCCGTACAAAAACCTGCGGGTTGCGCCGCTGCACAACCCATTGCAAGTGCCGTAGCTCCGGCTTGCGGCCGATCAGCTTCTGATACTCGCGGAACGTGAGACCCTGCGGGTATTGGTTGCTGACATAGACCGCTTCTCCGCCGACGCGAATCAGCTCCTCGACGAAATGCGGCTTGCCGTTGCCACGCCGCAATGGCTCGTTCCGCAGAACCATCCACTCGTCGATGCGGACGGATGGAGCAATACGGATGAAGAACCACTCGCCCTGTCGGACGAACGCTGCGTTGCGCCGGCGGTTCCGCTTCTGTGGCTTGACGCGAAGTCTCTCCTGCAGGCGGCGAACGGCCATCGGCTTGAGCGACTCCATGGCGGTCCGCACCGACGACGACGCCGATGTTTCGGGGATCGCCGCGACGAACCAATGCCGCTCGTCGTGACCGCACAGGAACCGGCTGTTGGTGTTCACCGCCGGCCGATGGTACGACAACAGCAAGTGCCGGATGCGGGGTCGCACGTCGAGCACCGACAAGTTCTTGTCGTCGCGGTTGTCCACAGAGACGTCATAAAACTCGCCCAACCGGTCGCGACCGATGTCGATCGAGACGCCGGCCATGCTGCCGATCTGCTCGCGCTCGTGCAGCTTGATCCGCGCACCCATCTTGGCGAATTGCCTCTCGATGTCGGTTGTCATAAACGGTCCTCCTTACAGTGGCCGGCAAGAACCGGAAGCCGAGAGCGCAATCCGGTCTTTTCGGTTGCTCTTATCAGTACCCCGACCAGGACTCGAACCCGGAACACCCAGTTAGAAGCAGGGGATGATGTCCGTTTCACCATCGGGGCAACGAGCGGAAGGCAAGGGAGTCGAACCCTCATCCCGTGTCCCGGGAACCGCTTTAGCAAAGCGGCGCGGCAAGCCGTATCCGCCTACCTTCCCTTTCTCCTCGGTTGAGTGGACCCACTGGGAATCGAACCCAGATCTCCAGCCTGCCGGACTGGCGTCTTCCCTTTTGACGATGAGCCCTCGTTGTCAGTGGACCGCCGGAGAGTCGAACTCCGATTTCCGGCCTGCGGAGCCGGCGTCGTCCCGTTGGACCAGCAGCCCATATCAGTCGATCCGAGGAAAGCTCGATCCGGTTCTGTCGGTTCCTCTAACAAGTGGACCTGATGGGGGTCGAACCCATCACACCGACCTTGCAAGGGTCAGTCGCCTCCGGGGACATGCAGGCCCGTGTTGTGTTTGTCGTGTCAGAGGTCCGTCCCGGAATTGAACCGGGTCTTCCGCCTTACCACGGCGGTGTGCTGCCGAAACACCTACAGACCATGAGTGATCCCGGATGGAGTTGAACCATCGTTTCCCGGACGTCAGCCAAGCGTCGTCGCCGTTGGACCACGAGATCGTTTAGAGCAATCGACAAAACCAGATCGCGCTCCACAAAGATCGGCGTTTCGCGGCCGATTTCTCGCCCGCGGCGCGCCGGCGTCTAGCTTTTGTCAACCGCTCTTAGTAGCCGAGGTGGGGGTCGAACCCACAGAGTCACGAGGCTCTCGACCTCGCCGCTTTTCCGGTTTGCGTACCCGGCCGCATCTAAGAGCAACCGACAAAACCGGACTTCGCTCCACAAAAATCGGCGTTTCACGGCCGATTTTTCGCCCACGGGCGCTCCGGCTTCCGGGTTTTGTCAGCCGCTCTAAGAGCAACTCCAAAGTTGCAGGTCCGGGAGTCGCACCCGGCGCGCGAAGCTTATGAGGCTTCGCTGGACACTGGCCCACCTGCGTCGAAATGACCAAGGGGAGACTCGAACTCCCACGCCCGCGAGGGGCCGACGTTCTGAGCGTCGTGTGTCTTCCAATTGCACCACTTGGCCGAAGTGACCCGCACGGGAATCGAACCCGCCTTCCGAGCTTGAGGGGCTCGTGTCCTACCGATAGACGAACGGGCCAAGTTGTATCTAGAGCAACCGACAGAACCGGATCGAGCCACAAAAACCGGCGTTTCACGGCCGATTTTTTCGCCCGCGGCACTCCGGCTTCCCGATTTTGTCAGCCGCTCTTAGTGCGCCGGGCAGGAGTCGAACCTGCAGAGCCCGAAGGCGGGTGGGTTACGGCCACTGGAGCTTGCCAATGCCCAACCGACGCATGTTGTTCGTGTTCGAGTGGCGCGGGTCGGAGTCGAACCGACAAAGAATCACCAAGGTTTGAGCTTGGCCGCTTTTCCCGTTTGCGTACCGCGCCGTGCTTTCAAAGGCGTCCCCGATGGGATTTGAACCCACGACCTCCACCTTGACAGGGTGGCGAGCACTCCAGGCTGCTCCACGAGGACGAAATTCTTCGAGCAACTGACGAAACCGACTCGATGTTTCAAAAACTCGGCGTTTCACGACCGATTTTTCGCCCGCCGCGCTCCGGCTTCCAGGTTTCGTCAGCCGTTCTTATGCGAATGGCTCAGGTGGGACTCGAACCCACAGCATCCCTGGTTCTAAGCCAAGGTGGTCTGCCGTTGCCTACCGAGCCGTAAGAGCGGCTGACAAGACCGGCGTCCGATCTTGCCGGTTGCTCTAAGCTGTCTTCACGAGTGCCCAGGGCGGGAGTTGAACCCGCAAACACTTGGGTTTAAGCCAAGCCGCTCTGCCTGTTGGCGTACCTAGGCGATTCGCGTTTGAAGTAGTCCCGGACAGACTCGCACTGTCGATCGTCACCTTGTAAGGGTGCTGCCTTCGCTGCTAGGCCACGGGACCGTGTTTTATTGCAGCCGACAAAATTGGATCGAGCTGCCGAAAAATTGGCGTTTCACAGCCAATTTTTGCCATGGCGCTCGGGCTTTTGGTTTCTATCAGCCGCTCTTACTCAAGGCGGAGGCCGTGAGACTCGAACTCACAAGCGGCAGGGCCGCTACTTGTTTTCGAGACAAGTTCCTCATCCAGCCGGATGACCTCCGCATCTATCTGTTGTTCACGACTTGTTGCAGATCTCTTTCGACCATAAAAATTCCGGGGGTTGGAATCGAACCAACGCCTCCTGGTTCAGAGCCAGGCATCGCTACCAGCAGCGACTGCCCCGGATCGGGTATTACTTGAGACACACCATCGCGAGCAAAGTTCGGGGAGAAGGACTTGAACCTCCATCACCTGGGTCAAAGCCAGGCAGCCTACCGTTAGCCGATCCCCGATCAATCCGATGCAGAGTGCCCTGCGAGAGTCGAACTCGCCTCGCCAGCTTGGAAGGCTGGAGCCTTTGCCGCTCGGCCAAGGGCACATTTAGAGCAACCGACAAAACCAGATTAGGCTTAAAAAAGCTGCGGTGGCAGGAATCGAACCTGCGTCCGGGCGGTTAACAGCCGCCTACCCGTACCAACACGGGTCCCACCGCAATCGAGTCGGGGCGACAAGACGGCTATTGAACTTTTTATCGCCGGCGTCAAATCACTTTGTTCGCAGCTACCGCTTGCAGGGCAAGCACTTGCGGCGATACCCGGCTTCGGAGACCGCTTGCAGAAATGAGCGAATTTACCCTAGCTAGGTAGGCGCGAACCTTGGCCACGTACCAGCGTCGTAACTTGGGGAGGCGGAGAGGAACTGCGCGCCGGTGCGACACGCGGATGCGTAAATGCGGAGCCTGATCTGAATGCCAAAGAAGCTATACATCGACCAGTGTTGCCTTTCTACCATGTGCGAGGATGCTGCGACACCGTGGAGTGAGACGAAACTCGGCGGCATGATCGCCAATCTGGCGGCTGAAGGAGCGGTCGAAGTGTGGACCAGCCCGGTCAATGTGCTGGAGATTTTCCTATGCGCTGATTTCGATGAGCAGAGTTGCTTGAGGGACACGCCGAAGCTGGACCTTCGCGTGCGCCTCGCCCAGGCACTTGTCGAACTGACCAATTGCCGCCGGATGGCACCCGGATTCGAGTTTCTGCTTGTGCGGAATTTGCTCCAGGTCATTGACGCTGCGGCCCCGGCGGCCATCCGGTGCTTGGATTATTTCGAGTTCGCGCAGACTACCAGCCAACAGGTATATGCGGGCCTGCTCGCCATGCTTGCGGCGCTCCGGACGCTCAACCGCCCAGAGGCGATTGATGATCTTTTACGGTCGAAGATCACCAGCCGATTGCTTCACTCGCGATTCGCCCGTGCCCCGGCGGCGTTCGTGGACGAGATGGTCAAATGCGCCAAAGAATTTCTGGTAACGACCGACGACATTTGGGCCGAATTCGATGCACGGCCACTCCAGGACCTGCGCGACGAGATCGACCAGAATGTGGCGCAGGCAACGCCGATGGACGACGCCACGCGTGGACGCCTTCAAAAGAACAAAAAGCAGGTTGCGGAGGCGTATAGCGCGGCGGAATTAGGGCAGTGTATGGCCAGCGTGTTCCACCGCAATTCGTTCCTGCTCATGACGTTTGACACGGCTGCGATCCGGGATTACTGGGGTGTCATCCACGGAAACAAGGCGATGGCGCCGCCGAAGTTTCTCGCGGAGGCGGCCCCGGCGCAGTGCGCGTCCGACGCTCAGCTCCTGGCCAAGGCGCTCCAAATACTATTCCGCAATCTGTCGCGCACGTGCCTTTTATACGCCCGCGTGCCTGACGAGGTAGTGTTGGGAGAGTTGGAAATGTGCCTGGCCAAGGGGGAGATTCCGACGGGTGGGCTGTCGTTCGACTGCGAGCATGCCGCAATGTTGAGCACGATGAACATCTTTCTCACACACGACACACGACTGCTGAACCTCGCGAAGCGTGCGGCTAAGTTCCTTGCGGAGGCGGGAGTGTGGCATGTCGATGTCGTCGCCAACGAGAAGCAGCTTGAAGCTGCGGCGAAGGCGTAATGATTGCTTGCACTGTCTTCAGCCAGTCTTGACCCTGGTTCTGGGCGATTTGCCTGAGAGCAAACCACTCCACGCCCGATTGTCACGTCTTTTTCGATGGGCTTAGTCCCGCTTGACGTCTGGCTGGGGCGGCGTTCAGACATGAAATGGCAGGGGCCGCAAAGTAGTTCGCATCGCAAGGTGTGCCGCAAGGCGGCGGAAGCGGTCACGTGCGTCAGGCAGAAGGTGCATGACGAAATTCTCCTTGACAGCCTCCTTACCGGTTGGTAAGATTATCTTACATAAAGGAGATTTACCGATGAAAAAAGACGATGTGGTCGCCAAGCTCGTCGAAATCCATCGCGATTACCAGCGCGGCGGAGGCTACGACGACGAAGACAAAATTCGTCCGTCAATTTGCCCGTTGGATGGTCTAAAGGGCTTTGAGAGTGACTTCATTCCCGAAATCGTCCGCAGGCTTGCCCGGGATTTGGGCAACCCACTGCCAGAGGGAACGCGGGTGAAGAACATTTACGTATCTCAAGACGGCAAGCGCAAGCTGTCCATCGAGGAGATCGCGCACCGCTTCATTGAAGCCTACGCTGGACAGGAGGCCAAGACATGAGCGACACATTGGACAAGAAGCAGCTCATCGCCCGAAGGCTCCGGGAAGCGCGCAAGCTGGCGGGCCTGTCACAGGGGCAGGTGGCAAAAATGATGGACCTGCACCGCCCGACGATTTCGGAGATTGAGGCGGGTAACCGGAACGTGACCGTAACGGAGCTGACCCGCTTCGCGGAAATATACGATGTCAGTGTCGCTTGGCTATCGGGCGAGGGAGGGGATCAGCTCCAGCCCCAAGACGAGCGACTGCAACTTGCGTTTCGCGAATTGCAAAAACTAAAACCAGATGACTTGGACAAACTAATGCGCGCGTTGGCGGCGCTCCGCGGCCCACGTGAAGGAGAGTGACCGTGGTGGACCGAACCGCACTGGCCCAGGACGCATTGCAGATGGCGCTGGAGGTCCGCGAGCGTGCAGGAATCGACTTCGGCACGCCCTTGAACGTCTTCGACCTATGCGACCGGCTTTCACCGAAGGTACGTGTGCTGTTCGTCGATTACAACATGGAAGGGTGCTACCTTCGGTCAAGTCGCCCCTTGATCCAAGTCTCGGCATTGCGCCCACTACCGCGTCGGGTCTTTAACTGTGCACATGAACTTGGGCATCATGTGTTCGGCCACGGCTCCACAATCGACGAGCTTCAAGAGGACAGCCATGCCAATCCACGCACCGACCCGAATGAGTTTTTAGTCAATGCGTTCGCCGGCTTTCTCCTGATGCCGAAGCTCGGGGTTCGGCGCGCGTTTACGGCCCGAAAGTGGTCTCTAAATGCGGCCTCGCCAGAGCAGCTTTACGTGGTCGCGTGCCACTTCGGCGTTGGATATGAGACCATAGTGAGCCACTTGGCTTATGGTCTGGGCGAGATCGGTACAAGGCAGGCGGAAAAGCTGCGGCGCGCGAAGCTGCCCGCCATCCGCCGTGCGCTACTCGGTTCAGATGCGGCGGAACGATTGATCGTCGCCGACCAACATTATGCTTTGGCGCAAGTTGACGCCGAAGTCGGCACGTTTCTGTTGCTGCCTGCGGGCAGCGAACCTGAGTATCGCACTTGCCTTACACCGATCGGCGATCTGTCCGCAGGCCGACTGTTTAGAGCTGAAAGGGCTGGCTTGAGCCGAGTCGAGGCCCCTGGTCAATGGGCCGTGGTGGTTCGGATATCGCCGTACCAGTACGCCGGTTGGAGTCAATATCGGCACCTGGCACGAGAGGAAGGCGACGATGAGTAAGAATGGTCTGTACGCGAGCAGCGATCCGAGTCTCTCAATGGCCTGGTCACGGTGCTTCCTCGAAGCGCTTTCACGGCGCGGTCACGAGCTGACGCCATGTCTGGTCAGTGTCACCGGCTTCGCCGATGGCGTTGTCACAGAGGATAAGGACGTGCGTGCCGCGCTCGACGCTTGCCTTGACGAAGCCGGGCATCAGCTTGTCGAGAAGGTGGCGAAGTCGATCTTCCCGCAGGCATTGTGGCGGCGTGCCAATGGCGACCGCTACAAACTGTACAAGGACTATCTCACTTACCTCCCCGACTACGTGACGATGGAGCCATCCAAGAATGGACACGGGATGTATTTCGCCCGGTTGATCGCATTCGGGACTGATCCAAGAACAGGGCAGCGTGTAAAGCACCTGCCCGCGACTGCATGGAGCAGCGACGGCAATCAAATCGAGTTCATCATTGAGCACTGCCAAAAGGGAAAAAGGCGAGCAATGCTTCAAGCTGCGGTCTATGACCCAGTGCGCGACCTGACTGGCGCGGCGCAGCAAGGATTCCCGTGCCTCCAGCACATCACTTTCGTGCCCGATTTCACCGACGGGACGTTGGCACTCAACGCCTTCTATGCAACTCAGCAGTTGTTCGTGAAGGCATATGGAAACTGGCTGGGATTGTGCCGGCTTGGCGAGTTCGTCGCCAGTCAAACTGGCCTGCGTTTCAGTCAGCTCTGTTGTTACACGGGCATTCAGAAAATGGACTCTGCGATGCGCCCGAAGCGTGGTGTTCTCCTCGACCGGCTGATGGCACTGTCGCGGGCGTGCATCGAGACCGAAAACGTTGACTCGCTCGTCGGCGCGAAGGGTTGCCCATGAAGTCAGCACGTAGGTCAGGGGCGGGACTCTTCGCCCAGAAGCAAGCGCCACAGGGCGAATATGCACCGCCGTGTATTGCACCGCTGAAGCCGACGGCTGTCTTTGACACGTACTGGCGGCTCGCCGCCGAACGGCAGCGGATATTCTTCAAACGCCTAGCGCAAGAACTGCCACCCTGGACAGATGACGCTGTATTGCTTGCCCACAAATTCACGAACGCTTACCGCGCTTCGGATCGCGTTAGCCAATACCTTATCCGGCGAGTCATCTATCGTGACGACTTGCCGAGCGACCCACAGGAAGTGTTCTTCCGTCTTATCCTTTTCAAGGTGTTCAATCGGATTGAGACGTGGGAGCTTTTGGAGCAATCCCTTGGGCAGGTCACTTACGAGGACTACTCATTCAAGCGCTACGACCAGATTCTCACGCGCGCCATGTCTCGCGGTGCGAAAGTATACTCCGCTGCCTACATCATGCCGTCGGGACAATCCTTCGGTCACGTGAAGAAGCATCGCAATCACCTTGTCCTAATCGAGACAATGTTGAGCGATGGCTTGCCTCGCCGCTTGAAGGACGCGCCAAATATGCAGCGCGCATTCGACCTGTTGCGCGGATATGCGACCATCGGCGATTTCTTGGCATATCAGTACGCAACGGATGTGAACTATAGCCCGCTTACGAGCTTCTCAGAGATGGAGTTTGTCGTTCCTGGGCCTGGTGCTATGGACGGCATTCGCAAGTGCTTTCATGACACAGCAGGATTGAACGATGCTGAAGTCATCCGGTTCATGGCGGATCGGCAGGAGGCTGAGTTTGCTCGCTTGGGCCTTGAATTCCAAAGTTTATGGGGGCGAAGGCTCCAGCTTATTGACTGCCAGAACCTCTTCTGTGAGGTGGATAAATACGCCCGCGTCCGGCATCCCGAATTTAGTGGCCAGAACGGGCGAACCCGCATCAAGCAACGATTCAGGCCGAATCCTGAACCGATCTCGTATTGGTATCCGCCGAAGTGGGGCCTCAATGCGGCAGTAGCAGCGCACTGCCTTGACGCTACAACGATCACAACTTCAGGAGGAACAAAAATGGACCTGCGTGCATATCAACAGCGAGCGGCGAAGACCGACCGGAATCCAGGTTCCGATCAAAAGGGCGTCATGATTCCGCTCCTTGGCCTTGCCGGCGAGGCAGGTGAATTGCTCACCGAGTACAAGAAGTTCTTGCGCGATGGCGAATCCCACACATTGTTTCAAGATCGCTTTGTGGAGGAACTCGGCGACCTGCTCTGGTATTTGTCAAATCTGGCTACGAAGTTCGGCCTTGATCTGGCAGAGGTCGCCGAACGGAACCTCGCAAAGTGCGAACAGCGCTGGGGGGCTTTGCCGAAACGCAAGCCGCTGGATGCAGGCTTCCCAGAGGGGGAACGATTCCCGCGTCGGTTTGTGATCGACTTCGCAACCACCCACGACAAGGACGAGAAGGAAGTTGTCCGGGTCTTCTACAAGGGCGAGCCATTTGGCGACCCGCTCACGGATAACGCCTACGAGAAAGATGGCTATGGTTTCCATGACGTGCTGCATCTTTCCTTTGCCGCCGTGCTTGGCTGGTCTCCACTGACCCGGAGGATGTTGAAGAAGAAACGGAAGAGCAATCCAATTGTGGATCAAGTCGAGGATGGAGGCAGGGCCATCGCGACGGAGGAAGGGCTTTCTGCCATGATTTTCGCCTACGCCAAGGATTACAACTGGCTTGAGGGAAAGGCGAGCGTGAGCGCCGAACTCCTCCGGATGATTAAAAACATGACGTCACATCTGGAGGTATCCTGCTGTACACCAGGCGAGTGGGAACAGGCGATCATCGAGGGATTTGCTGTTTGGAGGGAAATCAAACGGCGCGGTGCGGGCAGTCTCATCGTTGACCTGGATGCGCACTCGATCACGATGAAGGAGACTCAATAGAAGCGAGTAAGATTGGTCATTCACTGACGGCAATAGCGCTGGCCACGGCATACGTGCCGCTATGGCTGATGCTGATGATCCAGCGGGTTACCCCAAGCTCATTGGCGGACTCCAGTGCGGCATGCGTCAGGGACACCGCCGGTTCACCTGTCGCTTGGCGCAGGATTTCGATGTCCATCCATGCGATCTCCCCGCTTATTCCTGTTCCGAGTGCCTTACCTACTGCTTCTTTGGCGGCGTAGCGTGCTGCGAAATATCGGGTGTCTGCCGGTGGTGCGTCGGCAAGTTCGCGTTCTTTTGAAGTGAATGCAGCCCGTGTCCATTCGCTGTTTGGCATATCGAGCAGGCGTTGAATGCGGGCAATTTCAACTATGTCGATTCCATGTCCAATGATTCTCACAACTTGTACCTCATGCTCGGTTGCCCCAGATCGTTCCTTCTTTCATAAAGCCCTCATTCCTGATTCAACATCTGTTGCTTTACACATCGACCCAGGCCCGCGACAGGGCCTCGGCTTGCTCCAGCACGGTATTGGTCGCTTTCTCCTGCTTGTCCGGCGGGTAGCCGTGCTTGCGGAGAATCCGCTTGATGATGACACGCAGGTTAGCCCGCACGTTCTCCCGAACAGTCCAGTCGATGGTAAGGTTGTTCCGCACCGCTTTCACCAAATCCTGGGCGATCAGTTTCAACACATCGTCGCCGAGTACCTTCACGGCACTGTCGTTGACTTCCAGGGCGTCGTAGAACGCAATCTCGTCGTCGGTTAGGCCGAGTTGTTCACCGCGCTGCTGGGCCTCGCGCATGTCCTTCGCCAGCCCGATCAATTCCTCGATCACTGCCGCCGTCTCGATGGCTCGGTTCTGGTAGCGGGTGATGGACTTCTCTAGCATCTCTAGGAACGACCGGGCCTGAACAACGTTTCTCTTCGACCGCTGCTTGATCTCGCCTTGGAGCAGCTTTCGCAACATTTCGACGGCTAGATTCCGTTGCGGCATCCCGCGCACCTCGGCGAGGAAGTCATCGGATAAGACGGAAATGTCCGGCTTCTTCAGCCCGGCTGCGGCGAAAATGTCGATCACTTCGTCAGACGACACGGCCCGCGACACGATCTGGCGGATCGCGTGGTCAACGTCGCCCGGGTCGCGCATTTGGTCGCCGATGGACTTGGACAACACGGATTTGACCGCTTGGAAAAACGCCACGTCGTCCACGACGGCCATCGCGTCGTCGGCGGGTACCGCCAGTGCGAATGCCTTGGATAACTCGACTACCGCCTTAACGAAACGGTTCTTGCCGTCCTCCTGCTTCAGGATGTGTTCCTGTGCTGCGGGCAGAATGCCGAGTTTCTGCATGGCGTTGCCGGCCGCAAAGCCTGAGTAGTCGAAACCGTGGAAGAAGGCTGCACAGACTTCGTGTTTCTCGCGCATCAGCGCAACGGCTTCCTCCTGGTCAATCGCTGTCTGCCCGTGGCCGCCACTTTCGGTGTAGGTGGCGAGCGCCTGTTTCAGTTCATGGGCAAGGCCGAGGTAATCGACGATCAGGCCGCCGGGCTTGTCCTTGAACACGCGGTTGACGCGGGCGATGGCCTGCATCAGACCGTGTCCGCGCATTGGCTTATCGGCGTACATCGTATGCAGGCACGGAGCGTCGAAGCCTGTGAGCCACATATCGCGGACGATCACCACTTTGAATGGGTCTTGCGGGGTCTTGAACCGCTTTGCCAATTCCTCGCGGCGGGACTTCGAGCGGATATGCGGTTGCCACTCGGTAGGATCGGACGCCGAGCCGGTCATGATGATCTTCAACACGCCCTTATCGTCGTCGCCGTGGTGCCAGTCCGGGCGGAGTGCGACCAACTCGTTGTAAAGATCAATGCAGATGCGTCGGCTCATGCAGACGATCATCGCCTTTCCATCCATTGCCTCCAGCCGTTTCTCCCAGTGAGCCACGATATCGGCTGCCACCAGCTTGATGCGTTCCTTCGCCCCGACAAGGGATTCCAGGGCGGCCCATTTTGTTTTCAGTTTGGCTTTGGCGCTTTCTTCCTCACCCTCGGTCGCCTCCTCGAATTCCTCGTCGAGCTTGGGCTTTTTCGACTCGTCGAGTTTGAGCTTCGCAAGCCGGCTTTCGTAGTAGATCGGCACCGTTGCGCCGTCTTTCACGGCACGCTCGATGTCGTAAACGCTGACATAATTCCCAAAGACGGCCCGCGTGTTGGCGTCGGCCTGTTCGATGGGCGTTCCGGTGAATCCGATAAACGATGCTCCCGGCAAGGCGTTCCGCATGTGGGCCGCGAAACCGTCCACGAAGTCGTACTGGCTGCGATGAGCCTCATCCGCCATCACGACGATGTTTCGCCGTTCAGACAGCAGCGGGAACTTCGCTTCCTCAACGGTTGGAAAAAACTTGTGAACGGTGGTGAAAATCACGCCGCCCGAATCGGTCTTCAGCAGAGTGCGGAGTTGCTCGCGGCTCTCGGCCTGCACAGGCTTTTGCCGGAGGAGTTCGTTGCAACGGGCGAACGTGCCGAAGAGCTGGTCGTCCAGGTCGTTGCGGTCGGTGATGACGACGATGGTGGGATTCTTCATCGCCGGTTCGAGAACCACCCGCCCGGCGTAGAACGCCATCGTCAGGCTCTTGCCCGAACCTTGAGTATGCCAGACCACCCCGACGCGACGGTCGCCGCCCATACCGGTGGCTTTGATGGTCGCTACCAGGGCGAGGTTCACTGCATGGAACTGGTGATAGCCGGCCATTTTCTTGGTGAGCTTACCGCCGCCTTCGTCCTCAAACACAATGAAGTGCCGCAGCAGTTGCAGAAACCGCGTCTTCTCGAACACGCCTTCCAACACCACTTGCAGTTCGGGCATCGACGCCGGGGCCAAGTCTTCGCCAGCGATAGTCCTCCACGGCATAAACCGCTCGCGGTCTGCCGTCAGCGTGCCGATGCGAGCTTGCACGCCGTCTGAGACCAGCAGAGCTGCGTTCCAGGTGAACAGGGACGGGATTTGCTGCTTGTAGGTCTGTAGCTGGTTGAAGGCGTTCCAAAGGGTGGCGTTCTCGTCAGCAGCGTTTTTCAATTCGATCACAGCAAGCGGCAAGCCGTTAATGAACAGCAGAACGTCTGGCCGACGTTCAATCTTGTTTTCCACAATCGTGAATTGGTTCACCGCAAGAAAGTCGTTGTTGTTGGGATTCTCATAATCGAAAACCCGCACGATGTCGCCGCCAAGGGTGCCATCAGGGCGCTGCACTTCCACCGGCACACCCTCGACCAGCAGCCGGTGCATGGCATGATTGCCGCCAACTAGCGAGGGCGAGTCAGGCCGCGTCAGATTGCGGAACGCTTCATCGAGAGCGCTTGCGGGCAGTTTCGGGTTAAGACGCTGGAGCGCCTGGCGCAAGCGATCTTCGAGGACGACTCGGCCATATTCGCCGCCGCGCTCGGTTTCGATCAGGTCCGGGCCGTGGGCGATGGAGTAACCAAGAGATTCCAACCACGCGAGTGTTGCTTCCTCAACAACGGATTCGGTAAAGTTATTCAGGTTCATGACGGATTTCCTTCCTGCCCAAGCTGCTGCTTGAGAGCCTCACCGAGTTCTGCATAAGCCGCTGCATCAAGAGCATGAAGCACATCGCTCGTCTTGTATTGGTCGCCTGCGACCGAGCAAGTACCATACGTATCGTCGATCAAGCCATCATATTCCGGCGTTCTCCCTTCCATCGTTTGTGGGCGTCTCAACGCGATGGCCTCGCCAATCCTTGGCTCCGTATCTGGTATCTCAAACAGCACGCTAAATACCCAGATTGCAATCCCACGAATAGTCTCCAGCTCGGCGATCAATGGGACCGATGGCTTTCCACCGTGATACTGCTCGTTCCTGGAATCGTGATACCAAACGATGTCCGCCTGCTCGTGCAGAACTGCAAGGCCACGGGTGTCAAGTTCGATCATGAAAAAGTCGATTTTGGTGTGAAAATTCGTCAGCCACTTCTCCACATCCGCTTTCGGATACTGTCGTTTGTTGCGTTGAATTGGATTTAGGTTGAGGTAGGTTGTGATCGCAACTTCGATTGCGTTGTCGAAGCTAATCATCGCCATACGGCGATCAAAGTCGTCACCGTCAAGGCGGTGCAACTCGGCATGGACCAACAGTTCAAATGGTCCCCTGGTCCAGGGCTTGAGCGGTGTGCTCATACCACCATCCCAACGATCCGCTCGGCGTCCGGCACACGTAGCTCTCCGCTAATCAGCTTCGGCAAGAGCGTATCTCGCAGGGCTGCGAGGGTGCGGGATTCCTTTCTTTCAGCTTCGACCTTCAAGAAAAGTGGCTGAGTGAGTTTTTCAAACGCAGATAAAACACTACCATTTGCGGGGATCACGACTGGCCGAGCCGAGATTAATTCTGGACGAACGGCAGGGTACGCGCCACCATCCGCCAGCCGACCGAGTTCTTGGCCGAATTCGTTCCTTGTCGTGAGTACATGCACGAAAGCCCAATGCCCACCCCTCGCAGTGAGAACCGCGAAGCCGGTTGAGGCTATCAGGCTTGTCGGGGGCTCAAGACACAGAAAATATGCGCCTCGATCTGGTCGGACGGTCGAAATTGCCGTGTCGCCATGTCGCAATCGTCTTCTCGCTCGTCCGGGCTCTTCTCCACGAACATAGCGAGTGATATTGGCAACCTCTCCTCGCATGACTTCACTGATTTCGATGTAGTTGATCTCGTCGAGTTCATCCCGTTTTCCCAATGTCCAACCGTTGATCTCAACGACATCCCCAACCGTCCCGATATGCCATCCCTTCGGAATTTCTCCGAGTTCGCTTTCCTCAAACGAGGTGGGAAACAGTGCCATGAGTTCCGGCGGCAATCCGGCAGGCTTGCGGCCTTCTGCTTTCGCTTGCACTGGAGCGAAGTCCACGAACCAACTCTGAAATATCGCGCGCGCGATTGCTTCGAGCCCGCTGTTCCGCCGATGGTTTAACGCGATCTTGTCGTCCAATGCCCCAAGAATACATGCGATAGCCTGCTGCTCAGCGAACGGTGGCAGCCTAATTTCTGCATTCAGCACCTGTGCTGATGACAGATTGGCTTGACCACCTGAACTCGTTGCTATTGAGATGAAGAGTTGTTGGTATTGTTCTGAACCCAGCAAGTACGCGCTGCAACGCGTGTCAATCGTTACATCAGTTTTCGGCCGCAGGATACCAACGCGCTGATTGAGAAGGTAGTTGCCATTTCGTCGAAACTGGGCAACTTTTCCTACCCAAGTATCTTTTGAGCCGTCGATACGGTTCCCTGACAAGGAAATCAGAATATCGCCATGTTGAACAAGGAAGTTGCTGCGACTCTGCACAAAACTGTCAGCCACGTAGCTCAAGTCATTGAATACGACTTCGCCTGCCTTTACATTTTTGATTTTCAATACCGGCGTGCCATGGTCGATGAAATCGCTGCTTTTGAAGGCAAAGCCTGGAGTCAGTGTGAAGACATCTCCGATTTTGCACGTGCGCCAGTTACTCGCCATAGCCGAGTTCCTCCAGGTTGGACCAGATGAGCATGTCTAGCTTGGCGGACTCCTTCGTCTGCTTGCGGAGTTCATCGGTAAGGCGTTTCATTTTGTCGTCAAACGGCTCTCCGTCATCCTCGATCTCGGCGGAGCCGACGTAACGGCCTGGCGTGAGGATGTGGGCGTGTTGGCGGATGTCTTCGAGCGTCGCGGCCTTGCAGAAGCCCGGCACGTCCTTGTACTCTTTCTTGCAATCCTTGTCGCCGCGCCAGGCGTGGTAGGTGTCGGCGATAGTGCGAATCTCGTCGTCGTCGAATTCGCGATGGACACGGTCAACCAGGGTTCCTAGCTTGCGGGCGTCGATGAATAGCGTCTCGCCGGGGCGCTTGCGGAACCTACCGTTGCCCTTGCTGCGGGCGATGAACCAAAGGCAAACAGGAATTTGCGTGCTGTAGAAGAGTTGACTTGGCAGTGCCACCATGCAATCGACGAGGTCGGCCTCAATGATCGCCTTGCGGATTTCCCCTTCGCCGGACTGATTGGACGACATGCTGCCGTTCGCCAGCACGAATCCGGCTAACCCGCTCGGCGCGAGATGGTAAATGAAGTGCTGCACCCAGGCGAAGTTGGCGTTACTCGCTGGGGGTGTGCCGTACTGCCAGCGTTTGTCATCCTTCAGTAGGTCACCGCGCCAGTCGCTGTCGTTGAACGGCGGGTTTGCGATAACAAAGTCGGCCTTTAAGTCCGGGTGCAGGTCCCGGTGGAAGCTGTCGGCGTGTTCTTTGCCGAGATTGGAGTCGATGCCGCGTATGGCGAGGTTCATCTTCGCCAGCCGCCATGTCGTATGGTTCGATTCCTGGCCATACACGCTCATGTCGCCGATCTTGCCCCCGTGCTCTTCGATAAACTTCTCGGACTGTACGAACATGCCGCCGGAGCCACAGCACGGGTCGAGGACGCGGCCCTTATACGGTGCCAGCATCTGAACCAACACGCGGACGACGCAACGCGGCGTATAGAACTGGCCGCCCTTCTTGCCTTCGGCGCTGGCAAACTCAGAGAGGAAGTACTCGTAAACGCGGCCAAGGATGTCCTTCGAGCGGTTCTCCTTGTCGCCCAGGCCGATGTTGCCAATCAGGTCGATCAACTGGCCGAGCCGCTGCTTATCGAGCCGGGGGTGGGCGTAGTCCTTCGGGAGCACGCCTTTGAGCGTCGGATTGTCTCGCTCGATGGCGAGCATGGCGTCATCAATGGTCTTGCCGATGGTCGGCTGCTTGGCTTCGGCCTTGAGCTTCGACCATCGTGCTTCAACCGGAACCCAAAAAATGTTGACGGCGCGGTATTCGTCCTGGTCCTCTGGATCGGCTCCGCTTTTGCGGTCGGCATCGAGCTTGGCGTGCTGCTCCTCGAAGGCATCGGAGATGTATTTCAGGAAGATGAGGCCAAGCACGACATGCTTGTACTCGGCCGCGTCCATGTTGGAACGCAGGGCGTCCGCAGCCTTCCAGAGTGAAGCCTCGAAACCGAGGTTGGCCCCGTTGCCATTTGTGGATTTCATTTCGGCTTTAGCCACTTTGTCGTTCTCCCAACTGATACTTATTTCCATCATGAACGCGCATGATGTTGCCGTGAGTCGGCGTGGGCGGGCATCTTGGTCTGTCGGACAAGAAAGTAGCGCCAGCCCTTTTCTGTTCTCTCCGCCTGGATTTCGTGCCCTCTCCCTCGAAGGGCGGCGACGATCCGTGAAATCGTCGGAACTGAAACCCCGACCTCTTCGGCCAACGCTGGCGTAGAATAACGGCCGGTACGGATCAGGTGGAGAACGTTATCCAACCGCTGTTCGATTTCTAGGGAACGCTCAAATGGCATTTCGGATTCTCCTTTCGCTTGAGGTAGGGTCTATCGGTCGGTGATAGAGTTGTCAAGCGGCTCTTTCTTCTGAGTTTTTCACCGGAACAGAGAAGTGGGGAAAAGGGTGGGGCCTGGGGCGGGAAATGGGGCCTGATGGTCCCGCCCCAGATTTGCTCCGGGGCAGGTAGGATTTCATCTGCCAGTGCCTGCGGCGGGCTCACTGCGGAGTGTGCTCGTCAGCCTGACCCCGTTCACGCAGGATGCGTTCCCGGAAGGTCATCGGCCTTGCGGATGAATTCGGCTCCGGCGTCGTGGCTGCCACTGCTTCCGGTGCTTCCTCATGCTCAATCGCCTGGTCGGGCGTAGGCATGGCCTCCTGCCGCCGGCGGATGCGGGCGGTGATTGGCTCTTCGGCAGTTGCATGTTTCCGCTGCACGCGCTGTGGCGTGGCGTCGATGGTGTTGGCGGCCTTGATCGCCTTGATCCGGTCGGCCAGTTCGGAAACGGTCGGCCCTGATTCGGCAGCTTCGTGCGGCGTGGCGGATAAGCCGGCCTTGAGCTGGTCACGGAGTCCGGTCATTTCCAAGAGATATGCGTCGTGCGGGAACGGCTTGCCCAGCCGGGCCTGGTAGTCGCGTAGCTGCGATTCGGCAATCGCCAGTTCCTGCCGGGTTCCGACACATTCCGAGCCGTAGGCACCGGCGATGCGTTCCAGTGCGTTCAGGACTGCACGCGGTCCCTGGTGCTCACGGGAGAGCCCGGTATGGCGGATGATCGCCCCTTCGAGGTAAACGTCGGGCGGAAACTGCGGATGCAGCAGCAGACCGAATTGCAGGCCCCGGTAGGTGCCCACCGGCACGCGGGTGGTGTCGCGGACGTTGCCGGGCATTGCATCCAGCCGGTTGGCAAGCACGGCCGGTGCGTCCTCCCGTGAATAAGAATGGCTGCCGATCCTTATCGGCTCGGCGGCGTGGGCCGTGGCGGTCGCCTCGTCGGCCGTGAGTTTCGTGAGCCGGTCGGTCAGCCTGGTGATGGTCGCCGGTAAATCCCGCACGTTGCGGCGGGCAACGTATTGCTCGTCGAGATGGTTCTTTTTCAGGAGGTTAAGCCGCTGTAGCTCGGCGTCGGCCTCGGCCAGCGTGAGCACGGCCGGGTTGCCGGAGGCAATCGCCTTAACCTCGGCGTAGGAGAGTTCCTGCCCACCGATGTCGTCGGCGCGGCGGGCGGCGTTGTCGCCGGTGATGACCTGACCAATGAAGCGGGCCTTGGTTTCGAGGGCCTGCCACATGTAGGCGTCGAAGGAACCTTCGGTAACGTAACGGTAAATCTCGACTTCCTTATTCTCGTTGCCCTGCCGGAGTATGCGGCCGTCACGCTGTTCGACTTCCGCCGGCTTCCACGGTGCATCGAGGTGATGCAGGGCGGCCAGCCGTTTCTGGACGTTGGTGCCGGTGCCCATTTTCTGCGTGCTGCCGATCAGGACGCGCACCGAGCCTTGCCGGACCTTCTCGAACAATGCCTGTTTCTTGGCGTCGGATTCGGCGTCGCCGATGGTGGCGATCTGCTCACGCGGGATGCCGTGGGCGACCAGCTTACGGATGATCTCGTCGTAGGGCGAATAGCCCCACGCGGTCGGATTGACGCCCATATCGGCGAAAATCATCTGCGTGCCGCGCGTCGGGGCGGTCCGCTGCCAGATCGAAAAGACGTTTTCGACCAGCCGGTTAACCTTTGATTCCGTGAAGTCCTGGGCGGTCTCCGACAGCATCCGGGCGTCGGTGGCCAGTTTGCGGCCGTCCGTGGTGATGGCCAGGGCGTTATCGACACGCGGGTCTATCTTCTCCGACCGCAGCCGTTCGTAGCGTCTGACAAGCTCGTCTTGCAGCTCCCGCTGCTCATCGGACATCGGGCAGGCAACCACAATCGGTTTGCCGCCTTTCAGGGTCGGCCGCGGCAGGTTCAGCATGTCGGCCGTCTGCACGTCGGAAAATGCCCGAAACATCTGCTGGAGTTCCGGCAGGTTGGTGAACCGGGCAAACCGGCTGCGGGGCCGCAGTCCGGCACCGTCCGGGGAAATCTCCATCGTGTCGACCACTTCGCCGAAGGTGGCTGCCCATGCGTCGAAATGCTCGATTCCCCGGCTTCTCAGGCCCTCTGGATCGAGGAAACGCTGCATGGTGTACATCTCCACCATCGTGTTGCTTATCGGCGTTCCTGTGGCAAAGGTGACCCCGTGGCCGGCGTGCTGCTCGTCGAGGTAGCGGGCCTTCATGTACACGTCGAACGCCCGTTCGGAGCCGCCGGTCTGGATGCCGGCCACACGCTCCATCTTGGTTGGCGTCTCCAGGTTCTTGAAGTAATGGGCCTCGTCGATGAAAACGTGATCGACGCCCAGTTCGTCGAACACCAGCCCGTCGTCTTTCTTATCCTCGGCCAGCAGGTTTTTGAGCCGCTCGGCCCGTGCCGCCTTCTGCTTCTCGATCTGCTTGATGAGGTTGCGGTTGCTGCCCTTGTCGGCGGCGTGTTCGCGGAGCAACTCGTCGTATTCGGCGATCTGCTCCAGCAGGAATTTCTCCTGATAATCCCGCGACATGCCGATCCGCTCGAAGGAACTGTGCGTCACGATGATGCCGTCCCATTCGCCGCTGGCAATCTTGGCCGTCAGAAACTTGCGGCGGTCGCGTGTCAGGTCTTCCTTGGCGGCGACCAGCAGCTTGGCGTTCGGGTACAACTGCATGAATTCGCGGGCGAATTGCTCCAGCAGGTGGTTGGGCACGACGTACATCGGCTTCTTGATGAGCCCGGCCTGCTTCATCTTCATGCCGGTCGCGGCCATCGTGAACGTCTTGCCGGCACCGACGAGGTGGGCCAGCAGCGTATTGCCGCTGCTCATGCCACGCCAGACCGCATCCTTCTGGTGCGGCCGGAGTGCGAGGGCCTGGTTCATCCCGTGGAAATCGAGGTGCGATCCATCGAACAGCCTGGGCCGCAGGTTGTTGTAGGTGTCGTTGTAGAGGCGGACCAGCCGTTCGGTACGTTCGGGATCGCTGAACACCCACGACCGGAAGCGTTCCTTGATGAGCTTCTGTTTCTCGCGGGCGGCCATCGTATCTTCCTGGTTGACGACGCGCTCCTCGCGGTCGCCATTCTGGATGGTGTCGTAGATCGTCGGCGACTTCATGTTGAGGGCCATTTCCAGCAGCCAGGTGCCGTTGGCCCGTGGAGTGCCGAATTCTGACGTAGCGGCGACGGATGCCTTTGCGGCGTAGCCGGCATCGAGGCTCCAGACGGCATCTTTCTTCAGGTGGGCGACCGGGACTGCGCCCGGATCGACGTGGAACAGTTCGGCCGCAAATGCCTGGATGTCGCCGGCCGGTATCCACGGGGCACCCAGCCCGGCGTCGATGTCGCCGGGCAGCACGTCTTCGGGCTGCACGTGTTGCAAAGCACTGACGTTGCGTTGGTATTGCGGGCCTGCCGCGTCGGCGGCGGCCAGTTTCGACCGCACGTTGCCGGATAAATAATCGTCGGCGGTTTCCCATTCCTTCGATTGCGGGTTCTGGAAAATCAGGTCGCCCAGCTCGTCGATAACCTGCGGTTCAGGCTTGCCGTAGAGTGATGCGATGTAAGGCAGGTCCACCGTGCCGCGTTGATTGAGCGACACCAGCAATCCTTCCTCGGCGCTTCGTACCTGCGTGATGGGCGGGTTCTTGCCAACCACGTCCCTCGACATGATGGCGGCCTTGGTCGCCTTGCCGGATTCGTCCTCGTAATTCTCCAGCGACATGACCAGCATGGCGTCGGGGTCTTCCTTGAATTTCACAAGGTTGGGCGTGCGGCGGATGACGCTGCCGTCTTTGGTTTCACTTAAGGAAGCCTTGTTGATCGGGCCGTAGGCCATGACGAAGCGGTCGTAAGCCCGGTTCAGTTCGCGGCGTGCATCGTCGCGGTGCGACTGGGGCCAGCCTTCATTCTGCGATTGCAGCACCCGGCGGGCCTTGTCACGCAGCTCGATCAGTGCGGCCATGCGCCTGCCGGTCAGGTTGCCGTCAGCCCTCAGCGTGCTGCCGCCATAGACGACGGGCACACCCTGGCCGCCGTCGGTCTGGTAAATGATCCGGTCGTCGCCGACGAAGAAACTGCCTTCGTTGATGTGGCGCTGCTGCGGGGGCGGCGTGAATGCCGGAACGGCTTCGGCCTCGGCTGGTGAGGATTGAAGCGGCTCGAATTTCGGAAGCCGATCAACGGCTTTCCTGAGATTGCCCTCAAGGTCGCCGTTGCCGGCGACGCTGAATCCCTCGCCTCCGTAGAGCGTGTCCTTGCGGCTCCAGGTGCCCAGCACCATTTCGGGATGGTTCAGGAAGTAGCGGTTGACCGGAACCTCTGCGCCATCTATCGCCAGCGGGGCAATGCCCAGCCAATCCTTGTCTGCATGGTTGGCCGGCTCCCCTGGTGCCCGCTTGCGAAGAAACACGATGTCGGTCACTACGGCGGTTCCTTCCCGCTTGAACGCATCCGATGGCAGGCGGATCGCTCCCACGAAATCGGCTTTGGCGGCAAGATATTCACGGATCGCGGCATTCTGCTTGTCGAGCGTGTAATGCGACGTGACCAGTGCCAGCACCCCGCCGGGCTTCAGTGCGTCAACCGACTTGGCGAAGAAATAATCGTGCAGGGAGAATTTCTGGCCGTGGTGGTCGAGCTTCACGTCGGCAAACGGCACGTTGCCGATCACGGCGTCGATGCGGTTTTCGGGCAGCGTCGTGTCGCGGAAACTTTCGATGCGGATGTCGTGTTCGGGATGCAACGCACGGGCGATGCGGCCGGAGATAGAATCGAGTTCGACGCCGATGAAGTGGTTGCCGGGTTTGCCCTGGCTCATGAAATTGCCGGTGCCGCAGCCTGGCTCCAGGATCGTCGCCGTGTTGGGCACGCCCAGTTGGCTGATCGCCTCGTGGATGCCGGCGATGACGGTGGGTGACGTGTAGAAGGCGTTGAAGGTGGTGCGTTTGGCGCTGTCGTATTCCTGGGGCGAGAGCAACGATTGCAATTCTTCGCCGAGAGATTGCCAGCCGGCGTCCTTGTATTTGCCGGTCACCGGGTCGGGAAAGATGGACAGGGCCACTGCACCGAAACCGCCGAAGCGGGCGAGCATTTGCCGTTCGTCGGTGGTGGCCGGCCGCTGCTCCTGCTCGATGGCCTTCAGCGTGCGGATGGCGGTGATGATGTCGCGTGCCTTGGATTTCTCACCGCTTGCAATCGTCGCCGGTGCTGGTGCGGGCCGTGGTTGATCTGTGAAAAGTTTTCGTGGTGTCGTCTGCTCCGGTGGCGGGGCGGCAAAACGGATGGGTGGTACGTCTAATTGAAAGCTGAGCTGTGTTCCTTGCACGTCGCGGTCTCCTCTAGTTACCGGCCCCGCAACTGGGGCCTGACGGCTCGCGGAAGAATCAGCCCCGGTCCGGGGCTCCGCTCGCGCAGCGACCGTGCCAGCGGAATTTTGGGGGAGACCTTCAGGGGGAACCGGAATTCCGCTTGCACGGCCCGGCGGGCTGATTAGCGTGCCGTCATTGAAAGCCCCAGGCGGGGCAGCCGTGGCGGAAGAGTGTGCGTCGGGGAAGGAATCAAACAGCGATCGCTGTGCCTTCAGCCGCGCGACGTAGGATTGCGGAGAAACGCCATTGCCGCGTCGAGGGAGAGCGCCTCGTCGTTCGTTTGCGATTCGTTCTGCAAACGATCTTCCATTTCCTGAACGGCCATCTCCATTGCTTCGCTGCTGATCTGGATCGGGTCGCTGTCCGGCCGCGCCTCCGAGAGCGTTTCCTTCCACTCCTCGTGGCTGGCCTTCAGTTCCTTGGCGTAGGTTTCGATCGTCGGCAGGAGCCGGCGTGTCAGCCGCAGCCTCTCGTGCAACTCCGTCTGTTGTTGCAGGAGTTCGTGAACTATGGTCTTGTACTGCATCGTCATCTCCTTTAGGTGGTGATGTTACATCATTTGTCGGTTCATGTGAATCGTCAGGGTGAAGCGGAAAGAGTGTGGGCTGGTCCCACGACGGCGGCTTCTTCGGCATACGTCAAGGGTATGCCTCCGTCCGCTGCGTGATGGGGAGCGCCCGGCGTTGGTCAGGGCGTGGAAGCTGGCGTAGGTCCGGGATGGGATGCTGCGGCATGGTCACCTCGACCAGCCGCGGCCTCCGCGATGATCGGACGAACCGAACGCATCCCGCAGAACCTGGCTTGCGGCAACTCCGGCCATGACGATCATGGACCCAAGGGCGACGTATTGGAGGATCATCGCCATTCGCTCGTTACCGCACGATTTCGACATCATCTGGGCCTGTGGACCCAGCTCGTTGAGGTGATATGTCGGAGGCATGGACATAGGCAAATTGTACCACTGTTCAAATCGCTGCGCAATAGGCAGGCCGCTGGTTTGCGAGGATTAACACGTCAAGAGCCGCAGAAAATAAGGCATCTCCGCGTGTCAGCGCGTGGAGAAGCGCAGAAACACTGGTGTTTCCGGCTGTCGAGAATTGGCATCTTGCGAGGGTGAGCCGGCGGCCGTTTATCGGGCAAGGACAACGAAAAACCACGCCGAACGCCAGCGGATGAAATATCACTTCCGGGCCAGATAAAAGGGCGTATGATGCCGCCCTATGGATAGCTACAGACGCATAAACAGGTACGGTGCCGCAAACCTGCTCATACAGGTGTTTGGGACTGAGGCCGCAGACTTTGCCTGGCAGAAGATGAACGAGCTTAGGCAAAGGGACGACGTTAAAGGGGCTGCCGTATGGCTGTCCGTTGGTGCGGCCATTGACGACCTTCAGCACGCGAAGCAGGGGAAACTTCACTGATGAGGGGCATCGGCAGTGTGAAGGCAGGGGATGCCGGCCTGGTGATTATCCTGGCAGTGCTGGGGGCGCTCAACTACGGCTGGGCGTTCTTCCCGCCGCTGGGCAACGCCTGGGGCGTTCTGAATGGCGGGATGGTGGTCGGCATCGTTGTCGGCGCTCTTGCGTGCTGGGCCTGGAAGCGGATATTCGCAGGCCCCGCTTAAGCACACGGAGCCCGGCAAATAATGCCGTGCATGAAGGCGTCTTCCCGGCTGGAACCGTTCCAGTGGGCCTATGCTGTGCATAGGGAAGACGCCTGATGGAAAAACTTTTTAGGAACATACCAAAAACCTGTGAAGGAACCTCACGTCTGTTGTGATGGAATTAGGGTGCAAACAGGCCGGTGAGGCATGGGGTGGCGGAGGACGCGATCCCTCCCGGATGCAGTGGCCTCCGGTCGGGCCAACCGCCGTCCGCCAGCTACGGCGGTCGCGTGGGGATAGCGTGATAATGCAGCCGATCGGCTGGGGGCCAGTTCGGGGCTGGTATCTGGAGCCGCCAACGAGCGGCGGCATGTTCCGGGGCCTTTGATTGGAATGGCCCCTTACGCAAACGCGAACAGCGTTTTTCGGCGGAAGGGGGGCGAAAGCCCGTGATGTGAAAGGGGGGAGCCAGTCATAGGACGACCGGAGCGGAGGGCACCGACCTGCACAAGCGAGGCACGAGCGCGGAAGGTTGGGAGGGGGCCGCGAACGGTCGCTTGCCCCGGTCCTTGACGGGCTGGGGATGCTCCCCTGTCATCCGTCAAAAAACGTCGGCACCGTAGGTGTCCGCATCAGGCCGGCCGGCCGCAGCACAAACGGGCGTAAGGGGGCAACAGCCGTCCCTCGCAGAGGACCGGAGCGGAGCGCAGCCCGTGAGCACGTGGTCGCCGGGATGGCGATGTGCCCATAGGCTCGGTCAGTTGGACGAAGGGTGGTTGGATTGGAACAAAAGGAACCACTGGCAGGGATAAACGGTCATGTTCCGTAGGCAGCGTTCTTTTTGATGAGAAACTTGATGTTGACCCGCTTTGGGAGGCCGGGCTTGTCCCATTCGATGTCAGCCAGGATTTGGCCGCTATTGAGGTGGTGCAGCGCCGTTACTTTCCCCTGTGCGGAGAGCATGTCAGGGTGGTATCGGCTTTGGCGGTCGAGGAACGTGTCGGTGTAGGCGATCATGTCGCCGATGTTGATTCTGTACGGCATCCTTGGCAGTCGGCACACGTCGGGTGGCGGACGTGGCACTCTCGATGGATATAGACCCAAGGCCGGAGCGAGTCAATCAAACTTGTCGCGGTCGCCGGGGCCTGCGCGGCAGGCCCCGGCAAGGCCGTGAATTAGGCGGGCTGTGGTCCACCGGTCTCGGCCTCATAATGCCAGCGGGCACGGTCAAATGCCAACTCGAAGTCAAAGTTGTTTCGGTCGGCCCAGTGCATCAGGTCGGCCAGCAGGTCGCCGAGGGCGTCTTCCTCGTCGGTTCTGGTCACTTCCATGAAAGCCCGCAGGGCAACTGCCGCCCATGCGGCGCGGCTGCCGTTCATGTTCTCCGGGTCGGGCGGCAATCGGTTTCGTTTGCGAAAGCATTTCAGCTTCCCATCGAACCCACACTCCGGGCAATGGGTGCTGCTGTCGTCGTCCCATTCGTGATCGCCAACCGGCTCACTGCCATTGTCAGTGACAAGGCAGGTGATGAGGGCAGTGATTTTGAAACGATCCTGCTGCCCGCACGCCGGGCAGCGGATGCCTTCGAGGCAGTTTGCGTTCGTCATGCTGCCCTCCCGGTCGCTTCGGCGATGGCCTGCTGCACCATTGCCTGTATGTCAGTGCGGCGTTTTCCAAGCTGGGCATTGATCCAGTCGGATGCCGCGATCAGGGTTTCCAGCAATTTCGGCCCGGCGTGCATGACGCGAAGGTGAGCGTCGGCCTTTCCGGAGCCGGTGAACTCCAGCCCGGTAATCCGGGCGTAGACTTCCTCGGCGTGCTTGCGGTCGTGGAAATCGCCGATGGCGTGAGCGCCCTCGCCGTTGACGTGGCCGTAAAGCGTCCAGAAATCCGCCTCGACGGCTTCGCACGGTTCGACGAAGGACAGCTCAGGCTCGTCCGCGTCGATGTAGCGGCGGCACGGCTGGATTTCATAATCATCAAAGCGGGCGGGTAAACGATCGTTGAACGTGTTCATTTTGACATTCCTTTCTGAATGGTTGATTTAAAATGGAACCGGCGGGCCGTAGCCCGCCGGCGTCCGGCTCAGGCGGCAGCCTTCGCCGCTTCCTTACGGCCCTTGGCGTCGGCCTGCTGCTGGTGCATGATCCACGTGTGAGCGAGGTCAAATAGTTTGGCCATTGTCAGCAGGTCATCGAAACCGAGACTGTCGGTTTCCTTCCATGCGTCCTCCTGCTTGTAGCTGCGGCTCGGTATGACGCTGTACCAGTTGCCTCTTTCGCCGTGGTTTCTCCAGATCGTGACTTGCAGGACGCCGGTACGGATTTTGTGTGCTGGTTGTGACATGGTGTTCTCCTTCTGATTTAAGTTTCCGGCCGCGACCATCGCGGCCTTACGGGACTGCACAGAAAAAGCCGCTTGAGTCCGGGGCGCATGCGTACCGGGCAAGCGGAAAATTGGGGGAGACCTTCAGGGGGAACCGATTTTCTGCTTGCGCGGACCGGCGGCGGCTTTAAGAGTCCCGAAGTGAGGCCGCGTGTGTCCCGGACGGCTTAAAGCCCGAAGAAGGCATGACGCCATGTGACCAGCATGGTGAAATCCAGTCCTGCAAGCTCAGTAACGACAATGGGAAACCGGAAAGGCGTCGGCAACGCAGAAAGCGTCATCGTTTACATTACATGCAGCCAGCAGGAATTCATGGGCGTGGAAGAAACTGCTCACGCGATGAAACGCTGACAGTGGTTCGATCCGAAGCGAACGTGGACGTACCAAAGTGTCCAGCGGCGACGCAAAAGGCCGTTGAAGAAAGCGGCACGATTTGTAACCGGACGCATGGCGGACATCGACAGTGCGCTGGTAGGCGTCACATCAGGCGTTCGATGTTGATCGTGACGGTCTTTCTGACCGCATTAGGCGGGCCGTGCATTGGCGAAACAGCATGCCAGGAGTTGTATGTCTTGACAAAGAGCACGGCCTGATTTGGGGCGAACGGTAATGTCCTAGAAACCCGCATTTTGTCAAAAGGCAAACGACGATTCGCTCTGGCAAACACGCTGGTCGGGTCCGCGGGTGTCAAGACGTCCGTGCCCCCTCCCCATTCGCTTTGCCATTCTCCACCCCTGATGAACGATACAACGATGGTCACAAGCTTTGCTTCAGCGTCGGTATGCGGCAGGATGTGGCCGCCGTCGGCCGACATGATTGAAAACTCAAATCGCGTGCGTAGGGTATTCGTTGTAAAAGCACGGGCCAACAAATCACTCCAACCCCCACTGGTACTGCGTGTAAGTCTAAAGTCACCGATTCCCAAGTCGATGTAATTGTTCTTCAATAGGGTGAGGACTTCTTCGACAAACGCCTTGCTTTTTATGCGGTTATAGAATTCCAGCCAGCATGGATTGTCGTGGAGGAAACGGAAGTAAAAGTCGGCGTTGTTCCCCTCAGCGAGGGAATACTTGTCTCCAAGCATCGGCTTATGGTTGAAGCTGTCGAGCGACGGATAGGTGTCGGCCAACGCTTCGTAGTCCGCAGGGCTGAGAAAGTCAGGGATATAGCAGATAGGATAAGGCTCGTAATCGAAACGAGCATGAGCAAAGTTCATGTGATCCATAGTCGTGTGTGCTTGCATGAGGTGGCACGGATTATTGACAAACGAAGGTGCTATAGCAGAGGGCCAGCAAAGAGTAAAGCGGCAAGACACGGTGTATGGACGGAGTTGCGAACGAATCTCAACTGGATGGTATGTGCTGTAAGAAGGGTAATGGTGCTGATGGAGTGAGTGATCCAGTGAAAGGCGAACGTGGGCGTACCTAAGTGTCCAGCGGCGACGCAAAAGGCCGTTGAAGTAAGCGGCACGCTGTGTAACCGGACGCGCGGCGTAGGTGTGACGTTGCGGTGGCGCGCCGGTGATATTTAGGAAATCGAATCCTCGCAAAGCAAGGAAAACTGCGGTGGAGCACAAAAGCGTTAACATTTCGTTAACGTTAATGTGATACGGTAAAATGAGGCATGATCCGCATCACGCAACAGGATAGTGCCGGGGCTGCCAAGCAATACTACACCACGGCAGATTACTACAGCGAAGGGCAGGAGATTGTCGGCTCCTGGGGTGGAAAAGCCGCGTCGCGTCTGGGACTGGAAGGCACCGTAGACAAATTCTCCTTCGAGCGGCTCTGCGACAATCTCGATCCAAGGACCGGTAAGCAACTCACGGTCAGGACGCGCACGGATCGGACGGTCGGGTACGACTTCACCTTCTCCGTGCCCAAGTCGGTGTCGGTGCTTTACGCCATGAGCGGCGATCAGGGAATCATGGATGCCTTTCGTGGTGCGGTCAATGACACGATGACCGAGATTGAAAGCGAAATGAAAACCCGCGTCCGCAGGGCCGGGCAGGATAAGGACCGCACGACCGGCAACATGGTGTGGGCCGAATTCATCCACACGACAACGCGGCCGGTCGATGGCGTGCCCGATCCGCAGTTGCACGCCCACGTATTCGCCTTCAATACCACGTGGGACCAGCGGGAAGAACGGTGGAAAGCCGGCCAGTTCCGCGAACTGAAGCGGGATGCCCCGTATTTTCAGGCGGCATTCCGCGTGCGGCTGGCCAACAAGCTTCAGGATTTGGGCTTCGGCGTCGAGCGGAAACGCGACGACTTTGAGATCGCGGGAATCCCGAAGGATGTGCTGCAACGCTATTCGCGGCGAACGACGCTCATCGAGAAGGTGGCAGCGGAAAAAGGGATCACTAATCCTGACCGCAAGGCCGAGCTTGGGGCCGAAACCCGTGAAAAGAAAGGCAAGCCGCTTGGCTGGGAAGAGCTTCGCAAGGAATGGAACGGGCGACTCACGGAGCCGGAACGGCAGGTACTGGCATCGGTCCATCGCCGTGAGCGTGTCGATGTCCGGCTGGTGCATGGCGAAGCGGGAGCGGTGGACCATGCGATCGAGCACAGTTACGTGCGTGAGGCGGTGGTGCCGGAACGCGCGCTGGTGACAGAAGCCCTGAAGCGGGGCCTGGGCGGCGTGACCGTGGAAGACGTAACCCGTGAAGTCGCCAGCCGGCCGCTCATTCGCAAGGATGTCGATGGCCGCAAGATGGCGACCACGAAGCTCATGCGGGACATGGAATCGCAATTGATCGCATTCGCCCGCGATGGACGCGGCCGCTTCCGGCCGCTTGGCAACCCGGAGCGTCCATTCTCCCGCGAATGGCTGAACGACGACCAGAAAGCAGCGGTGCGGCATGTGCTGGGCTCCCGCGACCGCGTAACTCTGATTCGCGGCGTCGCCGGAACCGGAAAGACGACGCTCGAACAGGAAATCGGCGAGGCACTGGCCGAAGCCGGCAAGCCGGTGGTGGCGATGGCGCAGTCCGTGAAAGCCAGCCGCGAAGTGCTGCGAAACGAAGCCGGGTTCAAGGATGCCGACACCGTGGCCCGCTTCCTCAAGGACAAGGAGATGCAGGAATCTGCGCGGGGCGGCGTGCTGCTGGTGGATGAAGCCAGCCAGCTTGGGACAAAGGAAATGCTCAAGCTGTTTGACGTGGCCGAAGACTTGAAGGCCCGCGTGGTGCTGGTCGGCGACCGCCGGCAGCACCGGAGTGTGACGGCAGGCGAACCGTTGCGGCTGCTCGAAGACAATGCGGGCCTGCGTGTGGCTGAGATGACTGAAATCCTGCGGCAGCAGGGCGATTACAAAAAGGCTGCAAAACTATTGAGCGAAGGCCGGGCCGTGGAAGCATTCGATGAACTCGATAAGCTCGGCTGGATCAGGCAGGTAGCGGATAAAGACCGCTACCAGACACTTGCCGATGCGTACCTGTCGGCCGCTTCCGAAAAGAAGAAGAACGGAGATTACAAGTCGGCACTGGTCGTTTCGCCAACGCACGTCGAAGGCGACCGCGTTACGGCGGCAGTCCGTGCCGGGCTGGCCGGTCAAGGTCGGCTAGGCAAGGAGCGGATGGTCGGTGCCTGGGTGCCGGCGCACCTGACCGACGCACAGAAAGCCGACGCCACCGAATACGAGCCCGGTTACCTGCTCCAGTTCCAGCAGAATTCACCGGGCTACACCAAAGGATCGCGGCTGATGGTGAGCGAAGGGGCTGAAATACCGACGAAACTTGCCGATCGGTTCGAGGTGTACCGGCCAGTCGCGTTGCCGCTGGCGGCAGGCGACCGTATCCGCATTACGGCGGGTGGCAAAACCAGAGACGGCAAGCACCGCCTGAGCAACGGCTCGTTGTTCAGCGTCCACGGTTTTACGAAACGTGGCGACATCATCGTCGATCACGGCTGGATCATTGATAAGGATTTCGGGCATTTGACGCACGGCTACTGCACGACGAGCCATGCCAGTCAGGGGGCGACGGTGGATAAGGTGTTCGTCGCCATCGGCAGCGAATCGCTGCCCGCGACCAACCAGCGAACCGCCTATGTGGCGCTCACACGCGGCAAAGAGCAGGCGGTGGTGTACACCGATGACCATCTCGGGCTGCTCAAGGCAATCAGCCGGACCGACCAGCCGATGTCGGCGACCGAACTTGCAGAAACCGCACCCCGGCAGGCGAATCTGCGAGACCGGCTGAAGCGGCTGGCGATTGAACGCGGACTGTCGGTATTCGGAGCGGGGAAGGATTTAACCCCGGATCGAGGATTGGACCATGCCGGATGACACCACACATCAGGATCGTCTCATACAGGATCGCCTTAAACGCGGGGGAGCCCCGCCGGGCCTGAGTGGGATATTGCAGTCGAAAGACGCGGACACCGACGAAGGAGAAGCGTCGTCGTTGGCATTTGGCTACCTGCGGGGATTGCGGGACCAGTCGGCGGCGCTGGAGCTTCGTTTCAGGAACGGCGGGAGCATGTGGTTTCCATACTCCATCATGGGGCCGTGGAAATACGATCCCTCGGAGGGCTTGCTGCTCACGTTCAATTCGGCCGTCGTGTATGTCGTCCTCATCAGAGGCAGCAACCTCGCCAAGCCACTGAACGAAGGAGCGATCAACCTGACGCACGCCGGGTTACAGCGTCACCGAGTGCTGTTCATCCGTGAAATGAGTGACGACGAAATCAGCAGGGTGGGCGAAAACGGCCCGACGATCGACAGCATTGAAGTCGCGGAATTTGAGTCACATCAGGCAATCAGGGAGTGGCTTAGCAAGAAGGCTCCGGGGTTCTTGCGGGGAACAGTCGGAATGGAGGATGGTCATGGACGAGGCTGATGTCGTAATGGCATGGATGCTGGCGAAGTGCAAGAGCCCTGACGAACTGGAAAGGCGGATCAAGGCGCACGCCACTATTGTGCAGCACCTGGTCTGCTGCCTCGCACGGCAAGTCGATCAGAGCGATGCCGGCATCCGGACACTCTACAGTGCCTGGGCGGAGATGGCGGTGGAGGAATTCCACGATCCACGGGCATCTACCCGTTGGCGGCCTCACTGATCGGGAACAGGACGGTCCCCGCATCGACAGCTATTTCTTCTTCTTGGCAGCTTTATCAAGATAGTCGGCCCACCATTGCATCATCTTTCGGCGTTCCGGCAGGTATTGAGCATGATTGTAGGCAGCCCGCACGGAGTTCTGCTCACTATGGGCAAGCTGCCGTTCGATTACATCCGGCCGAAACCCGTGTTCATTCAGGATCGTACTGGCCGTGCTGCGAAAACCGTGTCCGGTAGCACGGGAATGATAACCCATGCGATAAAGCGCGTACAGCATCGTGTTTTCGCTCATGAAGGTGCTGGGGGTATGTTCATTCGGAAAAACATACATCCGATCGCCAGACAGCTTCTGCAATTCCCTGAGAACAGCGAGTGCTTGCTTCGACAATGGAACGATATGCAACTCCTTCATCTTCATTCGCTCGGCCGGAACTCGCCACTCCGCCTTGTCCCAATCAATCTCGCTCCATTGTGCTGCTCGCAACTCGGTCGTGCGAACGAAGCTCAGCAAGAGCAATCGCAGCGCCAGCTTCGTTTGCGGACTACCATCGTAGACACCGAGCTTCTTCAGGTATTCTGGTAGTTCGGCTTCCTTTAGGTATGAACGATGTTTCACAACAGGAGTTTTTAACGCACCGCGCAGATCAGGAACAGGGTTACGTTCAGCTCGACCGGTGGCGATTGCATACATGAAGATTTGGCTGCAAATGTTCATGAGGCGATGTGCAGTCTCCAACGTGCCTCTGTCCTCAACTGCTCGAAGCATAGCAAGGACTTCAGGTGGCGTAATGTCCGCAATCGGTCTCTGTCCCAGCTTGGGAAGAATATATGCCTCAAGACGACCAAGCGCTCGGTCGGCGGTGATGGCCGCCCATTCGTGCTTGCGTTTCGCAAACCATTCCCTGGCTACAACCTCAAAGGCGTTGGCCGTTTTGAGCGTCGCGACCCGCTTGGCCTCTTTCTTTACTTCAGCGGGATCGCTCCCAGTTGCAAGAACCTTTCGGGCCGCCGCACGCCGTTCACGAGCATCGGCGAGATTGATGTCAGGGTAGACCCCCAACGCCAGGAGCTTTTCCTTGCCACCGAAGAAATACCTGAGCCGCCAGTATTTACTGCCCGACGGCATGATTACGAGGAATAACCCATCGCCGTCCGCTATCTTGTATGGCTTAGGTCTCGGCTTGGCATTGCGGGCTTTGGCATCTGAAAGACACGTAGGCATCTGGGGTACATTTTACGTTTAACCGGGGTATATGTATACAAATATACCCCACTTCGTAGCTACATGTCAACGATTCTCGTTGGACCACTATGAGAGCCGGTCACTCGGAGATCGGCTCTCATCCTCTATTGCGCGGACACCTGGGAACGTCATGGTCCAAATAGATGGTGCCCCGGGTCGGAATCACATTGCGAAAGCAAGTGACTGGATTAAATGAAGATTGTCCGGTGCTGCGAAGATAGATACCCCAGATTTGTACCCCTAGCACAAATGCGAGTAATGCCAGTCGCGCAGTTGTATTACCAGTACTTGAAGTCTTTGGCAATCAACAATGCTATGCGTTGGGCTCGGCTTGAGATAACTGTGTGATTAACTGGCGAATATCCTCAGCGCGCCAAGCTGTGCAGCGCTCCGACAACTTCACTGGCTTTGGGAAGCGTCCCGATTTGACGCCTTTCCACCAACTGGTTTTGCCAACAGGAATGACGCTCAACACCTGCGGTAGTCGTAGAAAGCCGGTTTCTGGAATATCTAGCATGTTGCCGCCCCTCTCAATTCCAACAAGCTCAGAATATCACAGTTTGTGAGCAATGTCCCGCGGAAAGTGGCTCTGAGAGCCGGTTTACGAGGGTTTGCCCGCCTGAGTGGCTGTGCAGTCATTCCGCTATACGCGCCAGTACGCGGGTCGAAGCGAGCCCAAGTGCCACGGTGGCGATTCCGCACGTATCTTGAGCCCGCCGGCCGGTGACCGGCACAGTGCAGCGATTACGTGAATGCCTACACGCGGCACGAGAAGCGGCCGAACCGCTTTACCTGCAACTCCGGGATAAGAACGGCAGGTCACGTCAGGGCAGTCGCAGCAAACTTTAATCGACAGGGTTATTGCCTGGGCACGTCGAAGGTAGAGCAACCGTTTTCATTGTGGCGGCGACTTGAACGTTGCGAACCGCGAAATGATCGACTTAATCGGGGAATCGCGGGCAGATACGGGAGAATGCCTCTTGGCGGTACCAACGAGCCGGAATACCGCAGGCTGCGGAGGACAACGAATTCATGGAACTGTGGCGCGATCAGACGGACAAGATCACGGGCATACACAAATCCTAGCCCGTATCCAGCGCACGTTCACGGCTGCGTCGATCGGTCGATCCACGTTGGGAAAGTCGTGATTCCCCTGCCTAAACAGTAGTCCGCAAGGCGCAAATGGCTATTCTGCCGCACGTTGCGGCTGTGATCGGCCACACGACCAGTTCGCGACAGGCGAAACAAATGCCTGCTTGAACACCATCAAACGAAGAATCCTCAGACGCCCGCCGAGGCGGGCGACAACAAGCCAGCCTCTGTGGAGCGAACGGCGAAGCGGCCAGCGGAGAGATCATCGCGACCCCCATTGAAATGATCGCTGCGGTTTAGAACGAGGCCACTTCGCCGGTGATGTTAGTCATTTGCCGCTCATTTACTGGGTGAATGGCTTGCTCTAGCCCGAATGCGGCAGCTTGCGGTTTGGAGGCCAGGAGGCACCGTTCGTAGAGTTTAACAGACAACGAGAACGGCAGTGGCCGATGAAAGCCGCCGCTGGAAAGGAACGTGGATCAGCGGGGCTTCGCAAGGACGCATCCAGGGCCGCCGCTTGCGGAGCCCCTGGCGACGCTGATCGACAGCATCGCGATTCAGACCAGAGACAAAGGTTATCGGAAGTGAGTGCGGGAAACACTCAAGTAACGCCATGAATCAGAAATCGAAAACATCGTGTTTGGAATGCCCTCCGCTCGTTCTGTCGCTCTGCGACCTAACCGGCCACGCGGTCGCGCCGTGGGCCGCAGTTGGGTACGAATGCTGGACGGTCGATTTACAGCATCCGTCCGGCACCGGTCCGCTGCTCAATGGTATCCGCAAGGTAGGAGCCGACGTGACACGGTTCTGCCCGCCGCTCGGGCGTCCGGTGGCATTTGTATTCGCCTTCCCACCCTGCACCCATCTGGCTGTTTCCGGGGCGAGGTGGTTCAAGGACAAGGGGTTGGACGCACTGGCAGATTCTCTCCGCGTCGTCGCTGCGTGCAATGCGATATGTGAAGCAAGCAACGCCCCGTTTCTCATTGAGAACCCGGTCAGCACACTCTCGACGTACTGGCGGAAGCCGGATTACTCGTTCGATCCCTGCGACTACGCCGGCTATCTGGATGATCCCAGCCCAGAGGCGTACACGAAGCGAACGTGCCTCTGGGTTGGCGGCGGGTTTCGCCTGCCGGAACCCAGGCGGGTTGAACCGACGCTGGGCAGCAAGATGCACTTGCTGCCGCCATCCGAGGAACGGGCCAACCTGCGTTCGGCCACGCCCATTGGGTTCAGCAGGGCGGTGTTCGAGGCCAACTCTCCGCACGAGCAAACAGCGAGGATGGTTGTTGCTGGTTTGGACGGGGCGACGGAATCATTAGTCAAGGTTTAAGCACAGAATCGAAAGGAGCTTGAAGCATGTTTTTTCCACTCATCCCAATTGGAGCCGGGATTCTCGCGGGATTGGGCCTCATGCACTCTGTTTGGTATTGGACGCTGAGCAAGGAAGAGCGGGCAAAGGTTGACGAACTGGCAAAGCGATATGCGATCAGCCTGTTCCGCAAGGGAATCGACCAGCTCAGCAAGCAGGAGTTGAACGACGTGTACGCTCACGTGAAGCGTAGGCACTTTGACGGCGGCCAGTAGGCCGGGCGGCGAAGGCATGTGGAAAGCAATTCGGACTGAAGAGAGAGGAGGATCGTCGTGGCATACCCAATCACTGGAATTCTCGCCGCCGTGGCAGCCGCAGCCGGAATTTTCACGCTGTGGTGGTACTACAGGCTCAGCAAGGAGGAACAGGAACAGGCGGATCGTGCCGCCGCCGAGTACGCAAGGAAGTTTTACAACACGGCGCTTCAGGAGCTGTCATCCCATCAGTTGAAGTGGGTCATCGAAACGGTGAAGTGCCTCTACGCCTAGCCAGCAGGATAAGGGGCGCAAAGCGCCCTTTGCCCGCAGCAGGCAACCCGCATGAAGGAAACGGATCATGAAAAACATTCAGGCCGCCATTCTCCTGCTTTTCTTAACCGTGGGACCGGTCTGGTACGGCTGGGTCATTCACGATGACCTGACGCATCCAGAGCTTTGGGACAGGGATGGCCTTCACGATCCGCGAGTGTACATGCCGCTGTTTCCGGCAGCGACGATTTTCAGCCTGGCACTGGTGTGGTGGGCATCAAAAACGGAAACGGAATCGGCATGGCGGGCCAGATTCTTCGACCGGTTTCTTGAGTTCGTCAGGTGGAAGGAGAGTCAGGGGAATCTGCAAGACGCGATCAGGGCGGTCGAACTCTTCACGGAGTTGAAGCAGTGGGAGGCGGATCGGGGGAAATCGAAGCAGGGCAAGTTGAGTGAACCTTTGAGAGATGAAAGGAGGTCGCAATGAAGACCACAATCGGAACCTACGAGCGATGGGCGGTGGAAGACATCATCGTCAAGGAAAACGTCCGCAAGCAGTTTGACGAAGAGGGACTTCGGCGGCACGCCGAAAGCCTGAAACGCGACGGGCAGCTTCGCCCGCTGGTCGTGCTGCGTGACCGGACGCTGGTGGCCGGGGAACGGTCGCTGCGGGCTATGAAGCTCGCCGGAATTACGCACGCTGACGTGAAAGTGCTCGATGGCGAGGTGAGCCCCGGCGAGATCAAGAGGCTGCAATTGATCGAAAACCTGCTGCGGGAAGGGTTGACCGACGCAGAGGTGTACCGGGCCTGCAAGGAAATTGCGGCGGAGAGCCCTGACCGGTCAAAGAAGGAACTGGCGGCGGACATGCGTTTCGACCCGTCGATGATGCCGCGGATTCTCTCGGTGGACGACCTGATCCCGGAAGCGAAGGAAGCCTTCTTGAACGGCGAGTTCGGCTTCTCAAAAGCTTATGCGATCAAGAAAGCCGGTGAGGAGGAGGAGCAACGGCGGATGCTGGCCGCGATTCGGTCGGGAAGCTCGCGCGATGAAGTTGAGCGGCAAAGCCGCAAGGCCCGGCAGGGCCAGGCTCAGGCGGTCCACCTGTCGCGAGTGAAGATACCGATGTCGCAAGCCACGGTCGTGATTACCGGCAAGGAACTCGGAATGTCGGAAATAGTACAGCTACTTGCCGAGACGCTTCAGGAGGCTCGTAAAGCGGCGAAGCGGTATGACGTGAAGAAATGGCAATCAGCGATGCGGGACAGAGCCAAGAGGGTTAGTCATGCAAACGACTGACACGCCCATTGAGGAAATCGCGATGGTCGAGCATTGGCGAAATGCGGCCGAGACATGGCTGTCTGCAATGCGAGAGCATCTGAAGGACACGGCAGAATCAAGCGTGGACGGTCTGGACCCGAAGGCAGCGCCGCATGTGGCCGCTTATCCGAGTTTGAAGTGAGGTGCGGAATGAGTTTCTATCGCCAAATGCTGGTCGTGGCCGTCGTGGCAATTGCTTTGCCTTGTGGCCTCGCGGCTTGGATGTACCCCTACTTCGTGCTCACGGTCGTGGCCGTCGTCATCGTGGTCCATTGCAGGAAGAAGAAAAACCGGTTGACCACGTTGGGGTCGGCCCGCTGGGCCGGCTCTGAGGATTTGAGGCGAGCCGGAATGCTTGATGCCGACAGTGGCTTAATCCTTGGGCGAGTCACCGATTCCCCTCAGAGAGCCGGTCCGGCAATCAAAGCCCTGTTTGACCGGCAGATTGATGATGAAACCGCGTGCAAGGAGTTTCTGGCAATGTTCAGGCAGCCCGAACAGAAGCTGGTAAGGCTGCCAAACGCCGTACATACGGCGGTGTTCGCTCCCACGGGTGTGGGCAAAGGCGTTTCGTTTGTCATCCCCTTCCTGCAAACTTGCCCCGATTCATGCGTCGTGGTCGATGTCAAAGGGGAATTAGCGTCCTTAACGGGGACGCACAGAGAGAAAGTGTTTGGGCACGAGGTGCGAATCCTCGATCCCTACAAAGTGGTGACGCAGACGCCGGACACCTTCAATCCGCTGGATTTCATCAAGAGGGAATCACCGCTGGCGATCGACGCATGTTTTGATCTCGCCAACGCATTTGTGATTCGGACTGGACAAGAGAGAGACCCGCATTTTCCAGACAGTGCGGAAGCACTTATAGCGGGGCTGTGCTCGATGGTCGTGCAGTTTGCAGAACCCGGCGATGACCGGTCGTTGCAGGCGGTCCGCACGCTTCTTTCAAATCCGAAAAAGCTGGAAGCCGCAATCGCATTGATGCAAGGCTCGGATGCCTGGGGCGGAATGCTTCGGCGAATAGGCGGCCAACTCGCACATTTCAAGGACAAGGAACTTAGCTCAGTCCTCACGACAACCAACCGCTTCCTGCGATTCCTCGACACAATCGCCGTCGCGGAGAATACGCGGACCAGCAGCTTCGATCCCGCCAGACTACGAAACGGAAAGATGACGGTGTACCTGGTCCTGCCGCCGGAGCATTTGCGGGCACAAGCAGCCCTGATGCGGATGTGGATTGGCGCGATGCTCCGGGCGGTGGTTGAAGGAGGACTCCAGCAATGAAAAAGGTCCATTTTGTCCTTGATGAAGCGGGCAGCCTGGGTCACATGGACGCCCTCGATGACGCGCAGGATAAATATCGAGGCTACGGCGTGCATCTGATTTACCTGCTGCAATCGCTGGGTCAGCTCAAGAAGCTAGGCCCCGACGGCCAGGATCAAACTATTTTATCGAACACGTCGCAAGTGTTCGTCGGCGTCAACGACCCACAGACTTCGCAGTATGTCAGTACCCGGCTGGGCGAGGAAACGGTCGTGGTGGACAACGGCGGCAGCAGCACCGGGAAATCTGTGCAGTCGCCATCGGGGGCGGGGCAAGGAAGCAGCAGCTATTCGGAGAACCAGAATAGCGGTTGGGGCCAGCAGGTCCGCAAGCTGCTGAAGCCCGAAGAAATAGAGGGACTGTCACCGCGAACCGCGATCATATTCACGCCCGGCATTCCCCCGCTGTGGACGACGACGGTCCGCTATTACGAAGAATCCTTCGGTCCGCCGAGTGCAGACGACCGGCGGCGGGCACAGGCCAGAATCAAACGGGGGTGTGTGGCTGTGCTGGCGGCGGCAATCCTGGTGTCGCTCGGCACCCTGACACTCATGCACCAGTACAGCGGATCGCATCGCCGGGCCGTGTTGCAAGGTCGAATGATGTCACGTGAGGCGCTCCGCTACACGATGGATGAATTCGACCGGGACGGCAATCCGAAAGAAGCTGGTCGCGCATTGCCCGACCAGGCTAGCAGACCGCGTGTTTCCCGGCGATCGGTCGAGCAGCGTTCGATCGGCGGCACACGTGACGATACGTCTTGGAACCATACTCGAACCGATGCCGCACCGGCTGCCACTAACTTACGTGCGGCGAAGCAATAGTTCCCAATCACTGGAGGTGAAGCATGTCAATTCTTGGCGACATTCTTAACGAAGTGGGCGAAGAGATGAGCCGGATGGCCACGCAGGGCCAAATGGAACTGGCCAACGCCATCTTCAACGGCAGTGCGTTCGTTCCCTACGGTCCCGGCCAGTGGCCGGACGCGAGCCGGGAGGGCGGCCCGGAGGTTGCCCAGCCAGAGCCGCAGCAACAGATCGAGGAGCAGAGTCAGGGAATGGAAATGTAGCCACCGGCGGCCACAACAAAGCCGTCGCATTTTTTGAGAGGAGGTAATCATGAGCAGTTTCTTTGGAACAATTCAGTTGATGGTGTTTTGCGGCACCCTCCTGGCGGTGGCCTTTGGAGTGCTGCTGTCGATGCCCAACAGCAAGCTACGGGAATTCCTTATGCCGATCGTGGGCTGGAGTGTCGCAATCTTCTGCGGGATTTACTGCATTTCGCCGATCGACATCGTGCCCGAAGCGTTGCTGGGGCCGTTCGGGCTGATCGACGACATCGGGGCGGTGGTGGCCGGTATCGCCGCGGCGCGAGCGGCCATCACAGCCAGTAAAAACTAGCCGCATGGGCCTGGCAGTGCCCATCTGGCAATCATCTTTCCCGGATTTTTTGAAGGAGTACCGATGTTTGAATTCATCGTGTTGGTAGTGATCGAAGCGCTCGTGGTGAGCGTTGCTGCGAGCGACGGGAATTTCAAGTCGGACTTTGACACAGGCGCGAGCTGAGGTGGAGCATGACGCTGGAACAACGGCTTGAGAAGATCGAGGCGATGCTGGCCGTGCTGGTCGAGACGCGGCAGCAGGAGTGGTATTCGGTCGAGGAATTCGCCCGGATCGTGGGGCGTGCCAGTTTGACAGTGCGTGGATGGGCACGTGGCGGTCGCATCCAGGCCAGCAAGAAGCTCAGCGGTCGTGCCAGCTTTGCCTCGTGGTCAATAAGCCATGATGAACTTCGGCGTTACCAGCGGGAGGGTTTGTTGCCGGGCCGCTGACCGGCAACGCCGATCCTCGCGTTCGACAATTCCGCGCGGCGGTGCCAGTTGGACCGTGCGCGCATTTCGTGGTGGTGTCCAGTCATGTCCCGCAGCAATCGAAAGAAGGCTGACACTACCGGCAACGATGCCCGCCCCGGCGTCGTTCCGGCCGGGACGCCGGACTGGATCACGGCTGAACTGATCGAGAAGACGATCCGTGTCTGGCAGCCGTATTATGCGGACCTTCTTTCGCCCGAAGATGCCGTTACAATGATCCAGACTGTGGGTCGGTTGTATCAGGCTCTTTCTTCGGGGTCCCCGCCATGAAACAGTTTGTCGCGTTGGCACGGGTAAGCAGCCGGGAACAGGAACGCGAGGGATTCAGCCTCGAAGTACAGGAAGAAGCCCTCAAGCGATACGCCATGCAGGCCGGTGGCGAAATCGCCAAGCTGTTCAAGATCGCCGAGACGGCGAGCAAGACTGATGAGCGGAAAACCTTCCGCGAGTTGATCGCGTACGCCAAGAAGAACGCCCCGTTCCTCGACGGCTTGCTGTTCTACAAGGTGGACCGGGCTGCCCGCAATCTCTTCGATTACGTTGAGCTGGAACGGCTGGAGTCGGAATACGACCTGCCGTTCATCTCCGTGTCGCAGCCGACGGAAAATACGCCCGCCGGCCGCATGATGCGGCGGACGCTTGCCAACATGGCAAGCTTCTACACCGAGCAGCAATCAGTGGATGTCCGCGAGGGGCTGGCCCGTCGCGTGCGGGAAGGCTGGTTTATCGGACTGGCTCCGTATGGCTATCGCAACGTCCGCAAGGATGGGCGGGGCATCATCGAGGTTGATCCCCCGGCTGCCGCCAACGTCAAACGCATCTTCCATCTCTATGCCTACGAGAACGTGACCCTCGACGGCCTGGTCGAGCGGCTCGAAGCTGATGGGCGGGTCTTTCGGGATGCACAGCCGAAGTTTCCCCGCAGCATGGTCCACAACGTTCTGAAGGATCGGGCCTACATCGGCGAAATCCTCCACAAGGGCGAGTGGTATCCCGGCAAACACGAGCCGCTGATCGACCGTGCGACGTGGGACCGCGTGCAGGTGCTGCTTGGCGATCACATTTACCAGTCGCACGCGATCACGTACGCCGGCGACATCATCCAATGCGGCCATTGCGGCCATCCGATTACCGGCGAGAAGGTCAGGAAAAAGTCGAAGAACGGCGACCGCTTCTACATCTATTACCGCTGCACGTACTACAACAGGGCTGGGCATCCCCGCGTGCGTGTCACGGAAGCCGACATCGACCAGCAGGTGCTGGCCGTGTTCGACAAGATGCAGGTCGAGGATGAGAGCGTCCGCGATTGGTTCCGGCTGGTACTTGCTTCACAGACGCGGGATGCGCAGACCGAGTCGATGGCCCAGCGTTCGGAGCTTCAGCGGCAGGAGACGTTGCTCGTGCAGCAGCAGGACCGGTTGCTCAACATGCGACTGTCGGATGACATCGACCAGGAGACGTTCGCCCGCAAACACACGGAGTTGCGTGACCGAATGGCGTCGATCAAGCTGCAACTCGACGCGCTCGACCGGTCGCACGACGAAACGGCGGAGCTGGCGTCGAAAGTTTTTGAACTTTCGCAAACGCTTCGGCAGCAATGGCTTACCGCCGACTACGCGACAAAGCGTCGTTTGCTCGAAATCGTGTTTTTGAACTGCCGCCTCGACGGCGTAACTCTCGTCACCACAATGAGAAAGCCCTTCGACGTTCTCGCCGAAGGGCTCATCTCTGAAAAAAGTCGGCGTGGCCGGATTTGAACCGGCGATCTCGTGCTCCCGACGCACGCGGAGTCCCAGGCTTTCCTACACGCCGTTAAGGAACGAACAAAAAAACATCGGCAGTACTACTCCCTCTCCCTTTCGGGAGAGGGACGGGGTGAGGGCGGCTGAAAGTACCAATAGGGTCGTCTCTTGCTCAGCGAAAACGCCAGCCACGTCCGAAGAGAATCAACGATGCAAGAGCGGGCGATCCGCCCTCACCCTAACCCTCTCCCAAAGGGAGAGGGAATTGTTGTTCGTCCGGCTCCAAAAGCACCCCAGCCGGAGTCGAACCGGCACTTTCTGCATGGCAAGCAGATAGGCATCCGCTACATCATGGGTGCATTGCCGACAAAGCCCGCTTCGGCTTGCGGGTCTGTCGGCCGCTTTTTTGCGATCACCGAATTGTCAAAGATCGAGAGCACCGGGCGGGAGTCGAACCCACGTCGCCGCATTACGGGTGCGGAGTCTTCGCCGCTAGACGACCAGTGCGTGCTTGTCACAAGTGGGACCAGACGGGCTCGAACCGTCACCAGCCTGGTTAAGAGCCAGGTATGCTGCCGCTAACACCTTGATCCCGTGTTGTGTCGTTCGCCTCTGCCAGTCGGCACGGAAGGAATCGGACCTTCGACCAGGGCCTTATAAGAGTCCCGCTCTGCCACTGAGCTACGTGCCGAGATCAGTGGGGCCGGAGGGAATCGAACCCTCACCCTTCCGCTTAAAAGGCGGATGCGCTGCCGTTACGCCACGACCCCGTGTTGCCGGTCTGGCGTATGCGTTTGAATCGTTGTGGCTGCCGCATTCGTTGTCTCCTGTTGAAGTAGTCCGGGGTGGAGTTGAACCAACCTCCGGCGACGTATCAGATCGCCATGCTTCCCTTACAACACCGGACCGTGTTCCGATGACGACCTCTCTCACCCTTCCTTGCCGATCGCTCGCCGAGCGATGGCCAAGTCGGGATGGTGGGAGTTGAACCCACTCGCTCGTGCTCCCAAGGCACGCGGGCCGCCGTTACCCTACATCCCGTTGTTCTGTGTTTCCGAGTAGCCCGTCGGGGAGTTGAACCCCGGTCTCCGGCTTGAAAAACCGGCATCCTTGGCCGCTAGACGAACGAGCCGTATGTCTTTCTGTGAGTGGGTCGGGAGGCGCTCGAATCCTCGTCTCCTGGTTTTCAGCCAAGTGCTATACCGTCTCAGCTACCGACCCATGTTTGTTGTGTGCCAACGAAAAAGGCCCGGCGTCGCGTGACACCGGGCCTTTGATGAGCCTTGCTTGCCAAATGGCCGAGCGTCACAAGCGCAACGGATGCGCGGGGAGCCGATTCGCCGGTTTGCCGGCAAACGAGCACGTCCCTATGCGTTCGTTGGTGATGCTTGGCCTTTTGGTCATCATCGGAAATCTCGCTGGCCCGGTGAGGCCATCCTGCGAAGCGGCACAGATCGACCCCAGCGTCGTCCGCGTCCGTCAGCTTATACCCTGATAGACGTGAAAGGTTTCAGAAGGTTCACACGATTTTTGCAAAACTAATTGTGGTCGCTGCCGTCGGCTGACTGTCGATGCCGTGACAGCCGCGACGCGGGGAATGCGGATAATGCAGATGCGGGGTCCCGGCGCATTGCCGGTCCCGCACTGCCGCACAAGTTCTCCGCAGACTACAATCCGATCAAGCGAGATGTTTTCCGTGGGAAGGGGAGAAGAGGGTTTCCCACGATCAGCGGCGGATCGTTAGAGAGGCAATGAACATGATGTGCGGTAGATGCTGCCCACGTCGATCGCATGGCCTGGGCGCTCAATTTGGTTCGCCGTGGCGATTCCGCGTCATCAGCCTGATGCTATTGGCCGGGCCGGGGTTGGTTTCGGCCGTGCGAGGGGAAGAGCCGCCGACTGCCGCTCCGCTGGCGGCCATTCAAACGCGTTTCCGCGAGCAGGTGCAACCACTGCTCGCCAAATACTGCGTGCGCTGCCACAACCCCGAAGAGATGAAATCGGGTGTGCGCGTCGATCATCTCGACGGCTCGCTCGCGGGTAGACAACCGTTCCTCTGGACCGAGATCCGCCGCCAACTGGCCGACGAGGCGATGCCGCCCGAAGACGAGCCGCAACCGACGGCCGACGAACGGCGATCGCTGACCGACTGGATCGACCAGGCCATCGCCGTGGCGCGGTCACGCAAGCCCGACAAGAACGGTTCGGTGCGTCGGCTGACGGTCGCCCAATATCGCAACACACTACGCGACCTGCTGGGTCTCGACGACGATCTGACCGATGTGTTGCCCCCCGACACCGTCTCCAAGGAGGGCTTCTTGAACAACGGCCAGTCGATGCTGCTCTCGCCCCTGCTGATCGACGCGTATTTCGGCATCGCGGAGAAGTTGCTCGACCGGTGCATCGTCGACGAACGATCGCCGCCCAGCATCCAGAATTTTCGCATGGATCTGGGCGAGCATATCAACCCGACGCCATGCCCCGACAATCTGATTCTGGGGGCGCTCAGCCATCTGCTCAAGAACGACGACTTCGTGGTCACGCAGCTCAGTCCCACGAAGCCGTTCGAATACCGGCCGTTCTTCATGCGCACGCAGTATCGCTTCATCGAGGGGTATCAGGGGAACGATACGGTGCGTGGCTGGCGGGAATACGACAGCATCTACCATGCGGTGTTTGCCTGCATGCGTGGCTCGGAAGGTTATCCCAAGGGGCTGGCCTACGAGACGGTGCCCCAGGGCCTGCTGTTGCGGCCGGCCATCCCCAGTGACGAAGAGTTCCAGGTCGACAGCACCTACGGCCCGAAGGCCAATTTCAAAATCTCGCTACGTGAACTGCCCGACGAGGGACGATTTCGCGTAACGGTCAAGGCCGCGAAGTACGACGACGGCCTGCTCCTCGACCCCGGCGCCGCGAGCCAGGATGCTTCATCGGCCGGAGCGTTGACGGTCGAGAACCTGGGCCAGCCGCAATCGGTGTCGATTCCGACGGCGGGCATCTATCAGGCCGACATCTACTTGGCGGCCGATGCGGCCACGCCGCCCCAGCCCAACAACGAGAAACGGCAGAACCTGACGCTGCTGCTGGGCGAGCTGCGGTTTTCGGGAACCCTCTCGCAACCGGCCTTTCTAGCGTTGCATCTGCCTGCCGGTCCGCTAAATGTGTCCGCCATCTACGGCGGCCAGCCGGCGGCGGCCCGCCTGGTGCTTACGCCACTCGACCCGGCACACGAAGCGGCCACGCGCTTTTCGACTTTCGCAAAGCGTCAGCCGCGGATCGGCGTGCACCTCGGACTGAGGCGCGACTGCGGCAGCACATTGACGCAGGTCGGCACGGCACGGGTCGTCACCTCGTGCGAGCCGCAGGACTATGTGTTCGAGGGGGCGATCGGGAATTTCCCCAGCCCCGATGTGGAAAAGGACAACGTCAACTACCTGGCAGGCGTGCGGGAGATCGGCGTCCGCAGCGAATACACCGATGGCCGCGATATGCCGCGACTCCTGCTCCGTTCGGTGGAATTCGAGGGGCCGTTCTACGACACTTGGCCCCCGGCCACGCATCGCAACATCTTTATCGCCTCGCCCCATCCGTCCGAATCGGCCGAGTACGCCCGCGACGTGTTGCGGTCGTTCGCCACGCGCGCGTTTCGTCGGCCCCTGGCAGCCCAAGAAGAGGAGGCGCTGATGGCGGTCTGGCAGGACTCGTTCGGCCGATGCGGAGAATTCCGGCAGAGCATCAAAGATGCGCTGCTCGTGGTGCTGACGTCGCCGCAGTTCTTGTTCTTGATCGAGCAGAGCGAGAGCCCGCAAGGTGAGCCTCTCGACGGTTATGAGCTGGCCGCGAAATTGTCGTACTTTCTCTGGAATGCTCCGCCCGACGAGCGGCTGCTGCAACTTGCTGCCTCTGGCCAACTGCTCGCGTCACTCGATCCGGAGATCGAACGCATGGTGGCAGATCCACGCTGCGGCCAGTTCGCGCGTGAATTCGCGTCGCAGTGGTTGAACCTCGACAAGCTCGACGTCGTCGAGACGGACCGCCGACGCTATCCGCGACTCACCCGCCACGCCAAAACTCAGTTGCGCGGCGAGCCGGTCGAATTCCTTCTGCACCTGTTGCGGAACAATCTGCCGCTGCGGAACCTGGTCCGTTCCGACTTCATCGTGGCCAACGAGGTCGTGGCGAACTATTACGATCTGGCCGATCGTACGGAGACCGGCTTCGAATTCGTCGCCATCTCACACGACAACGCCAACCTCGGCGGTCTGTTGGCCCAGGCCGGAATCTTGGCCGGCCTGTCGGACGGCCGCGAAGTGAATCCCGTGAAGCGGGGCGCGTGGCTGGCGCGCAAGATCATCGCGGAGCCGCCGGACGATCCACCGCCCAACGTGCCGGCGTTGCCGAACGACGACGGGCTGAAGCTCACACTCCGCGAAAAACTCGAGCGACATCGCAATCAGCCGGGCTGCGTGAAGTGTCATGCCGGCATTGATCCCTGGGGGCTACCCTTGGAACAATTCGATGCCGGCGGCCGATTCAAAGGGCTGTCCGATCCGGCGGTCGATGCCCGTTCGACCCTGCCCGATGGAAGGCAGGTCGACGACGCCAACGGCTTGAAGGCCTATTTGGCCGACGAACGGCTCGACCAGGTCGCGTTCTCGTTCCTCAAGCATCTGGCCGGTTATGCCACGGGCCGCACGCTCAGCTACCCGGAACTTGAGTTCCTCAAGGAGCGGGGGCTAGAATTGAAATCCACCGAGTACCGCCTGCAAGACCTCCTCCGCTTTGTCGTGAAGAGCGAGCTGTTTCTGGAGAAGTAGCCGCCCGCCCTTTGCCGACGCCCCGCCGCGAGAACACATATGCCTCTGGCCCCCGCCGTGAAGCTCGATCGTCGTTCGGTGCTCAAAGGAATGGCCGGCATCTCGCTGGCGTTGCCCGTCTTGGAAGCGATGGGCGACGAGGTCGCGCAGCAGATTCCGCGGCGGTTCTGCGCCCTGTATACGGCCAACGGCATGTCGCTCCCGAGGACGCAACACGGGATCGACGAATGGAGTTGGTTTCCGCGGGCCGAGCAGGACGGCCAGTTCGTGTTCGGCAAGTCGACTGAGCCGCTGGTTCCGTTTCGCAACCAACTGAGCTTCCTGGGCGGGCTCCACCATCCGAGCGGCGCCAAGGCCGACCCGCATGTCTGCTCCGACATGTGGTTGACCGGCGCTCCGCTCCACAACCCGAAGCCGGGCACGTACAACTCCGTCGCGCTCGATCAGGTCGTCGCGCTGCACACCAAGCAATTCTGTCGCCAGCCGTCGCTCGTGCTGTCGATCGACGCCGGCACGGGCTTCTTGTCGCGCACCGGCACGATCTCCTACAGCTTGGACGGCAAGCCGATCCCGGCCGAGAACAATCCGCAGCGGGTGTTCGATCGGCTGTTCCGCGGCGATCAGGCTTCGCTCGCCTCGCGGCATGACCAGCTACAACGCCGCATGCGGCTCGTCGACGCGGTACTCGACAACGCCCGCGCGCTCGACAAGCGGCTGGGCAAATCCGACCGCGAGAAGATGGACCAGTATCTGACCTCGCTGGACGAAGTCGAGTCGCGGCTCACCACGGCCGAGAAATGGATCGATATCCCGCTCAAGGAGCAGGACTACTCGCACCTCAACCTCGACGCCACGTCGGAGGGCGAGCCGCGCGAGTACTACCGCAACATGTTCGATCTGATCGCTTTGGCCTTCGACGCCGACATCACGCGCAGCGTGGCCTTCATGCTCAACCGCGAAGACGGCATGGGAATCAGCGACACGTTCCCGTTGAAGCTCGGCCTGGGACGCACGCACCACAGCCTGTCGCACGCCGAAGACAAGGAGGGCCAACTCGCCTTCGCCCGCTACGACCTGTTCCTCAGCGAGCAGTTGGCCTATTTCTTCGGCCGCTTACGGGAATATAAGGACCGTAGCGGCTCGCTGCTCGACAACAGCATCGTGCTCTACGGCAGCGGCGCCAGCACCACGCATTACCCGAAGAACCTGCCCACGTTGATCGCCGGCGGTGCGAACATGGGGCTGCGGCACGGCGTCTACTGGCAGCAGGGTGAGACGCGGATGTCGAACGTCTTTCTGAGCATCCTACGCTCGCTCGGCATCGAGCAGGATTCGTTCGCCGACAGTACCGGCGTGCTCGACGGGCCGATCTTCTCGCGGGCCTAACGCTTGGCAGGAACTTCGCGGATCCCTTGCCGCGAGAACGGCGAGACGCGCGTCGCGGTTGGCACGTTCCAGCTATCGGGATGCTCGGCCACGTTTCCGGTCGGGATGACTCCGTCGCCGAGAATGCCCGTCTTGTTGCGACCCCAGGAATAGAACCGACCGTCTTGCGTGACCGCGTAGGTATAGAAGCACATCGCCGTCGAATAGAGGGCGGCGAAGTTCTCCACATCCGGTGCGATGCGCACGGGGCGGAAGACCAGCCGCTCGAACTTGCCCCAGTCCCACGAGTAGTTGCACTGCGCGAAGTCGAGCATCTCGCCGTTGCCCACCTCTCCCAGTGCGCTATCGCCCCAACCCCACAAGGTTCCATCCGCCAGAATCACGTGCGTGCTGTGACCGCTGACGGCGACAGTGGCCACCGGGGTGCCGCCAAACTCCGGGAACGAGAGCTTGACTGGCGTTGGTTGCGGAAACCAGCCGCCCTGTGCCGGACCGAGGCCGAGATAGGTGCCGGAGAGTCCCCAGCCCCACAGGTTTCCGGCACCGTCCAACGCATAGCTGAAGCCGTCGCCGACGGCGATCGCCTGAATCTTGGGCAGATTCGGCAGCAAGCTGGGCTTGGTGAAATCGCCCTCGCCGGAGCCACGATTCTCCGACGAGTTGTCGCTTCCTCCCCACGACCAGACCCGTCCGTCGGCGTCGCGAGCCACCATCATCGCGCCGCTGGTTGCGACTTCCACGATCGAGACTCCACGCTCGAACGGCACCTGCGTCGGCCGGTCCACTGTGGCCGACGTGACCTCCGCGCTGCCGGCCAGCCCGTTCGTTTCCTCCGAGTTCTTGCCCCACACCCAGACGCTGCCGTCGCTCTTCAGGGCGCCGTTGATCCACCATCCGCTGCAAACGCGGATCACGCCGTCGAAGTCGTGGCCCTCGTTGTCGTGGGCGATTCGGTTGGGCAGGCCGTATTCGGGCGGCACGGGAATGCCGTCGCGTTCAAGCGGGCTACCGTCGCCCCGTTGTCCGTAACGGTTGCTACCCCACGTCCAGACATGGCCGGTGGTATCGACGGCCAGACTGTGGTATCCGCCCGCCACGACGTCGATGAATTTCGTATGCGGCGGCACCTGGATGGCGACCGGTGGAGCGGGCGGATAAGGCGCGCCGATGCCGAAGCCCAATTGCCCGCAACGATTCGACCCGATGCCGACCACATCGCCACCGACCAAGAAGAAGCACTGGTATCCACCGGGCGCGATCTTTTGCAGTTCCGGTGGCGCGGCCTCAGTCCGTTGCTGGATGGCGATTGCCAACGCGAGAACGACCAGCGCCTCGAGTCGCCGCACGCTGCGTAACACACCTCCGGTACGACGTCTCGCATCGTCGATCAAAGATTTCATGAGTATCGGCCTTTTGACTGCTGAGAACTCAAGAACCGTTCCATAAATCGTGTAGATCGGACACAACATGATCCGCTGAGAGCGGATTGTATGTTGGCGGCCCTCCCGGATTGACCCACACGCTCGCGAGGCCGAATGCCTGAGCTCCCGCGATATCGTTCACCAGGCTATCTCCGATGAATACCGTCTGTTCCTTGCCGACACCGAAGCGACTCCAGGCCAGATCGAATAGGCGCGGTGACGGCTTCATGCTGCGGTGATCGGAAGAGAAGACCGGGAACTCGAGCAGGTCGAGCACGCCGGCCCGCGTCAACTCTCGCAACCAACGTTCCTTGCGACACCAGATGTTCGCCACCAAACCCAGGCGGTGGTTCCTCGCCAGGCCTTTGAGACCGGCCGCGTAGCTGTCCGGCACATGCCCGAGTTCGTGCACGGCAACGACCTCTTCGAGGCGTTCCAATTCGTCGTCCGGCAGCGATGGATGAAGCGATCTCAGCACCTCGGCCACCCGCGGAAAGTCGTCGAACTTGGCGGGATTCTCGTAATCCAAGGCCATCCGATCGTAGGTCGTCCGCACGATGCGTTCGACTGCCATAGGATCCAGCCTCGCGCCGCCCAAATCTCGATAGGTCGCCCCAAAATCTTCACCCTCGCCGAACCGGTCCTGTCCGAACATGAACGTTCCGTTCAGGTCGAGCAGGATCACCACGAAGCGGTCGAGGAAGCACGTGGGCATGGTTTTATACAACGCGCGGAACTCTTCGGTTGGCAACAGTCCGTATCCGATAATCGACCGTCGGTCGTTGCAGGGCTTCCGCACGAGGCAGCCATCAACGGGCGGCCGCGGGCAGTTCGATCAGATAGGCATTGCCGTCGGCGCTGCCGACCACCATCCGCGTGCCGTCGGGGGCGTAGGAGGCGTAGTAGGCCACGCCAGGCATTTTGTGCGTGAAGAGCTGCTTGCCGCTGGCCAGGTCCCAGACGAACAGGTGGCCGGCGTAACCCGACGTCAGCAACCTCGTGCCCGCGGGATTGAAGGCCACGTGATAGATGTGGTCGACGTGGCCGGAGATCGTTTGCTTGATCGACGCGCTGCCGACGTCCCACAGATGGACGAGCTTGTCGAGCCCCGCCGCGGCCACCGTGCGGCCGTCGGGGCTGAAGGCCACGCTATAGACCGGCGAGTCTTTGCCACTCAGCCGGCTCAGCTCACGCCCACCGAGCGCGTCCCACAGGCGGACCGTCATATCGGCGCCGCCGGAGACGAGCAGCGCGCCGTCGTGATTATAGGCGATCGTATAGACCGAACCCTGATGGCCGGTGAGTTGGCGAAGCTGGTTGCCGCCCGCCACGCTCCACACGCGGATCGTCTGGTCGGCGCTCGACGAGGCGATGGATTGACCGTCGGGGCTGACCGCCACGGAGTACACCGGACCTCCGTGCCCGCCGAGCGTCTTCACCGGGCCGACCGCCGCGTGCTTCCATAGTTTGACGGAGTTGTTGCCGCCGGCGCTGGCGAGCTGCTTGCCGTCGGGTGTCCACGCCACCGCCGTCACCGGCGCCACACCGACGAACTCTTCGACGAGCTTACCGTCCAGGGTGGCGAAGACGCGCAGGTGATTGTCGGCACCGCCGCAGGCGAGCGACTGGTTGTCGGCGCTGAAGGCAACCGCCTGCACCGCGGCCGGCGTATCGAGCGTCCGTAGCAGCTTGGCGTCGCCGTAGGTCCACACGTACAACTTCTGATCGGCCCCGCCGGCGGCCAGTTGGCCGGAGTCGGGCCGCACGGCGACGCACAGCAGCGGCCCCTGGCTGCCGGCGAACTCCCGCGCCTTGTTGCCATTGCCGTCCCACAGCCGCACGATCTTGTCGTCGCCGACCGTGGCGGCCGAACCGTCGGGCGTCACGAACAGATCGCGCGCCGGACCGGCGTGCGCCGCCACGACCTTCGCCGCGGCCAGACTCCACACGCGCACGCTCTTGTCCGCGGAACAGGAAATGAGCGTCTTGTTGTCGACCGCCAGGCTGATCGCGGTGACGGCCCCTTTGTGCCCGGCGAATTGCTCGAGCGCCAGGCCGGTAGCCAGATCCCACACGCGCACGAGGCCGTCGTCGCAGGCGGTCGCCAGCCTGAGGTTATCGGTGCTCAGGACCACGCCGCGCACCGGCTTGCCGTGCGCCAGGACAAGCGGCTCGGCTTCTTTGGTGCCGGGCTGGGCGTTGAGGTTCCAGGCACGCACCGCGCCGTCGGCCCCGGCGGCCACGGCCCGGCCACCGTCGCGCGACATTGCCACAGCCAGCACGACTTCGGTCTGACCAGCCAGATCGCGGGCAGGTTTGCCATCGGCGACGTTCCACAGCCGCACGACCTTGTCGACACCACCGCTGAGCAGTTGCCCGCCGTTCGGATGCCAAGCCAGCGTCGTCGCGCCCGCCGGGTGCGCGGCGATGGCTTGCACGGCGGCGAACTGATGGATGCGTACCCGATTGTCGGCGCCGCCGGCCACGAGTGTCTTCTTGTCGGGCGCGAAGGCAACCGCCGTCGCTGCGACGTTCGGCGTGGGGAACGATTGCCAGAGCAGACCGGCCAGGTCCCACACGCGCACCACACCGTCGGCCGCGGCGGTGGCAACGCGCCCGTTGTCGGCCGAGAAGCTCAACCCGGCGATCGCCGCCGGATGGACCGGCAGCACGCCCGCCGCCGCACCGTCGGCCACCTTCCACAACTTGACGCCGTTGTCGGCGCCCGCCGTGGCGACAAGCGTTCCATCGGGGCTGGCTGTCATGGCCGTGATCGGGCCACCGTGTTCGATCGTGCGTACCGCGGTGCCGTCGGCTGCAGTCCAGACGAACAGTTTGCCGTCGGCCGAGGCAGCCGCGAACTGCGCACCGCCCGCCAGATAGGCCACGCCGACCACCGCTGCGGCCGGGCCGGCCAGCGTGCGGGCTTCTTTATTGTCGGCCGTGTTCCACTGCTTCACCGCACCGTCGGCGGCTGCGGATGCCACTTGGGCGCCGTCGGGACGGAACACCACGGCGCGCACTTCGGCCGCATGGCCATCGAGCTGCGCGATCTGTTTGCCGTCGCCCGCGTTCCACAGGCGCACCGTCTTGTCGGCGCTTCCGGTGACGAGCCGCCCTCCGTCGGCCGACCAAGCGACGGCCTGCACCGGACCGGCGTGACCCATCAGCGTCACCGCCGTCTGCCCATTAGCCACGTTCCACAGCCGCACGGTATTGTCGGCACTGGCCGTGGCCGCGAGTTGCCCGTTGGGGCTGACGGCCACGGCTCGCACGGCCTGTGCGTGCCCTTCCAGCACGCGCGGCGCGAGGAGCGGCAATTGCCATACGCGCAACATACCGTCGCCGCTGGCCGAGGCGAGTAGTTGGTTCTGCGGCTGGAAGGCGAGCGCCTGGACCGGACTTGACGCTCCGACGACGACGAAACGATCGATGCCGTCGTTCACGTTCCAAAGCTTGATGCCACCTGCGTTGGTGCCGGCGGCGGCCGTGCCGTTATCGGGACTGAGTGCCACCGAGGTGATCGGTGCCGACGCGCCTTCGAGGTTCCGCACCAACTTCGCCGTGGCGTGGTGGACGCGGGCCAGCCCATCGGCCGCGCCGGTCACGAGCAGTTTGCCATCGGCCGATGCTGCCAGGGCTGTCGGTTCCACGGGCAAGTCCGCGGCGAGGCGTGGAGCGAGCGGCAGTTGCCAGTAACGGAGCGTGCCGTCGCCACTGGCGGTGAGCAGCGCCTGATTGTTCGGATGGAAGGCCAGACCCGCGATAGGGCCGCCGGGCGAGTCGAATTCGCCTTGTGGCAAACCGTCGGCCAGGTTCCACAGACGGACGGTCCCCGCGCGATCGCCGCCGGCGATCTGTTGATTGTCTCTGCGGACGGCCACGCGGGCCACCTCGGCGGCATGACCTTCGAGCGTGCGCACCAACTTGCCGTCGGCCCGCTGCCAGATCTTCAGCGTTCGATCGAGACTGCCGGAAACGATCAGGCTGCCGTCACCATTGATGGCCACACTCGTTGTGTCGGCCGCATGACCGGCCAGCACGGCCACCGGGTCGGGCACGATCATGTCCCACAGCCGCACGGTATTGTCGCGAGAACTGGATGCCAACAACGTGCCGTCGCGACTGATGTCGAGCGCCAACACTTGGTGCTGATGCCCGGTCAGCGTGCGCAGTTCGCGACTGGTGGCGACATTCCACAACTTCAACGAGAAATCGAAGCTGCCGGTGCCTAAGATCTTGCCGTGCGGCGCGAACTGCACCGCGCTCACGGCATGTTTGTGTCCGCTGAACACGCCGGGAGTCGGCACCGCCGGTTGTGCAGCCGCCGGTGAGGCGACGACTCCGATCGTCAACAGACCCAAGACGGCGCGAGCCGAGCCAGCACGGTATGATTTCAAAATCTCACCTCTTCTGCGTACGCAACTCGGGGTGTCGGCCGCACACGCGACGCGCGGCCGAACGCCCACAACAACCTTATCATCCGTGCGGCACGCTTGCACGGATCGGCACGTAGAGACCGGCCACCTCGATATACTTCTCGACCGCGCGGGGCGTCTGATAGCGGATGCTCAGCCCGGCCGCGACGCGGCGACGAATCTCGCGGCTGCTGATGCCGATCTGCGGCATTTCAACCTGATGGGTCCGGATCTTTTCGAGCCGTTCGGCCGAAACCAGGCTCACCAACGGGCCATAATCCGGCGACGGGCTTCCCGGTCGGGCCACGACCACGGGTAGGGCCAGCTCGCAGATGCGGGCCGGCTCGCGCCAGCGCGGCAGGTCGACGAGCGAGTCGCCGCCTAACAGGAAGAAAAGCGACCTCGCCGGATCCTCGGCCGACAACTGGACCAGCGTATCGACGGTGTAGCTCACGCCGCCCCGTTCGATCTCGCGGGTGCAGACCGAGAATGCCTCGTGTCCGCCGATGGCCAGTTCGAGCATCTCGACACGCTGTTCTGCCGGCGTGAGATCGGACCGCTGCTTGTGGGGCGGCTCGGCCGCCGGCAGGAACCACACCGCATCGAGTCGGCAATGCTGGCGGCAATATTCGGCCAGCAGCAGGTGCCCCAGGTGGATCGGATCGAAAGTTCCGCCGAACAGGCCGAGTCGCATGCAGATTCTGCCAAAGGCGCGCGTTGGTTTTTTGAACCTTTGATTTTAGCACCAACCCGCGGCCCGATGCGACGAACTGTTTTTCGGTTGGTAGCTATTTCAAGCACGCGCGCCAGTTTGCGGAGATCCTGGCTTGGCCACTTGATGTCAGCAGGTGCGACAGGCGCTGTACATTCTGAGATAGCCCGCTGACGCTGTGGCACTGTCGTTAAGATCCGCGCCGGATCACACGTCGTACAAAGCCCGCTCGGTCATGTCCGCTCCACCGGAGTTGGTGCGCGCTTCATCGCGACCATGTACGAATGCCGGCGGACTGGTGGCCTCGACGGCCGAGAAGGGAGCGACGATCCGGTACCGATGCATCGCGCGGCGAGGAACGACCCACGAATCGCCCGTTTCGAGCCGGACCATCTGGCCCGCGATGTACAATTCGGCCGCGCCTTCGATCACATAGCCGACTGTTTCATACTCTCGAGACGTCTCCTCCTTCTCCTCGCCCGGCTCCTCGCACCAGAGCCGCATGCCGACCTGCACTCCGGCGGCGAGATACTTCTGTCCCATCTTACCCGCCGGAGAATACTTCGAGTCGACTTTGGTTATCGTGGTGTTGCTCATCCGCTGTCCTCCTGGCGAGATCGCACATGGCGACCTCGCTTTTTTGCACTCGCAATACAGACGGCTCGATCGCTTGTTGGCGTCCGCCGAAACAGTCTGTTCCTGGTCTCCACAAGAATTCGATCAGCCGGTTGATCGATTAGCGTGCAATCCTTGCGCCCACGACGCGTTGGAATAGAAGTCCACCGTCTCTCGCGGCGCCGTCCCGGACATCGACTGTCGGCAAAACGGCCTGATCTGTGGAGGACCATCCGAATCAGCAACACTTCCTACGCGGCCGGCGTCTCGTTCAGGAATGGCCGTGGCTCGAAAGGATCGTTCGGCGACACGAAAGCAGGAAGGCCCGTCGGATTGCGCGTTCACGTAATTTCGCGGTATCTCGTAAACTGTCGGACCGAACGAGACGATATGTTCCCGCACGATCCTCGTTAATGAAGGGCCGCCCAGCCAGGTGTCCGGCTGCGGCGGCCCTCATTTTGCGCAAAAGTGCATCTTCTGTTTGCAGCGCTCGGACGTATACTCAGGTTCGCGCTCGACATCCGACTCGGGTGCTCTGAATGCGGCAATGATTGCCACCCCGGCTGGCTGCCGTCTCATGGATCTGCCGAAGTGCCCTGCGTGTGGCGACACTCTTCGTCAGCATCGTTTGCCCGACGCCTCACAGCGAGGTGACCCCGATCCGCAAAAAGGAATGTCCTCTGCGCGGAATTCGTATCGCTGTGGTGAGTGTGGGCGAATATATAAGCACCCGACCGAGAAGGAAAGTTGACGATGCGCTGGCTGGCCCGGCACGTCGGCACAACCGCGCCGACAGCCGGTAACTGTCGGCGCGGGTTTCTATTATTCATTCGTTAAAACGTCCGTTCGTTGCATGTTCATTTGTAGTTGATCCAGGCGGGGGTGCCGGTCGCTCGACCCTCGCTCCATTCGCCAATGCTGGCGACTGCCCGTTATGACAGGCTCGGCGCTCGAGCGATTTTCCAGGCAAGAAACCATGCAGCCCACAATGTCGCCCCTGCGGGTACTCGTCGTCGACGACAGCGACGATGCCGCCATCGCCATGGCCTCGCTGTTGAAACACGGTGGCCATGACGCGGTCGTCGTCCGAGGAGGCGAAGCCGCCCTCGAGCAAGCCCCCCTCTTCCATCCCGATGTAATGTTCATTGACCTGTCGATGCCGGGGATCGACGGCTTCAACGTCGCGCAGCGGTTGCGGCAAAATCCCGAATTCGCGACGACACCGCTCGTGGCGGTGAGCGGCCACATCGACGTCGAGAATCGCGTGCGCGCGACGGCGGCCGGATTCACCGAGTTCCTGGCCAAGCCCTATCCGTTCGTCGTCTTGTCAGCGGTAATGGAGCGGGTCACGGCCAGGGTGAGCGCCAGCCGCCGGATGGCAGCGACCGCTCGCAGGGTTGTCAGCCAGACGCGCCAGCGCATCGAACAACCACGCCAGGGATTGGATGCCTATTGCCAGAGACGCCTGGGCAAGCTGCTGGTTTCGGTCGAGAAGTCGGGAATCAGCAATGTCATCAGTTTGTCGGAGCGATCATCTGCCGACGAACTGCGCCGCTGGTTGAAAGAACAGCGCTGCCGCGTGGGCCCGGTTTTCGAACAGGACCCCGGTCGGTTCAGTTTCTATTGCTACTCGAAACGTCATCGCATCGGCGAACTGATTGCAAAACGCGGCACCTTCATCGTCGAGATGATCGAGCACTAATCTCCAAGTTGTCTTAAAACCGTCCAGCAAGAGCCTTTAGAGCAACCGACAAAACCAGATCGAGCCCACGAAAAATCGACCGCCGATGCTTTCCCTCGGCGTTCGCACTTCCGGGTTTTGTCAGCCGCTCTTGCACTTTTCGGCGACGCAGCGCCATGCATGGTCTTGATTCGCGAGGCCAAGGCGACTAGCATCTTTTGATCGGGTTTCCACGAAAGCCCGCCCCGCCAGAATTTATCCCGCCTCATACGTCCCGCCTTGTTGCGTTTGCATCGCCTGAGCAACATTACTCGCTCGATATCGATTCTGTCAGAACAGGCCTCATAGCGAATCATCGTATCCCCCGGGGCTTCCGTTTAAGAGGTGCTGCAGCACCGTTTGCGGCGCCTTGAAACCAATCGGAGGAATACGCCATGACGTTCAAGCTGCGCTGTCCGAACGGACACAAACTGCGTTTCGATGCCAAGGACACGGGCAAGGAAGGAGTCTGCCCAAGGTGCCAAACCAGGGTGACCCTGCACAAGCCCCGCGAAGTCTCCGACACGTCGATCCTTGCCGTCTTGGGCGATGTGCCGTCGGATCGGTCGGTCTTGCTGCATGCGCCCGAGCATCCATCGGCCCCCACGGCGCCTGGACGTAGCTGCCCCCGCTGTCACACGCGGATATCGGCCGCTTTCCAGCTCTGTCCAAAATGCCGAACATATCTACCGCCCTCCTGCCGCGACGACCTCTGATCGCGGTGCATGCGCGTCGAGACTCGATTGGCCTCCTAAGAGCGGCTGACAAAACCCGGAAGCCGGAGCGCTGCGGGCAAAAAATCGGCCGTGAAACGCCGATTTTGTGAAGCTCGATCCGGTTTTGTCGGTTGCTCTAACGCGCCCGCGTTGCTATTTCGCGTGCGCTGCCTTCGGCGTCAGTCGATAGCCGCATGTTCGGATCACCAAGAGCGATGCGATAACGACACAGATCGCTGAGAGCGAGGCGAACACCCAACCCGGCGCCAGCCACCAGGAGATCTGGCCCCATCGGCTCGTTATCGAGTTCAGGATCCCTAACGAGAAGGCCACGAGAACCAGTTCGCTGAATAGGCGCACCACAGGAACATAGTAGCGAGGCGCCGAACGGGCCGGCCGAGCCCCATAACGGTCCAAAAGCTCATGAGCATGAGCTGTCCGATCATGATCGACCACAAGGCCCACATCAGCGGCAGGAAGCGGACGTCGGCCGGTATCAGAGCGAAAGTTAGCGGACTGCACGCCAACACGGCATGTATGAGGACGAGAAAGCCGAACCGGCGCGCGACCGTGCGGCGATCGCACTCGGTTCGCTCCAGCGGCACCGCCAACGTGGTCATATCGCCAATGTAGGCGTGCGAGGGACCGGCGTATACGGTCGCACGTCAGGAGGTCGCGGCCCTAACGCTGCGCGGGCTATTTCGAAACGACGTACTCGATCGGATCACGGGCTCCGGCATCGCGAAACCCGGCGAGCCGCAGCAAACAGGCGTCGCATTCGGCACAGGCGCGGCCGGTGGCGGCATCGGGCGAATAACAGGAGGTGGTCAACGCATAGTCGACGCCGAGCGCGAGCCCACGGCGGATGATGTCGGCCTTGCTCAGGGCGATGAGCGGAGCGTGGATGCGAAAGGGGCTCGTCCCCTCGACGCCCACCTTCGTGGCGAGATTCGCCAACCGTTCGAACGCGGCGATGAATTCGGGGCGGCAGTCGGGGTAGCCGCTGTAGTCGACCGCGTTCACGCCGATGAAGAGGTCGGCCGCCGACAACACCTCGGCCCACGCCAAGGCCAGCGAGAGAAACACCGTGTTGCGGGCCGGCACGTAGGTGATGGGGATCCCTTCCGACATCTGCTCGGCCGTGCGCTGTTTGGGCACCGCCAGCCCGCTCGCCAAGGCCCCGCTCGTGAGTGCCGAACCGCCGAACTGGCCCAGATCGATATCCACGAACCGGTGCTCGCGCACGCCGGCCGCGGCGGCTACTCGCGCGGCGGCAGCCAATTCGATCGCATGCCGTTGCCCGTAACGAAACGAGATGGCATGCACATCAAAACCGTCGGCCTGCGCCATCGCCAGCGTCGTGGCCGAGTCGAGCCCGCCGCTGAGAAGAACGATCGCCTTGTGGGGAGATTTTGACATTTGTTTCCTGCTTTGCGTCCGCATTGTAGTATTCGCATCCAGTATCCGGAAACGTTGGCCCGGCTGCAGGCGCGCGGCGGAGCCAACTATAATAAGAGACTTATGCCGTCAAACTGCAGCCTTTCGATTTCGGCGGCACCCTCGACGGCCGCGAGTAGCGACACCATTCGGGAGGTGTTTCACCCCGGCTCTTCGACGGTAAAGCGTTCGTCGCCCTATCTGTCGGCGCGTGCTGCCACGGTCCTGTTTCTCCTGGGATCGCTGCTCATCATCGGCATCTGCCAGATCGAACGCGTTCCCATCGCGGACGGACCCTCTGGCGGCAACCTGGCCCGCCGCGCACCGAATGAAAACCGATCTCTGTCGGCTTACGGCTGCGCGGCCAGCGCCAGCGCGCCGTACACCACCATTTCTTCGCCCAGCTTTGCCGGCACGATCTGGAACGTGCCGCCGAGCGGCGGAAAGACGTAGCGGTCGATGGCCGCTCGTAACGGCTTAAAGAAATGCTCGTCGCCGATGAGCGAGACCCCGCCGCCGACGATGACCATCGCGGGCGAAACGAGCGTGATCACCTGCGCAATGGCCCAACCCAACGTCTGGCAGGCGTGATAGAGCACGTCGGCGGCGATCGGATTGTGGTCGCAGGCCGCCTCACCCACGATCTTGGCAGTCAGGTCGTCGGGCTCGCCGTCGCAGCGCCTGAGCAGGTCGGCCGCGTGCTCCTCGAGGGCCGCTTCGGTCTCGATCAGGTGCTGCAGCACAAGCTCGGGCTTCATCGGTTGCGAACCGCCCCGAAAGGCCCCGAGCTGGTGCGAGATCGGTCCGCCCAGATAAGCCTGCGCGGCGGCGGCGATCCCCCAACCGCTGGCGATCGATTCGACCGTCTGGTCCGACCGGTCGGCGTGCAGTCCCGGCCGCAGATGACCGATCTCGGCCACGGCCGGACCATGTCCTTGAAATGGCCGGCCGTCGACGATCAACCCGCCGCCGATACCCGTGCCGACGGTGACATAGAAGACCGGAGTGCGTCCTCGGCCCGCTCCGAAGCGCGCCTCGGCCAGACCCGCCATGTCGGCATCGTTGCCCAACACGGCGGGCACGCCCAACGTCTGGCGGGTCCAATCCGCGAGCGGGAAATCATCCCAACCGTCGATCTGGTGGCTTTTGATGACGCGACCGCGCGACGCTTGCACGGGGCCGCCGAAGCCATAGCCGACCCGTCGCACGCCGTGCTGCTGCACGAGTTCGCGTGCCGCCCGCTCGATCTGGTCGCGGATGCCCGCCGCCCCGTGGGTCGGGTTCACGTCGAAGCGGCGCATCTCGACGAGCCGGGCCTCGTCGCCCGGCCCGACGCCCAGTTGCAGCTTCGTTCCCCCGATTTCGATGCCCAGGTACATGGGTCGGACCGTGCGGCGCGTGGGGCGGGTGGCGGCCTAGCGTGCGGCGGCCGCGGCGTGGCGGCCTTCACGATTGATGCGGGCGAAGACGTCGTTCAACACCCAGTGGAAGAGGGCCAGATGGATGCTCTCCACCATCCCCATGTCGTTGAGCGGAACGTGCATGCCGGCATGCGCCATCTCGCGGAGCTTGCCGCCGTTGAAGCCGGTCAGGCCGAAGGTCCGCAAGCCGTGGCGATTGGCCCAATCGACGGCCTTGAGGACGTTCGGGCTGTTGCCCGAGCCGCTGATGGCGATGGCCAGGTCGCCTTCGCGGCCATAGTTCATGAGCTGCTGCACGAAGATCTGGTCGTATCCGCAGTCGTTGCCGACGGCCAAGATCCAGCCCAGGTTGTCGGTCAGGCTCATCACCTTCAACCGCTGCTTCGATTCATCTTGCAGGTCGCACTCGCGGAGCGAGCTCTTGCCGAGATCCTCGCTCATGTGCGTGGCGGTGGTGCCCGACCCGCCGTTGCCGAAGATATAGACGAACTTGTCCTGCTCCCAGGCTTCGAATATCCAATCGGCCATCTGCTGGATCTCGCGCTGCTCGACGCGGCCGATCTCGGCTTGCAAGCGGGCGAGGTAGTCGGGGAGGTGGAGCTGGGCGCCGAGCATCGCAGTGGGGATCTCCGGGGGGAAGCGAGGAACGTAACGGCCTGTCCGAGCACCCGCGTTGCGGTGGGCGGGGCCGCTCACCAAGGGTTTTCGGCCAGGCTCGAAAGAAGCATTTTACCGCATCGGGGCGGCAGCTCGGAAGGGACGCGGCCTATTTCGTCTCTTCCTGCTTCTCGCGCCAGGGCTCTTCTCGCTCGTAGCTGGCCAGTTCCTTGCGGAGCTGGTCCTTGAGCTTTTCGTCGCCGATGTCGACCGATTTCTGCGACCATTCCTTGGCCGTCTTGAAGTCGCCGGTCTCGGCATAGGCCGCGGCCAGCGTGCTGAGGATGTGTGCCTGCTTGTAGTGCGTCAACTCGCAAGCCTTCGTGGCCAGGGCGATGGCCCGCCCGCCGTCTCGCAGCGACCCTTCGGTCGACGTGGCCAGCACCCAAGCCAGATTGTTCAAGACGCCGCTGTTGGTCTCATCGAGCTTCAGCGATTGCTCGTAATCGGCGATGGCTTCCTTTTGCATGCCGCGACCGAGATAGGTATCGGCCCGCACCTGGTAGGCGAACTCGCGCTCGCGGTCGGTCTTGATGGCGGCCGTGAAGGCGTCGATGGCCTTGAGCGATTGGTGCTCGGCGCCGTACAGCAGGCCGAGTTGCAACCAGGCCACCGAGTCGTCGGGGTTGAACTCGACCTGTTTGCGCAGCTCTTCGATCGCCGTATCGGTATTACCGGCCTTCTCGGTGACCATCGCCCAGATGCGTACCACGTCGTCGGAATCGGGTTTCAATTCCAATGCCCGGTCGGCATCGGCAATCGCCTCGGCGGCCTTGCCGGCCAACGCCAGCGCCTGCGACTTGATGATCAGGCCGTCGACGTTGTCGGGATCGATTTCGAGCGCGCGGGTCGCGTCTTCGACCGATTCGTCGAATTTCTCCATTAGGGCGTTCATGCGTGCCCGCTGCAACAGGGGCATGGCCGATTCCGGCGACAGCTCGGCCATGCGGCTGAAGCTTTCGCGAGCTTCCTTGTAACGCTGTAAGAGACCGAGCGCGATGCCCCGCGCTTCGTGGGTCGCGGCGTCGTCTTCGTCGACCTTGAGCGCGGCGTCAAAATCGGCCAAGGCATCGTCGATGCGGTTCAACCCCAGGTAGATCGTGCCGCGCTCCCGTACGATCTCGGCGTTCTCGGGGGCCAATTTCACTGCGGCCGACAGGTCGTTCAGCCGGTCGTCGATATCCTCCCTGGTGCGGCCCCGCAACTGGAGTGCCTCGGCCTTCACATCGTTGTCGTCCTTGGCCAATTCGATGGCCTTATCCAGCGCCTGGACGGCCCTCGTGCGGTCGTTGCCGCCGACGAGCAGCAACTTGCCCAGCAGCAACTGCCCGGTCGCCTGCTTGCCGTCGACCTCGACCGCTCGCTCGACGTCGGCGAGCGCCATCCGCCAGACCATCACCCGTTGCGGTCCCGGGTCGGTGGTGACGTCGAACACCTTGCGGGTCAACGCCTCGGCACGCTGCAACAACGTCGAGGCGAGCAACTGCCGGCAGAACTCTTCGTTCCCCTTGTCGAGTCCCTTGTCGAGCGCGCCCTGGCAGAGATCGATGACCGTGCCTAATTCGGCGAAGGTCTCGGCCGAGAGCTTGGTCTGGATGGCCTTGTCGAGATCGGGCTGCCCTTCGTTCTCGTCGGCATACACGCCGACGGCACAACACAGTCCGACGATTCCCACCGCACAGAGGACGCCAACCGGGCTTCGCATGGCACAACCTATCTATGGCCGCTGGGGCAATTTGGAAAGTTTTTTCCGGTACGTTCCATTATGCCGGGAAACGGCAAATGTGCCTATTGCGAATTTGGGACGATTCGGAAAACGGGCGACCGCCAGACCGTCCGTAACAGCAAACCGGTTTGGGCGGGCCCCAGCCGTACTGGCGCCCCGCCGGGTCGTCCGCTCACGCGAGTAACTTGTGTAGGTGCAGGTGGAACGGCCCCAGCGAACCTCCATAGTTTCCGGCCGTGATGCGCAGCACCCCCGGCCGGCAGGCGGTGCGGATGCCGCAGCGCGTGGCCTCTTCGACCGCCGCCAGGTCGAGCCCGTCGATGACGATCTCGTAGACGGCATTAACGTTTTCGCCCAGCGCCGACTCGACCCGACCGCGGAGCGTGGGGCAATAGGCGTCGTTGGTGCTGGCCCGGAGTTGCTTGTAACGGCTGCCGACCTTGCTCCCGCTGCGTACCACGCCACCGGGGAAGGGCAGGATGATGCCGGGCACCTCTTTGATCGCCGCGACCGCCGCCGCGGCCGCCGCCAAGGCCACGGCTTGGGTCTCGCCCAGGATTAAGAAATTGCCACCGGCTACCCCTTTGACCGTGCCGAACACGTCCTCGCAGGTGAACTCGCCGTCCATCACCGGCAGTCGCCAGAAACGGCGGTCGTCGAGTTTCTTGCTCTTTTGGAAACCATCGCCGAAGAACCGCAGGTTGCCGCCGATCTTGATCGACTTGTCTTTGACCACCGGTAAGCCGTTGTAGCAGGCCGTCGTGGGACAGGTGAGCACGCATTGGCCGACGCGATTGACGGCCGCCTTCTGCAAGGCGTCGCGGTTGAAGGCGAAGAAGAGCAGGCTCACGCCGGGACGGCTGTCGGGTGTCTCGTCGGGCGACACGAGCCGTTCGATGCCCGCCTCGGCGTCGCAGCCGATGACCGACGCCGCGTACCCCGTCGCCTCCTGCGCGGCGATTTGCGCCCACTCCGGAGTCTCGGCCGTCACAATCAGCCGCGCCGCCGTCATGGGAAACGCTTCGGCGAACGTATCTTCGATGTTCGTAGAATCGATACTTAGCAAAGGGGACTCCGCGGCGACGGTCACAACGACAAAGCCGCCGCGATTCTACGCGATGGGCCTCCCAGTTCGCCACTGGATTCGACAGCCCGCTACCGCACAGCCCGCCAGCAGTCGGTAGTAGGCCAAAAATTGGCCCACTACCGAGCCGATCGCCGCCGTAGCTTCAATGTCCGCCGAACAGTCCCTCGGGGCCGTCGTTGTCGATGCCGGTGGACCAGAGGTTCAGCTCGTTGATGCCCGATGAACCGGTCAGGCCTTGGAAGAAGCACTCCAACGCCTGGGCGCTGTTCCCGCTCGTCGGGTTCGATGGCCCGCCGGGCATGTTGCCGGAACCGTTGCCCGACGGCGGGGTGACGTTGATGTCGAGGGTCGCATCGCCGCTGACGGATACATCGTCGAAGATGACGCTGGCGGTCAGCCCTTGCGGAGCGTTACCCAAGGCATAGAAGCGCGCATCGCCCGTGATGATCAGCGGGGACTTGGCGGCGTACGTCACGCCCGTGATCTCGACCGTGGCATTGTCGGAGACCAGCATCGGCAGCACCGACGTGCGGTCCTGGAAGAGGGCCACACCGGCCAGTGGGCCGCTGGTCGGCGCCGTGAGTTGGACCGTGGCCTGGTCCGAGATGACGATCGGATCGCAGACGAAGTTCGGGAACGATTTGCTCGACAGACCGCTGTTGTAGATCGTCACGCCGTTGCCGATGAGTTTGCCGCTGTCAGATACGGTTAAGCCGCCTCCTTCCAGGTAGTAGGTGCCCGGGTTGAGCGTCACCACAGCCTGGCCATCGACATGGATGCCGCCGGCATACGTGCCGGGGTTGAGCGTCAGCTTCTGAGAACCGGAGGCATAGACCGCCGATAGAGGCTTTGTGCTCGGGGTGGGCGGCGTCAGGTTAGCCAACGGATCGGCCAGCGCGGGGACTCCGGCCGTCACCGTCCCATTGATGGTTACATGACCGAGCGTGAACACGCCGGGCTTGCCGGTCACCAGGATCTGACTGGCCGAGATCGTGCCATCGCCCACCGCCGTGAGGGCGGCGCGGTTGTTGGAATCGACCTGGATTCCGGCCGATTGGACGTCGATCGTGCCGTTGCCGATGTCGTTCAGCGCGGCCAGACCCGTGGGATCGAGCACGAGCAGGCCGGTGCTATACGTCACCACCGCCGTGCTCTGCGCGGTCGCCGTGATGCCGTTCTCGTGGTTGATCGAGACGGTCACCGCGTAGTTCCCGATGGCCGCGTAGGTGTGGCTCCCCTCGACGCTGAAGGTCCCGTTGCCGTTGGCAACGACGAGGCCGGTGGACGTAGCGCCATCGCCCCAATTGACGGAGGCGCTGTAATCGGCGACCGGCTCCGGCCCGCCCAGATCGACGAACGTCGCCACGACGGCTTGCGACAACGCCGTGCCATAGAGTGCGTTGATCGTCACTCCGCTCGCCGACAATGGGGCATCGGCCACCTGCGCGGTGCCGATGGCCGTCGCGAGGCTTCCGCCCACGTCGTTGATGACGACGTTCAGCGAGTACGAACCCTCTTCGGCGTAGGTATTGGCGCCACTGACCGTGAATCCACCGGCCTCGGTGCCCGAGATCGTACCGACCGAGGTGTGGCCATCGCCCCAGGTAATGGTGGCCGTATACTCGGTCGCGGCGCCGTCAGGATTGGCATCGGTGAAGGTGGCGACCGTACCGTGGAAGGCTGCGCCCTCGGTGGAAGCGACGTTCACGGCCGTAGCGGTCAGGGGAGCGTCGGCGACTTGGACGCTGTCGGTGGCGGTCGCCGCGCTACCATGATCGTCGATGGTAACGGTGGCCGCGTACTCCCCTTCCTCGACATAGACATGGCTGCCGGTGACGGTGAAGTCGGCTGCCTCGCTGCCCGAGACGGTACCGGCCGACGTCTGGCCGTCGCCCCAGACGACCATTGCCGTGTAATCACTGGCCACGCCGTTCGGATCGGCGTCGCCAAAGGCGGCGACGGCGCCCGTGAACGTGGCACCTTCGGTCGAAGCGATGGCGACGCTCGTGGCGCTCAGGGGAGCATCGGCCACCTGCACCGAGTCGGTTGTCGTGACCGTCCCCACGAAATCGCCGATGACGATGCTCGCTTGATAGTTTCCTTCCTCGGCGTAGGCATGGCTGCCGGTGACGGTGAAGCCGGTAGCCTGTGTGCCGGAAACCGTGCCGCCCGATGATTGACCATCTCCCCAGATGATTGTGGCCGTGTAGCTGCCGCTCGTCACGTTGGGGGTCGTGTCGGTGAAGGTTGCCACCGTACCGTTGAAGGTGATCCCTTCGGTGGCCGTAATCGACACGGGCGTGGCGGTCGGCGGCGAGGCGACGTTGAGCACCACATCGTTGCCGCTGGCGCCTCCGTGATAGGTGATCCAGAATCCGGTGCCGCCGATATCGAACACCTGCCCTTCCGGCAATCCGGCGAACGTGCCGGCGATCGGGTTGCCGGTCTGGTTGCTAATGATCGTGAATTGCTCGCCGGCGGCGGGCACGAAGGGGGCCAACAACGTAGCGTCGAGCGTTGCGCCGTTCAGCGTGATGGTGCTTCCGGTGCCGGTGACGACGACCTGGTCGTAGCCACTACCGGCCGTGGTGCCCGCCAGCGTCTCGACGAAATTGGCGCCGGGGTTGAGTGTCAGGTTCGCTGTCACGGTGAGCGGGTCGGCCGAGTCGGGGGCGAGGTTGGCGCCGCCTTGGAGAACGAGCGGACTGGCGACGGTGCCGACACCGGCCAGCGTATCGCCGTCCAAGATGGTTTCGCCGCCGGGCGGGTTGAGCACGGCCCCGGCCAGCAGATGGATCTTGTCGCCTTGGCCGTCACCCTTGATGTCCACAGTGAAGCCCGATTCGAGTTGCCCCAGCGTGATGACATCGTTGCCGCCCGCCTCGGAGACGATCGTCAACGAGTGCGACGGATTCTCGAAGGTGAACGTCTGGAACTTGCCGTTGGGACTGCTCATCTGTGTCAGGCCCTGGCCAAGGTCGGTGAAGAGCGACTGCGTGCCGCCGCCAGGCAGATCGATTTCCAGATCGTAGGTCAGTTCATAGGCCCCGATGTCGACGTGCGGGCCCTGATTACGAATGATGCTGCGTTCGTCCGTGGGCGGCGCGCCGACATCGTCGCCCGTATCGATGGCCGGGCTACCGGTGATCAAGGCCAGCGTGGGAAGCGGCCCACCGTTGTCACGCAACGGGCTGAGCAGTGGGTCGATGACCGCATTGCCGTTGCCGCCGACCTGATCGCCGTTTGCGCCGGCTGTGAAGCCCGTGGCCGTGCCGACATCGCCGATAAGGTTATGGCCGAGCGAACCGAAGGCGCCGTCCAGGTCGGCGTTGCCGCCGGCCGCCGTGTCGGTGGCCACGATGGTGTTGTGCAAGAGGAGGACGGGACCGGTCGGAACCGACACGATCCCACCGCCCGCGCCGCTCGCCTGGTTGCCGGCGATGGTATCGTTGGTCAACGTCGCCAGGCCACCGAAGTAGTTTGTCGGACCGCCTTTGGGCTGCCCCAGGCTCACCAGACCGTCGTTGAATACACCGCCGCCCGCAACTGCCATGTTGCCGTAGATGGTGCTGTTGGTGATGGTCATGCCGCCGAGGTTATAGACGCCGCCACCGCCACCGGTAGCCGTGTTGCCGTCGAGCGTGCTGGAATCGATCGACAACGACACCAAGCCGACCGTCGCGCCGGCCAGGTGGGGTGCGACCGACGTGCCGTTCACGCCGCGTGTGACCGTGAAGCTGTTGTCCTGCGGCGAGATGGCGATGACCTGCATCTCTTCGCTGCCCACCTGGATGAAGAAGCCGGGAGTGGTGGGGAAGGTGTTGAGGGCGGCCACCGTGATGTTCGATTCGATGGCCGAGAGCGTGGTCGAGGCCGTGCCGCCCACGAGGCTCACGCTCGCTCCGAACGTGTGCGGCGCGGCCGTCGTTCCGTTCACTCCGCGGGTGACGAAGAACGTATCGCCCGCCACATCGGTGACGGTCATCTGTTCCTGGTCGAGCTGAATGGTGAAGGGGAGCGTGGTGGGAAACTGGCTGGCGTTGGCCACCGCGAGGGTGCCGGTGACGGCGTCGATGCCGTTGGTGGAGTTGGCGAGTGTGCTGACGGCATAGCTCCCGATGATGCCGGGGGAGGTTTCGTTCGCCACGGCACCGCCTTGTGCGGCCGCGTTGTCCTTCAATTCGCTGTGGCTGATGACGAGCGTGCCGTGGTCGTTCAAGACGGCACCGCCGGCACCGCTCGTCGAGCCACCCTCGATCGTGACGCCCGTGAGCGTGAGCATGGCGCCCGACTCGACGTCGAACGCCCGATCGCCCAGCGCCGCCGCGTTGATGATCGTCTGATCGGCGCCGGCGCCGACGATGGTGACATTACTCGAGATGTCGATCGCACCGGTGGCGGCCCCGGCGAGGGCCCCCGCCGCCGTCAAGGTATAGACACCCGCGGGGAGCACGATGGTGTGCGTGCCGCCCAGGGAGTTGGCGTCGCGGACGGCCCGCCGCAGTTGGCCGGGAAGGTTGCCGTCGTCGAATCGTGTAACGGTGAGGAACACGGCTTCGACCGAACCGATGTCGACCGTGCCGCCGAGCGGCCGCACGATGCCGCGCTGGTCGACGCTCGGCGCACCGTTATTGTTACCCGAGTCGACGGCCGGACTGTTGGCGGCCGGCAGCAGTGTGGGCGTCGGGCCGCCGTTATTTTGCAAGGGACCGAGTTCGGGATTGATCGTCGGATTTCCGGCGCCGCCCACCAGGTCGCCGTCGGTGCCCGCGGCAAATCCCGTGGCCGCACCAACGTTGCCGATCAGGTTGTTGCCCTGCGAGACAAAGGCACCCGCCAGATCGGAACCGTCTGCCGATGTATTGCCGGCGACGATCGTATTCTCCAGGCTAAACGTTGTGGAGCCGCCTAGCGTGCTGATGCCGCCCGCCGAGGTGGTGGCCGAGTTATCGGCGACCGTGACGTTGAGCAACGATGTCTGGCCGCCGGTGCTATCGATGCCGCCGCCCTGGCTGGCCGAGTTGCCGGCGATGGTGCTGTTGACGATCGCCACGTTGCCGTAGTTATTGAGAGCGCCGCCCAGCGTAGCGGTGTTGCCGTCGAGCGTGCTCGAGTCGATCGAGAGATTGGCTGGCCCGTTTGTTGCCTCGTTGGCGATCGCGCCGCCGCGGCCGGCAGTGCCGCCCTCGATCTCGCTCTGGTCGATGGTGAGCGTGCCTTGGTTCAGGATGTCACCGCCGTCGCCGGTCGTGCTGCCGCCGACCACCGTGAGTCCCGAGAGCTCGAGCGAGGCACCGCTGGCGACGTCGAACGCGCGGTCGCCCAGTGCTGAAGCGTCGATGGTCGTCTGGCCCCCGCCGGCGCCGACGATCGTGAGATTGACGGTGTTGACGTTCAGGTCGCCCGTGTCGCCGGCGGTCTCACCAGCCCCGGCGAGCGTGAGCGTGTAGGTACCCGCACCGAGGGTGATGGTCTGGTTGCCGCCCAGCGTGTTGGCGTCGAGCACCGCCTGCCGCAAGCTGCGCTGACCGAGCACGTCTTGCGTAGTGGTCACGAAGAGCTGTTGGTTTTCGACGGCCCCGATATCGACGGTGCCGCCGATGATGCGTGCCCCTCCGCGCTGGTCGGTGGGCAGGCTAGCGACCGCCGCATTGTTGCCGGCGTCGATGAGCGGGCTGTTCTCCGTCGGCACCTCAGTCAGCGTCGTGCCGCCGTTATTCTGCAACGGGCCCAGCTTGGGATCGATGACCGGGTCATAGACCGTCTGCGTCGGGTTGCTCGGGTTGGGATGGCCCGCACCACCCACCTGATCGCTGCTCACCTGGTTGACGAAGCCACCGGCCGAGCCGACGTTGCCGACGAAGTTGTTGCCCAGGCTGGTAAACGTGCCGCTGACGTCCGGATCCTGCGTAGCTGTGTTCGTCGCCAGCACGGTGTTCTCGCTGGTAACGGAGCCGGCGAACACAAACACACCACCGCCGACACCGGCACCCGCTGCACCCGACGCGCCGCCGTCGAGACCCGCACCCCCCGGCCCACCGCTGGCCGCATTATCGACGATGGTGTCGTTGAGGAACGAAGCCTTGCCCGCGATGTTGAACACAGCACCGCCGATGCCGGCACCGCCTCCGCCACCGCCGCCCACGTCGTTCTGATCGCTGCCTCCCGCGCCGCCACCAATACCGCCGGCGCCGCCCGCCCCGGTCGAGGTCGAGCCGAAAACGCCGAGTATGCTGACGCCGCCTCCGCCTCCGCCACCGCCGCCGAAGCCGCCGGCACCGCCGTTGCCCGGAGGGTCGACTGGTCCACCACCGCCGCCGCCACTGGCAAATTGCCCCGCGCCACCATTGCCGGTGCCGCCGCCAGCGCCTCCCTGCGGCCCGCCGCCGCCGCCACCCGTTCCGACGAACGGCGACGTCGCGTTGGCTGCGATCTGACCGCCGGCGCCGCCGATGGCCTGGTTATTCACCAACGTGCTGTTGGTCATTGTCAGGCCCGACTGATTGAAGATGGCGCCTCCCGCTCCGGCCCCACCGCCACCGCCTCCGCCCGATTCGACACCGGTGCCGTTCTGTCCCGTCCCGCCCACGGCGAAGTTGCCGTCGAATGTGCTGGCGGTGATCGTGAGCGAATTGCCGATATTGAACGCGCCGCCACCGAGTTGGGCTTCGTTGTCCGATAGCGTGGTGCCGTTGATCGCCGCAGCGCTGCTGTTGTAGAAGCCGCCACCATCGACCGCTGTATTGCCCGTGATGGTGCTGCCGCTGACGGTCACTCCGCCGTCGCTCTGGAAGCCGCCGCCGTCGCCGCCGGTCGAGTTGTCGCTGATGGTGCTGTCGGTGATGATGGCTTGGGCCGTGAACAGATCGAGCCCGCCGCCTTCGGCCTTGGCCGTATTATTGCTCACCGTGCTGTTGACGATCGAGGTGAAGCCCACCGCATAGATGCCGCCGCCATAGCCCGCCGAGTTGCCCGACACGGTCGTGTTGTTCAGTTCCAGGATCACGCCCTGCGCGGTGTAGATGCCGCCGCCTTCTCCGCCGCCGGCGTTGCTGTTTTCGATGACGTCGTTGTCGAGCACGACCGTGCCGTCGGCGCGGATGGCGCCGCCGAAGGTGTCATAGGTGCCGTTCCCCTGGCCGTCATTGGCCGAGTCGCCGCCGGTGATCGTCACGCCGACCAGGTGCAAGCTGGCCAGATAGCCGACGTCGAAGGCCCGGTCACCGAGCGCCGAGGCGTCGATGATCGTTTGGCCCGCGCCGGCGCCCACGATCGTCAGGTTTTCGCCGCTCACGGCCAGATCATGGGCCTCGGCGTCGGTGAGTGTGTACGTCCCCGCAAGCAGGTCGATGGTGTTCGATCCGCCCTGCCCATTGAACATATTGATTGCATCGCGCAACGTCGGATTTTGGTTCACGGTGAGCGTGCAGGGGCCGCTACCAGACATGGTCATGCTGGTCTGCACGTTGTCGTCGGTGAAGTTGGTCACCGTCAGCGGGCTGTGGATGTATTCGACCGCACCGATATCGACGTGCGGACCCGACGGACGGGCGAAGCCGCGCTGATCCGTGGCAGGCGCGCCGTTGTCGTCGCCGGCGTCTATGGCTGGGCTGTTGGCCAACAGGCCGACCGTGAGCGTGGTTCCGCCGTTGTTCTGTAGCGCACCCAGTTCCGGGTTGAGAGGCATGGCGGGACTACCCACAAGGTCGCCGTTGACGCCGTTGGTCACGCCCCCGGTGTCGGCGCTAGCGATGCCGATCAGGTTGTGGCCGAGCGAGGTAACGGTCCCCAGAATGTCAGGGTCGACGCCGGTGCCTGACGTGTTCTCGGCCACGATGGTGTTCTGGAGCGTGACCGGCGTCGACGACGAGACGAGGAACAAGCCACCGCCCGCATCCTGGAACTTGCTGCCCGCCGAATTTTGGACGATCGTGCTGCTGGCGAAGGATACCGGGTTCGTCGAGGCATCGTACAGCGCGCCGCCGACGGCACCCTGGTTGCCCACCAACGTACAGTTGGTGAACGACATGGTGTTGTTGCTGGCGAAGTCGTTGTACACGGCGCCGCCGAAACCGCTGGCGATGTTCCCGTTGAAGGTGGACCCGGTCGCCGTCAGCGAATTGTCGACCGACACGTTGGTGATGGCGCCGCCGAAACTCGCGCTGTTCTGCGTGAACGAGTCGTCCGTGGCGGTGGTCGCGCCCGATTCGTCGAGGATGCCGCCGCCGCCGTTCGGCGTGGAGTTGCCGGTGAACGTACTGCCGACGACCGTGGCGGATCCTTCGTTTAAGATGGCACCGCCGCCGCCCGCGGCGCTGTTATCGTTGAAGGAACTCGCCATCACGCACAGCGTGGCCACCGAGGCGATCGCACCGCCACGATCGCTGGCCGTGTTGCCGCTGAACGTGCTGTCCTGGATCGTGATGTAGGCCGGTGCGTTTTTACCGTTGATGAAGCCGTCGACGACGTTCAGCCCGCCGCCCGACGACGCGAAATTGGGATTCGAGATCGCCGAGTTGTTCGAAACGGTCGTGTTGGTCAACGTGGTATTGCCGCCGGTGATGGCGATGCCGCCGCCGCCCGCGTTGGCTGTGTTGCCCGTGACGTCGACGTTGTCGAGCGTGAGCGTCCCGCCATCGTTGTAGATTCCGCCGCCGGGGCCCGAGTTGGGATCGTAGGTGTTGATCGTGGCGTCGCCGCCGGTGATCGTGACGCCCTGCAGGTGCAAGCCGCCGCCCGGCGCGACGCCGAAGATTCGGTCATCGAATCCTGGCGCCGCCTGGATGATCGTCTGTCCGGCGCCGGCCCCGATGATCGTCAAGTTCGGGTCGGTCACGTACAGCTCACCCGCCGTGCCATTGTCGGGCGCACTGCTCGTGTTGGGGTCCGACAACGTGTACGTGCCCGGACCCAGCACGATCACGTCCGGCCCTTCGTCGGCGCCGTTCTGGGCGGCCAGGATGTTCGCGCTATTCACCGCCGCGCGCAGCGTGTCGGCGGTGGCGTTCGGATCGTCATTGCGCGTGACCGTGAGCGAGGGATTGAAGTTGTCGCCGATCGTGAACGGCTGCATCTGTTCGGTCTGATCGAGGATGTCGAACGTCTGATTGAAGGCGGTGATGGCCGGGAAATTGGCCAGATCGAAATTGTGCTGGTAGAGCGGGCCAAGCGTGACCGGCAGGCCGAGAGCGCTCTGGATATAGGAAGGCAGGTTGAGCGTGGCGTCGATCTCGCCGACCGTCAGCGTCGAGGTCAGGTCGACGTCGAGATTGATCTGGTTGTGGAACTGGATCTGGAAGTTCCAATAGGGCGTGACCTGGATCGGCGTGCCATCGAACTGCACGGCCAGTTCCTCACCCGGCGTGAACGTCACCTGGTTCATCAACTGGTAGGGGGCGTTGTTCAGTTGGACCATCACCGGATGATCGAAAACATAAGTGATGGTGCTCGTCGGCGTGGCGCTGACCGACTGGTTCGCATACAGCGTCGGCCCCATGGTGAAACTGAGCGGCGTGACGTCGACCGTGGCCGGCCCCGCGGAGAATTCCATCGTCGTGAAGATCGGCGGCAGGTCGAGCAGCGCCGCCGCCAGCGGTCCCATCTGCAACTGCATGTCGGCGAGCTGCGTGCTCGGCCCGTCGGTGGTATTCGCCGACAGGTCTCCGCTGCTATCGCTCTGATTGGCATTGAGCTGCACGTCGGGAATGGTCTGGCTGGCCGTACCCAGATTGAAGCTGACGGAGGCGCCGTTGCCGCCGCCGTTTTCATTCGTGTCGCTTCCTTCGGAGTCGCGCGAGTCGGCGCCGGTGTTCTCGCCGTCGTTCTGCTCCAGCGCCACGCTCAAGCTCTCTTTGGCGCCCAGCGGATTGTTCGTCGTCGAGACGTTGGTGTCGATGCTGATCGGCGGGATCTCGTCGACTTCGACACCGAACGTGTGGCTGAACGTCGCGGGCTGGCCGAGCACATCGATCGACTGGTCGTTGTTTTGATTGATCGAGAACAGCGACTGGTCGATGGTGCCCGTGTCGAACGATTTGTTGAAACTCGATTCCGAACCGAACGCGGCCGCATCGATGCCTACGTTGCCACCCAACTTCAACACCGCATCGGCGTTGGCACCGAACGTCGGCGATTGCGTCGAGAGGGTTCCGTTCGATAGCGAGACGTTGGTATTGATCGGCACATTGCCGATGGCCGTGGGATCGGCGAAATCTTGCGTCAGGTCGCCGTTGTAACCGGCGCTGACCGAACCGGAGTTCACGAAATAGCCGAGGTTCAGCCCGGCAGTACCATTGAGATCGAAAGAAGCCTGCAAACCGCTCTTGATACCGAGCGGATATACGAAACCGCCGATGCTTTGCTGGCCGGTATCGAAGTTCGCGCCCAGAAAGTAACTGTTGCTCGATGTGAAGGCCTGACCGGCGCCGAACTGATTATGGTTGACAACGTTGAAATCTTCGGTGTCGGTGACGGTAGTGAGCAGCGCTCGCAGTTCGAGCTGCTCGAATCCTCGTCGCTGCTTGCCACGGCGAGCGCGCTTCCGCTCCTGGCGTGAGATGGGTCGAAGGCGGGAACTAAAACGGGGCAACCAGGAGCGGTCGAGCATGATTCGGTCCATCCTCTTGTCTGGGGAGAGATCGCGCGCAGCGGCCGGTTGGGTCTGGTGGTCGGCCGCTTCACTGCGCGAAGCGGGGGAGAGCGTGAATTCGCGACGTCCGTTCACAGCGTTGCGTAGCCGGCATGTCGCTTGTTACCCCTATAGATCGTTCCGCGTGTGACACGATCTTTTTTTCGCGCCGAGCGCAAATGACGATGAGCGACGAGTGATGATTCGATGAGTTCGTGGTGTCGTTACAACGTGACACTACGAATCGACTCGTGCAGCGCTAACATCGCTGCGTCGATGTGCAGTCATTGACGCCGAATCGATGAACGACACGATCGCGGAGACACTCGGCGCTACGAGGGGAGCAGATCGCCGAGCTCGGCGCGCAGGCGATGGAGTACGCGCGATTTGGCCTTGCGGATGGCCGCCGGCGTGACGCCGAGGTCGGCGGCAATCAGGTCGGGCGATTGTCCGTCGACCGCGACGCGCCAGAACGCTTCCCAAGTGCGCGGCTCGAATTCACCTTTGACCAGTTCGAGCGCGCGGTGATAGAGACCGCTCAGATCGTCGGCCGTGTCGTCGGGCCATGGCTGGTCGGCCAGATGCTGCAACTGCCGGTAGGCGTCGGTGCCACCCTGGGCTTCCGGATTTTTTTCGCGGCGGCGATAGTGGTCGAGAAGCTTGTTGCGCGTGATGCTCCGCAGCCAGCCGCGAAACGTGTCCCCTTCGCGATCGCGGCGGAAGGTGTCGAGACCGGTGGCCACCGCCTGAAAGACTTCCTGCTGGATATCGTCGGCATCCTGTCCCGATACTCCGCCATGGCCACACCAGCGGATGACGAGCGGCCCGTAGAGGTGCACCAAGCGCCGCCAAGCCTCCTCGTCGCGGTCACGCACCCGTTGCAGCAAGGTGACCGACGTCAGTTTGTCCGGTGGGTCCATGATCACCATCCGGCGACAGGCTGGTAAGAGCGACCGACAAAACCAAACCTCGAGCGCCGCGCGCAAAGAATCGGCCGTCGAACGTCGATTTTCGAGGCACGATTTTGCCGGATGCTCTGATGTTGCTCCGGCAGGCAACATGTCACAGCCTCCGCGATAAAGTTAGTATGGTGGGATTCTCTCGAGATGCAACCATGCGCCCCGATTGTCCCTCGGAGCCCGACCTGCTGGCATTTCACTTGGGGACTCTCGCCGACAGCGATGTCGACCGTGTCGCCGAGCATCTCGAAGTCTGCGCAGATTGTGAAGCGGCCGTCCAACGTCTCGACACAGCCGAAGTCGATCCCCTGGTTGCCGCACTGCGCAAGAACCCGCCTACCGCCTCGATATTCGACGGCCAGCACGCGCGGCTTAGACGGGGTGCCCGCGAAGAGCCTGAAGATGCGGTTCTACCGAGCTTGCCGGGCTACGAGATCCTGGGGGTGTTCGGGCGGGGCGGTATGGGGATCGTCTACAAGGCCCGGCAAGTTCGCTTGAATCGTTTGATCGCGCTCAAGCGGCTGCGCACCGCGAGCGAGAAGGAAGTCGCCCGCTCGCGTGTCGAAGCCGAAGCGCTCGGCCGCTTACAGCATCCCTTGATCGTACAGATACATGAAGTCATCGAGCACGAGGGGCGCGTCTATTTGGCCTTGGAGTTTGTCGAAGGCGGCTCGCTACAAGCCCGCCTGACCGGCAAGCCGCAACCCTGTGAAGCGGCGGCCAAGCTGATCGAACTCGTGGCGCGCGGCGTGCACCATGCGCACGTGAACGGCATCGTTCATCGCGACCTCAAACCGGCCAATATCCTGCTCGCCCGCCGCGCGCAAGAAGCCGAATGGCGCGCGCTCGACCAGGCGGGACGCACGGCCGCTTACGGACTGCCGAAGATCGGCGATTTCGGCATCGCCAAATGGCTGTCCGACGACTCCGGGCAAACCGAACGAGGAGACGTGTTGGGCACCGCCACCTATATGGCGCCGGAGCAGGCCGCCGGCAACTCGGCCAAGATCGGGCCGGCCACCGACGTCTATAGCATGGGGGTCATCCTCTACGAGATGCTCACGGGCCGTGTGCCGCTGCAGGGAACGTCGACGTTGGAGACGTTGGCTCTGGTGCGGAACGAAGAGCCCGTATCGCCGCGCCGGCTGCAACCGCACATTCCCCGCGATCTGGAAACAATCTGCCTGAAGTGCCTGGAGAAGGACACTTCCGCCCGTTACCGCACGGCCGACGATCTGGCCGATGACCTAGGCCGCTTTCTAAGCCACGAGCCGATCCGCGCCCGTCCGATCACCTTCTGGGAATACGGTTGGAAATGGGCCAGACGACGGCCCGCCGTGGCGTCGCTCTCGGCCGCGTTGGTTCTGCTGGGCCTTGTCAGCTTCGTGGCCATCGGCTGGCAATGGAGGCGCGCCGAGTCGCAAGCGGCCGCGGAATTTGCCAGCCGTATCCGAGCGGAAGAGAACGAGCGCAAGATCGAACGCCTCTCCGCGAGCATGATGCTCGATCGGGCCGCCGCGCTCTGTCAGACGGGGGACGTCGATCTCGGGCTGCTGTGGATGGTCGAAGCGCTCGACGCCAGCCTGCGCGCCGAGGATGAACAGTTGGCACGGGTCGCGCGCTTGGACCTGGCGGGGTGGGCGCCGTTTCTGTTGCGCGAACGAGCACGCTGCTCCGACGGCGGCGGCGTCACCGTTGCCGCCTTTCATCCCCAGGGCGATGTCGTTGTCGGTGCCGGCTTGGATGGCAAAGCGCGATTTTGGAACGTATCGAACGGCGCGGCGGCGGCCGAGCCGCTGGTGCACGACGGACCGGTCCATACCGTCGCCTATCGTGCCGACGGACGGATCGTGGCGACCGGTGCCTCGAATGCGGCCGGACGCGGCGAAGCACGCTTGTGGAACGTCGAGACCGGTCGGCCGCTGTGGTCGCCTTTGCTGCTGGAAGGACCGGTCTCACAGATCGCCTTCTGCGACGCCGGCGAAAAGTTCATCACTGTTTCCCCGGAAGAGACCCGTCTCTGGAACGTGGCCGACGGTGCGCCTGCCGGCGCGCCGATGAAACACGAACCGATGTTCTTCGACCAGGCGGGCCAGCTCCGCCCCATGACCGCGGCCGTCAGTCCCGACGGCCGACTCATCGCCACGGGAGGGAGCGATCTGAGGGTGCGGCTCTGGAACGCGGCGACCGCGGAACCGGTCGGAGAGCCGCTGCTGGCGACGCACTCGGTCATGGCGTTGGCCTTCAGCGCCGATAGCAAGATGGTCTTGGCCGGCGCTATCGACGGCGGCGTGCGGATGTGGGAGGCGACGACCGGCCGGCGACGTGGCGAAAGCTTGAAGATGCGCGGGCTCGTCTACGTGGTGGCCTTCAGCCCCGACGGCCAGCTTGCGGCCGCGGCGGGCGCGGTGGGCGACCCGCACCTCGAACCGGCCGGAGAGGTGCAGCTCTGCCAGGTCGAGACCGGCCAGAACCTTGGCCCCAATCTCGCTCACCCTCGTCCCGTCCATGCGTTGGCCTTCAGCCCCGGAGGCCGACTCTTGGTCACCGGTTGCGAAGATGGCCAGGCCAGGTTCTTCCTCACGTCCACCTCGGAACAGGTGGGCAAGCCCTTGCCCCACGAGGGTCCGCTGAGAGCCGTCGCCTTCAACCTCGCGGGAACGACCGTGGCCACGGCGGCTGGCCAGGGGAATCGCGCCGTCCGCTTCTGGCACGCGCCGCCCGAATACCGTTTCGGCAGACCGTTCGTCTTGCCCGGCGAACTCGTCTCCGTTGGCTTCGACGGCCCGTCCTTGCTGGCCATGATGAGCGGCGCACCGGGCAGGCGGTGGCTGCTCGACGAAGACGCTTCGAACCGACCGTTCGGATTTATCTCGCCTCCCACGGTAACCGCGCTGCCGGCGGTAGCCACCGACGGCCAGACCGACCATCCCCAGGCCGGCCGCGAACCGCAAGTCGATTCGCCCGATCGGCTGTTCCGGATCGAGATCGGTAACGATCGGATCGCGCGACTCCACGATGCGGCCACGGGCAAGGCCTTCGGGCCTCCACTCGGCAGCGAAGAGATCTGCAGCGTGGCATTTAATAGCGACGGCTCGCGCCTGGCGGCCGGCGCATTCGACGGGCGGGTCGCCGTCTGGGAATCGTGGCCACTCTTGGAGGGCACGGCCGAACGCGTGCGGCTATCGATCGAATTGCTAGTGGGGCGGGAACTGGTCGCGCAGGAAAAGGTCCGCGACTTGGATGACGTAGGCGTGCAGTTTCGCCGCCAGCGCCTCGAAGCCTTGGGTGGCACAGTTATACCTGCGGGAAACTAGGGGACCGCTCGAACATCAGCAGATACTGCGGTCGGAGGCCCGTTCCGAACCGTTGCAATCGATGCACGTTGATGCGATAATCCGCAAGAGCCCCACCTTAAGGTTCCTTAAACAAAAGCCTTCCTACCCCGAAAGACCCGATCGGCCGGGTGGTTTTCCGGTCGTTGCGGCGTCAGGTTCCTCGCAAAGAAACTTCCTGCCCCGGAAGGAGCCACGCATGATTCTGCCCCTGCGCACTTTGGCCCGCGCGGCCGCGCTCTTGCTGCTGTTGTGGTATCCGCTCGAAACCTATGCCGACGCGGCGCCTGCCAGGGTAGTCGCTCCCGGTCTGGGCGATCCGGGTACGATGACGAAACTCGTCGTCGAAACGGGCTTTCCCGAAGGAAAAACGGCCCTATTGCGGGGCAAAGATTCGCAGCAGCAACTGCTCGTCACGGCGCACTTCAACTCGGGACAGGCCCGCGATCTAACCCGCAATGTTACCTTTGAGGTCAATCCGCCGGGCATCGTCGCCGTCGACGCGACCGGCTTGGCCCTGCCTATAACCGATGGCGAAGCGACCGTTACGGCGGTCGGGCCTGGAGGAATCAAAGGCAGCGCCACGCTCGTCGTGACGAACACGATCCACGACACGCCGATCAATTTTCCCAACCAGGTGGTGCCGATCTTCACCAAGCTCGGTTGCAACAGCGGCGGCTGCCACGGCAAGGCCAGCGGCCAGAACGGTTTTAAGCTTTCGCTGCTGGGGTTCGAGGCTGGCGAAGATTATGAGCACCTGGTCAAAGAGGGCCGCGGCCGCCGATTGTTCCCGGCCGATCCCGATCGCAGCCTCCTATTGCTCAAGCCGATCAATGCGGCCCCGCACGGCGGCGGTCAGCGCATGGAGGCCGATTCACACGAATATAAGCTGATCCGCCGTTGGATCGTGCAGGGTATGCCCTACGGCAGCGATTCCGATCCCAAGGTCGTGCGAATCGAGGTCATTCCCGGTGATCGATCGATGCAGCGGGGCAGCTCGCAGCAGATCGTGACGTTGGCTCACTATAGCGATGGCTCGATCGAAGACGTGACGCGCGTCGCCACCTACGATTCGAACGAGGCCGAGATGGCCGAATGTTCGCCGACCGGGCTGGTGGCCACGCACGAACTGACCGGCGACGTGGCCATCATGGCCCGTTATCAAGGACAGGTGGGCGTCTATCGGGCCACGATTCCCCTGGGAATCGCGGTCGACAGCCTTCCGCCGAAGAAGAACTTTATCGACGAATTCGTCTTCAAGAAGCTGAAGACGTTGGGAGTTCCTCCTTCCGCGGTCTGCGACGATGCCACGTTCCTGCGCCGCGTGTCGGTCGATCTGGCGGGCCGGCTGCCCAGCCCGGAAGAAACCGAAGCGTTCGTGGCCGACACTGATGCCGCCAAGCGCGACAAGCTGATCGACCGGCTGCTCGAGAGCCCGTCGTACGCCGACTACTTCGCCAACAAGTGGGGTTCGATTCTGCGCAACAAGCGGCGCACCCCCAACTACACCCGCGGCTCGTATGCCTTCCACGGGTGGATTCGCGACAGCCTGTATGAGAACAAGCCCTACGACCAGTTCGTGCGCGAAATCGTCGCCGCCAGCGGCGAGTTGGGTGATAATCCGCCCGTCGTTTGGTATCGCGAGGTGAAGGAAGTCGACCAGCAGGTCGAAGACACGGCCCAGCTCTTCCTCGGCTTGCGCATCCAATGCGCACGCTGCCATCACCATCCCTTCGAGAAATGGAGCCAGCGCGACTATTACGGCATGGCGGCCTTCTTCTCGCAGGTGGGGCGGAAACCGGGCTACGAGCCGGAGGAGCAACGCATCTTCCATCGCCGCGGCGAGGCTGCCGCCACCAACCCCAAGACGGGCGAGCGACTCGTTCCGACCGGCCTTGGCGGCGAACCTCTCAAGGGCACTCCCGAACGCGATCCGCGTCAGTCGCTGGCCGATTGGATGTCCGATCCGTCGAACCCGTTCTTCGCCAAGGCGCTCGTCAACCGTTACTGGAAGCACTGCTTCAGCCGAGGCATTGTCGAGCCGGAGGACGACATGCGGGTGACCAATCCGGCTTCCAACCCCGAGCTGTTGTCTGCCTTGTCGGAGCACTTCATCGCTCACCATTTCGACCTCAAGGACCTGCTGCGGACGATCTGCACGTCGACCACGTATCAGCTCGCGGCCGATCCGAACGAGTACAACGTCAACGACAAGCAAAACTTCTCCCGCTATTACCCGAAGCGGCTCACGGCCGAAGTGCTCCTCGACGCGATCGACTCGGTGACGGCCGCCACGACCTCGTTCAATGGTCTTCCGGCGGGCACGCACGCCATCGAATTGCCCGACAACGGGGCGAACAATTACTTCTTGACCGTGTTCGGTCGACCCGAGGGATCGAGCGCCTGCGAGTGCGAACGGTCGCAGGAGGCCAACCTGGCCCAGAGCCTGCACTTGTTGAACTCGTCGGAGATTCAGACCAAACTATCTCAAGGGCAGGGTCGTGCCGCGCAATTGGCGCAGGACGCCAAGCGCACGCCCGAAGAGAAGGTGCGTTGGCTCTATCTGGCCGTGTTTTCGCGGCCGCCGGTAGCCGACGAGATGAACGTGGCATTGGCTCACATAAATCGTGTGGAGAACAAGCAGCAGGCCTACGAAGACATTCTGTGGGCGCTGGTGAACACGAAGGAGTTCTTGTTTAACCATTAGAGGAAGAGGCAGAGAAGCGGTGGAAGACGGCGGAGAACGCCTCTCTCGCGAGAAGGGTCGGGGTAAGGCGCACGGACGTATAACCCCCTTGGTACGCCACCAGCCACTCTCGTTCTTCTTCCGACGGGAGAGTGAGCACAGGTTCGCCACCTGTTTCACTCCCTTCAATCCGATTCGACCCGCCCGTCGCGACCGCATTACCGTTCGCCGACGACAACCGCCTACCTTGACAATCGACCTGCTCCGGACCCGGGAGCCATTGCCATGCAGCACGCTTTGCGCCGTTCGTTCGTCGTCTTAATGTTTCTCGTTGGCGCATTCGTCGCCGATGTGGCGCGCGGGCAGTTGCCCGTCGCGCAGCTCTTTGCGCTTGCCCCGGCGGGCGGACAGCAGGGCACGGCCGTCGACGTGACGATCAGCTCGGGGACCGACCTGGACGGTGCCAAGGTGCTTTATTTCTCGCATCCGGGCATCACTGCGGCGGTGAAGATGGCGCCGCCCAAGTTGCCGCAACTCGCGCCCGAGCCGCTGGTCAATCAATTCACGGTGACGATCGCCGCCGACGTGCCGCCGGGGGTATACGACGTGCGGACGGTCGGTACGTTCGGCATCTCGAACCCGCGTTCGTTCGTCGTCGGCATGCTGCCCGAAGCAAAGGAACAGGGGGGCAACAACTCCCGCGAAAAGGCACAGCCGATCGAGCTGAACACCGTGCTCAACGGAACGGCCGACGGCAACACTTCCGATTGGTACAAATTCGCTGCCAAGGCCGGCCAACGGCTGATCATCGATTGTTGGGCCGAGCGCATCGATTCACGCATCGACGCCACACTCGAGCTCTATGACGCCGCCGGCAGGCAGCTTTCTCGCAGCCGCGACTTCAACCGCCGCGATCCGCTGATCGACGTGTCGGTTCCCGCCGACGGCGAGTACTTTCTGAAGGTTTTCGATTTCGTCTACGCGGGCGGCGGCGAATATTTCTATCGCTTCGCCGTGAGCAGCGGACCCTATGTCGATTACATCCTGCCGCCGGCCGGCGTGCCGGGCGCGAAAGGGAACTTCACCCTCTATGGCCGGAACCTGCCCGGCGGTGTGCCCGCGGACGGGCTCTCCGTCGAAGGCCGCCCGTTGGAGAAGCTGGCCGTGCAGATCGACGTGCCGGCCGACAAGACGGTGGAGAGAAGCCCTCCCAGCACTCTGGCCGCGTCGGAGGAGACCGAACTGGACGGCTTCGAATATCGCTTTGCGAGTCCACAAGGCACGGCGAATAGCTGTTTCATCGGTTATGCCACAGCGCCCGTTCTCACGGAACAGGAGCCGAACGACGAGCAGGCTCAAGCCAACGTGGTCACACTGCCATGTGAGTTCGTCGGTCAATTCGGCCCGCGCGGCAATCCCGATTGGTTGCGGTTCGAGGCCAAGGCCAACGAAGTGTATTGGGTGGAGGTCGTTTCCGAGCGTCTGGGGTTGCCGACCGACCCGGCCGTTCTCATCCAACGCATCACCAAGAACGACAAGGGCGAAGAGCAGGTCGCCGACATTACCGATCTCGACGACCTGGCGGCCAACAACGGCGGACTCGCGTTCAACACGTCGAGCGTCGACGGTGCTTTCCGTTTCGCGGTACCCGCGGATGGCGCGTACCGCATCATGGTGCGCGACCTGGCCCTCAATCCACGTAACGACCCGCGTCGCATCTATCGGCTGTCGATCCACCGCGAACAGCCCGACTTCCGTCTGGCGGCCATCCCGATCTATCCGGCCAACAATAAGCTCGAGGCCCGCCCCTGGAGCCCCCTGCTGCGACGCGGCGGCACCGAACGAATCGACGTCATCGCCTTCCGTCGCGACGGCTTTGCGGGCGACATCCGTGTCACGGCCGAAGGTTTGCCTGCCGGCGTCACTTGTACACCGGCGATCATCGGCCCGGGACAATTTATCACCACGCTCACGCTCACCGCGAACGATCAGGCTGCCGACTGGACCGGTCCGATCCAGATCGTGGGTCGCGCCAAGATTGCTGCGGTCGACGTGGCCCGCACGGCTCGGCCGGGCACGGTGTTGCACGCCAAACCCCAAAACACGCCCGCTCACGCCCGTTTGGCTCGCAGCCTGGTGATGGCCGTAACTTCTGCCGACACCGCCCCGCTGAGCATCGAACTGGGCGACGGGAAGATCGCGGAAATGTCGCGGGCCGGAAAGCTGGAAATCCCGGTCAAGGTGATCCGTCGTGGCCAGATCAAAGGGAACATGATCCTGACCGCCTTGAATCTGCCGCCGAACGTGCAACCGCAGCCGCTGACGCTTGACGAGAAAACCAACGAAGGGAAGATCGCCTTACAGATCAATCCGCAGGCGCCGCTGGGCGAGTTCACGATCTACCTGCAGGCACAGCTCACGGCCAGTTGCCGTCGCGATGTGCCGGCCGCCGAGGCGGCCGCCAAGGCGAAGGCCGAGATCGAAAAGCTGGCTGCCGATCTGGCCGCTGCCTCGCAGGCCGCCGAAACGGCCAAACAGGCGGCTCTCAAGGTGGCCGCCGATGCCGACGCGGCAGTCAAGGCGGCGCAAGCCGCCAAGCAGCAGGCGACGGCCGACAATCAGGCCGCCGCCGAAAAGGCGCTAGCCGAGGCCGAAGCCAAGCTGAAGACGGCCAACGAAGCAAAAGCTGTTGCCGAGAAAGCTGCCGCCGATGCCGCGGCGCTCGCCAAGACGGCGGCGGAGCTCAAGCCGGTTGCCGATAAGCGGGCCGCCGATCTGGCCAATGCCGCCGCCCCGAAAGATGTGGCCCTCTTCTGGCCCTCCACGACCACCGCCATCAAGATCACCGCGGCCCCCATCACGATGACTGCCACCGCTCCGGCCGCCGCGATCAAACTCGGCGCGCAGGGCGAACTGCCCGTCACGGTGGCACGGCTCTATGGCTTCGCCGACGCCGTGCAGGTGCAGGCGGTACTGCCGGGAGGCGTCCAGGGTGTGACGATCGCCCCGGCACCGGTCCCCGCGGGGCAAGCCGACGTGAAACTGATCGTGCAGGCCGCGGCCAACGCGACAGTCGGCTCACACGCGATTACGATAAAAGCAATCGCGCCCTTCAACGGACAACAGCTCACCGTCGAACAGCCCGTGACGGTGGTGATCGAAAAGTGATCGAACGGGCCTTTGGTTACGGGGCGTGCGACATTCGCGCAGCTCAGCGGAAGCGCGTTCCCTATCCAGTGCGGCTGGCAGCCGAACGGCAGCAACTCATCAACCCAGCAGGAACATCGATAATGCGGCGGAATCGAACAACGACACGGCTGGCAATTCTATCGATCCTCGTGGGGATCGGGTCTGCGGGACACGCAGCGGCGGAGGACAAGGTCATCCCCATCGCCGAGGTCAAACGCGACACGCCGGTCGACTTCCAGAAGGAAGTGCTCCCCCTCTTGAAGAAGAATTGCGTCGCCTGCCATAACGCCACCAAGGCGGAAAGCGGGCTGGTGCTCGAGACGCCCCAGTCGATCATCAAGGGCGGCGACGGCGGCCCGGCCGTAGTGCCGATGAAGGGCGCCGAGAGCCTGCTGCTCGGCCGCGCCACAGGCAGTGTCGATTCGCTCATGCCCCCGCCGGGCAACAAGGTGGCGGCCAAGGCCCTCACGCCGCAGGAACTGGGGCTCGTCAAACTCTGGATCGATCAGGGGGCCGGCGGGATCGTTGCGGGGCACGACGGCGAGATCAAATGGCAGCCGCTGCCGCCGGGCGTGAATCCGATCTATGCCGTGGCCGTGACGCCCGACGGTCAATTCGCCGCCTGTGGCCGAGCCAACCAGGTCTTCATCTATCACCTGCCGACCGGCCGCTTCGTCTGCCGGCTCACGGATCCCGAACTGCTCAAGTCGGGCATCTATACGCAGCCGGGCGTGGCCGATCTCGACCTGATCCAATCGCTCGCCTTCAGCCGCGACGGCAGCATGCTCGCATCGGGTGGTTACCGCGATGTAAAGATCTGGCGGCGCCCGCGTGACGTGCGGCTGGCGCAGTTCGATACGGCGGCTGCCGACGGCGCCCAAACGATCGCCGTGAGTGCCGACGGCCGATGGCTCGCCACGGTCGCGGCCGACTTCTCCATCAAGCTGTGGGACCTCGCGAGCGGTCAAGCGGTACGAGCTCTGACCGGCCATACGGCGGCGGTGAGCTCGCTCCAGTTCTCGCCCGACGGCATGAAGCTTTTCTCCGGTTCGGCCGACAAGTCGATTCGCGTCTGGCAGGTGTCGGACGGTGCGCCGCTGGGCCGCATCGATTCGCCTTTCCCCGTACAGTCACTGACCGTCCTCGGCGCGGGCGAACGGCTCGCGTCCGGTGGCGGTGACAACAACATCCGCATCTGGACCACTCCGGCGGCGGCCGCCCGTTCGCTGGCCGGTCTCACCGGCGCGGCGACGGCTCTCGCCCTCAGCCCCGATAAAAAGCAACTCGCTGTAGCGACCGACGCGGGCGCCATCCAGGTGTTCGATCTGACGGCCGGCACGCTGACCAAGACGCTCACCGGCCATACCGGCGCGGTGAATACCCTGCGGTTTCAAGCGAACGGAGCACGGCTCGTGAGCGGTGGCGTCGACAAGACGCTCCGCGTCTGGGACGTCGCCGCAGGCCAGCCCGTGATCAAGATCGAAGGGTTTCTGGCGGCGGTCGAGTCGGTGGCTGTCCATCCGTCGGGCAACCAAGCCGCCACGGGTACCTCCGACGGTTCGATCGCCACCTGGAAGCTCGATGCCGCCGCGCCCCGCACACTGGCCGGCCCCGACGAAGCGCCGGCCACGGTCGCAGCGGTCAGTCGCGATGGCAAGTGGCTCGCCACGGCCGGAACGTCTGGCGGCAAGCCGGTCGTCCTCGTACGCGACGTCGCCTCGGGCGCGATCACCAAGACGCTCGTCGGTCACGAAGCGGCCGTCACGGCAGTGGCCTTCAGCCCCGACGCCGCCCGGCTCGTCTCGGGCTCGCAAGACAAGACCGCCCGTGTGTGGAACCTGGCCGACGGTCAGCCGATCTCCAAGTTCGCCGCGCACACGCAGGCGGTGACCGCGGTGGCCTTCGATGCAGGCGGTGGCCAGGTCGTCTCGGGCGCGGCCGACAACAGCCTGAAATTGTGGAACGCCGCCGATGGTGCGGAACTGAAGAATTTCGCCGGGCACGGTGGCACCATCGTGGGTGTGGCCGTCACGAGCAACAACCAACGCGTCGTTTCGGCGTCGGCCGACCAGACCGTGCGGAGTTGGAACCCGGCAGACGGCCAGCAGGCGAGCGCATTCGGCGTCGGTGCCGTGCCGGCCTCGTTCGCCCTGACACGCGACGACGGCCGGTTCGCCGTCGGCTGCACCGACAATACTGTGAAATTGTTCCAGCTCGCCGACGGCAAACCGTTGGCCAACCTGGTCGGGCACGCCGCCGCGGTCGGCTCTGTGGCATTCAATGCCGACGGCACACGCCTCATCTCGTCCGGCAACGGCGAACGGGCCCTTATCTGGGATACAGCTCGCGCCGCGATGGTAGAAGGGCTGTCGCTCGACGGCGGTGTGACGTTCGTACAGACGACGGCCAATCCGAACGAGGTGCTCGCCGGAAGCGGCAACAAACAGTTGCAGCTCGTCACACTCCACTTCGAGCGTCCGTTCTTGGGCCACACCGGCAAGATCAGCGGGCTGGCCTATAGTAACGACGGCGGCCTGCTCTTCACCTCCGGTGCCGATGGCACCGTCCGCGGCTTCCAAACGGGCGACGCAGCGCAGCGCTATGCCGCGAATGCGGGCGGCCCGGTCCATGCGATTGCGATCAGCCCCGACGGAAACTGGCTGGCCACGGCGGGCGAAGATAAAACAGTGCGCGTGTTCAACTCTGGTAACGGATCGCCCGGCCCTAAGCCACCGTTCGCCGGCTTCACCGCGCCGGTCAAGAGCGTGGCGTTTTCGGCCGACGGACAGCTTGTGATCGGCGGCGGCGCGGAATCGATCGCCTTCAACACGACGTCGGGCGACACGGTGCAGGCATTCGCCGAGCAGACCGGTATCGTTGGCTTGGCTTCCGCGGGCGATAAGGGCGAGTTGGTGGTGAGCGCCTCGACCGACAAGTCGATACGCGTCTGGGCCTTGTCGGCCGCGCGGATCATTCCGGGGCACACACAACCGGTCACCGCGTTGGCTCCGATGCCGGCGGCGGGTCAGCTTCTTTCCGGGAGCGTGGACGGCACCGTCCGGGTGTGGAACGTCGACAACGGCCAACAGATGCAGCAGCTCAACTACGGGGCCGCGGTCACGAGCGTGGCGGTGCGGCCCGATGGTCAGCGCATCGCGGCGGCGGGTAATTCCAATGTGGCCCGGCTCTGGAACGCTCAGAACGCTCAGCAGGTGGCCGAGCTACGCGGCGATTACCGCATCCAATTCGAAGCCGCCGAGAAGGACCGCGTCGTGGCCGCGCGGCGGAACGAGGCGGCCGCCGAAACAGCGGCCGTGACCGCCGCGGAGAATGCCGTCAAGGCAGAGGCCGAGAACGTCAAGAAGGCGATGGAGGCCAAAGCGGCCGCCGAGAAGGCGCTCGCGGAGAAGGTCGAACCGGCCAAGAAGGCGCTCGACGACAAGACGGCCGCCGATAAGGTAGCGGCCGATGCGACGGCGGCAGCCAAGACGGCCGACGAGGGCAAGGCCAACGCTGCCAAAGCGGTGGCCGACGCCGATGCCGCCAACAAGGCCGCCGTCGAAGCCGTCACCAAGGCTCAGACCGCGCTGAACGCCGATGCGAACAATCAAGACCTGGTCAAGGCCAAGCAAGCTGCCGACCAGGCGGCTGCCGACGCGGCCGCCAAGCTCAAGGCGGCGCAGGAGGCGATGGCCGTCGCCGACAAGGCCGCCGCAGAAGCAGCCACGAAACTCAAGACCGCGAGCGACGACCTGGCTGCCAAGACCAAGGTGGCCAACGACATGGAGGCGGCCCGGAAGTCGGCCGAAACGACCAAGCTGGCGGCCGACAAGGCGGTCGATTCGGCGAACGTCGCCGCCAAACGCGCGACCGACGCGGTGCCGGTGGCCAAGCAGGTGCAACAGGCGGCCGAGGCCCGAATGAAGCAATCCGAGGCCGACTCGGAAGCGGCCAAGAAGGTCGTGGCGGCCGACGGCGTCTTGCCGGTCAAGTGGGTCGCCTTCTCTCCCGACAACCTCGAGTTGGCGGCGGGAGGCGACGACAAGCTCGTGCATACCTACAACGCCGAAACCGGCGTCATGGGAGAAATCTACGGCGGCCAGGCCGGACCCATCCTGGCGCTCGCCTATGCCGGGCCGACGAAAATCGTCGCGGCCTCGGCCGATAAGAGTGCCGTCGTGTTCGGCACGGCTCCGGAGTGGACCCTCGTCCGCACGATCGGCGGCGGGCCGAACTCGCCGCTCGTCGATCGCGTCACGGCCCTCGCCTTCAGCCCCGACGGCAAGCTGCTCGCCTCGGGTGGCGGCGATCCTTCGCGCAGCGGCGAGTTGAAACTGTGGAACGTGGCCGACGGCACGCCGGCACGCGACCTGCCCGAGGCCCATAGCGACACGGTCTTCGGCATCGACTTCTCGCCCGACGGCACCTACTTGGCGTCGTGCGCCGCCGACAAGTTCGTCAAGATCTTCGAGGTGGCGACGGGCAAGTTTGTGCGCTCCTTCGAAGGTCACACGCACCATGTGTTGGGCGTTCGTTGGCGAGCCGACGGCAAGGTGCTGGCGAGTTGCGGCGCCGACAGCGTGGTCAAGGTCTGGGACTTCGTGACGGGCGACCAGCTTCGTACGATCCAGGGTTTTGCCAAGGAAGTGACATCGATCAGCTTCGTCGGTAGCTCGTCGTTGGCGCTCGTCAGCTCGGGCGACAAGACGGTCCGGCTCTACAACGTCGACAACGCCCAGCAGCAGCGAGCCTTCGGCGGCGGGGGCGACTTCATGTACGCCGTGGCCACCACGCCTGACGGCAAGCTGGCGCTCGGCGGGGGCCAGGACAGCGTCTTGCGGCTCTGGAACGAAGAGAATGGCCAGGAACTCCGCAAGTTCGATCCCCCCGCCCCCACTCCTCCGCCTCAACAAGCGGCCAAATAGTTTTAGAGCAACCGACAAAACCGGATTTAGCTTCACAGGAATCGGCGTTTCACGGCCGATTCTTGCGCCCAAGGCGCTCGGATTTTCGGGTTCTGTCAGCCGCTCTTAGACTTAGGAGCATCCCACAAAACCAGATTGAGCCTCGTCCCCGCAGGATCGGCTCTCGGCGCCGGGTATGGATAAACGGCTCGTCACCATCAGCAAGTTTCTGAGCAAATATCTGCGGCACGAACCGGAGGCGCTTGGGCTCACGCTGGAGCCGGGTGGTTGGGTGCTCGTCGAGGACCTGCTGGCCGGCGCCACGAGAATCGGCTTCCCGATCGCCGCCGACGAATTGGCCCGTGTTGTGGCCGACAACGACAAGCAGCGGTTCGCCCTGGACGAGACGGGCTCGAAGATCCGCGCCAACCAAGGGCACTCGACCGAGGTTGACCTACAACTGCCGGAGGTCGAACCACCCGAACGGCTCTATCATGGTACGGTCGCGCGGTTCGTCGACGCGATTCGGACCGAAGGTATAAAGAAGATGGATCGCCACGACGTGCATCTTTCGAAAGATGTCGACACGGCGACCAAGGTCGGCCAACGACGTGGAAAGCCGGTCATCCTAGTGATCGAATCGGCACGCATGGCCGCCGACGGTTACAAATTTCGCCTCTCGGCCAACGGCGTTTGGCTGACCGATCATGTCCCGGCCGAGTACATTCGGCGGCTGGGTGGCGACCTGCTTTGAACTACGGAAAGCGTCGCCGGCGATTGCGTCCACCCGTGATGGTAAGGTTCACGGACGGCTCCAGCCTATTCCGACGATTTCTCGACGACATTTTCATCCCGATCGGGGTAAAGCGTGATTCGAAGGGAGGCGCCAGCGGCAGCAATGCGTCCTAGTAGATCAGCCGGAAGGCCTTGGTTGAATGCCCATGGTTCCGCGCCACAGTCGTAACCAATGTCAAACTCGCGCAGCGTGCAGCGCGTCCAGAGACTTCGAAGCGGCTCAGCAAGCGATTCAATGATCGCGAGCATCTGAGCAATGTTCGGGGCAGGCTCAGCGTGAGACTCATTTGTTTCGAACCTTGCATGCCACATTCCATCATCACCCTTCGTGACGCAGAGAGGCCAGGTACCGCTGATTTCGAACGCCTGTGCGAGATCAGTTAGATTTTCCGCGCAGACTAGATCCAAGTCGGTATTCAGGTAGCAGATGGTATTGTTCATACTCGGCCTCTCCGTTGCGCGGGAGAACTCGACGACTCCAACTGCAGAGACGAAGCCGGCCTTGGCCAGGTTCACGGGGCCTGCTTGGCGATGAAATCGGCAGAATACAACGAGAACATGGGCCATTTTCAGCATTTCGGCCAGAAAAAACTCTGCGACTCGTTTGCTTGCAGTTTCCTCACGGGATCCTTATATTCTGCATGTCGTCGGTGCTTGCACTGACGAACGGCCGCCCAGGTACCTGCCCCACCTGCGGTGGCCTTTTTTATGCGCCGAGGGTGGTTCTGGTGCGCGATCGCGAGACTTGAGACAGGCGACCGAATCCGACACATCCGTGGGGCGGCGCTCCGGCGCTTGACACCCCTGCGTCGCCGAATATCATAAGCGAACACATGCTAAGTCGTTCGTGCTGGCTCGATTACGCCGGCTCACGGAAGGCGGTATCCCCTTTCTCCTGGAGCAACCTTTCATGGCTGCACATCGTCGGCTCGAAGTCTCTGAGGTGGGCGATGTCACCGTCGTACGGTTCGTAGACCGCAAGATTCTCGACGAAGCCAGCATCCAGGAGCTGGGAGGCGAGTTGTTTTCGTTGGTCGAGCAGGAAAACCGCGGCAAGCTTGTTTTGAACTTCTCCAAGGTCGATTTTCTCTCCAGTGCCGCCCTGGGCAAGCTCATCACGCTCGACAAGAAGGTCAAGGCCCGTTCGGGCAAACTCAAACTGAGCAACATCCGGCCCGAGATCTACGAAGTCTTCGCCATCACGAAGTTGAACAAGCTGTTCGACATCAAGGACGACGAAGCAGATGCCTTGAAGGCATTTTAGCGACGACCCATCCGCAAATGGCTCGTGCCAATGGCAAGCGAAGCTTGGACCTGGGACGCGGACCTCGTCATTCCGAGTGAAACGGGGGCCGGAAAGCGAATCGTGGACGAACTCCTCGAGCAGCTTGCCGCGCATGCGTGGCCCGAGCACGACATCCACGGCGTTCATCTGGCCCTCGAGGAAGCACTCGTCAACGCCATCCGTCACGGCAATCGATCTGACGTCGAGAAGCGCGTCTTCGTCACGTGTAGGCTCTCGACGCAACAACTGTGGGTCGAGATTCGCGACGAGGGGGCGGGCTTCAAGCCCGAGGAAGTGCCTGACCCGACCGACCCAGAGCATCTTGAGATTCCGTCCGGCCGCGGCATCATGCTCATGCGGGCCTTCATGTCGCGCGTCGAATACAACGACGTCGGCAATTGCGTCGTGATGGAAAAGCAGCGGGCATCGAATTAGCACCGCGGGCGGTGCTCAATCGTGCCGTAACGCCTCGATCGGATCGAGGGCCGCAGCCCGGCGGGCCGGATAGAGTCCGAAAACGACTCCTACGGCCACGGCGATGCCGAAGGCCAGCGGAATCGACCAGCCCACGATCGCCGGCTCCAGCTCGCGTATCACCGCGGGCAGGTTGCTCATGGCGCTGGGAAACAGCCCGACCAGCAAACGGCGGAGCAGGTATGTCGCCGGATGGCACGTCAGGCCGCCCACGATGCCGGTCAGGCCGCCCACGACCGACAACACGATCGTCTCCATCAAGAATTGGCGCGCGATGTCGCGCTGTTTCGCGCCGAGCGCGCGGCGGATGCCGATCTCGCGTGTCCGTTCGGTGACGGTGGCCAACATAATGTTCATGATGCCGACGCCGCCCACCAGCAGCGAAATGGCGGCGATCAGCCCTAGGAAGAGGATGAACATCAGCCGCGTCGTCTTGGCCTGCTCGAGCAGTTCCAGCGGCACCGTCACGCCATAGTCGGGCGCCTGGTGGTAATCGGCCAGCGTATTCTTGACGATATCGGCGGTGGGCAAGACGGAGGCTACGTCCTTGACCTGCAACGTGATCTGGCTGAGCTGCACGATTTCGCCTTCGAACGATGCGTTTCGTAGCGTTATCACCAGGTCGCCGATGCGGAGCCACAACGTGCTGATCGGGATGTACACGTCGTGTGAATAATCCTGCGAATCGAGCGAGCCGCCGATGCCTGCCGACGGGGCACGCTCCTCTGTCACCCCGATCACGACATAGTAGTGCGATTCGACCTTGATCGAACGCCCCAGCGGATCTTCGAAGGGAAACAGCCGGTTAGCCGTGCCGGCGGCCAGCACGCAAACGTTAGCATGGTCGCGCAGGTCGGCATCGCTCAAGAAGCGGCCCCGCTCCGTGTTCAAACGTGTCGCCCGAGAGTAATCGGGCGTGCAACCCACCAACCGACCGTCGACCAGGCGGTCCGCATAACGGAACTCGCGCCGCAGTTCGCGAACGGGCAGCGCACGACGCACGGTAGAGAGTGTTTCGCTCAAGCGAGCGAAGTCGTCGCGCGTCAGCCCATAGGGCACCGGTCCGTCGCGGCCAGCCAGCGTCTCGTTGGGCGGTTTGATGGAGCGGACGATGATGTTCTCGGCGCCGAGCCCCTCGATCTGTTTCTGCACCGCGGCACTGATGCCGTTGCCGATGGCCAACAACCAGATGACGCTGGCCACGCCGATGAACATGCCGACCACGGTGAGCAGCGACCGCAGCGGGTGCAGCAGCAGATTCTTCACCCCCAGCGACCAGGTGCGCAGCCAGAAGACGTTCATCCGCCCGGTCCCGCGTCGGCGGGCCGAGCGGGGTCGCCGCTCGTCGCTTGGGCCGTCGAACTGGCCGCCGGCTTACTGGCCGATACGTCTCCCGCCTTACTCGCCACCTTACCGCTGGAGTCCGCCGGAGCAGCGGTGGACTGAGAACTTTTCTCAGTTGCCGATGGTTCGTCGTGCGCGGCGATTTTAGGCGTCTCGACTTGGGGCGTTTCGACATCGACCGCCGGCAATCCGACGTCTTCCAAATGCGCCCGCGGGTTCATTACCACTTCTTGTCCCTCGGCCAGCCCCTCGCGGATAACCAGGAACTTTTCGTTGGTCGGGCCGATCAGCACCTCGCGCGCCGCCAGCTTCTGCGATGCATCACGGACCAGGCAATAGAATTTGTGCCCACGCTCGACCACGGCCTGCACCGGCACCTGTAGAGAATCGGCCCGCGTCTCGACGCGGATCGCCACATGGGCCGACATGCCAGGCCGCAGCGCCTGAGGCGGATCCAGTATCTCGACGAAGGTCGCATATTCCTTGACGTTGGAATTGAACCAGTTGTCGCTGCTGGGATAGGGATTGACCTTTTTCACGCGACCGTGCAGTTCCAGGCCCGGCAGCGCGTCGAGGTCGATCTTGACCGTCATGTCGGGCTTCACCCGGTCGACGCGCGCCTCGCTGATGCGCGCCTTGACCTGCATCTTCTTGGGGTCGGGCAGGCGGATGATGACCTGTTGCTCGCGCACGCGTGTTCCCGGGCGGATGGCGCTATCGCCGTTCGATCGCCACCGTTCCATCTCGGCGTAGACCACCTGTCCGGCGATAGGTGCCTTGATCTGGCATTTTTCGAGCTGTTTTTCGATGAGCGCCAGTTTGTCCAGCTCGACCTGATGTTTTGCTTGCTCCGAGCTGACTTTGGCTTCCGCCGTGCGGATGTCCGTTTCGTGTTCTTTGATCGTCTTGGCCCGCGTGAAGTTGCGCAGCACGTCCAGCTTGATCCCCGCCACTTCGAGTTCCTTGCGGTACTTCTCGACGGCGAATTGATCGGCCTCGAACTTGACGCGGTCGATGTACCCCTTGGAGAACATCTTTCTGCTGTACTTGAGGCAGCTTTGGGCCCGGTGGATGTTCTCCTGCGCGACGAGCAGCTCGCTTTCCAGTTCCGCTTCTTCTTGCTTGAAGGTACCGAGTTCGTATTCCTCTTTGGCGATCCTCAAGGCTTCGAGTTCGTTTTGCGCTTCCGCCAGGGCGGCCTGGCTGGTGTTGACGTCGATGAGCTGCTTCGCCCGGTCGGTGCGGAGCACGGCGTCGTCGAGCTTGACCAAGAAGTCGCCGGCCTCGACGAGCGATCCTTCGGGAACGATCTCGATGATCCTCACGCCCTCGGAGTTCGGCGCCTGGACCTCGCAGACGACGTTTACGTTGGCGGAGCTTTCGACCTCGCCCCGTTCCACCACGTCGTGTACGAAGGGGCCGATCTTGGCGCGTTCGACGATGAGTAGGCTGTGGCCGGTCGGCCAGAGAAGGTCACGAAGCGACCAAATCCCGGCCGCAACGGCTGCGAGCGCAGCCGCAACGAACAGTACCGCGCGCCAAGGGCGCCGCCCGCGGACCGACGCGCGATTTGACTGCACGCCCGGGAATGCCATCGAGACATCTCAACAGAAGGAACCTATACGATAATGACGCCACCCGTCGGCCGCCATTCCGTTTTTTTTGATTGTATGTGCCCCAGATCGGCCTGTCAGCCACTGCACGGAGGCGGAGGGAACGAGGTCAACCTGCCTCGAACAACCCCCTCGATTGAGTCCGCACGGCATTTGAATGCGTGCTGGACAACGAGAGGCTGATTCAGGGACTCTATCCGGAAGCGGGCGAGCTGATGCCGACTTACGGGGCAGCCTTCTTTTCGCCACCCGTTAACTCGGTTGTGGGAACCGCTTCATCTTTGAGCTTGATGGGCTCGTCGTAATAGGGTTTGCCCGCCTGGTAACACTCTAATTGCTCACGGACTTCTCGCCGGGCCAACTCCCGTTCCTGACGCGACAACGCTACGGCCTTGGTCTGCCACTTCACGGCCGCCTCGAAATCGCCCAATTCGGCATATGCTGCGGCCAACCCGGTCAACGGCATCCAATCATTCCACAGAGACAGTTCACAAGCCTTTTCGGCCATCTCCAGCGCCCGCTTACCATCGCGAATGTGCGCTTCGAAGACCGGCGCCGTCGCATAAACACGGGCCAGCCCATGATAGGCGATCCATTCGCGCGGCGCAAGCTTGAGGGATTTCTTGTAGTCGTCGAGCGCCTTGGTGTAGTCGCCATGCTTCATGTACCAGCGTCCGCGGTTGGCATAGGCCGACGAGAGTTTCGGGTCGAGTTGGATCGCGCGGTTCAAGTCGCTCAGGCTCTTCTCATATTCTTTCATGTCGAACCAGATGCCGGCCCGATTGCCGTAAGCCAACGCGTTGCGCGGGTCGATGCGCAGCATATCATTGAACTCCTTGAGCGATCGGGCAAGCTCTCCCTTTTCGATCCACACGCAGCCACGCCCATCCATGGCGAGCAGGTTGTTGGGTTCGAGTCGCAGCGCCTCGTTGAAGTCGGCGAGTGCCGCATCATAGTCATGTTTGCCGTACCGGGCCGAGCCGCGCAGGCGGTAAAAAAATGCATTATCCGGTTCCGCCCGCAGCGCCACCGTCAGATCCTTGACGGCGTTCTCATACTCGTTCTTACCCAGCCAACTAATCGCCCGCAGCATGTAGCCGACCGTTCTTTGCGTGCCGCCGTTGATCACTTTCGTGTAGTAGGCCGGCGCGTCGTCGAGCAGCAACGCATCGGCCTTTCGCACCCACGCGCTGTCGACCCAGAGCCAGTCGCCCTGAACCCGCTCGACGGTCGCGGGCACGTCGATGTCGAGGTAGTCGATGCGACGCGTGCCGACCTGCGGCACGGCCGTCACCTTGAGCATAACCGTTTCCCCCAACCACTCTTCGTCGGCTGCCGAGGCACCGCCCGAGTGTAAGGTCCAGACAATACAAACGACCGGCAAGAATCTGCGGATAGTCGTCATGCGTAGCTGCTCATGGTGGACGAGATGTCGTAAAGCTGCCACCATCGCCGGTACAAACCGGGCCTTGCCACCATGATAACAGCCGGGCAAGAGGTGGCTGCAAGTCCATATGCAGCGAGGTAGTGATTATTGCCCCGGCCGTAGAGAAATGCCGTAGAGAAATGTCGTCGCGGCCGGCCGGTAGTGTGCCCGGACTTGGGCAGAGGGGCGCGCAGTCGGGCCGCGTTCTGCTGGCAACAGCGATCATCGACGGACCGGCAACCCCGGTGCCGGCCTGCCTCACAGACACCGGCACCGGGCGAAATGAACGAGCCCGTGCCTTAGCGGCCCCGTGGTCCGGGTTCAGCGTATGGGTCATTGCCGGTCGGCGATTGACTGCCCGGTCGGCCCTGCGTGGCGTTGCTCGATGTGTTATTCGACGGAGTAGAATTCACATCCTCGCGAAGCAACACGACGAAGGCGCGGATTCGAGCCTGATCTTCCTCCGAGGCGATTACCGTCAAGGTCTCGCCCTCGACCCTCGCCTCGATATCTTTCTTGACGAAGTCCTTGACGATCGCCGCGAGCGCGCTGGCTGCTCCGTCGGGCAGCTTGTATTTGGCGCGTGTCAATGTCACAATGTCGTCCTCTCGGTGCACAACGTACGACCGCGCCGCGTTCATCGTTATGGTTCGAGGTTGGAAGGCCAGCGGGTGCCCCGCGGCCTGGGATAGCGAGTAACCCGCGGCCTGGGATAATATGCGACTCCCCGCCGGACCGAGTGTCATCACCGGTTCCGTGGTAGTGACTTGCGGGGTGCCCTGCGACGCAGCGCCGACCCGGAGTGCTTGCACGTCTTGCAGAAGCTGCGTCAACTTGGCCTCTAACTCTCGAATGCGATCTTCTCCTCCGGAATTGGCGGGATGGCCCGCAGCATTCGGCGCGGCATTCTGTGCAGCCGATAGATGGTTGGTCGGGTTGGGTTGCTCGGCTACCGTTGCAGTAATTCCAACGTCAGAAGCACCGAGCACCGGCTCGGGCAGAGCGGTCGGCGCCGCGTCCGCTGTAACCTGCGTCGAGGCAGGCACCGTAGGTAGATTGTAGGGCCCTTGGTCGGGCCGCGGCGTTGCATCCTGCCCGCCACTCCAGCCGGGCAAGACGACCAACAGCGACAATCCGATCAATGCGGCGCCCGCCAAGGGGACGCGGTAAGCCGTACGCTCTCGTAGAATCATGGTTAATCTCCTTTCCAAGGTGCGCCGGGCGACATTGCCCATCGCCACGGCGGGTGCGACCGCCGCGGCAAGAGAAACGAATTCGGTCACTTCGATCAAGGCTTGTGCATAAGCGCGCCGCCCCGTGGGCAAGAGCCCGACAACCCATGCATCGCACGCCAATTCGGCGTTCTCGCGCAGTTGGTGTCGCACGTACCAATAGAGCGGGTTGAACCACCACAGCACGCCGGCCATCAGTTCCAACCAGGCGACCCAATGGTCGCGCCGCCGCAAGTGTGCCAGCTCGTGTAACAAGACGGCTTGCCGCGCCTCATGCGTCAGGTGGTCGCCGAGCGATTCGGGCCACAGCAACCGCGGCCGACCCAAGGCACAGACCAGCGGGGAACACAGGGCCGGAGTGACGACCACCCGGGGTGGACGAATACTCAGCTTTTCGGCCGCTTGGCGGACGAGCTCTTCGAGCCAAGCCGGCGTTGGTTGCGAGCAGGTCACAAACCGCCAGAGTCGTATCAATCGAATCGATTGAAGGATCGTCAGAGGCACCGCTCCGAAGAGCCATCCGATCGCCACGATCCAACGGGCTGATTGAAAATGATCGAAAGCCGCACACGGTATTATCGCCACCGTCACAGGTGTTTCGGCAGCAACATCGGCGTGCCGCGCCGGCAGCGATTGGAAATCACCATCGATCGGCAGACGAATCTCATCCAGTGAATCTGATTCAACGGAGAAGAGTTCGCTGACCTTCTCAAACGGAATCGCGTCGCTATGATTCTCCCTGCTCGAAGATTCGGTGAGCCGCACAACGCGCTCGTGTTGCAGCGGCCATGCTTGCGCCATCCAACTGGTGAATCTGGCCTCGACAGCGCGTGGAATGCGATAGCAGGCGAACGGGGGAGTGATTAATTTCACCAGCACGAGCAGCCACAGAGCGTGCTTGATCGCCGGTGACAGCCGGACGGTTCGGCAGACGATCGCCGCTATGGCGGCCAGCACCGCGGTAACGACAGCATTCTGTACGATCCACCAAAGCATGACCGGTTACGCCTGACGGGGTTTGCGGCGGGATTTCTTCGTGGGTGCTTCGGGCTCGGGTGACATTTCGTCGAGCAGCCGCCGAAAACCTGCGATCTCTTCGGCCGTGAATCGCTGCCCCTCGACCAGCGCGTGTACGAGCGGCAGAGCCGTCCCTTCACAAAGGTTGTCGGCCAGGTGACTCAATCGTTGTCGCAGTAACTTCTCGCGCGAGACCGACGGTCGGAAGACGTGTGCGAGTTCGCTCTTGTCGCTGGTGATATAGCCCTTCGCCTGCAAGCGCGTCAGGAGTGTCAGCACGGTCGTGTAGGCCCAACGCCGCTTGCGCTCACGCAGCACCTCGTTGATCTGACGGACCGTGCCTGCCCCCAGTTCCCACAAGACCTTGAGCACTTCCAATTCGGTATCGCTGAGAGGAGTCATTTTTCGGGGCAAGGCTCTCGATCACCTTCATCTACTACATCTTGTCGGAGGCAATCATACTACAAGCTGTCGGACGTGTAAATGGGTCTCTTTGCGCAAAAACAAAAATCGGTTAGTCAGGCCGGATCCCGAGATTGACGATCGCTTATGGGGCGCGGGGCTCGGCTGTACCCCCGATCGGCCGAGCGTTTTTCAGACGGCGCGTCTGAGAGCTGGGCAGTCGCACGAACGTGCCCGCGCGGCAGGGCCGTCACGCCAGATAGTCATCGTTGTTGATCAATGGAACGCTGTACCGGTCATCGCGCGTTCCGATCTCGGTTGCAGACGCTCAGCGCCGAGTCCGTACTGCGACTGTTAGCAATCCGGTCTGTGTCAACGGTGCTTCCAAAAGGCGAGCCTCTCATTCGGTACGAATCTACGCAGTAGAGAAGTCCAGCGAGTCGGTCCGAAGACGGCCTCGTCATAAAACCACCCACATCACGATTGCGGTTCTCAAATAGGCTCTCAAGAGAGCGAAGTCACTCCCCTCACGTTGGGGCAGCGCCTGCTTACGTAACTTGTAGCGCATTGTATAATATGAAAGTGTGAGTTATCTTTACATGGAAGTGGGCGCAGATATTTTTTAGAAGCGAGGTTGAGTATGGCACGTGGCACGCGCGGGGCGAACAAAAGCCAGGCGATTCGGGATTACCTGGCGACCAATCCGGATTCCGGACCGAAACAGATCGTCGAGGATCTGCGTAAGCAAGGAACCAAGGTCTCCCTGGCGTTAGCAAGTGCGGTCAAGTACAAATCGCCCAACAAGAAACCGGGCAAGCGTGGACGTCGTCCTGCCGCAGCGACGGCACACAACGGAAATGGCCACTTGGCATTGGAGCACCTGCTGGCCGCCAAGAAACTGGTGGAACAGCTCGGCAGTGTTAGCGCAGCGAAGCAGGCGGTAGACGCCTTAGCAAAACTGAGTTAACAAGCGTTTTCGCTCACAAAGCCGACCGATATTTCAAGAGAGAGGGCAGATAGCTGCCCCTCTCTTTTTTTGCGCAGCACGGGTGCGCAATGAGGAGCTCTGCGCGATAATGAGCAGCTACTTCCGTCGCAGCGGGGCCCTTTTTTAAGCTCATAAAAGAGTGCGGCGCTTTGAATGAACGCCGGCGGCATCGGCACTATGATGCAATCGTGCGACCTGCCTCACGGCCCGTCTGGCCGATTCGCATACAATCGGCGGCTCAACCGTTGCACAGCTCCTACGCGGCACGCCTGCCAAGCCAGCTTGCCAAGCCGGTTTCAATCAGCACGAGCGCCAAGGCCGCATAGAGTAACCAGAGATGCAGGGCGTCGCGGCGAACGATGGGCGAGGTTGGTGCCTCGCTGGCAACCTGGCCGTCGAACGATTCGAAGTCGACGCCGGGCCAGACGTCGTCGCGCAGGTCGTTGAAGCTGATTCGCGTGAGATCGCTCTCACCGGTGTCGACATTGGCCGCATACAGATCTTGCTTCGCCAGCGGCGGACCGAACTCGACCCCGTAGACGCCGCTACGATCGACTCCGCTGAAGGTCCAACGGCTCGCACCTTCTTCGGTTACGACCGGCGCACTCTGTCGGTTTCCATCGGGCAGTTCGACGGTCACGCTCGGCTCGGCCGCGCGGCCGCCGACGACGCCCGAGAGCGTTTGACCGACCTGTATGCCGCGTTCGTCTAGCCGCCCACGCACCGCGGCTGCGACCAACTCTTGCACGATCGGCACGTAACTCGGAAAGAGTGGCCAACCCGTCCACGAGGCATCGGCCGAGGTCGCCACCAGAATCGAGCGGCCTTCTCCCACCGATCGTTCGACGATGGCCGGGTCGCCGCTGGTGAAAGCGAGCGCGACCTTGGCCGACTCCGCGGGCTTCAGCCTGACGTATTGGTAAGTCGGCGCCGTGAGCAGCCCGGCCCGGTCGCGGCCGCGGAACGCCGCTACGATCGGATGCCGGTAGCCCAAGGCATTGAACAGATACGGCTCTTGTGGTTTCCGCGGCACGCGCTCGCCGAGTTGGGCGGGCAGCAGATCAATGCCATTTCCCTCGCCGGTCAACTGGCGGTTGTAATTGTCGGTCCGCGCCTGTTCACCGAGGAAGACGATCAGCCCACCACCACCACGGACATAGTTGTCGAGAAGCCGGCTCTCGCCCGGCGTGAACTGAGCCACGTCGCATAGGAACAAACAGGCGTATGGATCGAGGTCGAGTTCGACTAGCGCTCGTTCGGTGACTACCTCGGGGCGGACCACCGATCGTTCGTCCGTCGGGCCGTTGGGGGCCAAGGCCACCGCCAGGTAATGGGTCGCGCCTTGAAAGTCACCTCCGGCGGGTTTGCCGTTCACGCACAGCACCCGCAGATGGCTGACCACGGGCAATGCCAACCAACGGTGATTGTCGACATCGAGTAAGTCGCTCGCCGAACGGACCTCGACCGTATGATTCCCGGGCGAGTCGAACCGATAACTGAATTCGGTGGTGGCGGTTTCGCCGGCCGGCAGATCGACGTGCGATTCGCCGGCACGGCGGCCGTCGACGAACAATTCGACGAGTTGGCGATTGCGGCCCTGGCGTCCATAGTTGTGCAGTTCGGCCGTCAGCGTTGCGTCGCGTGCCAGCGTGATGTACGGCTCCAGCGGCTCGACCGACGTGACGGCAACATTCTCGGCGTTGTCCTCACCCAGGTCGGCGACCACGAACGTGGAGTTTGCGGCCAGGCGCTGACATCGGCTGCGGAAATCGGCCACCGCGCCTGGGCCGCGCAGGTCGGGCATCCAGGTGTTGCGTCCCAGGTCGGTCAGGAAAAAGACCTCTTGGCGGGTGAGTCGTGCATATTCCCGGCGGGCATTGGTCAGCAGCTCGTCGACCTTTGCCAAGGCGGCCGGCAGGTCGGCCCCCGTTTCCAGAACGTGCAGGTTGTCCAACTCGGCCAGAAAGGCGGTCCGCTCGAAGACGGGCGTACCGACGACCACGCGCGGCGGCGATGCCAGCAACACGAGCGTGAAACCGTCACCCTGGCTGCTCTCCGTGACGATACGGGTCGCCAGCTCGCGAGCTTGATCGAAGCGGCTCTTGTCGTTGACCTTATAGGCCATCGAGTATGAAGCGTCGATCACGAAAAGTTTGTGCGTCCGGCCGCCTGCGAGCAGCGTGAGCCCCGCGCGGTTCAAGTACGGTTCGGCCAGCGCGACCGCCACCAGCACGATGAGCAAGGTACGCACGATCAACAGGAGCCACTGTTCGACCCGGATGCGGCGGGCATTTTTTCGCACGGCCGCCAGCAGGTATTGCATGGCGGCCCACTGCGTCTCGCGATAGCGCCGTCGCCAAAGCAGGTGGATGATGAGCGGCGCCGCCGCGGCAGCCAACCAGCCCAACATGGCCGGATGGTTGAAGAAAGCCAGCAGCAGACAATCAAACGGCATGTGCGGGGTAGTACAGCAACCTATCCGACGCGGACGCGGGCCGAGCGAGTTCACTCGTGCTCCCGCCCCGCAAATCACGCTAACACACGCCTTTCGATACCACAACGGCGAGTCGGTCGGCTTGGCTCGCGCGGCTCGCCGGCTATACTACGGTGACCGCGTTAACCCCTCCGAGTAAGACCTCATGCCATCGACGCGACCTACCGCGCTCTATCTCTGCGTCGTACTCGGCCTGGGAGGGTCCGCCGTGCCAGCGCTAGGGCAGGGCAAGACGAACAATCTGACCGATCAGCCGGGCCTGGTGATGCGCGAGTTCGTCTACGAAACCGCGCCGTTTCCCGAGTGTCACGCCTCGTCGATCGCCGAGACGCACGGTACGCTCGTGGCGACCTGGTTCGGCGGAACAGAGGAGCGAAATCCCGACGTCGGCATCTGGGTCTCACGCCTAGAGGACGGTAAGTGGACCGCGCCGGTCGAGGTGGCCAACGGTGTGCAACAGCCGGACGAGAGCGGTCGTCCGGTCCGTTATCCCACCTGGAACCCGGTTTTGTTTCAGCTCAAGGCGGGGCCGCTGCTTCTGTTCTACAAGGTTGGCCCGTCGCCCAACACCTGGTGGGGAATGTTGACGACCTCGGCCGACCGCGGCCAAACCTGGTCGCCGCCACGCCGCTTGCCCGACGGTGTGCTGGGACCGATCAAGAACAAACCCATCGAATTGCCAGGTGGCGAGTTGCTCTGCCCGTCGAGCACCGAATCGGTCGCGAAGCCAAGCAAATGGCAGATCCATTTCGAGCGCACGTCCGACCTGGGCAAGTCTTGGGAGCAGACCGGCCCGCTCAACGATGGCATCGAGTTCGGCGCCATCCAACCGAGCCTTCTCCGACTCGCCGGTGACAGATTGCTGGCCGTCGGCCGCACGCGACAGGGCACCGTGTTTCAGATCCAGAGCGACGATGGCGGGCGGACATGGGGAAAGATGAAGCCCAGTTCGCTTCCCAATCCGAATTCGGGCATCGATGCGGTCACCTTGCGGGACGGTCGGCACCTGATCGTCTACAATCACACACGCATCGGCCGCTCGCCGCTGAACGTGGCAATATCGGCCGACGGCGCCGATTGGAAAGCGGCGCTGGTCCTGGAGGACGGTCCGGGTGAATACAGCTACCCGGCTGTGATTCAGAGCGCCGATGGCTTGGTTCACATTACGTATACCTGGCAGCGGAAGCGAATCCGCCGCGTCGTCGTCGATCCGGACAAACTGGTCCTATCGGCGCTGAAGTGACGCGGTCTCGTCGCTCGCGAGTGTGTTTCGATCGGCGGCCGGTAACGGAGAAGAAGGAGCCAAGTGAACCTGCGCGATCCTAACCTGCGCCGCTGGGCCGTGCGGGTTTTGAAGGTGGCTGTGCTGGTCCTTGTGGTGTGGGGCATCCACAGCACGCTTTGGACGGCGTGGCAAGATCTCGAGAACGAACATTGGAACGTCAGCCAGCTACGACCCGGCTGGCTGGTGGCGGCGGCCGGCTGCTATCTGTTGGGGCAACTCGGCCCCGGCTTCTTCTGGTGGCGAATCCTGCGCTGGCTGGGCCAGCCCGCCCGTCCACTCGAAACGTTGCGGGCCTACTATATAGGTCACGTCGGCAAATATGCACCGGGCAAGGCGATGGTGATCGTCCTGCGGGCTGGTTTGCTCCGTGCGGGCGGCACGACGGCGACCGGCGCCACCGTGGCCGTCTTCTTCGAGACGCTGACCACAATGGGTGTCGGTGCCGCGATGGCCGTCTGCATTCTGGCGGCCCGCTTCCGCGAAGACTGGACGGTGATCGGCATCGCGGTGCTGTTGTGGGCCGTCGTCTCGGGGCCGACGAACCCGTCTGTCTTTCGCCGGCTGGTGCGTTTCACCGGAGCGGGCAAGCTCGATCCGGCGATGGCCGAGCGGCTCGTGCACCTGCGTTATCGATCACTCGCCGCGTGCTGGCTCGAAATCGCCGCCGGATGGTTGCTGATGGGACTCAGTCTGTGGGCCACCGCGCGGGCCGCCGGCTTTCATTCGCAGCTCGGTCTCTTCGACGAGATCGGCTTCTGCACGGCCGCGGTGGCGATGTCGGTCGTGGGCGGCTTTTTGTCGTTCCTGCCCGGGGGACTTGGCGTGCGAGAAGCGGCCCTGTTGACGCTGTTGTCTCCTATCTACGGACGCGACGGTGCGCTCGTGGCTTCCATCGTCTCGCGCCTGGTGTGGGTCGTCGCCGAGTTGACCTTCGCGACGATCCTGTATGCGAGTCTCGGCCGGCCGCGCCGCCTGCCCGACGGCACTGCACCCTTGTAACCCGGGGGCTGCCATGCGGGCGGCGGCGCTCCCCCCGGGACGTTTCCTGCCGACGCGAATCAACTCCCCGTCGAAGCGCCGGTTGTCGGGCTGCCCGAAGCGGGCGCGGTCGAGCCAGCCGAGTTTGCCGGGTGTTCGTTCCTGATGTCGCGACCGAGTTGGCGTCGATCTTGTGCGCGGTCGCGTTCGTCGCGATGTAGGTTACGCTCATCGTGACGTAGGTGGTTCTCGGCGTTGCCGAGTTGTCGACGTTCACCGTTTAGCGAGTGCTCGGCGGAACGCAGATTCGCCAGGTCGTTCTTCAACTGGCTGGTGTTGCCGCTGGCGATGTCGTTCTTGAGCTGCTGCCAGTCCTTGCCGACGGCACTGCGATCTTGGGTCAATTGCTGCCGGTCTTGAGAGATGTTTTGCCGATCGCGATTGATGCTACGGTCGTCGCGACGGATGTCTTGCCGGTCGTGGTGCAACTCATGCCGCGCGTGCTCGGCGGACTTGCCCGCCGTTGCGTGCTGACCCATTCCGGGCAAGGTGTGTTGCGGCTTGTTCGTCGTCGTCGATGGGTTGCTCTGGTGTGACCCGGATGCGTGATGATGTGCCGCGCCGCCATGGTTCGCATGCTGGGTCGCCGCGTGGTGATGGGCACCGGCTCCGCCGTGATGGCCGCCGGAAGCTCCATGGGCATGTCCTCCGCCACCCGCGTGTCCTCCTCCGGCATGTCCTCCGCCACCGCCACCGTGTCCACCGCCGCCATGAGCGAGCGCCTGACCGGCCGGACACGCTAACGCACAGAACAACGCCAAGGCGAGGTGTTTTTTCAGACGCAAGAGCATGGTGCATCTCCAGAACGGGCGGAAGAAATGGCCGCGTGGGCGAGAATTCGCCTGATAAAAACGTAGGCTATTTTTCCGTCCAAAGTGGGGATGGTTTGCTAACAATTTGGTAACAAGAACCTCCTGCTGGCGACATGGAGACGTGTCGCACGAGGTCAACGTGGTGATCATTAATAAATCGGTTTTGCCGGGAATCCATGTCCGCTTTTTAGGACCGCTGGCGACTATCTAAAAAGGGGGGTGTTCCCTTGCCGCCCACTCCAGGCACTGCCCGTTCTATCAGGGCGTAATCGCGCGCACGGCTCGGGGTGTGTTTCTCCAAACCGATCGCGTGCGATTCCGCCCAGCAAACCCCGTGCATGGACTGCTTTACGAAAAACCGGGACCACAAACGTGCCACGGCACCCAGGAAAGAACCCGATGAAGAAGGACGCAAGACACCGCCGAACCGACTCCACCGAGCCCGTTACCTCCTCAAATGGGCATGCGCCGTCGCATCACCTGGCAGTCTTGATTCACCTCGGGCAAGCCTTGCTCGCCGCACGCGCGCGGGGCGAGAACCCCTGGCAACGTGCCGCCTCGCTCACAGAACTCACCGCGCTCGGACTGACGCCGCCAGAATGTCGCGTACTCGTTTCAAAAGAACTGGTCGAGGCCCGCAATTCGGCAGGGTTGCGGCGTGAGACGGTTCTGGTTCATGCCGACTCTGCGAGTCCACTTCCGGAGCGAACACTGGGCACACAAGCTCGCCGTCGCACACGCAAGCCGATACTCGCACTTGGTGAGCGAACGCGCGTCATCCTCACCGACAAGGGTCTCGCCTTTCTGATGAACTCAGTCTTTTGCCGTAATTCACGCCACGAGCCGCCGCCCAACTCGTCCGGCGATCGGCCAGCCGCTGGAGGTGACCTCGATTTCGATCCGATTCTGCCTCGCTATGCCATCGATCTCCGTGAACTGAGTGTTACGGGCGAGGTGATTGTCCGCCTATCCGTTCAGGCGCGCAGCTTGGCGATGGTATTGACGACGCTTCAGCGAGCCGGCTGGCCCTTGCGTGTCGAGAAGCCTCTCAACGGCCGCCCCGGCGGAAACGACCCGCACCATCTGGCGATCGCCGCCTACAAATTGAACGCTCGTCAATCGCTTATTCATTTCCGGGCCGACGACGGGGCACTTCGTTGGAACTGGCGATCGGAAGATCTTCGATCGCATACGGCCGGCCTCCCGCGAAGTGTGCGAAGACCCGTACAGAGTTCCTGATGCGATGGAGCTCAGATCTTATGAGAAGGGGTGAATCAACAACCACCGGCAAAGCCGGTGGTATGAAGAAGGCCCCTAAAAGGGGCCGTTGCATGGTTCCTACTCTAACCCAAACAAACCACGTTCTTGGTCACGCTCGTCTTTCTCCTGGTTCTGGATGTACTCGCGAATCA
>DASZTS010000013.1:0-1557 GCA_035547915.1 Pirellulales bacterium | reverse complement strand
CGACCCGCAGGCCACGATACTCGGCGAGCAGCAATGGAAGTGGCTTGGCGAGCAACTCGCCACGCCCGCCGAAGTGCGGCTGATCGGTTCCAGCATTCAGTTTGTCGCGGACGAACACGGGTGGGAGAAATGGGGCAACTTTCCCCAGGAGCGATCGCGGCTGCTGAATCTACTCCGCCAATCGCGGGCGGCAGGCGTCATCTTCTTGAGTGGCGACCGGCACCTGGCGGAGATCTCGCGGCTACCGGCCGCCAACGACGTGGGGCCCGGCTACCCGCTTTACGACATCACGTCGAGCAGCCTCAACGCACCGAGCGGCAACTTGACGAAGTCGGGGGCGAGGTTTGCCAATGAGGTCAACTCTTATCGCGTGGGACTGACGTACTTCGAGGCCAATTTCGGCACGGTCGACATCGACTGGAGTAATTCCATCATCCGCCTTCAAGTACGGGATACGGCAGGTGACGTGGTCTTGCAGCAGCGACTCGCTTTAAGCGAACTTCGTCCGCCGCGGATCGAACCTTAGGTCGTGACTCCGGACAGTGGCCCGTCGCTGCAGTAACCGGGATTGCCGAACTGGGGGATCTCGTGACCAAAGGCATGGGCTAGCGAAAGCAGCAGGCGGTTATGGGGCACGGACGGAAATTTGAGCGAGCGCCCCACACGGAAGCCAAGTCCCCCACCGACCAGCACGAAAGGGATGTTCTCGTGACTATGATCGTTTCCTTTGCCTAATTCATTCGTCCAGACGATCGTTGTGTTATCTAGCAGCGAGCCCTCGCCGCCTGGTTCGGGCGTTTCGGCAAGTCGCGACGCAAGATAGGCCACCTGCTCGCAGAACCAGTGGTTGATGTGCGTCAATTGTTGCTGAGCTTTCTGGTCCTCGTCGGGCTTGTGCGAAATGTCGTGGTGTCTCCCCTCAATGTTAAGCCACGACATGACGGTGTCGCTGGCCGAATAGGCATACTGCAGGCTCGCCACGCGCATGAAATCAGCCGCAAAACCGCGCACGATGAGATCAATTTGCATCCGGCTCAGCGCCGGCATGTTGTCGTTTGTCTGCTTCATTCCGGCCTCCCAATGGGGCGGGGTGTCGGCAACATCGCCCACCGGCTCGCTACGCAGGTCCTGCTCCATCTGGCGCACGATCGCGGCATGTTCGTCCAGCAACCGAGCGTCTTCGCTGCTGATCAGCGAGCGTAGCCGGTTGAAATCTTCCTGCAATCCGTCGAGAACACTTGCCAGGTTTTCGCGATGCTTGGCGCGTCCGTAAAGCTTGGCGAACATCTGGTAAGGGTCGTTGACCGGAGTCACCGGCTTGTTCGGTCCCGCATACACCATGCGTGTCCAGGTATCGGCGCGGTCCTGCACCAAGACCCCGAATTCCAGCGAACCAAAACGGGTGCGCGTCTCCGGCTGGCTCTGCAAGAAGTTTCGCAGCTCCTGGTCGATCGAGATACCACGCGACCAGCCAGCCGGATGTTCCGAGCAGCCTCCCAGAACATTGCCGGGAAAGAGTTCGATTCCGGTCAGCAGGCAGCCGATCCCGCGCATGTG
>DASZTS010000012.1:0-89385 GCA_035547915.1 Pirellulales bacterium | reverse complement strand
TGGCATGCGACTTGATTTCAGCTCAGCGAGTGCACAAACCACCGGGCGGAAAGCACTTAGCACGAGGCGTGTGGCCGTCGAATAACGAACCGCGGGCGCGATACGCCGGCTCGACAACTTTTTTCGTTGCGCGGCGCGCGCGCACATGCGCGCGCTGTTCTGCGCACCGCGCGCGCACTGTCCGCGCGCTGGTGCTGCGCGCAGCGCGCGCGCACCCAATGTGCGCGCAGCGAAACGCATAAACCGCCAATTAGAAAGCACTTGCGAGGAGGCGCATGGTGCGCAAAAACGGTGCGCGCGCGCTGCTGCGCCCAGCGCGCGCGCTCGTTTGCGCGCCCCGCGCGCGCTGGTGTGCGCGCCGCGCGCGCGCTCCTGCGCGCGCAGCCAAGTGCGCGCGCTGAAACGCGCAAACGTCCAAATAGAAAGCACTTACGAGCGCGCGCAGGACGCGCACAAACGGCACTAGAGAAGAGAAGAGAAGAGTAGATGGTAGATAAGAGAAATACATACTCTCTACTGCGCGCGGTGCGCGCGGAGAAGGTGTCTCTTACAAGTAACCCAGTGACAGGGGCCACGCGGTTGGTAAACCGGAAGGGTTCCACCGCAAACCGTTCGGTCGGCGGAAGGACAACCGCGCGGGAAACCGAGTGCCTTTGGTTGACCGATTCGCCAAAGTCTTTGCCCTGCCGTGCTGGCGCGGTCTAATGGCCCGCGGGCCCCCCGCCAAATCGCCCTGGAGGCTGCTCATGCTCGGTGCCATCACATCGCCCCTCGCGATCGCGCTGCTCGTGTTGACCCAGGAGCCGGCCCAGCCATTCGTCGTCGCGACGGATGAGGGATATCGCGTCACGACGCGAGTCACGACGCCCGAATCAGAAAGGCTTTGCGAGAGCTACGTGACCCGCGATGCCATCCGCAAGACGCCGGCATGGGACAGAGACAAATCCGACAGCCCTCCCGTGTCACCACGGAAAGCCGTCAGGCTCGCGGAGAAGATGCGGAAGTCGGTGGTGAAGGACGACACGCGAGAATGGGAGATTCCGAACATGCACTTGATCTTCGAGGGAGATCATTGCGTGTGGTGCGTCACCTTCCGCACGGAGCCGCACTTGCCCGAGGCCGGCTTGGTCAGCTTCGACGAAGTAACCGTTTTCGTGCTCATGGACGGCACCGTCGTGAAGCCGAAACTCAAGGGCCCTGAGGAATTCCTGCCTGAGCGTGCTGACGAAGAACAGGATAAGAAATCCGAGTAGCATACGGGCGGCGACCGGCGTCCCGCCAACCGATTCGCCTCGCCGAGTGGGTCGGCGCTACCGACATTACGCCCGCTCGACGGTGCCCTCCGGGCGGAGCCGCGACTACACTACGCGACGCGACGCACCTAACGCGGGATGTCGTATTCTTCGAGCTTGCGGTAGAGCGTGGCGCGGCCGATCCCCAGCAGGCGGGCGGCTTCGGGCACGCTGCCGCCGGCGCGGGCCAGCGCCTCCATGATCAGTTTCCGCTCCCAATGGTCGATGCGCAGCGAGTCGAGCGCGCCTTGCGTCGCATCGCGCAGTCCCAGGTCGGCCGCTTCGATCCGTTCGCCGGCCGCCAGCACGACGGCGCTGTCGATCACGTTGCGCAATTGGCGGACGTTGCCCGGCCAGGGCGCGGTGAGCAATTTGTTGCGGGCCTCGGGCGAGATGGCCAATCCGGGCCGCCCGTGCTGCTTCCGAAAATGATCGAGGAAGTAATCGATCAACAGCGCCACATCGCCATCGCGATCGCGCAGCGGCGGTACGACCAGCTCGAACACGCTCAAGCGATAATAGAGGTCCTCGCGAAACTTCTTCTCGGCGACGTAGGCCAGCAGATCACGATTCGTGGCGGCGATCACGCGCACGTCGACCTGGATCTCGGTCGTGCCGCCGACCGGCAAGAACGGATGGCCTTCGAGGATGCGCAGCATCTTCGATTGGCCATGCAACGTCAGCTCGCCGATCTCGTCGAGAAACAGCGTCCCCAGGTCGGCCTGCTGGAACAGTCCGGTATGGTCGCGCTCGGCGCCGGTGAACGAACCGGCCTTGTGGCCGAAGAGCTGGCTCTCCATCAGGTCGGCCGGAATGGCGGCGCAATTGATCGAGAGCATCGGCCGATCGGCCCGCGGACTGGCCCGGTGCAGGGCGCGCGCCACCAACTCTTTGCCGGTGCCGCTCTCGCCGCGCACCAACACGCAACCCGTGGCGCGGCTCATGCGGTTCATCTTGTCCTTCAGATCGCGAATCGAAGGACTCTCGCCGATGATCTCGTCGTAGCCCGCCGTCTTGGCCTTCAGGCGCGCCAGGTCGCTTTCGAGGGTCTCTTCCTTCCGCGCCCGCACCAAGGCCACGGTCGTGATGTTGGCCACCGAGATGGCGAAGTCGAAGTGCGATTGGCGGAAGCGGCCCTGCTCGAGATAGATGTGGATGGCACCCAGCGCTCCGCGCCGCGAGAGCAGCGGCACGCAGATGGCATCGGCGTAGTGCTGCAAGGCGTCTTCGGCCGCGTCGGCGTGCTGGTTGGCGATCCACACGGCGTGGCCTTCGTCGCAGACCAACCGCGTGAGCGATTCGCTCAGCGTCACGGGTGCCGACGATTTTTCGGGGATGACGAGCTTCGGTTTGAGCTTGCCGTCGTCGCTGATCCAGAGGAAGCCGGCCACCGACGCCTCGGTGCGTTCGCGCAATAGATCGAGCGAGACGCGCATCAGCTCGTTCGGATCGCGGCAGCCGAGCAGCCGGATGCAGAGCTGGTAGAGCAGCAGCAGCTCTTTCGATTGGTCGGAATCGTGGATGGCTGCCACCGCGAACGCTTCGCCATCGGCCACGCCCAAGCGGGTGTCTTTGATGAGCGTCTGCGTCATGCTGAAATCGGCCATCGGGCCGACGGTGGGCGGCTGCTCGCTCTGATGGAAGAGGAACTCCGTCGCTCCCACCCGTATGCGATGGTTGTCGTCGAGCGCGGCCTCGTCGACCTTCTGGCCGTTGACGAAGGTGCCGTTGCGGCTCTGGGCGTCGCGCACCCACCAGGCGCCGTTCTCGCAGGAGATGATGGCGTGCACGCGCGAACAGAGCGCGTCGGTGAGCATGAGCGTGCACTCGGCTCCACGCCCGATGCGCGTCTTCTTGGTGTGATCGAGCAGGACACTACTGCCGGCGCGTTGGCCCGCAGTGATGGTAAGATAGGCGAACAAGGGGCGCCCGAACGTGAGACGGGTTAGCTGACTCTGTGCCGACGTAATTCGATTATAACCACGAGCGTCAAAGGCAGAAGGCGAAGCAAGCCAGGTGATCTGGCGAGGCGCGCAGCCGGGCGATATTGTCCCAAATCTTCCGCAATTTACCGCTCCAACCGTCAACGATTGACTGCTTTGCCTCGCTTGCCGGTTGACCTTGATTTTGTCGATAAGGCCGTATACGATGCGTTTAAGTTCTTGAGCATTTGGAACTTATGTTCCTTGTCGGCTTTCTAGGGATGGCATAAGGGAGTTTCATGATACGCTCGCTCTTCTCGCCGCGTCGTTTCCGATCGATCTATGTTCCCTGGTGCCTCGCCGGTCTGGTCGTATTCGCCGTGCAGGGGTCGCTGGCGGAGCTGAGCGGACCGACGGCGAGCGATCGCAGCATCACGAATGCCGTGGTCACGCTGATGCGGAACGAGCATCTGACGCGCCACCCGCTCGACGACGAGATCTCGCGGCGCACGGCCAAGGGGTTCATCAAGCTGCTCGACCCGATGAAGGTCTACTTCTACCAGTCCGACATCGACAAGTTCATGACCTACGAGAAGGACCTCGACGAGAAGCTCAAGGCGGGCGATACGTCCTTCTCCTACACCGTCTTCAACACGCTCCTCACCCGTATCGACGAACGCGTGCAAACGATCGACGAGCTGCTCAACACGCAGCACGATTTCACGGTCGACGAGGAGATGGTGATCGACCCGGACGTGGCGAAATATCCCAAGGACGCCGCCGAGGCCCGCGACCTGTGGCGCAAGCGCATCAAGTACGACCTGCTGCTGCTCAAGGCCGATCAGGAGAGCAAGGACAACGACAAGAATAAAGAGAAAGACGGAGAGACCGCCACTCCCGCGGCCGACGTGCAGAACCCCAAAGACCGCCTGACGCGGCGTTACCACAGCTTCGCCAAGCGGATGCACCAGACCGATCACCTGGAACTGCTGGAAATGTATCTGACCAGCATGACCACGGCCTACGATCCGCACAGCACCTACATGTCGCCCAAGACGCTCGACAACTTCAAGATTCAGATGCGTCTGGACTTGGAGGGGATCGGTGCTTCGTTGCAATTCGACGACGGCTATACGGTGGTGAAGGAGTTGATCCCCGGGGGAGCCGCCGAGAAAGAGGGGCATCTCAAGCCCGAAGATCACATCGTGGGCGTCGGGCAGGGTGAGGACGGACCGATGGTCGACACGATGGACATGAAGCTCGGCGACGTCGTCGAGATGATCCGCGGCACGCGCGGCACCACCGTGCGGTTGGAGGTGATCCCCGCCGGCAAGCACGAACGAGTCACCTACAGCATCGTGCGTGAAAAGATCACGCTCACCGACAGCGAAGCCCGCGGCCGGATCATCGAAAGGGAGCGGGCCGGCCAGAAATACCAGATCGGTGTCATCGATCTGCCCAGCTTCTACATGGATATGGAAGGTGCCGGCCGTGGTCTGCCGGAGTTCAAGAGCACCGAACGCGACGTGGCCCGCATTCTGCGAGATTTCCGCTCGAAGGGGGTCGACGCCGTGGTGCTCGACCTGAGCCGCAACGGCGGCGGATCGTTGACCGAGGCCATCAGCGTGACCGGACTGTTCATCGACCAGGGGCCGATCGTGCAGGTCAAGGACAAGGACGCCCGCGTGCAGGCCTACGACGATCCCGAGAGTGGCACGGAGTGGGACGGACCGCTGGTGGTGCTCACCAGCAAGTTCAGCGCGAGCGCCAGCGAAATCTTCGCCGGCGCCATTCAGGATTACCACCGCGGCATCATCGTGGGCGACAAGACGACGCACGGCAAGGGCACGGTGCAGAGCCTGCTCGACCTGGGCAAGCAACTGTTCCGCGTCAGCATGAACTCGCCCAAGCTGGGCGCCTTGAAGATCACGATGCAGCAGTTCTATCGGCCCGATGGCGACAGCACGCAGAACCGTGGCGTGGTCTCCGACGTGGAACTGCCGTCGATGACGAACGTCATCAAGGGCGTCGGTGAGTCGGAGCTCGACTACGCGCTGGCGTTCGACAAGGTCGGCGTGGCCCCGCACGACGATCTGGCGATGGTCGACGAGAAGACGGTCGAGCAGTTGAAGTCGGCTTCGGCCAAGCGACGCGAGACGTCCGACGGCTTCAAGAAGGTGGCACGCGATATCGATCGTTACCAGCAGCAGAAGAGCCGCAAGACGATCACGCTCAACGAGCAGAAATTCCTGGCGGAGCGGGCCGAGCTCAACGCCGAGAAGGAAGAGGAAGATCAGCTCGACGATCTGAGCCATTCGCGGCGGACGGTGTTCGACACCAAGTCGTTCTACAACCAGGAAGTGTTGGAGATCACCGTCGACTACCTGCGGATCGCCAAGCGGGTGGCGCGGGCCAACTAAATGCAAGATGCTCGTCTCGACCGCCTCGCCGAAATCCTGATCGACCACAGTTGCCAGATCCGCGCGGGCGACAAGCTGTTGATCGAGGCCTTCGACCTGCCGCAGCCAACCCTCGTCTCACGGCTCATCGAGTTGGCGGCGGAGCGGGGCGCGCACACGCTCGTCACATGGAAGAATAACGCCATCCTGCGGTCGCTCTATCGCTCGGCCAGCGAGACCAGTCTCGGTCTGGCGGGCGACTTCGAGAAGGGGCGCATGGACGAGATGAACGCCTACATCGGCATCCGCGGGGCGGCCAACTCCAGCGAATTCGCCGACGTGCCGATCGAGCGGATGGACCTCTTCCAGCGGCTCTGGTGGCATCGCGTCCACAGCCAGATCCGCGTACCCAAGACGCGCTGGGTGGTGCTCCGCTATCCGACCGATGCGATGGCCCAGGCGGCCAACATGAGCAGCGAGTCGTTCGAGGAGTTCTACTACTCGGTCTGCACCGCCGACTACGCCCAGATGGCGCTCGATCAGGAACCGCTCGTGCGGCGGATGGAGGCGGCCGATCGCGTGCGCCTCGTCGGGCCGGGCACCGACCTCGAATTCTCGATCCGCGACATGCCGGTGCGGGCCTGCCACGGCCAACGCAACATCCCCGACGGCGAAGTCTTTACCGCGCCGATCCGCGACAGCCTGAACGGCACCATCCGCTACAACACCCCCTCGCGCTACCAGGGCACGATCTTCCGCGACGTCGAATTCGAGTTCCGCGAAGGGCGCATCGTGCGCGCCAAGTGCACGGGCGAGGTCGAGAAGCTGAACCAGGTGCTCGATTCGGACGAAGGCGCCCGCTACATCGGCGAGTGGTCGATCGGCTGTAACAACCGCGTGCGGCAGCCGATGCTCGACACGCTCTTCGACGAAAAGATCGGCGGCTCGATCCACCTGACGCCGGGCAACGCCTACGAAGAGTGCGACAACGGCAACCGCAGCCGCATCCACTGGGACCTGGTGTTGATCCAGACTCCCGATTGGGGCGGCGGCGAGATCTGGTTCGACGGTAAGCTGCTCCGCAAAGACGGCCGTTTCCTGCCCGACGACTTGCAGCCGCTCAACGCAGGGTTGTAGTTTTCGCTCGCAGGTCGTAGAACGGAACGCATTCCGTTCGCCCCACTCCCGGCACGGCCGCGAAGCAGAACGGAAGGACTCAGCCTCACCGTTCCCATGAACAACCTCGATATCAACGTCGAATGTTGCCGGCGCCGGCAGCGGCGACTGCTCGACGAGATGCAGCGCCTGCGTCTCGATTTCGTCGTCGTGCAGGCGGCGGAGCACGTGCAGTGGCTGACGGGGCCGCGCTTCGCCTGGTTGCTGCAAGCGGCGGCCGTGTTGGCGGCCGACGGTCGGTGTACGCTCGTCGCCCCGCAGGCAGAGCCCGTCGCGGCGGCCGACGACGTGGTGCTCTACGACGCGCGGAAGCTCGGTACGCTGCGCAACGACCAGCGCGATGCCTGTTCCGCCGCGCTCGCAAAGCACCTGGCCGGTAAGGCCAAGGGCAAACGGGTCGGCGTCGAGTTTTCTTGTTCCAGCCCACATCTATCGGCGGCCATCGGACCGCCGCTGGTCGACGTCGAGCCCGACCTGTATCGGCTGCGGCGTCGCAAGGAAGCCGACGAGTTGGCCCGCCTGAAGAAGGCGATCGCCGCCACGGGCAAGATGTATGAACGCGCCCGGCAGATCGTGGAACCGGGGATCAACGAACTCGACGTCTTCGATCAGCTCCAAGCCGTGGCGGTCGTCGAGTTCGGCGAGATGCTCACGGGCACCGGAAACGACTACGCCTGCGGCGAGAAGGGTGGCCCTCCCCGCAACCGCCGCGCGCTCGACGGCGAGCTGTACATCCTCGATCTCGGGCCGGCCTTCCGCGGCTACTTTGCCGACAACTGCCGGGCCATCGCCGTCAACCGCACTCCGACCGACGAGCAGCACGCCGCCTGGGAACGCCTGGCCGCCGTGTTCCCGATCATCGAGCGGACGGTGAAGCCGGGCGTGAGCTGCCGCGGTGTCTTCAAGGAGGTCAAAGCGCACCTCGATGCGTTCATGCCCGGCAGCTTCGACCACCACCTGGGGCACGGCATCGGTCTCTTTCCGCACGAGGCGCCGCACCTCAATTCCGAATGGGACGACCATTTCGAGGAAGGCGACGTCTTCACCGCCGAACCGGGCCTCTATTCGCCCGAACTGCGAGCCGGCATCCGGCTGGAGAACGACTTCCTCGTCACCGCCACCGGCGTCGAGTGCCTGAGCCCATTTCCGATCGAGCTATAGGCTCAATTGCTTTTGTTACGACGACGTTTGGCCGGACGCTGCGCCTTCTTGTTTGCATCTCTCTCCAGAAACGCGCATATCCTCTTCACTAAGCGAGCGCGCGGCTTGCCAAATATCTGGCATTCCCAGACAATTAGCACGCGCCACCCGAGGTGCCTCAGCGAACGCATGGTCTCTGTGTCGCGGAGTCGATTTCGCTCAAGCTTAGGTCGCCAAAACTTGAGACGAGATTTTGGCATTCGATCGCCTAGTTTACATGAGTGCTGGTGCCAAAAACAACCATGCACCAGAATGACTTTGCGCCGACTTGGGAATACTAAGTCGGGGCATCCGGGGAGCGAGCTAATGTGCAGGCGATAACGATACCCGAGGGAGTGCACGAGTCGACGCACGACAAGTTCTGGCTTGGTGTCTTTAGCCCGAACCAATGACATTCGCCGACTTCTCTCGGCGACCGTTAAAGTATCCATTGTGAACAACAGATCAAATATTTTTCCATGCCACCAAGGCCACAGCGCAAGCGAAAAAGCATTGATTTCTCGATTGATCTAATCATCGAGCGGTTGTCGGCAATCGCAGAAATCGCATTGCCGGATCCGTTGTGGGCAGGCTCGAACGCGCCCGGCTGCCGGAAGTTGCTCAAAAAGCTGCGAGAGGTGAATGTCCATCTAGCTGCACTCGAAGACAGGCTAGACGACGTCCTACTGCCGGATTCAGTCTTCGATCTGACGAACCCTGAGACCATCGGTGAAGTCATCGTCTATCGGCTCGAACAAAGCGAGAAGGTGGGCCTTTCATCGATCAAAAAATTCTACGGCTCCGGGGTTTACGCATTTTACTACGAGGGAGACCTTCCAGCCTACGGCGCAATAAAGAAAACGAATTGCCCGATCTACGTCGGGTCCGCCAGCCCAAAAACGCCCAACGCCGCGACGCCGAGACTCCAAGGCACAAAACTCTTTGGTCGGATCAACGAGCACTTCAAGAAGAGCATCAAGCAATCGTCGAACCTCGACGACCACGAGTTCCTATGCCGCTTTCTCGTCGTACAAAGTGGACTCGAAAAGGCGGCCGAAGATTTCTTGATTCGCCGATACAGCCCTGTTTGGAACAAGGAGTCACGGGTTTGTTCTGGCATTGGAAAGCATGGCGACATCGCGCGAAAGGAGCTATCCGCTTGGGACGTACTACATGGCAGTCGCCAGTGGACGGCTAAGCAAACATCCAGACAGGGGCGAACGCCCCAATTTGTCATCGACGGAATTCAGAAGCACTTCTTGGCCCTACTAGCCGAAGACCGAGAGAAATGGACCGCTATTTTCGCTGACGATTGGTTGGCGAAAAACGGTTGCTAAATCTCGCCTCGACCGTTTCCCGTAGCCGGCGGGCGACCAACTCGGCCGTCTTGACAGGTACAGCGTTGCCGAGCTGACGCATGCTTTCAGTCCACGATCCGGCGAACGACCAATCGTCTGGAAAGGTCTGTAGCCGAGCACACTCCCTCACCGAAAAATAACGGACGGATCCATCTTGGAGGCGTAGCATGTTTTCGCCACCGGGAACCCCGTGGTCGCCCGCTTTCAGCGCTTTCGCTGGCTCGTCGAAGGGACTACCGCAGTGACCCGGATAGCTCTTTGCTCCAGGATTAAGATAATGATTCGCGACGTTACTGCATACTTCGCCAACCGCAATAGACGGCAAATCCGCGATCGCATCGCGAACTGTTCGTACAGGATCGCCGAGGAACTCGCGGCCAATCAACGTCAACCCTTCGACGCGACGGCGAATCGCATCGGGTACGCGCGGCCGCTGGCGGCTAGGAATCGAGTGCCGGTCCCAGTAGACACCGGATAGCCATTTATCATGGAGTAGCGCATCGTAGCTGTGCGTCGACTCCGTCGGAAACGAGAATTCAATGCCAAGATCAGCGCGAATCCCAACAATAAATACCCTTTCGCGGCGCTGAGGTACGCCCTCGGCAGCGCCGTATTCCGCCGCATTCAACAATCGGTAGACAACATTGTATGAGATGTCGGAAGCTTTGCCAGAAGTATAGAGTCTTTCAAGCCTTGCTAAGTGGCTAACCCAATCCTCGTCCCTGCGTGGCTCAACGCTCGGAAAACGGAACCGATGGATAATATAACTATAGTAATTTGCAAAGCTCCGCCGTAAAAGCCCCTTGACGTTCTCGAACATGAACGCCATTGGTTCTGCTTGGCGTACCGCACGGACTGCCTCTGGAAAAAGATTACGATGGTCATCCTTGCCGCGATGCTTTCCCCCTAGTGAAAATGGCTGGCAAGGTGGTCCGCCGAAAATGAAACCAACCTTGCCGCGGTGCGGGCTGAAATCGTACTTATGCACGTCCCCATTGACGATTTCCCAGTCCCGAACGAATTCCACCCCACCCAACCGATTTCGGCGAAGCGTTTTGCAAGCGTCATCATCCTTTTCCAAGACGACGACGTGTTTGAATCCCGCGCGCGCTGTGCCCAACGCGAGCCCACCGGCCCCCGCGAACAGTTCGATCGAGTTCAAGTTGAGCATCCCACCCCCATCCTTATATCGCGATCAAACGATGCCATTCCTGGCAATATAGACTGGTCAGGTGTGCATATCTGGGCGATTGCCGCCATATGCTAATGCAGGCGAGAAAGATGGTCAAAGGGGTGAGGAAAAAATGATACGCATCGCACAAGATGTCCACCTAAGACGCCTTAGCTGGCCGCACCCGGACAGCGTTCGGGCTCGCCGGACTCGGCGTGCAGGTGAATGTCGGCTTTTTCAATGACGCGCATGGTGCGCCAGGGGCCGTAGAGGAAGCGCAGCAGGAAGGCCAGGCCGAGCAGGCAGACCCAGGCCGTGACGAGCGACCAGCACCAGTACAGGCCCATGCCGAGGTAGCGGACGCCGATCCAGGTGCCGAGCCCCACGACGAACGATAGGAAGAGCGTCGTCACCAACACAAAGCCCGTGTCGCCGGCGCCCTTCAGTGCGCCGGAGAAGATAATGTTCATGGCGTCGAACAGGCAGTAGAACGCCACGAATCGCAACAGGATGATCGCCTGCCCGCGTAGCTCGGCGAATTGCCGCGGGTCGCTGTTGATGCTGTAGGTATAGAGCAATGCGTCGGGGGCGAGGAGGTAGAGGCTGCCGACGATCGCCATCAAGCCGCCGCCCAGCTTGAAGGCCGACCACGTCGAGCGTTCGGCGAGCTGCGGTTTGTTTTCGCCCAGGCGCTGGCCCACCAGCGTGCTGGCCGCCAAGCCGATGCCCAGGATCGGCATGAAGGCGAATGAATTGAGGTTGAACGACAGATTCGACGCCGCCAGTTCGCGCTTGCCCATCTGGCCGACGAGGATCAGAAAGATGCTGAAGGCGGCCATCTCGAACAGGTACTGCAAACCGTTCGGGAAGCCGAACCAGAGCAGCCGCCCGATCAACTGGCGGTCGAATCGGCAACCCGACAAGGTGCGGTAGGTGCGGCGCAATTCCGGACGCCACCACAAGAACAGGTAGGTCATCAACCGCAGCCAGGTGGCAAGCGTCGTGGCCCAGGCGGCGCCCGCCGCCCCCATTTCGGGAAAGCCGCCGTGACCGAAGATCCACAGATAATCGAGCAGCACGTTCAGGCTCGCCGCGCTGGTGTCGACGATCATGACGGTGCGGGTACGGCCGCGGCCCGTGAAGAAGGCCGAAAGCGCCGCGACCAGCGGCAGAGTCGCTTCCCCCCAACAGACGGCCTGGTAGAAGTCGAGTTCGTAGCGGGCCACCGCTTCGTCGTGTCCGAGCGCGGCGATGATGCGGGGTGCCAACGGAATCGTGGCGATCGCCAGCGGGGCCCAAAGCATGCCGATGAACAACGCCTGCCAGACGGCCGGGCCGATCCGTTCGGGGCGGTTCGCGCCGTGATATTGGGCGACGAACGTGTTCACATAGGAGGCCAGGCCGAGCGGGAAGCAAACCACCGTGAAGGCGATGTTGCCGGCCGGCAACGCGGCGGCCACCGCATCGGCCGAATACCAGGTCAGGAAGACCCGGTCGGTGAAGATCATGATCGTCCACGACACGGTCGAGGCGATCAGCGGCAGCGCGACGGTCAGCGTCTCGCGCAGCCCCCCCGGCTGGCGATTCTGTTGCTCAACTCGATGTTCGGTGTCGGTCGACAGCGGCTCGTTCTCCCGGTGACGCTACCGCTCTTGTTTCCCAAAACCATCCGGACAAGGCAAGAGCGCGGAAAGTTCGGTAGTGATTACCGTTTGCCACCGCGATCAAGAAAAATCCGAAACCAGTGGCTAACGGGGCCCCGGGTTTTTGCGCACCGGCGGGCGCGCGACGTCGGCCGCATATAGACACCGAACAGGAAGAGAGCCATTCCGACTGCGAAGCCACTGATGACGACAGCCGACGGGCCGTGGTGGAGGAACCGAGACACGAAGGATGCGCTCAGTCCCAGACCGATGGCTCCCCAGGTGGCGGGACCGATGGCCCGTCGCGCCGGCTCCGGCTCTTCGAAATCCTCCGGCGCCTGGTACGGGTTCTCGTCCGTTCCAGAGGATAGCGAAGGGGTCGGCACAGGGTCGTGGGCTACGACTCGGCCGGGAACGTCAAAAGCCTAGATCGCTCCTGCCATCGCTCGTACCGCGTTTCCAGTTCGTGCGCTCTGCGGATGCGTTCGGCGCACCTCGCCCGCATCAGATGACTTCGGGCGATGCGGCGATCCACCCAGACCTTGAGGTATTCGAGGCGTTTGCTCGACGGTGGCTGGTGTGCATCGTGCGGTTCTCGCATAGCCACATTGTATCGCGACGTGAAAAAACCGCACGCGCCGGCGGGCGGCAAACGGCCGAGGGCACCCGGCACACGAATCGCCTCAATGATACCGTCGCCCATCCAGATGCCCGTCTCAGGGGGCAGACGGCTTGGCCGGATCACATATCGTTCCAGCGCATGAAAAACCAGCGCATGAAAAAAGGGCCGCCCCCTTCGTGACAGTAGGGCGGCCCCCTGGTAGGCGACGCGGCAGGTCGGAAGATTTTCCGCGTCGTAAGAAAGATTAGGTCAAGCGGGGCGAGTGTCAAACGTTCGTACGAATATCTTTAATGCCGGGCACCGCGCTTAGAGCGGCTGACAGAACCGGGGAGCCGGAGCGCCGTGGACGAAAAATCGGCCGTGAAACGCCGATTCTTGTGGAGCTCGATCCGGTTTTGTCGGTTGCTCTAAAAAAAGGCCGCCCCCGGTGACCCGGAAAGGGGCGGCCAACTGGGCAGCAGTATGGGGCAACCGCAGCCCGATGGAAAAAAACTAGGTTGCGGGAATCTCCTGTCAAATCGCCGGAAGCGATCCGGAGCACAAATAGAAAAGCCGCTCCCCAAGGACGACGGGGAGCGGCTCGGTTGGCAAGGGATGTTGGTGACCTGCCCTCAGCCAACAGGAAAGGGTAGGTCGAGGGAACGCGGGCGTCAAACGGGTGGAACGGCATTTCCGCGGAATAACGGCACTGGTGTGGAACGCATGTCATCGTTCGCGTGCGGACCGGCAAACGGGAGCCGAGAGGCAAGCGGCCGCACAGACTTGCGGGTGCCATCGGCGGTGCGTTTGCCGACGAGGCCCCGAAACGGACAAACCGAGAGCCGTTATTCCCTGGTCTTCATCGCTTCCAGCCAATCCATGTGGAAGATGGCGCGTTGCACGATGGCGTGCGCGCCGAGGGCGAAGAACGTTCCGAGCACGAAGGTCATCAAGCAGCTCCGTGTCGGGTCGATGACCGGGATGCGAAACATCTCGGTGTCGTAGGCGAGGGTGATGCCCCAATTGAGTAAATAGCCCAGCGGCATGCCGGCGATCGTGCCGGCGGTGTTGACCAGCACGCTCTCGCGCAGGAAGAGGTTTCCCACCTGCCATTCCGTGTAGCCCAGCACGCGCAGCGTGGCCACTTCTCGCTCACGCTCGGCCAGGCCGATCAACGACGAATTGAGCACGCTGCCGAAGAAGATGACGCCGGAGAACGCCACCAACAGCCCGATGAAGACCCGTTGATTCTTGATGAGCGTCTGCATGACGTTGGCGACCGTGTCGGCGCGTGCCGTCACCGATTCGATCCCCGGCATGCGCTTCACCTCGCGATACAGCGTGGCCATCGATTCTCGGCGCGGGTCGACCGTGAGTTGTACGCCCGAGATGGCCAGTTCTTCGTGAACCATGCGGCTGAGGTAGCGGATATCGGCGTAGACCGTCAGGCCCATGTAGCTGTCGGCGATCTCGACGACCGGCGCCAGGTGCGGTTCGCGCAGCCCCTTCGTGGGTCGGATTTCGACCAGGTCGCCGTGCCTCAGACGCAGCAGGTCGGCGAGCTTGCGGCTCATCACCAACCCCGCGCCGGGCACGCGCAGCCGCCGCCCCGCCACGTCGCGCGGGATCGTCAACCGCGCGTCGGGAGCGAGACCGGTCACGCCGCCTTTGTGCGAATGCGAGCCGTTGACGAACGTGCAGTTCACGTGCAACAGCGGCTCGGCGCGATCGACGCCCGGCAGCCCGCGGGCCTCGGCCAACGCGGCCGAGGGCTGTTCGTCCTTGAACTGCAGATCCACATCGCTCCGCTGCACCTTGAAGAACTGAAAATCGACCAGAAAGCTCGTCTCCTCGATCAGCATCAGGGCGTTCACCGACATGCCGGCGCCCATCGCGGCCGCGAAGACGCCGGCCAGGGTGCGGAAGCGTTGGCGGAGGAGATTGCGCAGCGTCATCCGCCAAGCGAAACCGAGCGAATTCCAGAAACCGCGCCAGCGCTCGAGCCACACGGCGCCGCCCCGCGCGGGCGGCTTGGGACGCATCGCCTCGGCCGGTTCCAGACGCAGCACCGCGCGAGCGCCGTGCACCGAGCCGATCAGCGAGCAGCCGAGGCTGACGAACATCCCTTCGACGAAGATATCGACATAGAAGCGATCGGCGAGCGTCGGAAACTCGTAGAAGATCCGATAGAGCCCGGTCATGCCCATCGAGATCCACCATCCCAGCGCGCCACCGGCCGCTCCGCTGAGCAGCCCGATCGCCAGGCCGAATTTGAGGAAGTGCGCGAACACCTGCCGGTCTAGGTAGCCCAGGGCCTTGAGCGTGCCCACGACGACGCGCTGCTGCTCGGTCAGTCGCGTCATGAGCACGTTGAGCACGAGCGCCGCGACGGAGAGGAAGATGACCGGATCGATCACGCCGAACGCCCGCAACCCCTGGATCTCGTTGCTCAGGAATCGGTTCGAGGGCTGATCGGAGAGCGGCACCGTCGTGAACACGCCGAAGGAATCCAACAACGTTTCGGCCTGCGCCAGCACACGCTCGGGGCGATCGCGCACGTTGGGCGCCAACCGGCCCAACACCTGGTTGCAGGCGCCGTCGAAATCGAACACCTCCTCGGCGTAGGAATGCTTGAGATAGAAGACTCCCAGGTGGTCGGGGTCGGGCATGATCGAGCCGGCGCCGACGAGATACGTGAATTCGCTGCTCATGGCCGTGCCGACGATGAATAGCTCTTGGCGACGGTTGTTCAGAACGAGGTGGATCCACTGGCCGGGAGCCAGGCCGTGGCGGTTGGCGAATTTCTCGTTGACGATGACTTCGTTGTCGCGCCGGTCGGTGAAATACCCGCCGCGCCGCAAGATCACATCGTTGATCGTCGCTTCGCGGCGATCGGGCAGCGAGATCACGATCCCGTTGACCGGCTCGGTGGAACGTTCCAGATCGGCCGTGGCGAAGAACTGGATGCGCGGCCGGACCTCGACCACGCCGGGGAGCTTTTCGATGGCCGCCAATTCGCTGAGCGGTACCTTCTTGACCTCGATCGAGAAATCGGCCATGCGGCAATCGGCATAGTAGCGGCGCTGCGCCTGCGACAGGTTTCGGTAGGCGAAGCCGAGCGCCACGTAGCAGGCGACTCCCACGGCCATGATGCTGGTGATGGCCGCCAACAGACCGCCCGAGCGGCGCAGATCGCGCAGCAGTTTCCGGTCGAGTGCCTTCACCAGGTGACCTCTTCCGGCGCGACGGGCTGCCGGTTGACGGTCGTTTCGACCACTTCGCCGCTGCGCAGGCGCACGACGCGGTCGGCCACCTGCGCGATGGCCGAGTTGTGCGTGATGATGAGCACGGTCTTGCCCAGCCGCCGCCGCACGTCGACCAGCAGCCGCAGGATCAGCTTGCCCGTCTCGAAGTCGAGCGCGCCGGTCGGCTCGTCGCACAGCAGCAGTTCCGGATTCTTGGCCAGCGCGCGGGCGATCGCCACGCGTTGCTGTTCGCCCCCCGACATCTGCGAAGGAAAGTGCTCGGCCCGTTCGGCCAACCCGACGAGCGCGAGCGACTCGTCGACATCGAGCGGGTTGCGGCTGATCTCCGTCGAAACCAGCACGTTCTCACGCGCGGTGAGGTTCGGCACCAGGTTATAGAACTGGAAGACGAAACCGACCGTGTCTCGGCGATAGAGCGTCAGCTCGCACGGACCGAGTTGCGACAGGTCGCGATCGCCGAACCAGACCGCGCCGCTCGTCGGCCTGTCGAGCCCGCCGATCAGGTTCAACAGCGTGCTCTTGCCCGAGCCGCTGGGGCCGACGATGGCCAGGATTTCGCCCCGCTCGATCTCGATATTCACATGGCGCAGCACTTCGACCGCGACCTCGCCCATGTGGTAGGTGCGGCCGATGTCGTCCAGGTGCAACAAGGGCGCGGAGCCGTTGCGGACATGCCCAGCGGTCATCATTCGACAGTAACTCGCGCTTTCGGTTCAGACAAGGCGAACATCGCTGGTAGTGACACCGTTCGGTATCACTGCCAGCCCGTCGCCTCCGTTTGCCCGCCGCTCTGGCGCGGTCTAATGGCCCCGTGAAACGTCGCTTTCTCCAATTTCAGCCTGCGGGGGTTGCTGGGCATGGCCGCGCTCGCGTGCCTAGCGCTGAGCTGCTGGCACTGGATTGAAACCTACGGCAATCGCATTGAGGTCATTGAGGCAGTGGCCGGCAAGCCAATCAGCGTCAAGGGGCGATATATTCGTGTTTTTGGCGCACCGCAATGTGAACTCGCAATGGCAGGTCATCCGGCTGCTTACGACGCCGCTTAATGGACGTGCGAGTTCCCGGTAGAGCGGTCGTGGCTGTGTTGCTACGACTTCCAAGGCGAGCTTCTACCAGGAGAAGCTGGGGAATTAAGACTTGATATGGGCCGGTGGATAATAGCCCCTGAAGGTTGGAGTAGACTTGTCGTCATCAAAAGTAAAACCGTGAAAGTGAGCGCCCATTAGCTCTATGCGCCCCATGCCCCCCTCCCCATGACCCGCCGGTTTCAGTTCAGCCTGCGAGACGTTACGCTGCTGATGCTCGCCGTAGCGTTCATCTCCGCTATGGTTGCAAAAACAGCCTACGGGCGATGTGTGTTATTCGTAGGCGTCTGCCTTTCTGCATGGCTCTTGCGGCAGCGCGATATTCGGAATAAGTAGCCTATGCCACGCCCACAATTCACCCTCCGCGCGTTGCTGGTCCTGGTGCTGGCGGCAGGCTGCTTCTTTGGTGGGATTCACTTTGAGGGAACGGCAGAGGCGAGCCCAAGAGCAAGAGGAGCAGCTTATTGGCGTAGCGGTTCCCAAAGCTAATCGTCCCGACTGAGAAGGCCCATTAGCCCATGCCCCGCCAGTTGTCCCTGAAGTCGTTGCTGTGGTTGATGGTCGTGGTGGGCGTTGGCTGCGTCACGCTGCCGCGACCTATTGAGGCCGTTAAAAGATGGCTCTGGCCGCAAACGTCGTGGGTCTGTGGTGAACTGGACGGGGGGCGCTTCTTTGTCACGCCGCACATCGTTATCACCGACGAAGAAGAGGCGTTACGCGGCGTACCCGAAACACCCTGGGTTGTGCTTCCTCGGCGAACCAGCGATCCAGGACGTAGTGCGCTGCTCAGCCAACATTGCCGTCGCTGGAACCGGCGGCGGTGGCACCGCCGCCTTTGAATGATTACATTTTCTGGCATAGGTGACCCCCGGGGGTCAGCAGTAAGACTTCGCCACGTGGTTGCCAATGTGGTAAGGGAGGGTGTCCATGAAACGCGTTGCCATCGGATGCGTGATCTCAGTTGTGTTTAGTGTGTCTCTGGCCGAAGAGACAGAGCCATCCAAACCGGTTGGGGCGCCCGACAAGGTCCCTGCCGGATCGGATGAAGGAGATTCCGGCCCACGAGCGAAACGCTTGCTCGCCATGCAAGATATTGCCAAGTCCGTTACCGTCGAAATCGAAACCGTCGGCGCGAAAGGCAAGACAAAAGTCGAGATGGCCGAAGGCGCCCGGTTTCGATTTGCAACGCCGGAAATTGGTTGCTTTGATGGCACCACTTGGCTTTGGGGCACTGACCAGCGGCCACTCGCATTGATCACGATATCGGCTTATCAGCCCATGAAGGATGGACCATGCGATTGGTCCTACGAGCTAACGTCCCTGGCCCCATCGAAGCTGTGGGTTCAAAGTAGCGAAGGGTGGCAATGGAACCCCGATGAGGCCGGCCTTGATTTTCAAGCGCTCCCAGATGCACCCTCGCCCGCGGAGACCACAGCTCGTCGACTGCGGCAAATAAAGGAACTGTCACGCCGCTTCGATGCATATGGTGTCTATGGCAATGGCCGTTCCGAGCTACGATGCCTGCCTACGCCGATCTGCCGTTATGCCGACGAATCCGTCGGCGTTCGCGACGGCGCGATGTTTTTCTTGGCGGGTGGGACAAACCCCGAGGCGTTATTGGCGATCGAGCTGTCGGGACAAAAGCCTGCCTGGAAGTTTGCTATCAATCGCGTCAGCGCTTCCGAGCTACATGCCCGATTGGACGGCAAGGAGATTTGGAGCTGCCAATGGCAGCAGGAGATAACGACTCGAAGTCCATATTACATCGTTGGACGCCCCATGCCGCGTGAATTGGCCAACAAATGAAAAGGCGTTGAGGGCGGGATGCGCCGCCGAGAGCCCCGGTCGCAAATAGAGGTCATCCCACCGTCGATCGCCCAAACGATTCTACGACCGACCGTCGTAATAGCGCGGCGCCTCGATACCAGGCCCGGCGTATTCAGGTAAAAATGATCCGGCCATGAGCCACCGATTTCAGTTCAGTTTGGATCAATTAGAAATGCGATGCAAACGCCGGAGGTTTTCGAGATTTTCTACAGCCGCCAAGCCCGATGTGATTCTGGCTATGCTTGTTTAAGGACTAGTCCCCCACTAGCAGATTGCGGCGCTTCTTGCTTCGGCGGGTGGGCATGGTTTGATTATGCGCAGACGCCGACCAGCGGGCCCTGTTCGTCATCGCGGCCCGCGGCTACAGAACCCAGCGGCCGAGCAGACGCACCATGACGACGATGACGGCCATGCCGGCGATGTCGAGCAGCAAACCGTAACGAACCATGCGCGTGAGCGGGATGTAGCCCGATCCGTAGACGATGGCGTTGCAGGGCGTCGATACGGGCAACATGAAGCCGAGACTCGCCGCGAACGTGGCGGCCAGGGCCGGCTCCAGCGGATCGGCGCCCGCCGCCTGGGCGATGTGGATCGCCACCGGAACGACGATGATGGCGCTGGCCGTGTTGCTGGTCAGTTCGGAGATAAGCGTGGCCACCGTCGCCGCGGCGATGACGAGCACCAGGCCGCTCGTGGAGGGAAGGAGTTGCACCAGATTCTGTCCCATCGCGGCGGCGAGCCCCAACTTGTCTGACAAGACGCCCAGCGCGAAACCGCCGCCGTAGAGCAGCACGACGCCCCAGTCGATCTCGGCCGCCTCGCGCCAGGTAATGGCCCGCCCCTGCCGGTCGCCGGGCAAGAAGAATAACAACGCCGCACCCAGCAGGGCCGCCACCGACTCGGGTAGGCATCTGGTCAGCGTCTGGTACGCCGCGCTCTGTTCGCCGGCGGTGACCGCCACGATCCCCGGCACGATCCACAGCGTGACCGTGATCGCGAACGCGACGACCGTCGACCGTTGGCCGCTCGTCCAGGGACCGAGCCGGCGGCGTTCTTCGTCCAACAGCGAAAGGCCTCCGGAGAGCGTGCCACGGCCGCCGGGGCAGAGCCAATTCAGATAGACAAACAGGTACAGGTAGAGGCACACGACGACCGGCGCGCCGATGAACGACCACTTGAGGAAGGGTATCTCGACGCCCAGTGTGTCGCGGATGGCGGCCAGGCCGATGAGATTGGGTGGCGTGCCGACGGGCGTGGCCAGACCGCCGATGGAGGCCGCGAACGAGGTCATCAGCATCAGCCCCGTGGCGTAGCGGCGGTCGACCAGCGCCTCGCGATCGCCGCCGCCCATCAAGAAGTTCAGGATCGATAGGCCGATGGCGAACATCATGGCCGTCGTGGCGGTGTTCGAAATCCAAGCGGACAGGAAGGCCGTGACCGCGCCATAGACGAATAGGACTCGCGCCGGGCTGCCGCCGACCCATCGCAGCGCGAGCGCCGCGAATGCCAACCGTCGATCGAGCCCGTGCAGAAAGATGGCCCGCGCCAGCATGAACGAGCCGATGAACAAGAACATGATCGGATCGGCGAAGGGCGCGAACACCTCCTTGGCCGGCGCCACGCGCAGCACGACGCACAGCGATGCTCCGATGAGCGCCGTCACCGGCATCGAGATGGCTTCGCTGATCCAGAGCGTGACCACCGCCCCCAACACGGCAGCCAGTCGATGGGCCTCGGGCTTGAGGGAGGGGAACTCGGTCGACCACACCACGGCGAAGACGATCGGCGCGCCGATCAGGCCCAGGCGCACGCGCCAACGCTCGAAGTGTTGCTCGATCGGGCTGAGAGGCTCGATAGCGTCGCTCACGGCCGTTCCGAATCAGGTGAGTTTCCGAACCAGCCAATCGCCCAGGCGAGGCGACAATTGCGCCAACGCGAACAGCAAACGGGCCTTGCTAGGCCGTACCAATTCGATGCGACGGGTTTCGCAGGCGTGTACGATCTCGTCGGCAAGTCTATCCGGCGACAGGGCGCTGGTGCGCACGCCGCCGCCCGGTTTGTAGGCACTGGCCGGCAGGCCGGGGCGCGGCTCTTCACGTCTTTCGGCCGCATCGCGCCCCTCGGTGCGGGCAATCGGCCCGGGGCAGACCAGGAGGACATGCAAGCCCTTTTCTGCCAATTCCAGACGGAGTTGCTGGGAGTATGCCGTCACGGCGAATTTGGCCGCCGGATAGGCACCCACCCAGCGCGCCGCCGACTTGCCCGCCAGCGAACCGATGTTGACCACGTGTCCGCGACTCGACAGCAAGTGGGGCAAGGCCGCCCGCGTGCATCGCACCAACCCCAGCAGATTGAGTTCGAGCAACTCGTGAAAATCCTCGATTGTCGTCTCGGCGATGGTGCTGCGCATCGAACGCCCCGCGTTGTTCACCAAAACGTCGAGCCTGCCATAGCGCTCGATCGTCTTGGCGAAGAGCCGCTCGACGTCCTCATCGCGCGTCACATCGGCGGCCACCGCGGAAACATCGTGCCCGGGCGCGCGCAATTCCTCGGCCGCCGCGGCGAGCTGGTCGGCCCGGCGAGCGGTGATCACGACGCTCGCGCCGCGCTTGGCGAACGCCGCGGCGATGGCCCTTCCCAGCCCGCCGGAGCCGCCGGTAACCACCACGACTTTGCCTTTCCACGACGTCTTCAAAACCGATCGCCTCTGTAGGTCGCTAGCCGCACAAATGGTAGCTCCCGGCGAGCCGGACTGGAACGGCCCTTCTTTACCCCAAGGCCGCTGCGTGCTACGTTTTGGCTTTGGTCAGGGGCGCCACCGGAGAAGGATGATGGCCGATCAGGCGATCGATTTTCAGCAGAAGAAACAGGCCATTCGCGAGCAGGCCCACGCCAATCGGCGCGCCCAAGAGAACAAAGACGAGCTGAGCCAGCAGATCTGCCAGACGTTCGTGGGCTTGCCCGAATACGCGGCCGCCCAGACCGTGATGTTCTACGTCGACGTGCGGACGGAAGTGCGAACGCGGCATTTCCTGCCGACCGCGCTCACCCACGGCAAGCGAATCGTCGTTCCCTATTGTGTCGAGGGCGAACTGCAACTGTTCCACCTCGAAAGCATGGAAGAGCTGGCGATCGGCATGTACAAGATCTTGGAGCCGAAGACCGAGCTGCGAAACCTGCCGGAAAAGAACGTCGAGGTGGCGCAGCTCGACCTGGTGATGGTGCCGGGCGTCGCCTTCGATCGCGCCGGGGGACGCATGGGCCACGGCTTCGGCTATTACGACAAGCTGCTCGAGCATGTCCGCCCCGACGCGCCGTTGGTCGCGCTGGCCTTCGAGTGCCAGATCTTCCCCGAGATTCCCACGGCCGAACACGACGTGTTCATGGACAAGATCATCACGGAAAACGCTGTCTACGTGGGCCGGCGTGCTGCTGCCGCAACCCTAGGCGGATGACCAGCACGGCGTTCACGATGGCACACATCGACGACACGTATGCGGAAGCCTTCCGCAGCATCTATGCCGAAGTGCTGATCACCGCGCGGGATCGCGGCTGGCTCGATCGCGCGGTGGTGGCCGCCACGGGTAACGCCTCGAGCACGATACTTTGCGACTGCGAAGCCGGCCTCGACCGCTATGTCGGGCCGGGCGGCGACGAGTCGTTCGCCACGCCCGACGGTCGCCCCGGCGCGCTGGTGCAGTTCCACGTACCGCGGTTTCGCAAAGATCGCGTGGCGGCGCTCGAGCGGTCGTTGCTGGTGCGCATCAGCCAGAACGTGCTCACGTGTCCCACGGCCGCCTGCTTCAGCCCGGCCGACGAGGAGACGTACCTCAAGCTGGGCCGCAAGATCGCCTACTTCGGCGACGGCCATCAACGGCGCGATGTGCGATACGGCCGACGGGTATGGACCATACCGATCCTCGGCGGCGAATTCGTCATCGACCGCCGTTTCGGCTATCGCGACGGATTGATGGGCGGCAACCTCTGGTTCCTGGCCGGCGATGTCGATGCCGCGGTGCTGGCCGCGGAGCGTGCCCGCGATGCGGCCGCGGCGGTGCCGGGCGTCATCCTGCCGTTCCCCGGCGGTATCGCAGCCAGCGGCTCGAAGGCGGGGAGTCGCTATTCGTTCGCCATCGCCAGCACGTATGCCGAATATTGTCCCACCCTGCGCGACACGTTGGGCGAGCGGTCGCGCGTGCCCGAGGGTGTGGCATCGATCATGGAGATCATCCTCAATGGCAGCGACCTGGCGACGATCGCCGCCGCCACCCAGGCTGCCATCCAAGCGGCCGTCGATACCCCGGGGCTGATCCGCATCTCGGCGGGAAATTACGGCGGACGCCTGGGCAAGAGCTTTATCTACCTGCGTGCCGACCGTCAGTCAGCCGACGAGCCGGCCGCGCCGCACGCGCAATCGAATCGGGTTGCCTCCGAGCCCCGCGGCCAGAAGACGTAAAAGTGCCATTCCGCGACGGCTTCTTCTCGGCCGTCTCCGAGCATCAACCTCGCTTGATGACGCCTACGTCGAGCAGCAGCACGAAGATCATCAGGCTGGCGAGCAAGAACAGTCCGGCGAACTGGAAGCAGGCGACCACGCGCTCGCTGACCGGCTTACCGCGCAGGCCCTCGGCCGCCAGAAAGACCATGTGCCCGCCGTCGAGCATCGGAATCGGCAGGAAATTCAACACCGCCAGGTTGGCGCTCAGCATCGCCAGAAACAGGATGAACTTCGACAGGCCGGCCGACGCTTCGAGTCCGGCCTGGTGTGCGATCGTGACCGGCCCGCCCATGCCCGTGATGGGAACCTGTCGCGTGGCCAGCTTGCGGAGGAACCGGGCGACGATCAAGAGGTAGTACTTCGTCTCACGCCCCGCCAGGCTAAGGTTCGAGGCGAACGTCGTGGACTTCTGCAACGTCACCGACGGCGAGAAGACGAGATAACGGTCCGGATTCATCCAGACCTTCGACGCGGTCGGCTCGAGAGTCACCGTGCGTTCGTCCTTGAGGGTCAGTTCGACCTTCGTTCCGGGCAGCGTGCGCTGTATCACATCGAACAATTCGGGCCAACTTCGTTTCTCACCCAACGTCAACTTCGCCTCGGTCTGGAAATTCTCCTTTTTCAGATGGAACTCCTCGGCTTGCACATCATCGGCGGGTGGAATGAGCTTAGCAAGAGTCAGCTCATCGCCCGCCGTCAGGCCGGCGCGTGCCGCCGGGCTCCCCTCCTCGACCGACTCGATGACGTTCTCGACGTAGTAGGCAACGCCGAGGACGGGCACCGCGATCGGTCCATTTTCGACGGTAAAAGTGTCATCGAGCACGTCCTCGCCGAGACGCACGAGCTTGTCGACGGATTTGCCGTTGCGCTCCACCGAAATCGCTAATTCTTGACCCGCGAGTTTCGCGAGACGGGTGGGAAGCGTGAGCGGGTCGCCCACATCCTGGCCATCGATCTGGGTGATCACGTCGCCTGCCAGCAATCCCGCGTCCTTGGCCGGCGAACCGCTCTGGATCGCGTCGATCTTCCCCATCTTCATGACGACGCCCAACGTTTGCATGGGGACGGCGGGCAATTTGATATCGAGCCGGCTGACGTCGCCAAACTTTCCTTTGCCGGGCCGCTCGACCGTAAGCATCACCGTTTCCGGATGCTGCTGCAAAAGTCGGTCAAGGCTGGCGCCGGTCGCCACCGGTTCGCCGTCCACCGCGACGACCACGTCGCCGGGAAGAAGATCAACACCGTCGCGGGCCGTCTGTGTGAAGGGACTGCCGAACACGGGGTCCGCCACCTTGCAGGTGTGGGCCGACATCATGCCGATTTGGTGAATCAGGCCCCGTTTTTCCGGAACGACATTCACCCCGAACGGATCCTCACGGCCGGGGCGCTGCACGAGAAAGCGAACCCCCTCCTCGATATTGTCGGCCAATGGGATGCCGAATTGAATGTCGCGAAAGACGGGGTCTTTCACGTCGCCCATCTGCAGAATGCGATCGCCCTCGCGCAGCCCGGCGCGCCAAGCCGGCCGACCGGGAAGCGTTTTGCCGACCTCGCACGCCATCTGCTCGACGCCCATGTTGAAGACCACCATCGACGCCACGAACGTGAAGATCACGTTCATGATCACGCCCGCCGAGATGATGAACATGCGTTGGGGCACGCTCTTGGCCAGGTAGCTGCGCGGATCGAAGAGCGGGTCGCCCTCCGTCGCTCCTTCGTCTGTCGATTTTAGTTTGGCGCGTTCGGTCTCTTCGTGCAGGCGATTGGGGTTGTCGTCCTGACCGAGCATCTTCACGTAGCCGCCCAGGGGCAGCACGCCGATGCCGTATTCGGTCTCACCCCATTTGTATTTAAAGAGCTTCCAGCCGCCGATGTCGAAGCCGAGATAGAACTTCTCGCACTTTACTCCGCACCACTTGGCCACCGCGAAGTGCCCCAACTCGTGCACGAAGATGACCGCGCCGATGCCGATGGCCACTTCGAGGATGATGGGCCAGTTTTCCGGCGTGAGGAACCAACCGATGCCCGCGATCAAGTGCCAATGCAACGCTCTACCTCCTGGCGCGCCCAGCCATCGAGCTCCCACAAGCGATCGAGGGACGGGGACGGATCAAAATGATGGTGTTCGAGCACGCTTTTCACCAGCGGCACGATTTGGTTGAACCTCAATCTGCCCTTCAAGAAACCGGCTACCGCCGCCTCGTTGGCCGCATTCAGCACGGCCCCGGTCGTTCCGCCACGGCGGGCGCATTCCATACCCAGCCCCAGCGCCGGGTAACGCTCCGGGTCGGCCGGGTCGAACTCCAACCGGCACGAGCGCGTCCAATCGAACTTGGCCGCCACGCCGGGCTGCCGTTCAGGATACGTCAACGCGTATTGGATGGGCAACTTCATATCGGGCGGACTGAGCTGGGCAATCACCGAGCCGTCGACCCATTCGACCATCGAGTGCACGATCGACTGCGGGTGGATGACCACGCCGATCTGGTCGGCTTCGAGGTCGAATAACCACCGCGCTTCGATGATCTCCAACGCCTTGTTCATCAACGTGGCCGAGTCGATCGTGATCTTCGGGCCCATCTTCCACGTCGGGTGGGCCAGGGCGTCTTCGACCGTCACGTCGGCCAACTGCTGGGGCGTGTAATTGCGGAAGGGGCCTCCGCTTGCCGTGAGCACGACTCGTTTCAATTCGCCCTTCTTGCCCGACTGCAACGCCTGGAAGACGGCACTATGTTCGCTATCGACCGGCAAGATCGCCGTGCCACGCCGGCGGGCCAACTCCGTGACCAATGGGCCGGCCGTGACGAGCGTTTCCTTATTGGCCAGCGCGATGGTCTTGCCGGCCTCCAACGCCGCCCAAGTCCCCCGCAAGCCGGCACTGCCCACGATGGCCGAGACGACCACGTCGACCTCCGGCGAGGTGACGGCCCGTTCCACGCCTTCGCAACCGGTGAGCAATTCTACGCCCGCGGGCAGCCTGGGCCAGGTATACGACCGGGCCGCCTGGGCATCGGTGGCGATCAGCCAGCGTGGACGCACCGTCGTGGCCTGCTGCACCAGGGCATCCAGACTGGCATGCGCCGAGAGGGCCACGGCGGAGAGTTTGCCGCCCGAAGCGGCGATGACCTCCAGGGTGCTTTTGCCGATGCTACCGGTCGAGCCGAGAACAGCGACACGGGTGGCACGGCAAGTGGACACAGGGTTGGTCAACGCGAACTGGCCGTTCTGGGTTAGCCCGACTTCGAGAAGGTTTGAATTGCTCGCCATGGCCGTGGATTCCTGAGCACCTAATTGCTGATGAAATTTGGAGTTCCGACCGGCCAGCCGCATTGTAAGCCCGTTGCCCGCCGGCCGACAAGCGAGGTTCGCCCGCCATCTGGCCGGCCGCGCGGCTCGCCGGCGCGGCGTTGTATCACGCTAGTGTAGGGCATACTATGACAGAGAAGTGGTGTGAGCGGGGGACAATGGGCTGAAAACATCGGCCCGCGGGCATGCGCCCTCCCTCGAGCCGCCTGTAAACGTCTGTCTGCTTGGTCTGACTTTGCTGCATGGAAAACAAATCCGAACACGGCCGTAAACCAACTGAGAAGAAGGGTCCCGAGAAGAAGGCTCCCCCGGTAGGCACGAATGTCATCGGGTACCTGCTCGCCTTGGGCATCGCCGCCATGCTGGTGGTGATCGTGTTCAAGCCGGGGAGCGACGCCGATCTCCCCTACCTCAAGCTGTTGGAATTGATCAAACTGGGCAACCCGCTCCGGGTCGATGTCGCGACCGCCGAGGGAACGGGCAAGAAGCCGGTTGAGCCGCCGCACATCGAGGTCGAAGAGAACCGCGAGAGCCCTAAGTCGAGCAGCCACCGCGTCATCTGGTACTCCGAGCTACGCGACCTGACCGTCGGGCCGACCGAAGTGACGGGTCAGGTCTTGCAAGACATCCGTCAGGAGGGCGATCGTTCGCCCGATCCCAAACTCAAGCCCACCGTCGTGCCGTTCCGCTCCGCCCGCATGGGGCTGGAGGACGACAATGGCGAGCTCCTTAAGTTGTTGCAGGAAAAGGGATTTACCGACGTACACGGGCAAGCGGCCCCCAGCCGCATGCGCGACTATCTGCCGGCCCTGCTGTTCGCCGGGCTGATCGTGCTGTTCGTGGTCATCATGATGCGTCGCTTCGGCGGGGCGGGAAGTCCCATGGCCTTCGGCCGCAGCCGCGGCAAGATGTATGCCCAGGAAGACATCGGCGTCACCTTCGAGGACGTGGCGGGCATCGACGAAGCGGTCGACGAACTGCGCGAAGTCGTCGAGTTCCTCCGCAGCCCGGAGAAATACCAGGTCTTGGGCGGCCGCATTCCGAAGGGGGTGCTGCTCGTCGGCCCGCCCGGCACCGGCAAGACGTTGCTCGCCAAGGCCATCGCCGGCGAAGCGGGCGTGCCGTTCTTCAGCTTGTCGGGTAGCGACTTCGTCGAGATGTTCGTGGGCGTGGGCGCCGCTCGCGTCCGCGACATGTTCCAGCAGGCCGAGGCCAAGGCCCCCTGCATCATCTTCATCGACGAGCTCGACGCTCTGGGCAAGACGCGCGGCACGAGCGTCGTCGGCGGCCACGACGAGCGCGAGCAGACACTCAATGCGTTGCTCGTGGAAATGGACGGCTTCGACTCCAACAGCGGCGTGATCGTGCTGGCGGCGACGAACCGACCCGAGACGCTCGACCCGGCTCTGTTGCGGCCCGGCCGCTTCGACCGGCACGTGCTCGTCGATCGTCCCGACGTGAAGGGCCGCGAGAAGATCCTGGACGTACACGTCCAGAACGTCAAACTCGACAGCAGCGTGCAGCTCAAAGAAGTCGCCGCCATTACGTCGGGATTCGTGGGGGCCGATCTGGCCAACCTCGTCAACGAATCGGCCCTGCTCGCCGCCCGTAAAGGGAAGACGGCCGTCGGCATGGAGGAGTTCAACGAGGGGGTCGAGCGCGTGACCGCGGGCTTGGAGAAGAAGCAACGGGTCATGCACGAGGACGAGAAGCAGCGCGTCGCCTATCACGAAAGCGGCCATGCGCTCGTCGCCTACAGTCTGCCGAATACCGATCCGGTCCACAAGGTTTCGATCATCCCCCGCGGGCTCGCCGCGCTGGGCTACATGATGCAACGGCCCGAAGGCGATCGTTACCTGATGACGCAGTCGGAGTTGGAGAGCCGTGTCCAGGTCTTGCTGGCCGGTACGTTGTCGGAGGAGCTGATCTTCAACGACGTCTCGACCGGAGCCCAGAACGACCTGGAGCGCGCCAGCGAGATCGCCCGCAGCATGGTGATGGATTATGGCATGAGCCGCCTAGGGCGGATCAACCTGCGCGAGAACGCCCGATCGCCCTTCCTGGCCGGCTCCGGCGATTTTCCCCGTGAGCGGAGCTACAGCGAACAGACCGCCCGCGAGATCGACAAGGAGGTCCAGCGGATCATCGAAGAAGCGATCGAGAAGGCTCGGCGGATCTTGCAGTCGCGCCGTCCCGCGCTGGTCGGGCTCGCCGAGCGATTGATCGAACACGAAGTGATCGATGCCGATCAACTGCGGGAGATCATCGAACAGAACTCTCCCAGCCCGCAGATCGTGCCGGGCACCACGACCGATCGCAAACGTCCGCTACCCGAAACGGGTGAGACCGCCGCTTCCGAACCCGCCGAAGAACTTCGCCGCACGGAAGACGGTTAGAGCAACCGACAAAACCGGGATCGTGCGCCGAGGGTTCGCTCCCGAGCGTGCGACTCGGTCCGCGCGCCGCGACGAGCAGGACCAACCGCGGCCGGCGGACCGACCGACGCATGGCCGCCTAGGTGTTCCGGCGGGATCATCCCGCCGAATTTCAGACAAAGATGTAGCCTTCTTCTCCGTGCTGACTGACGTCGACGCCCAGGACTTCGTCTTCCGGCGAAACGCGCAAGCCGATGGTCACATCGACCAGTTTCAAGATCACGAGGCTGGCCACGACCCCGAGCCCCCAGGTCACGGCCGTCGCGCCGAGTTGCGCCTTCAAGAGGTTGCCGCCCTCCAGCAATCCGAGCGGCTCCGTACCATAAACGGAATTCGTAGCGAACACGCCGGTGAGCACAGCGCCCAGGGTGCCGCCGACTCCGTGCACTCCGAACGCGTCGAGCGAGTCGTCGTAGCCGAGCTTCGATTTGAGCCATAGGCAGGAACCGCAGCACACCAGGCCCGCGGCCACGCCCATGATCAGCGCGGGCATCGGCTGCACATAACCGCTCGCGGGCGTGATGCACACCAGTCCGGCGACGGCGCCCGAGCAGGTTCCCAAGACCGTCGGCTTGCCGCGGGTGATCCATTCCACGAAGGCCCAGGCCAGGGCACCCGACGCGGCGGCAAAATGGGTGGCCGTGAAGGCGCTGGCCGCCTGTCCGCTGGCCGACAAGGCACTCCCCGCGTTGAATCCGAACCAGCCGACCCACAGCAGGGCGGCGCCCAAGGTGGTGAATGCCAGGTTGTGCGGCGGCATCGGTTGGCGTCCGTACCCGACGCGTTTGCCGACGACCAGCGCGCAAATCAGCGCCGACGCGCCCGAGCTGATATGAACGACCGTGCCGCCGGCAAAATCGAGCGCTGGGAAGATCGCGTGGTCGCTACCGTATGTCAAGATGCCGCCATCCCACACCCAGTGACAGAGCGGACAATAGACCACCGTGTCCCACAAGACGGTGAAGGCCACCATCGCGCTGAATTTCATCCGCTCGGCGAACGCGCCGCAGATCAGCGCGGGCGTGATGATGAAGAACATTCCCTGGAAGAGCATGTGCGTCAGGCGGGGAATCGTTCCTTCGAGCGGATAGTCGCTCGGCGACGTCGGCCCGACGTTCTGCATGAACAGGAACTCGCCGTTGCCGATCCAGGGGTTGAAACCGTCGCTCTTCGGATCGCCGCCGAACGACAGAGAGTAGCCGTACACGCCCCACAGCGCGGTGTTCAATGCCATCAAGAAGAAACACTGCATCATGACGCTGAGCACGTTCTTCTTGCGCACCAATCCGCCGTAGAACATCGCCAGGCCCGGCGCGGTCATCAGCAACACCAGCGCCGACGAGACGAGCATCCAGGCGTTGTCGCCGTGGTCGATGGTCGGCGTCGCCGCAGGCGCGGCGTTCTCCTGGGCGCCAGCGGGCGCCAGGTTGGTGAGGGCGAGCGCGAGCGCGCTTGACCAGAGGGCTGAGGTACGGATCGTCGACATCGAATGCTCCTGGTATCCAAAACGATGTACACGGGATCGTCACGACCCGGCGGGTCGGCAATCGGCGCTCTGAAAACATTCACCGCGCAGAAGAAGCGGTGACTCGGACGGACCGTCGGATCAACCGACAAAACCAGCCCAGGCTACCGAAAAATCGGCGTCTCACGGCCGATTCTTTGCCCACGACGCCCCGGGTTCCGCCAGCCCGCTCTTAGGTGTAATAGCGTAAGCTCGGCATCTTTTGATGCAAGACCCTCGGTCGCGTTTATGCCTGCGATGGCGATGGAGACCGCCGCAGGCGGGTTCGTGTCGAGCCTCAACGCCGCATCGTTCGGTGTGCGCCGCGACCGCGGCCACCGCCCAATCCCCGCCTGAACCGATCTCTACGCTAACTCACGGCCGCCGAATCGCCGCTCGGAACCGATACCGCGTCGTGCGGTTCCGGGGTCGGCTGCGGTTCGACGTGCGTCTCAGACAATTCGCTGAACGAAGCCGCCTCTGTCCCCGCATTCGCCGCCGGCGCCTCGAGAGAGCTGAAGTCGGGCGGCGCCCCGCCGCCGTCATGGAGGGCGAACCGTACCCGTCCCGGACGCGTCAGGCGGAAGAGTACGAGCATGGCACACGCCACGACGCACAACGAACCGACCAGCACGGCCACGCCCACAAGCGTCGGATTGGCGGCTTCCGCGGCGGCTTCCGCGGCGGGTTCTCCCGGACCGGCGGCATCCGTCGCACCGGTTTCCGTGCGGGGCCGGCCGAAGGTCAGGACGAGCGACAACAGCAGCGCGCTGCTCAACACCATCATGATCAACCGTCCGTAGTCGATGCGCTGCCTGTAATACGGAGTCGAACTGGGACGAAAGTCGAGCATCACACACCTCCTCACCAAACTTGGGCTAGCTCTTTCGCGGGCCGTTTCGGCCAGTGCCCGTCGGACTGGATTAACGCCGCCCGACCTTGGTTTTGTCGGCCGGCAGCTTCCGCTTCGCGTCCTTCTTCACCGTAGCGTTCTTTTCCTCTTTCCGGTCTGCCTGCAACGTCACGCAACGATCGACGAGTTGGCGGTACTCGGCCACCGTTTCTTCGCCGTCAAGATCGGGCGACACCACCAGCACCGACTTCAGGAGCTGCTCGGCCTGGTGGGCGGGCGTTTTGTCGCCCTTGTGTTCGCTCTGGGCGGCCAGACACCAGGCCGCGTTGTAGACGACGTCGTAGTACTCCTTCGGGCGAGGCCGCACGTTCTGCAACGCCGTGCGTAACTCGGTCCACTGGGCGACGGCCGCGGCATAGCGATCGGGTTCGGTGGCGGCCCAGGCCTGAAGGATCTGGGCCCGCTCCAACCTCGGTTCGAGCGATTTGGGATTCTCCTTCACCAAGCGATCGGCCTGCCCCAGAGCGTCTTCGAGCCGTCCCTCGGCACGCAAGAACGCGAGGAGCTTGGCCCGCACGCGCGTCGTGAGCGAACGATCGCCACCGAGCCATTTGGGATCTTTGTCGGCCCGTTCGAGGATGGCCTGGTATTGCCCGCGGGCTTCGTCCGCTTTGCCCAAGTCCCCGAGCGTTTCGGCCACAAAGAGCATCGCGGCCGCCGAAGACGGCGGGCGTTGTGCGAGATACTCGATCACCTTCGAGAGCGCCTGACGCTGCGACCCACCTTGGGCCGGCGCGGCCGCCGTTTCGGACGGCGGCGCGTCTGCCGTCGGCGGGATACCCTCACCGGCGCTGCCTGTTTCCTTGACTTGGTTTCGCAGCAGTCGTGCGAATTCCAACAGCACGGCGCTGGCCTGCGGCGACTTGCCGCCTCGCTCGACGAGCGCCAGGGCCGGTTCTTCGGCGGCCGCCAGATCCTTGCGTAGAAGCTGTGCCCGGAGTGCTGCCAACAGCGCTCGCGTGGCCAGCGTATCCTGTTCGCTGGGCGGCAAGGCTTTGATCGCCGGCACCAGCGGCCCGACCAGCGCCGCGGCCTCCTCGATCTGTCCTCCCTCCAAATCGATCTCGGCCAACAGGACCTGCGATTCCATCTGCTCGCGCGAGGCACCGACGGCATCGGTGGCGGTTCCCTGCGCCTTCAGGCTGGCCGTGAGCGCTTCGAGCGCATGGTCACGCTCGGCCGTCATCGCGGCGTTGTCGCGCCGGTCTGCGGGTTCTCCCTTGGCCCGCCAGTAGCGCCGCCAATGCACCACGGCCGACCAATGCAGGGCCACCGGGTACTGCGGCGAGGCCGCGTTGACGGCGGCGAAACTGGCGAGCGCTCGTTCGTCATCGCCTTTGAGGAGCGCCATCTTGCCGAGCGCCATGCGGGCTTCATCCGCTTCGACGCTCTGCGGCCAGCGGCGCACGATCTTGTCGGCTACCTGCGCGAGCCGACCCTTCTCGGCGCCGGGTGCGCGGGGGGCGGAGACGAGCCGCAGCGCTGCGTGGATCGACAGGGCTGCGGCCGCCGGAGCCTGTGCGCCGGCCGAACTGTCGTCGACGATCGCTTCGGCCGCGTCGAGGCAGGCGGCGAACTCGCCGGCGGACCAGAGGCTGCGCGCCAGACGGAGCCGCGCCTCGTTCGCCCGCGGCTGCGTCTTCTTGCCGTCCCGTGCCAGTTCGATGGCTCTGCGATAGCCGGCGACGGCACCCTCCGTGTCGCCCGCGGTCGCCGCGGCGTCGGCCACCGCCAACGCCTCGTCGAAAGATGCGGGTTCGGCGTCGTCGCCCTGCGACCGCAGCTTGCGCTGCAAGAGGATCGCCTCTTGCTGGAAGGCACCCGGCTTGGCGGCGATCCTGGCCAGCGCCACCTTAACCCCCTGCATCGCCTTGCGGCGCACCTCGCCCGCCTGCCGTTCGGCCTTGGTGAGTTGTCCCTTGGCCAGCTCGAGCGCCACGCCTTGATATCCGTCGCTGCGCTGGAGCGATTTGTTCTCGCGCAGCCATTCCTCGGCCTCTGCCATCAACTCGCCGAGATGGCCCTGTTGCGACAGGATCGTCAGGCGCATCTGCTCGACCTGGGCGAACAATTCGCCGAACGCGGGATCGGCGTCGCGGTCCTGGGGATCGGGCGCGTTGGCCAGCACTTCGTCGAGGACGTCGAGTGCCGTCTCCAGGTCGCCCAATTCGACGAGCGTCTTGCCGTGCCAGAAATGCGAGTACAGGCCCGCCTGGTAGGTGCGATAGTGCTGATAGATGTCGTCGAAACCTTTGGTCGCCGCGAGCAGGGCTGCTTTGCGTTCGGCACTCATCGGCGTGAGGTACGTTTTGGCGATCTGGTAGTCGACCATCACCTCTTTGAAACGGACCTGGACGAACCGTGCCTCGATCGCCTCGGCATCGCTCTGGGTGGTTCCATGTCTGACACGTGCCGGATGGTCGGTCGTCCGTTCGCCCTCCTTGGGTCCCTCTTTCGCGCGGTCGAGCCGGGCCTGGCAGGCCTTGGCGCCGCGATCGTACGCCGAACGGGCTTCCTGATAGGCAGCACGCGCCTTGCCGAGCAAGGATCCTTGCTCCTCTTTGTCATTCGTGGCGAGCGCGGTCTTCAGCCACGACTCGGCACGGGCGGAAGCCAGGTCGCCGTACGATGCGTAGGCCATGCCCGACTCGGGATGGTCGGGATGTTCGCGCACGAACTTGTCGAGGTATTGCTGGGCGGCTCCCAGGTTGCGAGCCGCTTCGTCGGCATTGGGGGTGTTCGCCGCGGCGATTCGCAGGCTGGTGGCCATCTCCAGGTCGATCACCTCGCGCAGGTCGTCGGGCAGGTCGTCGCGCGAGCGTATCAATGTCAGATAGTTGGCCGCGCTATCGCCGTAGCCCCGTTCTTGCAGGGCCTCCAAGAACTCGCGAAACTGCTCGCTCGCCGCGGCACGATTTCCGTACCACAACCACGCCGCGCAGCAGATCAACAGCGGAAGATGTAGTAAGAGCGGCTGACAGAACCGGGAAGCCGGAGCGCCGTGGGCGAAAAATCGGCGGTGAAACGCCGATTTTTGTGGAGTTCGATCCGGTTTTGCCGGTTGCTCTAAGACCAATCGAGTCGCCGGTCGGATGAGCGTCGGCCACGGGCCGGCACAATGACAATTACTGGTCAAGGCTGACTCCTTTTGCATCGGGGCCCTTCTCGTCAAGTTGATAGAGCGGCAGATACCGGTAATAGACCTCCAAGATCAAGCAGCTCAGGCTGGTGATCATCATCCGGCCGCCGACGTCGTCGTAGTTGTCTCGCATCGGGGCGGCGGAGTTCCAGCTCCCGGCGGCGCACCCTTCCTTGACCTGGCTTTCGATGAGGATCTTCCGCATCTGCCGGTTCCAGGTGTCCCATTGCGGCCCGGGCAGGTTGTGCATGACCTGCGTGGCGTAATACCAGTAGTAGCAGTTGCGGGCGTTCATGTTCGGCGGACTTTGCATCAGATAATCGACCCCTTCGGTCATCAATTGGTCGTCGCGCTTCACGCCCATGTATTGATTGCAGAGCAGCCCCACGGCGGTGAGTGTGGGGGTCGGCCCGCTGCCGGGCACATAGCCGAACAGGCCGCCGTGGTTGCCCGATGAACAGGTCTTGAGGAAGTTCTTGGCGCCGGTGAGCGTCTCGGGCTGCACCGAAAGGCCCGCCATCTCGGCACTCTTCAACGCCATGACCTGCCAGCCGACCACCGACGTGTCGCCTTCGTCGCCGGGCACATAGCGCCAGCCGCCGGTGCGCGGATGCTGGGCCCGTTCGATGAATCGCACCGCGAGCTGCGCCGCCTGGCCGATCCGCTCGTCGTGCGTCAGGCCGTATGCCTCGCACAACGTGATGGTGGCCAAGCCGTGCGAATACATGATGCTCACGCCGCCTGACAGGTTGCCGTCGGAGTTTTGATGTTGGCACAGCCAATACAGGCCGCTGTTGACGGTCTGCTTGTAGGGCCCTTTCGATTTCTGCGTCTGACCGGCGGCCAGGAAGGGCAGCAAACCCATCGCGGTGGCGGCCGAGTCGGCGATCGCCGAGCCCTGCCCCGTGCACGTGCGGTCCTTGCATTGCCGGTTGTAGGCATTGATGCTCCAGCTCCCGTCGCGATTCTGGTGACGGGCGATCCAATTGAGCGCCGCGGCCACGGCCCGCTCGGTCTGTCGCGTGCCGCCGAAACGGCCCGCCAGCGCCTTGCGCATGCCCGAGCCGCGGCCACCAAACCCGCTGCCGGCGCCGCCACTGCCGCCCGTGTTGCCGGTCCCTTCGCCGCCGCCCACGCCGCCCAATCCGCGCACGGCGGGGCCGTCGCCGGACGCGTCGAAGTCGAATCCCCCCAGCCCGCCGCCGGGCATGATGTTGGCCGCCGAGACGCCGCCGCCCGCTTCCACAAACTCCGGCGAGTCGTCGTTGATCTGTTCCTCGACCGCCGGTGGCTCGTTCATCAAGAGCGATTCCGTGTCGAGTACCGTCGGGTCCAAGGGGGCCTCGCCGACTTCGAATTTGCCGATGTCGGGCACCTCGGGAGCTTCTTCCACCTTCGTTTCAAAGGTCGGTGCATCGCTGAGCGTGCGGGCGACCTGCACCGTGCCGAGCACGAGCCCCATGATGAGGATCAACGACATGTGGGCCACGAGGCTCGTTCCCCACCAAGGGGCGTTGTCCAAGAAATAATCCCACACCCGCCGACCGGGCGTGCCCGGCCGCAGCAAGGGCGACCGCTCGATGGCGGCGACCAATCGGCCAAGGGTCGACGCGGGCTGCTCGGGCACCGAGCCTGACGCCGGAGGCGCAACCGCGGGCGATTCCTGGGCCTGCGGAAATCGTGTGATCGCTGAAGTCATGTCGAGTCTCTTGCAGATTGACGGACCTGGCCATCGCCGCGCGCGGGCAGGTCGTCGGGCGTTCCTGTTCTGTCCAACAACGGCAGATGCCGGTAATAGACCTCCAACGTCATGATCGCGAGCGCCGTGTTGTAGAGCCGGCCGCCACGGGCCGCATGTCCGCCCGTAAAGTTCCAGCTCCCGGCTTCGTGTCCTTCGATGGCTTGCGTGCGGACCAGATGATCGCGCAGCGTTTCGTTCCAGGTGCGCCACGAGTCGCCGCCCCAATGGTGCATGACCTGCGCGGCGTAGTAGTCGTAGTAGAGATCGTTGTGCGAGGGACCCATGCGGCCGAGCAATTCGACGCCGTTGCGCAGCCCGGGCGCATCGCGTTGCCAGCCGCCATAGATGCGGCACAACAGGCCGACGGCCGTGGTCGTCTGGTCGCGAATCTCGTTCTCGCGCGAGGAACTCGCGGTGTGGCCCTTCAGGGGCAGATAGGTGTAGCGGGCTCCGTGGTCGTATTGCACGCCGTCGAGGAACTGCATGGCCAGGTACAACGTGTGACGCGGCACATGCAGGTGGGCGGTCTGGGCGCTCTTGAGCGCGAGCATCTGCCAGCCCGTGACGGTCGTGTCGCCCGGCATCTGCGGCTCGTAACGCCAGCCGCCGCCCTTCTTGTCCTGCGCCAGCACGATGAAGTCGATCGCCTTCTGAGCATGGGCCTCGACGGAACGATCGCCGCTGAGCGCGTAGGCTTCGGCCAGTGCCATGGCCGCCAGACCTTGGGAGTACATCGTCCCTTCACGGAAGTCGCCGTTACCCTTCATCCGGCCCATCAGGTAAGAAACGCCGCGCCGCACCTGATCCTGAAAATCGCCCTCGCTGCTCGTTTCGCCGTGGCCGAGGAAGGCCAACAAGGCCATCGCGGTCGCCCCCGTACTCGACGGTTCGCTCCCCGAATCGCGGCAACGCGCCTCGCACGGGCCGAACCGGAGATCGAGGTGCCAGCTTCCATCGGGCGCTTGGTGCGCGGCCAACCAACGCAGCCCTCGTCCGACCGCGTCTTCGCTCTGTGGCGAACCGCCACCTTTCGCGGCCCATCCGCCGCGAGCGCCACTTCCGCGTCCCGCCAGCGATCCGATAACACCGCCGTTGAAGCGGCCCCTTCGCACCCCGTGCCGCCCAGGGCGAGGTAACGCGCGTCGGCCGCCCCTTCCACCGACGACGGGGCGCCCGGCCTGTCGCCAAAGAGGGCTTGGACGGCGGCGGGAGGCGAGCCATCACCGCTCGCCAGGCCATTCGGCATGCCCGAGGACCAGTCGAGAGCGGAAGCCGCATCGGCACCGCCCGCCGGTTCGTTCGCGGCCAACTCTTGTTCTTCGCCATCACCTCCGCCGCCCGGTTCTCCGCCGGCACCGGCCAAATCGAAGGGGCTCGCGACGGAGGCCTCATCAATCGTCGTCTCAAACCGCGGCGCCCTATCGAGGGGCTTGGGTCTGGCGACCAGGCCCAGCAAGAAACCGAGGCAGACCACGAACGTGAAGTGCACGAACAGGCTCGTTCCCCACCAGCGACCCTCGGATTTGACCCAGCGCACGACCAAGCGCCCCGCCGCCCGTGTGCGAGCGAATTGCCACGCGCGGGCCAAGGGCGGCGCGCAGGGCCTCGCGGCGGCCGCTTCGACGGCGGGGTGACTACACAACGAAACTAAGCAATCGCCGTTCACTCGTAGCCGCCCTCATCGGGCTCGTGGTGTGCGTCGAAGAGCGGTGGAAGTGGCGCCCTGTTCCAGCGGCCATTGCCCGACGCGCTCGCGATCGGCGCATCGTCGGCTTGGACCGCTTGCAGCCAATGTTCGGTATCCGCCGTCTTCGTCAGATCGGCGGCAGGAGGCCGGCGCCGCGCGCGCCGCCAATACCAACTCGCCGCGACGAGGATCGCCAATCCGCCGCCCACCGCCATGGTTCGCCAGAAGGCGATCGAGTCGTCCGGGTTCGATATGGCCAAGGTCGGCCGTTCCTCGCACCGTAGGCGCCCCAGCAGCATCGGAGAGGCACGGCGCTCACCCAGGGCGTCGGTATAGGCCATCGTCTTCAAGAAATAACCGACGAACGTTCCGTCCTGCTCGACCTTCGCCCCCAGCTTCAAGGCCGGCGGTCGTTCGACGAGTACGGTCACGTAGGGAAACGATTGCGATTCGTCGGTCCAGCCCCACACTTCGCAGACTTGCTGAACGCCGGCCGAGTTCCGCGGAGCCTCGTGCACCAACGTGCGCACCACGTGTAGCCGCATGGTTATGAGCTCGCCGCGGTACTTGTCTGGCCGTTCCCAGAGCTGCGTATAGAGCACGTTACGTCGCGCACGGGCCTGCATGTCGGCGAAGGATTGCGAGCAGGCCCAGCGCAACAGGCGCCAGTACGAAGGCATCTCCTCGGCCGCCAGCGCTGCCTTATCCGAAACCGCCTCGAACTCTTCCCGCGCGGCGTCGCGTTCCTCTGGGTCATCGGGGCTCACCTCCCCGGCGCGCACCGTTTCCTGCCAGGCGGGCAAATCGGCCCGGGCGGTCTTGGGGGCGTATGCATCCGCCGCGCGCCCAACTCCTTCGCCCGTCAGCCACGTCCAAGTGGCCGGTCGGCTCGCGCTCGCGATGATCATCGCCAGCACGACGAGCATCAGGATCGCGGCCGAGAGCCGGCTGAACTCGCGGCCGGTGAACAGACCGGCCCGTGGGCTAGTTCTGTGCCTTCGCGTCATGGGGCAACTCCACAAAACTGAGCTTCGACAATTTCTGTCCGTTGCCGAGCGTCTGTCGCGTACACACGTCGACGACCTGCATCAACTCTTCGTACCGCAGTGCCGAATCAACCTGGATGATCACCTGGTCGAAGGGGCTGCCGGGGTCTTTCAAGATGGTCCGCAGCCGAGTGTCCAATTCCTTCTGGCTGCCGATCGCCACCTCGCCCACCGCCATCGAGGCCATGTCGCCCGACGACGTCGAGAACAGGCTGACGACGAGCGTCTCTAGGCCGGCCACCGGGCTGATGTCGGCCGTGTTCTCGCCCGCCTGTTTCTCGGCCTGCAGGTTGGCCACCGGCTGCGGCGGTGGCAGGTGCAGCGTTATCTGCCCTTCGACGGGCGAAGGCTTGAATGTGAGGATGAAGAACGCCAGCAACTGGAAGGCCATATCGAGCATGGCCGCCAGGTTGAGTTCGACATCGGTCTGTTTCGGGCGGCGGCGGCCCATGTCAGGTCTCCTCGATCTTGTTCATGGCCTTGAGCGAGAACCGTCGAAAGCCGTGCTCTTGGCAGACTTTGATGACGTGGTTCAGCAAATGAAACGGCGTGGCCCGATCGGCGCGGACGACAACGATCGTCCGCAGGTCATCGCCCGCGGCGTCCTGCGATTTGCGCCCGCGGGCGGCAAGTCGGCTCACCTCGGCCTCGGTGGCGATATATCGGTCGACGTCCTTCTCCACGCCGAACACTCTGAGCTTCCCTTTGGAATCGATGTTGAGGATCAACAGGTCTTCCTGCCCCTGCATGTCGACCGGGCGGGCCGAACCGATCACGGGGAGCTTGAGCGATAGGTCCATGGCGGCGCTCTTGAAGTTGATCACCAGCATGAAGAAGGTGATCAACTGAAAGACCATGTCGAGGATCGGCGTCAGATTGGGCTCGGCGCTTCCGCCGTGCGAATGGGACATGTGCTTTCCTTTCGACGAAAGGTCACGGCCGGTTGGTCACAGCAGCGACGCCCACGGGTGCCGCGGCGGCCGTCTTCTGTCGCGCCGCGGCGGAGAAGCGTCGAATGTATTCGTCGGCCTCGAGCAAGGTGGCGGTGCTGATCGTCGAGACGCGGTTACGGAACACGGCGAAGAAATAGATCGCCGGCACCGACAGCGCCACGCCCTCGAACGTGAGCAGGAGGGCTTCGGAGATTCCGCCGGCCACCTCGCTCGCCTTCAATTGCGTGTCGGAGAGAGCGATCACGCTGAAACTCGAGATCATCCCCTTGAGCGTGCCGAGCAGCCCGATCATGGGGCCGAGCGTGCCGAGCACCGCCAACATGCTGATCTTCTTCTCCATGCCGACCGTCAGGCTCTCGGAGACCCGCTCCATGGCGTCGCGCGCCTCGGCCAGGCCGGTCGATAGTTCCGTCAACCCCGCGGTGACGATCCGCGCGAAGTCGGAGTCGTCGTCCTTGACCAGCGTGTAGACCGATTTGAAGTCCCGTTTGTCGAGCAGATCGTAGCACTGCTTGACGAGATCGGGCGGCGCGGCGATCGGTTGCCTCAGCTCGACGAACAGGCGCGTGACCGTGGCGATGAAATAGACCGACAGCAACACGATCACGGCCCCGATCCAGCCGGACGACTGGATGAACCAGACGAGCTTGCTCTTCGGGCGGTGCGAAGTCTGCTCCGCGCCGTCTTGGGCGGCCGCGGCTTGCTGATCGTCGCCCTGGGCCCTGGCCGGTGTGGGCGACGACACCCCGAGAAACGTCGTGCACAGCAACGCGGCCCAGATCGCTCGCCGCCAGCCCGTGCTTGACGGGAAGCTCGCGGGCACCCATGTTGCCGGCCCATCGGCCGATCGGGGCGCGCTACAACCGGCGTTCCCTGCCAACATCGACAACAACCTCATGGCTTGCACTCCTCTCTGTAACTCGTTTGTTCTTTGATAGTTACCTTGCCCTGTCCTGCACCGACTGTTTCCTTCACCGGTCGCGATGCGGCTGCTACTGTTCAACCCATTTCATGCTCGGCCGGCCAAGCCCACGACGTACCCGCGTGCGTCGAAACGACACCCTCTGGATAGTCTCGCGCGCGGCGGGCCAATTTATTCAGCACGGGGGGTATCTTGAACGTGTCACCATGTTGGCCACTGGTCGGTTTCCAACCCTTCGCTCACCAGCCGGATCTGCTGCATGCCCGCATCGCTACCCGCGTCGAGCACCATCACGATCGTGCCGTGCATGGCCTCGCCCGAGGCCAGCACGAGCAGGTTGTCGTGGTCCGCGTCGCGTAGCCGCGCGATCAATTCCTGCCGGCTGGGAACCTCTTCGCCATCGACCGCCACCGTGTCGTCGGCATCGACGTGCACAACCACCTGATCGGAAGCCGGCGAGTCTCGCACCGCGCCGCGGCTGTCGGACTGGGTCTCGGGCGTCGGCAAGGAGATCGACGACTGCATGGCGTGCATCGACGTCACCATGAAGAAGATCAGCAGGAAGAAGACGATATCGACCATCGCCGTCATATCGATCAGGTCGTGATCGGCCTCGCTCGTGGGCGGCGGCAGGAGCGGTCCTGCGGGCGCGCGGGCCGGCGGCCGAGGTTGACGGGCGGCACGAATCGGCGGGGGGTTTTCGGGCGTGACAGGCGAGAGCACCGCTTCCGGCGGCGGTACAAGCATGGTTTCTCGGCAGGCGGGGCAGCGTGCCCGCTTGCCGGCCCGCTCGGCCGGGGCCGAGAGTTTCTTACCGCAACGAGTACATGCGAGATGAATGCTCATGTTGTACGATTCAACGGCTTGTCTCTCGAACACCCAGGTGCAGTTCCACGTCTTCGTTCTCGCTGGCCAGGCGGGCCACCTCGGCCACGGCCTTGTGACGGACGTTGTGCGCCGCCTTGACGATCACGGTTTTGTGTCCCGCGGCCACGACTTGCTCGATGGCCGCCGGTATATCGTGTGCTTGCTGCGCCGCATCGAGCGGCGTTCCGACTTCGCCATCGCCCAAGAAGACCAGCGGCTCGCCGTCGGCGTTGGCCGTCACGGTGACGATCATCGCCCCTTCGCCGTCGGCCGCCACACAGTGCTCGGCCTCGGGCAGGGCGATTTCGGCCAAGGCGGCCGTGAGCGCCGTGACCATGAAGAAGATGTTCATCATGAACACCAGGTCGATCATGGCCGTGATGTCGAAGTGGGCGTCGTCCTGCGTCGATCGCACGGGCAACAGCGCGCCACCGGCTTGGCTCGGGCTCGCCCCGAACGTGGCGGTCATCTTTCGCCTCCGGTGGCCGCCAGCGTCGCTTCCTGCGACGTCTGGGCGAGTGTGTCGAGGATGCGCGCCATGCCGGCGCTCACCGATTCCTGTAGTTTTTGCAGGCGGATGCGGCCGGCGGAGAGCAGAAAATTCAACGGAATGGCCGTGACCAGGCCCATCGCCGTGCAGATCAAAGCGATGCTGATCTCGTGTGCGATATGGGCCGGCTCGACCTTCTCTCCCGAGCCGATGCGGCCGAACGCCGCCATCATCCCCAGCACCGTGCCGAACAGGCCCAGGAGCGGCCCGCTCTTGATCACGGTGGCGATCCAGCTCATACGATGTTCCAGGTCCGAGAGTATCTGGTGTTGAAAGCTTTCGGCCAGCATGGAACGCAACTTGTCGGCCGCCAGGTCGCCATGGGCGATCGCCTCATGGGCGAGTTGCGGCAGGGCGCGCTGATCGTCTGCACACAGATCGAGCGCGGCATCGCTGTCGACGAACAACCGATCGTTCACTTCGTCGACGAACCGAGACGCGTCACGCGCGTTGCGGAAGGCGAGTTGGCGCAGCCGGCGCCAGAGCAGGATGAAACAGTAGAGGCCCCAGAGCCCGTTGAGGGCCAGAAAGATATAGCAGGCATCGCCCAAGGTCTTGGCGAAATAATTGACATTCATGGCACACCGCGCAGGAGGAACGCTGGAAGACGACGAGATTCAGCGGTCGACGGGCGCGAAGAGCGCGCGCTCATGCGGCGCACGATGGCCGAAGCGGCGCGCTTTCGCGCCGATCGATCAGATCTGGAGTCGGATGTGCTCTTTTTGCAAAGAGAGGTCGGCGATTGCCAACGGGAAGTGGCCCACGTGACCGACCGTGAGCAGACCGGGCACCCTCACCGCAGGTACGGAGATGTGTGCGGCCGGTGGCGGAGAAACGCGCGGGCGGGTCAGCAGCGGACCGGCGCCGATCTCGATCGACGCACTCATTTCGCCGCGGGGATTCTTGACCACCTCGCCTCGTTGGACGCTCGACAACTCGAGCAGGGCCAGGGCGATGACCGACGCGTAGGCAAGGAGGTGGCGAGTGCGGCGACCCATACCCCATTATTCTAAGCAGAAGTGACGAATTAGGTGCAACGGTGAGTTGCGATTTTTACGGAAATTTAATCTACTCGCGTCCATCTCCGTCCTCGCTGTACTCTTCGACGAAGCAGCTTCCGGCCGCGGCCGGAGACGCCGCCGCCTTTCCAAAGCTGCCCGTCCTGTTACAGTGAACACGCACTGGCTCCCGACCCGCGTACTCAGCAGACGCGGCGCGCGGCGGCGGATCCGATTAACCACGGCATAACCAACTTGGCGGCTTTGACTCGTATGGAAGATGTCACCGATCGACGCCACCATTGGGCGATCTTCGCGGCCGGAGTGGCGGTGGTCGCGGCCGGGCTCTTGCTCTGGCTGGCGGCGGACAAGCTGTTGATGATCTTCGCGGGCATCCTGTTGGCGGTCTTCCTCGGAGGGCTGACCGATCTCGTCACCCGCTACACGAACCTTTCGCGCCGATTGGCGCTGGCCGTCGTTTGCATCACTCTCGTCGTCGCCGCATTCATGGCGTGTTGGTTTACCGCGTCGAAACTGGCCGAACAGGCAGGCCAATTCAACGAAGAGTTGCCGGCGGCGATCAAGAGTCTGCGGCATAGGCTGCAAGAGTATTCCTGGGGCAAATGGGCCGCCGAGGAATTGAAGCAGGTTCGCACTTCGGCCGAAGGCAGCGAAAAGACCCTGTCTCGCGCGGCCGGCGCGGCTTCGGCCGTATTCGAGTCGGTCGGCGCCGTGGTCGTGGTCCTCTTTCTCGCCCTGTTTCTGGCCTTCGATCCCGATCTCTATAAACGGTCCGTGGTGCGGCTGGCACCGGTCGCGCGGCGCGATCGGGCGCGCGAGGTCGTCGATGGCGCGGCCTCCGCGCTGTGGCGCTGGACGTTGGGACGCCTCTTGGCGATGGCTGCCGTGGCCGTCGGTGCCACGCTCGGCTTCTGGATCATCGGCATGCCGTTGGCGCTGATCCTCGGCGTGTTCGCCGGTTTGGTGAATTTCGTGCCGACCCTCGGCCCGTTGTTCTGGTTGATACCGGCGCTGCTGCTGGCGTTCGTCCACAGTCCGGCCCACGCGCTCTATGTCGGCTTGCTGTTCACGGTGGTGCAGACACTGGAAGCCTATGTGATCACGCCGCTCGTGCAGCAGCGGATGGTGCATCTGCCGCCCGCGGTGGCATTGGGGGTGCAAGTGATCTTCGGCGCGCTATGGGGCGTGGCGGGGCTGGCGCTGGCCACGCCCTTTGCCGCCTTGGCGCTCGTCTTCGTGCAAAAGCTCTACGTCGAGGACACGCTCGGCGATCACGGTAAGGTAGCATGAACGGCAAATGCCCTGCGATCTGCCGGGCAGCAGTTTGCAGGCTCCCCCGCTTACGGGCTCGCGCCTAAAATAGGCATGGGTGAGTTCCATCGCAAACGCAGAATGGCTGTCGGCTCGGACCCGAAAGGAGACACTATGGCCGCAGGACCGCTGCCGCTGAAGGCTATCCACCATATCGAACTGCTCGTGGGAAACGCGAAGCAGGCGGCGTACTATTATCGGCACGCCTTCGGCTTCTCGCAGTTGGCCTATGCCGGGCCGGAAACCGGCGTGCGCGAGCAGGCATCGTATGTGCTCTACCAGGGACAGATCCGACTCGTCGTCAGCACGCCGTTGCGGCCGGCCGATCCCATGGCGGAGCACCTGCGGCTCCACGGCGATGGCGTGCTCGACATCGCCTTCCTGGTCGACGACGTCGACCAGACCTTCCGCGAAGCCGTCGAGCGCGGTGCACACGTCGCTCTGGAGCCGTATGACCGCAGCGACGATTTTGGCCGCGTCCGCCGGGCCAAGATCCGAGCCTATGGCGATACGTTGCACTCCTTCATCTCGATGGCCGATTACAGCGGGCCGTTCCTGCCCGGCTACCGTATTCGCCGGCAGCCGGCCGCCGGAGCCGGGTTGGAGCGTATCGATCATGTCGTCGGCAACGTCGAAGACGGCCGCATGAACGATTGGGGCACCTACTACAACAAGGTGCTCGGCTTCCACCAGTTCATGACCTTCGACGACAAGGACATCTCCACCGAGTTTTCGGCCCTGCGCAGCCAAGTGATGGCCGATCCCAACGATCTGATCAAGTTTCCCATCAACGAGCCGGCCTCCGGCAAACGCAAGAGCCAGATCCAGGAATATCTCGATTACAACGTCGGCGCCGGCGTGCAACACATCGCGCTGACCACGCGCGACATCCTGCACACCGTCTCGGTCTTGCAGGACAACGGCGTCGAATTCTTGGGCGTGCCCGACACGTATTACGATCTCATCTGGGACCGCGTGGGCGACGTGCGTGAAGACCACGAGCTGTTGCAAAAGCTCAAAATCCTCGTCGACCGCGACGAGAAGGGATACCTGCTCCAGATCTTCACCCGCCCCGTCGAAGACCGCCCGACCCTGTTCTACGAAATCATCCAACGCGAGGGTTCCGATGCCTTCGGCAAGGGAAATTTCAAGTCGCTGTTCGAGGCCATCGAGCGCGACCAGGCGGCGAGAGGGAATCTGTAGAGCGCGACGAGCCAAGGGCTGCCTGGGGGGGCGCCGTGCATCGCTGCGAGTTTGCTTCCGAACCTGGAGCGCTTCCTATGATCTATCACTCGTTGGGTGAAATACCACGAAAACGCCACACCCAGTTCCGGCGGGCCGACGGCCGACTCTACCACGAGCACTTGATGGGAAGCCGAGGGTTCTCGGGCCCGTCTTCGCTCCTGTATCACCTGCGACCGCCCACCAGCGTGGTAATGAGTCGTTGCTTGCAGCGACTCCAATGGCAGGAAGAGCCCGCCCCGATGCTGCGGATGCGCCATTTCCGGCTGGCGAACGTGCATCCCGCGTCCGGCTCGACCCTGTCGCGAACGCCGATCCTCTATAACCACGACGTGGCCCTCTCGATCGTACGGCCGGCCGATCCGGACGACTACTTCTACCGCAACGCGCAGGGCGACGAACTGCTGTTCGTGAGCGAAGGGAGCGGCGTGGTCGAATCGCAGTTCGGCAATCTTCCCATTCGCGCGGGAGACTACGTCGTCATTCCTCGCGGCATCCTTTACCGCCTGATACCGGCGCCGGGCGCGATGCGGTTGCTGGTGATCGAGAGCGCGGGGCAGATCCGTCCGCCCGCGCGGTACTGCAACCCGCGTGGCCAATTCCTCGAACACAGTCCCTATTGCGAGCGCGACATTCGCCGGCCCGAGTCGCTGCCGATCCACGACGAGGAAGGCCACTTCCGACTGATCGTGAAGCAGGCCGACGTGTTGACCGAGGTGACGGTCGACCATCATCCGTTCGACGTGGTCGGTTGGGACGGCTGCTATTATCCGTGGGCCTTGTCGATCCACGACTTCGAGCCGATCGTCGGCCGCGTCCACCAGCCGCCGCCCGTCCATCAGACGTTCGAGAGCGACAACTTCGTGGTCTGTTCGTTCGTGCCGCGGTTGTTCGACTTCCACCCCGACGCCGTGCCGGTGCCCTACAACCATTCCAACGTGATGAGCGACGAGGTGCTCTATTACGCCAACAACGAGTTCATGAGCCGTCGGGGTATCGAATACGGCTCGCTCACGCTGCACCCGGGCGGGCTGCCGCACGGGCCGCAGCCCGGCCGCGTCGAACAATCGCTGGGCCAGCAGCGGACGGACGAACTGGCGGTGATGCTCGACACGTTCCACCCGCTCCGCGTCTCGCGGCGCGCGCTCGAGTTCGAGGACGAGAGATACTCCCGGTCGTGGCTGCCCGAATGAGTCGCCGCCCATGACTACGCCCTCTTCTCTGCGAAGTTTCGTCGAGGTCGCCGCCGACTCGCACTTTCCCATCCAGAATCTGCCGTATGGCGTCTTCCGACCGCGGGGCGCGGAAGCACCCCGCGTCGGCGTGGCCATCGGCGAGCTGATTTTGGACCTGGCGGTGTTGGAGCGCGAGGGCCTGTTGCATGTGCCGCGCTCGCACGGCGAGACGCTCTTCGACCGCCCCTCGTTGAACGCTTGGATGGCCCTCGGCCGCGAAGCCTGGGTTGCGGTGCGTCGGCAGCTCACGCACCTGCTCGACCGCGATGAGCCGACGCTGAGAGACGATGCCGCGCTGCGGCGCGAAGCGCTCGTGCCCCGGGCCGAGTGCGAGATGTTGTTGCCCGTGGAGATCGCCGACTTCACCGACTTCTACTCGTCGCGCGAGCACGCCACGAACGTCGGCGCGATGTTGCGAAGTCCGGAAAACCCGCTGATGCCCAACTGGCTGTGGGTTCCGATCGCCTATCACGGCCGCGCCAGTTCGGTCGTTGTCGGCGGTACCGACCTGCCCCGCCCGTGCGGGCAACTGATGGCAGACGGCGCGGCCGCTCCGACCTTCGCCCCCAGCCGGGCTGTCGACTTCGAATTGGAGGTCGGTTACTTCATCGGCCCCGGAAACCGCCTGGGCGAACCGATCGCCGTCGATCGCGCGGCCGAACACGTGTTCGGCCTGGTTCTGGTCAACGACTGGAGCGCCCGCGATATCCAGAAATGGGAATACGTCCCGCTCGGCCCCTTTCTGGCCAAGAGCTTTGGAACGTCGATATCGCCGTGGGTTGTCACGCTCGAGGCCCTCGAACCGTTTCGCGTGAGCGGTCCGCCGCAGGATCCGCCGCCGCTGGCCTATCTGCAATCACCCGGCTACGATTCGTATGACATTCATTTGGAGGTGTCGCTGCAAACGTCGACGGCGGGCGCCGCGGAGCGGATCTGCGCCTCGAATTTCCGCGGGCTGTATTGGAGCCTCGCGCAACAGATCGCCCATCACACGAGCAACGGTTGCAATCTGCGGACGGGCGACCTGTTGGCATCGGGCACGATCAGCGGCTCGACGCCCGCTGCGCTCGGTTGCCTGTTGGAGCTGACGCGGGGCGGCAAACAGCCGCTGAAGCTGGCGGACGGTTCGGAGCGGCGATTCCTGGAAGACGGCGATCGGGTGACGATGACCGGCTGGTGCCAGGCGGACGGCTACCGCGTCGGCTTCGGTGAAGTGACCGGCCGGATTCTGCCGGCACGACCGATTCGCCCGGCGGTCTAGCCCGTTTTGCGATCTGGCGTCAGCTCTGCTGCACCATGGCCCGTTCGAGACGCTCTTTCTCATAAGTGCGCTGACTGCCGTCGGAGCGGGTGTTGTCGAGCGCGATCTGATAGAGCTGCTGCCCCTTGGGCGTCGGATAGTCGCCGGTGATGCAGGCCTGGCAGAGTTGGTCGGTATCCATGCCGATGGCCCGAGCGATCGATTCGACGGGCAGGTAGCGGAGTGAATCGGCACCGAGTTGGTTGGCCATCCGGGCCTGACCGGCCACCGTCAACACACCCTGCTCCAAGAACTTGGGGGCGAAGAGCTCCTGGATGGTCGACATGTCGATGCCGTAGAAGCACGGTGCGACGATCGGCGGGCAGGCCACGCGCACGTGAATCTCGCGCGCCCGCCCCAGGTCGCGGATGCGGTTGAGCAGCACCTTCATCGTCGTCGAGCGCACGATCGAGTCTTCGACCAGGATCACCCGCTTGTCTTCCAGCACTTCGCGCAGCGGGGTGTATTTGGCTTCGGCCTTGCGTCGGCGATTGTTCGAACCCTCGATGAACGTTCGGCCGGTGTAACGATTGCGGATGAGACCTTCCAGCGAAGGCACACCCAACCGAAAGGCCATCGAGTCGGCGGCGGCCTTGCTGGTGTCGGGCACGGGCACGACGATCGTGTCTTCGTCGATCGGCACGTCTTCCAGCCGCGCCAGTTCTTCGCCGAGCGCCTTACGCGACAGGTAGACGCTGCGGCCGTCCATCGTGCTGGCCACGTTGGCGAAATAGATCCACTCGAAGAAGCAGTGCGCGTGGCGCGGACTGTTGGCGAACCGCTCGATGGTGAGCCGTCCGTTGCTGATGGCGATGGCCTGGCCCGGCAGCAACGACTTGATGTTTTCGGGCTGGAAACCAAGATTCAGCAGGGCCACGCTTTCGCTGGCGGCCGCGAACAGCGGCGGCTCCCAGGCGTAGCAGAGCGGCTTGATGCCCAGGGGGTCGCGAGCCACCAGCATATCGCCCAAGGCATTGAGGTAGACCAGGCTGTAGGCGCCGTCGAAGCGGCGGGCGATGTTTCGCCACATCTCGATCAGCCCCGGCCGGCGGTCGCCCGACAGCTCGCGGCTGATCTCGTGCATGATGATTTCGGTGTCGTTGTCGCGGGCCAGGTGGTTATCGCCACCGGCCAGCAGATCGCTACGCAGCTCCTGGTAGTTGGCGAGTTGGCCGTTGAAGGCGAAGCCGAACCACTTGTGCTTCTGGATGTGGTGCCGCTCGAACGGCTGCGCGTAGCTCTTGTCGTTGCCGCCGCAGGTGGCATAGCGCACGTGCCCGATAGCCGCCCGGCCGGAGAACTCGGCCATCAGGCTCTCGGCCTTTCCTTCGTGGCTGAGGCGAAACACCTCGCGCACGCCACCGATCTGCCGGTAGGTGTCGATGAGTTTCTTGCGGCGGGGATTGTAGGTGGTGAAACCGGCGGAGAGCTGTCCGCGGTTCTGGATGTCGAGAAGCATCCGCGGCATCAGCCGCGAAACTTCATCGGGACCTTGCTCGGGGCAAAGCGGGCTCGCCTCGCCGGGCAGGTGATAAATGGCCGCCACACCGCATTCATGATGGAGCTCGCTCATCGGACCATCATTTTATCCCTAACGACGCCGATTAACAAGCAAGCGCATTCGGGGGTGGTGGGACGTCAGTGGGGTGCTGCAGTTTCAGGCGGTCCAATCAGACCCGGCGAATCTCTGGCAAAAGCCTTTCCGTCAGGAACCCTTCGAGCGATAGACAGATCCACCATTTGTCGGCCGGGACTGGGATCGTCCAGACCATCACGTCCGGCTTGTGGTCCTGAATGAATCGTTCGGCATTCGGGAATTCGCATGGCTCGCCCTTGCGAGGCCATTTGCCCAAGTGGCACCCGATTCTTGGCCCGATGGCGCGAGATGCTTTGCCTACGTCGTGAATTTTTCCACTTCCATCGACCCAAATGTAACAGCCGGGTTGCTCTGAATTGGGATAGCTCTCGGCGATCGTTGAGCGGTAGGGATAATAGGGCGCCTGCGAAACCTTCAGCGGTTCCCTAAAGCCGCTCTGGGCCAAAAAGTCGTCGATGGCCCCCTGAATCTGCGTCCGCATAGAATCTTCGTTCGGAATCATCGCCTGTTCCTCTCGACCCCGATCTTCTAGTGGTATTTCGCATTCCGCGAGTGTATTGCGGGCATAGGCGATATGCAACGGGGCCGCCAAGCATGGCCCCAATCCACGGCTCGGCGGGTGCGTTGACACTACCACTTCAAAACTGCCGCTGATGTCCCACTGCCAATCCGGTGGGGGTCTAACAACCCCCGAGTTGCTATTGCCCCGTCAAACAAAAACCCGAAAACGACTGGCCTAGCGGTGCTGGGATTTTAGGCAGAGCGATTTCAATAGTGTCTCAGGGTTCGCCAAAGCAACACGGTCAAAAACACCGCCACGCCGCAGCGCACCCCATCGCGATGCGCAAGCGCCAAAACGGAGACGTTGCCGCCGTAACGATGAGCGCGAGGTCTGCCGCCGAGCAAACACAAAGCAACGCGGTGCGTGCTATTTTGTGCCAATTTGATTGCCACGCTGGCTCGTATGAATCGGAAACCGGCGCCTTGTACGGGTCCTCGTCCACGTCAGAGGCGCCCGGAAGGGTGATCAGTAAATCGGAATGCGGCAGGGCATGCGGTAACCTCTTTGCGGATTCTTATCCTACGAGGCTTGAAATTCCCAGTTCCGCATTGCCACAGGCTCTCGCCACAAAACGGGCATACCACGACCCGCTTGCCGTACAGGCGCGTCACAAGCGAATCGACACCGAACAATGCGAGGAACCAAAGAATGGCGCCCGCGCCATCAATCTGCCCGAGTTTTGGGATCCTGGCGATGAGTGGCGCGGCCACGGCAACGAATGGAACCAGGGCGATTGCTGAAGCCATCGTAAAACTCACTTTGATCGACGCTGCGCGGCAAAGAGAGCGGTGCAACCACTCCCTGCTGATGGCTTGCTGATGGCCTTTGGCGGTATTTCGCCCATTCCTCGATTTTAGCCTCGACGGGGCGGCTATTCAGCCGGGGGCGAGTATTCCTTGACAACTGACTCTGCTCGCAACTCCCTATCCTCAAAGACGTTCTGGATATGCAGGCTGATGTTCTGCTTGCTCGACTGGTACAGTTCTGCCATCTGGGCTCGCGTTAGCCAGACAGTTTGGCCTACGCGGGCCGTGAACGGTTTAGTAGCCGGAGAGGCTGACCGTCAAAGGGCCAGCGCGGCGGCGACGCAGCGTTGCTGATCAGTACGCGGTGGCTACCTGCGTGTCGTCGTTCTCCTTCTCGATCTGAACCGGATCACCATCCGTTAGGTTGTCCAGATCGCCGACGATGATCTGTTCTGTTCCGTCAAAGCGCATCCAGGTGGTGCTCGAGGATGGCTCTTGCCCTTGGTCGGGACTAGCTGGCTCATGAGTTTCTAGTGCGCCCCAGCCAGACTTCGCCTTTGATGCGATGGTGCGATGGCGCTTCACTTCGATCCATTCCTCATCGCCCACACCTGTTGCGATTTCGGTGCGCTGTGCCTTGCCGTTTTTGTACATCCAACAGACCGTCTGCTCCTCCTTATAATCGATGGCATCGCGAGGCAGAGCTCGCACCGCGGGGCGCTCGATGACCACGTATCCGTACGCATACATTCCGGGCCGGATTTCGCCATTGGGATTGGGGAGGTCGATTTCTGCCCGTAGCGTGCGGCTTGTGACGTTCAGCGCCCAGGCTGTTCGTGTCACTTTCGCCGGCAATTCTTCATCACGATAGCCGCGGATCAGGACCATCGCCTTCGAGCCCGCGTGTACCCAGTCAGCATCTTGTTCCGGAACGTCGACGAAGATCCGCACGACGTCGGTGCGGTCTACGACGTAGATCGGTGCCGCGACCGTACTCGGCGAAAGATATGGAGCTCGCTGCATGGCCGTGGGATCGCCAGTACGAGGAAGCACGAAGTCATAGGTGTTGGCATTTCTCGCCACGACGAGGCCATCGAAGGGGGCCGGAATGGTAAGGTACTCGGTCCAGGCTTCCAGCCGGTTAGCCTCACTTTCGGCCACGAGGAGATCGGCGCGCGCTACGTTGACATCGACCTTGGCCTTCGCGAGCGTCGCTTCGGCCGACGCCAACTCTGCCTCTGCCTTGGCAACGGTGGCGATGGCCTTGTTCCGTTCGGCCCGGCTGGCCTCTAACTGGTTTTGCGATTCCAGGAGCACTTGTGGATCGACGACTTTTCGTTTGACCTCGCGAGCGAGCCGGTCTACCTGGATGGCCCAGCGCTTGACCTGGGCTTCGTAGGCGCCAAGGATCTCTTTCGCTTCTATCAGGCGGGCCTTCGCCGCTTTGAGATCGGCGGTGGCTACCTCCACGACCGTCAGCGCCAGCGCCACACGCTCTCGATCGAGTGCCACGGTGGCCTTTTTCGTCTCAAAGTCTTCGATGACTTCGGGCACGAATAGCGTTGCCATCACGTCGCCTTTTTTTACCGGATCACCGATGTCGACCACCCACTTTTCCAGGTAGCCCGACATTTTCGGGTAGATCGAAGAACGCTCATAAGCCTCGACGAAGCTGGGTTGACCGACAACGCGCACGATTTTCCGGATGCGTGCCCGTATGACCTGGACTTTTTGCGGCCCAGAGACACTGGTGTAGTCGATCTTTTCTTCTTTGCTGCATCCGCTCGCCATGGCGGATATCAGCGCGAGACAGCACCAATGAATCGCGGCGCGGTGCATCAGGAACCTCCGGAGGATTGACTCGCCTCACGATCATAATGAGCACTTTCGGGATCGTGAGGATCAAGCGATGGCGACCGGGCCTCGCTCTTGCCGATGACCAGCGCGAAGATCGACGGGACAACCAACAGCGTCGCGAAGGTCGACATGATGAGCCCGCCGATCACTGCTCGGCCCAAGGGCGCCTCCATCTGGCTGCCTTTCTCCAATCCAAGCGCCATCGGGACCATGCCAATGGTCATCGCGCAGGCGGTCATGAGTACGGGTCTCAACCGCTCACCGGCGCCTTGGATGGCCGCCTTGGTGGATGACATTCCCTTTTGCCAATGCTCGTTCATGAAGGTGACCAGCATTACGGAGTTTGAGACCGACACTCCGATGCACATGATCGAACCCATAAACGATTCGATGTTAAGGGTCGTGTTCGTGATAAGCAGGATGCTACCGATGCCGGCGAGCACACCGGGGACCGCGCTGACTGAGATGATGGCTAAGCGAGGTGATTCAAAATAGGCGGTCAGTAGCACCAGGATCACGAACACGGCAACGGCCAGACCGATGCCGAGAGCCTTAAACATTTGTTCCATAGGTGGAAGTTGTCCCTGCGTCTCGGTACGCACGCCTTCGGGCGCATCGCCAATGGCGTCGATGGCCTGTTGCACCTGCTTGGCTGCCCGCCCCATATCCTCGCCTTCGACGTTGGCGATGAGGGTCAGAAATCGCTGCGACATGTCACGATCGTACTCGCCGGGCCGTTTCCCTCTGTGCACCGTTGCCACATCGCGCACCATCAGGTTGACCAGTGGATTCACCCTGTCGATCGGAATGGCCGCGAGGTCTTCCGTCGAAGCCATTTGCTTGGGCGGAACGTAGACCTCGACGAGGTAACTGGAGCCCGTACTGTTATCGATCCAGAAATTGAGGTCGGTGAAGCGAGTCGAATTGGTTGCCATCACGATGGCTTTGCTGACGTCGGCGACGGTCGCATACGCCAGATTGGCTTTCTCGCGATCGATCTCGACCTCGACCGTCGGATAATCGAGCGTTTGCTTGAATTGAATATCGCGCAGATAGGGAATGCGCTCCATCTTCGACTTGACCGCCTCGGCGTAACTGCGAACGTCCTCCAGGTCCGTTCCAATGAACCGCACGGCAATCGGCATCTCGGAGCCAAAGCTCATGACCTTCGTCACGATATCGCCCGGCTCAAAGCCGAACGTCGACTTCTTGGCCTCCTTGAGTGCCTTCTCCTTTGACAATCCGCCTCGTTGCAGCCGGTCGGCCAGCCAGGGAGTGACCTTTTCGGGCAGAACCTTGCGCAAGCGCTCGCGAAACTCGTCGAGCTTGATGTCGGTGTCCTCGCGCAGGGCCACACGCAGTTGTCCATCGTCGGGACCACGCATGAAAAGCACCATGTTATCGATGCCGAAGTTGATCGCCACTTGGCCCGCGAAGCCAAGCGAAACCTTCATGTTGTCCTCTCCGGCCTCCTCCTCGATGACTTCCAGGCACTTCACGGCCATCGCACGCGTGATCTCGTAGTGCGAGCCGGGCGGAGGCCGGAAACGGAGCACGAACACGCCCTGATCGACCGACGGAAACAACTCCGTACCGATTTCAAAACCCGCGAATGTCAGAATCGCTGCACAGACGACAAGATACGCGGGCACGACGACAGATCGCCACCCAACGAACCGGTCCACCAAAGTTGAGTATCCGGCGGTCAGCTTCTTGAGGAGGCCGCCCTGAGGTTGCTCTTTGTGCTTGAGAAGGTAGACGCTCAAGATCGGCACCAATGTGCTGGATAGCAAGTAGGAGCAGATCATGGCAAAGGCGACACCCAGCGTCAGCGGAAGGAAGAGCGAGCGGAGCGGGTTTTTCATCACGAAGGCGGGAATGAAGACGGAGAGAATGCAGAATAATGCCAATAGCCGTGGCACGGCCGTCTCCTTGGCGGCCGCGAGCACCGCCGTGGCGAGGTTCGACGTTTTCTCCATCTGCACGTGGGTGTTTTCGATGGTTACCGTGGCTTCGTCGACGAGAATGCCGATGGCCAGGGCCATCCCTCCCAGCGACATGATGTTGATCGTGTTCCCCGTCACCCAAAGGCCGACGAGCGAGCCGGTGAGCGCCAGCGGAATATTCGTGACAACCACGATCACGCTGCGTGGATCGCGCAAGAAGATGAGGATCATCAGGCCGGTCAGAGCAGCACCGATAGCACCTTCGGTGGCGACACTTTCGACCGCATGCAGAACCGTCGGTGTCTCGTCGAAGCGAAAGCTGATGTTGACCTTGTCGCGATATTTGCGTGGTAAGACGTTCCGGAATTGCTCGATCGATTCGCGCGTCTTGGAGGCGACTTCCAAGGCCGAGCCGGTGTCTTTCTTGATGATCGGCAGGTGGCACGCTTTCTTGCCATTGTACAGCGCATATCCGTAGGTCAGATCGATGTCGTCTTTGACCATCGCGACATCGCGGAGATAGACGTTGTGCCCCACTTTCACGGGAATGTCGCCCAGGCGCTCCGGGTCGACCACCGTGGCATTATTCCAGGCAAACGGCATGGAGTCTTTGATGTAGACGTTGCCGCCCGGCACGACCCGGTTTCCCTTGGCCACCGCCTCGATCACTTCCTGAGGCGTGAGGTTATACGCCTGCATTTTGCTGGGATCGACGCGAATGACGATCGAGCGCATGTTGGGGCCGAAGGGAGAGATGGCCACCGTGCCAGGGACAAGCTTTTGTACCTGGGGCCGCACCAGGTTGTTTGCCCAATCGCCGAGTTGCCCAAGTGAAGCTTCCTCGCTCTCGAGTACCAGATAGCCGACCGGAATGCTGCCGGCATCCATCCGCATAATGAATGGCGGCAGTGTCCCCGGCGGCATCCACGACATGGCCCGATCCGACATCGCCACGACTTGGGCCATTGCCTGGCCGATGTCCGTCCCCTCGAGGAATTCCAGCTCGACCAATGAGACTTGCTGGATGTTCCGCGATTTGATGTCCTTGATGCCATCGACGTACTGAAAGTACAGCTCCAATTGATTGACGATGAAGCCTTCCATCTGATCGGGAGTCATACCGATGTAGTCGAGGAAGACGTAGATCTTCGGCACATTGAGCGCCGGAAAGATGTCTACATGCATTTGCTCGAAGGCGAGAACACCGGAGCTGACGAGAGCCACAACGACCATCAGCGTCGTGATCGGATGCCGCATCGCGAAAACGCTTGGACTCAAGCAGGCACCTCAAGCGATGGAGCGGCGTCAGGGCCCGGCCCTGCGGGCCTCGAGCATCTTGATCTCTTCCTGAAGGACTGGTAACAGCTCTTCCAGTGCATGAACTCGGGCAGGAAGGTCGGACATCTGGTCGACCTTCCGTCGCAACACATTCAATTGCGTGGGCAACGCGTTGGGAAGAATCGGCGGCGACTCTTCGCCGGCAGGTGCCATGCGTGCGATGCGGCTCGTGCCCGCGAAGTACTCGGGAACAGGAAGACGCGACTCGAGTAGCGATTCGGTTAGCCTGTCGATCCGCGCGGTGAGCTGTTTAATGCCATCGTCCAGATCTCCAAAGTTCTTCTTGAGCTCTTTGAGCTCCGCGCCCTGATCGGAGTCGGAATCACCGCCGCCTGACTTGTCGGAACCGCCGCCTTTCTCCGAACTCTTGCCGCCCTTGCCCGAACTCTTCCCTTTGTCCGCGGACTGCGAAGCGCCGAAGAGCGCCGAATAGCCCCACGCACCGCTTGCCCCGCAGACGAGCGACATGATGCAGACGATTACCAGCGTTGGCCAACGCGGCAACTTGCTTCGCAGCTCATCTTTCTTGTTTCGATGGTGCGACTGGCCATGGCGCCGATGCTCGTCGCCATGCCGTTTCTGCCGCTCATGTCCTTCATCGTTGTTCTTCTGCTTGTGGTTAGATTTGTGCTCTTGACCGTGCCTGTGCTCGCCTTTCTCGGGCTCGCCGCTTTCTTGCTTGCGATGTTTCTTGCCGCCTTCCTCTTTTTCCCGCGTCCTTTCTCTCTTGTCGCCTTCGTCTTGCTGCTGTTTCGCGTTTGTTTCGTCGCGATTTTCTTGTCCACCCCCTTTTTTGTCGGCACATTGCACGACACCGCCGCTACCGACAAACGGGTAGGCTCCCGGCGACTCCGACAACCCGCGCGTCTCAAACGCTACGGCGCGTTCCGGTGGCGGGTTGGTGATCGGCTGAGCGATACCGGCATCGCTTGTGCGCACTTCGATTGTTCCCGGGGCAGAAACTGGTTTTCCCTGTTTCTCAGCCCCTCCTTCGCGGTCATCGCCCGATTTTCTTCCGTTCTCTGCCATGTCTGCTGAGAATGCTCCTGGTCTGATGAGACCCGAATGATCTAATTCGCTTGCGCATCGGGTAGGGAGAACTCAGCCGTGCGTATTTATTGGGCACAGTTGCCGAACGGCCTGCAAAGTTTCGTGCAAATACTACACCAAACCAAGGGAGTGATGCGTTGCATGACATTGTTACGCTTTCGTCTCGATCGGTAAGCGACCAGCAAATGATTCTGCCATGAGACGGATGACGGCCCGCCATTGCGACTTGACGTTCAGCGTTGGCAGCTACATGCCGTCTGGCATCAGACATGCGTGCACTCCAGGCTGCCATCGGTCGCACAATGGCGGAACTTTCTGCTGCTTCGATTCCGCGGTGTGCGTTCAGAGGTAGCCGAAGACGAGCAGCGCGAAGGCGCCTCACGATGGCGGGGGCAGACCCGTGAAACGCCGATTTTTAGCGGCTCAAGCCGGGTCTTGTCGGTTGCTCTTAGAAGTTCACAGCGAAACGATTTGCGTCGGCGGCTTTAAGCTCCAGGCCGATCCCAGGGCGCGATGAATCTGGACGAAGTTCACCATTGGTGGGCGTCAGGACACCGTCGAAAAGCAGCTTCTCGATGCGCACATGATCGTGGAAGTATTCCAAAGGCCGGACGTTGGCAAGTGCGCAGCATACATGCGCGTGCAGCGACGGAGCGCAGTGTGCCGAGACATCGAGTTGGTATGCGGCAGCCAGGGTAGCCGCCTGCGCAAAGCCCGTAATGCCGCCCGCCCTGGTCGCATCGATCTGCAATACGTCAACCGCCCCCGCCGCAAGCATCCTTCGAAAATAGACGAGATCATAGCCGTATTCGCCGGCGGCTATCTCCATGCCGGCCGGCGCTCTATCGCGCATAAGTCGCAGTCCTTCCAGATCGTCCGATGACACGGGTTCTTCAAACCAGACAACTCCCCGACCGTCGAAAGTGCTGGCTTGCGAAAGCGCCTCTTTGCGAGAATAGGCACCGTTGGCATCGACGAACAGCTTCGTCTGGTCGCCGATCGCCTGCCGTACAGCCGCGACGCGCCGCCGATCGGCCATCGGATCGCGGCCGATTTTCATTTTCACTTGTTTAATTCCGTCGGCAGCCCAGGAACCAAGTTGCTTACATAGTTGCTCTTCGGAATACGATGTGAAGCCGCCGCTGCCATAGACGGGCACTGTCTGGTGGACGGCGCCCAGCAACGTGACGAGCGGCAGCTCGAGCAGTCGCGCCTTGAGGTCCCACAAGGCACTATCTACGGCCGAAATGGCCATTGAGGCGATGCCCGGCCGGCCGAGGTTACGAATCGCTCGGACCATTTTGTGCCACGCATCGCTGACGGCGAAGGCGTCGAGGCCGGTGACGATATCGGCGAGCGTATGACGGATCAGGGCGGCGGTGGCCACATCGGCGTACGTATAGCCCAGGCCCTGTTTTCCCATAGCCTGAGCCTTGACGAGCACAAGCGTGGTCTTATTCCATTCAGACGTGCCGTCCGATTCTGGTTGATCGGTCGGAACGGTATAAGCGCTCACGTCGAGACTGTCGATCGGTGCTGTCAGATGCCCACCGCGGTTGGTCATGGCTCTTTCTGATCCTCTGCGAAAAGAAACGACCGGCTAAATCTCCGCTCCCATGTCATATTGCTGGCGATCTTCCCTGACGCCCCCCATCCCCTCGCCCACCGTTCGGTAATCCGCCACGAACTCGATCGACCGCAAGAATTTGACCATTTTGAAGCCCAGTTTTGTCTCGAAACGCGGGCGCAGCGGGGCACCATGCTGCACTGGCAGCGTCTCGTCGTTCAGCTCGTACGCCAAGATCGTTTGCGAATGCCGGGCGATCTTCATATCGATGCACTCGTAATAGCATGGCACGTCGCTCTTCTCATGCTTCCCGAACGAGCGAAACACCAGATAGCGTGCCTCCGGCAGAGGGCGGCAGAGCGCCAGAATATCGCTCAGGCGCACCCCGCCCCATTTGCCGATCGAAGTCCATCCCTGTATGCAATGATGCAGGGTGATTTGTTCCTGCTTGGGCATGCCCCGCAGCTCCTCCAGCGACAACTCGAGCGATCGTTCGACCAGACCGTATATCTTGAGCCGGTAATCGCGAAACTGATTGGCCAGCAGCCGCTCATACGTGTCATCATCGCCCTTGGCTTGCGGGTAGGCCGAGATGGGCGGGTAGCCGTTCGTGCGAAAGTACGGCGAGATCTCTTGCTCACTGTAATGCTGGACGGACATCAAGCGGTGCAGCAACAGTCGCCGCGCGGGACCGGAAATGGCGGAAAGCAAACGATGCGTCGGGCGTTTCAGATACGTCGAAATCACTGTGGCGACGACGTGAGTAGCGACGATCGCCGAAATGATCCCCAGGCCCAGCCACAAAGCCAAAGGCGAGCCACTGCCGTGCTCGCGGCCCAGGACCATCTTGTCGAATTCGCGCATCGCGCCATGCCACAAGACCATCGTCAGATGCACCGCCAGAAAGCCGGCGTAGCCGACCAATCCCAGAAAATGCAGACTGCGTGCTCCCTGGCGATTGCCGAAGACCCGCTCAAACCAAGGAAATTGCGCCAGTAGTGATGGCGACTGTGCGATGCCGGTCAGAATCTGAAACGGCGTGAGGAGGAACACGACACCGAAGTAGGCCAACTGCTGCAAGGCGTTGAAAGGCAGTCCGTCCTGATAGGTGAAGGGCGGCACCGGTTCGGGAGATTCGAGCTTCAGATAGGCGACCATCGTCCGCCACGCACAAGGAACGGCCTCCCAGGATGTGGGAACCAGCCGTTGCCACTGTGAGGACATGAAGAGCACGGTCACATAAAAAACTCCGCAGAAGAGCCAGAATGGTGCTATCCCAAAATGCCAGTAGCGTCCCAGGCCCAGACCTTCTCCCCCAGGCAGCACCAACCAGTTCGGCCAATGTGCTTCTTCGTCCGTCGAACACCACATGCGGTCGGCGGGAAGCTGTTTCCGCGTGAGGCGAAGCCACTCGCTCGTCGGCCGGGCGTGAATGTTCCAATAGAGCTTCGGATGTGCCGACAGGATCGACAAGCCGCTACGGGCGAGCAACGTGAGGAAGAGCACGTTGAACCAATGCGCCAGGCGAATTTCTACAGGAAAGCCCAGTTCGGGCATCGCTTCTCCCAGTCACGGGTGAGTGTCGGTTGGAGGTTCTTTATCCTGTTCGGGGCTCTTCAGAGACCTCTCGGCCTCAGTGCCGCGCTCGCTGGGCGAAACCAGCGTTTCGTGCTTCTTTTCCAAGTGCTCGCCACAACCAGCGCTCGCCGCCATAGCCAACCCCACCCCCACCAACCAAATCAAGGGCTGCTTCATGTTGCACGCCCCTCACGTTCCAGCAGTTTGATCAGCACCCGCCCGAGCCCTCTCTCCGACAGTTTCCCCACAAGATTCTGCCAATAGATGACCCCTGCGAGTCCGCCATGCTTGTCGATGACGAGCGTACCACGCGCCCCAAAGGCCTCGATCAGCGTTTCCAGCGTGGCGTCTTCTCGCACCCGGCTGAACTCGCGCGACATCGCCTGTTCGACCGTGAGGTGGGCAAAATCCGACGATGATCTCGCCAGTGCATTCACGACGTTTCGCTCGCTCAGGACGCCTATGGGCTTTTCCTTCTGCACAACGGCCAGCCAACCAGATTTTGCGATGGCGAGTTTGGCCACGGCCTGCGTCAGTAAAAGATCGGGCTCGCACTGTGGCACGTGTTGTTCCGCGAGATCGGCGACCCGGAGCATCGGATTGACCAAATCCGCCGGCGATACCAGAGGCATGTCCCCTGTGTGCGGTTCGGCGTTCCCGGTTTTCCGGCCGCCCGATACCTCAGCCCCACCTGCCCCTTTAGAACGGTCTAGCCTGGCCGGCACCGAGAGTCTCCTTTCGCTCCGAGAGCGCGAATTCCTCAACCGCTTCCACATGCACGACATCCGACACCGTGGCAAACCAAGCTCCAGTTTGAGCCCAGTTCGCGTCAGGCCGGTTGAGCCGAAAGCGAATCGTGCTGCCGGGTGGGAGGTGCGCCGTTGGAAGGTCGACATAATGGACTTCCAACCCTGAGTCGCGAGTTTCGATGCGCCCGGTATCTTCCCCGCAAGCAAAGTTCACCATCGCCGGATGGTTGAGGATGATACGCAAACTCTTTCCGGCCGGTATCGATCGGCGACGATGATTCTCCCGCCAAATCTTGTACGGCGATTCGACCCGATCGACAACGTAGCGCTGCCGTGTCTGCGGTGGCTGGTCGAAGACACGCCCCTCGGCGAGCGAGTGGCGGAGCTTTATGTATTCGGCATGCGCCCAGGCGAGTGGCATTGCCGAGCCACTCGGTCGGCCCAAATACAGGCCTTTCTTGGGCAGGTCACAACTATCCCAGATCTGTTCGGGAAGCATGTTGCCGTCACCCGCGAACCGTTCCATGGCTGCGAGCAAGCGGCGCGCTTCGTCGGGGCGGCCGGCCAACAATTCGTAATGGGCCCGTTCGCCGGTCAGAAGGGGCCAAAGCCGGCCGGTTCCGCGGCGGCCATCGAAAGGCGTACCGTCCTTTTGCTCTCCGTAACCGTCATGGCTGTAGCGATGCCAGCACGGGCCGAAGGGTGTTTCGGTCTTCAGCACGGCATCGATGACCTTGATTGTATCGAGGATACGCGGGTCGTCTGGTGCGCGGAGCCCGAAGCGCACATACGCCAATGCATCGACGCTGACGATCTCGGAGGGCGGGTGATCCTGATCGCGCGACGGGCGATACCAGAATTCCGACGGGCCAAGGTACTTCACGGGCTCGCCGTAGCGATCGGGCGGCGCCACCCGCAGATAGTAACCAGGCACACCCACGCGGCGGGCAAGCGGTGTGTTGTTCACGTAGGTCCAACGATCGATGTCGCCGTGCCAGGCATCGGCCACCTCTCGCAAGAACGTACCCACTTGTTTCTCGTCTTGCTCGTCGGCCAACTCGGCAGCAACGACGAGCGCGGCAATCATGTTCGAAAGTGTAAACGGAGTAAAACCGGCCGCGTTCTCCCAGCGATCCTCCTGGGCCGACGGCCCACAGCGTACAATCTGTGCGACGGCATCGCGAACCATCGGCCAGAACCTGCGGCGGTCTTCGCAGGTTAGCAATTGCGCGCGGTTAAGCAGATCGAGGAGCAGAACGGGCATCGACGTTTCGCCCAATTGTTTGCCTGTCCACACGGTACGGCCGTTGACCGCCTGGTTCTGCGGCCAACCACCATTGCCCTGCTGCGTGGCCTGGCAATAGTCCAAGGCGCGACGCGCAGCCGAGCCATCGCCCGCGGCCAGGAGTCCGCTCGCGGTCATGTACAAATCACGCGGCCACACGACGTGATATCCGACGGGGCCATAAAGGTCGTCGGTTTTGCGAGCCTCGCCCCACGGGATGGAAAGGCTAGCGACAAAGGCGCCGCGAACCCGCTTGTCTTCATGCGCCGCCATCACCATGGCGCTCGCGCGATACAGATCGCGGCCGGGGCTCGGGACGACATTTTGGGTGCCGAGGCCGGCCTGCCAATCGAGCCATTGCCTGACGTATTGATCCTCGATTGCAGCCATGTCGGCGAGCAAGGTCCGCCTCACGTGCAAGGCCGCTTCGTCCGGCGCGGCGCCAAAACCCAGGGCCAGCACAAACTCACCGCCACAGGCGGCCAGGTCGATCTCGCCGATGAGAGTCACATCGCCGAACGGCGCACGTCGGTAGGTTTGTCTTAGATATCCGTACCGACGTAGCTGCCGCCGGCCATCCGACACGCCCGTGAAACCCGCTGACATTTTCTTCCAAGGAGTGGAAGCCGCGAACGCCATTGCGTGGCCGGTTTCCTTGGCAAACAGTATGTTCCATCCCTGATAACAATCGACCCATCCCTCGTTTCGCCAACCGTGGTTGCCCAAGTGGGGTTTGATCGCGACGTAGAGACGGTAATCGTCGAGCCGCCCCTGCAGGGGCACGAATCGCGCCCTTTGTAGAAGCACGGGGCCGGAGGGATCAGAAAAGATTGTCTTTTCGATGCGATAGCGTCCCTCGCGACAACTGTTTTTCAAGTGGAAAAGCGGGACACCGTCATGGGCGTATTCGATCGCATGCTCGGTGTCGCGCATCTCCTCAGAGTAGTGGCCGTCGGACGCGGTGACGATAAACTCCGTCTGTGCCACCGCCGGTTGATCGACGCGGGGCCAAAACACCTCCGTGACAACACCGTCAAAAAGCGTGAACCATAGATTCGATTGTGTTCCTAGCGACGAGCCCACTCCCTGTTTGGCACTCGATGTCCAATGAGGTGTTCTGCCCGGCCAACCCGGCGCGACGCTCAGTTCGGAGCGGAGCTTTCGGCGGGCCCAAGCCGCCGCGGTTCCGACGAGCACGGCACCGGCCCCGAGCGCCAGCCATTTCGCGCCCGGCCCAGACTGGCGAAAGGACATAATGCGTGGAGAGGCAAAGCGGTTGACCATCTATGAGCCCCTACGGTTGTGCTCTCAACAGTGACGATGCGATTTGTTTTGCAATTCCGTCTTTGCGCCGGCCATTGGCTGCATGCAGCACCGCCCACGTAACTCCCGCGGCACCGACCGCCAGAGCGATCCAGCTACGATGCTTGTCGAGCCAGAATTGCGGGCTGAAGCTCATCGCGCGATCGTCGAAGCGGCCGTGTGCGCCGTGGTCTCCGGCCACCGGTTCCCAGAGATTGTCAGGCCGATCGGGATCCTCCGGTTCCTCCGTCTGCTGGCCGGAATACCCCTCGCGGCTCAGTACCCAGTCACCAATCGAAGGCGCTATCTTCGCACTGAGGATCGCCTTGACCGAGGAACGACCGACCCAGACCTCGCGCCGACGATGATGCGCCGCCCAGACGATCGCGTCAGCCGCCACCTCTGGCTGAAAGATCGGAGGCACGGGCTGCGCCCGGTGGGGCATGCGGCTCTTCGACCAATCGAATTGAGGAGTATTCAGCCCAGGTAACTGTACGATGCTGAGGTGTACGCGGCTCTTTCGATGCAGCAACTCTGTCCGCAACGAATCGGTGAAGCCTCGCACGGCGGCCTTGGCCGCGCAGTAGGCAGATTGCAGAGGAATGCTGCGATAGACGAGCGCCGACCCGACCTGGACGATAGTGCCCCGATCTCGCGGGAGCATTCGTTTCAGCGCAGCCCTCGTACCATGTACCTGCCCCATGAAGGTCACGTCGATGACGCGCTGGTATTCTTCCGGCGTCATCTGATCGAACGGGGAAAATACCGAGGCCATCGCGCAGTTGATCCAGATGTCGATCGGACCAAATGCTCGCTCGGCCTTTTCGGCGGCCGCTTCAACTTGGTCGGCAAAAGCAACGTCGGTCGGGACGGAAAGGGCTCGGCCACCGAGCGCTTCGATATCGTGCTTCGTCGCTTCCAGTCCATCAGGGCCGCGCGCCAGCAATGCCACACATGCGCCGCGGCGCCCGAATTCGCGCGCTGTCGCGCGGCCTACGCCGGCCGATGCGCCGGTGATGACGACTACCTCTCGTCGGGACGCTCTGGACATACCGCCTCCTGCCCACCTCCCCAAGGAAGGGAGCCAGTGCCTACGTGAAAAACAAGCCCTAATGCGTGCCAGCCCTTGTCGCGTGGCGCCAAGGGGCGGGTCGCTGCCTCGATTACCTTTTGCCTTTTTTCCACGTCCACCACAGAGCACCCGCCGCCAAAGCGCCGGCGCCCAGCAGGATAGCCGTCTTTACGAGAGCCCGTTCCCGTTCGGGACCATCAAGTCGCACGTCGGGATAACGCGTCTCCGGATAGCCGGCTGGCGGCCCGTCCGGCGACTCGTGCAGAGCGATTTGCAATACTTGCGCCAAGTGCAACGCGCGTCGGTCGGTGCCTTCCGCGATCTGGTGCTTGCAACTGAAACCGTCCGCGATGACGAGGGTATCTTTCTCCGCCTCGCGCACCGCGGGCAAGAGTTTGTGTTCACCGACTTTCATGGAAATGTCGTAGTGCTGCTCCTCGAATCCGAACGACCCGGCCATGCCGCAACAGCCACTGTCGGGAACCTCGTAATTCAGACCGAGCTTGGTCAACACACCGTCTTCGGCATCGAGTTTCATCACCGCCTTGTGATGGCAGTGGCCATGCACGAGCGCCTTCCGCCGTAGCGGCGGAAAATGCTGATTCGGCGCGTATTTCTCCAGAAACTCTGCCAGCGTAAAGGTCTGCTGCTTCAACCGCTTCGCGTCCTCGTCCATCGGGTATAAACCACATAATTCATCGCGGAAGACGGCCACACAGCTCGGCTCCAACCCGACGAGGGGCGTACCGGCCTGAATCTCTTCGCGCAGCGTATCGAGAATCTGCCGCAGCATGCGCTTGGCCGTGCTAAGCATGCCATAGTCGTAGAGGGGGCGGCCACAACAAAGCGCGGCACGCGGTACGACAACTTCCCACCCTATGTGCTCTAGCACCTCAACGGCTGCTTTCGCCACTTCGGGATGGAAGTAGTTGTTGAACGTGTCGGGCCAGAGAATCACCCGCTCGGCACCGATGTTTCGTGGCTCGCGCGCGAAGAACCATTCCTTGAAGCTCTCATTGGCAAACGGGGGCACATGTCGCTCTGGCGAGACGCCGCCCAACCATTTGACAATCGCACTGAGGCCCGGCGTCTGGCTGAAGAAATTGGCCAGCGGAGGCGCCAACGATGCCAGCCGGCTCCACCAGTAGATCCACCCCATCGCGTAGGCGTGTCGCGGCCGCAACCGGCCCTCGTAATAGTGCGACAGAAACTCGGCCTTGTAGGTCGCCATGTCGACCTGCATCGGGCAATCGCCTTTGCAGCCCTTGCAAGCCAGGCAAAGATCGAGCGCCTCGCGCACGGATTCATTCTTCCAGACCTTCTTGAGGGGGCTCCCCTGCAACATTTCGAACAACAGGTGGGCCCGGCCCCGCGTCGAGTGCATCTCTTCCTTGGTCACCATATAGCTGGGGCACATCGTGCCGCCCTTTTCGCGGCGACAGATGCCGACGCTGACACACCGTTCCGTGGCATAAGCAAAGCTGCCATGGTCGTCGGGATACTTGAAATGCGTTTTGACTTGCAGCGGATGATAGTCGGGACCCAGCCGAAGGTTGTCGTCGAGTTTGTAGGCGTCTACCTTCTTACCGGGGTTCATCTTCCACTGTGGGTCCCAGATCGATTTGAATTCTCGAAAGGCCTCGATCAGTTCCTCGCCGTACATCTTGGGGAGCAGCTCGGCCCGCGATTGGCCGTCGCCGTGCTCGCCCGACAGCGATCCGCCGTAGCTCAACACCAGGTCGGCCGCTTCGTACATGAAACGGCGGTAGTTCGCCACGCCCTCCGCTGTCTTGAATTCGAAGTTGATTCGCGTGTGGATGCATCCCTGTCCGAAGTGCCCATAGAGGGCACACTGATAATTATGCTTGTCTAGCAGCGCCCGCAGATCGCGCAGGTAATCACCTACCCGCTCCGGCGGAACCGCGGAGTCTTCCCACCCTTCCCAATTGTCGGGCTTGTTGGGAATGCGTGCGGTGGCACCGAGACCGGCTTCGCGGATCTGCCACACCATCCGTTCTTCCTTTTTGTCGGTGTAAATCTTCCAATCTTTGACGTGCGGCCGGCCGGTCAGATGCCGCACGAGCTTGTTGGCCTGCGCGTCGGCGTCGTCCTGCGTTTCGCCACCGAACTCGACGAGCAGCCAGGCATCCCCTTCGGGCAAGTAAGGGAGCAGGTTCATGTGCAGCGATTTGGCGCGCAGATCGTTGACCAACCGGTCGTCGAGACCTTCAAGTCCCAACGGCGAATAGGCGGAGACATCGGGCACGTAGTCGCCCGCCGCACCGACATCGGTAAAGCCGAATACGACGAGTGTCCGCTTCGGCGGGCTGTGGATCAGCTTGCAGGTGGCCTCCAGGAAGAGGACGCAGGTGCTCTCCGAGCCAACGAGCGATCGCGCGACATGGAACCCGTTTTCGGGCAACAGTTCGTCCAGGCTGTACCCCGACACGCGGCGCGGAATTTTCGGGTAGCGCTCGCGGATCAAATCGCCGTAATCGTCACGCAGTTTTCGCAGTCGGCGAAAGATTTCGGCCTTGCGGCCACCGTCGCGCACAATCTGCGCATACTCCTCGTCGCTCGTCGGCCCGACCCGCATCCGCAGGCCGTCGTAGGTGATGATCTCCAACTCCTGAATGTTGTCGACCGTGCGGCCGCCCATCATCGAATGAATACCGCAGGAGTTATTGCCGAGCATGCCGCCGATGCAGCAATGGTTGTGCGTCGACGGGTCGGGAGCGAACGTCAGATAGTGCTCCTCGGCCTTCGTCCGCAGGCTGTCGAGAACCAACCCAGGTTGCACGCGGGCCAGCTTGCGCTCCGCATCGAGTTCGACGATGTGGTGCATGTATTTCGACATGTCGACGACGACGGCCACATTGCAGCAACCTCCCGTCAGGCTCGTGCCCCCGCCTCGCCCGAGAATCGGTGCGCCGAATTCATGACAGAGAGCGACGGTCGCTTCTACGTCGGCGGCATCCCGCGGCAGGACCACACCGATCGGAACCTGCCTGTAATTCGACCCATCGGTGGCATACAGCGCGCGGGAACCGTCGTCGAAGCGAACCTCGCCGCGCAGTTCACGGGCGAGTCGCGCCGCCAGTTGCTGAGCATCGACCGCGGCCGCGGCATTTTTGTAATCCACCTCGGCCGGTTTCTGCGGCGCCGATTGCACGCTCATGGCTGCCTCTTTGGGTAAGGTGGGGCACTGCCCACGATCATGGTGCGTTTCCCAGGGCTATGCCCACACTTTTTAGAGCCTGTCAAAGGAGCCGCCGGTGCAACACCGCGCTGCCGGTTCTCCGACAGGCTCTTACGGTTTCGAGTAAGGCGGGTCGCCGCTTCCCAACCACGTTGCTTCCAGGTCGAAATGCGTTTTGGCATCGAGGACGAATGTCTCGCGTTTCACCCCGTAACCCTTGCGCTGCAAGGCGTCCGCCATCCGCTCGATCGGCCCACGTTCGCGGCTCGACGCATTGAGTGTGAAGGTTTCATCCGAATGCCGGCGCGAGTAAAGGCGTATGCCCTCGATCACATCGACGACCAGATCCTTGACAATAGCGGGCCTCTGAACGACTTCGGGCATTTTCTCCCTCGTTTGCATGTCGGCGGCCCGAGGACCACGTCCTCCCTTAACAGCCGCCCGCTACTTACTTGGTCAAGTCGGACACTTTGTCGCGGAAGATCGTGGTCGCGATCTTGCCGGCATGGGGCTGGCCCCGCATCAGCGACTCTGCCAAATGCAGCGCCTGCTTGGGAGTGGCCGACGCCGGCATGGGCGGCTCGAACGGATCGACCACCGCCTCGATGAGCGTCGGCCGCGTCGAAGCGAATGCCGCCTGCATCACGGGCCGTACTTCCTCCGGTTTCTCGACGCGGAACCCCACGCCTCCGCAGGCCTCGGCAAACTTCACGAAATCGACCGGCTCCAGTTCGACGCCGTATTCCGGGTTCCCTAGAAAGATCATCTGCTCCCACTTGATCTGTCCCAGCACATTGTTCTTGATCACGACGACCTTGATGGGCAGCTTATGCTTGACGGCCGTAATGAACTCGCAGCCGAGCATCGTAAATCCGCCATCCCCGACGAAGGCCACCACCTGGCGGTCGGGATAGGCGATCTGTGCGGCGTTCGCATAGGGCAGCCCCGGCGCCATCGTCGCCAACGTGCCCGAGAGTGAAAACATCATGCCCCGACGCATATTGATATGCCGAGCGGCCCAGGTGGTAATCGTTCCCGAATCGCAGGTGACGATCGCATTGTCGGCCAACAACTCGCTGACATGCCGTGCCACGACCTGCGGCTTGAGGGGCATATCGTCGCGGCTCGAGCGCTTGAGCATCATCTCGCGCCACTCTTGCATCCCCTCCTGCGCCTGCTCGAGGAATTTGCGATCCTGCTTGGGCTTAATCAGCGCGAGCAGTGCCGCGAGTGTGGCGCGTGCGTCGCCCACCAGCCCGATATCGACAGGGTAACGCAGTCCGATACGGCGCGGATCGCGGTCGATCTGAATTCCCTTTGCCTGCCCAGGCTTGGGCAAGTACTGCATGTATGGAAAGCTCGTGCCGACCATGAGCAGCGTGTCACAGTTTTCCATCGCTTTGTCGGATGGCGCCGTGCCGATGAGGCCCAGATAGCCCGTGGTGTAGGGAGAGTCGTCCGGTATGACGGCTTTGCCGAGCAGCGCCTTGACCACCGGCGCGGCGAGCGCGTCTGCCAGCTTCTCCACCAAATCGCCGGCCCCCATCGCGCCCTGCCCGATGAGCATGGTCACCTTTTTGCCTTCGTTCAGCAGAGCAGCCGCCGATTCGAGCGCGGCCGACGGAGGCACCGAGACGGGAGGCCGCCATTCGTGCGACGTATGCCCCTTGACCGCCATCATCGAGGAATGCGCCTTCGAGATCGGCATCTCCTGGTAGTCATTGGGGCACGTGACGTGCGCCACGCCACGTTCGGCCAGGGCATTTCGGCAGGCCACGTCGATGACCGGCTGAGCGTGCTCGGGGCCCATGATCATCTGGTTGTAGATCGCCACGTCGCTGTAGAGCTGCAGCAGATTCACTTCTTGTTGGAAGCGAGTGCCGAGCAGGTCGTGGTAGGTCTGCCCGGTCAGGGCCAGGACCGGCGTGGTGTCGAGTTTGGCGTCATACAAACCGTTCAGCAGGTGGATCGCGCCCGGTCCGGACGTGGCCAGGCAGACTCCCAGCCGACCGGTGAACTTGGAATACGCGCAGGCCATAAAGGCCGCTGCCTCTTCGTGCCGGACCTGGACGAATCGAACCTGTTCCTTCTTCTTTCGCAATGCCTCCATGATGCCGTTGATGCCGTCCCCAGGTATGCCGAATACGGTGTCGACACCCCAGGCGATAAGCCGCTCGATCATAATGTCCGCAGTTGTTTCGGCCATTGCCCAATCCTTTGTTGGAGAAAGCAGAAGATGGGCGGCCGGTAGTGCAAAGACCGCACCGGAAGGGAAAAATGGGGGATCGTTGTGCCAGGGCGCGGCGCTGGTGAACGCTCGCGATCCACGTGTGACCAAAATCTGCTCCCACACTCTTTGCGCTAATCGGCAACCAGCCTGCGTCTCGAACCGAAGTTGCTGATCTTAATCGCGGTTTCAGTACGACTTTCGCCCAACCCGGCTCTCGCGGGCGCGGGCCTACCGATGCGATTGATTCAAGTCTCGAAACGAAGGGGACGATACTTCGCTCGTTTCGCGGCACGTTGCTTTCGCGGCACGTTGTCGGGCTGCCTTTGACGGCGTTGCCCGTCCGCGTTCTCGATGGGAGGGAATCCATGATTCGAGTCGTGGGCGTGGTAGCCACGCTAGTGGCGATCGCCGGCTGTAGCGCCGCGCAGCTTCGTCACAAAACGGGCCGTCAGGTCCGCACCCTGGCGGATATCTACCAGCAGCAAGTGTTAGACAACCTGGCTCGGTTTGCGTCCGACCAGGAGTCGCTGCCGTTCTTCGCCTATGCCAGCCAGGGAACGACGACGTTCAGCGATCAAATGGCGTTGTCGTTGACCGGGGTAGTGCAGTATCAGACGCAGGAAGCCTGGCAATTGACGCCGGTGAACGATCCACGAAAACTCGAGTTGATGCGTTGCATTTACCAACGCGTGATTGCGGTGCATTGTCGCCGGGCATTGCGGGCTGATTGTCCGAACTGCGAACGACTGTTCCGCAACTTTTACACGGGCGACCCGGATGTGCGGGTCGACCAGCACGACCACAAAGGTATCGTCACGATCGACTGTCTCGACGCCACGAACTGGCTCGCAATCGGGTGCGCCAAGTGCCTACCCGAGATACACGGATCGGCAGTCGGCCGCCACGGCGAGGTGAGGGTATGGATTCTTCCCGGCGGGAGCGACGAACTGTCGAAACTGACGCTGGCCATCTTGGACTACGCTCTTCACGACCCGCCGGCGAAGGGCAGCAAGACGGTCACCTTCCATCTCACGAAACAAGGCGAATTGACGACCGCCGGAAACTCGTTCGCCGATGTGAGCGGTCAAATCGCCGCCGACGCGGGTACCGACTCGCTGGCGACGTTGCCATATATCACCGCGCTGGAGCACATTTGTGGTCGGAACGATTATGGTTTGACCGTAGACGCACTCAGGGATGTGGATCCCGAAGCGGCAGGCGCCGATCACCATGCAGAACTGCGCAATCGATACCACCTCACGCAGCAAGAGTGGGAAGAAATCTGTCGCCTGCTGGCACGAATCCGGGAGCACCAGATCGATTCACCCATCGAGAGACTTCCCGGCAGGTCCGCCGAGCGGCACGAAGCAGGCCATGAGGAGCCCGCGGTATTGCCGGCTCCTCTGCCGGAGTTGGCGACTCCGGCCGACGAATGACCGCCAAGAAAACACTGCGCGAAGTGTCGATTTCCGCTCAACGCGTCGGCCGAGACGGTCTCGGCACGCCGCCGGCGACACCGCCCGCCGATTTCATGCTTCCACCGCCCGCTCCAGCGCGCTGGACGGCATTCAATTGCTTCGTGGCCCTGGCACGCTTAGCGGGCGACGGGATTTCGCCAGCACGGGCCACTTTGGGCACCGCTGCCTCGTGTTTGGCGTCGCGCTGCCCGATCAAGGCGATTCCAAAATGCCTGGCCAGCCGATCGACGGTACCGGATTTCGATGGCTCGCCTCGATGGCAGCGCGATACCGAACGCGGGCTTATCCCAGCGGCTGAGGCAATCGCCGCATAACTTTCGCCCATATCGAGTCGCTGTTGAATCGCATTACGGATCGTGTAGATGGTCCCCATTGCTGTGCCAGGGTTCGTTCGAAGGTTGGCTGATGAGCACGCACGCGATCCTTCTGTTGGAGCAAGTGTTGCGCCGTGTCGGCATCGAATCGCAGGCATTCTTGTCGTTCACCGCCGCTTTGCTCGTAGTTTTCCGTCATCTTGCCACCGGGCGGCTTCCAAGTCGCACTTCGCGCGATCAGCTCTCCCCACACGAGCCAATCAGCGTGCTCACATCGGGTAGCGCTGGTATCCAACCCGGCATAAGCTCGCGCTTCCCGGCGGCCGAAGAGATCCTCGACGCGAGGCAACTCACCAATGAATCTGTGACTGAACAGCGACTCTGTGCATGTCGCGACGCTGTTCGATCGGCCACGCGCGCAACTCGTCGACCATTTCTAACATGCCAGTAACTGCGGCCTCGAACAACACGCGCCCTTTTTCCGCCGTGCCCTTGGTCGCGTCGCCGTGCACTCCGGTTTCGGTCCAGCGGCCCCAGTAGTCGTTGAAGCGCACCGGATAATTGCCGGTGCTGTCGCTGCTGGTGAACCGCCCCATCCGGTCGTTGTCTTCGACCGCCAGATCCATCTTCACCCGCTCGGGCGCCAAGTGGAGATACAGTGACGTCTCGAATTCATCGGCATGGGCGATGACCTTCGACTCCCGAACTTTTTCGAATGCCGCGAGCAAGAACTGATAGTAGCCGGTTGCGAAGCACAGCGAATTCGTCGCGAGCACGGTCTTGCGCGCAACGAGGTCGACCAAGGGCGCATTGGAACCGTGGCCATTGACCAACAGTATTTTTTGAAAGCCGTGATAGGCCACGCTCTTGGTGATATTCAAGCAAAAGGCGATGAACGTTTCGGGCTCGATATGGATTGTGCCCGGAAAATCGATGTGATGCAGATTCAAGCCGTAGGAGATCGGCGGCAATACCAACACCCGATCGGCAGCCCGGCGACCGACCTCCAGGCACACCGACTCACACAGAAACACATCCACGTCCAAGGGAAGGTGGCGACCATGCTGCTCGGTCGAGCCGGTGGGCAAAATAACAAGTTTCTGCGCGGCGATCGCATCGTTCATCTCCGGCCAGGTGAGGCGGTTGTAACGATACTCAGTGGATTTATTCATCGTAAAGCTCTTCGGTTTCGAGCCCCTCGGTCAGCCATTTTATGACGATTCGACGCCGCGCGCAATGATCGCCGGTCGTTATTTCCACCAAAGCTCGGGCGGCATTCGTTGTTGTTCCAGTTTTCCGAAACCTTCGTGGTTTCAAGTGCCTGCGTCAATCGGATCAACGCCGCGCCACCAGATTCTTCGCGAGTCCGTGAAACTATTGTTCGCGGTCGGGCGTCAAAACCTTGGCGACACCTTCCTCGGTAAGCGGAGAACTCAGTCATGTTGCTCGATGTCAGGCGGCCCGGTTTCGGTGCTCTGTACCTTCTGTTGGCCATCGGCAGTCTGTCATCCGGTCGAGTACGGGCCGGTTCCGCTCCCGTTGAACAGCCCCAAGCTGGATTGGAGAAGGACGTTACGCAGGGTGCGCTGCGCGTGGTCAAACCCGACGGCACCGTAGTCGAATGCCCGTTGAAGCACACCCACGTGAGCGCGGATATCTCGGGGTTCATCGCCCGCGTGAACGTCAAGCAGACGTTCCACAATCCGCTGAAGGAAAAGATCGAAGCAGTCTACGTCTTTCCGTTGCCGCACAAATCGGCTGTCGATGCCATGACTATGACGCTGCGTGATCGCAAGATCGTCGGCGTCATCAAGCGCCGAGGCGATGCGAGAAAGATCTACGAACAGGCCCTGCTGGCAGGGCAAACCGCGGCCCTGCTGGAGCAAGAGCGGCCGAACATTTTCACGCAATCGGTCGGCAATATTGCTCCTGGCCAGGAAGTGGTCATCGAGATCTCGTACGTCGATGTCCTGGAATATGACGTGGGGACTTACGAGTTCCGCTTTCCGATGGTGGTTGGGCCGCGCTACAACCCAGGCTCGGCCACGAGTTCGCCGGCTCCGCTGCCGCCGGAACTGCAAGGCAAGACGTCGGGCAACGTGCCCGATACCTCGCGCGTGCCCGACGCTGCGCGAATCAACCCACCCGTGCTCAAACCGGGCAATCGCAACGGACACGACATCTCGTTGGCGGTCCAACTCGATGCGGGCGTGCCAGTGCAAGATCTCGCGGTCGCCAACCACAAGGCCGACGTCAAGCGGGCCGACGACCAAAAGGCCAAAGTCGTCCTGTCGTCCGAAGACCAACTTCCGAACAAAGACTTCGTGCTGCGCTACAAGGTCTCCGGCAAGAAGCCCGAAGTGGCCCTCCTGACCCACACCGACGCGAAGGCCAGCGACGCCGCGCGCTCCGGCAGCGGCTATTTCATGCTCATGATCCAGCCGCGCGAGGACGAGCGGCTGACCAAATCGCCACCCCGCGAGATGGTGTTTCTGGTCGATGTTTCGGGGTCGATGTCGGGGCAACCGACGGCCAAGGTCGTCGAGGCCATGCAGAACATGCTCAAACTGTGTCGTCCGGTCGACACGGTGCAGGTCATCACCTTTGCCAGCGCCGCGCAAAAGCTCTTCCCCCAGCCCGTGCCGGTGAATGCGGCCAACATCGGCCGTGCGCTCAATTTCACGCAGGGCTTACAGGGCGCCGGTGGCACCGAGATGCTCAAGGGCGTGAAGCTGGCCATCGACGAGCCGCTCGACAAGGAACGGATGCGGATCGTCGTCATGCTCACCGACGGCTACATCGGCAACGAAGCCGAAATCATCGAGCACGTGGGCAAGGAGTGCGGTGATCGCATCCGTTTCTGGTGCTTGGGTATCGGTTCATCCCCCAACATGTTCCTGATCGACGGAGTTGCACGGCAGGGAGGCGGCATGGGACGCACACTGGGGCTCGGCGATGACACGGCCAGCCTGACGCAAGAAATCATGACTCGTATTCAACGGGCCCAACTCGCCAAGGTGCACATCGATTATGGCGCCTTGCGGGTTTCGCAAACGTTTCCGGCTCGGTTGCCGGAACTCTGGTCGGGCAGCCCCGTCGTCGTCTATGGGCGCTATGCCGCGTCGGGCGACACGGTACTCACGGTCAACGGAGAGGTGGAAGGCAAGCCGACGAGCTGGCAGGTTGCGGTCAAGGCACCGCACGAAGAGCCCGCCCACGACGTGCTGGCCAAGGTGTGGGCTCGACAGAAGATCGAAGATCTGATGCAGCAGACCTACTATCAGGGCTCGCCGGCGGTCGAAGAAGAAGTGACCGGCCTGGCACTGCAATACCGGCTGATGAGCCCGTACACCAGCTTCGTGGCCGTCGATAGCGATTCGCCGCCAGTCGCCGAGCCGGCGCGGCCACCTCGGCGGATGCTCGTGCCCGTACCTCTGCCTGAAGGCACCCGTTGGGAAGGCTTCTTCGGTTCGGACGGCGAGGCGGATGAGGTTGCCGACCTGCGGCAGCTCAGCTCTAGGGCGGCTCAAAAACAAGCGGGTGCCCCCGCCTTCTTCTACGATCGTCTTGCTTTGGAGAAGGCGCCGGCCGGAGCGCGCTACAACCGCGCCCGGCACCGGGGTGACACCGCCCCGCGGAATGCACTCGGGCGTGGCGTGGCTGCTCCCGCAACGGCCGGCGGGGGCTTCGGCGGTATGGTTAGCAAGCCCGCAATGCCCGCCATGTCAGGCGAGCGATCGAAATCGGCCAAACGATTGAGCGAGTCGATCGTCACGGAGATGGAAGTTCGTGACCTGGCGAAGCGCGACGGCAGGGATGCACTTGCGCGGGCGGCATTGGCACCAGGCGAAGAAACCAAACCGTTGAACGACGCGGCGCAGGTGGCACTGGAAGCGGGGCGCAAGCAACAGAAAGACGGCCGACTGACCGATGCTCAGGCCCAGTTCGCCTGGGCCTGGCTTCTCGCTTCGGCAACCGGCAACGACGGGACTGCCAGCGAGGCGATGGATGCGCTGGAAGCCGCCCATCGCGATCAGGTGAAAACATTGATCGCAAAATCGCCGACGCTCGGAAAACAGCTCGACCTGATCATCCGCGACCGGGCAGTCGATGCGGCGCTCGGCGACCTTGCCAAAGCGACTGGCATGAAGGTACGGCTATTGCCCGGCAGCCTCGACGACGCGAAGTCGCTCACGGGTGATCGCGCCCTTCGAATCCCCTTCCTCGACCTGCGCGGGGCAACGGTCACCGACGCACTGGATTGGCTCCTGTTGCCGGAACGCCTGGATTGGTGGGTCGACGGAGATACCATCGTGGCCGGCACGGCGCGCCGCCGCCCTGGCACGTCGGCTTGGGTTTACGACGTAACTTCGATGGCGATTCCCATCGATGAGGAACTCGCCGGCGATGACAACGTCAAGTTGGCTGCCTACAGAAAGGCGGCCAGCGACTTCGTCGAGGCAGTACGCAAACACCTTGGCGCCGACGTCGTTTCGGCCACATGGTTCGCGCCCGGTCAGTTGATGCTCTTCGGCGATGGCTCGCTGCACGATCGAGCCGGGCGGCTGTTCGCCGCGCTGGCCGATTCCGAGGCCAAGCTGCCGGCAGATTTGGCGGCACTGCACAAGATCACCACCAAACGCGCCACGGTGAACGCAGCCGAGAACGAAAAGCAACTCGCCGGCCAACGCCGCCGGAAGACGGCGCTGGCGCATACCGAGTTCGGTTGGCAACTTCTCGCCTCAGCGCTCGCCGGTCGACTCGATCTCGAAGCGCTGAGCGAGCTCGAGTTTGCCTGGAAACAACCGGAGACCGTCGAGCTGCTCCAGGGGCCGTCGAAGGCGGTCGTGCTCCGCTCGCTCTGGACCCTCACCGAAGCCGACCGCGTGTTGGCCGACAAAGCGGAACTGAAGGACCTGATCGACCTTGCTCGCAAGCTCTGCCGGAGTGCCGCTGAAGATGGGCTGGCGACGCTCAAGAAATCACCCGACGATGCCGGCGCCTTCATGGCCGTCCTCTATGCCGCTCTTGCCGACCGCGATCGTGCGGCCGGCAATTCACTCCTCGATTCGTTGCCTTCTCCTACGGACAACTCGCCGGAATTGCGGCTCGCCCACCGACTGGCGAAAGCCATCGTTTCCGAGCCCGCCGACGTCGACCAGGCTTTCCTAGTCGAGGCAGTCCGCGGCGACCTTTGGGGTGAAGACGTAGTGACGTTGGCCGCTCTTGCCTGCCATCGCGTCGGGGGCGACGTTTGGCAGATCTTCCGTAGTGAGTCCCGACGTCTTCTCGGCTCGCAGCCCCTGCCCGGAGACATTGTAGTGCTCGTCAACCGGCTCGACCGAGCTGGCAATTAGCCGTGCATTGTCAACGCGAGAGGCGGCGCCCGTCCCCGTTTTCATGAGCAACCGCTTCAAGCTGAACTGAAACCGTCGGCTCATGGCCAGGCTCGTAGCCTCAGTTCACGAACGGTCCGGCGGTAAATGCGCCGGACGATCGTGTCGTCCGCTCCCCGATCCGCCAGTCGTTGGCAAGCTCGATTGACGAGGTGCGGCCAGTACGCCACGGGTATCTCACGGCATTGGCGCAAAAGCCGATCGACGTGGACCTGGATGAGTTGACGCGTGCCTTGGTCCTCGGGCCGGGCGTCATAGAATTGAAACCGCGTGGCCATGCGGTCATTCTATCCGGGTTCCTGCCCCGAGACCAAAATCGCAGCTACCGCCCGCCATGCTGCCGCGGCAGATATGCAAGGCGCTCGATGAAGCGGTAACACAAGCGAAGGACGTGCCCGGCGGAGCAGATCGCTCTATCTTCGCATTTCCGTCGGAGGCTAGTTCGCCCGCCTCAGCTCCGACAAGCTCAAGAAGTCATCGCCGTTGTTGTTGAGGTTCCGGAACTGCCTCCGCGCCTTAACTCTGGCCGAGCCCGCCTTCTCGCCCATGAATTCCTTTTCCGACAGCCGATTGTCGCCATTGGTGTCGAGCTTTCTCAGCAGCTCGAACGCATCGACCGGGCCCCCGAAGGGATGTGCAGCCTGAACCTCCGACATTTGAGCAACGCCAATCGCAAGGATGACGAGCGACGACAGCCGGAAGAACATCGATTTCATGACGGGTCTCTCTTCAGTTCTGCGAGGCGGGTTTGCGCCGGCCCATAGACCGGCACGGCAGGGCGTATTCGCTGGAGGGCGTTTTCCAGCATTAGTCGAGTGTAAGTCGGGGCTGAGAGGGGTTCAAGCGCCAAATGGGAATGGTCCAAAACTGCGTGCCCCAAGAAAGGGGGCGATAATCGACGGTCCGGTCGGAATCGGGCGAGGAAAGAACTGCTCAGCGGCTCGAATAGAACCGATAAACGTCGTCGTTCAGCAATACCCCGCTATCCCGCCGGCGTCTTAGAGCAACCGACAAAACCGGATCGAGCTTCACAAGATCGGCGTTTCACGGCCGATTTTTTGCCCGCGGCGCTCCGGCTTCCGGGTTTTGTCAACCGCTCTTAACTCGCCTTATCGGAGCAACCGACAAAACCCGATCCCACGCTTTAAAAATCGGCGTTTCACGGCCGATTCTTCGCCCACGGCGCTCCGGCTTTCGGTTTTGTCAGGCACCGTTAGCACCTGGTCACTTCGCCTTGTCATCGCCTACGGGGCAACCGAGGCTCATGCTGATACCCGACCGATCGAAACACCAGAGGCACCTCGTCCTGGCAGGTAGCCGCTCTCGCCGCGCGATGGGCGTGATGTCCGACCACAACTCCCTACGGCTTTGGTACGAGTTCAGTGTACTGGTAACTTTGGGCCACTCCGAGCCGGGGTGCTATGGCAGCCCCGCGCCGGAAGATGCGAATGATCATAGGTGATCGAGAGCGAGTCGGCTCACCCGAGCATCCCGAAGAAGCAGGCGATCCCGAAGATGCTGAAGCCCAGGCCGAACACGACGACGAACAATGCGATGAACAAGTGGCCGCCGCGCTCGAGCACGGCGATCCTCGGGTGCCGTGGGTCGTAAAATACGTTGACTTCGAGACCCTTGGGATAGCGGACAATCCGCTGTCGCATCGGTTCGTACGCCACGTTCACGCCCGAATAGCTCACCGCTTCCGAATGATATTCGTGACCAGACACGCAGAATCGGTAGGTGATGTGGACGTGGTAACCCTCGTCGTCGAACTCGAGGTGTGAATCGTCGATCCGGCCGCATACGCTCGGCCATCGTCGACTTGCCCGAGTTCGCTGAAAGAGCAGAACGCCGCCAGCCAGAAAGAACACGCCGACCGAGGCGAACAGCAACCCCTGGAAGGCGGACAAGAAGCCGAACCGGCGCGTGAGTGCCAGAACCACGCATACACCGGTGACCAACGCCAACACGGTTCGCAGGCTGAACTGCTTGTCGTCTGGAGACCATTTGGGCCGGCGAGCCTCCGCGAAGAAGGAGCTCGCTTCTCGGTAGTCGATCTTGTCGACCTGTACTTCGAACACGCTTCTCGACGATTCCGTGGCCGCAAGCACCGTCGCTCTAAGGCCACGCGCCAGCAACTCGCCGCACAGACTGTCCGCATCGGCCGGGGTCAGGAAGGCCGCGATGGTTCGATAGCTTGTCACCTCATCGATGGTAATCTGGATGAGGGGATGCGACCAAGGCGGCAGCGCCGGTCCCGCTGCACGATGGCAAGGGCGGCACCCGGAACGGCGGCGCGTGATGGCCGTGCCGCATCGAGCCGAGGGTGACGAGCGAATTGGCCAACACGATGGATCTCTTTTCGACGACCGCGGCGTTCGCCGGTGCGCCATCGCCCAAAGACGTGATCGTCGAGACTTGTCGCCGCTTTCTTCTTCGCTGCCCAGATTAAGGACCTTGATCTCGGTGTCGCAGCACGAAAGGCCAACCGATTTCCATCGAGCGCGAACAATTCGCCGCCAATGATTTCCATTGCCTGAGCAGGTGCAATGCGGCACAATGGCGGCAGTGCCTACCTGACGCTCGTTCGCCTACGAGATCCCACCGTGCTCGGAAGGGGCCGAACAGCAATGAAGTCCAGCCTACCTGCGCAAAATCGAGTCCGATGGTTGGCAGCCATGCTCGCACGGCTGCTTCCGTTCGTTCCCGCGCTCGTTTGTTCAGCAGATGAAGCGCCTCGGCCTGCCCCACCGGCCGCCGCGCCGCTGCACGAGCTCGTCGACCAACAAATCGGTGCTGCCCTTGCCTCCAAGGGTATCGCACCGGCCGCACGGGCAGGCGACGCTGAGTTTCTACGCCGCGTTTATCTCGACCTGACTGGCAGCATTCCCACATTGGGTGAGGCCAAGGCCTTCCTCGACGACAAGTCGCCCATCAAGCGGCAGCAGCTCGTCGATCGGTTGTTGAACAGCCCGGAATACGCGCGGCAGATGCAGCGTGTGTTTGATGTGGTGCTGATGGAACGCCGCCCGGCCCAACACGTGGGACAGGCACCGTGGGAGGAGTACCTACGAAACGCGTTCGCCGCGAATAAGCCGTGGGATGCGCTCGTACGGGAGATCCTGGCGGCCGACGGAGCCGACCCCAATCTGCGACCCGCGGCTCGCTTTTATCTCGATCGTGGTGGCGAGCCGAATCTGCTCGCCCGCGACGTGGGGCGTCTCTTTCTCGGTCGCGACATGCAATGCGCCCAGTGCCACGATCACCCGCTGGTGGCCACCTATCTACAGACGGATTACTACGGATTGTTGGCGTTTTTCAATCGCAGTTTCCTGTTCACGCCCAAGACCGAGCCCAAAGCAGTTGTCTTTGCCGAGAAGGCAGAGGGGGACGTGGCCTTCAAGTCCGTGTTCGTCGCGAACGCGACCGATCAGCCGGCACGGCCCCATCTGCCCGGTGAAAAGGAAGCGGACGAGCCGCAATTCGAAAAAGGACAGGAATATGCGGTCGCGCCGGCCGATGACGTACGTCCCATACCCAAGTACAGCCGGAGATCGCAGTTACCCGTTGTCTTGCCGCGCGGCGAGAACGTGGCGTTTCGCCGGAACATCGCCAATCGATTGTGGGCCCTGATGATGGGCCGGGGGCTCGTCCATCCGCTCGACATGCAGCACGACGCCAACCCTCCTTCACATCCCGCGCTGCTCGATCTTTTGGGCGAGCGGTTTGCGGTAATGGGATTCGACATCAAGGCATTCTTGCGTGAGCTGGCACTCAGCGAAACCTACCAGCGCTCCAGCGAGTTGCCACCGGGCGTCGAGGCTCTGGCGGCCGAAGCCTTCGCCGTGGCACCGCTCAAGCCCCTGTCGGCCGAGCAACTGGGGCTCGCCGCGCTACAAGCGACCGGCATCACCGACGTCTATCGGGCGTCACTTGGTCCGACATTGAATGAAGCGACTCTTCACGAGAAGGTGGCCGCAAACCTGCCGGGGTTCGTCGGTGTCTTTGCCGGCCAGGCGGGCCAGCCGGAACAAGACTTTCAATCGACCCTGGAACAAACGCTGTTCATGGCCAACGGTGGCGTGCTGCGATCGTGGATCGCGCCGCAGGCGGGCAACCTGGTTGATCGGCTGAATCGTGTGACCGAACCGGCTGCCGTCGCCGAGCAACTCTATCTGTGCGTTCTCTCGCGGCTGCCGACGGCCGAGGAAGCGGCTGAGTTTACGGCCTGCCTACAAGCCAGGGCGCAAGACCGCCCCGCCGCGATTCAAGAATGGATTTGGGCACTCTTGGCATCGGATGAATTCCGCTTCAATCATTGAGGAAGGGAACACGACATGGAGCGTTATCTTACGTGCGGAGCACCGGAGCATTGTTTGTCGCGCCGCAGCCTGTTGGCCGGCATGCTGGGCGCCGGGGCTGGACTGACCCATGTCGCGGGCTTGAGCCATTTCATACAGCCCGCGCTGGCCGCCGACCTGGCTGCCCAGCAAAAGCGAGTACTCATCTTCTTCATGGCGGGTGGCCTGAGCCAACTGGAATCTTGGGATCCGAAACCGAACACCGACACCGGCGGACCCTTTCGCGCGATCCCGACCAGTGTTCCCGGCACGCACATCTGCGAGCTCCTGCCGTTCACCGCGCAACAGATGCACCGTCTGTGTCTGGTGCGCGGGGTGAATACGGCGGAAGATGATCATGGCAAGGGAGCCGTGTTCATGGAGACGGGGCGCCGCGACAGTCCGGCCCAACGTTATCCCGCCCTGGGTTCGGTGGTTTCGCGGCTGGTTGCTCCACCCACGAGCGCCCTGCCCGGCTATGTTCACATCCAACCGGGTGGGGGCGGCGTGAACAAGGCCGATGCGGCCTTCTTGGGACCGAAGTTCGCGTCGATCACCATCGGCAACGGACAGCCTCCGGCCAATCTACTGCGGCCGGGCGACCTCACGCCGGCCGCCGATCAACAGAGGAATGACGTTCGGTTGAAGGCCAATCAGCGGTTCACGGCCCGTCGCCGCACCGCGGAAACCGAGGCCTATGGCGCCTCCTACGATCAGGCGCGGCAACTTGTCGAACGGGCCGACGTGTTCGACGTCACGAAGGAGTCGGCCCAGGACCAGGAGCGTTACGGCAGCCACGATTTCGGCCGGCATTGCCTGCTGGCCCGCCGGCTGTTGGAGCAAGGGCTGACGTGCGTCAAGGTGACGCACACGAACTACGATTCACATTCGGAGAACTTCGATTTCCACATCGAGCAACTCGGCGAGTTCGATCGTCCCTTCGCCACGCTGATCGACGACCTGGCGCAGCGTGGCATGCTCGACAGCACGCTCGTGATCGTGATGTCTGAATTCGGCCGCACGCCCAAGATCAATCATCTGTTCGGCCGCGACCATTGGTCCAAGGCCTGGTCGGTGATGTTGGCCGGCTGTGGCCTTCAAAAGGGAGCGGTCATCGGCAAGACCAACGAGAACGGCACGGCGGTGGTCGATCGCGAAGTCGACGCGCGGCACTTGTTCCACACATACTTGCGTGCCGTCGGGACCGATGGAACGGCGAACTACCCGGGGTTGAACCGCCCGATCCCGATCGGCGACCCGGCGGGCGAAGCCATCGAGGAGTTGTTGGCATGAGCGAAGAGCAACCGACCGCCAGTCCGCCGCCCGTGCCCGATCCGACGCAGGTGAGGCAGGTCAAAGAGTTCAAGCACGACCGTCCGCTCTTCGCCTGTCGTATCGATCGCACCGGACGCTACATCTTCACCGGAGCGGAAGACAATCTCGTCGTGCGTTGGGAAATCGATAGCGATAACAAGGTCGCTCTGGCCGGGCACGAGAGTTGGGTGCGTGCGATGGCCTTCCAACCGGCCGGCGAACTGCTGGCCACGGGCGATTATGCGGGCAAGCTCTGCGCTTGGCGCTGGGCCGACGGCGCGACAACTCCCATTTACCAGATTCCCGCCCATCAAGGTTGGTTGCGAGCCGCGAGCGCCAGTCCCGACGGCGCGACGTTTGCGACCTGCGGCAACGACCGTTTCGTGCGGCTGCATAGCGCCGCCGACGGCAAACTACTGCGAGAATTGCCGGGGCACGAAAGCCATGTCTACAACGTCGCCTTTCATCCTAGCGGCGGCCAACTGGCAAGCTGCGACCTGAAAGGAGTCGTCAAACATTGGGATCTCTCCTCGGGCACGGTGGTGCGGCAACTCGATGGTTCGCTGCTCTGGAAATATGACTCCGGGTTTCATGCGGATATCGGCGGTGCCCGCGGCATGGCGTTCAGCCCCGACGGCACGTGGCTCGCCTGCGCTGGCGTGACGGAAGTGAGCAATGCCTTCGCAGGAATCGGAAACGCCGTCGTCGCGCTCTTCGACTGGGCCACGGGTGAGCGCAAGCAGGTGTTGCGCCCCAAGGACAATTTTCAGGGGGTGGCTTGGTCGGTGGCTTTCCATCCGGCCGGTTTCATCATAGCGGTGGCGGGGGGCCAGCACGGCGGCGCATTGTGGTTTTTCACGCCCGCCGAGCCGAACCCCTTCTTCACGTTCAAGCTGCCAGCCGGCGCTCGCGATCTGGCGTTACATCCCGACGGATTTCGTCTGGCCATCGCCCATGCCGACGGCGTCTTGCGGTTGTACGACATGTCGCCCAAGGTGACGCCGCCCCCAGCGGCTGCACCCGCGACGACAGCTTCTTGAGTATCGCTGCGGCGCGCTTCATATCGTGCCGACAACGATTCTCGCCAGCTCAGCCGCAAGATATGATGCTTGATGAGCCGATGGTTTCCGTTCGGCACAGGAGCACCGCTCGATGCTTTCAAGATCGCTGCACTGGGGTGAGCTTGGTGTGAGACGTGAACCACTGCTCGCGGCCATGTTGTTCGTCGCAATCCATGCATCGCCTATCCGCGCGGAGAACAACGAGGCGACCCAACCGCCACGGACGAACGCTAAGGGAGATCAGCCAAATCGTTGGCCTCAGTTCCGCGGCCCCGACGCGCGGGGAGTTGGTGACAGTGGGAACCTTCCCGATCACTGGTCGGCTGCGGAAAACATTGCTTGGAAGTCGGATATTCCCGGCCGGGGTTGGTCATCGCCAATCGTTTGGGGAACCCGCGTCTTCCTGACGACGGTCGTCAACAGCGGCGAATCGGAAGAGCCGAAGAAGGGACTGTACTTCGGCGGCGAGCGACTGAAGCCACCCACGTCGGTCCACCAGTGGAAGGTATATTGCCTCGACCTCGAGACGGGCGATGTTCGCTGGGTGCGGCAAGTCCACGAAGGTCTGCCGGAGTCAACGATCCACATCAAAAACAGCTTTGCATCCGAGACGCCCGTAACGGATGGCGAACGAGTCTATTGTTACTTTGGGAATTTGGGCATCTTTGCCTTCGACCTCGACGGTCAAGAAATCTGGAAGGTCGAGATGCCGCCCCACGCAACCCGATTCGGCTGGGGAATGGCAGCGTCACCGGCGCTATACCACGATCGTATTTACGTCGTCAATGACAACGAAGAGGAGTCCTATCTGCTCGCCTTGGATGCCAAGACCGGGAAAGAAGTCTGGCGCATCCCTCGCGAGGAGAAGAGCAACTGGGCCACCCCGTTTGTCTGGGAGAATGGCCAACGCACGGAGATTGTCACACCGGGCTCGGGGCTTGTGCGGTCCTATGATCTGGATGGTAATCTGCTCTGGTCGATGAAGGGCATGTCGAGCATCACCATTGCAACGCCGTATCAGTACGACGGCCTGCTCATTCTCAGTTCGGGTTACGTCAACGATCGACTTCGGCCGATCTACGCCATTCGGCCCGGAGCGGAAGGAGATATTTCGTTGACGAATGGTCAAACGTCGAACGATTCCATCGCTTGGTGCCAACCCGCCGCCGCGCCCTACAACCCGACGACGCTGGTTTACGATGACCGAATGTACGTGCTCTACGATCGAGGACTCATCGCCTGCTACGATCCGCGGGACGGCAAAGAGATCTTTGGCATGCAACGACTGCCGAATGGCCGAGCGTTTACTTCGTCGCCATGGGCCTATGACGGTAAAGTATTCTGCCTCAACGAAGACGGTGTGACGTTTGTACTAAAAGCGGGAGACGAGTTCGAATTGCTGCACACGAACGCGCTGGCCGAGGATGACATGGCGATGGCGACTCCTGCCGTTGTCGGAGATAGGCTGTTGATTCGCACATCGGCGCGGCTGTACTGCATTCGTCAAGCCGCGAAGGCGCCGTAGGAGCTGGCTTGCCATGGGCTGGGTTCCCGCGTCCGTATGGGTGTACCCCACACTGCTGCTATGGGCGATCGCCGGCGCGATCCAACCAGCATCCGCCGAACCGTCGGCTGAAGGCGATTCATCGTCCAAACCGGACCTTGGGAGTTTCCAGCCGATCCGCCCAGTCCGGCCCCCGGCGTTCGGCCCTGCGGCGATCATCATCCTTTCGGCTTCAGCATGTGGTTGGCCGGCGGCGGCGTCCGCGCGGGAATGGTCTATGGGGCGACCGATGAGTTCGGTTGGAATGCGATCGAAAACCGGGTCCATGTTCACGATCTGCACGCGACGATCTTGCACCTGCTGGGTCTCGACCATAAACGATTGACGTATCGCTTCGCCGGCCGCCACTTCCGACTCACCGACGTGCATGGCCCGGTCGTGCAGGGCATTTTGGCGTGAAGCGGTGCACGACGCGTGGCACGGCACCTGGGCAGAGGCGTCGGACCACTCGCGGATGCTGGCCTTATCGAACTTGCAGCCATTTTTGGGGGGCGGACTATGGAAGGCTGTTCGATGGCTCAAGAGCGTTGCGTTGCTCGCAGGTGTAGCCGCAGCGCCGATCGCCTTCCGGTTTGCGACTCCGGCGGCCGCCAGCCTTTTTGTATGGCTTTGCGGTCGCCCTTAAGCTAAGAAATAACGATGCGCCGTCGACGATTCACCCTCCGCGCGTTGCGGATGGCCACGACGTTGATGACCGCTGTGGTAGCGATCGAGCAGCCGTCTGTGACGTGCTGTCTGCTTGGATCGGGGGACGTGATGACGATTTCGTTCGAGCAGCTTCGCCAGCGGAAAAATGCAAAAACATGGCGAATGGCATCGACCAATGTGCCGATACTTGTTCGCCGACGTTGAAGGAAAGTGCGCATCGGGCTGGCAATTTGAGGCCTCAATTCGAACCGGAGACCTTCCACTTTCATGAATCGAATTACAGAGCGAGCGTCCATGAAAATCGGTAGCACCGCGGCAATCGCAGTATGGCTCGCGGCTTCCGCTGGTTTCGCAAGCGATTCCATCTCGAAGTCCGGAATTGATAAGAGCCACTTTGACTCGACGGTTCGGGCCCAAGACGACCTCTTCCGCAGTGTGAACGGCAATTGGTTAAAGGAATCCGAAATCCCGTCCGATCGGCCGGCCTACGGAGCATTTTTCCAGTTGAGAGATCTCTCTGAGATTCAGGTGCGAACGATTATTGAGGAAGCTGCCGGCACCCAAGGCGACGCCAACGTTCAAAAGGTTGGTGACCTCTATGCGTCGTTTCTCGATGTCGACCGGATCGAAGAGCTCGGCATGACGCCGATCGAATCGGAACTTGCCACGATCGCCGGAACCAAGGACAAAGCCGGTCTCGTACGCAGCTTGGCCGCGCTACAGCGAATCGGAGTGCCGGGACTGTTTGGCCTCTATGTGAACACCGACTCGAAGAAATCGGACGAATACATTGTCTACCTCTCACAAGGTGGATTGGGCCTTCCGGACGAATCCTATTATCGCTTGCCTGAGTTCCAAAAGATTCGCGATGCGTACGTCGTTCACATCGGCAAGATGCTGGGGCTGGCCAAGCTTGCCGATCCCGAACAGGCCGCCACTAAGATCATGGCCATCGAGACGGCCATCGCTAAGGGCCATTGGGACAAAGTCCGTGTTCGCGATGTGGAAAAGACCTACAACAAGGTCTCCCGTGCCGAATTGAAGGCGTTGGCGAACGGCCTGGATCTCGATCCGTGGTTCGAGGGAATCGGAGCCAAGGACGTCGAGGAGATGATCGCTCGCGAGCCGAGCTTCTTCACCGACCTGGCCAAGACGCTCGACGCGTTCTCGATCGACGACTGGAAAACATACCTCACCTGGAATGTTCTTCGCGATCGCGCTCCCTTGTTGTCGAACGTCTTTGTGATGGAGAACTTCGACTTTTTCGGGAAGACACTGACGGGGACGCCGGAGATCCGGCCGCGCTGGAAACGCGGAGTCGCGATGGTCGAGGACGCACTCGGCGAGGCCCTGGGCCAGCTCTATGTCGCGAAGCATTTTCCGCCCGCAGCCAAGGAGAGAATGCAGAGGCTGGTTGCGAATCTGATCGAGGCCTATCGCGTAGACATCAAAGCGCTCGATTGGATGTCGGCGGAGACCAAGACCAAGGCGCTCGAGAAATTGGCCAAATTTACGCCGAAGATCGGTTATCCCGACAAGTGGCGGGATTATTCGAAGCTGCGGATCGAGCGCGATGATTTGGTCGGCAATGCTCGCCGCGCCGCCCAGTTTGCTCTGGACTACCAGTTGAACAAATTGGGCAAGCCGGTCGACCGGTTGGAATGGCACATGACGCCGCAGACCGTCAACGCCTACTACAATCCGGGCATGAACGAGATCGTATTTCCCGCCGCGATCTTGCAGCCGCCCTTCTTCGACCTCGATTCCGACGACGCGGTGAACTACGGAGGCATCGGCGCGGTGATTGGCCACGAAATCGGTCACGGCTTCGACGATCAGGGGGCAAAGTACGATGGCGACGGCAATCTGAAGGATTGGTGGACCGCCGAGGACAAGAAGGAGTTCCAGAAGCGGACCAGCATCTTGATCGAGCAATACGACGCGTTCGAGCCGCAGCAACTGCGCGGCCAGCACGTCAACGGTGCCCTCACGATTGGCGAGAATATCGGCGATCTCGGCGGTTTGACGATCGCTCATAAGGCGTACATGATCTCACTGAATGGCGCGAGCGGTTCGGTGATCGACGGCTTAACCGGTCCGCAGCGGCTGTTCATCGGATGGGCACAAGTATGGCGCGCGAAATACCGTGACGCGGCCATGAGCCGTCAATTGGCCACCAATCCGCACTCACCGCCGGAGTTTCGCTGCAATGGCGTGGTGCGCAACCTCACCGAGTTCTACGACGCCTTTGGCGTGAAAGAGGGCGACAAGCTCTGGCTCCCCGTGAACCAGCGCGTTCGCATCTGGTAACGGTCACGCTACCGCCGCCTGAGACTCCGGCAGGCTGCGGCCTGGGCGGCGTGTTTCAACCGAGCAGTCCCGTTATCGGCTCGCCATCAGGCAGCGGAAATGGCCGAGCAAGTCGATCATGAATTTCTAACTACATCGATGTCGGTGAGGCGCAGTTAGCCCAAGTTAGAGAGTTCGAGTGCGGTTTCGAGAATTTTTAGCCGGGAACCGACCGTAAGTTCAAGGTTGATGGGGCCCGGCGTGGCAAAGGGCGATGTAGTGAAGACCTACTTTCTTGACGTCGCCCAACCCTGTG
>DASZTS010000011.1:0-169625 GCA_035547915.1 Pirellulales bacterium | reverse complement strand
AGCCCAGTCGATCTTCGTTTTCTTTTCCCGTACTGCCACCTCGCGCCAGCCGGCCAGCGGTTCGGTGAACATGAAGATGTTGGCGGTCCCGGCGCGCTCATACTCGTAATCGACCCGCCTGCCGTGCTTTGCCGTGGCTGGGATGGGTGTCCGTGTTTCCTTGAGCAGTTGTACCGGTTGCTCATCCATGCACAGGACAGGGCCTTTCGGTGGCGACGAAAGACGCATGGCAATCACACGGGCCTCCTGCTCGCCGTTGAGCAATTTTTCCCGCGGTGGCTTTTCGCGTTTGCTCCCCTCAAGCGTCTCGCGAAAACCTCGCTCGACAAGTCGCTGACGAATCTTCTCGATCGTTTGGATGCGGCAGTCAAACGCCTCTGCGATTTCCCGATCCGTCCAGTTTGGGCCATCTGCATCCGCCTTCAGCAAAACCTGAGCCCGCTTCACTTTCTGGCTGGTACCTTTCAACTTTTTGACAACCTGAACCAACTCTGCGCGCTCCTCATCTGTGAGCCAAGACACGATTACTAAACCTGCGCCTGCTCCAACCAGAGAGCCGACAACAAGGAAGAGCAGACGAGAGGCGGAGAAATAACGTTGAGGTGACGGCAGCGATAGCGTCCGAACTTCACTGCTCGCTGTCGGTGCCGCATAGGGGTTTTCGTTCATGTCGGGCACGGAGGCGGAGCAATCGCGTTTAGCCTCTGTCCTGCTCGTCGCCTTTACGGCGGATGGCAAACACCACCGCGACGGTGACACCGGCGGGAACGACGACAACGCAGCAAAGCGCTGAGGCCAACAACATAAGTTCGGCGGGGCCGATACCGAAGAACGCGAACATTTCCCGATTTTACTGCCCTGGCCGGCGCTGAAGAAGTGTTGGTCGGTCGACGTCATGCCATGAACCGTCAGAACCGCCAGGTCCATTGCGAATAATAGAAATCAGCATTGCCGCTCACGCCGACGGGGTCGGTGGCCTTTATGAAGGTGCCAGCGAAGAAGTGCGAGTAGCCGAAGACCACATCGGCTCGAGGATTGACCACGATTTGGGAAAGAAGGTCCAACTCCTGTCCGACGTAGGTGCCGGCCGCGCCCGTCGGCGAAATACGGATCGGTGTACCCGTTGCGTTATAGAGAGCGTCTCGTGCGTCGGCGAGGTGGAAGACGTGATACCACAGGGTGAAGTTGGTTCTTTCGGTGGGCGAGTTGGTGAACTGCAGGTTCAGATCGCGGATGTTCTGCCGGCCGACCAGGTCCATGAAGCCGAAGTAGCGGTGTGACCAAGGCAACAGTTGATTGAAGGTGCCGTGCCGGCCGTTGCTCGGGTTCGCGTCGCCTGACGCCCAGTCGTAGTACAGCCACAGCTTCGGCTTCGACGGCGCCTCGGCGAACTCATAGCCGATCCCCGAAACCGTCATGCCGGCGGATTGTAGTTGCGAGCCGTAGCGACCGAACTGATAGGCGCCTTCTAACTCCCACAACAAATCGTTCTGGCGCCCCTGCCAACGCGATCCGATCGTCTGCAGGCTGGCATCGACCGGATAGGCGGCCGAGATCGGTGCGCCGTAGACGTTGAAGCCCAGGTAATAGAAGTCGAAGGTCTGCTTCGAGGTCGGTCTGGCTCCCTCCGCTTTCTCTCGAACCCCTTCGAGCTGCGAGCGCTCATAGGTACTCCAAACGCCATAGATTTCCTGTGTCATGTCGATCTGGCCGGGCGCAATCTGGGTCGTGGGGATCTGACCGAACGCCACGGGGCGCGCCCAAAAAGTATCGATGTTCCATTCCTTGCCACGCCAGGACAGCTTCGCGCCATCGAATGTGCGGAGGATGTTCGCGAACTCTGAGGGAGCTAGCAGCCGATAGTTGCCGTACGCCAATTCCTGCCTGCCAACCCTGCCCCATAGCTCGCCGCGTTCGGCATCGATCAACCGCAAGTCGGCGAACAGGTTGAGTGCTTCCATGCCGTTGTCCTCGCTGGCCAAGGGCGTGTGCCGTTGGAAGGAAGTGGCCGAGTCCAGACCCTCGCCATACAACCGCACGCCGTCATCGAGCTCCAGATTTCCGTAGAACCGGGTGCGCTGGAGGAGAAAGTCGTCGCTTTGACCAGACAGATTGAGGCCGCGCAGGCTGAACTCGTGCATGTCACGAAGGCGGTATTCGCCGCCCAAGTCGAGTATGCCACGGCGCCGCGGACCGACACGAAACTGCTTGAAGATGTCACCCAAGTAGAACTCGTTGTTCTCCGGGTTGTTCAGGTACGAGAAGTCGTTGTCGAAATAGAGGAGTTTGTAGGCATCTGCCGCTGGCCGCTTGCCCGCAGGCGTGAGACCCTGCGGCATTTCCGCTTCGGCTTGGACTTCCGCCGGCTCGTCCGGAACGGTCGATGGGCTTTGCGCCGACACGGGCTCCGGCGTCTGCGCAAGGCAGCGCGGCGGCGGAATACCTGCCATCAATGCGATGACGGCGGTGGCACAAATGAGCTGGCGCATAAAAGAACCCCGCCGTGGGCGGGGCATCTTGCGCGGACCCTACCACAGCGATTAAACCGCGGTAGGAGTCATCAGCCCGATCGAGGAGCGGTTACGTGGGGGACTCCATCCCCTTGCCTTTGAACCTCATAGCCATCATCGGCAACGGTGGAGCATCCGCTAGAATCTTTCGCTAACCCGGTCGGCGAGCGATAGAACATGCCTATCTGGTAGATGGCCGTGAGCGAGGAGCCTGAGCCATTGCACCTCACTACGAGCGCTCACCGCGCGGAAAGCACCCTTCAACGACGCCGCTGGCGACAGACATAGCGAATGTGGCCAAAGCTTGACCTTCCACCAAGAGATCTCGTTCGTGTAAAGGATTGGGAGAGCTAGCGATCAGGTAGCCGATCCGTCAACGTGAGTCACCGCCCGCTGTTCTTGAGCATGATTGCGAGTGTCGTAGCGCCGACGACAACGAGACCCGCAACGACGTTCGCGATCTGGATGACTGTCGCCTTTGGTTGCGAGGCCCAAATTTGCTGGGTGCACAGATACCAAAGGTATGGCGATAAGACGATGATACCACCGATGGCGCACCAAGGCGTCCGACCAGCGAGCACGCCAACGGCAAGCGCGCAGGAAAGGCCACAAATGCCCATGAGCGCTACGGTGTATCGAACAATCGCCCCAGACTGGAGGGTGAGTCTCATCGCCCAGTGGTCCTATGCCTTCTGGTTCTAGGCGAAGCGCTTGGTGGACTAACGCGGCAGCCGCACAGAGCAACCCCAACGCAACGAGCGACCTTGCCAAACTGAACTGAAAACGTCCTGGCATGCCATCAGCCTAGCCAGTTCCCGAGCCGACGGCAAAAATTCCGTCAGCCATAGTGAAGCAGTACCCCTTGGCGAGACCGCCCCATCGTGCAGCCATAGTGGCCAGCATCTCGAAGCCAGTGCCAGGCTCTCCGTGACGCACGACGATGAACGCTGAGATCACACGCGCTCGAAGATCGTCGCAATACCCTGCCCCACGCCAATGCACATCGTCGCGAGCCCTAGCGTGGCGCCTCGGTCGACCATGTTGTGTATCAGCGTGGTGGCGATCCGCGCGCCGGTGGCACCGAGCGGATGGCCGATGGCGATCGCGCCACCGCGGACGTTCACCTTCTCCTCGTCGAGTCCGAGCATACGGATGCATGCCAGCGACTGGGACGCGAACGCCTCATTCAGCTCGATGAGGTCGATGTCCTGTAATTTCAGGCCAGCCCGCTTGAGGGCCTTTTGGGTGGCCGGCACCGGACCGGTGCCCATCACGCACGGATCGACCCCGACCACGGCCGTGGCGATCACGCGCACCAGCGGCTTCATTCCCAAGGCGGCGGCCTTCTCGTCCGACATCACTAGGAGCGCCGCCGCGCCGTCGTTCAACGGCGAGCTGTTGCCGGCGGTCACGGTACCCATGCCGGGCATGAAGGCCGGTTTGAGCGCCGCCAGCCCTTCCATGCTGCAATCGGGGCGGATGCACTGATCGGTTTCCACGAGCGTGCGATTGCCCGCCTCGTCGCGGCCCCAGACCGGAATGATCTCGCGGCGGAAATCGCCGCTGGCGGTCGCCGCCGCCGCGCGGTGATGACTGCGCATGGAAAAGGCGTCTTGCTCTTCGCGTGAGATGCCTTGTGTCTGGGCCAGAAATTCGGCCGTCACGCCCATGTTCAGGGCGCCCTTCGACGTGCGATGAAACAGCTTGGGATTGATGTCGACGCCCGCATCCATGGCGATGTGGTGCATGTGCTCCAATCCGCCCACGATCTGCACGTCCTCGGAACCGGCCACGATGGCATGGGTTGCCTGGTTCAACGCCTGCAAGCTCGAACCGCACAACCGGTTGATCGTGGTTCCGCCGGTCGCCGGCGACAAATGGGCCATCAGTGCCACGTTGCGGGCGACGTTCAGCCCCTGCTCCCCCTGTTGCTGCGTATTGCCCAGCAAAAGGTCCTCGACCTCGGCCGGGTCGATGCCGGTGCGTTCGATCAGTCCTGATACAACGGCCACCGCCAGGTCGTCGCTACGGACATCGCGAAAGACACCCTTTTCCTTATGCGCGCGGCCGATCGCTGTGCGAACTCCGTCGATGACCACCGCGTGTTTCATTTTCCCTCTCCTATTTGTGTTTTGGCATCGCTGGCACATCTGCGATTCTCCCCGGGCCATGCCAATCCGTGACACCGGGGTCTTTGTTTCGGTCGGCTGCCTTTAGAAGTCTACGATTGCGGTCTAGAGATGCGAATGAGTTGTCCCTTCAAATCCCCAATCGCGATGAGCTTTTCGTGGATGCGTCGGGCCAGCGCAGCGAAGTCTTTGTCGACGCTGCAAACCACAATGCCGTCGTGAGACGGTATGCAGTTATGCAGCCGAATGAAGTCTCTCCGATTGTGTGTGAGCACGGTGCGATGCATGCTGATCGCAGCCTGTAGGACCTGGTCATCTGGGATCGCGAGGCCCGACTTCCCCGTATCTTGCGTTGTCAAAACATCGTGCCCCAATCGTCGCAGTTCTTCCACGACCGCAAAGGGGTAGTTTTCGTTGGCGTACAAAAGCGCCACCCTATGCCTCTTCGTTCTCGCGCCTCTGGTTTTCGATCTCGCCTCGATGGCTTCGTACAAAAGCCCACGCATTGGCCACATCTTGTGCGCGTAGGGTAGGGTACGAACGCAAAATGTCCGCTTCGCTCAGACCCTGGCGCCGCAACTCTTCGAGTAGCCAAACCGGAATTCTCGTGCGGACAATACAGGCGTCACCACCGCACACATCCGGACGGCTTTCGATTCCCGGAAACGCGTCACCAAGATCCCGCGCGACCGCTTGCAACAATTGTGCTTTCTCTCCCGGCGTCAGGGACGCCAGTTGGTCTTCAAGATCGCGTAGGATGCTCATTCGTCGTCGGCGCCCGCTCCAGGTTGACCTCTGAATGAATTAGTTCTCGTAAAATGTCTTGCCCGACTTCGCCATCTCCAACAGCATCGGCGTCGGCTCGTAGCGCTTGCCGAGCGACTGGTAGGGCTTCAACATCTCGACGAGCTTGGCGGCGCCGATCGTGTCGGCCCAGAATAGCAGCCCTCCCTTGAACGGCGGGAACCCGATGCCGTAGATCAGGCCCAGGTCGACGTCGCGTGGGTCGCGCACTTTCTTTTCGGCGAGGATGCGGGTCGCTTCCAACACCATGGGCAGGAACAGCCGCTCGACAATCTGTTGCTCGTTGAGCTTGGCTGGCCCGCGCATCAGCGGTTTTACGATCTCCGACAGCGATGGGTCGGGAGTGCCGCGGCCGTCGCGTTTCTCCTTATACGCGAAGAAGCCGACGCCCTTCTTCTGCCCAAGCCGTCCCGCCTTGACCATTGCGGCCAGCAGCGGCGATTCGCCGATCCGATCGGGAAACGCCTCGTGCATCACCTGGCCGGCGTAGTAGGCCGTGTCGAGGCCGACCACGTCGTAGAGCGTGATCGGTCCCATCGGCAAGCCAAACCCCTTGGCGGCCGACTCGATGTGCTTGATCTCCACGCCGTCCAGCAGCAGTTCGAGCGCCTCGTTCATGTATGGCAGCAACAATCGATTGACCAGGAAGCCGGGCCCGTCGTTGACCACGATCGGCGACTTGCCGACCATCTTGGCAAAGGCGACCGCCGTTGCTACCGTTTCGTCGCTCGTTTTCGGCCCGCGAATGACCTCGACGAGCGGCATCTTGCGCACGGGGTTGAAGAAGTGGATGCCGCAGAAACGGTCGGGCCGCTTCAACTTCTCCGCCAGTCGTCCGATCGAAATGGCCGACGTATTGCTGGCCAGAATGGCGTGCTCGCCCAATAACGGCTCGATGCGTTGATACAACTCCGCCTTGACCTGCGGATTCTCGACCACGGCTTCGATCACCAGGTCGCAACCCCTGTATTCGGCGTCCACCGTGGTGGCATTCACCAACGGCGCGAATTGGAGCATCCGCTGCGAGTCGCTCCCCTTGGTGTGCTTGTTGTACGAGACCTCTTCCAAGACCTTTTGCACGCCAGCCGCGAGGGCCGCGGGCGCCGCGTCACTGAGGGTGACCGGGAGCTCGCGTTTTACGGCGGCCGCCGAGATGCCCGCTCCCATGATGCCCGCGCCGAATACCCCCACCGACCTGAGTTCTCGCGGCTTCACGGCGGCCGCCACGCCGGTGTCCTTCTTATTGCGGTCGGTGAGGAAGAAGACGTTGATGAGGGCCCGATTGACCGGGGTGCCGAACAGTCCGGCGAAGGCCTCGGCCTCGGCGGCACCCGCTTGGTCGGCGTCGAGGCCGGCCGCGCCGAGCAGCACCTCCAGCGCCGCCAGCGGCGCCGGATAGTGGCCCTTGGTCTGACCCTGAATATAGGCCGAAGCCGTCGCGCCCAAGAATCCCAGCTCGGTATCGTCCATGTCGATCGGTTGGCGCCAGCGCTCGCGGTCGGCCAGGTACGATTTGGTGCGGGCCTCGGCGCGCACCAGCGCCACGGCCGCCGCATCGAGCCGATCGCTGGGCACGAGGTCGGAGACGAGTCCCATCTGCGCGGCGGCCCGACCGTCGATCGACTCGCCGCCGGTGATCAACTCCACGGCATTTCCCAGGCCGGCGATGCGCGGGGTGCGCACGGTGCCGCCCCAGCCGGGGAAGAGTCCTAACTTGACTTCGGGGAAGCCGAACTGCGCCTTCGGGCTGGTGGACATGATTCGCCGGTCGCACCAGATGGCCAGTTCGGCGCCGCCACCCACGCAGATGCCGTCGATGGCCGCCACCGTGACGAACGGGCCTTTCGACAATCGTGCGAACAACTCGCGGCCGCGCGTGGCGACCATAATGGTTTGCTCTGGAGTGGGGTTCTTCGCGGCCGCGAACTCGCGCAGATCGGCCCCGGCAATGAAGATCCCCGGCTTGGCCGACCGGATCACGAGGCCCGCCAGGCCGGGGCGATTTTGCAACTCGTCGAGATGCCCTTGCAGTTCTTCGAGCACCGACTGCGAAAGGATATTCGCACCTTTATCCGGAGCGTCGAGCGTGAGTGCGGCGACGTCGGGTTCGAGCATCGACAACCGCATCGCGGAGGCATCGGCCATGATGTGTTGCGTCCTTTGGGTTTGTTTCGTGCGAGGCGTATCGCCAAGGAGGCGACGAATCCTCTGCCGCCGAAAGTATCGGACGGCGCCTCCTCCCTGCCGGGCCATCCCAATTCTATCGTCGGCCTTGGCGGCGGCAAAAGGAGGCGCTGGGCCCGCTAAGAGCGGCGCGATCGGAGTTTACTACACCGCAAAAAAAGCACGCCGTCCGGGCGTTCGTTCACTCGCCGGATAGCTCTTTGACGCGGACGTTGCGATAGCGGACGAACTCGCGGGTCGTATCACCGCCGCCATGGACCTGGAGCGCAATGCCGCCGCTATCGGGGTGACGCTTGTCGCGATCGGACCACTCCATGAATTTTACGTCGTTGATCCAGGTGGTGATGTGCGGCGGGTTGCCGACGATGCGGGCACGCAGCGTGTTCCACTTTCCGTGCTGCCAGAACTCGGGCCATTTCTCGGGCGAGACCGGCAACGGAAACGGACAATCGACCGGCTTGATCTCGGTGACGACCGAGCCGAAATCGAAGTTGCGCACGCTGATGCCGCCCGACAAGCCTTCGCCGTAGATGCCCATCAGGTTGCCGCCGGAATGATAATCGATCATCGCCTGGTAGGCGTGACCGTCTTCGCTGCTGCGCAGAAACAAACCGCTGTCGGGAACGAAGTCGTTCTTCATCTCCAACGAGACCTCGAAGTCGCCGTACTTCTTGTCGGTGATGATAATGCCGCCGTTGCCCGGCTTGTCCTGGCTGCCGACGATCATGCCGTCTTCGACCACCCAACGGCCGCCGGTTCCGTGTCCCGTCTTGCCGCTGATATGCCAGCCGGCGAGCGTCTCACCGTCGAAGATGGGCCGGAACTCCGCATCGTCGCCGGCGGCGGGTCCGAGTTCTGCGATGACGATGTCTTTGTACCACGCTTCGCTCGGCGGGCCGCCGTGGATCTGCAAGCCGATCAAGCCACGCTGCTCGATGGCATCGTCGGGCTCGGTGTAATCGACCGTCTTTTTTCCATTGATGGAGAGCTGGATGCGTTTGCCCTGGCAACGAATCACATATTCGTTCCAGTCGTCGGCTTTGACTACTTCGGCGATCAGTTTGGGGTCGGCCTCGGCCAGCATGATGCGGCGCCGCGATTCGTCGTACAGGCAGCCATACCATCCCTGGCCCAGGTCGGCCTGATAACCGATCATCTCGTGATGGTCAGGAATGCGGCGGCTGCGGATCTGCACGCCCGCATTGGCCCCCTGACCGAGCACCTTGAACTTCAGCCGCAGCTCGAAATCGCCGTATTCCTTGGTGGTACAGAGGAACTCGTTGCGCGGCACCTTCTCTTTCATGTTGCCAGCGACGACGGCACCGTCTTCGATGCGGAACGTGGTTTTTGTGTCCCCTTCCCAACCGGCGAACGTTTTGCCGTCGAAGATCGGTTTGAAATTCGCCTCGTCGCCGGCCGCGCCGGTCGACGCGAGCAACGAGAGAAGGGCGGCACTGAACAATACCATTCGCGACATCAATGACTCCTCAACGGCGAAAAAAGTGGGCGAGCATCTATCCTCAAGCCGACCGGCACGCCGAACCGCGAAACCGGCAACTGTCGTTGTCGAACAGACTCAGTAAGAGCGTCGGCGGCGGTCTTCGCCAGCTTAATTGGTCGTCTCCCGCCCCACAACGACTTGGCTTTCTGCAGCGGCCGCGGCTCGGCGTTCGTTCCAAATACCTTCCAGCCGCGCGATGCCAGCGGGAGTCGTTTTGGTACCTTCGTGGTAAAACAGCACGAGCTTCGTCAGTCCCTCCAGGTCAGCCAAGCCCGGATCGCCGACCGCGGTGCCCGAAACATTGAGACATGTAAGCCTGCTCAAACGCCTGAGATGCGCCATTCCCGAATCGGTGATGCGCGTGCCATTGAGCATCAAGCTATTAAGAGCAGGCAGAGTCGCTATTTCTGCGAGACCCAGGTCCGTCACCCGCGCACTGCCGAGTCGCAAATCCTGTAACTGGCTCAGCGACTTCAGGTGCGCAAACCCACTGCCGTCGATGCTCGTGCCACACAACTCAAGCTGCTCTAGCTGCGTCAGCGATTGAAGGTGAACGAGCCCCGCGTCTGTGACGTCTGTCTCGTTGAGGTGTAGGCGCTTTAGCCGCGTCAAACGCCCCAGCGAAATGAGATGGTCGTCGGCGATCTTGAGCCCGTTCAGATTCAGCTCGCGAAGGTGAGCGAGCTTCGCCAGTCCCGCTAACCCTTCGCTGGTGATCGGGCACGGAGCTTTCGGAGTACCAAAGCCTCCGAAATTGGGACCGAGCCAGAGTCCTTCGATCTCCGGTAACGCCGCCATTTCACGCAACGATTGGTCGTCGAGGACTTCGAATTGCAGCGTCCGCAGGTGCGGTAGCTTCTTCAGTTCGGCCAAATCGCTCGACGACACGGCTGTATAGCCCAAATGCAGACTTTCTAACGCTTTGATTTGGGCAATCGATTTCAGGGCCTTGCCACTGGCGCGGCGGCCATCAATCGTCAACGATCGTAGATTGTTGACGGCAGCGAGTCTGGCAATGTCAGCGTCAGTCGGATCGTGCAACGAGATTTCGTCGACCTCGTCGAAAAGCCCACGCGCTATGTCGCCAAACTCTTGCACGACCCATTCTGGAGCACGACTGGCGAAACGCACCCTGCCGCCTCCACTCCTTTCGATGGCCGCCAGCGCCTGGGCCCGCTGCATCGGCCCGCGCACCCAGAGCGCAAGCGTCACGCTGGCGATGACCATCAGGGCCAGCAGCGATCCCAGCGTGAATTGAAACCAGCGAGCGGCCGGCGTTTTGACTCTCGGCACGGAGCGTTCGCGCCGCAGGAAGTGGATCAACCGGACAACCAAGCCACCCAACAGCGCTCCGGCGGCAAACAGAACCAGTTGCTTCCCACGGGGCGAGTCGCCGAAAAGGCGCGCGGCCAAGGCGGCACCGGCACATCCTCCCAGAAGCACCGCAGCCAGCATATCGCGCTCGACGGTGGCTCGTGTTCGCCGAGCGGCCGCCACCTGCGTAGCGATTGCCGCCGCGGCGGCGGTCAGCGCGGCGCACAGTCCGACGAACCAGACACGCTGTTCGGGAAGGGGAGCCGAATACGGCAGAAGCACGACACCGACGAGGCTGCCGATCAAGGCGCCGATCGCGCCACTCACCAGTGCGAGGATCAACATCCGGCCCATGGGCTGGCCCTCCGCCGATTACCGTCGTATTCCCACGGACATTCTATAACCGGGCCTGCCAGCCTGGAATCAGCGCAGCTCGGCCGCAGTTATCGCGATCGGCTTACTCCGCGCTCAGCTTACCGGCGCCGGTGGCCCCTTCCGTGAGATTGAAAGAGACATAGGGGAGCAGGTCGTCCGGCGCGGCGGCCGGGTTTTGTCGGCCGGCGGTGAGTTGGGGAACTTGTCGTTTCACGTAGGCGATCAGTTCGTCGAGGCTCACCGCCCCGTCGTGCGATGTGTCGGCGGAGCCGCCCAGCCCCTCCAGCAGAGCCTTGGTGAACGCCCCATGCGCCCAGGCCGGCTTCTCTTCCGACCGTTCGTGCCCGGCGGAGGCCGCCACGGTCAGCACCACATCGTCTTGCAGGGCGCGGATGGCGGCCTTCAAGTCGCGATCGCGTTGCGGTTGGATGGCGCCGCTGTGACACGTATCGAGGAAGGCCAGCTTGCGGCACGGCACATCGGCCAACAGATCGAAATCGTCCCAGGAAATCGCGCTGCCGTAGACGCCGCCGAGCACTTCGTCGGCCGCGATGTCCTGGCTGGCGAAATAATAACGCTGCTCGGCGGGATCGACGAAACCATGGCCGGCCATGAAGATGACGAGCAGGTCGTCGGGCCGCACGTCGGCTTGCAGCCGCCGGCTGATCTCGGAGAACGCGGCCGTCCATCCGGCCCGTGTCACCTGTTCGTCGACCCGCACCATCGGATCGGCCACTTGATAGAGACCGGACGCCCGCCGGTGAAAGATGTCGACCACCGAACGGGCATCCGCCACGGCGAAGGCCAGAGGCTGGATCGCCGGATCGCGGTAACGGTCGACGCCGACGGCCAGCAGATAGAGTCGCGGACGCCGTTCGGCCGGGCGGTCGAGGGGTTGGCGTTCGATGAGCAGGCTGGCCAGGGCGGCTGTTTTGGCGGCGCTGCCGGCGACCACCTGCACCAGCAGGCGCGGCTCGGCCGGCAAGCCGAGTTGCCATTCGTAGACGAGTTGCCGATGCCCGTCGACTTCTCGCTCGGCGACCAGCCGCCGTTCGCGCGCCACCACGCCGTTGGCAAAAGCCTTGGCTTGCACAACTTCGCCGTCCACCGGAACGTCGATGATGGCCCGCAGGAGTGTCGAGTCGCCGTTGACCGACTCTCCTGGCAATGGGGTGGCGATGGTGATCCGCGGCGTTGCCAGGATCTGCGCTGACACGACCTGCTCGGGCTCGGCCGGCGGCGCGAGCATGGCTTGCTGTAGTGCCGCATCGAGACTGCCGGTCGGTAGCAAGCGCTCGAGCACGTCGGGCCGCTCCAGATTCTGGCGAAACTGGTCGGCCCTGAAGAATTCCGGCGTCTCTTGCAGGCCGCGGTTCACCTGCCAACCGAAGAGACTATGTCCGTTCGGCGAGGCATCGTAGTACCCCGTGGGAGTCCAAAAAGCCCATTCACCCTCGCTGTTGGCAAAGAGGTTCGCCAGCGGCTGCCAGGCGGGAAGCAATTGGAACGGCTCGCGGTCTTCCGCGGCGCGACCGAAACGAAACAGCACGGGTGTTTGCCAAGAAACCTCGGCGAGCTGCTTGATGATCGCCTCGGGCTGCGACTGTGATGCTTCCTGGCCCGCGAACCAGGCGATGCTCGTCAGCTCGTCGCCCGCGCGAACCCCTTTGTGGAACAACGGGCCGGCCGGATCGATCGACCGCACGAGCAATTTCCCACCATCGACGGCGAACTCGGCACCCCAGCGGCCGGGCGCTGCACGCGCCTGTCGATAGCCCGACAGGCTCCAGATACGGACCGTGCCGTCGGCCGAACCGCTGGCCAGATAGCGGCCGTCGCGCGAGGCGCTCAGCGACGTAACGTAATCGGCATGGCCCCGGCAGAACCGCAAGATAGGGCATGCGCCGTGCGCGACGAGCCGACAGACATAGATGCTGTTTTGCACGTCGGTGCCGACCGCTACGGCGGCGGGTCTGCCGGCATCATCTGGCACGAAACAGTAACAGCGGATCTTTCCCTCAATCCCCGTCTGGACGTTGACGTAACCGCGCCGCTCGTCCTTCTCGTAGAGTTGCAACACCGGCCGGCCCGCCGGCTCGGTCAGTTCGGCCCGCCAATCACCCGCGGCAGACAGAGGCGTCAACCAATCGTCGGGGTCGGTCGCCCCAGCGCCCGAAAGGGCCAACTCCTGCGGGTCGAAGCTGCGCTCAAGCATTCCGTAGTCGTTGAAGGCACCGGGCCGAAACCGAGTGCCGAATGCCAGGCGATAGGCCGGCCCCTGCTTGGCGAACGCCACCTTGACCACGCGGCGCACGGAGCCGCGCATCGCCGTGTCGGTGGGGAACGAAGCCAGGGCCGCCACCGAGACCGCGTGATCGGCCGCACCGCTGTAGGCCACCTGTCGTCCGTCGGCACTGACGGTGCAAACCCGTACATGATCGGTCAAAGGCCGACTCGCCACCAGACGGTTCGTCGCGACGTCCCAGAGTTGGATTTCGCTGACGGCCCCCTTCAACGCTGTGCCGGCCAGCAAACGCGATCCGTCAGGCGTCAACGCCAGCGACAACACCGTATGCGCGCTGGGGAGCTTTTGCGGCGACCCGCGAGCAGCGTCCCAGACGAACAGGTCGCCCGCCAGATCGGCCGATGCCCAGCGCCGACCGTCGGCGCTGGCCGTCAATGCCGTCACCATGCCGATGTGCAAGGTATCGAAGGTCTTTATGTCCTGGCGATCGGTCAATCCGATGCGCTGTAGTTTCCAGCGGGGCCGGCTGTCAGCCCCGCTTTGAATGCAAACGGGCAAGAGCAGATGCGTGTTACCCAAGATCGCGAGCGGCCGCAGTTGCGGTTGTGCGGCGATGGCAGCGGCGGTTCCTGCACCATAGACCTGCTTATCGTCGGCATAGAGGGTCGAGGGTTGCCACTGGCCGCGTCGCCAGAGGATCGTGGTTCCCGCGGCGTCGAGCGACGCGAGCCAATCGCCATCGGCCGAAAACGCAAGCGACATCACCGGCTGGCGATGTCCGCGCAATAGTTTGACGAGTGTGCCTTGCCGCGGTTCGATGAGCCAGATCTCCCCCGTCTCGTTCGAGGCCCCGTATCCCGCCACGGCGAGCAGTCCGTCGTCCGGCGCCACCGCCAGCGCGTAGATGCCGCCGCGCAAACCGCGCTGCACCGGCCAACGCAACGAGCGCTCGAGCAGTCTGCCACGGCGCAGGTCGCGGACGGCGGCCGACATGTCCCACACGTGCACCGCCTTGTCGAGTCCGCCGGAATAGAGCTGCTTGCCCTCGGGCGTGAAGGCCAAGGCGTTGACGGTGGCGGTGTGCCCGCCGGCGTTGAGAGTCAACCACGGTTGCTGCTCCTGAGCGACGCGGACGCGCATCAGATCGCGCTCGATGGCCGTTTGCGCCGCGGCGACCGGTGGCGCCGCGAGCAGGCAGAACACGAACTTGGATACAAATTGGCCCAGGAACACGGAGCGAACCGGTGCCACTCGGCGCCTCGGGTCTGCCGCGCTCGTCACCTCGCCCCCAGCCCGTGGGCAACGTCCGAGGCGATGCACGAACCTGAGTCGTGCCGACCGCAACGCCGTCACTTCAGCGCTTCCCGCTGGCCGTCGACTTGAGCGGGATCGAGACGAACAACTCACCGGCACCTTCCTTGTCGGGCGAGACGGACATGGTGAACGTGCTCTTCTGCTTGCCGTGCGGCGGCTCCTCCAGCACGGCGCGCGTATTGCCGTCGCTCTTCAGCTCCTCGCCCACCTCGCTCAGCAGTTCGTCGGTGAACATCCCGCGGAACTTCGTGCCATGTGAAACTTGCTCACGGATCGACTTGAGCGTCTTGTGCACCCGGCCCTTGAGCTTCTGCTGGATGGCTTCTTCTTCGGGCGAGAGTTTTTCGCCCGGCTCCTTGAAGACCAACGTCGAAAGCACCTTGACCTCGACGGGCGTTTCGGTTGCCACCACGATCAGCCGCTCGTCGCCGGCGGGAGGTTTGAATTCAAAATAGCCGCCATCGTTGGGAAGTTTTAGGAGCTGCTCACGCTTGGCGAGCGGAGGCGTTTCGGCCTCGGCGGGCAACAAGCAGTCTCGCTCGCCGCTGGCGCCTTCATGGAAGATATAGATGTGGAGATCGGTGAGCGGTTGCACTTGCACGCGGATACGATCGCCGAGTTGGAATCCGTATGCATGGGGATCGACGGCCTGCTCTTCATCTCCCTTGAGCAACAGCACCGTGTATTCCAGCGCGATGACCTTGCGGATGTCTCCGGGCAACGATTGGTCGGCCGAGTTGGTCTTGGACGACTCCTGCTGTTTGACATGCTTGCGCACGAGGTCGCGCACGGTCGGTTCATCGGCGCGTGCCGTGATCGCCGTCATCAGGACAACCAAGCCCCAAATCAGAACTGGCGTTTGTCGAGCGGTCATAGCCTTCTCCACTATTCAGGCAGGGCAGAACCGCGGTGCCGCACTGCGGCGCGCGCTGGAAATCGTGAGTCCAACGAAGCTTACGTTACTTTAGGACGCCGCGACAAATGAGGCAATCTCGCGGAAATGTCGGCGGATTGGGGTTGTCGGGCAAGCACAACCGGTACAGGCGATTTGGTTACGATGGGCGCGCTTGCACAATGGTATTAGAGCAGCCGACAATCCCGGACGCAGAGGCGCCGCGGGCAAAAAATCGGCGGTGAGACGGCGATTTTGTGAAGCTCGATCCGGTTTTGTCGGTTGCTCTTAAAACAGAAACGCCCGGCTTGTGGCCGGGCGTTTCTCTCTCGTCGTTTCTGTGTCGCCGACGCGGGAGGGATTTCAGCGTTGCCGAATTCCCCGGGGCCTGCCGCATGTCACCGCCCTGAGGCGGCCACCGCGGCTACGTCGTGGCGACGCGGGCAAGCCAGAAAGGCGCGCTACTTCTTCTTCGCGGTCTTCTTCTTTGCTGCCTTCTTCTTGGGAGCTGCCTTCTTGGCTGCTTTCTTCTTGGCCACCGTACGTCCTCCTAGTGAGAATGACGGCGACTTCCTTGTCGCTTGCCGGGCTGGGGCGGAAGCTCGACAGGTTCGTCGCCACGGAAACGTAACTTCCGATTCGTCGATCCCTTCATCGCTCGCGGCCGCTGGTCGCGGCCAACCACGTCGAAGACGATCATGCGATCGGTTGCAACTCGCTCTTGATTGCTTCGTCGTCGTTCGCAAAGAATGTCCACGACACTTTTCTTATCGCGCTCATCTTGACGACGACGTCGAAGCAACACTCATTAACTGAGATATACTACGCATTTCGCGCCGATGTGCAAGAAGAATTCCTGGTCGGAGCAATACAAATTTCGTCGCGCGATCGCGGCGCGCTTCGGCGATGTCTTCGCACTGCCGCTCGCGCGGCGCGCGCGCGACGTGTTGCTCGACGTCGTGCGCGATGACATCGAAGTGCTCGAAGTCGGCGCGGGCGATCGCAGGATGAACGAGATGCTCGCGAAAAAACGCCACGGCGTGAGCTATCGTTCGTTCGACATCGATCCACACGGCGCGCACGATTATCGCGCGTTCGATGAGATTGATCGCACGTTCGATTGCGTCTTCGCCTTCGAAGTCGCCGAGCATCTCGCGCCCGACGAGTTGCCCGATTGGTTGGCGCGATTGAAGAGTTTGCTCCGCCCCGGTGGACACTTAGTGTTGAGCACGCCGAACACCTTCTATCCGCCGGCCTATCTGCGCGACGCCTCGCATCATACGCCGCTCTGCTACGACGAACTCGGTGGCATGCTCTCCGCCACGGGCCTGCGCGTGACACGGATCGTGCGCATCTACAACGATCCCGTGTGGCGCATCGTCGCGCGGCGATTTCTCTTCGGCTGGTTGTTTCGCCTGATCCGTATCGACTTCGCGCGACAGATTGTGGTGGTGGCGCAGGCGGGCGAAGAGGAAGACAGCGCTGGAAGTTGACCGCGCGGCCCGAGCTACGACGTGACCTGATCGTAAAACTCGGCGCTGCCGACAAAGTCGGTAATCAACTCTTCGTCGGTTTGGCCATCGTTGAAGGCGGCTAGCCAAAACGCGAGACCGGTCGGATCGGGAGCCCGGTGCAGATAGCGCTCGTAGTCGGCATCGATCTGGTCGACCTCGTGCTCATGGCTGGCCGCCACCCTGTCGGCGATCTGGCCTCGCGTCGTCCCAGCCGCGAGTTCGCTCTCTAGGCTTGCCGCGCTGGCCGGATCGACCGCCCGGCCCAGCAGGGATGGATAGAGGGCCGCAATCCACGTCGCGTTTGTGCCGCCGACCAGTGCGTAAAACTCGTCCGATGCGGCCAGGCCCGCCTCGAACTGCTCGTCGCTGAGCCCCGCCTGCAACTGCGCAGTCCACCAGGCGACTCCTGCATCGTCGGCCGCGCGCCCCAGGAACTTCAGGTACGCCGGTCGCACCACTTCGTTGGCATAATACTCTGCGCTGTGGATGATGGCCGCCGCCACGCTGCTCGCCGGCGATCCCGCGTCGAGCTGCCCGGCCCAATAATCGAGCCCCGTCGACTCCGGTAGGCGGCCGAGTACCTGTTCATAGACGGCCGCGACGTAGAGACCGTTGGCGTCGTGTGCGATCGCGGCGGTCGATGTCTGAGCGGTGGCGGGCAGCGGTTGACGGTCGCCCAGCGTATCGGACGCGACGCTAAGAAAACCGTAGGTGTGATCGACGATTCCGGCAAACTGCGCCGACGTCTGCGTGGTACCGGTCAACCAGGCGGTGAACGGTCCACCGTTGTCGGAGACGAGCACATCGTATCCGGCGATGCCCGGCCCGCCCGCGTCGTCACCCGACCACGAGACGGTGAAGGTGGGTAACGAGATGCCGGAGAGCGGTGCCACGCTGCTCGTGGGAAGTGGCACGATCTGTTGCGTCACCTTGGCGGCGTTCGATTCGAAATTGGTATCGCCGCTGTAGCGCGCGGCGATGACGTGGTTGCCCACGGCGAGCGCCGACGTCGTCAGTTGCGCGGCAGCGGACACAAGTGATACGCTTCCTAGATCCTCACCGCTGGTCATGTCGACAAAGTCGATCGTTCCGGTGGGAAACCCTGCGCCGGGGGCAGCGGCCGTCACGTTGGCCGTGAGCGTGATGCTGCGGCCGAGGCCCATCGTCGGAGCCGACGACACGACGCCCACCTGCGTGCTCGCCTGGCCGACCATTTCGGTCATGCTCTGCTGGCTGGAAAGGTCGTTCGCGTCGCCGTTGTACACGGCGCTGATCGAATGGCTGGCGACCGACAACGGATCACGCGGAGTGAACACCGCCTCTTCCGTGCCGTCGCGGATGGTGAGTGGAACGGTGTCGAGCGGCGTGGTGCCGTCGAGAAACGTGACCGTTCCGCTTGGTGAGGCAACCGACGACGCGGCCTTGATGGTGGCGGTGAACGTCACCGCGTCGCCAAACACCATGTCACCGTCCGGTGACGCGACGAGCGTCAAAGACGTGGGGCTCGCCTCGTTGGTCAGTCTGAAGTCGGCCGTTTCGTCAACTCCATCCACAACTGCGTCGATTAGGTAGCTCCCGGCGATGCCGTTTGCGGTCACCAATTGGCCGGCCTGCCCCAAGTCGTCGGTGACAACCGGATTGCCGCCCGCGAGGAGCGCACTCGCACCGGTCGGCGGTGCCGCAAAGTTGACGGTGACGCCGGGCACGGGATTGCCGTAGGAGTCCGTCACCACGGCGTCCAACGCGCCGGCAAACCCATCACCGATGGTCGCCTGCTGGTTGCCGCCCGAGACGACGGCGATCGAAGCAGCGCTCCCCGGCTCGTTCGTTAAGTTGAAGTTAGCCGATGTATTTACGCCGCTGGCCGCCGCGGTGACGGTGTAGGCACCGGCGACCGTATCGGCCGTGACGGGCTCGTCGACCTCTCCTTGACCGTCGGTAACGACGGTGCTGCTGCCGCTGAACAGGGCGCCGGCTGCCGGCGCCGCATCGGCGAACGTCACAGTCACGCCGGGTACCGGATTGCCGTATTGGTCGCTGACCGTCGCCACCAAATCGTGAGCGAAAGCCACGCCGACCGTCGCCTGCTGTGAGGTGCCGCCCGTGGCGGCGATGCTGGCCGGCGCGCCGGGCAAGTTTGTAAGCTCAAACGACGCTGCGTCGCTTATGCCGGCAACGCTCGCCGTAACGCTGTAGCTGCCCGCCGCGGTGTCTGCGGTGAGCGCTGCGCTGGCTTGGCCCTGGCTATCCGTGATCGCCGTGGTGCCGCTAACGAAGGTGGCACTCGGGCCGCCCGTCGGCGCCGCGAATGTCACCAAAGCGCCGGGCACGGGATTGCCATATTGGTCCTCGACGAGGGCGGTCACCGATTGATAGTCGCTCCCCACCATCGCTTGCTGATCTTCGCCCGCCTGCGCGACGATGCTCGCCGCCGGGCCGGCAACATTCCTCAAGTCGAAGGAGATCGGCGCAGAGATCCCGGCCACCGACGCCAAGACCGTATAACTGCCCGCCACGGTGCCGGCGGTGAGCGGCTCGGTTACTTGTCCTTGGGCATCGGTGGTCGCCGTCGTACCATCGGGCAACGCAGCGCTCGCTCCGTCGGCGGGTGCCGAAAAAGTCACGGCGATGTTGGGGAGGGGGTTGCCGTTCTGGTCGACAACGGTCAGCTCAAGCGGCTGTTCGAATGGCTGGCCGACGGTCGCCGTTTGACCGCTGCCGGCACTCGAATCGACTGCCGGTTGGGCTGCCGCTCCGCCGATGAGATCGGCCGTCACCAGGTTGGCGATCGGTGTTCCCAGGCCGGTCACCAGATCATAACCGGGCGTGGCGAAAAAACTGTTGTCGCCGCCGACTACGTCGTGAAAGTCGGTGGCGGGCACCGTATAGAGGAGTGCCTGCGCACCATCGAGCGAACCGGTACCGAGTGCTGCGCGGCCTTCATCGGCAATCGCGATCAGTGCCGACCACTGCGGCGCTCCCGCACTGGTGCCGGCCACGACCTGCCACGGTTCGGATCGGCCCACCGAATCGTACACCGCGAACCCGGTGGAAGGATCGGCATCGTAGGCCACATCGGGAGTGTCTCGCGCACCCGACGTCTGCACTCCCGATTGGTAGCTCGGCTCCGTTTCGTATCGGCTCTGACCACCGCCACCGTGCGACCAGCCCGTTTCGCCGCTGTAGGCGCCGTCGTTCAGCGTAAGAGTCGTGCCACCCGTCGACAACGCATTGGGAGAAAAAGCCGGCCACAGACCGGGAGCGCCACCGTCGCCCGTGGAGGCGACGAAGGTTATGCCCACGTGCTTGTCGGGCGTCGTCAGGTCGGCGTCATACGATGTCTCGCCCGAAAACTCCGTGGCACCCCAGCTCATCGACACGACGGACACGTCGGGTATGGCGCGAGCCACGTTGACGGCCGCCATCAAGTCGCTGATCCCGGAACTCGCCGACTCGACCAACACGATGCTCGCCCCCGGAGCGATTGCGTGTGCCCATTCCACGTCGAGAGCGATTTCCAGCGACCACCCCGCATCGCTCGCCGGCTGCGAACCAGACGCATAGACCGTGCTGAAGTCGGGCGGTGCGGGTAGCCCGAACTGCTGGTCGAAGGCCGCCAGGTCGCCGACGATGTTCGGATCGTCGTAGGCATCGACGATGGCGATCGTTTGCCCAGTGCCGTCGGCCGGCGTGCCTCGCGGCAATTGAATCTGGTCGAAGTTGTAGGCCTCGCGCACGGCGGAAGGCGACAATCCCTCTGGAGACGCGTCTCCGCTGCTGGCCAGCATGTAGGTCGGATGGGCGATTACTTCGCCCGGCGCACCAGACAGCAGCGTGCGCACCTCGAGCGAATCGAAGCAGAGCCGGCGCCGAAAGCGGCGTACACGTTCGAGCGGGGACCGCATGGGGCAAGCACGGTTTGGGAGGCGATAACCGACCTGGACCAAAATGGCTCCGCGGGCAAAAACAAAGGATTGGCAAAAACCGATCGGCGCGACGTGCACTTCACGAAACCGCCGGGTGCCATTTCCCGATTAGGGGCTCGGAGAGATCCACGGTAGGTACCGGGCGCGCCTGGGTCAAGAACTAGTTCTATTAGGGGGTTTGTCTAATCGACTTGTAAGAATTCTGCTTTGGCAGAATCCCCATTAGTGGTAACTTATAGGTCGACTGCGACAACTAGCTCCGGGAACAGTTGGTTGTCATCGCTGTCGCCGGGCGACCGATTGCGGCCACCCGCACGACATCTGAGGCGAAGGACCGCCTGACCGGAACGGATGTTGATCCGCTCCGGGCAGAAGAGGCGTCGACGTGCACCACGGGGTGTGTCAGTCTCGCGCGCAAGCGGGAGGGCCTCAATGTCGATTCGTTTTAAGTGTCCTAACGGGCACGAGCTGAACGTCAAGGACAAGTACGCCGGCTTGACGGGATTATGCCCGCAATGCCAGACGCGGGTCCTGGTTCCGGTGCCGGCCGGCAAATTGACCGACGACGCCATCGTAGATTTTCTCGGTCCTCCGCCGGCGCACGGCGATGATGACGATCTCCCCGTCCACCAAGACGCGAGCCATCGCGGCAACGGCGCGCCCGACGCCGGTTCTTCCTCGGGCACCAGCTTGCGCGGCCTGTCGCCGCTCAACCGCGGCATGAAGATATGTCCCAAGTGCCGCCGCGAGGTGCGCGCGGTCTACGATATTTGCCCGCACTGTCGCACCTACTTCAGCGACGCGGGCGAGGTGAACCGCCGCCTGATGTTGACCTGCAAGAAGTGCGGTTTCGAGTACGAGCACCACATCGCCGCCATTTGGTGCAAGCAGTGCGGAGCGGATTTGCGGGACCAATACTGAGCTACTGAGCGATAAGGTCACGCCACGGCCCTCCGATCGCGCCGCGGACAGGATCACCGATCGCCGAGTTGCTCTTCGATGGCCAGCAGCCGGTTGTACTTGCCCAGTCTTTCGCTCCGTTGAATCGAGCCGATCTTGATCTGGTCGGCCGCGGTCGCCACCGCCAGGTCGGCGATCGTTGCATCTTCGGTTTCTCCACTGCGGGCCGAGACAACCGAACGGTAGCCACCCGACCGCGCGACGGCCATGGCTTGTAGCGTTTCGCTGAGCGTGCCGATCTGGTTGACCTTGATCAGCACCGCGTTGGCCGCTTGCAACTCGATGCCGCGCCGAATGCGCTCTGGGTTCGTGGCGAACAGGTCGTCGCCCACGAGTTGAACCCGGTCGCCCAGCCGGCGAGTCAATTCCTGCCAACCTTCCCAATCGTCTTCTGCCAGAGCATCTTCGACGCTCACGATCGGAAACGCCTCGACGAGCGCGGCAACCTGATCGATCATCTGGGCATTCGTCAGTTGTTCATCGCCCGTCGCTCGCAAACGATAGCGGCCGGCTTCGAAAAAATGAGTGCTCGCCACATCGAGCGCGATCGTCACGTCGTCTCCCGGCCGCAGTCGAGCCGCCTCGATCGCCCGCACGACAAACTCCGCTGCCGACCGGTTGCTCGGCAGCCGCGGACCAAAACCTCCTTCGTCTCCCACGAGCCGCCCCTCGTAGCCCGACGTCGCGAGGAGTTCGCCCAGCCTGCGATGAACGCGCACGATCCATTCCAGGCCGACGCGGTAACTCGTCGCGCCCGTGGGCATGATCAAGAAATCCTGGAAGTCGAGATTGCCGCCGGCGTGCAACCCACCCGAAATCATGTTCGTCATCGGCAGCGGCATGCGGCAGTCGGGCGCCGGTGGAAGCTGCGCATCGCGCAAGACCCCCTGCCAGAGCCCATGCAAATGCCGATAGAGCGGCAGACGAGCAGCGGCCGCGGCGGCGTGAGCAACGGCCAGAGAGACACCCAGCAGGGCGTTTGCGCCGAGTTGCGACTTTTTCGGCGTACCGTCGAGTTGGCACAAGAGGCGGTCGACCGTAGCCTGATCGGCCGGATTCGCACCGGCCAGCGCGGGACCGAGCGAGTGGTTGACATGGGCCACGGCCTTCAACACGCCGCGACCGTCGTAGCGAGCCGGGTCGCCATCGCGCAGCTCGTGTGCTTCGGCCTGACCTGTGCTCGCGCCGGCCGGCACGATGGCAGAGCCCCACGAGCCGTCACGATTGTAGACTTCGACCTGCACGGTAGGCTGCCCGCGGCTATCGAGCACCTCGCGGGCGTGCACGCGCGAAACAGTGGTCGCGCTCACGTGGCTTCCTTGGCTTGAGTCCGCGCCGAGCCGATCCGGCCCTCGGTCTTATCGTCGAATTTGACGCGGCCGTGAAGCTTGATCGTGAAGCGATGTCCCATGCCGTCACCCGACCATTTTTCGAACTGCTGGCAGGTGTAGCGGCAGAATTCCGCCGCGTCGTCGTAATTGCCGAACTCGAACCGTTCGATGACGACGTCGTTGTTCCCGTCTTTCAAATCGGCCCCCGGACGGCTCGCCACCTGTTTGCCGCGCACGCGCTTCGACCATGCGCAGAACGTATGCGCATGCTGAGGGATCATGGCCTTCGGATAGGTCAACTGCACCGCCCACCCCTCGCGGCGGCGGCCATGACCGAAAACCTCGTTCATCAATTAACTCCTCTCTCGCCGACGGGCGGCGCTATTCCATGGCCTCTCTGTTCCAGCCTACGCTAAATCTCCATTCCTGCCCACCGATTTCACGGCGGTTGTGATGCCTCGGCCGACTGGGCTATGCTGAAGGTCCGTTTGGACTGAATAAATGTCCGGACTGAACAGCATCTGGCCGCCCTTGCCGTATGGAAGAAAACCGCCCGCCCTTGGACACCGCAGCGAGCGTTACACCGCCGGTCAGAAAGCGGCGGCGCTGGAAGAAGATCGTGGCGGGCGTGGTGCTCGGCCTGGCTTTCTTCTCGGGCATCGCCTGGCGGGTCATGTTCTATATGCCCGGGCAGAGCTTCTCGGGTGATCTGCCGCCGCTGGCCGCGGCCGAGGAAGGGCAGGGACAGGGACTCTCGCTCGCCCGCGAACTCGAACGCGACGTGCGGAAGCTGGCAATCGATATCGGCCCGCGCAACGTCCGCCGCCGCGAGAAGCTCGCCGCTGCCGCCCAATTCGTGGAACGCGAACTGACGCAGGCCGGCTACCGCGTGGGTCGCCAGACCTACAAGGTCGAAGGGGTGGACTGTGTGAACCTGGAAGCGGAGATCAAGGGGACGAAGACGCCGACCGAGATTGTGTTGGTGGGGGCCCACTACGACAGCTACGACACCACCCCCGGCGCCGACGATAACGCCAGCGGCACCGCGTCGATGCTGGCCCTGGCCCGCCGTTTCGCCACCAGTCATCCCGCGCGGACCGTGAGGTTCGTCGCCTTCACGAACGAGGAGCAACCTTATTTCCAACGCGGGACGATGGGTTCGCTGGTCTACGCACGGAGTTGCCACAAGCGGAACAACAACCTGGTCTGCGTGCTATGCCTGGAAACGATGGGCTACTACAGCGATCAGGAGAACAGCCAGCGTTATCCGCGGCCGCTCGATTTGATCTATCCCTCGAAGGGCAATTTCATCGGTGTCGTGGGGAACGTGGCCTCACGGCCGCTCGTTCACACGGTAGTCGCCTCGCTCCGCAAGCACGCGGATTTTCCGACCGAGGGCGCCGCGATGCCCAACGGCGTGCCCGGCGTCGGCTGGTCCGACCACTGGTCCTTCTGGCAAGAGGGGTATCAGGCGGTGATGATCACCGACACGGCCTTGTTCCGCAATCCGCACTACCACAAGACGACCGACACTCCCGACAAGCTCAACTTCGACCATCTGGCTCGCGTCGTGCTCGGACTCGAGGGGGTCGTTCGCGACATGGCGGGCGGCCAAGAACCAAACGACACGAAGAAAAGCTCGGGAAAGAAGGAAGAGGCCACCCAGGAGGTTACGCCCTAGCGGCCCAGTAAGACGTCACCACGCGCCCTGTGGCTCGCTGTTGTCGTGCGTGTCAGTGCTCGGTGCGTCGTGCTCTGGCGCGTGGTCATCGGGCGTGCCGCTTGATTGCCGCGCGGCCGCATAACGCAACAGAATACGCCGCAGCTCGTCGAAATAACGTGGTTTCGCAAGATGGAAATCGATGCCCGCTGACCGCGACCGCCCGTAGTCATCGCCCGTCTGATAGGCCGAAATGGCAACGATTAGCGGTACTTCGGATCGCAACGATTCTCGCAATCGTGACGCCAGTTGCCAGCCGTCGATGCCGGGCATGGCCAGGTCCGTGAGCACTGCATCCGGGTGAACCAATCTGGCCATTTCCAGAGCTGTCCATCCGTCGGTGCAAACATCTACGTCGTGGCCCTCGAGCACCAAGCGACGTCCCAACAATTCCGCCAGATCTCGGTCGTCATCCACGACTAAAATACGCACAGCCGGCCTCTCCTGGAGAAGCGTGTCGACCTGGCCGCCCATTGCCTCATTCTTCCGGCGGCTCCTAGGGACAAAGGTTCCGCTCTTGAAAGTGCAACCGGCGTGCCAACATCAATCGACGAAAATGAACTCCTTGGTGTTCAGCAACACATGACACAGGTCGGCCCAGGCTCGCTCGTCGCCCGGTTGCCCGTACCCGCGGGCCTGGTCGACCAGGAATTCCTCGGCCTGCCGTATCTCTAAGTTGCTAGGCGGCCGACCCAAGGCGGTCAGGTAGAGCTGCCCGATGCGGACAGTCACATCGTTCGTTTCGGTGAGGCTGCGCTCGGCCCAGCGGCGCGCCGCTCCCGCGACCAGTGGACTGTTCATCAGGGTCAAGGCTTGCGCCGGCACATTCGATACGCTGCGTCGGCCGACCGCCGAGAAGGGCACCGGATAATCGAAGGCCAGGAAGAATGTACTGAGGAAATTTCGCCGTACGCTCAAATACACGCTGCGCCGGCCATCGCCATCGACCGGGCCACTCGGCGGACGCCCCCGCCCCTCCATGAACTCACTCAGATAGATCGGCATACTCGGGCCGAACAACTGTCCATCGAGCCGACCGGAGACCGCGAGCAGGCTATCGCGAATGGCCTCCGCCTCGAGCCGCTTCACCGCGGCGTGTGAGAGCAGCAGGTTGTTGGGATCGAGGCGCCGGGCCGGCTCGCTCGGCCGACTGGATAGTTGATAGCTGCTGGTGAGCAGCAGGCGCCGGATCAGCCGCTTGATCGACCAGCCGTCGCGCACGAAGTCGTCTGCCAACCGGTCAAGCAGCTCGCGATGCGTCGGAGCTTCGCCTAGTACGCCGAAATTATCGACCGATGCCACGATGCCCCGGCCGAACAAATGCTGCCAGACGCGGTTGACCAACACGCGCGCCACCAGCGGATTTGCCGGGTCGGTCATCTGCCGCGCCAACTCCAACCGCCCGCTTCCATCGTTCGCCGCTTCATGCTGCGTGCCGCCCAGCGCCTCGAGGTAGCGTCGCGCGACTCGTTCACCAGGCGTTTTCGGATTCCCGCGGAGCAGGACGCATTGATCGACGCCGCTGCCGTCGAGCATCGCGGGGGCGGTGTGAACCTGCCGCGGTAGTTCGGCCGCCAGTCGTGCTTGAGCCTCGATCCAGGGCTGTGTCGCGGCCGTCAAGCTGTGCCTGGCTGCGCTCTCGGCCGGTGCGAACAACGAGACGTTTTGCGCCAGCCAGTCGGCGAGCGCCGCATCGCCGGCGTTTGTCAGCGCATCAGCGGCCAGTTGTTCGGCCGCGTGCGTCAATCGCCGCTGGTAGGCAGCGGCCAGCGCTTCGTAGCTCGATAGGTCACTATCGCCGAAGGCGAGGGTGGCGAGTGGACCGGGGTCGACCGGTGCTTCGCCTTCGATCACTTGTCCGATGGCCAGTCTTGGCGAGGCGTCTCCTTTGACGTCGCCCGCTTGGCGCGGACTGAATTCGATGTGGACGCGCTGGCCGACATAGGCCGAAAGATCGTGTTCGATCCACTGGAAACGTTCGCCGGCCTGCCATTCACGGACCAGTGCGCCGTGCAGCGGACCATTGTTCATGCGGTGCGAGTGGACCGCCGCATAGGCATATCCCGAGCCACTTACGAGGTATCGCAACTTGCCCGTGCCGAGCGTGAAGGTCGGCGTGCGGAGCAGGCGGCCCGATTGCAACCAGCCCAGACGGCCGGCCTCGCGTTCGACGCCCGCGGCCAAAGTGGCCCCATCCCAGAACGGGTCACTCACGGCCGCGGGCCGGCTCCAAATGCGGGCGATCGGCCGCTCGACACTAGTGCCCAACGAAACGTGCCCAACCTTTGCCGGAGCCAGACCAAACACGAACCCATCCTGCCGCCAGTCTTGCGGCGGCAGATTTTGGAAGTCGACGAGGATGCGGGTCTCGCCCCCGGCCGCCGGTGGTCGTTGCAGGGCATCGGCAGCCGATCTGATGTGCGGGGGACCGGCGCCGTTTTGATCGCGCGCGGCCGCCGCCAGCGCCCATAGGTGCAACGGCGAGGTCGGATCCGCGATCGCCTGCCGTATGCTCTCCAGCCAGCGGGTCAGCTCCGGCGTGTCGATTCGTCTCGCCGCCGCCACCGAGATTATCGCCGTGGCTCGCGCCGGATCGTCGTCCGTGCCGGCTTGTGCGAGTACGTCGCGCGTGGCAAGCAGCAGGTCGGCCAGTCGATCGAGCGTCGGACGCAGCGCCGTGTGCAGCGCGGTCAGTAGTTGCGAACGGTGTTCCGCTTGCAACGAACACAAGCGAGCGGCGATCTCCCGCTCTTGATCCAGGCTATCGAACGGCACCTGCCGATAGCTGCCGCTGAGCAGATAGCCGGCCAGCCCATAGTAATCTTTGGTGCTGATGGCGTCGAACTTATGGTCGTGGCAGCGGGCGCAGGCGACGGTTAGCCCCAAAAATGTTTTGGAAAAGACGTCGATCTTGTTGTCGGTGCGGTCGCACTCGTCGGCCGGCAACTCGACCGGCGAGTGGATCTCTTCGCCGAGAAACAAGAATCCGGTCGCCAGCACCGACTCGTTGAAGCCCTTTTCGGGATGCCGCCGCGGTTCGTCGAGCAAGTCACCCGCCACGTGTTCGGTGACAAACCGATCGTAGGGCACGTCGGCGTTCAACGCCCGGATCACGTAGTCGCGGTAGTGCCAGGCGTTGGGAATCGTATAGTCGAACTCATGTCCCTTGCTCTCCGCGTAGCGCACCAGGTCGAGCCAGTGGCGGGCCCAGCGTTCGCCAAAATGGGGCGAGGCCAGGAGCCGATCGATCACCCGCTCGAAGGCGTCGGCCCGCTCGTCGGCCAGGAAGGCGTCGATCTCGGCCGGCGTGGGTGGGAGGCCGATCAGGTCGAAGGTGACGCGGCGGAGCAACGTTCGCCGTTCGGCCGGCGCGGCCGGAACCAGGTCGGCACCCTCCAGGCGCGACAGGATATAGAGGTCGGTCGTGGATTTGGGCCAAGCCTGATCGCTAACGACCGGGGGCGGCTGTAAGTCGAGCGGCTGAAACGCCCAATGTTTCGCGCGCTCGGCCAGATCGAAGGCCGCCCGCGGATCAGCCTGCTTGCCGGACGCGCTCGGAGGGGCTTCTTGTGGCCAAGGTGCTCCCAGTTCGACCCATCGCCGGAGCACGGCGATCTGCTTTTCGGCCAGCTTGCCCAAAGGGGGCATCTGATAGAGGTCGCCATAGCCGATCGCATCGACGAGCAGGCTTTCGGCCGGCTTGCCCGGAACCAGTGCCGGCCCCGTATCGCCACCCTGGAGGACGGCCGCCCGCGAGTCGAGCCGCAGGTTGCCCTTTTGGGCCCGCTCGCCATGGCATTGATGGCAGTGCTCGACCAACAGCGGCCGCACTTGTTTCTCGAAGAAGTCGATCTGCTCGGCCGGAAACGGCCCATCTAGGCCCGGTGCATCGGGCATCGGCTCGTCGGCCGCTGCCCAACCGATCGAGGCGAGAAGCGCCGCCAATACAGTAGGCCAACCGGATCGTCGCAGGGCACTCATGCGGTTTTCGCGGGGTGGGACGGAGGGCGGGCTCGGCCGCAGGTGCACAGGGCCGACTCATCTAGCCTATCCGCTGGCCGGAAAAGACTCAATCAAGCCTCGATCGGCCGTGGTCAAAAGCCCGGTTGCATGCCCTTGCTGGTTGCGGCGCATAACTTTATGATACTTGGCTACACCTGAAACGCACTGGGTTCGACGCCCCCGCGGCGCCGGGCCTTTTCTATTTCGGCGGCCGCCAGGCATGTCGCCAAAGGCACGGCCCCACGGTCAGTCAGCGCGAAGGGAAGCCTCGTTGTCATTCGATATTGCAACCTGCATGATATTCGCCCAAGAGGGCGCGGGATCGCAGGGCCCCTTCGGGCCGATGATTCTGTTCACCGTCGTCGCCGTCATGTTCCTGTACATGTTCATTGTGCAGCGGCCGGCGATGAAAAAGGAGCAGGACGCTCGCGACAACATGCGGAAAAGCCTGAAAAAGAATGACCGCATCTTGACCACCGGCGGCATCTACGGGGTGGTCACGAACGTGCAACTCGACGCCGACGAAGTCACCATCCGCGTCGATGAAACGACCAACACCAAGCTCAAGATAACGCCCAGCTCCGTGCAGAGAGTGCTCAATGGCGAGTCGGGCGGCAAAGATACGGCGAAGGAGAAATAAAAGATGTTCGCAGTTCAACACGGTCGGCTGTCCGCGTGCCTGACCGCCGCGGCGGTCGCCGCGCTGGCCGTAGCAGCCCTCGGTTGGCCGGCTAGCGACGCCGCGGGCCAGCAGGTGGAAAACCCTCCCCTTCGCGCACCGGCGAACGACACCGTGCCCAATCCCATCGGCGACCTCGATAAGCCGATCGGCACCGGCCAGATCAAGACGACCGTCGTACCGGGACAGCAGCCCGACGATAGCCGGTTGTTCTTCGCGGTAGTGATCGTACTGGCCGTGTTCATCATTCCGGTGTTGCTGGCGAACTACCTGAGCAAAACGCTGCGCATGCCCGACCATTTCATGCGCATCGCGGTGGTGTTATTCGCCATCCTCGCCAGCTCGGCCGCAACCTATTTCGAGTGGCCGCCCAAGCTGGGTATCGACCTGCGCGGCGGCGTGATCTTGATCTACGAAGTCGAGCAAAAAGACTTCAAGGAGATGGAAAAGCTCGTTTCGGCCGTGTCGAAGCGCGTCAATCCGGGCGGCATCAAGGAAGTCACCGTGCGCCCCTATGGCGAGCGGGAAATCGAAATCATCATTCCCGAGGCCGACCAGGCCGAACTCGACCGCACGCAAAAGATCGTTCGCCAACAAGGGCAGCTCGAGTTTCGCATCGTGGCCGACGACCGCTACGACGCCGAGCTGATGCAGGTTGCCCAGGAACCGCGATTCCAGAACCAGAAGGAAGTTTACGAAACCGAGGTGGCCGAGGGCGAGGGCGAAAAGCGTTACCCCGACGCCCGCTGGGTGCCCGTGGCGCCCGACGAGGCCCGTCGCTTCGCCGCCGATCGTCATTTTGCCACGCGGCAGAACAAGCGTGGGCAGTTCGAAGTGTTGCTGCTCGTCGACAAGCTGCACGTGACGGGCGACTACCTGACGACCGCCACGCCCAGCTTCGACCGGGTCGGTAAACCGTCGGTGTCGTTCGGGTTCAATGAGAAGGGAGCCCGGCTGTTCGGCAAGTTGACGGGCAACAATCTGCCCGACCCCGCGCATGCCGATCTGCAACGCCTGCTGGCGATCGTCCTCGACGGTGAGTTGCAATCGGCGCCGGCCATTCGCAGTCAGATCACCGACCGGGGCGAGATCACCGGCAGTTTCACTCAACAGGACGTCGAAGACTTGTCGGCCGTGCTCACCGCCGGCAGCTTGCCGACGACGTTGCGTAAGGAACCGACCACCAGTCTGGTGACCGGGCCGACCCTCGGCCGCGACACGATCCGCAAGGGTGTCTACTCGATGCTCGTGTCGACCGTGGCCGTCGTGCTCTTCATGCTCTTCTATTACCGTTTCGCTGGCATGGTGGCCAACCTGGCGCTGCTGTTGAACGTGCTGCTGATCGTGGCCTTCATGATATTGTTCCACGCGGCGTTCACACTCTCGGGGTTGGCCGGCCTGGCGCTGACCGTCGGTATGGCCGTCGACGCCAACGTGCTGATCTACGAGCGCATGCGCGAAGAACTGGGGCGGGGAGCGACATTGCGGATGGCCATTCGCAACGGTTTCGACCGGGCGACGACCACCATCGTCGACGCCAACGTGACGACGCTCATCTCGGCCGTGGTGCTCTTCTGGATCGGCACCGATCAGGTCAAAGGATTCGCGGTGACGCTCATCCTGGGCATCGTGATGAATCTGTTCACTGCCATCACCTTCACGCGGTTGCTGTTCGACATCGGCGAACGCCAGCGTTGGCTCACCCGTTTGAAGATGTTGCACGTGTTGGAGAACCCCAACTTCGACTTCATCGGCAAGCGATTCCTGGCCATCGGCTTTTCGGTGCTGATCATCGGCATCGGCCTGGTCGGCGTTGTGCAACGCGGCCGCGGGTTGCTCGATATCGACTTCACGGGTGGTGTCTCGGTCGAGGCCCTGTTCGAGAAACCACAAGACATCGCCGACATCCGCGATCGGGTGAAAGACCTGCCCGACGTGACCGTGCAGGACATTCACATCACCGGCGAGCCGTTGGGCAAGCGATTCTTGATCATTACGTCCAAATCGGACATCGACGAAACGCAAGAACATCCGACCGGTCCGAAGACGAACATCGATTGGGTTGAAGAGCAACTGAAAGAGGCATTCAACGATGGCGATCATCGGCTCGCCTTCAATCACCTTTCCTGGAACGAGCTGACTACCGTCACGGAGGCGGCTGGCACGGACTCGAACAAGAAGGAAGCTGCCGATGACAAGCCGGCGGACGAGGCACCGTCGACCGATGAGGAGAAGCCGGCTGACGAGACGGAGAAGGCCCAGGATTCGTCGCCTCCGGCCGACGGCAAGCCGTCGGACGAGGAGAAATCGGGCGACGAAAAGCCGGCAGGAGAGGAAAAGGAATCCCGCTTCCTTCCGGGCGACGAAAGCCTCCTAGCGCTGGCCCAGGATGAGCCGGCCGAGAAGGAAACACCGGCCGAGGACGCGAAGAAGGGGACCGGCGACGCCGCGGAGCCTGAAACCAGCGCCGGCGAGAAGTCCGCCGATCCAGCAGCAACAACCGACACGATGCCGGACGAAGAAAAAACGGCTGCGCCGGAAGATGACCAGACCGACGACGGCGCGGCGCCCCCGAAATCGACTCCAAAAGCGGGCCAGCAGGTCGTTGACCACTATGTGGGCGGTTCGACCACGACGTTGACCTTCAGCGAGACGGTCGATCACGACACGCTCGAAGAGCGTTTCAAGGATGCCCTGAATGCCACGGGACACAAAGGCGAGGACGTTCTCTTCTCCCTCGATAACCGCGAATACGAATCGGGCAGTAATCGTGGCTTCAAGACGTGGACGCTGAAGATTGCCTTGCCGACCGACAAGGCCCAGCCGGTGTTGGAAAACGTCGAGCGGCAGTTCGCCGAAAGGCCTTACTTCCCGTCGTCGAACAAAGTCGGCGCGAGCGTGGCGGGGAATACACAATTGCAAGCCACCTACGCCTTGCTGGCCAGCCTGGTGTTGATCGTGGTCTACGTCTGGATCCGTTTCCAGCAGGTCAGCTTCGGCTTCGCCGCCGTGCTCGCCTTAATCCACGACGTGCTCGTGGCCCTGGGTGGGTTGGCCGTCAGCTATTGGTTGGCCCGCATGCCGTTCATGGACGCGCTCTTGATGGAACCGTTCAAGATCAACCTGCCGATCATCGCGGCGTTCTTGACCATCATCGGCTACTCCATCAACGACACGATCGTGATCTTCGACCGCATCCGCGAGGTCCGCGGCAAGAGCCCCGACATGTCAGCCGATCTGGTCAATCTCTGCATCAATCAGACGTTGAGCCGCACCTTGCTCACCTCGTTGACGGTGTTCATCGTGGTGCTGATCCTATACATCTTCGGCGGCCAGGGGATCCATGGATTTGCCTTCACCCTGGTGGTCGGCACGATCTCGGGTACGTACAGCACCGTCTACATCGCCACGCCGGTACTGATCTGGATGAACCGCCGCAAATCGACGGACAAAGCACGGCCCGGCAACATGGGCCGCGAGGCGGCGTAGGGTAAAGTCACCCGCCATCGTCGGCCGGCGGGCTTCCACGCGCAAGTATGACGGCGACCGGCCAGCAATAATTATCGGCGCACGGTAACGATTCGGCCGCGCACCGAGTTACGCCCCGTCAGGCGGCGGGCTCGGCCGTCACCGGGTTGCGCAAAACACCGAGACCTTCGATCTCGACTTCTGCCACATCGCCCGGCTTGAGAAAGCGCGGCGGCTTGCGCGCGAAGCCGACGCCCGGCGGCGTACCCGTGTAGATCAGATCGCCGGGCTCGAGCGTGCAGACCTGCGATACGTAGGCGATGATCTCTTCGACCGGAAAAATGAACTGCTCGGTGTTCGAATCCTGCATCGTTTCGCCGTTCAGGCGAAAGCGCACGCCCAGTTTGCCGGGCTGCGGGACTTCATCGCGCGTGACGAGGGCCGGTCCGCACGGGGCGAACGTGTCGAACGACTTGCCGCACAACCATTGTTTTCCGGGTTTGCCCATCTGCCAATCTCGGGCCGAGACGTCGTGCCCGGGACAATATCCGGCCACGTGGTCTAAAGCGCGGCTTCGCGCGATATGTCTTCCGCCCCGTCCGATGATGACCACAAGCTCCGCTTCGTAGTCGACTTGGTGGCTCACGCGCGGCAAGACGATCGCGTCGCCGTGTGCGATCAGCGCGGTGGGAAATTTGGAGAACAGCACGGGCTCGTCGGGCGGAGCCACACCGCCTTCGCGTGCGTGATCGGCGTAATTCAGCCCCACGCAAATGATCTTGCGCGGGTCGGGCACCGGAGCGAGCAGTTTTTTGACGGCGGAGGGCGCGAGCTCGGCGCCGCGCTCGGCGGCTGCGGCGGCTCGGCTCAATCCGTCTTCGCCCAGGGCCAAAAGGGCGCGCATCGAGTCGGGCAGACCGCCGCCCGAAAGGTCGACGTATCTTTCGCCCCGCAGGGCGGCGATACGCGGTCCCGCCGCAGATAGGTAACTCACCAGCCGCATGACAATGGTTCCTCGGTTCCTCAGAAGGTTAACGATCCCTTAGAAAGGTAACGTTTGGCCCCATTGTACGTCCTTTCCGGCTTGCACAAAGGGGCGCAATCTTATGGAAAAGTCATCGTTTGCCAACCAGCCGCTCATGACCTAGCTTTGAGCAACTCCTTTGATGACGTGACTGCAATCGCACTTCGACGAGATGGCCAACTTGCCGCCGACGAACAGCCCCTTTGCCGCGGGCGCCGGGATTGCGCCCGGGGTCCCGCTCGCCGTGCCGGCCCGATACCACACAGCGGTCGCGCCGGTCAGCCAGGTCGTGCGCACGCCCGACGAGCACCGTCACGCCGAGACAGACGGTGAGCACGTCGGCCGCGCGCCCGAAAATGGGCTGATCGAGGTCCGTTTGGGGGTGGCCAGCAGCCTCTATCGGGCCCTGCGTTGGAAGCACGAACCGACAGCGCGGCACTGTCTGCGTGTCACCCTCGGCTGCTCGGCCTGGGCGGCGCGAATCGGGCTTCCCGCAGACGAACACGATCAGATCGAACTGGCCGCGCTGTTGCACGACATCGGCAAGATCGGCGTGCCCGACAACGTTATCACCAAGCCTGGGCCACTCTCGGCGCAAGAGGCGGCCATCATGGACGGCCATTGGCCGATGGGGCAGGAGATCCTTCGCAGCACTTGTGGTTCGCTCGGTGTGCTCGACATCATAGCGGCCGCCGCCAGTTGGTACGACGGCAGCAAAACCCACCTCGAACGGTCCTCCCCGGAGCTGCCGGTGGGCGGCCGAATGTTGGCCATCGTCGACGCCTTCGACGCCATGATGTCGGACCACGTCTACCGTCGGGCGTTCTCGCGCGAACGGGCCTTCAACGAACTCTATCGCTGCGCCGGCACCCAGTTCGACCCGGAGTTGGTCAAGCAGTTCACCGAGACCCACGAATTCGATCACGTCAGGTTGCGTGAGACGGTCGGCCGCCGCTGGCTCGAGGCGCTGGAGCCCGAGGTCGCCAACGGCCACTGGCGATACCACGACTCGGCCGACGGACCGACACCCAACCAATCGCCGCCGCTGTTTCAACAGTGCCTGCTGGCCAACATGTACGACGCCGTCATCTTCATTGACGGTAGCCTGAAGGTCGTGTCCTGGAACCGCGGCGCCGAGCGGTTGACCGGCATCAGCGGCACGAGCGTTTATCAGAAAGCGTGGCTCCCCAGCATCGTCCAATTGACCGACGAGCACGGCCAGAAATTCGACGACCATGATTGCCCGGTGACCTACGCGTTGCGGAGCGGCGTGCAATGGCTGCGGCGCTTGAAACTCCGCGGGCGGGGCAACCAGCAGGTAGCCATCGATGCGCACGCCATCCCGGTCGTCTGCGGCGACGGAATCACGCGAGGCGTGGCGCTGGTGCTGCACGACGTCTCACCCGAGATCTCGCTAGAAGCCCGTTGCGAAAACCTGAAGGAAAAGGCAACGAAGGATCCGCTGACGCAGGTTGCCAACCGGGCGGAGTTCGATCGCGTGCACGTACGCTTCGTCGACGCTCACGTCGAAACGCGCCTGCCGTGCAGCCTGATCATCAGTGATATCGACCGATTCAAACTGGTCAACGACACCTATGGCCACCCGGCCGGCGACGCGGTGATCCAGAGCTTTGCCGGACTCCTGAAAAGTTCCTGCCGGCCGGGCGACTTGGTCGCTCGCTACGGCGGCGAAGAATTCGTGCTGCTCTGCGCCGATTGCGATAACGCGGCGGCGGTGCGGCGTGCCGAGGAGCTGCGCAAGGCGTTCAGCCTTATCCAGCAGCCCGCCCTGGGCGGCCGCCGCGTGTCGGCCAGCTTCGGCGTCACCGAGATTCAGCCTGGCGACACCCCCGAGACGATGCTCCGCCGCGCCGATCGTGCCCTGCTGAATGCGAAGGAGCAGGGCCGCAATCGCGTGGTGCAACTCGGCAGCGGCGGCGAGCATGCCATGGTCGATGTCGCCGGAGCGGCCCAAGCCGCCGGCAATCCGCTCGCGGAGCGTGTGCTGGTGAGTGAAGCACCGTTGGCCGTCTGCATCGAAAAGCTGCGCGGTTTTGTGGCCGACCAGCATGGCAGCATCGAGTCGATCAAGGACAACTCGGTACGCGTGCGCATCGGCGACGAAGGCGGGTCGTTCTTCCGCCGCATGACCGATCGCGCGGTCCGTTTGATGATAAACCTCGACTTCGTCGACGTCGAGCAGGAACGGCAACGACCGAGCGACAAGCGCCGCTACGGCAACGCCCGCACGAAGATCCACGTCACGATTGGGCCGCGCCGCAATCGCGATCGCCGGCAGGTGCAGTTGCAAGAGCGCTCACGGCAGTTGCTCGTCAGCCTGCGCTCGTATCTGATGGCCACCGAATGGGAACCGCCGAGTGCGTAAGCGACTCGCCAACTTGCCGTGCCGCACCGTATAGTAGCGGCCACGACGATTGTCTGGTCCGCACTTGGCTCGCCTCCCCTTCGATGAACCCATCCTCTGATGCCGGAGGTGAGACGCCACCTATCGCCGCCGTCTCGCCCGCGAGTACGGCCGGCTTGCACCCTCTGACGTGGACCGGGGCGGCGTTGGCCATCCTTTGCGCCGTGCTCTGGGGTGGGCTGGCGGTGGCGGTGCGCTATACTCAGACCACCATCCCGCCGTTGGCGACGGCCGGACTGCGGTTCGGTATCTCCACGCTCCTGCTCTTGCTCACCGCGTGGTGGCAGGGCGTGTCACTCCGCCTGAGCCGGCACCAGCTTGCCGCTGTCGTGCCGGTGGGATTCCTGCTGTTCCTGCAAATCGGATCGTTCCACTACGGAATGGCGTTCACGAACAGCGCGCACGGCTCGGTGATGATCGGTTCCTACCCGGTCTTTGTGGCCCTGGTGGCCCATTTTCTCCTGCACGGCGACCGCGTTTCGCTCGGCAAGCTGCTCGGCTTGATGGTGGCCTTTGCGGGACTTGTCTCGATCGTGGCCGGTGCGTCGCAGAACTCGCCCTCTGCCAAGGATGCGCCCACGCTCTTCGGCGACGCCGTCGTGCTGACCAGCAGCCTGCTGATCGGCCTGAACACGGTGATGAGCAAGCGAGGGTTGACGGTGGTTCGCGTGCAGCAACTCCTGTTTTGGAGCAATCTGTTCGCAACGGGCCTTTTTTTTACCACCAGCGCGCTGGTGGAGCACCACAACTGGAAATTCACGGCACCGGCCGTATGGGGATTGTTTTATCAGAGCGTGGTGGTCGCATGGCTGTGTTTCTCGATCTGGACGGCCCTGTTGCGGCAACATCGGGCCAGCCAGGTCGCCGTGTTCGGTTTCGCCCAGCCGCTCTGCGGCATGGGGTTTGGCATCTGGCTGCGAGGCGACCCGCTGACCGCCAGCCTCGCCATCGGCGGTGCGGCGGTCGCTCTGGGCATTATCTTGGTCACGCGCGCCGAAGGCTAAGCGGCGTGTCGGCAGCGGATAGTGCCTTTTCATGCGAACCGACAATTGCCGCCTGCCGATGAGGTGGCAAGAATGGTTGGTGGGACGAACGTAGCAGCATTCTGCAAGGTGCGGCTGTGAGTTCTGGGAATCGGTTTTTGCGTCGACGATGGGGCGGCCGCACCCCGTGCATCTGTCCCCAGGTGGTAGTCGTCCTCGCGCAACTGCTCGTTGGTTTGACTTCCGTGGCGGCTCAAACAGGAGCTGCCGGCGCCCCGTGTGTTGCTTGCCCGGCACCGCTTGGCGGTTGCGGCGTGCGGTTACAAGACGAGGTCTGGGCGATCAACTGTCGGGGGTTATGTGTTTCCACACCCGCGGCGAGCCTGCAACAACTGCGTATCGAACGCTACCACGGGAGCGGTTGGGTCGACGCTTCGGTGGCCGAGTTTGCCAGGCCGGCCGACGACAGGGTGACGAGCTTTTTCATCGTCGGCAACTACTACACGCACTCAGAGACGCTCGAGATGGGCTGGCACGCGTACCACCAACTCGTGGCCGCCTGTGCCGAGCGGGTCAAACTGCGGTTTGTCATCTGGTCGTGGCCCTCCGATCCGGTGCCAGGGCGACGTTTGCTCGATGCCAAGATCAAACTGACGCGCGTCGATCCGACGGCCTACCATTTGGCGGCGCTCATCGACCGGCTCGATCCGGCCACGCCGGTCTCGATATGCGGCTCGAGCTATGGGGTCGGCATCGCCGCCGGTTCGGTACAACTGTTGGGCGGCGGCTGGCTCGGTGGCTACCAGCTTTCGCCCCGCTCGGGTGCGACTCGCCGAATTCGCTTGGTGCTCCTGGGTGCGGCCATCCACAATGATGGGTTTCTGCCTGGGCGGAAGTACGACCTGGTGTTGGCGCAAGCCGAACGGACGCTCGTGTTCGTCAACCCGGCCGATCGGGCCTTGGGGGTCTATCACTGGCTCTTCGGACGCCGCAGCGGCGCTGTGGCCATGGGCCGGTCCGGGCCGGTCGGCTTGCGCTCCCTGCCCGTTGGGACGAAAGCCGACCTGGTCCGATCCGATCGCTATGTAGGCCGGCAGCACGGCATGCGCCCCTATTGGGAATCTCCGGTGCCGGTAGCCTGGATGCGACCCTACCTGCTCATGCAACCTGTTTCGACAAACTCGGCGCGGCAAGTGGTCGGCGCGAGTCTGCCGTCGGATGCGCTGGGGGCTACCGTAGCAAATAGATAATGGTCGCGGCCACACCGACCAGGCCGAGCGCACAAAACCAGAAGGGTCGTCCAGCCAGGGGCGAAGTGGAGCGCGTCACGTAATCGCCGCAGTAGGGACACTGTTCGGCGTCTTCGTAAATCTCTTTTCTGCACGACGGACAGCGCACGAGATCGTCGTCATCGTTCGCCGAGTCTTCCTCGGGGTCCTCCCAATCGTCGTAATCGTCGGTCATCTTATTGTCGGAGGGCGCGAGCAGCCGGGCCGACCCGTGGGCGAGCACCCTCGCCCTCTTATCATCGACGGAACCTCTGGTTGGTGAACCGAGGCGCCAGGACACGTCACGCCAGGCCCAACTCCGATGCCGCGATCTGCATCGAGTCGATGACGAATTGTATGTGCTCGTCGAGCGGTATGCCCAGGTCTTCGGCCCCGCGGGCGATATCGTCGCGGCTGACCGCCGCGGCAAAGCTCTTCTGTTTCAGCTTCTTCTTGACGCTGGTCGCCTGCATGCCAGCCAGTTTCTCGGGCCGCAATCGCGCGACGGCCGTGACGAAGCCGGCCAACTCGTCGCAAGCGTAGAGAGCCTTATCGAGCCGCGAGATGCGTGGACAGTCGGTCAGGTAGTCGGCGTGCGATTTGATCGCGTAGATCACGACCTCCGGATAGCCCTTCTCGCGGAGGATGGCCGCTCCTTGCAACGGATGATCGGGCGGATTCGGCCAGCGTTCGTAGTCGAAGTCGTGCAGTAGCCCGACCACGCCCCACAATTCCTCGTCTTCGCCGAAGCGCCGGGCGTAGCCGCGCATGGCGGCTTCGACCGCCAGCATGTGCTTTCTCAGGCTGTCGCTAGCCGTATACTCGCACACCAGTTCCCAGGCGGCGCGGCGATCGAGGGTGTTCGTGTCCGGCATGGCGGCCCATTCTAATCGCCGCCCTGCCAGTAAGTGAAGCCTGGGCGATCGAAGTGCGGATACAACGAGAAGCTGTAGAGGCCGCCCGGGTTGAAGCCGCCATCGTAATAGCTGTACGAGTAGTTTGCCCCGCGCCCGTTGTACTCGTTGTTCTGATAGGCACTCCCTCCACCGAGGGTCATGCCACGTGCGTACATCGAATTGTCGAAATGAGCGTTGTACGGCGGATAAACATCGAGCAGGTGCGATGCGCGCCGAGTTCTTGTCGTGCGTGCCGTATCGTCGTTCGACTTACGCGCCGTCTGTACGCCCCAAAAACCGTTGCCGGGGTAGGCAGCATCGACCTGCCGACAGCAGGCCGCCAGCAGTAGCGCCAACAGAAATGCCATTCGCTTCATTTCGATCACCTCCGTGTGGCGTCGGGCCAGGCTCTCAAGGAGACGGGAGTGATCCATGAATCTCACGCTTCACCACCGCCGATTCTTGGCCGCCCTCGATGGCGGCTCGAGCCGTTTCCTTTATCGGCCGGCGATGAGGTGTTAGACCACGTCGATTTTAGAAACTTTTCGGGCAGAAGCAGTCGGTTGACGCAATCTGCCCTGTGGACGGATCGCGGTCTCGGCAAGCGGGACAGTTGGCGCTGCCGCGCGAGGTAACGTCAACAAGCCGGGCAGGGGCGGTGATTCTGGAAAAGATGGCAAACCGGCTGACCGCGAGGTAAGACAGCAGTCTTCAACCGGGTGTGGTCAAAGGAGCGCCGGGGAATTGTCGGAGACGACGCCAACTGGCACCCGGGCGCAACGGCGGATAAAATCCGCAATGCTCACCTTTTGTGATTTGACTGTTTGCGCCACGAGCGCGCCGTTGATCGACTAAGACAGTCACCGGCCGGCACTGTGAGACGCCGCTGCTTGGGCGGAATGCGTCTCATCCGTGCCTCTCCACTCGTTTGTCCTTTCCCCAGGAGATTGCGTGACATGCTGGACCTGTTTTCAGACGATGCGCGGCGAAATCCGTTCCCGCTGTATGATCTGGCTCGCACGGCGCGCCCGGTCATGCATGAACCGCGGAGCGGCTCGTGGTTGATCTTCGATTATGCGGGAGTGAAGCAGGCGCTGGATGACACGGAAACGTTCGGCTCTGATTTGCAGAGTATCGGCGCCCATCCTACGCCGCCGTGGCTCTTATTCAACGACCCACCACGACATACGAAACTGCGAAACATCATCTCCCAGGCCTTCACGCCGCGCGTCGTCGCGGCGATGGAACCCCGTATCCGAGAGTTGTCGCGCGAGTTGCTCGATCGCTCGGCCGATCGGGGCGAAATGGATCTGGCCGTCGACTACTCGGTGCCTATGCCGATGCGGGTGATCGCCGACATGATCGGAATCCCCGACTGCGACTGGCCGCTTTATACCCGCTGGAGTGATGCGATCTTGAAGCTCAGCTACACGGTGCGGGGAATTTCGCCGAAGGCCGAGGCGGCACAGGCGGCGATGGAATATCAGGCGGTGACGGACGAGATGCGAGAGTATCTGCCCGGCTTGGTCAGCGCGCGCCGCCAAGAGCCGAAAGACGACCTGATAACTCGGTTAGTGGCCGCCCAGGTCGATGGTGAGCGGCTGACGCCGGAAGAAACGCTCGGGTTCTTCCAGCTTCTTATCGTGGGTGGCCAGGAAACGACGACCAACCTCATTAACAACGCCGTTTTGAGCCTGCTCGAAAACCCCGATCAATTGGTGCTGCTGCGGCGGTCACCCGAACTGCTCCCATCAACGATCGAAGAGACGCTCCGATATCGGTCTCCGTTCCAATTTATCTTTCGTGGTACACGGCGCGAGACGGAGATCCATGGCCAGACGATCCCCGCCGGCCAACTCGTGTTTCTCATGCTCGGCTCGGCCAACCGCGACCCGCGGGCGTTTCCCGACGCGGAGCGCTTCGATATCCGCCGCGATCCGAACCGACACCTGGCGTTCGGCCACGGCATTCACTTCTGCCTGGGTGCGCCGCTCTCACGACTGGAGGCCCGCATTGCCCTGACCGACGTTCTCGAGCGTCTGCCAGGTCTTGAGTTGGCAAGCGGCGAACCGTGGCAGCCGCGCCCGGCGCTACACGTGCACGGCCCCACCCGGCTGCCGGTACGCTTTCAATCGACGAAATGCCCTTCGCCGGTGGCGTAATAGCTATCCGAATCCGAATTGTAGAAGTCGTTGTCGATGCGGCGCAGGTCTCTGTGGTTTTCGTTCAGCCGCCGCGAGATTTCCTTCGCTCGTGCGATCACGGCCTGCGAATTGGCATGATCTCCGGATAGTTCGTCTTCCATTCGCTGCAGCTCCGCGCTCACTTGATCGAGGCGGGTCTGCAATTGTCCGACGTGTTTGGCCAGAGTGGCGTTGTCGGCCGCCACTTTGGCCAGCCGGGCGTACGACTTTCTCGCTGCTTCGGTATTGAAGCGGATCGCATCGGCGTGCTCGCGAACGACATCCGCCGGCACCGTCTCGCCGAGAGCCGCGTATTTCTGAAGTAGTCGGCTCTGAGCATGTGCCTGGATGTTGTAGGTCTTTCCCGCCGCGATCTGGTACTTGCCACCTTGTCGCGACTGGGTCGGCTCGTCGTTGGTGGAGGAAGAGTTCAACGCCGCGACAATCATCGCGGCCGCAAGCCATGCCGGACAGTTCACGACCATCTCCTTATCGACTTGGGATTTATTGGTTGGTTGATCGGTTTCGGTGATGCGCCGACCGCTTTGAAATTATGTGTCGCTCCCGGTGCGGCGGCGGCCCCTTTTGCGGAATACGCCACGCTATGACCGTACGCAACGACTGGCAGTGCGGCGGCTTCTGTCGATTATGCCGTTCCCGCGGTTGGCGACGATCGGATTCTCGCGCCTGTCCCACGTCGTGGATTGGCGGTGCGCGCCCGCGTGCGCCAAGATGCAGAAATCGGCGGTTGCGACCGCTATTTCTGTGCCGGCAAAAGGCTTGTCACGGTGGCGTCTGAGACGGGCTCTGTTAGCCCAACCGACCCGACGAACGACAAATCGCGCCGCTTGATATGGGTGAGCAGCGACGGAGGGCGGCCGCGCGTCCACTGGAGACGCGTCGCCGCGGCCATGGTCGCATTCGCAGCGGTGAATTCTCTGGGCGCGGTCATCAACAGCCGGGTTTCGGAGATGCCGATCAACGTATTCGGTATTTTTGGCCCCTTGTGCGTCTTCGCAACATATCTGGTGTTGGTCGTCGAGTTGCAGTTGCAACGAGCCCAACATGCGACCTGGCACGTTCGCTACAGCTTGCGAGCAATGCTCTTGATGACGGCGCTCGCCGCCGTCTTTTTTGGCGCCGCGACGAGTGCCATGCGTGCCAATCAGCGGTCCTTCGCCGTCAACCAAACGGTCATGGATGAGCTGGAGGCCGTTTTGACCGGCGGTGGCACCGCCACGATCAGCATGTCGGGGGGACGCTGCATCACTTGTCAGGTGACGCGAGCCGGCTTCTCCGACGATGACCTGGGCCGCCTTATCAGAGCGGCATCGCGCGGCGAGTCGGGCAGATGCGAGCTTTCAACGTTGTTCCTGGGAGGAACGAGCATCGCCGAGGCGGGCGTCCGCCAACTTGCCGTCTGCAAGAAGCTCACCTTCGTGGAATTGCCCTCGCTCGAGTTGAGTGACGAGGCTCTCGCCGGCCTCGCGGAGTGCCGCAGCCTGCAATTCCTCTTCCTCGACGAGCACCGCTTGAAACGTGACCAGCTTGACCAGTTGCGCCGCCGTCTCCCGAAGCTGCGGCTCAACGGCAAAACGTGGTCCGAGCGGAACGATACGCCGTAGCAGGGATGCCTACGTCGGACGTGGCGTCTATCGCGAGTGCTTCGTCAACCGATCGAGCGCCAGGTTCAGCTTGAGGACGTTGACGCGCGGCTCGCCGAGCGCACCGAACGTCCGTCCCTGCGTGTTTTCGGCAATGAGCCGCTCGACTTGCGATTCGCTGATCTTCCGCGCCCGCGCCACGCGTCTCGACTGGTACTTCGCCGCGGCCGGGCTGATGTGCGGGTCGAGGCCGCTGCCGGAAGAAGTAATCAAATCGACGGGGATGCGCTGCTCGTTGTCGGGATCGGCCGCCTTGAGCGCGTCGATGCGCGCTTGGGCATTGGCGATCAACGCGGGGTTGAGCGGCCCCAGATTCGAGCCCGACGAGCCGGTCAACTTCTCCTTGTTGAACGCCGTGTAAGGCGTCGGTGACGTGGCGGACAGGCGGCCCCAAAAATACTCGGGCGCGTCGAACGGCTGGCCGATCAGTTCCGAGCCGATCGGCTTGCCGCTATCGTCAAGAATCAGGCTGCCGTTGGCCTCTCGCGGGAACACAACCTGTGCCAGCCCGGTAATGAGCAACGGATAGGCGACACCCGTAACGAGCGTCATCACAAGGAGCATCAGAGCAGCGGGACGGAGTTGGCGGAACATGGTCGGTTGGGGGGTTAAGGATTCAAATCTGTTTTTGATGGATCGTGAAGGAGGTGAATCGGCTCGGCCGTCGTCTTCACACCAAATGCATCACGCTCAACACGACATCGATGGCTTTGATACCGATAAAGGGCACAATCAGGCCGCCCACACCGTAAATAAGCAGGTTTTCTCGCAGGATCTGTGCCGCCGGCACGGGTCGGTAACGCACCCCTTTCAATGCCAGGGGAATCAAGGCGATGATGATCAAGGCGTTGAAAATGACGGCCGACATGATGGCGCTTTGTGGTGTAGCCAGCCGCATGACGTCGAGCGCCTTGAGCTGAGGGTAGGTCGTCGCGAACGCCGCCGGGATGATGGCAAAGTATTTGGCCACGTCGTTGGCGATGCTGAATGTAGTCAGAGCTCCTCGCGTCATCAGAAGTTGCTTACCGATATGGACGATCTCCAAGAGCTTGGTCGGATTGGAATCGAGGTCGACCATATTGCCCGCTTCCTTGGCCGCTTGCGTGCCACTGTTCATGGCCACGGCGACGTCGGCCTGGGCCAAGGCGGGGGCGTCGTTCGTGCCGTCGCCGGTCATCGCGACAAGCCGGCCCCCTTGCTGATACTCGCGAATCAGCTTGAGCTTGGTCTCGGGGGTCGCTTCGGCCAGAAAATCGTCGACGCCCGCTTCGGCGGCGATGGCCGCGGCCGTCAGCGGGTTGTCGCCGGTGATCATGATGGTCTTGATACCGCCTCGGCGCAGTTCGGCGAACCGCTCCTTGATGCCGCCCTTGACGATGTCCTTGAGCTGCACGACGCCCAAGACGCGCGCACCCTCGGCGACCACCAGTGGCGTACCACCTTCCTTGGCGATGTTTTCGATCTTGCTGCGCATCGAGCTCGGAAACTGCCCGCCCCGGCCGACCACATAGCGCTCGATGGCGTCGGTCGCGCCCTTGCGGATCTCGCGCTGGTCCATGTTGACGCCGCTCATGCGGGTCTGCGCCGAAAACGGCACGAACGTGGCGCCTAGGCCGTGGATGTCACGGCCGCGCAACGCGAAGTCGCGCTTGGCCAAGACCACGATGCTGCGTCCTTCCGGTGTTTCGTCGGCCAGCGAAGCAAGCTGGGCCGCGTCGGCTAGTTCTTCCGTAGTCACTCCCTCGGCGGGTACGAAAGCGGTTGCCTGGCGATTGCCGAGCGTGATCGTGCCCGTCTTATCGAGCAGCACAACATCGACGTCGCCGGCCGCTTCCACCGCCCTTCCCGACATGGCGATCACGTTCGCACCGCTCAGGCGATGCATGCCCGCGATGCCGATGGCCGACAAGAGCGCGCCGATCGTGGTCGGAATCAGGCACACGAGCAGAGCCGCCAGCACCGTGACGGTGATGGCCATGGCGCCCGGCGTGCCCGATGCCGCCACGCTGAAGATGGAAAACGGCAAGAGTGTCGCGGTCGCGAGCAGGAAGATGATCGTCAGACCCGCCAGCAGGATGCTGAGCGCGATTTCGTTCGGTGTCCGTTGTCGCTTGGCCCCCTCGACCATGGCGATCATGCGGTCCATAAAGCTTTCGCCGGGCTGGGCCGTGACGCGCACGACCAGCCAGTCGGAGAGGACCTTCGTGCCACCCGTAACCGAGCTGCGGTCTCCACCGCTCTCACGGATCACCGGCGCACTTTCACCCGTGACGGCGCTTTCATTCACGGAAGCCACGCCTTCGATGACTTCACCATCGGCGGGAATCAGGTCGCCGGCTTCTACCAAGAAGACGTCGTTGAGCTTCAAGAACGAGGCACCGATCCGTTCGTACGGCGAAGCTCGCTTGGGCGCAAGCAACAGTTTCGCTTGGGTTTCGGTGCGGGCGCGACGCAGCGCATCGGCCTGCGCCCTGCCGCGCCCCTCGGCCAAGGCCTCGGCAAAGTTGGCGAATATCACCGTGAGCCAAAGCCAGACGGAGACAGCGAAAATGAATGTGGCCGGCGCCTCACCAGCGGCCGTCAACAGGGCGTGCAGCCACAAGACGATGGTCATCACGCCGCCGACCCAGACCGTGAACATGACCGGGTTGCGAACCTGGATACGGGGGTCGAGCTTGCGCAACGACTCGATAAGCGACCGCAAGGCGATGGCCGCGTCGAACGCCGGCACGTCCTTGGGCGTCGTCACGTCTGTTTGAGGGACAGGTGGCTTATCGCCGCCCTGGCCGGTCGCCGTGCGGCCCGGTTTGGTTGTTTGAGGAGTAGCGGTTGGAGAGTGCATGGTGTTTCACCTTCTATCCGTGCATCGTCAATTCTTCGGCAATCGGCCCGAGAGCCAACGCCGGGAAGAATGTCAGGGCGCCCACGATGATCACGACGGAGATCAACAGCGCCACGAAGAGCGGCGTGTGCGTCGGCATCGTGCCGGCACTGACGGGTACGATTTTCTTCTTCGCTAGCGATCCGGCGATGGCCAACGTCGGCACCATGATCCAGAAGCGAGCGAAAAGCATGGCCATCCCCAGTGTCGTGTTGTAGAACGGAGTGTTGACGTTGATGCCGGCAAACGCGCTGCCGTTGTTGTTGCCGGCCGATGAATAGGCATAGAGCACTTCGCTGAAGCCGTGAGTGCTGGGGTTGAAGATCGTCGCCTTTCCTTGCGGCGAAACCACGGCCAACGCGGTGCCGAGGAGTACGACGGCGCAAGGCACCAGGATGCCGATCGAAGCCATCTTCATTTCATACGCTTCGATCTTCTTGCCCAGGTATTCTGGCGTGCGGCCGACCATCAGCCCCGCGATGAATACCGCCACGATGACGAAGAGCAACATGCCATACAGACCACACCCCACGCCACCGTAAACAACCTCTCCCAGTTGCATCAGCCACATTGGGATGGCACCGGCGAGCGGTGTATAGGAATCGTGCATCGAATTCACCGAGCCGTTCGACGCGCATGTCGTGGCCGTGGCCCAAAGGGCCGAATTAACGATGCCGAAGCGGGTTTCCTTCCCCTCCATGTTGCCACCGGATTGCGTATTGTCGGCCGTGAGATCGGCCCCCAGTGCCGCAAGTTGCGGCGTGCCACGTTGTTCCAGCATCACGCAGGGCACGAGGAGGGCGACGAACAGGATCGTCATGGCCGCCAAGATGGCCCACCCTTGTCGAGTGTCTTTTACCATCACGCCGAACGTGTAGCACAACGCCGCCGATGTAACGAGGATCGAGAGCACGCTGAGTAAGTTGCTCAGCGGTGTGGAATTCTCAAACGGATGGCATGAATTGACATTAAAGAATCCGCCTCCGTTCGTGCCGAGTTGCTTGATCGCGATCTGCGAAGCTACGGGTCCCATCGGTAGCACTTGCTCCGTCACGGCGATTTTCTCTGTGACGGGTTGCCCATCGCTATCTACGACCGGTTTCCCATCTTTGTCGACCTTGGGCTGGTCATAGCTGGTCGCTTGTAACAGCGGGACGGTTTTGTAGGGACCGAAGCTCTGCACGAGCCCTTGCGATACGAGTAGCAGCGCCAACGCGATCGACAGGGGCAATACGATGTAGTACGCCGAGCGGACGAGGTCGAACCAGAAATTGCCGATCGTGTCGACCGAGCGCCGGGTGAAGCCTCGAATGAAGGCGATGAGAACGGCCATTCCCGCCGCCGCCGAGACGAAGTTCTGCACACACAGGCCGGCCATTTGGGTGAGATAGCTCATCGTCACTTCGCCGCCGTACCCCTGCCAGTTCGTGTTGGTCGCGAAACTGACGGCAGTATTGAACGAGGAATCGGCCGATACTGGCCCCAATCTCTCCGGATTCAACGGCAAGAAGACCTGCAATCGCTGCAAACCATATACGGCCAGCACGGAGATCAAGCTGAACCAGAGCACGGCTGCTGAATAGGTGGTCCACCGCATCTCGACCGTGGGATCGATGCGGCAGATCCGATAGGTCAACCGCTCGAGTGGACCGAACACGGGGTCGAGCCAGGTACGCCGACCTTCATAGACGGCGGCCATCGCACTGCCGAGCGGCTTGGCCAGCAGCAACAACACCGCCACGTAAAGAACAAGTTGAGACCAGCCGTTCGCGGTCATTGCAATCCTCCAATCGCCCCACATCCGAGCACCATCGCAGCCCGGCCACCGTTCCGCGAGACCTACGAAAACTTTTCGGGCCAGAGCAGGGCCACCGTCAAGTAAACAAACAGGCCCGCTGTTACGAGCGCGGCCATCGTGTAAATCCAACTCATGGCAAACCTCTTAGAGATGATCGAACAGATAGACCATGCCACCCGTGATCGCGAAAAAAACCAAGCTGAGAAGAATGAAGTAGATGTCCATAATGGTTGTCCGAATGCCACATTTCGCAACGCCCGTCTCAACGGCGATTGCACTTAGTCGTCTCACCCTCTGCAACGGGTTAACTCGCCGGGCCGACAACCCAGTCACTCTGGCGGAGCATAGCTGAGTTGCGGGCGGGGAGCGCACCGTTATTCCGTGGCCGGCACCGGACCGGGCCAGTCGACGAGGACGTCCCCTGCCACAAGGGTCCAAAGCACGTAACTGACGATCAGCACTAACCCGACGACCGGATAAGCCTCGCTCACGAGTGTCTGCCACTCCCATCTCCGCTCGCGTATGGCGGAGGATCGATTCTCGGACCGCGTAACGCGCCTCGCTCCGTGCGACACGCGAGTACGAGGCAACGTGCGGTGGTCCGAACCGATGTAACCTGGAATTGTGGCCCCTTTGACGATCGACATGATTGTCTCCTTGGCGAGGCGGCTCGCGGTAACCACGTTACCTATTTGTGCCGGTGCCTCGCCCTTCCACTTGTTGTCGATAGCAATGATACGGGTTCACGCGTCAATTAGGCGTCAAATCCAGATGCGGAGAAATCAATACTGTATCAAGACAGAGGCTGTGCTCGATGACGTCAGCATTGCTTCCGAGAATTCTAAATTTGCGTGGATCAAAGAGGGATCAAATCGGCAACGCCGCGCATTAAGAAAGTATCAAGATGGGGAATGCACAAATAGTCAGCCGCGCTCGGCCGGCATGCGCTCGCTGGCATCGTTGGCCGAGAACTGCCCGCAGTTTCTGATCGGTTCAACCTCGAAGAGGCTCGTGGAGCCCAGGAGATGCGAACCGACGTGATGCCGTACGGCACCCTCAGTGCACCCGCCGTATATAATTGTGTTGGCCGATGCTTTTCTGACGGGCACGGGACAAGTCGCGCGGACGGAGCGTGCAATCGCAATGGGAGGGGTGCGGCAATGCGATGGGCGTTCTTCGCCGTGATTGGCTTTTCGATGGTCCTGCCGCCCAAGGTCCGTGGGATCGAGCAACGGCGGTCGCCCGCCGGTCGAAACCAACCGTGGGCAATGCTGGCGGGAGCGAGCGCTCGCGACAACTCGCGAGCGTCGATCAGAGGCCCCGCTTCTGAGCCAGTAAATCGCTGGCGATACTCGTTTCATAACGGCCACTGGTGGTACTACCGCGACGGCGGTCGCTGGGCTTATTGGACGGGAAGCCAATGGCGCGACTACGAACCGACAACGTATCGGCGGTGGTACGTCGGCAAGAGAATGTCCGAGTACGACGCCACACTGGCGCAATTCAATGCCCACACCATGCTGCCTTACATGGCCGACCGATTCCAGGATAGCGCGAGCGCCGCGGGACAACCCGTTTTGCCCCGCCAAGGCACCTACGGTCTTCCAACCGTGCCTCAATCCAACGGCGCGGGCCCCAGTCTGTTCTATCCCCGCCCCTTCGATGGCAGGTTGAACCCGGCCACCAGTACCGGCGGCTACATGGGAGGTGCATTGCGCGGGCCGTTCGGCGACTAGTCGATTGCCGTAAAATCGACCCCGGGCCTCGCGTTTTTCCCGGTTTGCCGCGACGGTCACCTGCCACCCAAACGAATTTGGGCGGATCGACCCGAATTCGGCGCCGAGCGGGTGTTCTCGCCGCGGCGGCCCAAACCAACCGCGACGATGTGAAGCTGGATAGGACGGGGCAAACTGCTCATGCGCCATCCGACGCAATTTGCCAGCTCCGTTGAACTCATGCGGCTTCTTCGTCCGACTTAACCCGAAGAACGCCACTCACTGGTTGGAACCGAACAAGCATGTGGAGTTGGCTGCAAGCCAGCTCCACCGCAGAAAGTAAAGCCGATCCGTGCCGCGCCTTTCGATCATCATCCCCGCGTTGGGTGACTGGGAAAGTCTGGAAACAACGCTCGTCTCCGTGTTGCAAAACCGCCCTCCCCGGAGCGAGGTCGTCGTCGTTCTGAACCAGACCTACGATGATCCTTATGATCTGGAGGGGGAGGTTCGTTTTGTCGAAGTCCCGGTGAAGGCCTCTGTGGGACGCCGGCGCGCGGGACTCGTCGAGTTGGTCAACGCGGGCTTGGCGGCGGCGCATTCCGAAATGTTGCACGTGCTGTCCTGCGGTGCCACCGTCGCGGATGGTTGGACTGAGGCGCCGTTGCGGCACTTCGGCAATCCGCGGGTGGCGGCGGTCGCACCGCTGGTACTCGACGTGCAAAATCCGAATCAAATCCTGACGGCGGGCTGCACCTGGTCACGCGGAGGTGGCGCACGTTCTTTCGGGAGGGGATTGCGAGCCGACACCACCATTAGTGCCGGACCAAACTGGATCGGTCCGGAACTCGTCGCCGGCTTTTATCGCCGTGCGACGCTGGCTTCCGTGGCGGGGCTCGACGGCACTCTTCCTCCGGAACTGGCCGCCGTGGATCTGAACTTGCAATTGCTGGCCGCAGGTGGGCACACCGTGTTGGAAACCGCATGCCAGATCGCCCTCGAATCGTCGGCGCTACGTCCGTGTCGCTCGTGGACGCAGGGTTGGCAGGGTGAACGACTCTTCTGGCGATACGCTGGGCGCCGTGGCCTGATGCGCGACTTGTCCGCCCATGCGTGGCTCGTCGCCACCGAGACGTTGCGCTATTTTGGGCGTCCGAGCGGCCTGGCCCGCGCCCTTGGACGCGTGCTAGGTGCGTGCGACCGCCGCGGCGCGCGTCGCAGCACGATCTTTCACACGGACGCGACGCACGCTCCCAACCATACCCCCGTCTCTGCCAATGCCCCGCGGGTGCATACGGCTAGCGACATTGAGCGTCGCGTCGATGCCCCGCACGCACCGCACGTTCCGCGCGAGTTACGTGCATCGGAGCGAGGCGTGGGGGCGGGCCGCAAGTCCGTCAATCTTTCTTCCGTCGAGAAGACGCCTTAGGACCCGTCCGGTGCCCGTTGCGCCTGCCGTGGTGATCGTGCGAGCCGTTGCCGTTGGCCGTCCCATTGGCATGCGCCACCGGCGCCGGGGGTGCATCTTCGCCCGGCGTGTCGCCGCGACCACCACCATTGCTGCGTACGAATAACAGCTCGTAGGCGTGATCAAACCAGCCGAGGAGTTCCTGGTCGGCACCGGCCGCTTCCATCTTCGTCCGCAAAAGTCCAACCAAGGCGGCCCCCGTCGGCCACCGCAAGTTGACGACTTCCGAAACTTCGCTGAGCAACTGATAGATTCTGGCCCGCGTCAGCCCCAGGCGATCGGCCGCCTTCCGGACGTTGCTGGCCTGTGCTTCGAGCCGAGCTTCCGCCAGCCGGTGAATCTCCGGGCCCGCGTCGACGCGTACCTGCTTCAACAGGGGCATGACGAGCGACTCGCGGATTTCTTGCTTGGTTGGCAGCCCCACACTGCTCAGCCAGCGCACGACCCAGTTCTCGATCGGAACGAGGAATCGCGGTGTGATGCGGACGGCGAGCGGGCTCTCGGAATCGAGGTGTACGAGGAGCTGGTGCAGGTTGCCGAAGACTTCCAAGATCGAATTGACGCGCTTCTCGCCATGCGTGCGAAGCGAACGAATGTCGACCAACGTCAGATCGGTGTATTCGCCCAACGTGCGATACCAGATGACGTGTGGCATGTCCACGAGGCTGCCGGCGAACCGGCCCAGCGGCTCGTGCTCGAAACCGTGCTTGCGAATGCTAGCCCGCCATTGCACCCACAGGGCCTCGCTCACCAAGTTCGGGGCAATGACTCCGGGCTGGTCCTTCGCCGAGTCAGCGGCCTCGTCCTTGATCGTGTCGCTCGCGCTTGTTAGCGCCCCGATCGGCTTCGGCTTGGCCGCCCGATTGAGCAACATCAGGAAGGTACGAATTTTCTTTTGACCGATGCCAGCGGTGGCAAACAGCTCGTCGAACGGGGTGTCGAGCAACTCCCTGAGCGACACGCCCATGAATGCCAGCGGCAAGCGACGGTCGGTGGCGATGGCCCAGTACGCGAGCGGCTTATCGAGCCGGTCTGCAAACTTCGGTTCCTTCAATTGCTTGCGCAGCGACTCGAATGCCGTTACAAGTTTGTAATCCATGACCGCCGTCGACTTATTCAGCTTCATCTACATCCCCTTGCTTGCGTCTCAGACCTAAGCGGCTTTCGAAAAAAAATGGACAACGCGTTTTTATTCACATGAACAAAACGCTCGCTGAACAGAAGCTGTCCAGCCACAGCCGGCCGGAGATTGAAATCTGGCCAGACACGCTTTACGCTTTGCGGACCTCCGTGCCCTTTGGCCGGGCGGTACGCCCTCGCGAATGTCCGACTTTTCCCGAAAATCCGGCTTCATCCCAAACTGCCGGGGGGCCGGTTCCATCCGTAACAGAGGCCCGCAGACATATGCCACCCACAGCCGAAAGCAATCGGCGTACCGCGGTGGAAGGGCGACGACGCTGCGCTGGCCGCGAAAGCGGCCAACGACCGGTCGTCTAGGACGATTGTCGATTGTTTTCTGTTTTTTTATGAAGAATCGCTTAGTCGCGATCGGCCCCGGATCGCCACCAATCGCGAAATCGCTCACCGGCTGGGGCCGGGAAGTCGCGGCTCCTCGTCCACCCGGACAAGGGGCCAGGCAAGCGTGCGAACCAACGCGCCGCGGCGCGGCCCGCGGACACTCTCGACGGGGAACCGAATGCGGGATCGCTTGCCGAAGGCCTCGCGAATCGATGTAGCAAACGCGTCGCCGCCCAGGTAGCCAGCCTGTAGAGCCGCGGGCTGCGCATCGCTTGCGACCAGCAGCGATAAGCCAGACCTTCGCCCCGGCCGAGTTCACCCGGCTCGGTGTGCAGTTTTTCGCGCAATTGGATCAGCATCTCCGGGATGGCGATCTTTACCGGGCAGGCCGCCTGGCAAGCTCCGCACAGGCTGGAAGCGTGCGGCAGATGGTGGTTGGCGGAGAGACCGTCGTAGAGCGGAGTGAGCACCGCACCGATCGGACCCGCGTAGATCCCCCCATAGGCATGGCCGCCCACGGTACGGAAGATCGGGCACGCGTTCAGGCATGCCCCGCAGCGAATGCAGAACAGGCTTTCGCGCAAGGGCCCGGCGAGAATCCGCGACCGGCCGTTGTCGAGCAAAACGAGGTGGAATTCCTCGGGTCCGTCGAGTTCGCCTGGTCGGCGCGCGCCGGTAATCAACGACGTGTAGATCGACAGTTTCTGACCGGTGGCAGCGCGAGCCAGCACCTTGAGAAACACGGGTAAGTCCGCCAACCGCGGGATGACCTTCTCGATGCCCACCAGCGCGATGTGGATGCGGGGGAGCGCCGTCGTCAAGCGCGCGTTGCCCTCGTTCGAAACAAGCACGATGGTCCCCGTCTCGGCGATGGCGAAGTTGCCACCAGTAATCCCAGCGTCTGCCTGGGCAAACTCCGCCCGCAGTCGCCGCCGAGCGTAGGCCGCCAATTGCTCGGCGTCGGCCGGTAGCGGTTGGCCGGCATCGCGGCTGAGCAGATCGGCCACTTGCGGCGTACGCAGATGGATCGCCGGCGCGACGAGGTGCGACGGACGATGCCCCGCGACCTGGATGATATATTCGCCGAAGTCGGTCTCGACCACGGAGATGCCATTCTCGGCAAGCGTTGCGTTGAGATGGATCTCCTCGGTCGTCATCGACTTCGACTTGACGACACGACGCGCATTACCGCGTGCCAGGATGCCGAGTACGATTCGGCACGCTTCCGCGCCATCGTCGGCGTAGTGAACCGTACCGCCGTTGCGAACGACGCTCGCTTCGAGTGTTTCCAGGTGTTCGGCCAGGTTGGCGAGCGCGGCATCCTTGATGCCTCGCGCGCGGTCCCGCAGGCGAGTCGATTCCGACAGAGCCGCGAAAGCGGCCCGGTTGCGCGCCCCCAGGGTATCACCCAATTGCGACAGGGCGCCTTGCAGGTCGCTGTCGGCCAAGGCAGCGGCACTGGCGGCCAGAAACTCATGATGCTCGTGCTGTGCGTAGTCGCCACTCATCGCTTTTGCATCATCTCCATGGCAGCCAACACCAACGGGGCCGCGGCCACCGTGATCGCAAACACCGTCACTCCCGGAGGTGGCGGCAGACGACGGCTGCGCACAACGATCGGCGTCATAAAAAGCGCCAGGATGCCGATCACGAACGCCGCGAAAAGCAACAACTGCGAGAGCAACATCAGAGAGCTGTCGCTGGCGTCGGACATCAAGCGCGCCGCCGCGAAACCGATTTCGCAAGCCAGCGTCGTGACGACCGTAAGCATCCAGCCGACGGTCAAGACTTCGACGCCCCGTGCATCTGGCTCGACGCGTGATTTCGACCGCTTCTTGCGCTTCATCTCGTCACGCACAGGCCTGCCAGCCGTGACGCGGGCACCGTCGGGCCGCGCCCCGCAGTCCACTGAGCATCGGCCCGTTTCTTAATTCGCGCTTCGCTGCGCGCTCATCGCGTCTGGCCACCCACGCGATAATTATCCTCGCGACACCACCACCACGTCGCCGTTGTGCTTGAAGCGTACAGTCACTCGATAGCCGCAGGCCCAATCGAAATCGACGACGTTGGCACCCAGAAATCCACGATGACAACAAACGCTTGGGTCTCCCAGGCAACAGGCCGGTATGCACACCGGAATTGCCACGGGGCAACAAGTGCAGGGGTTGGTCGCGGTGAGCACGACTTCGACCGGCGGAGCGCAACCGCAGCCGCCCCGGTGCCCTCGCTGGCGGTAGATAAGACAAGGTTGTGGACAGCAGCACGCAGCCGGGGCAACGGCCGCCGGCGCGGCCGGCTGGGATGTCCGCAACGACGCGGTGGTGACCGCCGGTTCGGCAGCAGCCGTGCGAGCGGCGCGCGCAGCGGCCAAGCGTCCGGCGGCTTGGGCCTCATCGACGGTTCCGGCCAGCGCCAGCGTGACCAACAGTGCAAGCGAGCCGATGCATCGTCGCATGGGAAGGGTTCTCCCGATAGTAGCGGTAATTCATAAGGTGCGTCTGCTCATACTTTGGCCAGTTGTTCCGCGCATTGCAAGTAGGCGGAACGCATTTCATCTCCCGTTTTTGCACGAGCGGCCGACCTGACCTAGAGTTGTTATGGCAAATGATCCCATCTCTGCCGTCCGCAACGACCGTTCGGTTCAGCGTACGGACCAACCGGACCAGCATCGTAAAGAGACGTGCACGCCGAAACGCCCGTATCGCCGCCCCAGCCGCCGGGCTGGGAAGGAGTCGCTCAGTCCCTGGAGGAGCTGCGCGCAAGTCTCACCGCGACGGGAGGCTTCCTCGACCAGCAATGGAGCGAGCTCGAATCGTTGCGCTGTGAGTTGGACGATCAGGCTCGTGTGCTCGACTATCGATCGCGAGAGCTCAACCGGATGGAAGAGGAATTGGCCCGCAACTTGGAGCTGGCGGAGCTGTACAAACAACTTGCTCAAGCGCGGTGCGACCTGTTGACGACTCCCAACGGCGTGCCAGGTGATGCCGAAGAGGCCTTGATCGCCGCTTGGGCGCGCATCGAGGAACTCGAAAGGGAGGTCGTTTCGTTAAGCGGTTTGGGGGCGGTGACAAGCGGTCAGAGCGGAACACGCTGATCAGGTGAACCATGCAGCTTTTGCACGCCACAGACTATTCGGTCGCCCAGCCGACTGGCCATCACGACGACGCGCCGGCCAAGAACGGCGGACGATCATGGTGGTCGCGCTGGGCGGCGCGGCTGGTGCGTCGCCCGAGCGCCCCGACCGACGAGCCTGCGGCTGCTCTCGACCGACCGCCGGTTGTACCCGCGCAGGCGGCAGGTGTCGCCGCCGCGACCGATCTGCCGACACTCGTCGAGGGGATGCTCGAGCAGGGGCGTTATTGCCTGCTGTTGCGACCGCAGATCACAGCCAGTCTTTCGACCGAGCAGTATGGTCTGGCGCGCGACGCACTAGAGCGGGCGATGGCAAACGTTCCGGCCGGTCTCGTCGATCTCAGCCGGCGCGACGCCGAAAGCTCCGCCGAGGGCGAAACGCTCCGGCACGTGGAACCGCTCATGCTCGACCGCTATCAGGTCACGAATCGGCAGTTCCGGCAATTCGTCGTGGCCGGAGGATATGACGTCCTCCCGCTGTGGGACGCCGAAGTCTGGCCGGTCTTGGCCGAGTTCGTCGATCTGACAGGCACAGCGGGGCCGCGATTCTGGCGGAGTGGTCGCTACCCCAGCGGCGAAGACGATCACCCGGTCGTCGGTATCAATTGGTACGAGGCGGTGGCCTATTCGCGGTGGGTGGGCAAGCGTCTGCCGACCGACAGCGAGTGGGTCAAGGCCGCCGCATGGCCGGTGTGCTTGGCCGACAACCAGGTTTCTCAACGCCGCTTTCCCTGGGGAGACGTGATGGACCGCGGCCGTTGCAACGTCTGGGGTTCCGGCCCCGGGCGAACGGCCGCCGTTACACAGTTTTCCACCGGCGTGAGTGTCGGCGGAGTCTACCAGTTGATCGGCAACGTTTGGGAATGGACCAGCGGAGACTTCGACGGTGTCGATGCGGAGGGTGAACCGCTCGATCTGCCGACGATGTTGAAAACGATTCACGGCGGGGCATTCGACACGTACTTCGAGCACCAGGCCTGTTGCGATTTCCAAAGCGGCGAGAATCCTTTGTCGCGCAAGCACAATATCGGCTTTCGTTGCGCCCTCAGCCGGTGCGACGTCGGGACCGCGGTAGTCCGAACCAATCCTCTGACTCTTTGACCGATGCTAAAACAAGTTCAGCAACCGTTACAGTCGATGCTGCTCATCCAGCAGGCCAACCAGGTGGCCTGCTACATCTGCGGCGCGGGCAACACCTATGACGTCGAGTTGTGCCGCGACTGCTTCGCGCCGATGGCACTGGCGCATCAAGCGGCTTCGCAGAAGGTGATGCCCAACCTGGTAGCAGCCTTGGGGAGCAGTGCCGCCGGCAAGACCGTCTACCTGGGCATGCTCATGGATATGTTGTCGCGGCAGCCCGATCGTTTACAAGCGTTCGCCCGCGGAGCCTTTTCGATTAACTTGCAGCAAGCGGCCGCCGGAGCACTCGCCCGCGGCGAGTTTCCGGAGAAGACTCCGTGCGAACCTGACCGTTGGAATTGGGTTCATTGCCAGATACGGTCGCACGCCCAGAAGACGCCCCTCGAATTGATCCTGCCCGACATGCCCGGCGAGGCCCTGCTGGAAGAGCTCGATCATCCGCACACGTATCGGGTGGTTTATCCGCTGCTGGCCAAGTCCTTGGGCGTGTTGATCTTCGTCGACGCGTCTCGCTTGCAGAGCGGTTCGCTCGACGAAGACTATTTCACGATGAAGCTGCTCAGCTACCTGACCGAAATCCAGGCCGGGGGACGGCACGATTGGAGCCGACGGCCGGTCGCGTTCGTGCTCACCAAGGCCGACGAATGCGAACCCTGCTTCGACGATCCCGCGACGTTCGTGCAATTCCGGGCCCCCGGCTTCTGGCGGCAATGCCGAGAACGGTTCCGCAACTACCGCTTTTTCGCGGCGGGCGTCGCCGGCGGCTGTGCCTACCGGTCGACACGCTATGGCCGCGTGCGGGTGCCGCTGCGTGTCGAGCCGCGCGGCATCGTCGAACCTTTCGAGTGGATCGTCAAACAACTGAAAAGCTGAACTGTGTTAATCGAACAAGCCATCTTCACTTCAGCTCAGACCGCCCGCCGCGACGGCTATCAACTCGTCGCGCGCAGCGCGGGCATCGGTAAGACCGACTTGGGCGAGCTTGCGGCGTGGGGTCCATCGCACGACTCGTTGTGGAACCTGGAGGGTGCCACGAGTGTCAACTTCTTCGGGCTGCCCAGCGGCTGCTACTGCATCTCGCGGACGACATTGGCGGGGCAGGAATACAGTGCGCGGCAGGGGCCACGGGTCTACACCCAATGCCTGGTTGTTGCGGCCGATGTGCTGTTGGGCTTCGCCAACAACCCATTTGCGGTGCTGGAAGCGGCCTCGGCCCAAAACCAACTGCGCGTATTGGACGAGATACCGGCTAAATTGGAGCCGTTCCACCTGTATGGCCAGGCAGCAGCCGTGGACGAAACGGTCCTAAAGCGTCTCGCTTGCGAACCGGGCATGGCTTCGCTACCGGCGATCATCGCGACGGCCTTGGCCGCGCCCGAGCTAGCCCTGTTGTCGCCCTCGTACGATGAGAGCTGGGTGGCAGCCCTAGTCAATTGCTTGCCGGTCGAGTGCCGCCTGTCGTTTTCCTTTTCCACGGGGTTGCGGCTGTCGCCGCGGCGGCCGTTTCGCATCGTCTGCCTCGGCGGCAAACTGCCCGAGCAGCGTCGACTGGCCCAGCGTCATGGATTGACGGTCCTCGACACATCCGCAAATCCGACGTCCATGCTTCCAGCCATCGACGGCTGGGCCGGGTTCGTGGCGAGCTGCATCGAGACGGGTCAGATAGCCTTCTTGGCCCAGCAACTTTCTACCCCCCGTCCGGGCCTGACCGAGGCCGACTTGTGGCCGCTGGGCGACGAATTGCGCAAACTCATGGCAGGCTCCCGCGAGCCCGAGCTACCGCAGCCCCTCGCCGATACGAAAGCAAACGAGACGCGACTTTCAGCCGGTGAGGTCGTAGCCGCGACGGCCACGCACGCGGCCGACGAGCGGCGGGCAGACGCGCCGCATTCGCGCGACAGGTCCGACGCGGGGCGCCCCTACTCCGTCATCGACCGCTTGGCGGCCGAGTGGCCGTCGGCAGGGCGCCCATCGGCACCGGACTCGTTGGATTCGAGGCCGGCCAAGAGCAACGAATGGGCCGGCGACCCCTCTCACATCGTCGGCGAACAGTGCCCCGCGGCGATCGAAAAACTGGAGCTTCTCGATGACATGGTCTTCGAGGCGATCGCCGGCAAGCCGGGAGCGCTCGATGAGATTCGGCGGTTATGGCCCGAGGTGCTCGCGCAGGTCGGACCGTCCTTGGTCGAAGAATCGCGAGAGCAATACCTGCGTCATGCCTTGCACGTCTGGCGCGAATGCATCGATGGGGACCAGATCCATAACCCGGCCTTGGCCCTCACGACCATGGAAGTCGTGTGCCTGCTATTCGGCGACGCCTCGTAAACAAATCGGCCGCGTAGGGGTCCCATACCAAATCGGCAAAGAAGCCATGCGAAGGTCGCCCCGACGATAGATTTCAGACCCCCTGCGCACCCCGCCCGCGAGTGGCATCGATACGTCAACGAGCGGCTATGCAAACACGGTCCCGGAGCGCAACAGTTGATTGTCAATAGACTTATAGTCGCGTGTCGAACGGCGCAGACCAGGCAAGCCGGGTTTGCTAGAATAAAAGTCGACCTCGGCCGCTTGATTAGGCCGAGTGGCTGGCGTTTCTTTGGTGTTAGTCGCGGCCATACCGCACAAGATGGTACCTTCTTTGCCCACCGCTTGCCTTCGTGGGCAAGCATGATTTGGCTGACTAGCCTGCCCTTATGTCACGCCGCAGTTATTTGCCTGCCCTCCGCGCGGTCTCGCCCGTCGTTTTGCCGTCGATCCTGATGTGCGACTGGGGGCGTCTTCAAGAGGAGGTCGACCGTCTCGAGGCCGCCGGGGCGCATGCCCTGCATCTGGACGTGATGGATGGCCATTTCGTGCCCAATCTGTCGTACGGACTGACGCTGGTCGAAGCCTTCTCCAAGATGACGCGGCTGCCGTTGGATGTTCACCTGATGATCTCCAACCCAGGCGAGTACATCGAACGCTATTTCGAGGCCGGCGCGCACGGTATGACAATCCATGCCGAGGCCGTCGACGATCCGCGTCCGGTACTGGAGCAGATTCGGCGTCTCGGGGCTGCCGCCGGTCTGGCGATTAACCCACCTACGCCGGTTGACGCGATTAGCCATTGCCTCGATCTTTGTGACCTTGTGCTGGTGATGAGTGTCATGCCCGGTTTTGGCGGGCAGGAGTTCGATCCGGTCGCCTTGGAAAAGTTACGCGACCTGCGCCAGCGAGTCGGACCGGAAGTCCTTTTGGAGATCGACGGAGGAGTGAACCGCAAGACGGTTACACCGGCTGTGGATGCCGGGGCTCAGATGCTCGTGATCGGTTCAGGCATCTTCAAGCAACACGACTATCAGGCGGCGCTGGCCGATTTGACGAGCCTCGCCCATTCTCATTGAGGAGGATAAAACGGAACAGCGATGGTACGAATCGTTCTCGTTCGTCCCGGCGCAACAGAATACGTGCAACAGGGCCGCATTCAGGGAGCACTCGAGGTGCCCCTGAATGCAGAAGGCACCGGCGAGGCCGCTCGAATCAGCTCCGAGTTGGCCGGCTTGGGCATCGATGCCCTCTATTCGTCCGACTGCGAACACGCGTTGCAGACCGCCGGTGCGATCGCCGCGGCGCTAGGGGTTAAGCTCAAGACGCTCGATAGCTTGCGCAATCTCGACCATGGCCTATGGCAAGGCATGCTCGTCGAGGAGGTCAAGCGGAAACAGCCGAAGGTCTATCGCCAGTGGCAGGAGCAGCCGGAGAGCGTCTGCCCGCCCGGTGGCGAGATGGTAGGCGATGCGCAGGATCGCGTCCGGTCGGCGCTGGCAAAGATCCTCAAGAAGCACAAAGGGGGCACGATCGGCCTGGTCGTGCCCGAACCGCTCGCCAGCCTGGTGCGGGCCTACCTGGAACAAAGCGACGTGGGCGATCTGTGGCAGGCGGTCGGCCGGCACGGCACGTGGCAGGTCATCGAGGTCGAGCCGCATAGCCTGGCGCACACGAATTAAGTTGACCGACGGGCAGCACAATTCACCTCCGTTAAAACCAAGAGGGATCGCGAAACATGGCCACCGGCAGCTCCGATGTCCAAGCCGGGCAAACGAACATGACGCGCAAGAAACGGGGTGTGCCGGAGGGTCTTTGGCAGCGTTGCCCCGGATGCCAGGGCATGATCTTTCGCAAAGAAGCCGAAAGACGGCTCGGCGTCTGCCCGGAGTGCGACTACCACTGGTACGTTTCGGCCCAGGAGCGGATTCGACAGCTTCTCGACGACGGAACGTTCGAGGAATGGGATGCGGACCTTCTGCCGACCGACCCGCTCGGCTTCGCCGATAAGAAACCGTATGCGGAGCGTCTCAAGGCCGAGCAGAGCCGCACCGGCCTGCGCGATGCGGCCGTGACCGGTACCGGTATGATTCGCGCCCGCCGGGTCGCCTTCGGTGTGACCGATTCGGCCTTCATCATGGGCAGCATGGGTTCGGTGGTGGGCGAGAAGCTCACCCGGCTGGTCGAACGCGCCACGCAGCAGCAGTTGCCGCTCATCATCATCAGCGGGTCGGGCGGTGGTGCCCGCATGCACGAGGGTATCTTATCGCTGATGCAGATGGCCAAGATCTCTTCGGCCCTGGCCCGCTATGACCAGGCCGGCGGACTGTACATTTCGGTACTGACCAATCCCACGATGGGCGGCGTGGCGGCCAGCTTCGCCTCGCTGGGCGACCTGATCTTCGCCGAGCCCAAGGCACTGATCGGTTTCGCCGGACCGCGCACCATCCAAGCCACGATTCGCATTGAGCTTCCCAAAGGGTTTCAGACGAGCGAGTTCTTGCTCGAACACGGCTTCATCGATCGCATCGTGCGCCGTGGCGACCTGCAAAGCGAGATCGCCCGCGCGATCGACTATTGCGGTAAATAGATGGGTCTGTTGGACCAGTTTAAGTCGATGCTCTCCAGCGGGCGCGTTGACGTGCGCGCCAAATACGAGTTGCTCCGCGCGGTCGACTCGGGCACGATGTCGAAGTTCTACAAGGCCCGCGATAAAGAGACCGGCAAGGTCGTCGGACTAAAGATCCTCGACCCCAAGAAAACGGCCGAGTTCGAAGCCCGCTTCAAGGGCCTCAACAAACCGACCGAGGCCGAAATCCTGGCCAAGCTCAACCATCCGCGCATCGTCAAGGTGCTCCAGCATGGGACGACTTCGCAGGGGGAGAGCTTCGTCGTCATGGAGTTTGTCGAGGGACAGGGTGTCGATCTGTTCATCGGCACCCGCGGCCCGCTGCTCGCCCAGCGTCGCATTCCGATCATCCGGCAGGCCGCCGAGGCCGTGCAGGCCGTTCACGACGGCGGTTTCATTCACCGCGACATCTGTCCGCGGAACTTTATGGTCGATCCGCAGGGCGACAACCTGAAGCTCATCGACTTTGGCCTGACCGTGCCGGCCACGCCCCCCTTTATGCAGCCGGGCAATCGCACGGGCAATCCGAACTACATGGCTCCTGAACTGGTCAAACGTCGCGCCACGGACCAGCGTATCGACCTGTTTGCCTTCGGCATGAGCGCTTACGAGATTTGCACCGGCCAACTCCCCTGGGAGCGCGGCGATACGGGGCTCGTGGCCATGAAACATGTCGAGCATGCGCCGGTGGAGATCGAACGCTACCGGCCTCAGATCGAACCGCGATTGGCCAAGGCCATCATGCGCTGCGTCGAACGCGACCCCGAGAAGCGGTTCGCCACCTTGAACGACTTCTTGAAAGCGATTGCCGACGTGAAGTCGGTCGACGCCGCTTGAGGTTTTTCGGGCCGCCGTCGCGACTTCAGCGGTTCTTCACCAGCACGCCGGAGTAGAGCGCCTGGCGGCCGGTCGGGGTGTCCAATAGCAGCGCTCCGTCGGCAGCGATACCGGCGCAGACGCCGGAGGTCTCTCGCGTGCCGGCGCGCACCGTCAGGTGTGAGCCATGTTGCAGGCACAGTTCGTCGGCACGCTGGCCTACCTTTTGCGGTTGCCCGGCCAACGCCGCCAGATGCACGTCGAGCCGCTGCAAAATGTCCACGAGTAAGTCGCACCGAGAGATACACCGGCCCGTGAGGTCGGCCAGAGATATTGCCACGTCGGCAAGTTCGGGCGGAGCCTCAATTGTGCGGTTATTGACATTGCAGCCAATGCCCAACACGTGGCGGCCGTCGGCGAGTCCTTCGATCAACACGCCCGCCACCTTGCGGCCGGCGATGAACACATCGTTGGGCCAGTGCAGGCCCACGTCGGATCGACGGGTCACGGCTCCCACGGCGTCGACGATGGCAATCGCCGCGACGAGCGAAATCATGGGGTAGCAGCGGCGCTCGACATTCCGTTCCGCGGGATCGAAAAGCAGGCTGAAAGCCAGGCTACCCGCTCCGGTCCACCAACGGTTGGTGCCACGCCCGCGTCCAGCGGTCTGCTCGTCGGCGACGATCAATACCTTTTCGCCGCGCGGCAGGCTCGCAGCCAATTCTCGTGCGTAGTCGTTGGTCGATCCGAGCGATACAAAATGTTCGGCGCGCTCGATGAGGCCGGACGCCACGAGCGGCGACCAATCGAATGACGTAAAATCTGACACGGTCGGAATCCAACCCTCTCTTGATCCAAACGGCGGCAGCGTACGAAGACGTTGAGAGTTTAGCCGAAAACCGGCCGGTACGCCGGGCGCTCGCGAATAGGGGCAATCCACCGTCGACGAAGACCTTGTATGATCGTCACGGGGCAGAGTGCTAAAACAACGTTCGTTTCGGTCAGCATCGCCGTTGCCTATTGCCAGATGTCGCGTCGCAACCTCGCCGAAATTCGTGTTCTGATCACCGGAGCATCCAGCGGCATCGGAGCGGCATTGGCGATCGAACTTGCCACGCGGCACGCCCGTTTGGTGCTCAACGGCCGACGCGAAGAGAAGCTACAAGAGGTGGCCGACCGGATTCGCGCGGCCGGTGGGCAAGCCGTTTTGGCACCCGGCGACGTCACCGATCGGACGGCCCGCTCCGCGGCCCTCGCGGCGGCCGACCGTGAGTTCGGCGGCTTGGACATTCTGATCAACAATGCCGGCGTGAGCGCCTGGGGGATCTTCGACCAGGCCCAAGAGGATCGCTTGCGTCGCATCATGGAGACGAATTTCTTTGCCCTGGCCGAACTGACGCGCGAAGCGGTGCCCTATCTGCAGCGCGGACGAGCCCCGCTCGTGGTCAACGTGGCGTCGATCCTGGGCCATAGGGGTATTCCTTTCCAGGCCGAATATTGCGCCAGCAAATTCGCGGTGCGAGGCCTCAGTGAGGCGATCCGCCCCGAGTTGCGGCGATTGAACATCGACCTGCTTGTGGTGAGCCCGGGGACGACCGAGAGCGAATTCTTCGACCACTTGCTCGAACGGGCAGCGGACCTGCCGTGGCGACGCCGGCGCGGAGTGCCGGCCAGTCAGGTAGCACGACAGACCGCGCGGGCGATGATCCGCGGCCGCCACGAGATCATTCCGAGCGGCCAAGGCAGGCTGCTCGTCTGGCTGAATCGGCTGTTTCCCCGTCTCGTCGATGCGTGGATGCAACGCTACACGGTCTAGCCGGCAACGGGGTCGCGGAATGCGGTTCCGAAGTTCGGCTTCCGTACCGGGCCTCCTTACTTCACAATGTAAGAGCGGCTGACAAAACCTAAATGCTGGACCGACGCGCGCGAAAAATCGGCCGTGAAACGCCGATTTTTGTGGAGCTCCCTACGGTTTTCTCGGTTGCTCAAAAATCCATCACCCACGGAATGTCCATGCCGCCCCGAACGATCGCCGACGCCACTTGCACCTATTGCACCTGCATGTGCGACGACATCGTCCTGACGGTCGAAGAGAACCGTGTCGTCGCCGCCGACAATGCTTGTCCTCTGGGCCGCCAATGGTTTCTGCAGCCACGGCCCGAAGACGATCCGGCGTTCCTCGTCGAGGGCCGCCCAACCACCGCCGACGAGGCGTATGAGCGGGCGCTACAGATCCTCACCACCGCGCGGGCTCCGCTTGTCTACGGGCTGACGGAAACCACCAGCGAGACACAGCGCGTGGCCGTGGCTATTGCCGACTGGCTCGGCGCCACGCTCGATACGGGCACCAGCATGGGGCACGCGCCCAGCGTCTTAGCATTGCAGCGAGTCGGCAAATCGACGTGCAGCTTGGGCGAGATTTCCAATCGCAGCACGCTGCTCGTCTTCTGGGGTACCAATTGCTTCGAGACGCACCCCCGCTTGTTCAGCAAATACACGGCGTTGGCCCAAGGGCAATTTGTGACGCGTGGCCGCGCCGACCGGACCTGCGTGGCTATCGACGTCCGGCCGACGAAGACGTCGGACGCCGCCGACATCTTCCTGCAAATCAAGCCCGATTCCGACTTCGAGGCCCTCTGGACACTACGGGCGTTGCTACGAGGGCTGGCGCTCGATGCCGACGAGGTTTTGCAGCAGACCGGGGTAACGCTGGCTGCCTGGACCGATCTCGTCGACCGCATGAAGCAGGCCCGATACGGCGCGATCCTGATGGGTATGGGTTTGATGCGGTCGCGCGGCCGCCATTTGAACTGCGAAGCGGCCCTGCTGCTGACTCGCGAATTGAACGCCTCGACGCGGTTCGTACTGCGTTCGGTCCGGGCCCGCGGCAACGTAACGGGCGGCGACAAGTTGGTCGGCTGGCGCACCGGATTCCCCTATGCCGTCAATCTGGCCCGCGGCTACCCGCGCTACAATCCGGGCGAGTACACGGCACAAGAGGTTCTGAGCCGTGGTGAGGCCGACGCCGCCCTCCTCGTCGCCACCGACCCATTCGAGAACTTCAACGACCGTGCCTGCCGTTGGTTGCGGTCGATTCCGTCCGTCTACGTGGGCGCCCCGGACCGGGAAGTGGCCCGACAGGCAACGGTCTCGTTCGCCACGGCCACGTATGGCATCCACGCGCCGGGGACTGTCTATCGCATGGACGATGTGCCCCTGCGGCTGCGGCCGGCACTCGAGAGCCGATACGCGACCGATCTCGAGGTGCTGTCGCGGATCGAACGGAGCCTGACCGAGCGAAGGGACAGCGGTTCGTCCGTATGACCTCGATCGTGAACGTAGCGGCTCGACTGGCCGAGCAGGCGCGGGCCAGGCCCGACGCGCAGGCGGTCATCGCGGCCGGACGTGCCGAAGCGGGCGGCCGACGTCGGTACACATCCCTTACCTTTCGCGAGTTGGACGAAGACAGCGACCGCATCGCGCGCGGAATGTGCGACCTGGGTGTCGAGCCGGGTATGCGGCTGGCGCTGCTCGTGAAACCGGGCATCGACTTCGTCTCGTTGGTCTTTGCTTTGTTCAAGGCCGGCGCCGTCACCATCCTGATCGATCCGGGCATGGGCCGTAGCAACCTGGTGGGTTGCCTGGCGGCAGCCGAACCCGAGGGTTTTATCGCCATCTCGCCGGTACAGGCAGTGCGCACGCTGTTGCGCCGACGTTTCCCCAGGGCCAGATTCAATGTGACGGTCGGCCGGCGCTGGTTCTGGGGCGGACCGACGCTCGACGAGTTGCGCGCTCGCAAGTGGACCGGCCCCGAACTGGCACCGACGCGGTCCGACGATCCGGCGGCGATCATTTTCACGACGGGCAGTACCGGTCCTCCCAAAGGCGTTCTCTACCGACACGGAAACTTCGACCGGCAGGTCGACGAGATCCGCGACTTCTACGATATCCGGCCGGGCGAAATCGACCTGGCCTGTTTTCCTTTATTCGGGTTGTTCAACAGCGCCATGGGGGTGACGACGGTCGTGCCCGACATGGACGCCTCGCGTCCGGCACTCGCCGATCCGGCCACGCTGGTGCAGGCGATCACCGACTGCAACGTCACCCAATCGTTCGCGTCGCCCGCCGTGTGGAACCGCGTCGGACCGTATTGCGCCACGCACGGCCTGACGTTGCCGACGCTGAAACGAGTCATGTCGGCGGGCGCGCCGGTACCACCATACGTGCTGGAGCGGATGAAGGCCTGTCTGGGCGAGGGGGGCGAGGTGCACACACCTTACGGAGCGACCGAGGCCTTGCCCGTGGCGTCGATTTCGGCGACCGAGGTACTCTCGGAGACAGCGGAGCGGAACGAGCAGGGGGCCGGCGTCTGCGTGGGGCGGCACTTTCCTGGCATCGAATGGAAGCTCGTCCGCGTGGTCGATGGGCCGATCGACACCATCACCGCGGCCGAGGAATTGCCGCCAGGGGAGATCGGCGAACTGATCGTGCGCGGCCCGGTCGTCACCAGCCAGTACGTGACGCGGACCGAGTGGAACAAGCTCGCCAAGATCCGCGACGGCGACATGTTTTGGCACCGCATGGGCGACGTCGGCTATTGCGACGATCGCGAGCGATTCTGGTATTGCGGGCGGCTGTCGCACCGCGTTTTGACAGCGGCCGGTCCGATGTACACCGAGCAATGCGAGGCGATCTTCAACAACCATCCGGCCATTTATCGTTCGGCGCTCGTGGGCGTCGGTACCGCCGGCGACCAACGTCCGGTAATCATTGTCGAGCCGCTCGTCGACCGCATGCCCATCACGCTCAACGACCGGCAGGCGCTGCTCGTTCAGATGCGCGAGGTGGCGGCCACGAATCCGCTTACGGCCGGCATCCACGACGTACTGATCCACCCTTCGTTCCCCGTCGACATTCGTCACAACGCGAAGATCTTTCGCGAGAAACTGGCCGTGTGGGCGGCAGCGGAGCTGCGTGCGTAGGGGGCTGGACGTCGCGCCCCGACTGCCGTAAACCGATAGCAAGCCGGCTGTGGCCCGGCCGATGCCGGAATTCGACTTCCACGAGGAGGCAAACGTGACACAGGTTATGCCTTGACCGAACGTCCGGGATGGAAGGGCTTGCAAAGGAATCCCATCGACAAATGACCTCGAAAGAACCGCGCCAATTCGGATTGTGGGAGAGCCCGATCTCGCCGGCGAGCCTGGCCGAAGGCCGCCGCCTGGATGGAGTGGCCTGGGATAGCGACGGCGACACGATCGTCTGGCTCGAAGGCCGGTCCGGCCGCGGTGTGCTGGTGGCAAAGACGGGAGACGACGCCCCGCGCGATCTGACCAGCGAGATCAGCGTGCGGGCCGAAGTTGGCTACGGCGGCGGCGATTTCACGGTGCACGGCGGGCATGTTTACTTTCTGGGCCACAAGGTCGGGCGGCTTTACCGTCAATCGCTGGCCGGCGGCGGAGCTGTGCCCATCACACCGGCGTTCGGCAAGGCAGCCGCGCCCGTGGTATCGCCCGACGGCCGCTGGCTGGCATACGTGCACCACGACGAACCATACGACCGCATCGCCGTCGTCGACGCCGAGGGCCAACGATGGCCGCGGATTTTCGTCGCCGGCCACGATTTTTATATGCAGCCGCGGTGGAGCGCCGACGGCCAGCGCTTCGCCTGGATCGCCTGGAACCACCCCAACATGCCGTGGGACGGCACGCGGCTGCATCTGGCCGACGTCGTGGAGCATGACGGCCTGCCGTCGCTCGCGAACGTGCGCGAGATCGCCGGTGGGGATGACGTGGCGATCTTTCAGCCCGAATTCACGCCAGATGGTCGATCCTTGATCTACGTCTCTGACGAAACGGGCTGGGGGCGGTTGGCGGCGCACGATTTGGCGAGCGGCGCGTCACGTTGGCTCACTCCCGCAGGGGTCGAGTTCGGTATGCCCGCTTGGGTGCAAGACATGCGGACGTACGTCGTGATGGGCAACGGACGCACGATCGTCGCGGCGGGCAACCAGGATGGCTCTCATCGTTTGCAAACGATCGATCTGGCGACGGGCGCCACTCAAAACATCGACCGGCTGGGCATCTACCGCGATGTAACGTATCTATCGGCCGCGCCCAGCGGTACGAAGCTGGCCTTCATCGGCAGCGGCCCCAAGACACCCGCTCGCGTTGTCGTTCACGAGGTATCGACCGTCACAACGCGGGTTGTGGCGCGCGCCACGGGCGAAACCGTGCCCGCTGCCGCGCTCGCCGATTGCGAGGCAGTCTCGTGGCCGGCGGGTGATGGTGGTGACGCGCACGGCCTGCTCTATCTACCGACCAGCGAGCGTTTCGAGGGCACCGGGCGGCCGCCGCTGATCGTGCTCATCCACGGCGGGCCGACGTCGCAAGCTCGCGCCGGCTGGCGGGCAGAAGGGCAATTTTTCGCCACGCGCGGCTACGCCGTGCTGTTCGTCAACTACCGTGGCAGCACCGGCTACGGCCGCGATTACATGCTCAAGTTGCGCGGCAACTGGGGTATTTGCGACGTCGAGGATGCCGTAAGCGGGATGAGGTATCTGGCCGATGCGGGCCAAATCGATCTTGAACGGACGGTCATCATGGGCGGCAGTGCCGGCGGGTTCACCGTCCTACAGACGATGGTCACCGAACCGGCGGCGTTCACGGCGGGCATTTCGCTCTACGGCGTCGCTAACCAATTCAGCCTGGCGTCGGACACTCACAAATTCGAGAGCCGCTATCTCGACACGATGCTCGGCCCGTTGCCCGAGGCCGCGGCCATCTATCGCGAGCGTTCGCCTGTCTTTCATGCTGCGAAGATTCGCCGTCCGCTGGCCGTGTTTCAGGGCGGCATCGACACGGTCGTGCCGAAAGATCAGGCCGAGTCGATCGTCGAGGCGCTGCGCCGCAACGGTACACCACACATCTACCACCTGTACGAAGACGAAGGACACGGTTGGCGAAAGCGCGAGACGATCGAGCATTTTTATCGGACCGTCGACGAGTTCTTGAAGCGGTATTTGATCTTCGCCTAGCAACGCGCCGGCACCTATCGGCAACAAGTTAATTGTCGGAGGAGCAGAGTTCGATGCACATCAAGACGATCCCGCTGAGCCGGCTGGAGGCGAACCTGGCTCAGTTGTTGACTGAGTGTGCCGATACGGGCGATCCCGTGGTCATTGAACTGCCGGACCAGCGGCTACTGGCAATTCACTCGCTCAATCAGCAAGAGGACGACAACTTGATCGACGAACTGTTGGCGTCGAACTCGCAATTCAAGGCACTTGTTGAGCAGTCCAAGGCCAGCCCTCGCAGCCCCGTCCCGGCGTCGTAATCGCCGCCACCTACGCCAGCTTCGCGAGGCGTCGGATGAGCCATTCCAAGCAGAGTACGCCACATAGGGCAGCCAGCGTCCAGGCGTTCGACCAGAGCGGCGTGGGACGTGAAATCGTCGTGATCGTGCGGCTTTGGTCGCGCAGCACGTCGACCAGGGGCGGGGACGAAGAACTAGCGTCGCCCACCAGGGCCGCCGGCAAACCGACGTAATAGACGCCGCCTGTCTTTTGCGCTAGTTCGCTAAGCAAGGCGTCGTTGCGTTGCGGCTTTTCGCGTTCTAGTTCCGGCACCTTGACCTGTATTCTGCGCGCGAGGCGTTCTTCACTTTCGGCGATCGGCAACTCGATCAAATACGTCCCTTCCTTGCGGACGGTGAATTGCCCCCGATAGGTTCCCTTCTTGCTCGGATCGGCCAAGAGTTGCACCGTCTGGTGAGTGCTGTCCGGCAAAGCGACGTCGAGTTCGACGCGGGGCAGTTCCAGCGGTTGCAAACGATTGTCACTGAGCTGCGCCCGCACGTCCACCGTGCTACCTAGCAGGTAGCGATCGCGTTCGACGAGCAACACTCCACGGTGCGAGCCGCGGAGCAGGCGACCTTGCGACACATGCCGCACCAGCTTGGTGTATAAGCGCTCGAACCAGGCATCGTCGCCGGCGCGCAGCCGCCACATCTCGCCGCTGCCGAGATAGAACACACGCCCGGAACCGAAAAACTGACCAGCCAGGTAAACCGGCTTCTGCGTTCCTTCGGCGCTGCGCGGATCGGAGAACCAGCCGTACACGGTCGCGCCCGGTTTGGGGCCGCGCACCGAATAATGGCCATAGACGCCCGGAAACTCCGACCACGCCCGCGACGACGACGGCCCAGAATCCTCGATCCAGAGAAACTCGGCCTCCAATCCGTCGCGCGTGAATTCGATCGGCCAGGGCTCGCGAGCGCCATAATGGCTGTCATCCAAGAGCGACAGCCGGCGGTGGAACTCGACGGGGTAGAGTCCGCGGATCTTGGCGAGCGAGGCATCCTGGGCCCACGAATCGGTGTAGACCGGCCCTGCCACCACGATCAGGCCGCCCGCCTGGTCGGCCACCCAGCGCTCGACGAGTTCTTGCTGGGCGGCCGAAAGCTGCCGCCAATCGGGATCGAAAGCGACGATGGCATCGTAATTGAAAAGCGTCTCGGCATCGCTGGGAAACGTGTCGAGGATGGCGTGGGCATCCTGCGAGATCCCCTCCACACCGGTTTGCAGCATGACGTCGACCACCATATCGCGGTCGCGGCGGAGTTGATTGCGCAGGAACTGGTACTCGCGGGTCGGGCCGCCCGCGAACAACAGCACGCGCGTCTTGCGGTCGACGATCTCGACGTCGGCTTCCTGTTGGTTGTCGGCCGGATTGCGGTCGCTGGCCGGCGGGCGAACGGTGAGCCGCAACGTGCGCCGCCCGGTTTCCTCGGGCGTCAGCTCGAATTTGACCGGCACGACCTCGCCGTCGCCACCCAAGGTTACTTGGTGCGAGGCTTCCAGCTTCCCCTCGCCGTTGGGCGCCGATTCGGCCGGGCGCGACGTCAGCTCGACCTGCACCGATTTGCCGGCCATGCCTTGCCCTTGCAGATAACCCGTGGCGGTATAACGGTCGCCCGGATAGGCCCGCGACGGGACGATGAAGTCGCTGATCCGCACGTTGGTCGGCTGAGTCAGCGAACCGAGACCGACGGCATAAATGGGTATCCTCGCTTCGCGGGCCAGCGAAATCGCGGCACCGGTATCGACACCGGCGTTCTGTTGGCCGTCGCTGAAGACGACGATGCCTGCCAGCGGCGACGAACGTTCCGCTTCGATCCATTGTCGCAGAGCCTGCCCGAGTCGCGTTTCGGTGCCTTGCGGCTCGAGCGCCGCCTGCCAATCGAAGGGCTCGTCCGTCGTGCCCTCGTCTGCTCCGTCGCTGCGCTTGGGCAACGTGACGAGCCGTTGCGAATCGCGGTCGAAGCGGACCACCACCACGTCATGCTTTTGGCGCAACCGCTTCAGCCAGTCGCCCTCTTGGCAGGCCCCCGCCAATTGCTGGGCGCGGCTGGGCTCGGCGGGTACGGCGCTGGCATCCTGGTCGTGCAGTCCCATGCTCAGGCTGGTGTCGGGCATCAGCAGAACGCGAGAATTCTCCACCTGGTCGACCTCGTTGCGCCATTGAGGCTGGAGGTAGACGGCCAACAACCCGACGATCGCCGCCATGCGCAGCGCGAGGAGCAACACGCGCAAAACCGCGGGCAACTCCACACTGTCGCGACGGTACAACCAATAGACGTAGGCCAGGATCAGCAGGGTCGCGCCGGCGGGCAACACCCAATCGACCGGCGATTGCACTCGCCCCCACTCGAACGTGCTCCGTTCGAAGTCGTGCACGGCGTCCGCCAGCAAGAACAATGATCGATCCATCATCCCGTTCCGTTGGAGTTCACGTCGTCGCCTGCGCACGCAGGGGATCCGACCGATCGGGCGTGGTGATTCACGAGCGGGCTCCTTCCCGGGACGGATGGTAACTGGCGGAATAGGCCAACGCCTGCTCGCCCAACAGGATCGCCACGAGCAGATAGAGCATCCATTGGCTCAGGTTCGTGCCGGCCAGGTCTTGGGTGTTGACGCGAAAATCGGCGGCGTCGTGGTATTCGTAGGCAACCCCCTCCAACCTGGTGCGCAATTCTTCGGGGCCGACCGTGTTGAGGTTCCCTTCGTCGGCTTCGACGTTGAAGGCGAGCCGCCGCACTTCCGCCTTGTTGTCGGTGGTGGTGAGCTGCAATTCGTAGATGCCGCTCGTCGTGGCCTCGGGGAAGACGGCCCGCATTCCCTGTCCGCTTTCGTGCGGCGCCGCGCTCGTGACTTGCGTACTGCTTTCGCCGGGGATGGCATCTCCGTCCGCCGTCGTGCTACCGCGATCGGTGGGAGCCAACAAGCGCACTTCCGACTGATAGTGGCCCGGATCGATCTGCAATTCGATCGGTGCGCCGACCACACGGTTCGCGTCGAGCGACGGCGGCGGCGCCAGGTATGATTGCAATTCGAGCATCGCCACGACGAAGCTCGGATTGCGCGCCCAGTTGTTCCACACCGGCGCGGCGGTGCTCGTGAACGCCACGATGCGGCCCTCGCCCAGTTTCTTTTCGACGCAGAAGGGGGCTTGGTTTCTCAGCCTCGCCAGCACGTGCGTGGTCGAAGTCGCTTCGGGCACCCAGCGGCGCGGTGCGGCCATATAGTGGTCGACGCTGACGGCGGCCAGGTAGCTGTTGCGCTCGCCGGCGAAGACCCGGAAAATCGGATGATCGCTGACCTCCAAATCCGCCCCTTTTTCGAGCCGGTCGACCAAAAGCTGCGTCTTGGCCAACAGCGGAAGCGGAAACAACCCCGCCCCATCGCGGTAGAGCTTCTCGTTATAGAAGGCGGCCCGCGTGTTCTCGCCTACGAAGATGCCCAGACCACCTCCCTGGCGGACGTATTTCTCCAGCGCGTCGATCGCCGGCTGGTCGAGATGGCCCACATCGAACAGGTAGATGGCCTGGAACTTGTCGAGCGGCTTGTTGTTGAGGTAGCTCGGCGATTCGATGCGCGGGTCGATACCCGTCTTCACCGCTCCGCCGGGGGCGAGCGCAGCGGCCAGGTAGCGGGCGTGGATCTGATCACGCTCGCCGTCGATCAACAGTACCGGAACGCTGGCCGGCAGATCGACGATGGCGAAACGCAAGTTGTCGGTCGCCAACGGATCGCTCGAGATCGATGATCCGATCGTGTGCTCACCCGCCGTCTCGAAATAGACGCTGAAGCGGCGTGTCTCGCTCTCGCCCGGCCCGATGCGGTCGATCGTCAACGAGGGCCGCACACGGCCATCCTCTTGCAACACGACGGTCACCGAATCGGCCACGTCGCTGCCGAAATTCGTGACCGTCACGCCCATGTAGAACGGCGCGCCGGCGGCCCGCGTGCCGCGCAACGGCTCCAAGGCGGTGATGGCTAGATTGGCATGCGCGGCGTCGACGCAGTTGACGAGCCGAAGCTGCGCTTTCGCGGAGTCGAGCCGAGCCAGCGTCTTAGCCAGATCCTCGGGCTCCTGCCAATCGTGGGCACGAAAGTCGGAAACGAGGTAGACCACGCGGTCTTCGTCATGCTCTTTGTCGATCCAGCCGTCGGCCGCCCGCAGCGCGGCGTCGGGACCGACCGATCGCTGCGAGGGCCGCATGCCGGCCAAACGGTCTCGCAACCGCTGGCCGAAATCGCTCCCCACGCGCTCCTCGTAGAAATCGGCCGGCGAGCCGTCGGCGGCCCGTCCGGCCCGGGAAAAACGGAGGAGTGTGAACGTCTGCGACATGGGCTGCCGCGACAATTCGTCGCCGATGCGTTCGATAACCTTCTTGGCTTCTTCGAAGGCGCTGGTATTCGCCCAGCGGTCACCCATCGAAAAACTGTCGTCGAGCAGCACGATGTGCTGGGTCTTGCGCCCGCCCAGAAATCGGCCGAGTTGGTTGCACCCGATCGGCTGCGCGACCAGCAAGACGACGGCCGCCACGGCGGCCATCCTCAACAACAGCAAGAAGAGTTGCTTGAGCTTGATCCAGGTACTGTTGCGGCGTTGGCTTTCGAGCAGGAATTCCATCGCCGCCCATGGCACGCGCCGGTGCCGCAACAGGTTGATCAAGTGGATCAACACCGGCACGCCGACGAGCGCCAGGCCCCACAGCAGCGTTGGATTTACGAAACTGGACATTTGGTCGAAGACGCGGCGCGGGAAAAGCTACTCAGGCCCGATGGTGCATCCGTAATCGATAACTCAAGAAGGCGGCCAGCGCCGCGTCGAGCGGGTCGCTGGTACGCACCAGCGCATAGTCGATCGTGTGCCGCCTACAACCGCGACGCACCTCGTCGAGAAAGCCGCCCAGCGCCTTCAAATACCCTTCGCGCAGCGCGCGGGGATTGCACGTGATGAATTCCGGCACTTCCAGCCCCTCGAACCGGGTCGGCCCGTTGAAGGGAAAGTCGAGTTCGTCGTCGTCCATGACGTGGAACACCATCACGTCATGGCCGCGCTGCCGCAGCAATTGCAGCCCGCGGAACAGCCCGGGACGGTTTGTGAGCAGATCCGAAAACAGGATGATCACGCCGCGGCGAGGATAGCTCTCGGCCACCTGCCGCAAGATGCGGTGCACGTCGGTCTTCTGCTTCGGCTCACTCACGTCGAGCGCACTGATCACCGATTGCAAATGGTTGCGCTTGGTCCGCAGGGGCACCATGCTGCGGGCCGTCTCGTCGAACGGGATGCAGCCGACGGCGTCTTGCTGGCGCAACAGCAAGTAAGCCAACGACACGGCCAGCGTGCAGACATACTCGTACTTGGTCATCGCGCCCGAGCCGTAGCGCATGCTCCCCGAAACATCTACGAGCAGGGTCGAGCGAAGGTTGGTCTCTTCTTCGTAGCGCTTGACGTAATAGCGGTCCTGCTTGCCCCAGACCTTCCAATCGATGTGCCGCAGATCGTCGCCGGGCGTGTATTCACGATGCTCCGCGAACTCCACCGACTGGCCGAAGTAGGGGCTGCGATGCGTCCCGGACAGAAAGCCTTCGACGATGTAACGGGCACGCAGATCAAGCCGCGCGATGCGCTTGATCGCTTCAGGATGCAAAAATCTTTTGGAATCGGACATCGCGCGTCAGTTCGTCTTCTTTGGTGGGGGTCGTGGCGATCAACCGCTCAACCACCTGGTCGGCGGTGACACCTTCGCTCTCGGCGGCGAAATTGATCACCAGTCGGTGACGCAGCACCGGCTTGGCGAGCGCCTGCACGTCGTCGGTCGAGACGTAGGTGCGGCCGTGCAGCAGGGCCCGGGCCTTGGCCCCCAGGATCAAGTTCTGCACCGCCCGCGGACCCGCTCCCCATTGGAGTTGCTCGGCCACGAAGTCGGGCGTCCCCGCTTCACCCACGCGAGTCTGACGCACCAGCGACAACACATACCGCACAACGTGGTCCGAAATGGGCACTTCGCGGACGATCTGTTGCAGTTGGATGATCTCTTCCGCCGTGAGCACCGGCACGACGTGGTCGCTCACGATCGCGGTCGTCCGCCGCGCGATCTCGAACTCCTCATCGAAGGTCGGATAACGGACGAACACCTTGAACATGAAGCGGTCTTGCTGCGCTTCGGGCAAGGGATACGTCCCCTCCTGCTCGATGGGATTCTGAGTAGCGAGCACGAAGAACGGGTCCGACAGCTTATGCCGCACGCGGCCCACGGTCACTTGCCGTTCCTGCATCGCCTCGAGCAGCGCGGCCTGCGTCTTGGGAGGTGTGCGGTTGATCTCGTCGGCCAGGATCACGTTGGCGAAGAGCGGTCCCTGCAAAAACCGAAACTCGCGCTGGCCCGTCGAGCGGTTTTCGGCCAGGATCTCGGTCCCCGTGATGTCGGCCGGCATCAAGTCGGGCGTGAATTGAATGCGGCTGAACGATAGGTTGAGCGTGCGAGCGAGCGTGCTGATCATCAACGTCTTGGCCAGGCCGGGCACGCCCTCCAGCAGGCAGTGCCCCCGGCTGAAGAGCGAAATCAGCAGTTCTTCGATCACGTGGTTCTGCCCCACGATCACGTGCCCTAACTGCGCCAAGATCTTTCCGCGTGCGTCGGCCAGTTTGCCGATGGCGACCGACTGGTCCGCGTTAAAGTTATCAGTGGTCATGCGTTACGATTCTTTATCCGTCTGTAATTCAGGTGGTCCTGGCTCTTATTTGAGGGGCAGGATGAAGAGGTACGGACGGAATAGGTTCCGCCAACGGCCCAATCGTTACATGCCCGAACCCTGCCGCAATCGAACGGCCTTGCTGTAACCTACTTTATTGTACACCGTTGCGGGACGATTCGGTATCGGCCTAAACTGTGCCCATGCAAGCCCGCCGCCTCGGCACAACCGATCTTGCGATCTCTCCGGTCGCCCTGGGTTGCTGGCCTATTTCGGGCATCACCAGCATCGACGTGACCGAGGAAAACAGCTTGGCCACCATTGAGGCCTGCTTCGACGCGGGCGTCAATTTCCTCGATACGGCTTATTGCTATGGCCGCCAGGGCGAGAGCGAGCGGCTGATCCGCCGGGCGATCGGCAAGCGCCGGCACGAGATGGTGATTGCCACCAAGGGAGGAATCCATTGGGGGCCCGGCGGCAAGCAAGCTCGCGATGGCCGACCGGCAACCCTGCGCCGCCAATGCGAGGAGAGCCTGCTGCGGCTCGGCACCGACCATGTCGAGTTGCTCTATCTACACGCCCCCGATCCGCAGGTGCCCATCGCCGAATCGGCCGGTGCCCTGAAGAAACTGCTCGACGAAGGAAAGACTCGCGGCGTGGGGCTTTCCAACGCGACGGTCGGACAACTGGCCGAGTTCAACGAAGTCTGTCCGCTCACGGCCTGTCAACCGCACTACAACATGCTGCAACGCGAGATCGAGGCGGATATCATCCCTTGGTGCCGCGAACACGGCGTGGCCGTGATTGTCTATTGGCCGCTGATGAAGGGGCTGCTCGCCGGCAAACTGCGGCGCGACCATGTCTTCGCTCCCGGCGACGGACGGGTCAAGTATCCGATGTACCAGGGCGAAGAATGGGAGAAGAACCAGGACTTTGTCGACGAGCTGCGTGCGATTGCCGCCGACCTCGGCAAGACTGTCTCGCAGGTGGTGATCAACTGGACGATCCACCGCTTGGGCGTCACCGCGGCGCTGTGCGGGGCGAAGCGGCCCGACCAACTCCGCGAGAATGCCGGTGCGACGGGATGGAGCCTCGGTCCGCGCGAGCGGGCACTCATCGATGCGGCGATGGAACGGCGCGGCATACCCGTATCAAGGGGAGCGGTGTAGATGTCGATCTTGATCACCGCCTTCGAACCCTACGGCCACTGGACGGCGAACGCGAGTTGGCTCTGCCTGGTCGAACTGACACGCGAGCTGCCCAAACGGTCGACGCTCGTCACGCGGCGCTATCCGGTCGATTTTGCGGCCGCCCGCGCACGGTTGGCGGCCGACCTGGCCGCCGATTTCGACTACGTGATCCATCTCGGACAGGCTCCGGGCGAGTCGGTGGTCCGGCTGGAAGCGATCGGCCTCAACGTCGGCGGCCTTCCGAGCACCCGGCCCGACGAGTATTTCGCTTTGGAGGCCGACGGTCCGCCCGCCTACCGCAGTGAGCTTCCGCTGGGCGACTGGTGCCTGCGGCTCCGGCAAGCCGGCATTCCCGCGACACTTTCGTTCCATGCGGGCACCTACCTCTGCAATGCGCTCCTCTATTGGACGCACTACCTCGCCGAGCACCAGGGTCACCACACGCGGGCCGCACTGATACACGTCCCGCTCGATGTATCACAAGTGCTCGACGGCGAGGCGGCCGCTTCGCTGCCGGCCCGAACGACCGCCACGGCCGTGCGCCTCATACTCGAACAGCTTGAGCCGAGCTGAGCACGAGTTGCCCGCACAGGTCGATCAGTTCTGCCGCGATCTTGTCGAGATCGTGATGCTCGACCACCCGCTGGTGGGCGGCCGTTGCCAGCCGGACTCGCAACGACTCGTCGCCGAGCACGCGGGTGACCGACTCGGCGAGCTGTCTCTCATCGTCGTGATCGAAGAGCAGTCCGTTCACCTGGTCGGAAACGACGTCGACATTGCCCGGCACCCGCGTCACGACCGGGCACAACCCGCTGGCCATCGCCTCGAGCAGCGCGTTGGAGCAACCTTCGCTCGGCGACGGCAGCACGAAAATGCCAGCCCGGCGATGGACCGACGCCACGTCGCTCACATGACCCAGGAAATCGACGTTTCTTAACGACTCTTCGCGGGTCAGGCGGCGCAGTTCCTCCGCCAGCGGGCCATCGCCGGCGACGAGCAGCCGGTATTGGCCGTCGCGATTGATCTCCTTCCAGGCGCGGAGCAATACCTGCGGATTCTTGGCCGGCGACAGTCGCGACAGAAACAGAACGGTACGATTCCTCTCCGGGCAATTGTCCGTCGCCGGCCGGTAGTGTTCCAGGTCGACGCCGTTGGTGGAACGGACGATGCGGCCCGGTTCGCAGCCGAGTTCGAGCAACTCGTCCCGACCCTGGGTCGACAGCGCAACGAACCGCGAGTTCTTTCGCACGAGCCCGCACAACACGCGCCTCCCTCTCGCGGCCAGCAGTTGCCGCACGTCGCCATGCGGCCCGGTCGAAGCCGCGAAGACGATCGCCGGTTTCCGCAACACACGGCTGGCGAAACCGGTCGCGACCGCTTCCCAGGGAAGCTGGCCCGCCAGAACGACGTCGTATTGCCGCCTGTGCGCAACCAGTTCGGCGCAGAGGCTGGAGATGAACGTCGCCCCGAAGACCGGCCCCAACGAAACCGTGCGGATCACACGATGCAGTTCTACGTCGCCCAGCGCCTCGTGCCGGGGCAGGCCGGGCATCGTTCGCGTGAGGACGAAGACGCGATGCCCCCACCGAGCGCAGCGCTCGGCGAGCTGTTGCATCTTCCGTTCAGCTCCACCGACGACCGGATGGAAATGCGCGAGACAGATCGCGATTCGCAACGGCCTCATTTCCACACACTATGGCCGAAAGGAGACTGTGGCCCAAGGACGACAGTGGCCCGACGGAGAAAGCACGATCAGGATCGTTTTCCCCACAGCCGCTCCACCAGCGCACACCCATCGGGATCGGCTTCTTTCAACTCGGAGCGGACGAACGGATAGAAATCGTTCGTGCCGAAGCAGGCTTCGCTCGACTCCGCGAAATACTCTTGCGGGTTGGTGAGTGCGTAATGTCGCTCATGCCGGCCATTGATGTGCAACACCGATTCGTAGTTCTTGGCGGCCTGCGTGCGCTCGAAGGCGCGCCGCACGTCCTTATTGTCGAATCCGTCGTCCAGGAACTGATGATGGTATGCGTGGGCCAATTCGTGAAACACCATCCACGGTTGGTCCTTCGTCCAACTCAAGAAGTTCCGCGCATTGGCCAACTCGACCGAGCGCGCCTTGTCGGGATTCATGTCGTGTTCGCGCAGCCAGCCCGGATCGGGATGGTAGCACATGCAGGAGTGGTGCGGCTCGGCCTCCTCGACCCAGATCGTGACCTTCCGCAATTTGTCGACCGCGGCCGGCGGCAGATTGCGCGTGATGAGATAGAGCTGTTGTCGCAACAGGTCCAAAGTTTCGGTACAGAGCCGTTCGTCGTGCTGGCGAAATCTCTTGTTCAGCCGAATCGGCCAGCCCTCGATCGTCTCGCGCGAATAAGCGTCGGTCGGTTCGAATTCTTGCACCGACGAACCATCGCTGCTCGCGGGCCGAACGGAGAGAACGACGAGCGAGGCGCCAAGCAACAACGAAGAGAGGAGCGTTTTGCGGGCCTTACCTGGCAACATAGACTTTCTTCACCCTGGGCGTCGGTGTGTTTCGGTGACGGCGCTTTGCAGCCGGTTTCGATGCGGGTCTCGGGAAATGTACCTCGCAGCTCGCGAAAAGCGGCCCCGGCAAGTCGGTAACGTGGTAATGGGCCGATCGCTTATAGCGTCGGGCCGATGCTCCAGGGTGCAAATTCTTCCTCGCCGATGCCGAGCGCCTCGCTCTTGGTCTTCGCCCCGCTGGCCACTTCGAGCACATACTCGAAGATCTGCCGGCCGACTTCCTCGACCGATGTGCCATTGAGGATCACGCCGGCGTCGATGTCCATGTCTTCTATCATCTTCTCGTACATGGGCGTATTGGTGGCGATCTTGATGGAGGGGGAAGGCTTGCAGCCGAAGCAGCTTCCGCGGCCCGTCGTGAACGCGATCACATTGCACCCGCCGGCCACCAGCCCCGTGACGCTGACTGGGTCGAAGCCCGGCGTATCCATGAAGACGAATCCCTTGCCGGTGATCGGCTCGCCGTAGAGGTAGACACCCGCCAAGGCGGTCGAGCCGCCCTTCGTCACCGCGCCCAGCGACTTTTCATAGATCGTCGTCAGTCCGCCTTCTTTGTTCCCCTGCGAAGGGTTGTTGTCGAGCACGGTGCCGAACATGCGGGCGTAGTTCTCCCACCAGCCGATGCGCTGGGCGAGCTTTTCGCCGATGGCCCTGGTGCGGGACCTCCGCATGAGGAGGTGCTCGGCCCCGTAGACTTCCGACGTCTCGGCCAACACCGAGGTGCCGCCGGCCGCGACGAGCAGATCGCTCGCCACGCCCAGGGCAGGGTTGGCGGTGATTCCGGAATTGCCGTCGGAGCCGCCGCAGTTCAAGCCCAGCACGATCTCGCTGGCCGGTATCGGCTCGCGCCGCACGTCGTTGATGACCGGCAACATCTTCATGATCTGATTGTGTGCGGCCTCGATCGTCTTGGCCGTGCCGCCGCAGTCCTGCATCGTCAACACGGGCGGCAGCTTGCGGCCCGTGCCGTTGATCTGCACCAGGCCGCCGTGATCGACCAGGAACGGGAGCGATGCCGTCTCGCATCCCAGCCCGATCAGCATAAAGCCGCCGACGTTCGGATGCTTGGCGAACCCGGCCATTGTGCGGGCGAGCTGCTGATGGTCGTCGCCGCCGAACTGCATCCCGCAGCCCCCCTTGTGCGTCAGCGGCAAGATGCCGTCGACGTTGGGAAAGTCTCGCAGCAATTCGTCGTTGAAACGGTGGGCCACATATTTGCTGACCGACGCCGAACAATTGACGTTGGAGATGATGGCCAGGTAGTTGCGCGTGCCGGCCCGGCCGTCGGCCCGACGGTAACCCTGGAACGTGCGGCCCGTGATGGGCGGCGGGTCGGGCGGAATCTCGGTCGCGTACTCGTATTCGCGCGAAAAAGCCCCCGCTTCGACGTTGTGCGTGTGTACCCAGTCGCCCGGCTCGATCGCCTCGGTGGCGAAGCCGATGGTCTGGCCGTAGCGATAGACGCGGCCGCCCTTGGCGATGCGCGACAGGGCGATCTTGTGCCCCAGGCCGACGGCACCCGAGAGCCGCACGGTTTGACCGCCCGCCGAGACCTCGGCTCCGCCCGGCAACGGGCGCGTGGCGATGCAGACATTGTCAGTGGGATGCAGGCGGACCGCCGTGGCGCCTGCCAATGCAGTATCGGGCATGGGAGGGAATAACCGCGAGGGGGAGTCGTTCTCTCGTCAGCTTACCCGTGTCGGAACGGGGCCGCAACGCTCGCGCGAAGGTGGCCCAGGGCCGAGCCGTTCTTATCGGAGCCAATCCTAGAACCGGCATCGCCAGCGGCGCCCCGCCTCCCGCGGGTACTCGGATAGGCTCGCAGCGTCGATCGGGCCGACTGCTGGCCACGTAGGAAGTGCGACGAACTCGCTCTTCTCGCCCTCGCATGAAGGTAATTTCTGGAAGCCTTGAATGTGGTTGCGAGATGCTGGCATTCGCCGCAGCCTTCGGTATCATGGGGTTTGGTTCGGAACACAAGGAGGTCAACCGATGATCGCAGAGAATGAGCGTCCGAAACTCCTCAATCACGTCCGAGTATTGGTCGTAGACGACCAGCAAGATTGTGCCGAGATGCTGCGGCACACGCTCAGCCGTTGGGGCTGCGATGCACGGGTCTGCCAGACGGGCGCCGAAGCCCTCGACGAAGCTTCGAACTACCGTCCCCACGTCGCCCTGCTCGATCTGAACCTGCCCGACATCGACGGCTGCGAGGTCGGCCGTTGCCTGCGCCAGCAACCGGGGCTCGATTCGGTAGCGCTGGTCGCCATCACGGGTTTTGCCGAGGAAGAAGACCGCCGCCGGTCGAGCGACGCCGGCTTCGACCTGCACCTGCTGAAACACTTCCGCCCGGATGTGTTGCACTCGCTGCTCATGCGCCTGGAACAATGCGCTTGGTGATTCTTTAGAGCAAGCGACAAATCGATCCCTGCTTTGCATTTGGGTCGCTCTAGCACACAGCGGGGTGGCACGCTCTGAGGTCCTCCGAAGGGCGTGATGAAGCGCCAATCACATCGGCCCATTGCCAAAGATACCGACACCCGGCATCCATTTCCTGCGTGACCTGCGGCGATCGTGCGTACTCGCGGGTCAACCACGCAACATGGCGCAATCGACGGCCGCTTCCCCGCCAGAACGTCGTATGTGCTGTCGGCACGCTGTCGGCGTGGGTACTGGTATGCGCGTGGAATTTGACTAAAATAACGGATTCGGTTCGTTCGTTTCCCACCTTGCTTCACGGCCGCCGAGGCCCTTTGTGTTGGTTTCGCGCGCTCCTAGCCGGCTTTAGCCCACGAGGTTTCCCCTGAAGCGGCATCCGTTCAAGATCGGTTTGGCGAGCGTCGTTGCGCTGGTAGTGCTGCGGCTGACGATCGGCTGGCACTTCTGTTACCAGGGGCTGGTCAAGCTGGAAGACCCGCAGTTCTCGTCGGCCGCGTTCCTCGGCCAGGCCAAAGGTCCGCTCGGCGATGTCTATCGTTCGCTGCTCGACGACTGGGACGGCCGGCAGCGGTTGGACAAAGCGAAGCGCCCGGAGTTGCTCAAGCGTTTCGACGACCACCTGAAGGATTTCACGACCGCCTACAAGCCTTCGCCCGAACAAACAAAGGCCGCCGCGCTGATGCTGGCCGCCCGCAAGGCCCAAGTCGAATCGTTCTTGAAGGACACGGAAGAAGATTTCGATAAGTACCTGCACGAGTTGGACCGACTGGCGGCCGCCAAGGAGTCGCCCACGCCGGCGGCACATGCCGTCCCTCCGCCCCCCGCGGAGAAGGGCGAAGGCGAGGTGCCCCAGCCCAGCATGGTCTGGTCGTTTCCGCCCTATCAGCAGAAGCGGGTCTGGGATAAGCAGACCGAGTTGCAAGGTCAGCTCAAGGGTTGGCTGAAGGAACTGAACGGCTACTTTGCGGCGTTTCAGGAAGATCTGGACGGGCTGCTCGATCATGACCAGCGTGCCCGGGTCGGTGGTCCCGAGGCGCTGCGCGGGCCCGAAACCCGAATCGAACAGGTCGACAAGCTCGTGAGCTACGGCGTGACGGCCATCGGCGTCTGCCTGCTGGTCGGCCTGTTTACGCGGCTGGCGAGTTTCGCCGGCGCGCTGTTCTTGTTGTCGATCGTGCTGGCCCAGCCCGACTGGCCGGGTCTCTATCCGTCGCCTCACCCCTCGGTGGGGCACGCGCTGTTCGTGAACAAGGAATTCGTCGAGATGATAGCCATGTTCGTGCTGGCGACGACCCACGTCGGCCGCTGGGGCGGACTCGACTTCTTCATCCACTATTGTTTCCTGCGGCCGATCTTCGGCAGGAAGCCGGCCATCGAGAAAACAACAAAAGGCTCGTAAAAGAGGACCGGCACCAGCCGCCCGTTTCGTATCGATAGAAGGCCGACAAGCAACCGTCCCGGCGATGCGGGAAACGACGGACGTCGATCGGTTTGTTGGCGACCTCAAAAAACTGTTGGGAGGAGAATGCGATGATGGACTTGACCCCGGAAGAAAAGGCGATCGGCAAGTCGAACTTTCAGTCGGCCATCGGTGTCACGCGGCGCGAGTTCCTCGAAGGTGCGGTCGCGGCCGGCGTTGTGTCGGGGGCCGGGCTGGGCGCCTTCTACTATGGCTATGAGAAGGTCAGCGATCCGTTGCGCATCGGCGTCATCGGCACCGGCGACGAAGGCAGCGTGCTGTTGGGTGCGCACACCCCCGACTATCTCAACGTGGTGGCCATCGCCGACATCCGACCGTACAACATCCACCGCGCCTTCCACGGCGATCCGACGGCGCTGGCGGCCCGCCCCGGCTTGATGGCCAAGTATGGCTGGAAGAGCGAGGACGAGGCCCGCAAAACGGTGAAGGTCTATGGCGGCGACTATCACGAGCTGCTCGACGATCCGGCCATCGAGGCCGTGGTCATCGCCTTGCCCCTGCACCTGCACGACGTGGTGGCCATCGAGGCCATGAAGAAGGGAAAGCACGTCCTCACCGAAAAGCTCATGGGCTACAGCGTCGGCCGCTGCAAGAGCATGGGCCGCGTGGCGAACCAGCTCAAGAAGCACCTGGCCACCGGACACCAACGGCACTACAGCATCCTCTACGACAACGCGGTCGACATGATCAAGCAAGGGCTCTTGGGCCAGTTGCATTCGATCCGTGCCCAATGGCACCGCACCAAGGATAGCTGGTACGCCAAGTTGCCCGACGACAACCTGGCGAAAGAGCTCGACGACATGCGCAAGAAGTTGGAGCAGGCGGTCGAGAAGAAAGACAACGCCCGCATCGAGGCCGTCAGTGTGCAGATCCGCGACCTGGAATATCGCCTGCTCGACAAGGACAAGGTCGACGCCGCCAAATACGGTTACGAGTCGAAGACGCTCACGCAGGGTTCGCTCACGTATGAATGTTCGCCGCTGGAGGAACTGATCCGCTGGCGGCTCTGGCAACGCACGGGCGGTGGCCTGATGGCCGAACTCGGCAGCCACCAGCTCGACGCCGCGGGCATCTTCTGCACGGCCGTTCGCAAACCCGACGCCGACGGAAAGGTGCAGAAGGCCAAGCCGCTGAGCGTGAGCGCCGTGGGCGGCCGGCACCTGTACGAGCTGAACCGCGAATGCGAGGACCACGTCTATTGCATCTACGAGTATCCGGGGCCCGACTTCGAGTCGGACCCGAACAAGAAGATCGCGGTCACCTACTCGTCGATCAACGGCAACGGCTTTGGTGGTTACGGCGAAGTGGTGATGGGCACCGAAGGGACGCTCGTACTGGAAGTGGAAAAGGAGGTGCAGCTCTATCCCAACACGGGCACCTCGACGCACATCAAGGTGGCCAAGGGGAAGGGCGACAAGCCCGTCATGTCGACGAGCGAGAGCGGCGCCGCCCCGGCCGCCGCGTTGGGCAAGAAGGCGTTGGAGACCGGCCCGGTGAGCCGCGGCTACACCGAAGAGATGGAGCATTTCGCTTGGTGTGTGCGCAATTTCGACTTCGAGCACAACAAGCCCAAGTGCCATCCCGAGGTGGCGCTGGCCGATGCCGTGATCGCGCTGACCACGAATCTGGCCATCCGCAATCGCCAGCAGATCACCTTCAAGGACGAGTGGTTCAAGATCGACAACGACGAAACGCCCGAAGGCGATAAGCCCGAAGTGTCGGTCTGACGGAACGCTCTCCGCGGGAGTGCTGCCATGAAAGCTGGCTCAACTTGGCTCGTGATGTTGGTGGTAGCCCTCGGCGCCCACCTTTCTCTCGTGGTGGCCGACGAGCGGACGGACGGCACGAGCGTGCTGTTCATCGGCAAGCAGCCGGACCATCCGTACGGCAGCCACATGTACCTGCACGCGGGTCGCATGTTGAGCGAGTGCTTGCGGATCAACGGTGTCAAAGCGGTCGTTTCCGACGGCTGGCCGAAAGAGGTGCCCGAGGGCCTGAAGACGATCGTCGTCTACACCAGCCCTGGTGCGGAGCTTCTGCTCGACAGCCCGCACCGAGACGAATTCGTACGCCTCATGCAGCGCGGCGTCGGCCTGGTGACGATCCACTGGGCCTCTTCGGTCCAGCAGGACCATTTCGATCGGTTGGGCGAGCGCTGGATGAGCTGTCTCGGTGGGACGTGGATCAGCAACGTCGGTCTCAGCACCGACACCTCCGAACTGAAGCAACTCCTCCCCGACCATCCCATCTGTCGTGGTTGGACGAACTATGAGTTGCACGACGAATACTATCTGAATCCCACGATATCGAAGGACGCGCAGCCGCTCTTGCAGGTGACGACCAAGGGGCAAGACGTGATCGTGGGTTGGGCCTATGAACGGCCCGACGGTGGTCGCGCGTACGGCACGACGCTCGGTCATTTCTATAGCAACTTCGAGCGCGAGCCGTTCCGCCGCGCCCTCGTGAACGCCATTCTGTGGACCGGGCACCGCGAGATCCCCAAAACAGGGGCGCGCGTCGATATCGGCGACGACTTTCTGAAACTGCCACCCGAGCGCCCGCAGTAACCTCGCGCAACGAAGACGTCCGTCTGCGCCTGGAGGTCGCTCAGGCGGGGCAAGCTCGGCGGCGTTGAGCGCTAGCGGCGGCCATTTTGTGACGAAGCGGCGACGGTTCCTTGCCTTTTCATCTGCGGCGTCAATTCAACCCAGCCCGTGACGCGGCTGGCGCTGATGACCTGCTCATGCTCCAGCGCTCCCGATGCCCGGTAGCACAGATAGGGAGCCAAGACGACGGCGAGCACAATCAGTGCTGTCCGCACCTCGTCCATCAACCCATGCATCTTCGGCCTTTCTCCGTCCTCTGGCGCCTACGTGTAACGTAACGAAGGATACAAAAAACCGCCACGCGAAATCGGATTTTTTATTTGACTGACCGGCAAGCAGGGCGGCTTCCGCGGCTAAGAGCGGCTGACAACCTTGCAAGTCTGAGCGCTCAACGGGCGAAACGCGGGCCGTAAAACGCCGACTTTTTTGGAAGTTCGATCCGGTCTTGTCGGTTGCTTTAGAAAGCACGCGAAGTTGACATGATTGCCGCTGGGAGCCAAAAATACGTGCAGCCTGTGCGTTCGGCCGCAAGTTTTCCCGCCGCGTAAGTGGCCGCCCACAGGCGACGAGCGGCCGTCGACGTAGGTGTCGACAGTCTTTGCGATCGGCTCCCGCCCAGCCCGCCTCTCCCAATCTGCACCCCAAAAGCCCGAGCGGAGTTGTCCGTATGCCCAAACCCGCGCGTCCGTCTTGCAGTGGCCCTTGCTCGCGACGAACGTTCTTGAAGATCGGGTCCTTGGGCGTGGGCGGTTTGGCGCTGGGCGACGCGCTGCGAGCTCGGGCGACGGCCGGTGCGGCAGAGCGGGCGATCCCCGATACGTCGATCATCTTTGTCTGGCTGCCGGGCGGTCCTCCGCACATGGAGACCTACGACATGAAGCCCGACGCACCGTCCGAATATCGGGGCGAATTCAGCCCGATCGCGTCGGTCGTGCCGGGGCTCGACGTCTGCGAACTGCTGCCGTTGCACGCCAAGACCGCCCACAAGTTCACGCTCGTCCGATCGATCTCGCACGAGTTCGCCGGCCATCCCGACGGAATGCGACGCATCCTGACCGGCCGCATCCCGAACAACATCGCCAGCGGCACGTTCGTGAACGATGCGCCCGCCGGCGGCTCGATCGTGGCCAAGGTGCGCGAGAGCCGGCAACTCGGCCTGCCCAACTACATCGCCGGTGTCGACTCGGGGCGCGAGGACGTCGACACGTTTCCTTTCGGCGCGGCCTACCTGGGCCGAGGTTACATACCGTTCATCTTCGGCGGCGATCCCAGCCGACCCGGCTTCAAGATCCAGAATCTGGGTCTGTCGAACGATGTCGCCCACCGGCTCGACGACCGCGTGCAGTTGCTGGAAGGATTCGACACGCTCAGGCGCAACGTCGATGCCACCGGCGCGATGGAGTCGATGGACGAATTCAATCGCCGGGCAATGGAAATGCTGATGAGCGACCGCGCCCGGTCGGCTTTCGACCTCTCGCAGGAGCCCGATGCCATCCGCGATCGGTACGGGCGGCACGCTTGGGGAGCACGGGCGCTCATGGCCCGAAGGCTCGTCGAAGCCGGCGTAAGCTTCGTGACGATGGTCATGGAGAACCCCTGCCCGGGCGATCCGTTTCCCACGGGCATCACCTACAACTGGGACTCGCACGCGGTCAACTGCCACCTGTTCGTCGACGCGGCGTTTCGGCTCCCGCGCTACGATCAGGCCATCACGGCACTGGTCGAAGACATCTATGCCCGCGGCCTCGACAAGAAGGTGTTGCTCGTGGTCACGGGCGAATTCGGTCGCACGCCGCGCGTCAATTCGGCCGTGGGAACGGAGACGCGCGTCATGCAGCCCGGCCGAGATCATTGGCCCAATGCCATGTCGGTGCTGCTGGCGGGCGGCGGCATGCGCACCGGCCAGGTGATCGGCTCGACCAATTCCAAGGGTGAACATCCGCAAGACCGGCCGCTGACGCCCAACGACCTGTGGGCCACGATCTACCGCCATCTCGGCATCGACCCCGAGATGTCGTTCCCGGATCACAGCGGGCGCCCGATGCCGATCCTGCCCTTCGGCGAGCCCATCGCCGAATTGCTGCCGGTCTGACACTTTCAGCCGCCTTTCCTGACAGAACGTTCAGTTCACGTTGCGACGCGCGCGCGTGACAGGCCACCGTCCGTTTACTCTATGGGGAACGGAACGACGGAGGTTCAGATGCGGGCGATGCAGACAGGCGAAATCTGGCGGCTGCGGATCGACCACGAATTTCGCCGCGTGCGGATCGTCGGAGCGGCGGGCATCATCGGCTGGTGGCGGTGCGTCGATCTGGCCACCGACGTGACCTTCCTGGCCCGCGATTATTGGTTCGTCGAGCGGCAAACGAAGCCGCGCCCGTCCACCGAAATTTCCTGAGCAGCCGGCCGCTTCCGCTTCAATCGCGGCCGGCGGGCGAGGCGGCGGCCGGTTGTCCGCTCGGACGCAGCGCCGACAGGAAATCGACGAGCGCCGTCATCTCGTGCGGCGAAATCTGTCGGCCGTAGGCCGGCATGTTCCCTCCGCCGGGCGTGCCATTGCTCACTTGGTCGATGAGTTGATCCGCGGTCAGTCGGGCTCCGACGTGCGTGAGGTCGGGCCCCCGCTTGCCGCCCAGCCCTTCCAACGCGTGGCAGTTGCGGCAGTTCTTGTATTGAAAAACGGCGGCTCCCGCGAGGCGCACCGGAGGCGCACCCTCGATCATGCCGACCGGTACGGGATCGCCACTCCACGCCGTCATCCGCGGCGACCAAGGAGCGCTGACGCCCTGGTACGTCAGCACTCCCAGCACCGTGTAGCCGACGACGACCAACAGCACGGCCACCGGCCGGCGACTCGGCGCCCTTTCACCACGGCGGCTCACGATCGGCACGAGAAAGAGTGCCACCACCAGGATCAGCGGCAGCACCAGGATGATGAACGTCTCGGCCTCGGGCGGGCTCAGCGAGAGCAGGGCGAACAGCCACAGGAACGGCCATTCGGGACGGGGATTCGCGCCGGCCAACATCGGGTCGGGCGGTCCCGTCGGGCCCTTGGGTCCGAGCACCGCCGCCAACGTCACGACCACCAGCACCGCGACGGCCGAACAAAACACGTCCTTCAACATAGCCGGCCCCAGAAACGGCACGCCCACCGTGTGAAGCTCGTGTTGATACTCGGTGTCGTAGCGCACGGGGTCGACCACACGGCCCGGCACAGGCGCCGCGCTGACCCCGCATTTGAGCACCAACCACAGATGCACGCCCAGCGCCGCCAGCAGAGCGGCGGGAATGACGAACACGTGCAACGCGAAGAAGCGACTGAGTGTGTCGCCACCGATGACCGCACCGCCCAAGACGAGCCGCACCAGTTGCGGCCCCATTCCCGGAGCGCGGCCGGCCATGGAGCCGCCGACCGCCAGCCCCCAATAAGCGTCGGGATCCCAGCGCAGAACCTGCCCGGTGAAGAACATGCCCAGCGTGCAGAGCAGCAGCACCACGCCCACCATCCACGTCAGCTCACGAGGATACTTGTAGGCACCGTGCAGGAAGACTTGCGTGGCGTGGGCCAAGACCATGACCACCATTCCCGATCCCGCATAGTAATGCAGGGCTCGCAGGAACCAGCCGAGCGGCGCCTCGTAGTCGAGATAGAGCAGGCTCTCATAGGCGCTGTCGGCCGCCGGCACGTAGACGAGCGCCAAGCCGACCCCCGTGAGGAGTTGCACCATCAACAGCGTCATCGAGGCGCTGCCGAAAACGTACCACCAGCCCATCGGCCCGGCCGCGCTGGGCGGAATCGGATGCCGCAACATGGGCATAATCGTATCGCTGAAATGGAGCCGAACGTCGAACCAGAGTCCGATTCGTCGCAGCCAACCGTCATGGCCATTTGCTGGTTTCATGGGCCGGCTCCATTCAGGCCGTCTGGTCTAACGTGTCTTGCAGGGTGGGATAATGCGGCGCCTGCACTTCGAGGATGCCCTCGCGGACGCGCCAAACGCAGCGAAACAGACCCCGCGGTGGCGGTCCCGAAGCCCGTTCGCCGTTGGCGTAGTAGACGCCGCCGTGGCACGGACACATGAACAGGCCCGATTGCGGGAACCAGGAAACCGGGCAACCGAGGTGGGCGCAGTTCATGGCCAGCACCAAGAACTGGTCCTCGCGGTCCGGGCCTTGGTTGCGCACATAGACTCCCGTGTTGGCCACCATGCCATCCCATGGTTGGCGGATGGGGTTTTGGAAACGCACCAGGCGCGTCTCGTTCAACGCGAAGTCGCTGAGATTGCCCAGGCGGACCCAGACGACCGGCTTCTTCCGCGCTCCGGCAACATAACCCAAGAAGGGAAGGCCGGCCGCCGCAGCAGCGAGCGCGCCGAGTCCGTACGTGACCCACTCGAAGAAGGTTCGCCGCGGCGGGGGAGATGTATTGACCGCGGAGCCGGTGCACGTCGTGTCGCTCATGGTGATTCTCCTTCGTCGCCGCTCTGGGGCTTTTCCGTATCGGAGTTGGTGGCCGTGCTGGTCGGCGAGGCTCGCCGCCACGAACCAACAAAGGCCACGAGTTCGTCGATTTCATCCGTCGAGAGAGGCTCGTAGTCGGCACCGCGGGCATCGTTGTCGGCGAAGTTGGGCATACCCAGGTCGGGCCGCCCGGTAATAATCAGGCGTCGCAACGCCTGATCGCTGATCAGTCCGAGAAAGGCCGGATCGCGGATTGCCCCGACATTGCTCGTTCCTTCACCGCGCGCTCCGTGACAAACGGCGCACGCGCGGGCAAACACTTTTTCGCCGCGTGCCAACCCTTCCTGCGATCGGCTCGCGGAGTCCTCCTGCGATGCGGAATACGGCGGCAACTCCGCGCGGATTTTGCTGCGCGTCTTCCAACGCTCTTTCAACCCGCCGGCGAGCGCCTTGAGCTGTGTTTCGCCGAGCGGTCCGCCGTGCTCGCGAGCAAAGGCGGCCATCGGCGTACCGGGTCGGCCCATGGCGATCACGCTCTCCAACTCAGCATCGGGGACGATGCTCAAGAACAGAGCGTCGTTGAGCGGCGGCGCCGGTCCCAGCTTTCCGTCGGCTCCGTGGCAGCCGGCACAATGCGTTCGAAACAGCGGATCGAACGCCCCGATTTCATCGGCAGGGACAGGTCGTTGCGCCGGATCGGGTCGACCGGGAAAATCGCAGCCACTCGACACGCACGCCAGCACGACGGCCAACACGCGGAGATACGGAACGATACAGGCATCGTTCCGACCACAACATGGCGTGCCGCGCCGCGTGAGGTCAGGCCAGCCCAAGAAGTAATTTCCAGGGTCCATCATCGTTCCTGCCCGTGAACTTCGACCGGCGGGTTCGTAGGACTCCCCGCGGGCGGAATGTGGACCATCTCGCTGCGCACGACCACGAGGGCCGCCGCCAGCCCGAAGACGATCTGGGAAAAGATGAACCACGGCCAATCGACCCGTTCGGCGAGCAATGGATTGACGATACCCATCATCGCGTAGCTGATCGCTGTCCAGACGAGCGGCAGCAACATGCCTCCCCAGGCCAATGGGCCGGGGATGTGTGGCAACCGCCGCAAGAGCAACCCGAACAGGAGGCCGAAGCCGAGCGACAGGACCGCGTGAATCGCGATCGCGGCCAACAACCAGTTCGCCCGAAACATCGCCAATCGCTCGGCCGAGAGTTGCCCCATGCCCGGTATGACCATGCCGGCCAGCAGGTTCACCGGATACCAGATGCCGTGGCCGGAGAGGTGTCCCCACAGGATCGCCGGCAACGGCATGAGCGCGGCACCGCACGCCGCGCCGAACAGGGCGGCCCTCAGCGGCGGCCGGTCGCCCGCCAGCATCACAACCGAGGCCAGGATCACGCCGAAGATGAACTGCGAGGCGATGAACCAGGGCCAATCGCCCCCGCGCTTGAGCAGCGGATTGACGCTGGCCATGAGCACGAAGCTGGCTCCCGTCCAGAGCATCGGCGCGAGCAACGCTCCCCAGGCCAAGGGCTTGGGGATGTCGGGCAGGGTCGGCATCAACACGCCGTAGATCAGGCCGAGCACGACCGACATCACCGCATGGATCACCAAGGCGACGAGCAGCAGACCGGGGCTAAACGTTTCGAGTTGGGCCGCCGGGGCCTCATCGATACCCGGAAACACCATGCCGGCGAGCAAGTTCACCGGATACCAGATGCCGTGCCCGCTGAGCGCGCCGTAGGTCAGCGCCGGCAACGGCATGATCAGGCCGCCGACGATGCCGCCTTTCACGCCGGCCGAGATCGGATGGACACGCTCCGGCAGTCGCAGACGATACCCGGGCGCGCCCGCGCGCAGCCGTTCCACCTTGCCGGGCACACCGACGATCGGCGCGGGCCGCCGGGCCGGGGCCACGAGCGGTTCGTGCACGTGTCCTCGACCGGGGAGCAAGTGCCCCATCCATCTGCCGAGCCCGACGACCAGCAACCCCGCTCCGACGATGACAAAGGCCACGTTCGTCACGGCACCGACCGCCAAGAGAGCGAGGCCCACCGACAGCACGAGCGGAGCCGCGGTCGGCCGAGGCATCGATACCGACTCGGTGTGGTCGGGCAGCGTTCCGTGGGGATTCGATCCGGTTGCCAGGTCCATGTCGTCGAGCTTCCTACCTGCCGATCAAATAGACGACCGCGAAGACGACGATCCACACGGCGTCGACGAAATGCCAATACCACGACACGAGTTGGACCACGCGTTTATTCTCGACCGAAAGCTGTTTGGCGAGCACTAGCCCGAGCACCGCCAACATCATCACAACCCCCACCGTCACGTGCAGGCCATGAAAGCCGACCAGCGTGTAGAACGTCGAGCCGAACAAGTTGCGGCCGATCGTGAGTTGATGCTCATAGATCAGCTCCCGCCATTCGTAGGCCGTGCCAAGCAAGAATGCGATGCCGAGCCCGATCGTCGCTCCCCAAGCGAGCAAGAACCCGCGTTCGCGGCGGTGATGCAGATTGCCTTCGGCCAGATGGATGGTGCCGCTGCTGCTCAACAAGCAGAGCGTCGTGACGAGCACCAAGGGCAACGAGAGCGCCTCGCGCGGTGTAGGGCCGGAGACGTCCTGCCCGAGGTAGGCCAGGTAGGCCGTGATCAGCGTGCCGAAGAAGGCGACCTCGGAGACCAGAAACGCGAGCATGCCCCACTGCGCGCTATCGAGCGTCTGCTCCGGTCGGATCGCCGGCGGAAACGGCAACCCGGTGGTGCCGCCGTGGTCCACCGCAGACGCACGCTCGGCGCGCGCTCCGATCGGCTGGGGGCCAACGTTCGCAGGCGAGTTCAGCTCCATCGGGCTCCTTTCGCGGCCCAGGTCATTCGTACTGCCAATCCGGATCGTCGGGGTGCTTGAGATCCCACAACGGGCGCCGGCTGCGCACCTCGGGAATCTGTTCGAAGTTGTACGACGGTGGGGGCGACGACGTCATCCACTCCAAGGTCCAAGCATCCCAGGGATCGCTCCCGGCCGGCCTTCCCTTGCGGAGCGAGACGACGACGTTGTAGACGAAGATGGCGTAGCTCGGGGCCTGGATGAACGCGCCCAGCGTCGTGAGCTGATTCCAAAACGCCCAGCCGCGATCGGCGTCGTAGGTATAGATCCGACGTGGCATGCCCAGAAAGCCCGATATGTGCATCGGCCCGAAGGTGAGGAAGAAGCCGATGTAGAGCAGCCAGAAATGCCAGCGTGCCAGCCGTTCAGAAAACATGCGGCCGGTCGCCTTGGGATACCAGTAGTAGAGTCCGGCGAACGTGCCGAACAGCGTGCCGCCGATCAGCACCCAGTGGAAATGGCCGATCACGAAGTAGCTGTCGGAGAGTTGGAAGTCGAAGGGCGCCGCCGCGAGCATGATGCCCGTCAGGCCCCCGATCAGGAACATCGAGAGGAAGCCGAAGGCGAAGAGCATCGGTGCCTTGAAGGAGATGCGGCCGCCGTACATCGTGGCCAACCAATTGAAGAACTTGATGCCGGTGGGAATCGAAACGAGCAGGCTGCTGGCCACGAAGAACAGGTCGGCCGTGCGGCTCATGCCCACGGTGAACATGTGGTGCGCCCACACGCCCAGGCTGATGAAGGCGATGGCTGCCGTAGCCGCGGCCATGAATTCGTAGCCGAACAAGACCTTTCGTGAGAAAACGGGAATCACCTCCGACACCATGCCGAATGCCGGCAGGACCAGGATGTAGACCTCCGGATGGCCGAAGAACCAGAACATATGCTGCCACAGCAAGGCCGAGCCGCCGTTCTGCGTGTCGAAGAAATGTGCTCCGAGGTTGCGGTCGAAGAGCAGCATGACGAGCGCGGCCGTGAGCGGCGGAATGGCGAACAGGATGAGCACCGAGGTCCAGAGCATCGTCCAGGCGAAGAACGGCACCTTGCGCAGGTTCATGCCGGGAGCGCGCATGCCGAGGATCGTGGCGATGAAGTTGACCGCTCCGGCCAGCGTGCCCGTACCGCTCACGATCAGGCCGAGTGCCCAGAGATCGGTCGCGGCGCTGCGGGCGAAGGTGCGCTCGGTGAGCGGCGAGTAGGCGAACCAGCCGATGGCCGGCGCGCCCCCCGTGGCATAGCTGGAATAGACCAGCAGCCCGCCCAACAGGGTCGCCCAAAAGCCGAACGCGTTCAACCGCGGGAAAGCCATGTCGCGGGCACCGATCGCCAACGGCACCATGTAGTTGCCGATGCCGATCAGGATGGGCATGCCCATGAAGAAGACCATGGTCGTGCCGTGCATCGTGAACAACTGATTGAACGCGTCGGGACCGATCAGGTCGTAACGGGGAAAGAGGAGCTGCCAACGCATGGCGAGCGCCTCGCAACCGCCGATGACGAGGAAGACCACGGCCATGACGATATACATCAGGCCGATCTTCTTGTGATCGACGGTCGTGACCAGGTCGTACACGAGCGACGGCGCCGGGTGCGACGCGGCGGTCGGTGCGGCAGCTTCGAGTTCGACGCTGGTCATCGGGGCCTCAATGCAATGTCGCCAGGTAGTCTACGAGCGAATCGATGTCGCGCGGCTCGAGGCCGAAGGCCGGCATGAGGCAGCCCGGCTTCACGCGCTGCGGATCGACCAGCCACTCGCGCAGCCGTTCGGCGTCGTTTGGAACCATGCCCGCGGCCAGTGTCTTGCGCCCCATCAAGTGTGTCAGATCGGGGCCGAACGTGCCGTCGGCCGGCGTACCGCGCACACGATGACATTTGATGCACGACTGGCCGAGGAACACCGCCTGCGCCGCGCTCGCGGCCGTGTCGCCATCGGCGGGCGGGGCCGCCGGACGGGCCTCGTGCGCCAACCACCGCTCGAATTCCGCCGGCTCATCGACGACGACGCGCAGCAACATGTTGGCGTGCTGCGTGCCGCAATACTCGGCGCATTGGCCCAGGTACAGCCCGGGCTTGTCGGTCTGGAACCACAATTCGTTCGTGTGCCCCGGAATGAGGTCGGTCTTGCCGGCCAGCCGCGGCACCCAGAAGCTGTGGCAAACGTCGGCCGACTTGAGCGTGAGGTACACCGGTCGGGCTGCGCCCTCGCTGCCGGCGGGTATGTGTAATTCATTGGCGGCAACGATGCCAAGATTGCGGCCGTCGTACGACTCGTAGACGTATTCCCACCACCACTGATGGCCGATGACGGTGACATAGAGTGCCCGGTCGTTCGCACTCGGCGTGGGGTTCGGTCGGTTGACCTGCCAGAGCGTGCGGATGACCACCAGCACGAGGACGAACACGACCAGGGCCGGAGCGGCGGTCCAAGCGATCTCGATCGCCTGGCTGCCGTAGACCTGCGGCGGCTCCCCGCCGGGCAAGGACGACTGCCCGGCAGGAGCGGCCACACGAAAGCGAGCCACCGAATAGAGCAGCACGCCCTCGACGATAAGGAAGATGAACGCCGCGATGGCGGCCACCAGCAACGACAAGCTCCGGATCGCTTCGGCCGAGGGAGAGGCCGGGTCGAAGATCGATAGGTTCTGGAGGGCGTCCGGATCGCTTGCCAGCAGCAGAAAGTCGCTCATGAACGCATTCCAACGACCTGGCGCGGCCGATCCCTCATCGCACAGTCGGACAGAGGGGAGTGGCGTTCGTGGTTGTCCGTGGCCCTCCCCGAGTCGAAGTTTAGCGTCCGAGGTCGGGGACGACTACCCACCTGCCACCGTTAGCCCTTGGCTGCCTGCTCGCGCAGCCGCGCTTCGGCCGCACGCAGTTCGCCCGTGGGATCGATCGGCGCGAAATCCTCCGGCTGGAAGAGCGGCCGAATCTCTACTTCACATTGTTCCATGTGAGGATTGGGGCAGCGCTTGAGCCAGGCGACGGCTTCGTCCATCGATTTCACGTTCCAGAGCCAGAACCCCGCCACGAGTTCCTTGGTCTCGGCGAACGGTCCATCGATCACCATGCGCTCCGCGCCAGAGAAGCGGACGCGCTTCCCCTTCGAGCTGGGTTGCAACCCTTCGCCCGCCAGCATCACGCCGGCGTTGACCAACTCTTCGTTGAATTTGCCCATCTCTTCGAACAGTTTCTGGCTGGGCAACTCGCCCGCCTCGGAAGCTTTACTAGCCTTGACCAATACGATGACTTTCATGGGAACGAATCTCCATTTTGCAAAAAGGACGGTAACGAATAGCAAAGGTTTTTCATGGTGCCTACGGGGTGGCCGGAAGGAGTTTTGGAGTGCTTCTTCCTGGCAATCACGATCGGCGTAATGCTTCCGACGGAACGAAGAACGGTGGGCGGCCACTGGCCCGGCGGACGATCGAAGCCTGACCGCCGTGAAAGACCTGATGCAGCGCGATCGTTAAAAACGCCTGACCGATCGTCTTGAACCCGTCCTCCAGGCCCGGCGGGGGATTCTTGGTAGGGTGATCCAAACCGGCCTCGCCAACCTCGTCGAGCAGTTGCCGATTGCGGGCGCGCAATTGGCGATACATTTCGAGCACTTCGTCGAAAGGTGGATAGGCGTCGACGTCGGCGACCGGTTCGCTCGCCCAGTCGAACAGCGGTTTCCAATGCTCGGCGGGATGTGGTTCGCCGAGCACGATCTGCCGCAGCCGTCCTTCGGCGATCACAAAATGTCCGAGGATCCACAGCGCGTGAGCGCCGCATTGGGGTGTCGGTTGCGCGACGGGCGATGAGCGCATATCCTCGATGAATCGGATGTCGCGGTCGCCCCAGGCCAGTGCGCTGTGGATGGCATCGATCGCTCGCATGGTCAATTCTCCTCGTCAGCCGTTTTCGGCAGGCCCGGAATCTCCAAAATCGGCCGGACTTCGATGGTGCCCACGGTGGCCACCGGTATGCGAGCGGCGATGCCGATCGCTTCGTCGAGATCGCGGGCCTCAACGAGGTAGAAGCCGCCGAGTTGCTCGCGGGTCTCGGCAAACGGCCCATCGGTCACCAGCCGCCGGCCCTCGCGTACGCGCACACTGGTGGCCGTCGCCACGGGGTGCAGCGGCGAGGCGGCCACGAAATTTCCGTTCGCCTCGAGATCGCACGCGAGCTGCGCCGATTTGCCGTAACAATCCTGTCGCTCGGCGTCGCTCAGCGCGACTTCTTGCACGTACACGAGCAGCATGTATTTCACGATGTTTCTCCTTACAATGGGTTCGAAGCAACCGATCCAGCAATTAGTCGAACGGCGCGGCGCGTGATCGACACGCCGCGCAAAAAATATCTTCCGCATTTGGCCATGGTTTTGGATACCGACGCCGCCGTCGCCGCCGTGTACCGCTCCGATTGGGGCCGTATCCTGGCCACACTCATCCGACTGGTCGGCGATTTTGACGTGGCGGAAGAGGCGGCGCAGGAAGCCTTTGCGGCTGCCGTCGACCAATGGCGCGGCACCGGTATTCCCAATTCGCCACGCACCTGGATTATCCAGACTGCCAAGCACAAGGCCATCGATCGCATCCGCCGGCGAACGCGGTTCAGCGAGATCGTCCAATCGGTGGCCGAGTCGGGGCGCTATCCGCTGGCCGAGGAGCACGACCCGTACACGGGCGAAATCCCCGACGATCGTCTGCGGCTGATCTTCACCTGCTGCCACCCCGCGTTGGCACCCGAAGCCCAAGTAGCCCTCACGTTGCGCACGTTGGGCGGATTGGAGACCGACGAGATCGCCCGCGCGTTCCTGGTGCCCACCGCCACCATGGCCCAGCGTCTGGTGCGGGCCAAGAGGAAGATTCGCGATGCGGGCATTCCCTACACCGTGCCCGCGGCGCAGGAAATGCCCGACCGAGTGGATGCCGTGTTGACCGTCGTCTACCTGATCTTCAACGAGGGCTACACGGCCACGAGCGGTGAGTCGCTCGTGCGGGCCGACCTGTGCGGCGAAGCGATCCGGCTGGGTCGCGTGGTGCGAATGTTGATGATGCCCGATCCACCAGCCGAAGCGAGTGGGCTGCTGGCCCTCATGCTGCTGCACGATTCCCGCCGCGAGGCCCGGCTCGATGCGGCCGGACGGCTCGTGGTGCTGGAAGACCAGGATCGCCGCCTTTGGAACCAAGGGCAGATCGCCGAAGCGATACCGCTCGTGGAAGAAGCATTGCGCGGCGGGCCGGGACCGTTCGGCCTACAGTCGGCCATCGCGGCGCTGCACTGCCAGGCGGCACGGCCCGAGGAGACCGATTGGTCCCAGATCCTCGCCCTCTACAACGTTCTTGAGCAGGCACAACCTTCTCCCATCGTGTCGCTCAACCGCGCTGTGGCGTTGGCCATGGTCGACGGCCCGCGTCCGGCGCTGGCGATCATCGACGCGCTGGCCGCCAGCCGAGAACTCGACGGTTACCACTTGTTGCACGCGGCGCGGGCCGATCTGCTGCGCCGTCTCGGCGAGCCGGCCCAAGCGGCCGAGAGCTACACCCGGGCGCTCGAGTTGGTCGCTAACGACAGCGAGCGGCAGTTCTTGGAGCGGCGGCTGCTGGAAATGCAGGCGTCGCAAGCATAATGCGGCCAGTGAGAGTCGGCTTATGACAGGCGACGATTTGATCCGCAGTCTCGCCGCCGCAGGGTTGCTCAGCTTGTTGGACAGCGATAAGGCCTTGCCGGTCGCTCTAAAGCTCTTCGCCGCCTGCCCGACGCTTGCTCTGACGGGCCGCGGCTTCGATAAAGCCTCGAACCAGCTCGGCATCCAGGCCAAGACCGGCGGCGGCTTGCAGAAAGGTGTGCGCGCGATCCGGCTGCCGATCGAAAAACAACTCGACACCGAGCAAGTACATCATCTCGGCATTGTCGGGGTTCTCCTCCGCGGCGATCGCGAGCCGCTCGAAGTGCATCTGCTTCGCCGCACGGTTCCCCAGATAGAGCCGATCAAGCCGGAAGTCGGCCTTCGGCCAATCGGGCTGGAGGGCCAGGCCACGGCGGATCGATTTGACCGCCGGCAGGTATCGCCCCAAGGCCGACTGCGCAAAGCCTTGGCGAAAGTAGGCATCGGCCAGGTTCGGCGCCGCGTCCGCCGCCTTGCGATATCGCTGGTAGGCCTCCAAGAATTCTTGACGTTGAAAACGGGCATCGCCGTACTCGATGAATTGCAATGCACGGGCCGTCGCCTCCGCGTTGGCGACCCGCACCTTGCGCGGCGCCGAGGGCTCGTCCTCGTCGCTGACCGGCGCATCGGCCCGACGCGTGACAACATTGGGTAGGCCGGCCGGAGCCGGAGGAAAATCATCACCGGCCGCGGCAGAGAGCGGACGATACTCCGGATCCGCCACGGAGAAAACCGGCAGGCCGAAGGGAGCGCCCCACACTGGCGGAGGCCAACCATAACCGAAGGGAAGCCCGGGGACGGGCATGCCGAAGAGAAACACGGCGCTGCGGCTCAGGCGGCCCTGGTCATAGGCCGCGGGCGGACCGCCGAGTTGAGCTGCGGCGGGCGCCGCCAAAAGGCCCACCCCGAGCGCGGCCGCCAGAATCCAAGCTCGCTGCGATATCGACATGGACTTCGCTCCGTCGAAAAGCCCTGTAACGATTATCCCGGATGTCTACGACGGCCGCAAGAAAATGGCGTTACCCCGAGGCTCCGCCCACTGCGACGAAAATAACCTATAGTTGAACCGGACTACATCGCACAAGGATTGGTTATGCCACGACGAAAAGCTGCGAACATGGTCAAGGGGTGTGCCTGGCTGTTCTTGGCAGCGGCGGTTCTGCCCACCTTCTCGACGAGCGGAGAAGCAACCGGTGAGGTCACCGAATTGACGGTGGGACTTCCCTGGTCGCCGTGGCTGAACTACCGCGAGTCGTGGTTGCCGGCATCGGTTCAGACCGAGGGACCGGCGTTCGGTCATGCGACGACGTTCAACCCGCGAAGCGGCTCGACCATCGCCTTCCTCATCGGCATGGCGCTGCTCGCCACATCGCGGTTGATGAAGATCTCCGGCGAGAAAAAGGGTGCCTCGCGGCCCCTACCGGCCGGCTACGGTTCGACCGGCGCGTTGCGCGCGTAGCACCCGGTCGTTGCGACCGATCAGCGTCGACGATTCCACGATGCCTCAACGCATCACGTCGATTCGCATGCTACATACGGTAGGTGGTTAGCAGAGGCCGCACGACGGCGGGCGAACGCAAAGAGCCGGCCGATCTCGGGCCGTTGCGATTCACCGACCGGTTCCGCGCGAGCCATACTTACAAAGAGAGCCTTCGAACCGAGGCGGTATCGGCATGATTGTCATTGTCGGGTGCATGGTGGTGACGGGATGCGTGTTGGCCGGTTTTACCTGGGCCGGCGGGCATATCGGCGCCTTGATTCATCCGTCGGAGGTGCTGACCATCGGCGGAGCATCACTGGGCGCACTCATCATCATGTCGCCCAAAAAGGTGCTCATCGACCTGGTGCGCGGCATCTTGCAAGTATTGAAAGGCAGCCCCTTCAACAAGGAAGCCTACAAGCAACTGTTCGCCGTTCTCTACGAGCTGCTGTCGGTGGCGCGGCGTGACGGCCTGCTGGGCCTCGAATCGCACATTTCCGATCCGCACCAGAGCCCGATCTTCAGCAAGTATCCGAAGATCGCTCACAACCATCACGTCGTCGACTTCATCTGCGGCGCCTTGTCGCCGGTGATCGAGGGCACGGCGAATGCCGACCAACTCGAATCGCTGCTCGAAACCGAGCTGAAGGTGCTCGAAGAGGAACACCATGCTCCCGTGGGCGTGCTGAGCAAGACGGCCGACGGGTTGCCCGGCTTCGGTATCGTGGCCGCCGTGCTCGGCATCGTCATCACGATGGGTGCCATCGACGGCCCCGTGGAAGAGATCGGCCACAAGGTCGGTGCGGCGTTGGTGGGAACGTTCCTGGGCATTCTGGCTTCGTACGGATTCTTCGCGCCCCTGGCGGGAAAGATGGAGTTCGAAGGGCACGCCGAGTTGGGCTTCTTCCGCACGATCGCGGCCGCCATCCTGGGCTCGGTACGCGACCTGCCGCCCAAGGTGGCGATCGAGCAAGCACGCCGCGGCGTGTCGAGCGAGATGCGGCCTACCCGCCAGGAGCTCGACGAAATGTTCAAATCGGCCGAGGCCGCGTAAGGAGCGAGCGCAATGGCGGGCAAGGGCGGCGGTGCGTGGAAGGTGGCCTATGCGGACTTCGTGACCGCCATGATGGCCTTTTTCTTGGTGATGTGGCTCGTCGGCCAAAACAAGCCCGCCAAAGAGGCCGTGGCCAAATACTTTCGCGATCCGTTGGGATCGGTCGGAGCGCCCAGCGGACCGCCGGTGAGCCTCTCGGCCAACGAGGGCGGTGGACTGTCGAATCTCAAGGCGCCGCCCAAGGGGCCGCGCGGCCACGGACGTGGGCCGTCCAAGGCCGAAACCAAAGCAGCACTTGGCTCGTCGTTGAAGGGCGGAGCGCCTCTGGAAGGCGGCCAGGAGCCGACCAGCTCGCGCATCGGCGCGTTCATCCTCTTCGCCGAGGATTCCGCCGAGCTCGACGACGAAGCGAAGATCAGGCTGCACGCCATGGCTCCGGCCTTGGTGGGCAAGCCCAACAAGATCGACATCCGTGGCCACGCCACGGGACGGCCGCTGCCGGCGGGAAGTCCCTATGCCGACGCCTGGCAATTGTCCTATGCCCGCTGCATGGCGGTCGACAAGTTCTTGGAAAAGGAGGGAGTCGAACCGCAACGCATGCGGCTGAGCCAGGCGGGCCCACACGAGCCACAGGAGCGACCGGGCAACTCGGACTGGGCGACGATCAATTCGCGGGTCGAGGTTTACATGCTCAGCGAGTTTGTCCGCGAACACAAGAATGCCCGCAAGCAAAAAGACGATCGATCGGCGAGCGCCAAGGCCGCCCGGACAACGCCGGATAGCGAGACCGAAAAAGGGGCCGAGTAAAATAAAACAGCGAGGGACGCCGCACCCGTTATCAGGTTGGCGTCCCTCGCTCGCTCGATCTCGTGTGCGCTCAAACTGCGGTCAAAAGCAACCGCCTTTGGGCATCCCAAGCGGTCTTATCTAGCAGCCGCGCACATCGGTCCGGAGGACTACTTGTTCTCTTCGGCCGGAGCTTCGTCGGCGGGCGCTTCGCCAGCGGGCTTCTCGTCGCCAGGCTTTTCGTCGGCGGGAGCTTCGCCAGCGGGAGCTTCGCCGGCCGGCTTCTCTTCGCCAGGCATCTCATCAGCCGGCTTCCCTTCGGCCGGGGCCTCGCCTTCTGGGGTAGCGGTCTCAGCAGGCGCGCCCGACGTACCCATGTTGGGCGTGACCGGCGGCTTCGGCGGCTTGGCCGTTTCGCCACAACCGACCAGGGACAGACCCAACAGCATGCTCAACAGCGTAAGTTTCTTCATTGCAATACCTTTCGTCGTTGCAACATGTCCCGACGACGTCGTCAGGTCCGTCCTGCGTCAGCGTCGAAACTCCGGATTCTCTTCTATAAGAGGCCGCCTACCGCCTGTTTATTCCCGGGATCGTTTGTTTTTCGTTAAGAGCGGCTGACGAAACCCACAAGTCGCAGCGCCGTGGGCCAAAAATAGGCTGCGAAACGCCGCTTTTTGGGGGCTCAATCCGGTTTTGTCGGTTGGTCCAGGCTCAGTCGAGGCAGCAGGGGCAGACCTGCGGCACGAGCACCGTCAGGGTGGCGGAATACTTGGTGCTTTCGTAGCCGGGCCCGCTCGCCCGTGGATCGACGTGATGCACGACCACGAGGTAATAGTTGCCCTCGGCGGGAGTGAAACTGGCGCGACCGTCGGCATCGGTCTTGCGCTCGTAACGGTCATCGAAACCCTCGCTGAGCGTTTCGCCCCGCGGCACGAACGATACGCGGGCGTCGGCCAGCGGTCGGCCCTTATAGAGCACCTGGACGTCGATGGGGCTGCCCGGTCCCATCGGGGTGACCGGGTGCGACTTGGGCACCAATTCCAACGGATGCCCCAACGGCTCATCGAACCGCCTCTTGTCGGCCTCGACATGATCGAGGCTGGAGCTGACCAGGAAATAGGCCTTGGCACTCTTGACGCTGCGCGTCGGCGCGTAGCTCACAACCTTATCCATGCTGTGCGCGACGAGGTGCAACCCCACCTCGGCGGGCACGAAGCGGGCCGACCAGTAGCCTTCCGACGGCGCGTAGCCGCGATCGATCAGGCGATCGTTGATGTCGTATTTGCTGCCACCGGGGGCGATCACTTCCAGCCGCGAGGCGGCCCGGTCGGGCTTGCCCGCCATCTTGAAGTCGCGATGATCGTTGCCGTGGTTGCCGAGCAGCAGATCGACAAACACGACGTCACCCGCCCGTACCGTATTGGTGTTGGTCTGCACCCACGTATCGTGGGCCGCCGCGCCGCGGCAGACGCCGAGCAACAACATCGCCACGCTGAACAAAATCGAGTCGCGTTTCAATCGCCTCGTCACATTCATATCCTCTCTCCGCCGCGCTCGGCGGTCTGGGTTTCGGTGGATGGTGCTCAATACTCGCCGACGACTTCGCCGCCGGCGCGCGTGGCCAGGTAGAGCCAGATCGGCTGGTTGATCGACTCGCTGACGAAGCGCACGCTGCCGTCGCACAGCAGCGTATTGACACCGGCCGCGTGCCAACTCCGCGCCCCCTTCAGGCCATAGTTGTTGGCCGAGTTCAGGCAGTCGAAGGAGGTCGAATTGGGGACGAGATAATGATTGTAGGCCGTCGACAGATAACCCCCGTTGATCCAACGGTCGCCCCGCTGGCCGGTGTATGTCGTGGTGGCGGCGCACGTGGTGGGGTCCATGCCGCTGCCGTTGATGTCGATCGCCAGCGTCATCGCCGGGTTCTTCGGCAACGGCGAGGGAGCCGCGGAAAGCCCCGCCTGACCGTTGCCGTACGTCGATTCGCTGAAGACCGTGGTCACGCTCAAGCCGTCGCGGATATCAGCCATCCGGATCGGCTTGAGGCCGCCGGCACTCGCCAGCACAAAGACCCCATCGGCCGTGAGGTAGTCGCCGTTGATGACACCGCTCGCGCTCTTGCCCGTGCCTGTACACGAGACGTAGTTCGTGCCGCCGAAGACGACTCCCGGCGTCGCGCCATTGCCTCCCTGCACCGCGCCGATATCGCTCGGGCAATTGAAGACGGGCACGGCGATCTGAGCCGGTGCGGCATTGACACCCTTGTATGTCGTGGTGGCGCCTAGCAGTCCGGTGAAGTCGATCGTCTGGAAGAGCGGTTGTTGCTCGCAGAAGGGGAGCAGCCGCGCGTGCGCCGAAAAGGCCATCGGGTAGGTGTCGCGCACCCCGGGAAAGTGCAGCATCGTATCGTGATAGTGATGCAAGGCGATGCCGATCTGTTTGAGATTGCTGGTGCAGTTCATGCGGCGAGCCGACTCACGGGCCGCTTGCACCGCGGGCAGCAACAACGCCACCAGAATGCCGATGATGGCGATCACCACCAGCAACTCGACGAGCGTGAATCCTGATTTCTGTTTCATGGGTCGTTTCCTTGAATGAGTTCTCTCATGTGCCTTCTGCCTGTACCCAGCGAAACCTGCGTTAGCAGAGCTGGTTGGCTGGGATGATGAGCCTCTCGACCGCAACACACCACGCGGCGCGCAGGTGGCGCGGCGCAGAATCTGTGGGCCGATATCGCGCAAGATCCCGAATCCGCTTCGACGCGGGCCGGGGATCGCCGATTCCTTCGATGAAACCGGCGCGTGGGGGCCGCTAGGCGCGGGGAGGCGGCGTGGCGGGAGAGAAGGATACGACCGCGATGTCGTACGTCGTCTGTACGACGCGGCCGGAAACGAACCAATCGAACTCGTAGCCGACCGGTGCCGGAGGCGGCAGGGCGGCGTTGAGCAACGTCCAGAGCGGTTGGAGCCCGGTGCACTCTCGGTAGGCGGCGATACTCAGTACGTCGGAATTGGGTGATTTGTGGGCATGCTGCCCGACCCGAGCCGATCGATCGGCCGTCGTCCGCGCGTTGCATCGTGCTGTGGGTTGCCGCGGATCCACCTTCTTCGCACAGCACGACGCAGAGTCGGCGTGCCCACGGATGGCCGTCCGGCGCGACTCACAGCACTTGCCCGCAAACGGAGAATCGTCCGTCGCGATCAGGCTTGCCAACGCTCGGTCGTCGACAAACGGTGTCGGATCGACGTCGTGCGCGGAGGCCCACGCGAGTTTCTCCTCACTCGAAAAGCAGCAGCAGTGAGCCTTACAGGCAGCGGCGTCGTGACAGCCGCAGGGACGATCCATACACGGGAAGGCGATGCTGCGATCCTTGGTACGTGCCGCAGGAAGCGGTACGCCGACCGCCGCAACCAAGAATGCGAGGCCGGCCGCCGAGATCAATCCGCCGTGCAAGGCGCGAATCAGAGCGCTTTTTCTTTGGGCCGGACGACGACGCATGGCGGGCGGATTCGAGCGGGCAAACGAGGTAGGGTCTCTGCCTCATTATCGGTAACAAAGATCGTAGCCGCCCCAATCGGCACAGTCAATCAGCGGGCGAAGCCAGCGGCGGCTAGGCTGGTCTGCGCCGTCCGCGGAGCGATCGGCGGACCGCCGCATCGCGGTGCTCGGCAAACCGCCTTTTGTCCGCCTCTAAAAAACTTGCTTTCACCGTCCATCGGGCAACATAATGTCGGCATCCGCGTCAACCATCTCCTGCTCGTGAGGGCATTGCAATGACGAAGCAGTGCGTGCGGCGTCTAGGTGGAAAGCGCGACCTGCGTCGGGTCGCTCGATGGGTTACGACCTGCGTTTGCGCGACGGCGCTGATTCAGCAGGTCGGCCCAGCGCTGACGGCAGAGCCGAGCGACGCCGCTCCGCCCGTGGCAGCAGCCGACGAAATCACGCTGCGTGGTCGCGTGCTGTTACCCGACGGCAAACCGGTGCCGGGGGCGGACGTGTACTGGGTGCAGGTAGAACCGGCGCAGCCACCCGCGCAAGGAAAACGATGGTGGGAAAAACGCGCGGTCACGGACGACGAGGGACGTTTCCAATGGACACTGGCGGATACGGACGCGAAGATCGGTCCGGCGAACCGACCTCCCATTTTTGCCTGCAAGGCGGGTCTGGGCCTCGACGGCATGAACATCGGCCGTGAGGAAGCGAAGAGCGAATTGACACTGCGTCTCGCGGAGGAAGTCCCCATTCGCGGGAGACTCACCGATACCGAAGGTCGCCCCGTGACCGGCGCGAAAATTGTCGTCTTGGGCGTACAAACGGCGAGCGATGGTTCGCTCGATGGCCTGCTGGAAAAATGGAAACGGAATCCGCAGTCGATGCAGGGCAGACCCGAGCGAATGTTAAGCATGGTCTTTCCCTTCGACCGCTTTGCGGCCGAGAGCGATCGCGAGGGGCGATTTACGATTTCGGGTCTGGGTGCCGAGCGAGTCGTGGCGCTGAGCATTACGGCAGCGGGATATGCGCCGGAGCAAAAGCGCGTTGTCACCCGTGCCGGCTTCGACGCCGACCAATACAACCAATCGCTGGTTGCAAACGGGCCCGCGCGGATGGGGCCGCTCGGCCGGTTGCCCCGTTTGGCGCCGCCTGAATTCGACCAGGTCATGGAGTCGGAACTCGTGCTGCGCGGCACCGTGTTCACGGGGCCCGATCGAAGGCCCGTTGCCATGGCGCTGGTCGACACCGGAAACAGTCCGCAAAACATGTCGCCCCGGCCGATGACCGATGCGACGGGGCGCTTTGAGGTGCGCGGGGTGCGCCGCGGCCCGAACCTGACCCTGTTCGTAACGCCGCCGCAAGACAGCAATTTGCTCATGCGCGCTCAGAGGTGCGACGTCCCGCCGGGGCAGACGGAGGCTGAGGTCGACGTCGAACTGAAAGAAGGGGTCTTCGTGGATTGCCATCTGTTCGATCAGGCCACCGGCCGCGGCATCGAAGGCGGAGTGCGCTTCGTGCCACTACCGGGCAACCGCTTTGCAGATCAACCCGGCTATGACAACCCCATCATCAGCTATCGGCCCACCGACGACGACGGGCACGTCCGCTTGAAGGTAGGTCCCGGCCTTGGCGTGCTCCTGGCCCAGAAGCGAATCACGGAACGGGGAATAGAGGGGCAGCCGGACAATACCTATCGGCAGGCAAGCTTCAGCAAAGACGATAGTGAGCGCGTGCCGATTACGGTGAACGGCGAGAGGCGCACCTTTACGTCCTACAGCGGTGCACTTGTCTTCCTGGCAAGCCACAATGCGGCCAAGGTGATCGACCTGACGATCGGTGCCGACCACGCAAAGTTTGACCTGGCTTTCGACCCGGGCAAGATCGTCACGATTGCCATCGAAGACGAGCAAGGGCGATCGGTTTCCGATGCGTGGGTGGCCGGTGTTACCGAATCGATGCAGAACACACTTCGCATCACGGAATCGACCTGCACTGTTTACGCGCTCGGGGCCGATCGACCGCGGCGAATTCGCGTCCTGCATCCCGCGCGCCATCTGGCCGGCTCGCTGGTGCTCACGGGCGACGAGCCTGCACCCGCGACCGTTCGGTTGGCCGCGACAGCGAGCATCGCCGGTCGTGCCCTCGACCCAGATGGCGAACCGGTGGCCGATGCGACCGTGCGGATAGGCTACGGAGATCAGACGGTATCGGACCTCGATCGATCGGTCAGCATGGTGCAGGCGCCGGTCAAGACCGACGCGGACGGTCGGTTCCTTGTGGAAAACGTTGTGCCCGGTGAACGGTTGACGCTCAGCTTCGTGCAGGGCGATTCTTTCTTCTACCTCGACGGTTTGACCACGAAAGAGCGGCAGCTCGACGCCGGACAGAAGCTCGAGCTCGGCGACGTAGCGTTGAAGCAAAATCGATGAACGAGCACGCGGAGCCAGTTACCCCTATGGAAAAGAAATGAATGGTCGATGGCGTACCGGCGCCGTGGCGACCCCGATTACGCATGCACTGGCAACCCTACACGCCTGATGACAAAACCCCCTGGAACGTGCGGCGGGTGATCCATCTCCACCGCCGGGCGGGGTTCGCCGCGACGTGGGACGAGATCGAGCGCGATCTGAAAGACGGCCCACAGACCACCATCGATCGGTTGCTCGCCGGCAAAGCGTACTCCACGGCTGTACCGGAAGATTTCGAGGCCACATCGCGACTGCTGGCCGACGCGGCGGTGGGGTCGGGCAACATCCAGCGGCTCAAGGCCTGGTGGCTCTTCCGCATGATGTATTCACCCGACCCGCTCGGCGAACGATTGGCGCTCTTGTGGCACAACCACTTCGCCACCAGCTATCGCAAGGTGCAGGACGTCGCCATGATGCGGCGGCAGAACGATCTGTTTCGGCAGTTCGGCCGTGCGCCCTTCGCCGAGTTGCTCGGACCCGTCGTCAAAGATCCGGCCATGCTCCTCTGGCTCGACGCCGACAGCAATCGCCGCGCGCATCCCAACGAAAACCTGGCCCGCGAGCTGATGGAGCTGTTCACGCTGGGTGTGGGCAACTACGGCGAGACCGACGTCCAGGAAGCCGCCCGGGCGCTGACCGGCTGGACGGTCAAGAACCGCGAGTTTCGCGAGCTGCCCGCCTATCATGACAACGGCGAAAAGACCGTTCTAGGACGGCGCGGCAACTGGCGCGGCGACGATCTGATCGCACTACTGATCGACCAACCGGCGACGGCGCTACGGTTGGCCAAGCGCCTCTGCGAATTGTTGATGGGCGAAGCGACCGTCGAGCAGCCCGCCCTCGACGAGTTGGCCGAGTGTTTGCGCTCGACGCAGCTCCACATCGGTAGCGCGGTCGAGACGGTGTTGCGGTCGTCGGCCTTCTTCGACGACAAGAACCTCGGCCGCCGGGTGCTGGGGCCGGCCGAATACCTGATCGGGGCGGTGCGGGCACTGGAAGCCTTGGATCCGCCGCCGACTACCATGGTGCTCGCCGAATGGATGGCTCTGCTGGGCCAGGACCTGTTCGAGCCGCCCAATGTGTTCGGCTGGGCAGGTGGCCGCACGTGGATCAACAGCCGCTCGCTCGTCGCCCGCGGCAACTTCGCCCGGCGCCTGGCGGACGGTGGATTGCAAAATCCCGCCGCGACGATCGGCTGGGTGGCACTCGCCCAGCGGCACGGTTGTGGTGAGAATGCCGACGCTTTCGCCGGCCTGCTGGCCAAATTGCTCTGGGGGGCTGAAACGAGCGACGAAGCCCGGCAGATCAAGCAGCGCGTATTGGGCGACGACACCGCGCTCACGCCCGAAAACTCGCGACGGCTCGTGGCCGCACTGCTTGGCTCGCCCGCCGCGCAGCTCGGTTAGCTGCCCATCACAAACCACAAACTATAACTCGAAACGAATATGACAACCGTTGATCGACGCGAACTGCTAAAGCGTTCTTCGCTCATCGCGCTGGCACCCACGGTGCCGCACTTCCTGGCGCGGCTGGCGCAGGCGGTCGAAGCCAGGCGCGACGACCGGGTGCTGGTCGTGATTCAACTCGACGGCGGAAACGATGGCATCAACACGGTCGTGCCGTATCGCGACGAAGGATACGCCAAGCATCGCAACAAGCTACGGCTGGCGGTCGACAGATTGCACAAACTCGATGACGCGCTGGCGCTGCACCCGTCGTTGCGGCCGCTGGCCGATCTGTATGAGAAGGGTCGGCTGGCGATCGTGCAGGGGATCGGTTATCCGAATCCGAACCGCTCGCACGAAGTGAGCATGGCCATCTGGCATACCGCGCGCTTCGATCCCGCCGAACAGAAGCAGTACGGTTGGTTGGGGCGCGCGCTCGACCAACTGCCGGCGGCTCCCGGCGGCCCGGGTGCCATGCTGGCAGGTGACGGGGCGTTGCCCGCCGCGCTCATCGGTCGGCATTCCGCAGCGGGAAGTTTTTCACGTATTGAGGAACTGGCCGTGCAGAACGACGCCGCGCGGGCGGCCATCGCGAATGACGCGCCGCCGGACGACCTGGCGGCGTTCGTGCGTCGCTCGACGCTCGACGCCTACGCCTCGGCCGACGCCGTCACGGCCGCCGCGGCGCGACCGCCGCGCGGCGCGACCTACCCGGCCAATCCACTTGCCCAACACCTCCGGACGATCGCTCGCCTGATCGAATCCGAATTGCCGACACGGGTCTTCTATGCGGTGCAACGGGGCTATGACACGCATTCGGCACAGATGGACACGCACGCTCGCTTGCTCGACGAATTGGGCCGCGCGCTCAAGGCGTTTGTCGACGACTTGCAGGCGGCCGGGTTGGCCGAGCGGGTGCTGGTGATGACCTTCAGCGAATTCGGCCGCCGCGTGGCCGAAAACGCGTCGGCCGGCACTGATCATGGCACGGCCGCGCCGATGTTTTTGGCGGGGCCCGGCGTGAAGCCTGGCCTGTTGGGGACGACACCGAGTTTGCTCGACCTGGACGACGGCGATCTCAAGTTGACCCTCGATTTCCGCCGCGTCTATGCTGCCGTGTTACGAGACTGGTTGAACGTCGTCCCCGATTCCGTTCTCGCCGGAAGTCACGAGCCCTTGGCCGTGCTGCGCGCCGAGCAGGGATGATCGACGGCCCTACTCAGTCGGTCAGCTCGAACGGCGGCAGGTGATTCGCTCGCGCGGCGACGACGGCGTGCAACGTACTGCGATGCGGATCGGAGTACCGGCCGCCGAATCGATCCGGCCCGCGTTGCGGGTTGCCGTTGCTCTGACCGACAACCGGTTTCCATTCCACGCCCACGTCATAATCTCCCGGTGGCGCACCCTTGCCGAACGGCCCGCAGACGAGTTCGAAGGAGCCGTCGCCCTGCACGATTCCCATGACCGTCTGGTCGTTCGCCGGGTCGGCCCCGCGGCGATAGAAGAAGACGGCCGCCCCCGCCGCCGGCGATCCGTTGTACGTCACGTTGCCGGAAACGGGATACAGATCGTGGGGGTTACGATTGCACGAGGCATTGCACAGGGCGCCGGCCGCGACCACAAGAACGACGAACTCTCTCACCGCGCGATTATTCATTGTTAACTGAGTCTGAGAATTCTTATCGCGACGTGCGAAGCTACGGCTCAGTAGTCGAACGAAATCACCTCGCCGCCGGCCCGGCTGAGCAAGGCTTGCGTGAGAGACATGGATAGGCCACTCTTGACCCAGCGGGCCGAGCCGTCGCCGAAAAGGATATTCGTGCCGTTGGGATGGAAGCCGAAAATCTCGCTGTCGTTGCTGCATCCCGCGGCGCACGACCAGGGGGCCAGCGGGATACCCATAAAACCGCCCCCCGCGGCGATGGCCGATCCGCCCGGATCGGCGCCGTTGGTGGCGATGTAGTTCAAGGGATCGGCCCATGCACCGCCCCCCTGTGGCGCCGGCCCGGATGTGCCGCCTTGGTAGGTACCGATCACCGGCGCATATCCGCCGATGTCGGGTTCGCGGGCCGCTCCTCGAAGGCCGTACCAGCCGGGTCTGCCGGCGTCCTCGACGATCATGAAGGTATTCGACGTGCCGTCGGTAATGTCGGCGAACCGCACCGGACCGTCGGGTGGCTGGCAGATGATCGAGGCGCCGGCTTCGATCGAGATGCCCGGCAGTGCGGCCATCATGCCGGCATCCGGAGCATAGTCGGTGCGGCCGAAGGTCAGGCCGGGCGCCGGTGTGAGAGAGATTCCAAAATTGTTGAAGCTATTGGCAAGTTCGGCGGAATAGACAATGGAAGGCTGCCCCGGCGCTGACGGACAGAGATAGGTGGGGATCGGCAGCGCGTAGGTGGGATTGTTGGGCGGCATATTGACGGAGCTCAGCGCCGCCCGCCGCACATCGATTCCCTGGTAGATCGTTCCTTGTTCGAGGAAAGGCAGGATCATGACAAAGGCCCCGGCGCCGTACGTATCGCTTCCCGCCGGAGCCGTGGGATCGGCTTGGGCCAGGCGAACGTAGGCCTGCGGAAACGCTTTGGTCGCATCGTGTGCGTGATGCAAACCGAGCCCGATCTGCTTGAGGTTGTTGTTGCACTGCGCACGGTTCGCACTCTCGCGCGCGGCCTGCACGGCGGGCAACAGCAGGCCCACGAGCAGGCCGACGATGGCGATGACCACCAACAGTTCGACGAGGGTAAAGGCGGAGCGCCGTTTCACAAGTTTGTACCTGAGTGTCCGAGCCTATTTTTGATGATCAAAAGTTTTTTTGATCGCTCAAAACAGCGTGCCCGGCAATCTACCAGCCTGTTTTTGATTTGTCAAACATTTTTTTGGATACCAAAAATGAGCGGCATGATGCTTTTCCAGGAAAAGCTCTTGCTGGGAAATGCTCGGACGAGGAGGAAACTCCAGGCCAAGGCGGGGCGCAGACTTGCGTCCAAGGGCGACGATTCTGAAAGGCTCACAAAGAGCCGTCACGCCAAGAGAAAGCTGGCAGATGACGGCCGCCGGATCGCGCGGATGTCGTTTCTGCGCCAATTTCGATGTCCGCCGGAATCGGGAACGTTTAGCCGGGGCGGGCAGGTTGCGCGAGTTTGCGGGCGGACGCCTACTCTTCGGGCGGCTCGCCGATGTGGCGCAGGTACTCTGCCAAGAGAGCTTGCACATCGAGCAGTGCTTGCCAGCGCCGCTCATCGACGGAGATGCGCCGGCTGCCACCTTCGGCGCGCACCGACCCGAGCAGGTTGCGGAGTCGCACGTGCAAGTATTCGAGCAGTTCCGAAAGCTGTGCGGCCTGACCGGGGCTCAAGCGGTCGGGCAGCGGCGGGGGTTCCGTCATGCCGAGCGTCGATTGCAGCTCGGGGTTGTCGGCCCAGTTCAACTCGAAATCGAGGCTCGCGGCCCGTGGCGAGCCGACCGCGGCCTCGGGGCTGAGCGTGCCCGTACCATGCACGTCGCTGTTGCGGAGCTTCGCCAGCCGCTCGGCGATCTCCTCGCGCGAGCCGAAGAGCAGCACCGACCGGCCGAGGCTGATCATGTCGCCCACCCGTAGAATGCGAAGCTGGATGTCTTCGCCGTTGACCTTCGTCCCGTTCGTGCTCTCCAGGTCGGTAAGAACGAGTTTTTCCTGATCTTCCTGGATTTTTAGATGAAAACGGCTGACTCGCTCGTCGTTCAACTGGACCGAATTGCCCTCTTCGCGCCCGATCGTCACCGGGGTCGCCAGACCGTCAAACACCTTGCCGCGATCGGCGCCGTCGAGCACTCGTAACGTGATTGAGGCCATCTAGCTTGAAGAACCAGCCGCTGATACGTATGTTGAACTCTCGCACACGCGCCCGTGGCGCAATTGGACAGCGCATCGGTCTTCGGAACCGAGGGTTGCAGGTTCGAATCCTGCCGGGCGTAATCGAATCGAAATCCTCCCGTCCAGTGAGGATTATATCTCAGCGCGACGGAGGGTTCCAACCATTCGTCGCACAAACTTCGCTGTTCGCCGGCCGGGTCGACGAGGTACCGACAATGAGCGAAACATCCCATGGCGGATCGGGCGGTTTGGGCGGAACCTTGGTCGGCTTGGTGCGTCGGCTACCCGGTTTTCGCGGCTACTTCGAGCTCGAAGAGCGGCGGGCCAGCGACACCCTGTTGCGGGAGCACCTGGCCAGCGAACTCGAACGCGCCAAGCGGTCGACCGACCAGGCCGCACGGGGCCTGGCAGATGCCGGCCTGATCGACCCGTTGCCGCAATTCGACCAATTGCGGGGCCAGATCGATCGGGTAACGGCTCGTCTGCGGGGAGCCCCGCGTGGCTATAGCGGCCTGTTCGACTTGCGACGGGTCGACGCCAAGTTGTTGGAAGACATCTATGCCCACGATCAGACGCTCATCGACCAGGTAAACACCTTTCGCACGCTGGTCGACGGCTGGGCCAGTGGGCCACAGGCGGCCGTCAGCGGGCTGGCCGAGGCACGGCAGAAGCTCGACCTGATCGACCGGGGTTGCGACGCGCGCGCCGACCTGTTGAAACGATTTGTCGAAAGCCATTCCCAGGCGACCTAATCATGGCTCTGCGATTGGAAGTCATCGAGTTTCTGGACGAGGCGAACACGTCGCTGGTCCAGCGTATTCCCCCCGAGGGCACCGCCGACATCAAGTTCGGCGCCCAGCTCATCGTGCAAGAGGCGCAGGAGGCGATCTTCTTCCGCGACGGCAAGGCGATGGACTCGTTCGGACCCGGCCGCTACACGCTGACGACCGCCAACGTACCCATCCTCACGCGGTTGCTGACGCTGCCTTGGGAGAAGAGCCCGTTCCAGGCACAGGTCTACTTCGTGGGCAAGCAAACGTTCATCGACCAGAAATGGGGCACGCGGCAGCCGATCACCTTCCGCGACGCCGATTTCGGCATGGTCCGCTTGCGCAGTTTCGGCAAGTACTCGTTCCGCGTGGCCGACGCGTCACTCTTGCTCAACACGCTCGTCGGCACACAAGGCAGGTACACCACCGACGAGATCGGCGCGTTCCTCAAAGACCTGATCGTGGCCCGGCTCAACGACCTGCTCGGTACGCTCGGCGCCGGGCTGCTCGCCCTGCCGGCCAAGTACGACGAGATCGCCGCCGGCACGCGGGCCAAGGTGGCCGACGATTTTCGCAAATACGGCTTGGAGTTGGTCGACTTCTTGATCGGGGCGATCACTCCGCCCGACGAGGTGCAGAAGGCCATCGACGCGCGCAGTGCCATGGGCGCGGTGGGCGACCTGAACGCCTTCATGAAATTCCAGACGGCCCAGAGCATGTCGAAGCTGGCCGAGCACGGCGGGGGCGAGGCGGGCGCCATGGGCATGGGCCTGGGCGCCGGTTTCGGCATGATGATGCCTGGCATGATCCAGCAGGCGATGCAAGCCGGCGCTGCGGCGCCACCCACCGCGGCCCGCCCGCAGCCCGTTCCTTCGGCGCCGGCGCAGTCGGTCGGCAGCGACGATTTTGCGGCGCTCGCGCCGGTGACGAAGGACCCTCGCGCGATGGTCCGCCAGGTGGCCCAAGCGGCCGGCTACACGCTGAACGAGGCGGGCGATCAATGGCAGATCACGGTGCCGATCGGCACGTTGCGGCGACAACTCGTCACCGTCGACTTCAGCCGGCGCGACCAGGAGGGACATGCCATCGTGGCCTATTCTTCGACGTGCGGTCCCGCGAGCGACCGCGTGGCGACCGCACTCTTGCGTTACAACTCAGGGCTGGTTCACGGAGCGTTCGCCATCGCCGATGTCGGTGGACAGGCCATGGTGGTGTTGCAGGCCAATCAGCTTGCCGAGACGATCGATCCGCTGGCAGTCAGCCGCGTCTTGACGGCCGTCGCCTGGCAGGCAGACAAAGCCGAAGAGAAGCTGCTCGGCCGGGACGAAAACTGAAACGACAGTCGGCCCGCCGCGAGCAGTCGGGGGACGCTGCAACATCCATTGCATGCTTGCCCTGGGTGCGGCGGCCGTCTTACAATAACTTTCGTCGATCGCCCATCGGGACGTTGCGACCATCTCTTTTGCGCTTCAGGAGTTCGCGGCCATGTTCGGAGGGATTCTCGTTGCGGCCGGCGTCTGCGCTGCGGTTGGCGTGATCGCCGCCATCACGTTCAAGCCGGTGCGGTCGGCGCTGCGTGCTTCGCGGTACGAACGCGCCCGGCGCGACTTTCATCGTTGCCGTGAGCGACTCGAAGCGAAGTTCTTCCAGCTCGCGGCGAACAGCGGCAAGCCGCGCGGCCTGCGCTGGACCGGATGCGATTTCGACGACGACGTTTCCTATGCCCGTGATCGTCGCAGCGGCGAGTTGCGCGCGTTCGTGGCCGTGACGATCAGCTTCGATGCGATCGAGGGAGGTGGCATGGAGCATGTCGAGGCCGTCGGCAATCTGCGGGCCGCGACCGCCGAATTCCGCCTCGTCGCCGGGCGTTGGCAGACGGAAGGCCGGGCCATTTTCAACCTGAACCCGACCGAAGCGATCGACTACTATAGTGAGAACCTGGAAATCGTCGGGCACGAAACGCTCGGCAGCCGATAGGTCGACAGGACAAACTCCCTTGCATAGCTCGGTCTCTTGCTGCCCCGGCCGCCGCGCGGCTGGTATCAATCGCCGCGATGCGTTGGCCGCGGCCGCCAACGGTTTCGGCCTGTTGGCATTCGCCGGATTAATCGGACCGCGGGCCCGCGCCGCAGCCGGCCCCGTCTTGCCGGGTCCTCACTTTCGCCCGCGAGCCAAACGGGTGATCTTCTGTTTCATGGATGGCGGCGTGTCGCACGTCGACTCGTTCGATCCCAAACCCGCACTCGACGCGGCCGACGGCAAGCCGTTCACCGAGTCGAAGAATCCGACGGCCAACGGCAATCGCCAGTGGTTGAAGAGTCCTTGGGCCTTCCGCCAACACGGCGAGTCGGGCATGCCCGTCAGCGAGCTCTTTCCGCATATCGCCAAGTGCGCCGACGATCTGGCCGTCATCCGTTCGATGAAGTCCGATCTGCCGGTCCATTCGACGGGCGTGCTGCGCTTGCACACCGGGTCGAACAACGCCGGGCGGCCCAGCCTCGGTTCGTGGATGACCTACGGGTTGGGCAGCGAGAACGAAAACTTGCCCGGCTTCGTGGTGCTCAGCTTCGGAGTCGTCCCCTGCGGCGGGTTGGAGAATTATTCCAACGGCTTTTTGCCGGCCAGCCACCAGGCGTCGTTGTTCCGCGCCGACGGCGCACCCGTCGAAAACATTCAGCCGGCCGACGAGCAAAAGGTGCAGCAGGCCAAGCTCGCGCTGCTGGTCGACGAGAACAACGCGTTTTCACAATCGCTGGGTGGCAGCGACGCGGTCGACGCGGTCATCAAGAACTACGAGATGGCCTATCGCATGCAATCGCTCGTGCCCGACGTGCTCGACCTCCAGCGCGAGACGCAGGCCACGCACCGGTTGTACGGCATCGATTCCGACGTGCCCTCGAAGCGGCTCTACGGCATTCAATGCTTGCGGGCCCGACGGTTGATCGAGTCGGGGGTGCGCTTCGTCGAGATCACCTGCCCGCCGGGCAACTCGAACGGCACCTGGGACCAACACGGCAACCTCAAAGCGGGGCACGAGAAGAACGCACTCGATACCGATCAGGCCGTGGCCGGACTGCTCACCGATCTGAAGGCGCGCGGCCTGCTCGAAGATACGCTGGTCGTCTGGGCGGGTGAGTTCGGCCGCACGCCCCATTCAGCCGGGCGCGACGGCCGCGATCATCACCCCGAAGGTTTTACCGTCTGGCTCGCGGGCGGCGGCACGAAGGGTGGCACCATCTATGGCGCCACCGACGAACTGGGTATGTACGCGGTGCAAGACGTGTGCACCATCCACGACCTGCACGCCACCATCTTGCACCTGCTCGGCCTGAACCACGAGCGGCTCACCTTCCGCTCCGGCGGTCGCGATTTCCGCCTGACCGACGTTCACGGTCGCGTGGTTCAGCAGATCATCGCCTAGCTCTCGCGATCGTCTCACGTGCTACCGCGTGAGTTGCAGGTACCCATACAGCGTCTGCGGCTCGTTCTCCCGCAAGATGAGGAACTTGAGCGGCTCCAGGCTCGCCAGATCGGTCCGATTGAGGATGTAGGTCAGGTTCTCGAGCGATACCGTTTCCCAGATGTGCATGCCCACCAGCACATCTCCGCGACGGATGCCTTGTTTGGCGGCCGGGCTGTCGGGACGGACTTCTTCGATGAGCAGGCCGCCGTGATAACGCGTGCGGTGGTGACGCTGAAATTGCTTGGCCGAGATCGGCCGGGCCGCGATGCCCACCACGTCCCACACCGGATCACTCGGCTCCTCGGTCGCCTCAGGCACCGACGCCAGCACCAGGTTGACGGTCATCCGCTGTCCACCGCGTTCGGCCTCGACGGCGATCTTCTCGCCTGGATGGTGTCCGAGCAGAGCCCGTTCCAGATCGAGTGCCCGGCTGACGTGCTGACGTCCCACGGCACGGATGATGTCGCCCGACTGCAAGCCGCTTTCGGCGGCCGGACTCTGATCGTCGACGGCTTCCACCACCACGCACTCATCTTCGATCGCCGTTTTGGCGATCAGCCCGTGCCAGGTGTGGTCCAGTCGCCGCGTGCTGAGCAGGTCGGCCGCGGTGAGCAGCACCTTGTCGGCCGGAATGGCGAAGCCGATACCCTGGGCACCCGCACGCACCGCCACGTTCAGGCCGATCATGCGACCTTCGATGTTCAACAGCGGCCCGCCCGAGTTGCCCGGGTTAATGCTGGCGTCGGTCTGAATCAGGTCTTCGTAGTTCTGTGCGTCACTCACCTGCACCGTGCGGTGCAAGGCGCTGACGATGCCGCGTGTGACCGTGTGTTCATAGCCGTAGGCATTGCCTACGGCGATCACCGTCTCGCCGGGCATCAAATCGCTCGACGTGCCGATGTCGATCACCGGCAATTTCGCCCGCGAATCGATCTTGATGACGGCCAGGTCGGTCTTGGTATCGCGCGATATGAGTTGGGCGATATACGTTTCGCGGTCGGCCGTGGTCACCGTGATCTTCTTCACGCCGTCGACGACGTGAAAGTTGGTGAGAATGTAGCCACGCTCGTCGACGATGACGCCCGTGCCCATGCCGTTGACACGCTTGGCTTCGCTCTTGACGCCGTTCTTATCCGGGTACGGATTCTCCGGCGGCAGCGTCTTTTCGCCGTGGATATTCACGATCGACGCGCGGGCGTGCTCGACGGCGAGCACCAGCGCGCTGCGCCGCGTCTCCTGTCCCTGGGCGGACGGCAACCCGCCCACGAAGGAAGTAAGCCACAGCCAACCCCCGAGCGCGTAACCAAAGCCCGCCAACAATCGGCTCGATCGGTAGTTCATGTAGTGCATCGCCGCAGGTAAAACGGAACCGAGCGGTATGCGCCGTACAAACTCCGTCAGGCAAAGACTCCTGCTTGACGGGGCCGGTTACGGCGACTTGCGAACTAAATCGGTTGCCCGTTTGAAGGTGCTTAAGGGCTGGACATGCCGGCAGTACAGGCTGCCCAGCTTGTCACACCTCTACGCGGCGTGCCGTGTGGGTAAAGTCTGGTGAATTCGCCGTGCTCGACCTATTGCGCCGTCGTGGTCCGTTGCCTGAACCGGACAGTGCATGTCGCACACGGCCGAGTGGCCGTTTCCGGTTCGGCTGCCTGCCTGCGGGCGGGTCTCCAGCCGGCCTGACGCATCGACTGCTGAGGCGCCGCCAGTCTCAAACCGCCCGACTCATCTTCGTCCGACTCTTCCTCTTCGTCGTCCGATGCAGGGCGCTCGGCCGACATGGCCGGGGGAGGCAGCATTTCGCCTTCGATCGTGCCATCGTCCGGATCGAGCTGCTGCATGTCCGGCTCGAGACCGTCAGGCTCTTCCGACCGCGGGCCGAACACCGGATAGGTGGGCACCGGGTTGAAATATCCCGGGCCGGCCGCTTCCGGCGCGGCGGGCAAGGTCGTCACGATGCGCGGGCCGGGGATGCGCGGATCGCGCCCCGGTATCCGGCAAGGATGACGGCGATACACCTTCGCCGCGTAAGGATCGCAGGCGACACGCAAACCGACCGCCTCACCCGGCTCGTAGTCGCAGTGGTGCAGACTACAGCCTGCCGCGGCCGCCAAGTACCAAGCGACGCACGCCACGGCGCATCGAGGCAACCGGCATCGTCGAGACATAGGTGTATCCCCGCGAAGATCGTAAGACGTAAAACTCCCCTAAAAGCTTGTCGGCTAGCCGTGCGCCGCAAATTGAATACAACCGTTGCTCTCAACCCACTTCGTCATGTCAAGTTGGGCCGAGCGGGTTGCCCTGGTATGATTCGCCGCGTTACCTTGTGACATTGGCAAAGACTGGGAGTTTTTCTCGCCTCTTCCAGAGCCGCGCGGGGCGCGGTGCCGATCGACCGGCGATGCGCTTCTCAAAAAAAGGGCATGTTGTCGGTAGGCACGGGCGAGATCGATTCCATTGCGAGGAGGACCGGCATGCGCCTGGCGAAAAAGTATTGGGGTCTCGTGCTACTCGTCTGCTTGGTTCCCGCGACGGGCCGGCTCGACGTGCCGCCTGCCGTCGGGGCCGATGCGCCCGCCTCGCGCACCGCTCCGCAGCCGGTGCCGACCGATTGGCCTTGGTGGCGCGGACCCGAGCGGAACGGCATTGGCGCCTCGGGTCAGAAGCTGCCGCTGCATTGGAGCGAGACGGAGAACATTCTGTGGAAAGCCGAGATCCCCGGCCGCGGGCATGCCTCGCCCACCGTGGTCGGCAACCGCGTGTTGATTCCCACGGCCGATGAAACGCGAGAAATCCAATCGGTCCTCTGTTACGACCGCCGCACGGGAAACCGGCTGTGGAAAACCGACGTCCACGTCGGGGGGCTGGAGCGGAAAGGGCATCAAAAGAGTTCGCAAGCCTCCGCCACGGTGGCCAGCGACGGCGAACGGCTGTTTGTCAACTTCCTGCATGACGGGGCGATCTACACCACCGCGCTCGATCTGAAGGGCCGGCAACTCTGGCAGACCAAGGTTTCCGATTTCGTCACCCACCAGGGTTTTGGCTCGTCACCCGCCGTCTACGAGTCGCTCGTGCTCGTATCCACTGACAACAAGGCTGGCGGCCTGGTCGCCGCGCTCGATCGCCGCGACGGCAAGATCGTCTGGCAGCAGTCTCGACCGCAACAGCCGAACTACACCTCGCCCGCTGTGCTCAAGGTGGCGGGCCGCGACCAACTGCTCGTGGCCGGCTGTGACCACGTTTCAAGTTTCGATCCGTTCACCGGCAAACGCCTGTGGGAGATCGAGGGCTCGACCACGGAGTGCGTCGGCTCGATCGTCACCGACGGGACGCTCGTCTTCGCCAGCGGCGGCTACCCGGAAAAGTTGACGGTGGCCGTGCGTGGCGACGGTTCGGGCCAGGTGGCATGGCAGAACAAGGTGCAGACGTACGTCCCGTCGATGCTGGTCTACGACGGGCGGCTCTACACGGTCACCGATGCCGGCGTGGCCATCTGCTGGCGGGCCTCGACCGGCGAAGAGCTTTGGAAGTCGCGGCTGGGCGGCACCTTCAACGCATCGCTCGTGCTCGTGGGCGATCGGATTATGGCGACGAACCAGGAAGGAGACACGTTCATCTTCAGAGCCAGCGCCGAAAAGTTCGAGTCGATCGCCCAGAACCACTTGGGCGAGGACGTTTATGCCACGCCGGCCGTCTGCGGCGGGCATATCTATATGCGCGTCGCGCAGCGCAACGGCGAAGCGCGACAAGAATGGCTGTACGCCATCGGCGAGGACGCCCGCTGACGAACCGTCTTGAAAGCGGGGGTGGGTTGAGAAACCTGGCCCGTCCAGCCGTCTCGCGCGTACGATCGATTCAAGACGCTTTTGAGGTTCCGTTCCCAAAAAAGCCATTGCAGCGGCGCGGCGCACCGCATACTTTAAATGACACGGCCAGAGGCCGATTCTCTTGAGCGGCCGCGCCCGGCGTCATTCAACGGGCGGGGTCTGCCTCCCAAGGCGTGGAAAATCACAGGGCGGAGAGTGAAATTCTGCGCGTTTGGACGACGCGCCGGCACGTTTCTATAGACGGCGGCGGTCAACACCCGACCAATTCACCGTCGTCGTCCGGCCGGGAACCGCATCCTCCCTGCGTTCAGTACAATGATGCCGCGCGCGGCCGCCGCGACGCCAGCCAGAACCAGAAATCAAAAAAAAGAGGAACAATCAACGGACGACTATGGTAGAGAACTTGTTGCGCGCCGATGTCGAGCGGTCGAAAACGGGCATCGCTGGCCTCGACGACGTGCTCTGCGGCGGCCTGTTGCCCAATCGACTTTATCTGGTCGACGGCAACCCCGGTTCGGGAAAAACCACGCTCTCCTTGCAATACCTCATGGAAGGTGTCTCGCGTGGCGAGAAAGTCCTGTATATCACGCTCTCAGAAACCAAAGAGGAATTGCTGGCGGGTGCGGCTTCTCACGGCTGGTCGCTGGACGGTATAGAAATCGTCGAGCTGATCGACAGTCAAAATGGCTTGGATGGCGACGGCCAAGTCACCATGTATCCGACGGCCGAGGTCGAGCTGCACGAAACGACACGTCGCATCCTAGCGGCCGTCGAGAAGACCAATCCCTCGCGCGTCATCTTCGATTCGCTCTCTGAGATGCGCCTGCTCGCGCAGAGTTCCTTGCGGTACCGCCGCGAGATCCTGGCCCTCAAACAGTTCTTCAATGGCCGCGATTGCACGGCCATGCTGCTCGATGACCGGACGTCGGAGGGGTCAGACTTGCACCTGCAAAGCATCGCCCACGGGGTGATCTCGCTGGAGCAGCTCGCGCCGCTCTACGGGGCGGATCGGCGGCGGTTGCGGGTGATCAAGATGCGGGGCACCGATTTTCGCGGCGGCTACCACGACTTCAACATCGTGCGCGGCGGCTTGCGCGTCTTTCCGCGCCTGGTGGCGGTCGATCACCAGACACCCTTCACCGCCGAGTGCATCAAGAGCGGAGTCGCGGCGCTCGACGCCCTGCTGGGGGGCGGCCCCGCTCGCGGCACGAGCACCCTCCTGATGGGGCCCGCCGGATCGGGCAAATCGACGATCGCCGTGCAGTATGCCGTCGCCGCCGCGCAGCGCGGCGACCATGCGGCTATCTTCGCCTTCGACGAGAGTATTGCCACGTTGGAGGCCCGTAGTGCATCACTAGGCATTCCTCTCCGAGAGGGGCGAACGGCGGGCAAGGTGCACATCCAGCAGATCGATCCGGCCGAGGTTTCGCCCGGCGAGTTCGCCTACCTGGTGCGCGAAGCCGTGGAAGTCGACGGGGCTCGGGTCGTGGTCGTCGATAGCCTGAACGGCTACCTGAACGCGATGCCCGAGGAGCAGTTTCTCACGATCCAACTGCACGAGCTGCTCACCTATCTCGGCCGCCAAGGCGTCACGACGTTGCTCGTAACCGCTCAGCACGGGATGGTCGGGGACCAGATGCGGTCCCCCATCGACACGAGCTATCTGGCCGATTCGGTGGTGTTTTTTCGCTACTTCGAGTACGCCGGCAAGGTGAAGAAGGCCGTTTCCGTGGTCAAGAAGCGGAGCGGGGCCCACGAAGAGAGCATTCGCGAGCTGATGTTCGACGAACGGGGCATCCACCTGAGCGAGCCGCTCGTGAAGTTCCGCGGAATCCTCAGCGGAATTCCGAAAGAAATATCGATAGACTCGAATTCACGGTGACTCCGATGTCGGCGGCCACAACTGCGCAGCGAGAGAGACGGGTCCTCGTCGTTCCGCCCACGAAGCGAGACGGGGAAGTGTCTGCCGCACTGCTGGCCAAGGGTGGCCTCGCGTGTTCCATCTGCCGCGACCTGGAACATGTGATCGCGGAGATCGCCGAAGGCGCGGGCGCGATCCTGCTCACCGAAGAGACGCTGGCGGCGCTCGGCATCCAGCGGCTCATTGATGTATTAAGTGCGCAGGCTTCCTGGTCGCAGTTGCCCATCGTCCTGCTGGCTCACGGTGCCTCACGATCCGTACTCGCCGCGCATGTGGTCGAGTCGCTGGGAAACGTGATGCTGCTGGAGCGCCCGGCCCCGACCCGCTCCGTGCTGAGCGCCCTGATGGCAGCCGTGCGCGGACGCGAGCGGCAGTACCAGATTCGCGACCAGATCGAAGAGATCCGCCGCGCTGAGGCGCGGGCCCGTGAGTTGCAAGAGCAGCTCGCGCTCGCCATCGATGCCTCGGGGTTGGGGACGTTCCATTTCGATATGTCCCTGGGCAAGCTCGACTGGAACGACCGCTGCAAAGAGCACTTTTGGCTGTCGGCCGAGGAGGAGGTCGATATCGACCTCTTCTATTCCATCGTCCACGTGGAAGATCGCGAACGCGTCCGCCAGGCGATCGACGACTGTATCCATCGAGACGAGGTCTACGACATCGAGTATCGGACCGTGTCGTCGCAGGAAGAGATCCGCTGGCTGCGGGCCACCGGCAGGACCTACCACAACGAAGCGAACGAACCTCTGCGCTTCGACGGCACAACGCAAGACATCACCGAAGAACGGCGGCGGCGCGAGGAGAGAAAGCTGCTGCTCGAAAGCGAGCGAGCGGCCCGCATGGAAGCCGAACGGGCCAGCCGCATGAAGGACGAGTTCCTGGCGACACTCAGCCACGAGTTGCGCACGCCGCTGAATGCCATTTTCGGTTGGACCCAGATCCTGACGATGAAGACCTGCGACGCGGCCACGATCCAGGAGGGAATCGCCGTCATCGATCGGAATGTGCGCGTGCAGATGCAGCTCATCGAGGATCTGCTCGATATGAGCCGCATCATCTCGGGCAAGGTGCGGCTCGACGTCCAACCGGTCGATCTGGCCGATGTGTTGCATGCCACCTTGGAAACGGTCCGGCCGGCGGCGGAAGCGAAGCAGATTCGCGTCGTGAAGATTATCGATTCCCACGCGGGGCCGGTGAGCGGCGACGCGGGGCGGTTGCAACAGATCTTTTGGAACCTGCTCACTAATGCCATCAAATTCACGCCCAGGGGGGGCCGGATCCAGGTCCTCACCGAGCGCGTGAGCTCGTACGTGGAGGTCAGCGTCAGCGATTCGGGCGAGGGGATCGATCCGGAGTTCTTGCCTCGTTTGTTCGACCGCTTCAGCCAGGCCGACGGCTCGATCCGGCGCAAGCACGGCGGACTGGGAATCGGCCTCTCGATCGTCAAAAACCTCGTCGAGTTGCACGGGGGTACGGTGCACGCACGCAGCGAAGGGGAGGGGCGCGGAGCCACATTCGTCATCCGCCTGCCGCTGCGCGCGGCCAAGGGCAAAAGCGGCCGTGCCCCGGCCCCCGCGGCGCCGGCCCCGTTGGAGTGGAACCCCGAGAAGCTGGCCGGCGTCAAGGTGCTGGTCGTCGACGACGAGCCCGACGCACGCGATCTGGTGCGGCGGTATCTGACCGAGTGTGGCGCGACGCTAGCCCTGGCAGCCTCGGCTAGCGAAGCGCAGTCGCTCTTGCCCACGTTCGATCCCGACGTCATCGTCAGCGACATCGGCATGCCCGAACGGGACGGCTATGCTTTCATGCGCGACGTGCGCACACACGGCTACCGCACCCCGGCCATCGCACTGACCGCCTTCGCTCGCGCGGAAGACCGTATCCGCAGCATCCAGTCGGGCTACCAGATACACCTTCCCAAGCCGGTCGAACCGGCCGAGCTGCTGGCCGTCGTCGCCAGTCTGGCCGGCCGCTTCGGGATGGACTCGGAGTTGTAGGATCCGCCGGCTTTACTCGATGGGGTGCCAGGGCATCGGCATGCGCAACTCGCGCGAGGCGACTCGCCAGCGTGCCTCGTCCCGCTGGGAAAGTAGGCCTATCAACACGCCGCGAATTCGATTCCGGGCGTTGTATGGCAAATCGGCCGGCAGCTTCTCGTATTGCACGACGCTCCACTCGGGATCGATCATCGCCGCGGCCGCGAACAATCCGCTGGCGACGCTGGAGAATTCGGACGCATCAAGATTCTCGAGCGCCTCGGCAGGCAGGTCGCCGTACAACCCACGGGCCAATTCGCGGTCGTAGCGGGCGAGGAACATCGCCAGGTAGGCGCGCGACAGCAGGATCGGCTGCGCGCGATCGCCTTGTCGGCTCAGCGGCGTCCGCAGTGCCAGTGCGCGGAAGACAAACTCCTCCACGCGGTCCGGAGCAAGCTTCTCGACGACGGGCAAAAACCAAGCGGCCAATACGGGTGCGGCTTGAAATCCGTATTTCTGCGGCACATCGCCGGAGGCGGCCTTGGCCAGCGTCTCGTAGGTGCGCTCGAGTTGGGCCACCGCCGCCGGTGGATCGGCCTTACTGAGCGCGTCGGCCATCAACCCCTCCGCGAACGCTTGCATCGGCAAGTAGCCGATGAGCGCCACCGCGGCATCGGCCTGGGCGCGGTCGACGGTGGCCAACGCCGGGGCCACGTGGACGGCGTATTGATCGCGCTGAAAATCGTCGCGTACCTGTTTGAGTGTGCCGACGGCCGCGGCCGGATGGGCCGGCGCCACGATGCGCGCGAGGTTGCCGTGATGCCGATCGTATTCGCGGTCGTCCTTGAGGTCTTGGATCAGAGCGAGCGCCGCGGTCACGTCGAAGGATGCCAAGGCTTCGGCCGCGACTCCGCGGACATAGGCAGCCTGGCCGTCGAATGGGAGTTTTTCGACATCCGGCCGGATCGCGGTGATCAGCTTCAGCGCCTCCTCACGATCGCCGCTCTCCGTCATCAGTCGTGCTAGGTAAGCAGTCAGTGCCGTGCGCATCATCGGCTCGCCCGCACCCCGGAGGTGCAACCTCGCCTTACCGATCCACTCGAGCCTTCGTTCGCGCTGCGATGCCGGCAATGCCTCCGTCGCCATGACATACGCCGCGGCACGCGAATAGGCGTTGTCGAGCGACTCGATGAGGGCCGCTGCATCGTCTGGATCTTCGGCTGAAAGGCGCTTGGCAATTCCGACCAACAACATTTCCGCCCGGCCGCCCTTTAGCGCCAGTGCCTGGATCCGCTCCAGCGCGGCGGCCGGGTCGATTTCGGCCAGTTCCCGGAGCACCGCCGAACGTTCCTGTTCGTCGGTCACCTTCCCCAAGCCGTCGAGCGCGGGCTGCAAGATGCGTCTGGCCAAGGCAACTTCGCCCGCAGGGTCGGCCGCCGCGAGTGTGGCCAATCGTCGTGCCGGTGGTTCGTCGGTGCGCGTCAGCACGACTCGTACTTCCGCGTCGCCCAGCGTGAGTGGCTCGCCGTGGAAGCGGAAGCCATCTTTCTCGGCAAACAGGAATGCGGCGTCGTTCTGATAACCGTCCAAGCGAAAGCCGCCGTCGTCGTCGCTGGTCGCTTCCGTTCGCTGTGGACCGTCGCCGGATTGAAAGACAGTGGCCCGCGGCACCGGCCGGTTTTGGCGATCGACGATACGGCCGGCGACCGAACGTAGCGTGCCGATCACCACGTCTGGAAAGACGGCCGGAGCATCGGCGGCGACTGCTAGCCATTCGGTCCATTGCGGTGCGCGCCCCGCGACGCCGAGCAACACCCGGTAAGGCGAACCGACCTCCACCCAGGCCCTGAATTCGCCTTTGGCGTCGGTGGATAGTTCGCGCGGCTCGGTATACCAGACCGCGGGATTCTCCACCTGAGTGCCCTCGAAATCGAACTTGGCTACGACCTTCTCGACCTTCACGTCCGGAACCGGCCGGCCGCTTCCATCGATAACACGGCCCCGGGCCTGAGCCAATTCGATCGGCGGCAGGTCGACTTCCTTTCGACCACCCTCGATCTGATAGGTGCGGTGCTGGAACCAGCCGGGGATCTCGCGCGGCCGGCTGAATTGCAAATAGAGCTGCAGTGGCCCCGGCAACCGCAGGAACTCGAACCGCCCGTCCGCACCGGTCACGGCCGGCGCAGACGACGAACCGCTGCGCCCATCGTTGACGCCGATCATTACGTCGCTGATCGGTTTGCCGCCGACCGCTTCGCGCACCATACCTCGCACACGGACCGCCTGCTTGAACGGAATGGTCAACTCCGCCGTTCGGCCGACCGCGACCGGAACCTCAGCGGGTAGCTCAGGCAAGAAGGACATTCCGGGCTTCTGGACCACGACGATGTGGCGTATGGTGCCGGCGCCGATCGCTGGGATCTCGAATCGTCCGTCTTTGTCGCTCGTGGCCGTAGCCTCGGCCAACGTGAACCCGGCGGCTGGATTGCTGTCGTTCGGGTAGCTCAAGACCCATACGGAACACCCCTCCATCACTCCCGGCTCCGGCGCGATCAGTTGCCCCCGCACGCGGCCCGCGAGCCGCAGAGATATCGCGATCTCCGGCGGTTCCGCATCGGTGGGCGGTGTCAGATATCGCGACTGGCTGCCGAACTTCGTGCTCACCACCCTGACCACCGACAGTTCCTTGCGGGGCAGGGCTACGATTCGTGCGCGGCCGGCACGATCGGTGGTCACCTCGATGAAGGGATGTAGCGCCTCGGGCACGAGGCGGCTGTTACGCTCGGGATCGGCCGCGACGGGCAGGGTGACTTGCGCCCCCGCGACGCCCTCGCCGTCCGGCCCCGTCACCACGACGGCCACATCCGCGGCGGAAGGTAACACCAGCCGCAGGTCGACCGGCGGCTCACCGTCCACAAACAGCCGCTCGGAGGCCAGACGTCGACCCCGAGTAGCGGCCCAGATCTCGCCCAGGGGCCAGACGTCGCCTTCCATGTCGGGCGGCGCATCCAATCGGAATCGGCCCTGCTCGTCGCTCTTGGCGGCGACGGTCTGATTCTTCTGACCACTCCACCACGAAAAGACGACCTGCGCGCCGGCGACCGCCTGACCCCGGTCATCAACCACCAGACCCTGCAACGGGGCAGGCGGCGCTCCCTCGGCCGCACCAACGACCGCTGCACCACCCAGGATCACACAGGCGAACAACCGAAATACCCGACCGGTATTCGCTGGCATCGACATGGCCTCCCCGTGATCGGACCGCGACTCGCTCAGCACTGACCATAAGACACCATGTCTCATGAGTCAATCATGGCACGACCGCGAGGTCCCGCCCTGCAACTTGTCTGCGGAGCGGGCGTGTAGCAAAGAGGTGGCCGGCCGGCGCCTTGGTCTGCGCAGCCCGGACTAGGGGGCCGGTGCCAGGCTCACGTAATCGAGGCCGACCAGATATGTTTTCGTCGAAGCGGCATTCGCGCCCACGATCTCGAGCGTGAGCTTGTGCTTGCCGGCCGACAGTCGCTGCCGGCCGAAGAAGATCACGCCGCTGGTGATGACGTCGGGATAGTTGAACAGGTCGATCGGTTTGCCGAGCGACTGTCCGTCGAGCGAAAGCTGCACGATGCCATAATCGCCGGCCATCGTGAACACGGCGGATACTTCATATTCGCCGTCTTTCGACACCGGCAACTCCAGATCGAGCTTCTCGCCGTTCCGCGCCGCGGTCCAAAAAAGCTGCTTGCCGCCGCTCCAGCGGTCCTTCGTAAACGATTCCATCTCTTGCGGAACGGCTCTACCGGCAGAAGCGCGCAGCACCTTGAGCCTCTCGCCTTCGAGCGCATCGCGCACCTTGCCGGTGGCTTCGTCGATGGGGGCGGGCACGCGGGCCTGCCGCTCGGCCGTGTCCACTACCTTCGGCTGCGCCGCCTCCCAGCGCTGCGGGCTTACCGGCGTACGGACATGGCGCAGGACGTGGCAACCCTTCATCCCGCCCAGCACGATGTCGGGCAGACTGTCGCCATTGACGTCGACGATGCTCACCTGGCGACCGATGCCGGCATCGTCGTCGGCCAGGTGTGGCACCCAATCGACACCGCCCTCGCCCCGCACCAGGCGGAACCAGTAGACGACCGCGCCGGCATCCCACAGCGGACTCTGTCTGTGGTGCGACCAATAGGTCTTGCCGGTCACGATGTCCTTCAAACCGTCCCCGTCGATGTCGGCCAGCGCGACCGAGTGCGGCTCGCTGAACACGATGCCGTATCGGTTCTCGTCGGGGCGGGACCCCACGATCACGTGTGGCCGAAAGAGAGGCCCGTCGGGTCCCTGGTATTGTTCATACCAAGCCAGACCGAAATGGTGCGCCGCGAGGCTCGTGATGACGTCGTTGTCTCCGTCGCCGTCGACGTCGTAGGCATACATTTCGGCTCCGCCGTAGGCGTTGGTGAACGGGGTGTTGTGGAACTTCCACCGCACGCTGTCGGGCTCCGACTTCGGCTGCTCGAACCAGCCCTCCGCGGTGAGCACATCCAGGCGCCCGTCGCCATTCACGTCGCCGACCCCCAGGCCGTGCCCAAAACGATCGGGCGCCGACTTGTCGGAAATGGCGTGAAAGGTCCACTTCGAAAATGGATCGCTCCAGTCGGCGGTCGCGAAACCGTACAAGCCGCCATACGTGCAAACCAGTTCGGGCCGGTCGCCGAATACCAGATCGACCCAATGCGGCGATTCGTTCGCCACGGAGCCGAAGACCTCGTGTTTCTTCCAATGCTTGGCCCAGCCCTCCGGGCCGGGGTTTTCGTAGACGAAGGCGGGCGTTCCCGGAAATCCCACCACAAACACGTCGTTTCGCCCGTCGCCGTTGAAATCGTAAATCCAGTTGAAGAAGTTGTCGGCGTAGGCGTCGCGTGGCTGCGGCTTGGCGGCATAGAGCTCGTGTTGCTCTTTGAAGTCGGGGCCGCGGAACCAGTACGGTCCGTAGACCACGTCCGGGTGGCCATCGCCATCGAGGTCGCCGGCGTTGGCACCCTCCGAGTAGTACGTGTCGGTCAACTGTTGCCGCTCAAAGGTATCGAGCTGATATTCCTGGCAGTGGGCCGACTGCCCGGCGATCGGCAATAAGGCGAGGGCACAAAGAAAGTATCGCATGGTGGATCGGTGGGCGTTGTTCTAGGGGGTGCAACGTCTCGGACGATGACGGGCATTATAGCAGTGGCGACCGCTCGTCGGTCACCATCCGCTTCGGCCATTGTTTGAGCTTAGCAGGAACTGTCCGGAGTTTTGAGATCGAGCACCTTAAAAATATTCTCCGGCAGAAATTTGACATGCGCACTAGCTGAACTAGGTTTCCAACTTAAGAGACCGCGTGTTCACGCATTCTCTCCCGTTGGCGCCAAATCGGCGCGTGTAAGCATTCGCGGGACCTCTCTGCGATGCCTTGCACCCCGGCTCGTCCTGAAGTCCTGAAGGCGCCAAATAACTACACAAGCGTCATGAGGTATCTGCGTAGATGGGTGCAATGAAGAATCTCGGTCAGAAAGTGCGTCGTTTCGTTGGCTCCGAGGACGGTCCCACGGCCGTCGAATACGCGGTCATGTTGTCTTTGATCGTCATCGTTTGCCTTACCGCGATCGGCTCGATCGGTTCGAAGACCAACAAGACGTTTTCCGCCGTGGCGGCCTCGCTCACCGCGGCCAGTTAGCAATATCGCGAGTCATTCGCACGACAAAAGGCCCAGCCCTCGGGAGAGCTGGGTTTTTTGTTGCGCCCGCATGCCCCCAGCACTTGCGGTATCTCTCGCTGGCCCACCTTCCGATCTCCATGAGCATCTGAGAAAATTGACCATCCTGGAACAGATCGAAGAACTCGATCTGCGCGGAACGGCGCTGACCGACGCCGGCTTGGAACAGTTTCCGATCCTGCCCCGTTTGCAACGGATCTATCTGGTGAAAACGAATGTCACCGACGACGGCATCGCTGTCCTGCGCCATCGGCTGGGCAGGTGGACAACGCTCTCCATCTCGTGGTAGACGGCTCCGGCCATCGATTGAGACCGTTGCTCTACGGTATGGTCGCGCGCAGGTTTGACTGGCCGCTGGGCACGTTCCATGATGAGACCATGTTCAAAAGCAAAAATGTTGCCGTCCGGCTGATGGTTATCGTGGTTCTGGCGATCCAACCGGGCACCGCAGGCACGCTTCAGGCCCAGGGGTCGCGGGCCGATTACGAACGCGCGGCACAATTGCGCGCGAAGGTTGTGAACCGGGTCTTCCGCGACAACGTTCAGCCGCACTGGCTCCCCGACGGCGGCCGATTTTGGTATCGGGTGCGCACGGCCCGCGACGGGCACGAGTTTGTGGTGGTCGACTGCGAACACGGCTCGCGGCAGCCGGCGTTCGATCACGACCGGTTGGCCGCGGCCCTGACACAACGGTTGGGAAAGGAAGTGCGTGCCGACGCACTGCCGCTCGATCAGGTCGACCTCGATCGGCATCCGCAAGCGTTGAGCTTTGCGGCGGGCGGCCACCGCCTCCGCTGCGACCTCTCAACGTACGAGTTGGAAGAGCTCTCGGCCGACGCCGACGACAAGCCCGATCTGCCCCTCAGAAACAATTCTCGCGACCGGAGCCGCGCCAGCGACGAAGAGACCGAGATCGTCTTCGTCAATCGGTGGGCCCAGGACGTGCGCCTGTTATGGCGAGATCTGGACGGTGGCCGACGTGATTATGGCACGGTACCGGCGGGCCAAGAACGCGGGCAGCACACCTTCGCTGGGCACGCGTGGGAAGTTGTCGATGCCGAAGGAGGCTTGCTGGCGGTGTTCATCGCCGAATCCGAGGCGCGTCGCGCGATCATTCCGGTCGATGCCCGACCCGCGCCGCCACGACGGCCATCATCGTTCTGGCGGCGTGGTGCGATTTCGCGCGACGGGCACTGGTCTGCCGACGTGCGCGACAACAATGTCTGGGTTCGCCCCGTCGAGCCGAGCGGCGACGATCCCGGTGAGTTTGCCTTGACCACCGACGGCACGGCGCAGAATTCCTATCGCGGACCGCTGCTCTGGTCGCCCGACTCGTCGAAACTGCTCGTCTTGCAGGTCGAGGCGGCGCAGGAACATCCGGTCCACCTCGTCGAATCGTCGCCCGCCGACCAATTGCAGCCGAAGCTGCTCACGTTCGATTACCTGAAGCCGGGCGACCGGATCGCCCATCCTCGGCCGCGGCTGTTCGACGTGGCGGCGAAGAAATCCATCGCTGTCGACGACAAGCTCTTTGCCGATCCTTGGAGCATCGACGAGCTGCGTTGGGACGGCGACGGACAGCGCTTTACGTTTCTTTACAATGAGCGCGGCCACCAGGCGCTGCGGGTGATCGCCGTCGATGCGACCACAGGAACGGCGGCGGCGCTCATCGACGAAAACTCGCGCACGTTCATCGACTACAACAGCAAGCTCTTGTATCGGCCGATCGACGAAACTGGTGAGATCCTCTGGATGTCGGAGCGCGACGGCTGGAACCACCTCTACCTTTACGACGCTCGCAGCGGGACGCTGAAGAACCAAGTCACGCGCGGTGCCTACGTGGTGCGGCGCGTCGAGCACGTCGACATCGAGAAGCGTCAGATCTGGTTTTATGCCGGTGGCGTGCGGCCGGGCCAGGATCCTTATTACCTGCACCTGTGCCGCGTGAACTTCGGGGGCGACGGTCTTACCATCCTGACCGAGGCCGACGGCACGCACGACGTGACCTTCTCGCCCGACCGCCGATTCTTGCTCGACCGCTGGTCGCGCGTCGATCAGCCGCCGGTCGTCGAGTTACGACGCGCCGACGACGGCTCGTATCTCTGCGAGGTCGAACGGGCCGACGCGCAATCACTCCTGGCGGCCGGATGGCAAATGCCAGAACGGTTTGTCGCGCCGGGGCGCGACGGCGAGACACCGATTTACGGCATCCTCATTCGGCCGTCGAATTTCGATCCCTCGCAGCATTATCCCGTGGTCGAACAGATCTACGCCGGCCCGCACGGCGCACACGTTCCCAAGGAGTTTGGCACCTTGATCGGTCAGCACGCTATGGCGGAACTGGGCTTCGTCGTGGTGCAGATCGACGGCATGGGGACGAACTGGCGGAGCAAGGCATTCCATGACGTCTGCTGGCGGAATCTGGCGGATGCGGGGTTTGCCGATCGGATCGCCTGGCTGAGAGCAGCGGCCCAGGAACGTCCATGGATGGACCTCACGCGGGTCGGCGTCTACGGCGGCAGCGCCGGCGGGCAGAACGCCGTGCGGGCGCTGCTCGACCACCACGATTTCTATCGGGTGTCGGTCGCCGACTGCGGATGTCACGACAACCGCATGGACAAGATCTGGTGGAACGAACTGTGGATGGGCTATCCCATCGGCCCGCATTACGAAGCCTCGTCGAACGTGACCGACGCGCACAAACTCGCGGGCAAGCTGCTGCTCGTCGTGGGAGAGCTCGACAGGAACGTCGATCCAGCTTCGACCATGCAACTCGTGCGCGCGCTCGAAAAGGCAGACAAGGATTTTGATTTATTGATCGTCGCCGGAGCCGGACACGGCGCCGCCGAGACGCCCTACGGCTCGCGTCGCCGCATGGATTTTCTCGTCCGCCATCTGCACGGCCGCGAACCGCGCTGGGAACCGTAGGGAGGGACAAATCCTCACATTTCGGAGCAGCCGGCGACGAGGGGTAATGCTCGATTCCCGCGTCCATCGTGGCGGCCGAGTGCCCGCGTTTGCCCTGGTGTTTGAGTTTCAGGTCGATAGAATACGCGAGGTTTTCGAGCCGATCCGCAAACCGGCGGGCGAGTCGAACCGTTGCTGTTGCAGCGATGGCTCTCGGATGGGCTCTTAGACGCGGTGTATTCGCCGCTGCACGCCAGAGCGCTATCCATGATGCCCAACCTCTCGTACCGAAGGCTTGCCACATTGTCGGTGATGCTCTGCGTGCTGGCCGTGACACAGCCCTCGCGGGGTGAGGAACCGGCCGACCCATTTCGGCCGTCGGCTATTGCCACGCAGAGCGTGCCCACCGTACCGCACGAGTTGATCGAGCGGCTGCGGCAATATCAGAACATGCGCGAAGCCTCGTTCGCCGGCTGGTCGCCCGACGGCGACGGCATGCTCGTCGCTACCCGATTCGGCAACGCTACGCAACTACATCGTGTCTATGTGCCCGGCGGCCGCCGCGAGCAGATTACGTTCTTCGACGAGCCGGTCTCCGGCCGTTTCGTGCCCAGCAGTCGCGACGGCGCGGTGCTGGCCACGCTGAGCCAGGGGGGGAGCGAAAACGACCAGATCTATCTGGTCGACCGCGCGGCGTTCAGCACCACTTTGTTGACCGACGGCAAGTCGCGCAACCTGCTCGGGCCGGTGCGGCACAACGGCGAAGAGATGATCGTGCTCAGCACGCGGCGCAACGGCCGCGACACCGACCTCTATCTGGCCAACGTCCGACAGGCCCAGTCCGCCTCGTTGTTGATGCAGACCGATAGCGAGTTTTGGACCGCGCACGATTGGTCGCTCGACGGCAAGCGGCTGCTCCTGTCGCGCTACGTGTCCATCAACGAAGGCCACCCGGCTTTGTTCGACGTGGCGAGCAAGGAGCGCACGCCGCTCCCGTTGCCCGCCGACGGCCCAGCCTCGGTGGGACACATGGCGTTCCGCCCCGACGGCAAGGTAGCCTATGTCACCACCGACGCGCGCGGCGAGTTTTTGGAATTGGGCCGCCTCGACCTGAACGAACGGCGTTACGATTGGCCGGTGGGCGACCTGCACTGGGACGTGAACGCGCTGGAGGTCGATCCCAACAGCGGTCGCGTGGCGATCGCCGTCAACGCCGACGGCGCGAGCAAGCTCTACTTGTTGGACGGAAACGATGTGCGGCCGCTCGATCTGCCGCTGGGAATCGCAGCGAACTTGCAGTTTTCGCCCGATGGCAAGCAGCTCGGCCTGACGTTGGCGCGGCCCGATGCCCCGTCCGACGCCTACTCGATTCGGCTGGATGACGCGGAACTCGTGCGCTGGACGTTCAGCGAGACCGGCGGTCTCGATCCGGCCGGCTTCGTCAAGCCGTCGCCGATCCAGGTCACCTCCTTCGACGGCCGCCAGATTCCGGCCTATTACTTCCGTCCGCCGAACGCTTCGTCAGAGCATCGCGCCGCCGTTCTGATCAGTATCCACGGTGGGCCCGAGTCGCAATACCGGCCGTTCTTCTCGCCGATCACGCAATTCGAAGTGCGCGAACTGGGAATCGCCGTGATCGCCCCCAACGTGCGCGGCTCGGCCGGCTACGGCAAAACGTATCTCAAGCTCGACAATGCCGAGCGCCGCGAAGACAGCGTGAAAGACATCGGCGCCATCCTCGATTGGGTCGCCCAGCAGCCCGAGCTCGATCCTTCGCGCGTGGCCGTCGTCGGTGGTTCTTACGGGGGCTTCATGGTGCTTTCCTCGCTGGTCCATTTCCCAGACCGCATCAAAGCCGGCATCGACATCGTGGGGATCGCCAACTTCATCACCTTCCTCGAACGCACCAGCCCCTATCGGCAGGATCTGCGCCGGGCGGAATACGGCGACGAGCGCAAGCCCGAGATGCGGGCCGTGTTCGAGAAGATCAACCCGACGGCCGGCGCCGACAAGATCCGCGCGGCCCTGCTGGTGGCGCACGGCCGTAACGACCCACGCGTGCCGTTCTCGGAAGCCGAGCAGATCGGCGAAAAGGTTCGTGCCGCCGGCCGGCCCGTGTGGACCGTGTATGCCGACAACGAGGGGCACGGCTTCGCCAAGAAAGACAATCGTGATTACCTGACGGCGGTGCAGGTGCTCTTCCTCAAAGCGTTTCTCGACCTGGATTGATCAATGCACCCCTGGCACGACATTTATCTCGACGACGAAGTGATCGAAAAATCGTTCCCCGTTGTCATCGAAGTTCCCTCCGGGAGCAAGAACAAGTACGAACTCGACAAGAACACCGGCTTTTTGCGGCTCGATCGGGTGCTGTACAGCTCCGTGCACTATCCGGCCAACTACGGATTCCTGCCGCGCACCTTCTGCGACGACGGCGACCCGCTCGACTCGCTCGTGCTGGGGCAGGAACCGGTCCATCCGCTGACCATCGTCGAGGCCCGCGCCATCGGCGTGATGCGGATGCGCGACGACAAGGGGATCGACGACAAGATCATCGCCGTCAGCGTGCACGACCCGGCCGTCTGCGACTACTACGATCACAAGCAGCTTCCGGAGCACACGCTGCGCGAGGTGAAGCGGTTCTTCCAGGATTACAAAATTCTGGAGAACAAACAGGTGGTGATCGACGACTTCATGGGCCCCGACGACGCGTTTCGAATCATCCTCGAAGCACTCGACCTGTATAAGAAACTGCGCCGCGGCGAGTTGACCATCTGAGGGCCGCATGATTCTCTATTGCGTCCGCCACGGCGAGAGCACATACAACGTCGAGGGAAGGCTGCAAGGACAGTCCGACACGCATCTCTCGCCGTTGGGGTTGAAGCACGCGGCCGCCATCGCCGATGCCCTCGGTCGATTCGAGATCGAGGCCGTCTATTCCAGCCCGCTCTCGCGAGCCATGGAAACGGCGCGGCCCCTGGCCGACAAGCTCAAACTGCCGATCGCGACAGACGATCGCCTGAAAGAGATCGACGTCGGGATCTTTCAGAAATGCCTGGCGAGCGAACTGGCCGACCGCTTTCCGCAAGAGGCGGCCCGCTGGCGCTCCCAGGATCCCGATTTTCGCATCCCCGGCGGCGAATCGCGCCGCGACCTGATGCAGCGGGCGCAGGCGGCCTTCGAGGAGATTCGTGCCACGGGCCGGCGGCAAGTCGCGGTCATCGCACACGGCGGCGTCCTGGCCGCGGCCTTCAAGGCGCTGATCGGCGTACCCGCCGAGCGCAACCCATTCACGCTCTACAACGGCTCGATCAGCACGCTCGAATGGGACAGCCAACTCAAGCTGATGACGCTGAACCAGATCGACCACTTGCACGCTGCCGGCTGTGCGCTCGCCACGCGTACGGGCGATCTGGCCTAGCGTTGTGGCCTAGAGTTCTATCACTTGTACGGCCTTGTCGTTTGCAGTGTGGGCATCGCCCACAGCGCACCAGTGCGGCTCGATACACGCCGTTCGATGCGACCCATTCGGATCGCTAGAGAAATCGAACGCCAATTTGTCGTCGACGGTCGCCCGAGATGAAACGTCGATCGGTTGCCGTGCCGGGATAACCAGCCTACAACTTCACGTCCTCGCGCTTCGGCTTGGGCTTTTCGAGCTTCTTGATGGCGTCCTTGGGCGGAGGATTGTTGCCGGCGCCGGCAGCCATCCTTTCTCGTTCCAGCTTGAGCGACTTTTCGCCCCATTTCCAACCGATCGGCTCCTTCAACTCACGTTCGGCGAGCAAGGCCCAGGGGGTGCCGGCGTGCTGCTTTTGGACGCGGGTCAGGTATTCTCGCGCCTGCTTGGCCATCTTGTCGATCGTGCTGCCGACGCTGATCTCGTCGGCCGGCTCGAGCACGAACGTGTCGCTATCCGGGTGCTGGAACTTCAGCCCGCCCTTGGCCTTGGCCAGCATGGCATTGTAGGCCTCGGTGCGTACCTTGACGGCCAATACACGCCCCATGGCCAGATCATAGCCGGCCTGCCAGCGCGGCTCGATCAGTTTGGCGCGATCCTTCTCGCCTTCCTTCAGCATCTGGTAGAGCAGGTCGACCTTCGGACCCAACTTGGCGGAGACTTGTTGAGCTTCGTCCAGATTGCGTTTGAAGCTTGCCTCGTCGGCCTTGGGGAATTCGAGCCGAGGGCTTTCCATCGGCTGTATCTGCGACTGGGTCGCCGCCTTGACCAACGAGGAACGGGCCTTGTTGTGGGCCAGCTTCTGCTCGTATTCCTTCACCGAGATGTAGTCGGGCTGGTAGGTCCGCATGATCGTCGGGTCGAAGAAGTGGTCGAGCCGGGCCGACATGTTGGCGACTTCGCCGTAACGCCTGCCGGCCGTACCGCGGTTCGGATAGATCGTGAAATAGATGCCCCCCGTCTCGTAGCACAGCCGCGTGAGCGCGAACGGCCCGAAGCCCGAATCGAGGTGATACAGATCGTCATTCCCCCGAGAGAAGGCCAGTTGCACGCCTTCGGGATGGAGCGATTCGGGGCCCTGGCGGACCGGTATCCAACGTGCGGTCTGGTCGAACTGCGGATCGGGATCGACGTACTTCACTTCGATCTCACGGCGGGCGAAGGGAGCCGGGATGCCTACCACATAGACCGGCATCTCGTACCGCCGGCACATCGAGAGCGAATTGTCGAGTTGCTGCTCGGCGTCGTCGCCCACTTCGTCGCTGAAGACGATGATCATCACGTTGCGGCGCGGCGCCTGCGTACGGAAGTTCTGGAATTTCTTGGCCACCATGCCGACGGCCGTGAACGTCATTTCGACGCCCGACGGATCGTTCTCGATACCGTTGATCGCCCGCTTGATCTCTTCGACGTCGTCGCTCGGCTCGGGCGTGCGGAACGTCACGTTCTTGCCGAAGGCCACCACCGAGGCGAGCAGGGGCGCATTCGCCGCCCCGCTATACGAATCGCGCAGATCCGCGACCCCCAACTCCTTGTAAATGCGGTCGAGCCGATCGACGATCGCCTTGCGTTGCGGCTGCATGCTCAACGACTGATCGAGCACCCACACCACCAGCGTGCGGCGTTCATCGAGCGATTCGGCGATCTCCTCGGTCAGCCGGTCGACCGCGCCGGCGGCGCCCGTCGCTCCGACTCCCGCCGATCCCTTGATGATCAAGTCTTCGCTCACCAACGGCGCCGTCGAGAAGCTTGCCAGCATCGGCACCTGTATGTCCGCGGAGGTCTGGAGCACCTCGTCGCTGATTTTCGATTCTTCGGCCAGGTTCTCGGCCATGGCCATGGCCGACTCGCTGCCCGAGAGGCTGGCGGCACCTACCTCCAGGCTCGCGTCATTCTCGAAGTTCGTCAGATTCTCGGTGATGTGCTCGACCTCCTGCGTGTCGAGCGGAGTGACGGTGAGGGGCTGCACCACCGACCGATGAGGCTGCGCGAGGATCGCCAGCGCGATGAGGATGCCGAAGTGGATCAAGAAACTAACGATCCAGGCCGGCGTGTCCCCTTCCAGCGGAGACTCTTCATCGCCGGTCCATTCCTGCCATTGGTGCTTCAGACTGTCCACAGTACTCACGGCGCGCTCCCTGTTCCCAGCCCAGATCCCTGCCAGCGTATTTTCCTAAATCGTCACAAGGGTTGCAAGCAAAATGAACCTTTTTTAACGCGATAGGCCGGCTTCGGACCGAAACAGCACCGGTCTGGCGAGAGACGGGCCGTAACGAGCGGGCGTGCCTTTACCATCCTGCGTGGCGGGGGCTACGTCGTGGCGGACTGCGGGGATTTTCCGGCCCTTTTGGCGTTCTACTTGCCTTGCCGATCTTGCCCTTTGTATTGAGCGGGGCAGGCAAATCGGGGACAATCTACCGTTACGGAATCCCTGCCATGCGCCTACCAAACGACCGACCGGTGTCTCGTGCTCTCCCAGGTGTCGATCGTCGAGCCTTTCTGGCCGGCTGTGTCGGCGGCACCGCGGCGTGGGCGCTGCGTGAGCGGCTGGCCTGGGCCGCGGAAGCGAATCAGGGGCATCCCCTCGCCCCGCGGGCCGGTCACTTCGAAGCGAAGGCCCGCCGGTTGATCTTCGTGTTCCTGACGGGCGGCTTTTCACACGTCGACACGTTCGATCCCAAGCCCAAACTGGCAGCCGACCAGGGACGCACCGTCGCTGGCAATGAGCTGCGCGGCCCGATCGCCCAGCCGTTGCTCGGCTCTCCCTTCCGCTTTACCCCCTGTGGACAAAGCGGGTTACCGATCAGCGAGCTATTCCCGCAACTGTCCGGCGTGGCCGACGAACTGTGCGTCATCCGTTCGCTGTATACCGACATCGTCGAGCATTTTCAGGCCACGCTGGCCATGCATACCGGTTCGGCCACCGTGCCGCTACCGAGCATCGGCGCCTGGCTGAGCTACGCGCTCGGCACATGGAACGCGAACCTGCCCTCGTACCTCGTGCTGGCCGAGCATCTGCCGTATGCCGGCGCGCAGGTGTGGGACAACAACTTCCTCCCTCCCTACCATCAAGGCGTCCGCATCGTGCCGGGCGACGAGCCGATCCCCAACTTGCGATCCGCGGCACCCAGCCTGACGCTGGCCGAGTTGGAACAGATCATGCTCCGCGATGCCAACGAAGCGCACGCGGCCGGCCGCCCGGGCGACCTCAACCTGCGAGCACGCATGAACAGCTTCGAGGTCGCCCGCGGCATGATGCGCGAAGCGCCCGAGGCCTTCGACCTCGGCCGCGAGACAGCGGCGACGTTGACCGATTACGGCACCACACCCGGCGACAGGCGTTCGTTCGCTGCCCAATGCCTGCTGGCCCGGCGGTTGATCGAACGGGGAGTGCGGATCGTCGAGTTGATCGACACCGGCTCGCACGACAACTGGGACGCGCACGGCGACATGCAACAACATCGCGGCAAGGCCGCGCGGGTCGATCGTCCGTTGGCGGCGCTCATCGGCGACCTGCGCCAGCGGGGCCTGCTCGACGACACGCTGCTGGCGATCTGCACCGAATTCGGCCGCACGCCCTGGTCCGATAACGGCAAGGGTCGCAACCACTGGCACCGGGCCTTCAGTTGCCTCTTGGCCGGCGCCGGCGTGAAAGGGGGCATGGCCTACGGCGAGACCGACGAATACGGCATCGAGGTCGCCGCCGACGGCTGCCATGTACACGACTATCATGCCACGATCTTGCACCTCATGGGAATCGATCACGAGCGGCTGACCTACCGATACGCCGGGCGAGACTTCCGCCTGACCGATGTCGCGGGCGATGTGATTAAACCCATTCTGACCTGACGCCCATGATTGTCGACGTCGCCACCACACCGCCCGTCGACGTCTATCGCCTGCTGACCGATGTCGTCACGCCGCGGCCGATCGCCTGGGCGACGACCGTCGACGACCGAGGCCACGTGAACCTGGCGCCCTTCAGTTTCTTCAACGCCTTCGGGGCGAATCCGCCGGCGGTTGTTTTCTCGCCGGTCTTGCGTCGTGATGGTTCGAAGAAGGACACGCTCCTCAACGTCGAGGCGACGGGTGAGTTCGTGCTCAACGCCGCGGTCGCCGCGCTGGCCGAGCAGGTCAATCTCACATCGAGTGAACTCCCCTACGGCGAAAGCGAGGCCGATCTCGCCAAGCTAACGCTGCTGCCGGCCCTCAAGGTAAAGCCGCCGCGCGTTGCCGAATCGCCCGTCCACCTGGAATGTCGCGTGCTCCAGATCGTTCCGGTCGGCAACGGACCGATGGCGGCGAACTTGGTGATCGGCGAGGTGTTGCTGATGCACGTCCACGACGACCTCCTGGGGGCGAACAGCCGCGTGGATCCCAAGAAGCTGCAAACCATCGCCCGTCTCGGTGCCGACTGGTACTGCCGGACCAGCGATCTGTTCGAGATGCGTCGGCCGTAAAACCGGTCGCTGTTTTCTAAAGGACTATGCCAATACGGCTTCCGTTCGCCGATAGTCCACGAAAAAGGACATCGGCGATCCGCGCTTTCAGTCGAAGTGGCGGCGGTTTTCCTTCTTTTCGGCCGTGCGGCGCTTGTTGTCGAGGCGGCGCTTGACCGAGCCGCGGGTGGGCCGAGTGCGCTTCCGGGGGGTCGGCGGGGCGATCACTTCGGCAATCATACCGCGCAGCTTATCGAGGCAGTCGTCGACGTTGCGGGCCTGGTCGCGAAAACGCTGGCTCGTGATGAGTACGTCGCCCTCGGCCGTCACACGGTTGGCGTAGCGGGCCAAGAAACGCTGGCGGACCGGCTCGGGCAGACCCGCGCTGCGAGTCACCGGCCAGCGGAGCTGTGCCTTGCTGTTCACCTTGTTCACATTCTGTCCACCTGGCCCCGAACTGCGCGTGTAAGTGAACTCGAACTCCTCCAGCGGCACGCGGATGTGGCGGCTCACCTCCAAGGCAGATCGCGACGGCGGTATTTCGGCGGTTGGCATGATTCAAGTATAGACAGATGACATTGACCCGCGAGGCCCTTCTACTAAAATGTTTCGACCCTTGAGTTTATATGCAGCCGACCAGCCCCTCTTCCAGTCCCCGTGTGACCTCCGACGAAGCGCAGCCCGGCATGCACGAGGCTTCGCGGCGGGAAAAGCTGCGCAAGCTCGAAGAGTTGGGAGTCGATCCCTGGGGCCAGCGCTACGACGACCACCAGCCGATTGCCAGCATCCGTTCGCGCGAGAGTGAAATCGCCGTCGAGCCCACTGTGGCGGAGGGGAAGCAGCGTCCGCTCGAGCACGGCCCCAAGGTCCGCGCCGCCGGTCGCATCGTGCTGCAACGTCTGCAAGGCAAGCTCATCTTCCTGACGATCCGCGACTGGACCGAGCAGATCCAGGTGTTCATCGGCCGCAGCCAGGTCGGCGAGGACAATTGGACGCTGGCCGAATGTTTCGATCTGGGTGACTTGGTTGGCGTCGATGGCGAGCTGAAGCACACGAACAAGGGCGAACTGACGATCTTCGCCGAGAAGCTCGAGTTTCTCGGCAAGTCGATCGAGCCGCATCCCGACAAGCACAAGGGCCTGTCCGATCCTGAGTTGCGGCAACGGATGCGCTATCTCGACCTGATCTACACCGATGGGGTGCTACCCCGTTTTTTGAGCCGCACTAAGATCGTGCAATCGATCCGCAACACGTTGGCGGGCGAGCGGTTTGTCGAGATCGAGGGTCCGACGCTGCATTCGATCGCCGGCGGTGCCGCGGCCAGGCCCTTCAAGACCCATCACAACGCACTCGACATTCCCCTCTTCCTGCGGATCGCCCTGGAACTGCACCTCAAGCGGTTGCTGGTCGGCGGCGTGGAACGCGTGTACGAATTGGGCCGGGTGTACCGCAACGAAGGGATCAGCCCCAAGCACAACCCCGAATTCACCATGCTCGAGGCCTACCAGGCCTACGGCGACTATCGCAGCATGATGGATCTGACGGAGAAGCTGATCGTCGAAGCGATCCGCGCCACCGGGCAGCCGTTTCAGCTTCCCTGGGGCGAGGCGACGATCGATTTCTCGCCTCCCTTCGCCCGCAAGACCTACGACGAGCTGTTTGCCGAACATACGGGCGTCGAGCCCGCCGACGAAGCCGGTATTAAGAAGCTGGCCGAGGAGATCGGCTTCGATACCGCGGGCAAGCATCCCGACGTCGTGAAGAGTTTTGTGTTCGAGGAACGGGTCGAAGACCGACTCGTCGGCCCCGTCTTCGTGCTCGATTATCCGGCCAGCATCTGCCCGCTGACGAAGCGCAAACGATCGAACCCGGCGGTGGCCGAGCGATTCGAGCTGTTCGTACAGGGGATGGAGGTGGCCAACGCCTACACCGAGTTGAACGATCCCGATCTGCAAGAACAACTCTTCCGCACACAGCTCGCCGGCCAGAAGGAAGAAGACTCGATGGCCAAGATGGACCACGATTTCATCCGTGCCCTGCGGCACGGCATGCCGCCCGCCGGGGGCCTGGGCGTGGGCATCGACCGCCTGGTGATGCTGCTGACCAATAGCCAAACCATCCGCGATGTGATTTTCTTCCCGTTGTTGAGACCCGAAGGATAGACCCGACGAGCGAGCGGCGGATGGATTGGCCGCTCGAACTTCCCCCTCCCCTGCTCACGGACGAGCCCATGTACAAACTGATTCTCTGCTGGCGCTATCTCAGCACCCGTTATATCGCGCTGGCTTCGGTCATCAGCGTGACGCTCGGGGTGGCGACGATGATCGTCGTCAACTCCGTCATGTCGGGCTTCGCGCACGAGATGAAGGACCGGATCCACGGCATCCTGTCCGACGTGATCTTCGAGTCGCACGGCACGGGCTTCGACGATCCCGAATATCACATGGACCGGATCCGGGACGTCGCCGGCGACTACATCGCCGGCATGACACCCACGGTCCACGTGCCGGCCATGCTGACGTTCGAGTACTCCGGCAAGTCGTATACCCGGCCGGTCACCCTGATCGGCATCGACGAAAAAACGCAGGGGCAGGCCAGCGATTTCGGCAAATATCTGCTGCATCCGGGCAACCGCGAGAAGATGAGTTTCGAGCTACGCGATGGCGGGTTCGATACGGCCGATCGCCAGGACGGCGCTCCGGCCGGCGGTCGCAGCGCCCTGGGTGAGGCGGGCTGGTCGTATCGGCGTTGGTGCGTTGAACGGAAAAAGGCGTTCGACGCCGAACATCCGCAGCGTGTCGAGCCGCCCGAGCCCAGTGGGAATCTAGTCCCGGACGGATCGGAGAGCACGGCTGGGCTGAACGACCGCGAAGTGATGCTCACTTCGGGCGAAGAGGAAGCGGACAGCGAGGAACCGGCTGGCCACCCAACGTCGATGGCGGCCGATCCGTTCCAACCGCAGGCCGAGACCTTCGATCCGGCCAAGGAACAGCACACCGGATTGGTGCTCGGCGTGGCACTCTCAAATTTTCGTGACGAGAGCGGTCAGGAGCAATTCTTGCTGCTGCCCGGCGACGACGTGCGGCTGACCTTCCCCAATGCCGCGAATCCGCCGGGGGCGGCGACCGATTGGTTCACGATCGTCGACCTGTATGAGAGCAAGATGAGCGAATACGACTCGACGTTCGTCTTCGTGCCGATCCAGGAATTGCAGAAGCTGCGCGGCACGCTCAATCCCCAGACGAACATCGGTGATGCCAACAGCATCCAGATTCGATTGAAGGACGAGCGCGACGCCGAACTGGTGCGCGACAAGCTCCGCCAGTCGTTCGCGATGCAGCTCTATTCCGTCTCGACCTGGCGCGACAAGCAGGGACCGCTGCTCGCCGCCGTGCAGATGGAAACATCGATTCTGAACATCCTCTTGTTCCTGATCATCGCCGTGGCCGGATTCGGCATCTTGGCGATCTTCTTCATGATCGTGATCGAAAAGACGCGCGACATCGGCGTGCTCAAGGCATTGGGCGCGTCGGGCCGCGGCATCATGGGCATCTTCCTCTCCTACGGGTTGTCGCTCGGCATGGTGGGCTCCGGGGTGGGAATGGTGCTCGGGCTGATGTTCGTCACGAACATCAACCAGATCGCCAAGGGCCTGAGTTGGCTGACGGGGCACGAGGTGTTCGACCCGTCGATCTACTACTTCTACAAGATTCCCACGATTATCGAGCCGTGGACGGTCACCTGGATCGTGTGCGGCGCGATGTTGATCGCCGTGATGGCCAGCGTGTTGCCGGCCCGCCGAGCTGCTCGATTGCACCCCGTGGAGGCACTCCGCTATGAGTGAAACCAAATCTGCCGCCTTACGCACGCCGCGGCGACGCAGTGAATCGGCCGTGCCGCACGTACCGACCGCGCCCGACGCCGCGGTGCAACTGAAGTCGCAGGGACTGACCAAGACCTATCGCAAAGGCGGCGTGCCGATCCCGGTGTTACGCGGCGTCGACGTCGAGGTGCGCCGGGGCGAATTCCTGGCCATCATCGGCCAGAGTGGTTCGGGCAAGAGCACGCTGCTGCACATCCTGGCCACGCTCGACGCGCCCGACAGCGGCGAGGTGCATTACGAGGGTCGGCGCATCGACAACCTGCCCCACGGCCAGCGCGATCGGGTGCGCAACGGCCAGATCGGCATGATCTTCCAGTTCTACCACTTGTTGCCAGAACTGACCGCGCTGGAGAACGTGCTTTCGCCGCTGATGATCTCCTCCAGCATTCTGGGATATTGGCGCCGGCGGCGCGAGTATACCGACAGGGCCAAAGAACTGCTCAACGTGGTAGGGCTCGGCCATCGGCTCAAACATCGGCCGCGTGAACTATCGGGCGGCGAGATGCAACGCGCCGCCATCGCGCGGGCGCTGATCTCGGGCCCGCAGGTCTTGTTGGCCGATGAACCTACGGGCAACCTCGATCGCGGTACCGGTCAGGAGATCTTACAGATCCTGGGTCGGTTGAACCGCGAGCGGCAGCTCACGATCGTCATGGTCACGCACGACATGGCCATCGCCGAGCGCGCCGATCGGGTGGTGCGGCTCGTCGAAGGTCGGGCCGAACGCAGCAAACTTTAGAGCAACCGACAAAACCGGATCGAGCTTCACAAAACCGGCGTTTCACGGCCGATTTTTTGCCCGCGGCGCTCCGACTTTTGTCAGGCGCTCTTAGTGCCGCCCGTGCTTCAACTGTGGGAAGGCGGCGGGGCACGCAACCGTCAGTAAAATGCCCACGGCGATGCCGAAACCCACCGCGGCGAAGATCGTCGATAACGGATGTTCGCGCACTGTGTCTTCCAACCGGTCGTCCAGGTCGCGGAGGGCATCGCGCCCGTGCTGCCAATAATCGCGGGCACCAGCAGAAAGGCTGGCGCCGGTGTCGGTCATCATGCGTGGAGCACCGTTTCTGCGCGGCATATCCGCACCTCCCGATAGTCTTTGGTAAGGAAAAACGGCCGGTCGGCTCGCCCGCTACGCCAAACCGGCCCCCGATTTAAGCCGCACTTTCCGCGCCGATCATCACACTTTCTTCGTCGCAGTCGCCCCTCTCGTTGGTACGAGTGGTAGCACGCGCCCGTCGCGCGCCTTACAATCCAGCCCGTTCTACATGTCCGCGGACGCTCCAAGACGGTCTGGACGATTGCCTTTGGCCAGGCCGTTCTGCGGCAACTTCCGAAAATCTTCGCGGTCGTGTCGATCGGGCTGCTGTTCGTTCGACTAATTGGTGAGACCGGGACGGCGCAGCCGCACCAGCGATCAGTACCCCCAAAATCCGCAAGGAGATGCCATGCAAGTCCAACCCTACCTGAACTTTGACGGCCGCACGGAGGAAGCTCTCGACTTCTACCGCCGCACCATCGGCGCGGAAGTGGTCTTCATGATGCGATACAAAGAGAGCCCCGAACCCACCGCGCCGGGCATGGTTCCTACCGGCTCGGAGAACAAGATCCTGCACTCGACCTTCCGCGTAGGCGACAGCTCGCTGATGGCCTCGGACTGCCACTGCCAAGGCAAGGCGACGTTCGAAGGCATTTCGCTCTCGCTCACCCTGAGCGATGAGGCCAAGGCCAAGCGCATCTTCGAGGCTCTCGGCGAAGGTGGGCAGGTCCGCATGCCGCTCACCAAGACATTCTTCTCGCCGTGCTTCGGCATGCTCGCCGACCGCTTCGGGTTGGGATGGATGATCTACGTACCCGGTCCGAACGGTTAGTAGCAGAGGCGGGTAGACCAGGCACCGTTTTGGGCGCTAGCGCGCTCGCACAGGACCGGACGTAGCGATGTCCGCAAAAGTGTGCGAGCGCGCTCAGCGACTTGTCGCAGCACCGCTACGCGCTGGCCGCTAACCCTGACCGATTTTCAAAACGGCCCGAAAACGCACTTTGCCGGACGTCATCCGTGCATGCGCTTCGTTGACCTGCGATAGCGGAAAGACCTCGATCATGGGCCGCACGCCGCAGACGGCGCTGAAGTCGAGCGTCTCTTCGGAATCCTTCGCCGTTCCCGATGGCCAGCCGGCGATCGAGCGGCCCGACAGCAGCATCACCGGCGAGATCTCGAGTGAGTCGGGGGGCGCCGCGACGATAAGGAGCTTCCCGCGCTCGGTCAGGGCGTTGATCATCGGGGCGATGGCCTTGCTACTCGGCGCCGTCGCCAGGATCAGGTGCATGCCACCGAACTGATTGAGTCCGGCTACCGGTTCGGTGGTGCGGAAATCGAGGTAATGGGTCGCCCCCAGTCGGCGGACCAGTTCTTCCTTGTCCTTGCCGCCCGAAATAGCGACCGTGACGAACCCCATCTTGCTGGCAAACTGCACCGCCAGGTGCCCCAAGCCGCCGATGCCCTGTATCGCCACCCGGTCGCCTCCAGGCACTCCGCTGTTCCGCAAGGCGTTGAACGTGGTGATGCCCGCACACAGCAGCGGCGCGGCGTCCACATCTTCGAGAGCGGCGGGGATGCGGGCCAGCGCCTCCTCTCGCGCAACCATATATTCGGCATAACCGCCGTCGCTGGAAATGCCCGTGATGTGCATCTGCCGGCAGTTAATGAAATCGCCCGATCGGCAGCGATCGCATTCGAAACAGTGGCCCCCATGCCACCCCACGCCGACACGCTCTCCGACCTTCCAGGCGGTCACCTCGCCACCTACCTTATCGATGCGTCCGGCGACCTCGTGGCCAGGGATGCGCGGATAGGCAATTCCGGGCCAGTGCCCTTCCTTGACGAATAGATCGCTGTGGCAGACGCCGCAGGCCTGCACTTTGATGCGCACTTGCCGTGGTCCGGGTTCGGGCACTTCCCGCTCGATCAATTCAAACTCGCCACCCGGCCGGCCCACTTGCACTGCTTTCATGGTCGCCATCGACGGTTCTCCTGGATTGACGGTTTCTCTCCGCGTGCCGGCGCCTACGTGTGCACCTCGACGACGTCTTTGTCGCTGAGCACATAATCGCCTTTCACCACCGACGCGTCGTGGACGGCGCTTCCCCAGACGCGGGCAAATTTGAGTTCGGCAGCGAGATCTTTATGAATCAGGGCCGCCACGTCAACCAGCGTGCTGCCGCGGCGGAGCGTGAACGGCCTGTCGTAATCGGCCGTTTTCGCCGTCGGCGACTTGGTGTAGACGCGAACCACGTCGAGCGCGCCGTAGATTGCATCGCGCAGCACATCGACACCCGTTCCGTTCAGGGCCGAGATCGGATACTCGGCGAAATCGAGTGGACAGAGCTCGTGCAGCAGTTCGATACGGCCGGCCGCATCGTCGAGATCGACCTTGTTCGGCACCAGCAGCGTCTGCGTGTAGGAGATGCCGACGTCTTCTTCGTCGAGAGACGACACCCGCGCCAATCGGGTCTTGGTGGCGGCCAGGCGATCGAGCACCTCTTGGAGTTGCTCGATGCCATCGTCGCTTCCCAGATCGACGACGAGAACCACGGCCTCGGCACCGCGCACGATACCCTGCACGTAGGGTTCCATGTAGTCCTTGGTGATCGGGGGCATGTCGATGAGTTGCACCGACACGTCTTCCCAGGGCATCATGCCGGGCTGCGGCGCACGGGTCGTGAACGGATACGGCGCGATCTCCGGCGTGGCGCGCGTGAGCGCCGCGAGCAATTGGCTCTTGCCCGCGTTCGCACCACCCAACAACACGGCCGTGCCCGCGCCCTGCCGTGGAATGCGGACACTGTGTCCCTTTTTGCCGGCCTTGCGCTCGGCCTCGACGTCCCGTTTGGCCCGGCTGATCTTTTGCTTCAGCTCGGACTGCAACTTCTCCGAAGCTTTGTGCTTCGGCATTTCGCGCAGCATCACCTCGAGCCACTTCAGCTCATCTTCCGCGCTGGCGGCGCGGCGATACTCTTCTTCGGCCTTGAGATACTGCGGCGTCAGGTTGGCAGCCATGCTGCCGTCGAGTTTAGTACGCCGGGCGACAGCTTGCCAGGCAAGGTGCGCTCATTCGCCGTGATCGATGCCCAACTGTTCGTAAACGTGGCAGTGACCGTTGATTCCGCGATACACCGCCCACGCGCCTCCGGCCAGCAAGACCAAGCTCGTCTTCGGCATACGCGCCAGGCTGAACATCGCCAGCGCGACTCCCCCGATCACGCTGAGCGTGCGTTCCGTTTCGCTCATGTTGATCGCATGCGATCCCATGCACGGCCATCTCTCCCTGCCAGAACCCGATTGCCGCGAGGTGAACTCGGTCGTCGCCATGACTCACTCCTTCCAAGTCGATCGTATGTTTTTGGCTTGCAGAAAAGCGCTCACTTCACAGCAAGATGTATGCCAGTATACCTTTTTTTGGATGACCCAGCGCTTCTCGACATCGTCTAAACACCGATGATGCGTTTCGCCTTCACAAGGGGCACGCTCTTTGCGACGCCTGCCCGCAACTCGACCGGCCTTGTGCGGCGAGAAGGATACACCGAAACACACGATCACGGGGGACCGGTCATGGCAGTCGGCATGCGAGAAAATCAGAACCACACATCCGATGAAGGGAACGGGCGACAGAACGACGAAGTCCTCGCCGAACTGTTGGAAGGCTTGAATGAAGATCTGGCTGGCGAACTGCAAGCGATCATCATGTATCTGAACTATTCGGCGATCCTCACCGGTCCGTATCGGAAGGAGCTGAGGGCCTTGTTCCAAGCCGAGATCGGCGACGAGCAGGGGCACGCGCAGTTCCTGTCCGACAAGATCGCGGCCCTCGGCGGTCAGCCGACCACCACCCCTCGACCCGTGCCCGAGGCGAGCACTCCGCGCGAGATGCTGCTCAATGTGTTGCAGGCCGAAAAACAGGCCATCGCCGACTACAAGCAGCGCGTCGAGCAGGCCGAGGCCTTCGGCGACGTCGGCTTGAAGGTCGAACTGGAAAACCAGATCACCGACGAGACGCGACACAAAGAAGAGGTCGAGCGCATCCTCGAAGGGTGGGACGAATAGCCGTCGGCCGCTAATTGGCGGCGACGAAGCAGACCAGCGAGTGCTCGACGACCTGAATCTTTTCGTCGAGGGGAGCGGGTCCGTCGGCCTCGGGATAGATGTCGTTGGGGGTCTCGGCGGCGGTGTCGATGAACAACCGCCATTCGATGTTACGGGCCGTGGACGGAATCGAGAATTCGCGCGGGTGCGGACCGGCATGCGTGAAGATCAAAACATGCCGGGCCGTGGCGGCACTCGGGCCGCTCGTCGGCGAAGCGCCGAACAAACAGACCAGGCTGTGCTCCTCGCCCGTCCAATCGACCTGGCCTCCTTCCGGGCTGAACCAGCTCACATCGGGTAACAGACCGGGCACGGCCGGTTCGCCGACGAGAAAGTTCGCGCGGCGCACGGTCGGCTGGCGACGGCGGAAGGCGATCAGTCCGCGGCAGAACCTCGATAGGTCGGCGTTCTTGTCGACCAGGCCCCAGTCGAACCACGATACGTCGTTGTCCTGGCAATAGGCGTTGTTGTTGCCTTGCTGCGTGCGGCGGCATTCGTCGCCCGAGAGCAACATCGGCACGCCCTGGCTGAGGAACAACGTCGAGAGGAAATTGCGGATCTGCCGGGCCCGCACCTTCTGTACACTTTGCCGGCGCGTCGGCCCCTCGACGCCGTAGTTGCAACTGTAACCCATATTGTCCCCGTCCCTGTTCTCTTCGCCGTTGGCCGTGTTGTGTTTTTCCTGATAACTGACCAGATCGTTGAGCGTGAAGCCGTCGTGTGAGGTAATGAAATTGATGCTGTGGTACGGCTGCCGTCCGCTCGGTCCATACAGATCGCTCGAACCGGCCAGCCGCGTGGCCAGCGCACCGGCCATGCCCTGGTCGCCGCGCCAATACCGTCGCACGTCGTCGCGATAACGGCCGTTCCATTCGGCCCAACGACGATTGGAGAACGAGCCGACCTGGTACGCCCCCGCGGCATCCCACGCTTCGGCGATGATCTTGGTTCGCGCGAGCAAGGGGTCTTCGCCGATCAGTTCGACCAGCGGCGGGTTGGGTACCAGATCTCCGTTCCGGTCGCGGCTGAGGATCGATGCCAGGTCGAAACGAAAACCGTCGACATGGTAGTTCTGCACCCAGTGCCGCAGGCACAGGAAGATCATCTCGCGCACGATCGGGTGGTTGCCGTTCACGGTGTTGCCGCAACCGCTGTAGTTGCGGTAGGAACCGCCGCCGTTCGCCAGCATGTAATAGACGCGGTTCTCCAACCCCTTGAAGCTGAGCGTCGGCCCGCGCTCGTTTCCTTCCGCCGTGTGGTTGAAGACCACGTCCAAGATCACTTCGATGCCGGCTTGATGCAGTGCCCGCACCGCTTGTTTGAACTCGGCCACCTGCGCGCCGGGCTGCTCGGACAGCGCATAACCCCGGTGCGGCGAGAAGAACGCCATGGGATCGTAACCCCAGTAATTGGGCCGCACCTCCGGCTTACCCAACCAGTGGTTCACGGGAAACTCGAAGACCGGCATCAACTCGACCGCCGTGATGCCGAGCGATTGCAAATACGGGATCTTTTCGATGAGGCCCAAATACGTGCCCGGACGCTCGACGCCGCTGGTCGGCGAACGGGTGAAGCCCCGCACGTGCATCTCGTAGATGATCGTTTCCGACAAGCGACGGCCCAGCGGCCGGTCGCCTTGCCAGTCAAACGCATCGTCGATGACCACGCACTTGGGCGGCCGGACGATGCCGTCGATGGCGGGCAGAAACTCGCCCGCGAGAGCTCGAGCATAGGGGTCGAGCAGCCGGGCGGCCGGATTGAAGCGGTGCCCTCGTTCCGGCTCGAACGGTCCGTCGGCCTGGAAATGATAGAGCTGCCCGGCGCCGATACCCGGCACGAACATGCTCCAGATGTCGCCCCAGCGGTCCTCTTCGGGATGGAAGTGGACGATATGCTCCGGTTCCAAGTCGCTCACGTTGTTGTACAGCAGCACGCGCATGCTCGAGGCCGAGCGGCTGAAGACGGCGAACTGCACGCCGCCTTCGCGCAGGTTGGCGCCATAGGGAAGCGGCTGCGTGAACTGACCGGCCGGAAACGGAGTGTGCATGGGGGCGAAGTAGGACCGGCTGCTGTCGATGATTCCTAGAATGGCATCCGTTCCTTGGCAGTCTCAGAGCGGCCGACAAAACCCGGAAGCCGGAGCGCCGTGGGCGAGCAATCGGCCGTGGAACGCCGATGCCTTGGAGCTCGATCCGGTTCTGTCGGTTACTCGTAAAAAAATGTACTTCGCCCTAGCGGAAGGCGGCATGGCACACATCGCAACTCCGCCCCAGCTCTCGGAGGGCACGTTCCGTCCCTTCCTTATCGGTCGCCCTTAGCGCACGACTGAGGTCACCCGCCGAGTCGCGCATTTGACCGCAGAACCGGTACCACTGTTCGCGTCGCGCCGGCGTGTCCAAGCGGTCGTCGTCGTAGATCGTGGCTTGGGCGATCGCCGCCAGGAGTGCCGCATCGCGGACCTTCGACTCCTTGTCATCGTCGATTCGCCGCGCGCCACGTCGCAAGCGATTCTGGGCGAACGAGACCTGTTTCATAAGTTGACCCAACGAGGCCACTTTTTCGGGTTTGATCGGCTGTGCCGCCGTCCGTTGCTCGTCCAGAGCGCGATCGAGCGCTGTCATCGCTTCTTGCGCGGCGGCATAATGTTTTGCCTCGGCAAGCTGTCGAGCCGCTTGAAGCAGGGCCGGCGCGGCGCCGTTGAGCGGGTGATCTTTCTCATCCAGCCCCAAGACGAGCGCAACCGCCGCGAGCGTTTGGGCATCGCGGCTCACCTTGTGTGAACTGTCGAGGAACGTCTGCTCGTCGATCAGCATTTCCCGCAAATGCTGGCGAAAGCTGGCAACCAGCCCTACATAGTCCTCCACGGGAACAACCTGCGCGATGGCCGGAGGCTTCGGACCCTCGCCTGCGATGGCGCAGACGCAGAATCCCAAAGTTACAACCGCCGTCATTCCCCGCGGGCTATTTTGTGCCGGCACTCCAGACCTCCCGACCAGACTCAGACGATCCCGCCAGCATTGATTGCCAGCCCAGGCGACGCAAGCCCCCTGGAGCGCCAATCGGAAATTTACACAAGCTGGGCCATCGCGCCTGGGTGTGAGTATATGCAAATCGGAGTCGGGCCCTGGATAAGTCAACCCGACCCCTATCCCTGGACGATGCGATAATGTTGCTCCAAGCGGAAAAGCCGGCGGACCACTGCCTGTAATCCTTGCTGCATCTGCTCCATGAAGGCCGAACGCCAGCTCCCGTTGATCTTCGCCCAACTGATCCTGCTGTTGGGGGCGGAGTTGCTGCGTGCCGAGAACCTGAACGACGCGTGGCAGCTCGCGCTGTCGGCGAATCCTCAGTTGCAGGCCCAGCGAATCAACACCAGCGCGGCGGGATTGAACCTTTCCGCCGCCGAGCGCGGCCGCCTTCCGAAGGGCTCGCTCAATGCAGTCGACGCGCAGCTCATGAGCCGCACTCCGAATGTGAATACCGGCAACTTGGGACAGTCGGGCGGACAGGCCGCCATCAGCAGCTTTCCGTTCGTTTTCGGCACGAACCAGAACAACATCCCGCTCGCGTTCACATCGCTCAGTCAGCCCATTTATGCCGGGGGACGTATACGCGGCAACATCAACGTCGCGGGAGCCCAGGCGGGGCGCCAGCGGGCCGATCAAAGTCGCACGGCGCTCGATCTGAAGCTGAGCGTGGCCGAAGGTTACGTCGGCGTATTGCAGGGCAAACGCAATTTGCAGGTCGCCACCAGCGACGTGGACCGCCTACGATCGTTCCTCGAAGACGTGAAGAACCGGCAACGGGTCGGCATGGCCACCCGCAACGAAGAACTGTCGGCGGAAGTGTCACTCGCCAACGCCCGGCTGCGCGAGATCCAGACGCGTAACGCGCTGACCAACGCCTGGGGCACCTACAATCGCTACCTGATGCGGCCGCTCGATTTCACCACCGAGTTGCAAGAGGTGGCTCCGCCCGAAACACCGGTCATCGCTCGCGCTCAACGAGGGCCACGAGGGCCGGCGACCACCGAGGAACCACCGGAAAACATCACCGGAATGGAGCAGGAGGAGTTGGTACGGCTCACCAGCCAGGCCCTCCGATCGCGTCCCGAACTGGCATCGTTGACGCAGCAAGCTCGAGCGCAGTTCGCGCAGGCCGAGGTGACTCGCGCGGGCGTACGCCCCAACGTCAACGTTGCCGTGAACTATGTCTATTTGGGGCTCAACGGCCTGACGAACAACAACATCTTGGCCGCCACCGCCGTCGGAAGCTGGAATTTCTACGACGGCGGCACCGCGAGGCGACAAGCAGAAGCTCAAGAGCAGCAAAGCCGGGCCCTGTTGCGACAACGGGCCGACGAGGCCGCCGCGATCGCCCTGGAAGTGCGGACACGTTGGATCAATCTGGCCGAGGCACGGGAGCGCATCGTCGTTTCGCGGGTCGCGGTCAGACAATCGGAAGAGAACGTGAACGTGGTGCAGGACCGTTATCGCCAGCAACTCAGCACCTATACCGAGGTGCTCGACGCCGAGGCGCAACGCGTGCAGGCCTATGCCAATTTCTACAATGCGACGTACGACGCGGCGCTGGCATGGTTCCGCCTCCGCCGAGCTGTCGGCGACCTGTGACGGACTAGCGGGTTCGAGGCAGGCGACGTGACTGCAAGTAGTGAAAACGGCCGATCGGCGACTCCCAATCGCCATTGGCTATCTGCCGCGAAGCGACTATGTTACGCCCCCGGAACCGCTCACCGAGGGTCGTATGCGCCGTTTCCATAACTGCTTTCTGATCATACTCTTAACCGCGACATGGCCCACCGCCGCGAGCGCCGCTCCGCCGCTGGTCGGCGACATGGGGACCGTCGATCGCATCGAAATCACCGGCACCAAGTTCGCCACGCAGGAGCAGCTCAGGGAATCGCTCAGCGGCGACTTACAATTCCTGCTGGCGGCCGAACCGGCCGCTCCGCTGGAGCCACTGCTAACCACGATTTGCCGGCGCATCGAGGCCGGCTACCGCCGCGCCGGATTCGCCGACGCGACGATCGCCGCACGGCCCGATCTCGCGGCGCACCGTATTCGCGTGCAGGTGAACGAGGGTCCGCGTTATATCGCTCAGGGAATTCGCATCCTGGGCCAATCCCACGTAGCTCCGCAAGACTTGGCGCGCTGGCTGGGCACACCACATCCCGTGCTCCGCGACGATGCCCGGATCGTCTGGCAGCCGAGCGAAGGGCTGATCGTGATCGACGACGTGGCCGAGCAACCGATCTGGCTGCCGGGCAAACCGGCCCGCTTCAACCACTGGTCTCGCGAGCAGCTCCGGCGGCAGGTCTATGTGGCCTTTGCGGAGGCGGGCTATTTCTTTCCCAAATTAAAGGTCGACATTGTTGCCCTGCGCAATCGGGGCGAAGCCGAACTGGTCGTCGAAGTCGAAGACGAAGGCCCTCCCGGTATCATCGGATCCGTCGAGGTTTTGGGGGCCGAACGGCATTCGCCGGATGCCATTCTGAGGTATCTGGAATTGGCGCCCGGACAGCCGCTGAAGCATTCGCGGTTGGCGAATTTGCAGATACGACTCTATGAGTCGGCGCGGTTTGTCTTCGTAGCGGCAGTGCCGGTGCCCTCCGAGGATGGCGATGCCGCAGTGAATCTGAGGCTCAAGCTGATCGAGGTGGCCGATGGACCATTGCTCGGTGAGCAATTTTCTGCCGAAGAACAAGGGTTGTTGCGGTTGCGTAGCTGGCTGGTCGATCAGGTCCACTCGGGCAAGGAAGACCTCGTGCTGACGCTACGCGATGCTTCGTTGGGTGTGCGCACCATGCAAACCGTCGTATCGGCTCGCGGCGTGTTCGTGCGTGCCGACGTCAGCGATCCGAGCCGAGCGCTCTCCAAGGGGGTGCTCTTCAAGCTTCGCAGCCTCACGGGTACAGCCCCGCCGAAGGAAGAGACCTTGCACTGCCTGGCGGGGCTGGAAATGACGGCCGGCGAGATCACCCTTTATTCGCCCATGCGCGACCGGCTGTTTGCCACGTCGCCGGGCGAGAAGCAGTTGTCGTTGCGCTTGAAATTGCAGCCGGATCCGCGGCAACAACGCAAACTGGCCGTCTCGATCGATCCCGAATTGAGTCGCATCGATCCCCGCCAGGGCGCCAAACCGATCGCCGTCGATCTCGACCTGGCGCCGGCGGCGTTCCTCATCTTGGCCCACCTACCCGAAGCGCCATGTGTCGTCGACCATGGCGTGCTGCGGATCAAGACCAAGAACGCCTTGCTCGAAGCCGATGCGACGACCGGCCGATTGCTGAAGGCCAGCGTATACGACAACAAACACGAGCAGGAAGCGACGCTCTCGGCGGCGTCGCGGCGGCTCGAAACGTCGATCGCCGATATGCGACGCATTGCCGAAGGGGACCGCAACGACCGCGATCCCAGGCGGCCCATGACGAGCCTGTCGGCCTTCGGAATCTGCGAGTTGGCCCACCTGTGGCGAGCCTGGGAGGGCGTGGCACTGGCGGCCGACAAACAGGGTTTCGACGTTTGGCAAGGCTTATTGGGCGCATATTTCCTGCCCGACCTCGACGCGACCACGAACACCGCCGACACGTATTTAATACCCGCCGAGCCGTTGTCGCCCGAGCGCGCACCGCGCAGCGAAAACGCCCTGGCGATCGCCGCCGAGACGCTCGGCACCTGCCAAGAGATCTTTGCGGCCGATAGTTGGCCCTGCCGGCTGGCCCGTGCGGCCGTGCTCTATTACGCCAACGACGATCGCGGCGCCCAGCGCGAGTTGATGCGCATCGACTCCAATACGACCGGACCGTTGGGTCATTTGGCGGCAGCGCTGGTGGCAGGGATGATCGAACCGACGCTCGTACACCGCTTCGCATCGGGCGGCCTGGAGAAGCTGACGATCGCCGATTTTCGCCGCGACTACTCCATTTTGCTCGAAAGCCGTTCGCCCGCGGTGGCTTCCGCCATGCAAGGGTTGGGTCGGCTCAGCAAACTCGACCCGGCGCATGCCCAGGCTGCGGTGAGCGTTTTGCCCAAGCAGTTGGCCTCCTTCGTCGGCGACATGATCGAGCGGCAGCGCACACTCCCCGACGCGCCGACCGACGTGGTGCTGGCGGGACTGCTGGACGATTACTGGACCGGCGGACTAGAAATACAAGCCCGCTTCGTACTCCGCTGGCTCGCCGACAGTTCTCCCCCGCCCGCGACGGCGAAGGGAAAATCAAAGTTCAAGACGCGGTAGAATTACCAAGGGGCGCTTGGGCTACCCGATGTTCGCGCCCGCGGAATACCAACTGGTCGACTTTGGCCGTGGCCGCAAGCTAGAGCGGTTCGGGCCCTATCTGACCGACCGGCCCTCACCCGCCGCCGAAGGCATCGCACCGGCCGAATCCGAGCCGTGGCTGCGTGCGATGGCCCGCTTCGAGCGCACCGGCGCCGATCGCGGCATCTGGCACTGGCGCGATGATCAAGCTCCGGTTACGGCAAACCCTTGGACGATACGTCACGGGAGCGTGGTACTGGACCTGAAGACTACGCCCGTCGGGCATCTTGGCGTGTTTCCCGAACAGGCCTCGAACTGGGATTGGCTCGCCGAGCAGATCGCCATTGCCGGCGGCCGACCTAAACTGCTGAATCTGTTTGCCTACACCGGGGCCGCCACTCTGGCGGCTGCGGCGGCGGGGGCGGAAGTCGTCCACGTCGACGCGGCTCGCAACACGGTCGCCTGGGCGCGGCGAAATGCCGAGCTCTCTGCGTTAGCCGACGCACCGATCCGTTGGATCGTCGACGATGCGGCAACCTTTGTGCGCCGCGAGCTGAAACGGGGCAACCGCTACGACGCGGTGGTCCTCGATCCGCCCAGTTTCGGACACGGCGCCGGCAAAAAGCTCTGGAAATTGGCCGATGACCTCACCGGCCTGGTCACGGACTGCGCCCGCTTGCTTCACGCCGATCGCCAACTGCTGCTGTTGACGTGCCACACGCCGGGTTTCGGTCCGCGTGAGTTACAGGAGTTGCTTATCCGCGCGACGGGTCGAAACGACGTCGAGTGCGGCCCCTTGCAGCTCATCACGCCCGCGGGCCGTGCATTGGAAAGCGGCACCATGGGACGTCTGAGCACTTTCGGCAGACTGTAAGGCGACACCGGCCGATATGGGCTGAGGGGCCCGGCGACCTACAGCGGTCGCTCGATCCGTCCTTACCGGCCGCTGTTAGTAGCGGCCGGCGGGCGCCGGGTTGGTATTAACCATCCGCGTCGCACCGGGAGAGTTGGTGAACGAGGGAGGATTCAACGCCGACTGTAGCGTGCTCACACGCGCCGCCACGTCGGGCTGCGAGGGATTGTTCCACAACGACCGTTGATACACCGCCAGCGCCTGTCCCTGATTCCCCGAACGTTCTCGCAATCGACCGAGGGCGGCCAAGGCCCGCGCGTCGTGTGGATCGGTCTGGAGGGCGTCTTCGAGGTGCGCCTTGGCCACGTCGTAGCGGCCAAACTCCTCGGAGAGACGGGCTAACTCCACCTTGGGCGTCGCGGAAGACGGATTGTTGGTGCTCCAGCCCTCCAGCAGGCGGAAGGCCTCGTCGCTGCGTCCCTCTTCGGCCAATAGTACGGCTAGCCCGCGATAGCAGTCGCGGTGATTCGCATCGCGATCGAGGCACTGGTTATACAGGTTCTCGGCCTGTTTCAGTTCATTCTCGTTGTGCGATACCAGGCCCAACTTGTGATAGGTCGCGGCCAGGTTGTAATAGCCGTCGGCGTTCTTCGGATCGTTGGCGATCGCCCGTTCGAAGTTCTGCACGGCCTCTTGATATCGGCCTTGCTGGTAGAACGAAACGCCTTGGGCGTTGTGTGCATGTGACGCGACACTGCAACCGCCGAGGGATACGGCCATGCCGGCCGTCAGCCAGCGGATGAGACGCGACGCACGGTCGATAATCGGGCGAGACTCGGGCACGATCTGCGGTCCTAGACGGGCGTCTTTGTCGCCGGCGTCCGAAGCGATTTCCGTCCTGAGCCGGCGAGAGATATAAGCCAGAAATGCGGCCGAAGGATAGCGGCCGCCGATCATCGTCACAAGAGCAATAGCCGGCTTTCTGAGATGTCAAAAAGCGGCGGTGGCAACTATCCAGATAGATCGGGTGCATCTCTCGCGAGGGCTTGGTGCCGCTTTGCAATGCTTTTCGAGCAATCGATAAAAACGGATCGAGCTTCCGAAAAATCGGCGTTTCACGGCCGATTTTTGCCCGCGGCGGTCCAACTTCCGCGTTTTGTCGGCCGCTCTTTGTTCGCAGGCATAATCTGATCAAAAGCTGCTTGACAATCGAGGTCGTTCCACGCCCTAATTTGACAGGGAACGATCACTTCTATGGAGTCCTTCTTTTCATGCGCACGTTAAGCGTCTGGCTCGTGTTGACGATGCCCCTGTTTGCCAACGCAGCCGGCCTCGGCCAGCATATAGACGATTTCAAACTTCAGGACGGCCAAGGCGACTGGCACGCATTGAGCAATCTGGCCGAGCGACGGGCAGTGGTTATCGTCTTCGTCGGGGCCGAATGTCCGGTGGTGCAGCAATTCGCGCCGCGATTGGCCGCTCTCGCCGCGGAATATGAACCTCGCGGAGTCGGTTTCCTGGCCATCGATGCCAACGAGCAAGACTCGCCGGCCGAGATCGCCCAATTCGCTCGCAGCCACAAGTTGGCCCTCCCTGTATTAAAAGATCCGCGAGCGACCATCGCCGATCGGTTCGGCGCCAAGCGCACGCCCGAAGCATTCGTGCTCGACGCCCAACGCACGATCCGCTACCGCGGACGGATCGATGACCAATTCGGCGTCGGCTACATGCGGCCCAAACCAACGCGCCGTGACCTGGCTGTGGCCATCGATGAAGTGCTGGCCGGTGCCGACGTTTCCGTGGCAGAAACCGAACCGGTCGGCTGCCACATCGGCCGCACGGCCCGCAAACCTCCGCAAGGCGACATTACGTATGCGAAGCACGTGGCGCCGATCCTGCAAAAACACTGCGTCGTCTGCCATCGCCCCGGACAGGTCGCGCCGTTTTCCCTCACGCAATATCACGAGGTGAGCAGTTGGGCCGAAACGATCCGCGAGGCCGTCGACGCCGATCGTATGCCCCCTTGGCACGCCAATCCGGAATTCGGGCATTTCAGCAACGACAGCCGCCTCTCGGCCGATGAGAAACGGGTCGTCGATGAGTGGGTGGAAAACGGCCTGCCGGAGGGAGATCCCGCCGACCTTCCTCCGCCACCTCAGTACTCCGGAGACTGGAGCATCCCCGAACCCGATCTGGTTGTGAACATGCCGGAGCCCTTCAATGTTCCGGCCAAGGGGACCGTGCCCTACAAGTTCTTCCGCACCGACATTTCCTTCGATGAGGATCGCTGGGTGATCGGCGCCGAAGGGCGCCCCGGCAATCGGGCCGTCGTACATCACATGCTCTTGTTCTTTGTGCCTCCGGGCACGAAGCAGATCTCGCCCGAGATGCCCTTCTTCAACGTCTTGGGAGCCTATGTTCCCGGGCTGCCGACGGGCCTTCTGCCAACCGGCATCGCGCGGCGGATCCCGGCTGGCTCGAAGCTCGCGTTCCAGCTCCACTACACACCCAACGGCAGCGAACAAGTCGACCAATCGAGCGTCGGGCTGGTCTTCACAGACGCCAAGAACGTGAAGAAATCGCTGGAAGTGAACATGGCGCTCAATTTTCTCTTCCGCATTCCGCCGGGTGCGAAGGACTACCGTGTCGAGGCATCGCACCGCTTCGCCGAAGATACGCTGCTCTTCACCTTGCAGCCGCACATGCACCTGCGCGGCAAGGCGTTCCGCTTCGACGCGATCTATCCCGACGGCAGCACGGAAACGCTCCTCGACGTGCCGCGTTACGACTTCAACTGGCAGATGACCTATGCCTTGGCCGAGCCGAAGCGTTTGCCCGAGGGAACGACGCTTCACTGCCTGGCGGCGTTCGACAATTCGGCCGAGAATCGAGTGAATCCCGATCCTGGGGCCACGGTCAGGTGGGGCGACCAGACCTGGGAGGAAATGATGATCGGCGCGTTCGACTCCTTTCCGGCCGATCAGGATCTCTCGCTCGGTCGTCCGCGGGTGGTCGAGCGCGGCGAGAATTTCGAGGTCCATTTCCGATATCGCCCGACCGTCGCGGCACGCACCGTTCATCTCTCGGGCACATTCAACGAATGGCAGCCGACCGCGACCCCGCTCGACGGCCCCGACGCCGACGGATTCTATTCCACCACACGCATGCTGCCGCCCGGTCGGCACGAGTACAAGTTCGTGCTCGATGGCACTGCGTGGCGTGCCGATCCCGGCAATCCGGAAATCGGCAAGAACCGCAACAGCGTGTTACGGCTCGGCGAATAACACCGAGCAGATGGCGGTGATGTGCGGTGTTGCTGCTCGACCTCACGCTTCCCACGGCCGAGGAGAACCTGGCGCTCGACGAGGCTTTGCTCGACGAAGCGGAAGCTGCGGCCGCGCCGCAGGAAACGTTGCGACTGTGGCAGCCCGCGGCGCCCATGGTCGTGTTGGGCCGCTCGTCGCAGGTCGGCGTCGAAGCACACGAAGCGACCTGCCGCGAACGCAACGTGCCCATCTTGCGGCGCACGAGTGGCGGTGCCGCGATTGTGACGGGGCCGGGTTGCTTGATGTATGCCGTCGTGCTCAGCCTCGACCTCCGTCCTGCGCTGCGAGCCATCGACCTAGCGCATCGTAATGTGTTGGCCGCGATCATCACCGGCTTGCAACGCCAGGGCATCGTCTCGGAGCAGAGCGGTACGAGTGACCTGACGCTGAATGGCCGCAAATTCTCCGGCAACAGTCTGCGGGTCCGTCGCGACCACCTCCTCTATCACGGCACACTGCTCTACGACTTTCCTCTCGAGTTGATCGCCGCCTGCCTCGGCACTCCGCCGCGGCAACCGGAGTATCGGGCGGGACGGCCCCACGACACCTTCGTCGCGAACCTGCCGATGACTGTCGACGGGTTGCGGCGTGCCATCGTCGGAGCCTGGGATATCGACGGTTACGCCGAAGAGTGGCCGCGCGAGCGAGTCGCGAAGCTGGTGGCCGAAAAGTATTCGCAACCGGCCTGGAATCTCGGTCGATAGACGCACGCGGCGTTTATTCGAAGCCGAATCGTGGGGCGCCCCAGGTGTCCCAGCGCCCTCGGGTTGGCTCGGCATTGGGCACGTAGTAGTCGCGCGGTCGCGGTGACGTATCACGCGGGCCGACGTAGGTGGCCTGTTCCGAATAGGGGTCGAAGCGGACCGCCTGCTGTTGTTGATATTGGAAGGACCCGGGTCGGAAGAGCCGCTGCCGCAGTTGCCCCTGACCGATCCCGCAACCGGTGATTCCGAGAGCAATCAGAGCGAACAGCCAGCGGCGGCGTAACACGAAACGATCCTCGGGCATGCCAGGGGCGAGTTTTAACGGCAAATGGACCGACCAGAGGGAGAATCGAGAAAGGCACTTCGCACAACTTGCCAACTACTACGAGCATCGTCGCCGATTGGTGCGTTGCTTGAGAAAGCGATCGGGCGGCTGGCACGTAAGTGCTAGTTATGCCGCAAGTTCCAGCGGTCGCATCGCGGTGGTAACGGATCTGCGGGAACGGCACGGCAAGATGGCCCGTCGAACCGGCTACTTACGAGGGCTGGCCCATCCAGCTAACATGGCTTTTGCTAGCTGCCCGGAATAAAGAGCTAGCCGGGGCTGGCGACATGCGGCAGTCCGTCGGTTGGTTAGTAGATGTGCTGGGATGAACGATCAGAAGACCACACTGGCCGAGCTGCGCGAGATCGTTCGGCAATTCGTCAACGAACGCGATTGGCGCCAATTCCACTCGCCGAAGAACCTCTCGATGTCGTTGGCGATCGAGGCGGCCGAGTTGATGGAGCATTTTCAATGGATCACGGCCGACGAATCACGCGCCGTGGCCCACGATCGCGACAAGCTGGCGGCGGTCGGTGAGGAGATCTCAGACGTTCTCTGTTACACCCTCGCTCTGGCCAACGAGTTGGAGTTGGACTTGGTCACGGCACTGCGCGACAAGATGGTCAAGAACGCCCAAAAATACCCCGCGGCCGAATATCGCGGACGATACGGCCCGGAATGCGAGGAAGCCGGATAACCTACGCGGCCATCCAGGCACGACAGGCCCCGCATTCGCCCCTTCCCAGGAGACCTTTGATGAAACCTCTTTGCTTGCTTCGGTCGATCCCACTCTTGACGGCGTTTCTGCTGATGCTGATGGGGAGCGCCGGCTGGAGCGAGGAACTCAACCTTGCCCTGCGCCGTCGCCAGGACGACAAGCAGGTCGACGGCAAGGCAACCTGGAATGCGGACAAGACCGCGATCATCATCGTGGACATGTGGGATGGCCATCATTGCAAAAGCGCGGCGGCGCGGGTGGTCGAAATGGCACCGGCTATGAATCGGGCGGTCAAAGGCGCCCGCGAGAAAGGCATCTTCATCATCCATGCCCCCAGCGATTGCATGGACTTTTATGCCGGCACGCCGCAACGCCAGCGAGCGATCGACGCGCCGTTGGCGAAGGCTCCGGTCACCTTTCGTTGGAACAACCTCGATTCGACGCACGAAAAACCATTCGACCCCGAAGTGGCCGAAAACGGCTGTGCTTGCGACAGCGATGAACCTTGTGGGCCGAGTTTCAAAGCCTGGAAGCGAGAGATCGCCGCGATCGAAGTCGCCGAGAACGATGCCGTGAGTGACAACGGGCAGGAAATCTACAACCTGCTCCGGCAGCGCCAGATCGAACACGTTATCCTGATGGGCGTCCACACCAACGTCTGCGTGCTCGGCCGGCCCTTCGGCATCCGTCAATTGGTCTACCTCGGGCAAGACGTCGTACTCTGCCGCGACCTAACCGACTCCTACCACCGCCGCAAGAAAGCCAGCCATTTCATCGGGCTCGACGAGATCGTCCACCACATCGAGCAGTATTGGTGCCCAACCATCACGAGCGAAGCCCTCACCGGCGCGCCGCCCTTCCGTTTCGCCGCCGACCTGCGTTAACCACCGGCCGGCACAACAACCACAGGTTAGGAACCGCAGGTTAGGCAATTAGCCATCAGCCACAATCGCCCGGAGCTGTTCAATGTTTGAAGCTGGATAGGGCTGATCTGCCCTAAGCCTAAGCCTAAGCCTAAGCCTAAGACTAAGAGCGGCTGACAAAACCCGGAAGCCGGAGCGCCGTGGGCAAAAAATCGGCCGTGAAACGCCGATTCTTTGGAACTCGAGCCGGTTTTGTCGGTTGCTCTAAGTCCAATGGCTTGGAGGCAAAATGGACTTCCTAACTTGAAAGATTGCACAGCCCTGACAATCGCCAGGTTCGGTTGAAAATGGTCGGTCTATCTGCCATACTCGGCTTCTCGTTTTTGACGACGATCGACGCGAACCAACGCGTTCTTCTGTTTGTCGAAAAGTAACGCCGTATCGGGGCGTGGCGCAGCCTGGCTAGCGCGCTTGACTGGGGGTCAAGAGGTCGCAGGTTCAAATCCTGTCGCCCCGATTTAGCCTAAACCCCTATCCGCAAGAGACTTCGGATAGGGGTTTTTTTGCCCCTTCTGGGCTTCTGGCGGTCTTGTGCAGAGTTTCGTGCAGAGTTCCGAGAACCGGGGATTCAATTTCCCTGTTTAAGGAATAGGAACCCGCACAATGAGACAACCGAAACCGTTCTTCCGCAAGCAGACTCAATCTTGGTATGTCCAGATCGGCAAGCGCCAGCACAACCTTGGGCGCGACGAGAAAGAGGCATGGGCCAAGTATCACGAGCTGATGTCGAGCACGCCCGCGCCAGCCGACGAAACAACGCTCATTGGTGACTTGCTGGGCCGGTTTCTCGAATGGACGAAACTGCATCGCAAGCCGGCCACGTTCACGTGGTACGCCGAGTACGTGAATTCGTTCGGCCAGTTCGTTGGTAGCCGGCCTGCGGCTGAAATCAAGCCGCACCACGTAACACGGTGGCTCGATTTTCACGGCTGGAAGGATACCACGCGATGCTGTGCCATTAGGGCAATCAAGCGCGCGTTCAATTGGGCCGTTGAAGAGGGCTATCTTGACGCATCGCCTGTCCGCAAGGTGAAGCGAGGGAAACCCAAGCGCCGGGAAACGATTATTTCGGCAGAACAATGGCAGGCGATTCTGGCCGAAGTACCGGATACGGCGTTTCGAGACTTGCTTACGTTTGCACGCGAAACCGGCGCACGGCCACAAGAGGCGCGAGCGATCGAAGCACGGCATCTAGACTTGGCGGCCGGGTTGATCCTTCTGCCGGCCAACGAAGCGAAGGGCGAGCGTCCGCGGCCGATCTACCTCAATGATGCCGCGCTCCCATTGGTCGCCCGACTCGCGGAAGAGCATCCGACCGGCCCGCTATTCCAGAACACCCGTGGGAAGCGCTGGACGAAAAATGCCGTTACGCTGCGCTGGCGACGGCTGCGGAGAAAGATCGGCATCGAAGGGGCGACGATGTACGCGCTAAGGCATTCGTTCGCGACCGATGCGCTGATGAACGGCGTTGATTCCATTGTGGTTGCCGAACTGATGGGCCACGCCGACCAAACGATGGTTGCCCGAACTTATCAGCACCTTGCCAAGAATCCTGAGTTCCTTCGACGAGCAGCAAATGCAGCCCGACAATCTGGCACAAATTGAGGAAACGTATCAGCACTTTCTCGGCATCGCGGGCGATCCGCAGGCCGCGGCATTGCTAGTCCATTCGGCCTACCTTGCTGGCCAGCAACCGGCCGCGGCATCCGACGCACCGCTGACAATCAAAGAAGCGGCCGACGTAATGGGGATCGGCGTTAGGACCGTCTATTCGCTGGTTGCTGCCGGCAAGCTCCGGCATTCCCGATTCGGCGCCGGGAGGGGGACGATAAGAATCTCACGAGAGGCGATCGCAGAATGCCAACGGGCCGCGGAACCCGTCAAGGAAACGCCACGCGATTTGAAGTACCTGGCACGTGTGGCCGGGCGCCCGATCTAGCTCCGAAACCTCTAAGCCGCGACAACCTCGCGGCTTTCTTTATGCGCTCGTTTTGACCTGCCGGGTCAGTTATTGACGCGTCAAACCTTCTCCGGCCCTAGCAACCAGTGTCGAATCCGCTCGGCCGCAGGACCGTCAAAATCGTTGCGGCTCGACCCGTAATTCAGACCCGGCAGGGATTCATCCTTCCCCTTTTTGTGGTCGCCCAGCGACGGTCAAGGCCGCTAGAATCGGTAAGCCAGCCGCCAAACGCCCGACGCCTTGACTCGGCATCAAGGGCATGAGCGATCATAAGTCGTTTGTTTCAATGGGCTTGCTGGTGATGTGGGACGAGTCGTGCAGAGCTAGTGCAGAGTTTGCTCGTCGAGCCGGCCGGCGGCATGCTTGCGGGCCGGTCGCCCAGCGACCAGGTGCTCGCGGCTTGGGGCTTGCGTAATCGGTGCGGATAGTTGGTGGCCGGACGCGCGGCACCGTTTACGGCTTAACTGATCATCGCAACGCGAGATAACCGCGCTCGGCGAGGCGCGCTGCTAACCGCGCGTCACTCGGCATCCGCGAGAACGAGCTTGCCGCCTCGGATCTGATACGGCCGACGCAGGGCTCGCACATCGAGGTTTATCACGTAGATTTGGTTTGAAGGGCCGCGGCCGCGCTCATACCCAAGCTCATCGAGGCACGCGACAAAGTCGGCTTTCGTTTGGTGCGCCGGATGAAAGTCGCTCTCCTCTCGGAACTGGTCCCACAGGTCGGCGAGCCGGACTTTCAAGCCGGCCACGGCATGACATCGTTGCCCGATGAAGCGGCTGACGCGGCGATTCAAAGGCTCGCAAGGGTGCGCAGACAGAGGTCTAGTCATGGATTTGTTACTGAAAAGCGGGTTTTGGGGGTGCTGTGCCTGACGCTAAAAGCTTCGATGGATCGAGAAAAGAAGGCATTTCCGTGCGATTGGAGTAACGAGTTTGTTACGTTTACCCGTTTAACGCCTCTCCGGTTCATTTGTATGTTCTGGTGTTCTCTCTCTCTATATATATTTTTGATGTCTGAAACGGGCTAAACTCAATACCGTTCAATTCACCAGGACGATGGATTGACGGAAGTTCTTTGTGGGTTGGGGAGAATCACGGTGTTTGTTGGTTTTCTTGGCCCAGCCACTCATTTACGTTTGATCACGCGCGGGTTGATTCGATTGCGACGTGGCGGCAGACGCTCTTCGGTGACTTCGGCGACGAGGTTTGCGTATCACTGGGCGAGGCTGGTGCGGTTGCGTGGAGCCTCCGGCAGGCGGCAGCGGAGAATCTTGAGCGTGCCCACGAAAGAGATTTCTCGGGGCGGACAGGAGATGGTGGCGGCTGCTTCGAAGGCCAACTTACGAATCACGAAGTGCCCCAATAGGAGGCCATAGATTTCCTGGACGACTCCTGCC
>DASZTS010000010.1:0-73064 GCA_035547915.1 Pirellulales bacterium | reverse complement strand
TGCGCATCACGCGCTGCCACATGATCGGATGCGCGATACAGACGTTGGCGCCGACGAACACCAACACGTCCGACTCTTCGAAGTCCTGGTACGTGTAGGGAGGCGCATCGAAACCGAACGACTCCTTGTAGGCGACCACGGCGCTGGCCATGCACTGCCGCGTGTTGCCATCGCCGTGGACGAGGCCCATGCCGAACTTGGCCACCGCGCCGAGCAGGGCCATCTCTTCGGTGGGAATCTGACCCGTGCTGAGAAAGGCCACCGACTCGGGGCCGTGCTCGCCGAGAATCGCCTTGAAGCGCGCCACGAAGACGCCGAGCGCCGTGTTCCAGTCGGTCGCTTCGAGCTTGCCTCGGCTGTTTTTCAACAGGGGCGTGACGGCCCGGTCACCGCTGGCGAGCACGTTCAGGCTTTCCCAACCCTTGGGGCAGGCCATGCCGCTGTTGACCGGGTAGCTCGTCGCGGGGGTCAGGCCGATCGCTTCGTTCTGCCGTAAATGTACGTTCAGGCCACAGCCGGTCGAACAAAACCCGCAGACCGTCGTCGTGGTGGCGTCGGGCGCCTTGCGAAGGGGCACTTGCCCCAGGCCAAAACCACCCGGCGCGAGCTGCAGTTGGTGTGTCAGCTCGCCCTCTCGATCGAGCAGCAACTCCGACAGTGATCGGATCATCGCCCGACACCTCCCGGCATCCGCGGCGGTGCCACGGCGGCGAAGAACAGGTAACGTTCGAGCAGTTCGCCCGCCAGGCAAGCCAAGAACAACACGACCGCTACGAGCCCCACCAGCAGTCCATTGCTCTCACCCGACGGCGCGTCGACTCGGACGAGCGTCATCGGCAGCGCGATCCCACCGACAAAACCGCAGATAAACCGCGATTTGGTGACGGCAGCGAGTTCGCCCGCCATCAACACGGCCGAGCGCCGCAGTGGTGAAGCCTGCTTTCGCCGCAGATGGCGGAATACGGTCGACTCGAGGCTGAGCTTGATCGCCATCGAGGCGGCGAGCGCCGCGCACAGCGGTTGGCCGTAGGCGGCCATCACCTCGCGCGGACCGACCGACTCCAAGCAGGCCGCCGTGAGCAACGATGTCGAGAGGGCCGTAGCGGCGCCCAGCGTCGCAGTCGACAAGAAAAACTTGCTGGCCGTGGCGGCCGCGTTCCAAAAAGTGCGGCGTGTCACGGCATACACCATCACCGAGCACAGAACGCCTGCCAAACCGCAGCCCACGACGGCGAAGCCCAGCATGTCCTCAACCGTGCCGGCAGCACCGCCGGACCACCACGTCGACGCGGCATAGATGACCGCCGCGCCGGCGAACGCTCCGAAAGCCAGGATCTCGCGGCTCAGCCAACTCGTGCTCAGCCCCAGCAACGCGCGAAAGGCATAACGCGGCCGCCCCAGGTGAAACACACTGGCTGCCAGGGCGATCAGTCCAAAGGCGAGAGCACTGGCCGCATGCACCGGGCGTACGGCGGCCAACGTTGCGCCGCCATACGCCCAGCGCATGGCCATCTCGGCCAGGAAGGCGCCAACCGAAAGTTGCGTGAGCACGAGCATCACGATCAGCGGGAGGTGAGCGTGCTCGCGCTTGACCGAATAGTAGTCGGCCGGCAAGAGGTTGCGCGGCAACGGCCGGGCCGTCTTGTAGTTCGTCGCGGGGAAGGTGATCGTCGCGTCGGGCGCTCCGGGAAGAAACGTGTTCGTCTCGCAATTGGCGGCCACGTCCGCCTGTCGGGTCAGCGCGATGCGGATGGCTTCGTGGGGGCAGGCTTGCACGCAGGCCGGTGCCTCGCCCACCGCCAGCCGCTGGCTGCACATATCGCACTTGCGCACGATGCCGAGCCGAGCGTTGTACTTCGGCACGTCGTAGGGACAAGCGAACACGCAATACTGGCAGCCGATGCACTGGTCGTCGAGGTGTTTGACGATGCCCGTGTCCGGATGCTTTTCATAGGCTCGCACTGGGCAGGCATTCAGGCAGGCGGGCTCCAGGCAATGGTGGCAGGCGGTCGTCGCGTGCTGTAGCACGGGCAGTTCGGCCGTCCCTCCGTGTAGCAGACCGACGTCGCGCCAGGTTTCGTGCTCGTCGAGCCCGTTCAGCGTATGACAGGCCGTCACGCACGATTTGCAACCCGAACAACGATCGAGGTCGACTTCGAAGGCGTATTGTTCCCCGGGACCGGGCGGCGAGACGGGCAACAGCGAGCGATAGTATTTTTCTTGGCTTGGTCGGACGTGCGCGTCGTGCGCCCGCGAAAACCGCTCGACGGCCGACAAATCGTGCTGCTCAGCTAAAAGCGCCGCCACGAGTTCCGCCCTGCCGGTCTGGAGGGCTTCGCGGCGCGGCACGGCCGGCTTGCTCGGTTCGACGATCGTCATGGCGGTTGACACTCAAACCCTCGCCAGTTTCTGCGTCTGAAAGGCTTCCGTATGGATGCGTTCGGCGACGACTCCGGCATCCAACAAGCCGACGCGGATGTGGTCCATCAGTTGATCGGGGCCGCATACGAAACAACGGCAGCGAGCCAGGTCGTCGACCCATTGTCTGATTCGTTCGGCGTCGATCCGGCCGCACGCTCCTTGCCAGTCGACACCCGGCTGCGACAGCGTGACGTAATAACGGAAGTGCGTCATTTCGCTCGCCCACTGCGCACACTCGCGCTGCGCGATGATGTCGTCCGCCGTTCGCGCCCCATAAACGAAGGCGCACGACCGCCGATCACCCGTATCCTTCAGAAAGCGGGCGATGCTGATCATGGGCGTGATGCCACTGCCGGCCGAGATCAGCACCAAGGGCTCGGTGTGTTGCTCAGGATCGAAGTAGAACCCACCTTGCGGCCCGCGGAGTTTGACGGCGCTGCCGGGGCGAATCGTTTCGAACAAGTGCCGCGACACCTGGCCGTCGCGATTCAACTTGATGGTCAGATCCAACATTTCGGGCCGCGTGGGCGACGAACTGACGGTAAAGCTCCGCCAAATATCGCGGCCCTCGATCGCGACGCACACGTTCACGAATTGTCCGGGCCGATCGAGGGGAATTTGGCCTTGCGAGTTGTCAAATCGGAACGTCCGCACATCGGGCGTCTCATCGATGATTTCTCGGACGGTCAGCGTGGCAACCGCCGACCGATTCGGTACCGACCTTGGCTTCACCGTGACAACCGGCTTTTCGGGACACAGGCTCGCGCCGGTGCCGCCGAGTTTCACGAAGACTTTGCCATCTTCGACGAGCGCCTCATAGCGATTGAGCTGCTGGCCGGCCGGTTCGAGAGCACACCCCGTGCAAGCGTCAAAGGTCCAACCGTGCCAGGGACAGGTAATGATTCCGTTCTCGATTGTTCCCTGAGCGAGCGGTGCGCCTTCGTGCGGACAGAGCGCCGAGACGGCCCGTACCTGACCGTCAACTCGAAAGAGGGCCAGATCTTGACCTCCTACCGAGACGGCAAGCCCTGCATCGCTTTGGAGGGCCGACTCGTCGGCGGCGAATAGATAGCCGTCGGCTCGTTCAGACGTCGGCGGCGACACGACTTCGGCCGCTTCTGCCTGCCCTTCCTCCAATCGGGCGAAAAAGCGGCGCAACCCGGCGCAGCTTGGGCAAAATGTGGGCGGATCGACGGCCAGATGCCGATGCTCGCAGTTCTCGCAAACCCAGACAGGCGGCCGATACTCGTCTTCTCTTGCCTTGGCTCCATCGTCGGTCAAACGCTCGCGCCAAAAGGCGCTGAACGACTGTCCGGGTCGATGGCGGAGGTAATACTCGCCGACCACCTCTTCGATCAGAGTGGGCAATTGATCGACGTCGACACCCAGCCGATACGGTCGGCCCATTTCGATCTGCCCCCCTACCCCGCCTCCCAGAAAGACATCGAAACCTTCGCGTGTGCCGAGGAGCCGGCGAACGCGAACGCCCTTCAGCCCGATGTCGGCCGTGAAATGCTGCGCACAACTCGACGGACAACCGCTCATGTGGATGCGGATGCCCTCGAGTTTGATCTGCTTCTTGCGGAGCTTTTCTAAAAGCTGGAACATCTGCCCCTTGGTTTCGGTCACCGCGATGTTGCAGAATTGGCTGCCGGTGCAGGCCATGCTGTTGCGGTCGAGCAAATCGGCATGGACGCTCAATCCCAAGGCGGCCGCATCGGTCGCCGCCGCCTGCCGGTGACGTGAGGGAATGTTGATGACGGCGATGCCCTGTTCGTGGGTCGTCCGCAGTTGCCCGTCGCCCCATTTGCGGCTGAGCACGGCCAGTCCTTCGAGTTGACGCCAGGTCAACCGCCCCAGCGATACGTTCAGCCCCATCGTCCACAACCCCGGATCACGCTGGCTGAACCAGCCGATCAGGTCGTCGTACGATTGGGCGGGCGCCGGGCGCTCGTTGCAGGGTTCGAGGCGGAAGGGAAGTCGACTTTCCAGCCAGTCCAACACCCCGGCGACGCCGATCGCTTCCACGAGGAAACAGAACCTCGCCGCGCCACGCTTCTCACGCGATCCTTTTGCTCGGAACAGGTCGAGGATCGACCGCGTCACGTCGACGACTTGGTTGGGCTCGACCCACACCGGGAGCCACCATGCCAGGTGTGGTGTCTGGCCCTGCGTGCCACCGATGAGCAGATGGAATCTCGGCCCGCCGCTGGCCACGGGGGCGGCCAGAAAACTGATGTCTTGCGTCCAGAAATGGGCCGAGTGGTGCTCCGTACCGTTGAGGCAGATGTTCATCTTCCTTGGCAGGTCGGAATATTCTCGGCTGTCGAGAAAGAGGGCGGTGATGTCGTGACAGAGCTGCCGCGTGTCGATCAATTCGTCGGCCATCAGGCCACTGAAGGGATGGGCGAACACGTTGCGGATGTTGTCGTGCCCTGTCTGCTTCGACGACAACCCGACCCGCGCCAACCGCTGGCCGACCTCGGGCAAATGCTGAATGTCGAGTCCCTGGACTTGCACGTTGGCACGAGTCGTAACGTCAATGACGCCGTGGCCGAAGTCGTAAGCTAGGTGGGCGATGGCCTTGGCCTGCGATGCAGAGAGTTCGCCGGCTGTCACACGTATGCGGTTCATATAGCGCCCCGGCGCATCGCGTTTCCGATAAAAGAAGCCGTACCATTTCATGCGCTCCAGGTCGGCTTGATCGATGTTCTTCATGGCCGTGCCAGCCGCGGCATACTTCTCGACGTCGGGCCAGACATCGAAACCATGCTTCTCCGATTTCCAGACTTCGGCCGGATTGGACATAACGAGCAGAACCCTTGACTGAGAGCGGGGAACAGTGCGCCAACACTTTTCGTGCGGTGAAAAGCAGCGGCTGTGCCCGAGAGCTCGCGAGGCCGTATTTCTTCGGAAAGGCGAAGCGATTGAAGAACGCAAGCCGGCGCGGTTGCCAATCGCGTGGGCACCTTCGCCTAAGGATGCGGCACGAAGGACTGCCCGCTGACAGCGAAAGACCATCCCAGGTACGGTCCTATCTCACTGTGCGGAAAGAACTTACCAACGGCCAGATCAAGTTGAGTCGTACGTTGAAGAAGCCTTTGGAACGCCATTTTCATTACCGTCGAAGTTCCGCATCGACAACGCAGTCCAGGGCGAGTAGCGAGACCTTACCCGAACAGTCGTATGGCTTTCGGAGCACCACTCGAAGCCGCCTGGCAGGTGGACTATTCCTTTGAACAACGTCTCCGCACCTGACGACGGCCACCGGCCGGGTATGGCAGAGCGGCTCGTGCATCCGCTAGCCGTTCGCTACGCGGTAGTTTTCGTGGCCGTCATCTTGTTGCTGCTGGCGGACCAGGCCGTCATCCAGCCGCTCTTGCTGCGGTTGAACGGCTATGCGCCGATTATCAATCTGGCCGGTCGCCAGCGCATGCTGAGCCAGAAGATCGCCAAGCAATCGTTGGCTCTGGAATTCAACGTCGGCGAAACATCGGCCGAGGCGCGCCGTCGTGACTTGGATCGCACGCTCGAGCAGTGGTCGACGGCGCATCGTATCTTGCGCGATGGCGATCCTCACCAAACGGTTGGGCCGATCGGCAGCGGGCAGATTGGGTCGGCTTTGCGGGAACTGGAGCCCGACTTCACGGCGCTGCACAAGGCGGCCCGCCAATTGGCCGCGCTGGGAGAAGATACCGACCGTGCCAATCGAGAATCTGTGGGCAAACCTTCGCCGAGTCGCATGGAGCTAGTGCGCGCGGTCCTCGATCACGAGCCCGACTACCTGGCAGGCATGGAACAAGTGGTGGGCATGTTAGAGTCGGCGGCCGGAGAGCGAGTCGCCTGGCTCCGGCTCTGCGCCCTCGCTGCTGTCGTCCTGGCCGTGCTGCTGTTGGCAAGCTTGTATGCCTTTGTCGTTCGCCCGGCGACCTCGCTTATCCAGCGCCAGCTACAACTGCTCTCGGCCAGTGAGGCGCGCCATCGCGCCTTGGCCGAACAACTCCGCATCGCTCGCGACGACCTTGAGCAGCGCGTGGCCGAACGCACGTCGGAACTGAGCATCGCCAACAGGGCGCTCGAGCAAGAAATGCGGCATCGACATCAGGTCGAGATTCGCATGCGGCGGCTCTCGGCCGATCTGGCCCAAGCTTCGCGCATCACCGCGCTCGGGCAACTTGCCACAGGGTTGGCACACGAGTTGAACCAGCCGTTGGGCGCCATCGCCAATTTCGCCGGCGCGTGCGAGCTGTCGTTGGAAAACGCGTTGGCAGACGATCACCCATCCCGTCGCGCGATCGGCGAAGTGCAGCGGTCGGCCTTGCGGGCCGGCGCCATCGTGCGGCGAATGCGCAATTTCGTGCGACGCAACGCCGATCAATCGTCCCCAGTCGAGCTGAACGATCTGGTAAAGGAGGTCGTCGAGCTGTGCGATCCCGAACTGCGGCGCTCGGGCGTGGAACTGAACCTCGATCTCACGTGCGAGCCGACGACGGTCGTGGCCGATCCGATTCGGATCCAGCAAGTGCTCGTCAATCTGGTACAGAATGCGATTCAAGCGATGCTCGAAAACGGGGGGCCCGGCTGGTTGGGTATTCGCACGTCGCTGACCGAGGAGGGCGTACAGGTAAACGTGGCCGATGCGGGGCCCGGATTTTCCGTCGACGGAGGGGACGATCCGTTCGCGGCCTTCTATTCCACCAAGGCCGACGGGCTGGGCATGGGCTTGGCCATCAGCCAATCGATCATCGAACAGCACCAGGGCCGTATCTGGGCCGCGAATCGTCCGACCCGAGGGGCCGTCGTGAGCTTCCATCTGCCATTTGTAGCAACACATGACACTCGCCGGCGAACAGCAGCCCACAGTCTTTGTGGTTGACGACGACCAGCAGATGCGAGAGTCGCTCGTGATGCTGATCGAAACGATGGGATTCGCGGCGATCGGCTTTCCCTCCGCCGGTGCCTTCCATCGTTACTATCGACGCCGGACACCGGGATGCCTCGTGCTCGATGTGCGTCTGCCCGGCCAGAGCGGCGTGGAACTTTATGAACAACTCTTGCGCGAAGAAAAGCGCCTGCCCGTGATCTTCATCACCGCCCATGCCGACGTGACGACCGCCGTGGCGGCCATGAAGACAGGGGCCATCGAGTTTTTGGAAAAGCCTTTCGACCGTCGGACGCTGCTCGATCGTATCCAGCGAGGATTGGCCATTGACGCCGACTGGCGGCGACGGCAGGCAAGTTTCGACGCGATCGACGCGCGGATCGCGCGGTTGAACGAACGCGATCGAGAGACGCTGCAACTGATCCTGGCCGGCGAATCGAACAAAGTCATGGCGGCCAGACTATATATCTCGGAACGGGCCGTGGAAATGCGCCGCGCCGTCATCATGCGCAAGCTAGGCGTCTCTTCCTTGGCCGAGTTGCTCGATCTGGCGGTGACCCATCGCCTGCTCGTCGAGTTGGGGGCTGAATTCTCGGCCGACGGCCCTAGGCCAACAACTCCAGGCTCGGATACTCACCGGCCAGCACGCGATTGGCCGGGCAGCCGAGCCACCGATCGATGAGTGTGGAGTAGACGGAGCGGAAGTCGGTGTTGTAGATCAGGTCGCCGTCGCCGAGTTGTTCCAAGCTGGGGTATCGGCCGGACAGACCACCTTTGACCGGCGCACCGGCGACAAAGAGACAGTTTGCCGCGCCATGGTCGGTGCCGCGGCTGGCGTTCTCGTCGACGCGGCGGCCGAACTCACTGAAGACCAGCACGACCACCCGCTCGGCCATCTTCTGCTGGTCCAGGTCGTGCTGGAACGCGGCCAACGCCTCGGAGAGTTCACCCAGCAAGGCGCCGTGCTCGTCGGCCTGGTCGGCATGCGTGTCGTAGCCATCTTGCGACGCGAACAACACGCGCACTCCCAAGTCGGCGGCGATGATCTCGGCCGCCTGGCGCAGTTGGGTGGCGATCTGCGAATCGGGATAGTCGATCGTCGAACGATATCGCGAGGCTGCGTCCTTCAAACGCTGCGCGGCCCGGTACACCGTGGCGGCCTGTCCGCGCATGAATTCCACCGGCCCTCCGCCGCCAGCGGCCGTCGACAGCTTGCGCAACAGGGCATCTTGTGGCGATCCTTCTTCACCCGCGTTGCCCAACGTTTGGAGCTGCGCCACCACCGGCACGACGATCTTGGCGGCACGCAACGCCTGCGGTAGCGAGCCCGTGAGCGTCAGCCCCGCGAATTGCTCGCCCTTTTCGACGGCCGTCGCATCGAGCAGCCGGCCCAACCAGCCGGCGACCGGCGGCCGCGCCTCGGTGCTGGCCGTGTGCCAGATTTCCATCGAGCGGAAGTGCGATCGGTCGGGCTCGGGATACCCAACACCCTGCACGATCGCCAGCTTGCCGTCGCGATACAGCTCGGCCATTCCGGCCATGCGCGGGTGCAAGCCAAGCTGGTCCGAGATTTTGAGCACCTGGTCTTTGGCGATACCCAGCGTGGCGCGGTTCCGATAGTAGAGCGGATTCTCGAACGGCACGAGCGTGTTGAGGCCGTCGTTGCCCCCCGCCAGCTCGACGACCACGAGTACATGGTCGTTGTGGTCGGCTGCTGCCGACGTTTCGGCCGCCTGCGCGAGCAGCCGGGGCATTCCTCCGGCCAACGAGACGAACGACAACCCCGCGGAAGACTGCAAGAACGTGCGGCGTGTGAACATCGATCGGCTTCCTGATTCGCAGGCCCAGAAACGAAAAAGCTACCAGGCGTGGTATTCGGGCAGGCTTAACATCACGGCCAGCGCCTGCCGTGTCTTGTCGGAACGAAAACCTTCATCGTCGCGGAAGGCGTCGGCGTTGGGGCCTTCCTCGGTTCGGACGAGAAACTCGGCCACTTCGCGGCGAGGCGGCTCGGCCAGGTCACCTTGAAAGAGGACCTCGGCCAGCCGATCGACGACGGCGCGCGGCTCGTTCAGCTCGGGGGGCACGAGTTGTTCCAGTGGTAGGTGCGGTCCGTAGGCCCCTTCGCTGTACAGGCCGGCAACGGTCTGTGCGAACGACAACCGCGCCGGCCATGTGCTGGAATTGATCCATGCCTGTTCGCCATCCCAACCCTTGACGTTGGGCGGCGCCAGCAGTTCCTGCCCCATCGCCTGAACGTGGTCGTTCACCTGTGCGGCCGGCAGGCGCGCGGCGAGGCTGCGCATCGTACCGACGGCAAACTCCACCGGGCTGGCGATGCGGCGGCGGTAGCAGGCGTCGGAGTAGAAATAGGAAGAGAGGAACAGCTCGCGCAGAAACCATTTGATGTCGAGCTGCGTCTGGTCGAGCAGCCGGCCGGCCTCGCGGATGGTTTCCTCGCTCGGCTGCGGCTCGGCGAAGAAGCGTAGCAGCTTGCCGGCGATGAACCGCGGGGTGGCCGCCTGCTGCATGAGGATATCGATCACATCGCCACCGTCGAACCGGCCCGTCTTGCCTAGGAACTCCTTGCGATCGAAGTCGTGGTCGTCGGCATGGAACGCGAAAGCGCTCCCCTCGCGATGCCAGCCGGTGAAAGCCCGCGCCGCGGCGCGCACGTCGTGCTCGCTGTAATTGCCGATGCCGCAGGTGAACAGTTCCATCAGTTCGCGGGCGAAGTTCTCGTTCGGGTGCTGGCGTGTGCTCGATTCACCGTCGAGCCAGACCAGCATGGCCGGGTCGCGGGCCATCGAGTGCACCAACTCGCTCAGGTTGCCCCAAGCTAGCCGCCGCAGCGTGTCGATCTGACGCAGCATCAGCTCGCCGTCTTCCACCTTGTGCACGCTGGTGGCGAAGTGACCGTGCCAGAACAACGTGAGCTTCTCACGCAACGGCGATGAGGTCTTGAGCATGCGATGGAGCCACCAGGTTTGCACCTGGTAGCCTTCGGCGACGTTGACGAGGCTCCCCGCGACGGCGTCGAACGTTTGTTGAAAGGCGGCTTCCTGTTCGCCGTCATCGGCCAGGAGTTGCTCAACGGTCGCTTCCAGGCCCTGTTCGACGGCCTGATCAAGCTCTGACTGGCTGGGCGCGAAGCCGGCCCGCCGCAAGAGATGGGCCGCCCGGCGCCGATCAAAATGTTCACCAGAAAACGGTGCGAAGAATGCCGCGGCCATCGAAAGCCTCGACGAAACTGGCCTTTGTTGGAGGGATCTCGCCAGGCGAGACCCGATGCGCGCCAATATGCACTCTCGCCGCAAGCCTGGCAAGTAACGGACACACCGGGGCGCCAGGACGGGTTGCCGTTAAGATGTTCGGAGGCGAACGCACCGATCGCCAGTTTAACAATCGTTCCAGGGGGATGAACCTTATGCCCGCGTCCGTACTGCTGATCTCGTCCGATCTGGCGTGTGCCTCGAGCGTGGCGGGGGCGGCGACTCGTACGGGTGCAACGTTGCGAACGGTGCTCAGCGTGGCGGCGATCGAAGGCAAGCTGACGGAAGAAAAGCCGGGACTCGTGCTGCTCGACCTGTCACTGGCCGGCGCGGCGCCCAACGAGATCGTGCCGAAGCTGCGCGCCAGCTTGCCACCGGACTCGCGCATTTTGGCGTTCGGTTCACACGTCCACACGCGGCTGTTGGCGGCCGCGCGGGAGGCAGGTTGCGACATGGTCGTGTCGCGCGGAGAGTTTCATGCCCGCATGGATGATTATCTGCGCGATGTGAAATAGGCGGGCACGGTCGGGTCCGTCGGGTCAGGCCGCTGCGCGGGCCAGCACGCTCTCGAGCTTGTGGATGACCATGCCGGTCGTCACTTCCCCCATGCAGACATGCTCGTGCTGACAATGCGCCAGCTTGCGCAACAGGCACGGAGAACATGGCACGTGCGCCTGCACGACGGCGTCGAGGCGGCCATAGGGGCCGGTGAGCGTCGGGCTGGTCGGCCCGAACACGCTGATCACGGGGCGGTTGAGTGCTACTGCCAAGTGCATCGACCCCGAATCGTTCGTCAGGCAGACCGTGGCCCGTTTGACGAGCCCGATCATCTCGGCCAACGTTGTTTGTCCCGACAGGTCGTACGCCTGCGGACAGAGGTCGGCCACTTCCCGCACACGCGGGCGGTCTTTCGGCCCTCCGGCCAACACCACGTCAAAATCGCGCCGCATGAGGTAACGGGCGACGCCGGCAAACCCTTCGACACGCCAATGTTTGGTCTGCCACACCGTGCCGGGCACGAGCAGCGCCAGCGGCCGGCCTCGTTCCAGGCGGCCCAGCAGCCGTTCCACCCGTTCCTCAGTCTCCGTCGGCAGATAGATGCGGAAGTCGGGTACGCCCGCCTCGAACCCCAACACATGGCCGAGCCACAGATAGCGGTCGACGGCGTGCACCGATTCGGTGAGCAGTGGGATGTGGTGCGAGTAGACGAGCCAGGCACCCTCGCGAGTTTTTTCGAAACCGACGCGAACCGGTGCACCGGTGGCCACCGTGAAGAGCGCCGAACGGAGCTGCCCGTGCAGGTCGACCACCAGGTCGTACCGGTTCCGACGCAGCGTGCCGAGCAGGTTCAAGGCGCCCTTGGTGGCATGCCACTCGCGGCCGAAGCGCGCGTAGCGGCGGCGATCGAAAAGGACGACGTTCGACAACGCGGGATGGTGCCGCACCAAGTCGGCGTTCTCGGGCGTGACGAACCAGTCGATCTGGGCGGCCGGGTAGCGCTCGCGCAGCCGCACGAGCACCGGCAGCGCATGGACGATGTCGCCCACGGCCGACGGCTTGATCAGCAGGATGCGGCGAAAATCTTCCGCCGCCAACGATTTGGTTGCCATCCGGCGGTTGGTTCCCGGGAGCGGACTGGGGATTCCGTCGGACTACGAAGCCGTGCGGTATTCCTGCGCCTCGGCCGAGCCACCGCCGAGCGAAAACAGGCGCTTGGTCCAGGCCGAGAAACGATGCCGTTTCAGCTCACGGTCGACGATGCGCTGTTCGGTCACCCAATTGAATTGCACCACGCGGCGCTGCCCGGTAAACGGTTTGTGGCCGTGGTAGGAGTTATGCGAGCGGCGGAAACAGAGCAACGTTCCTTCCTCCGGCGGCACCTCGATGATGACATCGTCGAGATTGTCGGCCGACCGCAACAGCCGCAACCGACCGCCGGGCGCCTCCCATTGCGAGTTCATATAGATCAACACGGTGATGATCTTCGACGAGGTGTCGGTGTGGATGCGGCCGTCGCGCGCGCTGGCGCAGCCACGGGCCGTGATCATCGTCGGCCGGCCGCTCAGGTCGATGCCGAACTTCTCTTCGAACGCGCGGCGCATCGGCTCGCCGTTCAACTCGGCCACGAGATTGGCGAACGCCGGCCCGTAGGTCAGCTCGCTCAAGGGAAAGCTGCCCGGCCGCTTGATCTCGGGGTAGCTGGCGTTGATGGCGGTGCGGGCCTCGGGTTTGACGAAGCCGGGCAGAACCAGATAGTCGAACGGCTCGCGAACCAACGGGGTGGCGCGAAACGCGGCCAAATCGAGTGCGTCCATGCAAACGGGCTCCTTCTGCGGCATCGGGGTCGTCGACGGCGGCCGTGAGTCGCCTAGCGGCCGCCGAGAGGGCTGAACTTGAGCAAAACGGGCGCGTTTTGGCAAGACGAGTTAGCGGCGTTGCCGCCCTACGCGCCCGCCGCCCTCACCTTAACTCGTGTGCTCGTCGTAATACTCCTGCGATCCCGTGAAGCCCGAGATGACGTCTTCGTTGGTCTGGCCGTTGGCGAATTGTTGCAACCAGTAAGCCAGGCCATCGGGGTCGGCGGCGCGACCTAGGTAGTGCTCGTAGTCGGCATCGATGAGCTGCGTGTTATTCTCGGTGCTGTTGGCGATCTTCACAGCCACATCGTACAGCGTGGCACCGTTCGTCAACTGGTTGTTCCAGTAATCCACGCCGCTCTGGTCGGCGGTACGTCCGAGCAGCAGCTTGTAGATGGCCTCGATCCAGTCTGAGTTCGTGCCACCGGCGTTGGCGTAGAACTCGGCCGATGAAACGAACCCGGCCTCGAGCTCTTGATCGGTCAGGCCGTTCACCATCTGGTGCGTCCAGAAGGTCACGCCTGCATCGTCGGCCGCCCGCCCCAACAGGTTTAGATAGGCCGGCTTGATGACGAAGTTGGCGTAGTACTCCGCGCTGTGGGCGATCGACTGGGCCACGCTACTGATCTCGGTGCCCGTGTCGATCAGGTTCGACCAGTAGGCGAGCCCTCCCGGATCGGGTAAGCGACCCAGCACATCCTCATACACGGCCGACACATACTTTTCGTGCGCCGTCAGTTCCACCGACGACTGCTCCGTCAAAGCATTCGTGGTGCCGGCCTGGTCAGTCACCGAAACGCCGATGGTGAAGGCTCCCGCGCTGACGTACGAGTGGCTGCCCACGACCTGGAACACGCCGCCCGATTCGCTGACGGTCGCCGCCGAGCTGCTGCCATCGCCCCAATCGACCGTGGCGGTGAAGGACGACGCCGTTTCGTCCCCCGCGTGTGTGAAGGTGGCCAAGAGTAGATTATTCGCCACGCCGCCGGCCGGTATGGCAACCGTGGCTGGCGTCAACACGATCGGAGCGTCGGCCAGTTTCACCACGTCGCTGGCCGTGGCCACCGCACCGCCGGTGTCGCTCACCGTCACCGTGGCCGTCAGACTCGCGGCATAGTGGCTGTAAACGTGCGAACCGTTGACCACGAATCCGGTCGAGCCGGTCGCGGTCGTAACCTGGCCGGTCGAACTGGTGCCGTCGCCCCAGTCGATCGTGGCCGTGTAAGCGGCGGCCGTGGCCAGCGGGTTGGCATCGGTGAAGGCGGCGACGGCACCCGTGAAGGTGGCCCCCTCGATCGCAGTGAGTGTGGTGCTGGTGGCACTCAGCGAAGCGTCGGCAATGTCGGCCGTGCTGTGTGCCGTACCCGAGCTTCCTCCCACGTCATGGATGGTGACGGTGACAGACTTGGTCGCCTCGGCCGCGTAGATGTGCGAGCCGCTGACGGCAAATACCCCCGCCCCACCTCCGGCCAACGTGGCGACCGTGCCCGTGGTCGTGGTGCCGTCGCCCCAATCGATGGTGGCAGTGAAATCGCTCGCCGGAGCGATGGGATCGCCATCGGCGAACGTGGCCACGTTGCCGTTGAACGTCGCACCCTCGGTGGTGTGGATCGTCACGCCGGTGGGCGTGAGAGTGGCGTCGAGCACGTCAGCCGTGCTGTGCGCCGTGGCCTTGCTGCCACCGACGTCGTTGATCGTGACTGTGACCGCACGCGTGGCCACGGCGGCGTAGACGTGGCTGCCGCTGACGGCGAAGCCGCCGCCGGCGAGCGTGCTGACGGTGCCGATCGAGGTCGAGGTGCCGTCGCCCCAGTCGATCATGGCAGTGTAGCTGCCGACCGTCGCCAGCGAGTTGCCATCGGTGAAGGTCGCCACCGTGCCCGTGACCGTCAGCCCTTCCGTCGCCGTGAACGTCTTGCCGGTGGGCGTGAGCGGGGCGTCGGCCACCGTCGTGGGATTGCTGATCGTCGTGTGGTTGCCCACTTCATCCGTGATGATGATGGCCAGTGGCACCAACGCGCCTGCTTCGGCATACGTGTGCGAGCCGACGACCGAATAGCCGTTGGCCGTACCGGCGACCGTGCCGGCCGTCGTTGCACCATCGCCCCACACGATCGAGGCGGTAAAGTCGGTGCTCGTGCCACTGGGATCGCTGCCCGTGAAGGTGGCGACGGATCCGCTGAAGGCGGCGCCTTCGGTGGGTGAGATGGCGACCGGTAGCGGCGTTGCGACGACATCGCCCACGGTGGTGGTGACGGTCGTGGCCGCGGCCGCGCTCTGCGCATTGCCGGCGTTGTCGGTGGCCAGGCTGTAGAACTTGTAGGTATGGCCTTTCTGGCCAGTGAAGGTGGCTGACGTAGATGTCGTGTCCTCGATGAACGGCACAAAGGGGCCGCCGTTGTCCGAGACGTAGACCGTGTAGGTGGCCACCGCCGACGAACCGGCACCCTGGCCGGCCGGCGCCCACGAAATCGTGAACTGATCGCTCCCTTCGTTGGCGGGCAGGTTCGTCACCTGGCTGCCCAGCGAGTTGCCGGTGTCGATGGTGTTGAAGACCTGGTTGGTGTTGATCGGCGGGTTCGCGTCGAAGACCACGGTCGCCTGGGCATCGATCACGTCTCCCGTCTTTACGTTGGCGTTGGGCAATACGCTGTAGCTCACAAAACCTTCGCCGATGCCTGTGGAATCGATGGGTGGCAAGAAACCCAGGCTGGGATCGGCCGGTTTTTGACCGGTGGTCGGATCGATCGAGAGGAAGTCCCAGACGGCCGTGTCGGTGGTGACGTCGATGGTGGCCGTCACCTGGACGAGCACGCCGAGCGTGGCCGTTTCGTCGATCGTCGTCTGATAGTAAGAAGAATTGGGTGGCGGCGAGAATGTCTGACCGCCCCAACCGAAGTTGCCCAACCGGAAGCTGTCGGGGTTGATATGCGGATCGAGCTGTTCGGTGATCGTCACCTCTTGCGCCGGAGCGTTCGCCGTCGATTCGTTTTCGAACTCGATGGTGTAATCGAGCGGTTGGTTGGCCGGCACGAACTGCTGGTCGCCATAGCCCTGTGGGCCGATCATCTCGTTGGGATCGAACGGGCTGAACGGGTAACTCGGAATTTTGGGCGGCCACTGTCCAAAGTTGTTGCCGTTTCCGCCGCCCGGCGGCGGTTGCTTGCAGTTGGTGTTGTTGTGCTCGCACTCGCAGTCTTGCTCGGACTTAGACGACTCGCACTGGGCGTAATCCGTTTCCGCCTTCAACGCATCCGCAACCAACTGTAGGTATCGCTGGAAGTTGTTGTTGAACGAGTCCTCTGCTTGCTGCAAAGTCCCGATTGCCTTGACCGTTTGACCCATCGGGTTGTTGATCAGGGTCGACATCAAGGAGATGAAGCCCGTGAGAGGGCCAGCGAGGAGCGGCCCGAGCAGGTTGCCGCCGTCAAGGTGTGCCGCCAACTGTGCTGCTGTATTCGCCCCAATATTCGCGCCGTTTCCTGCCGTGGTAATGAGTCCGACGGTCGCCGTGGCTTGATCCGAGCTTTTTGCGTTCTGCATATTGCCGAGCGCGCTAATCATCTCGCTGACGTTATTCAGTATCGTGTTCACCCAGCCGGCGGCCAACGAGGCGGCGGTCGCCTCTTCGGCGAGTTCGGGAACGAAGAGCAGAACCGGTGCCTGCGCCAAGCCGAACAGCGCGAGTCCGACACTCGAAGCGAAGGCAGCACCCTCGAGCAACCAGATACCCTGAAGCGTCCCCGCGTCCGTGCTGAGATTAGCAAGGTCGGGCTTCACTATTCCATTCCAGAAATCGTTCGCCCTGTCGACCGCCATGATCGCCGCATCGTATTGCGAATTGCACTGGGGGCAATCTGGATCCGGCGGGGGTGGGTATTGCAACAGTTCGTGTACCTGGTTTGCGATCACCTGCTGTTGAGCCTCTTGCGCAAGGGCCTGGAAACCCGGCACGTAGCTCATAGCCTGATTCGCTACGGCTTGGATGGCACCTTGCAAACCGGCGAACGGATTGTCCAGCGGCTGTGCAACGGGTGAGGTGCTTGGCGTGGCGCCTGGTCCTCCATTGGCGGCCAGGGCGGGGACGACCGTGGGCGACGCTGTGATCAGCGGAAGGGCCAACAACGACAACGAAATGGTGCCCACGTTCAGTGAACCGCTCGCGGGAACTGTGGATATCGCGTGCTGAGCCTGGGCGAAACCCTTAGCGTTGATCTCTAGCGTCAGCCCCGCGCCGCTCAGCGTGGTAAACGTGAAGCTTCCGTCCGCCGCCGTAATGGCGTCGCCCACGACGTGACCGCTGGGATTAACGGCGGATACGATCGCTCCCGCCACAGGATCTCCGCCGGTGTCGGTCAGACGGCCCATGACCGATACCTGAGACGCAACAAGCGAAACGGTTTGATTGACGGCGGCTTGCACCGAGATGCCCGTTCGCACGAGCGCCTGATAGCCATTCTCGATGGTCACCAAGTCGTAAGTACCCGGCGCAACCGACCCGAACGAAAACGCGCCGCTGCTCGACGTGCTCGTCCAGTTGACGTCGGTAGGATCGGCCGATGGCGACAGGCCGACGGCAGCACCCGAAACGGCGGCTCCCCCGGTACCAGTGACCGTACCGGAAACTGTGTAGGCAGTTGCCAGCGAAACCGGGAGCGTCAGCGACTGGCCCGCAGTCAAATTTGTGGAGGCGCTCACGGCAGCGCCGGCGGGGGCCGTGACCACCACTTGGTAACTGCCCGGCGCAAGGTCGCTAAACGTCGCGGTTCCGTTGCTGCCGGTCGACACGGCGCCCAATTCCACGGTCTGCGCCAGCAGAGACGTCTTCAGAAATACAATGGCATTCGACACGGCCTGGCCACCGTTGGTGACCGTCACCGTCAGCGATCCGGCCCCGGCGACGAGATTCTGCTGCACCGACGCTCCCGTGGCGACGGTCAAGTTCGCGACCGACGGGAAGGAAGCCTCGCCGGGAAGTGCTTGCAGGCTGAACGTTCCGCCGTTCAACAATTGGAAGCCGTAATTGCCCGAAGCGTCGCTGTTGGTCGTGGCAACCACTTCGTTGTTCTGGATGAGATCGATGGTCACGCCGCTCAATGGGTGATTGGCGGCGTCGGTGACCGATCCCGAGATCTTCGTATTGAAAGGCGCGGAAACGTTGAAATTGATGGTCGTTTTGGCCCCGTTGAGGGCCGAGACAACCGCGCTTTGCGGCGCGCCGCCGCTCGGAACCGGGACCGACACTTGATAAGTTCCCAGCGCAAGACCGGCGAACTGATAGCTCCCGTCGGCGGCGGTCAGGGTCTGCAATACTCCGCCGGCTGGGGTGAACGCAAACACAGGCAGGCCGGCCAGCGGCGTCGAACCCTGACTATTCAATACGGTGCCCGCGATCGTGCCGCCCGGTTCGACGACGAGCGAGACGCCCGTTAGATTCTGCCCATCGACGACCGTAACCGTCTGGCTAGCGGTGAACACCGTGGCGCTGAGAATCTCCAACGTGTACGTCCCGCTGGGTAAGTTGTCGACGGTGAAGCCTCCATTCGCAGCGGGTTGCACAGAGCCGACAGCGGTCGTTCCCTCGTAAACCGTCACGGCGACCGACTGAGGATTGAACCCGGCAATGGCGGAAGAGACCGAACCGCTGATCGTGGCCGGCACGACCAGCGAGAGACTTCCCACCGACATCTGCGCTCCGGCCAAGACGCTGACACCCGTGATGGTCTGCGGCAGGTAACCGTTCGCCGAAGCGGTGACGTTGTACGTTCCCGCCGGGAGGTCGCCGACCACGAAATCGGGCAGAGTCACCGTTGCCTCGAAGACCTGTCCGGCATCGGAGCCGTCGGTCTTGACCGCCAACACGGTCACGGGGCCACCGGGCCCGCCCGGTTGCAAGGTCACCTGTCCGGTCAACGTCGCCTGCGCGTTTAGCGTAACGTTCTGCGTCAGATCGATGCTGCCCAACGATAATCCGGAAATGTCCTGCTGCGCGTAGCCAGCGGCCTGAACCGAGAGCGAATAGGTACCGGTCACGAGCCCATCGATGGCGTAGGATCCGTCGGCAGCCGTCGTGTCGCTGAATACTGTGCCGTTAGCGGCCGTCACCGTGACGATGGCGGAGGCAACGGGCACGGTGCCGCCCGGCGCGAAAATGTTGCCGGAGATTTCGAGACCGTTGGCGACACGGATCGTCGCTCCGCTGACCGATGTACCATTCGCGACGGACACGGCCGAACTGCTGACGGTGTTCAGACCGCCAACCGTCAGTTCGTAAGTGCCGTTCGTGACGCCGGCAATGGCAAACGAGCCGTCGTTGAGCACGGTGCCGCTGAACTCGTCGCCAGTGGTCGTGTTTTCGGCGTAAACCGTCCGCCCGGCGTATGATACCCCGGGATCGGTCGCCTCCACGGTGCCGCTGATCGAGGTGCTCGCTTGCACGATCGCCCGGTTGATCTCCATCTGCATCAACTCGGACGGTATGCGATTGTCGCCCATCGAGGCCGGCATCAGGGTTGCGTCGTGGGACAGGGCCTGCACAAAATCGCCCCACGTCGTGCCGATGTTCTGCTGAACCCGCGCATAGATGGCGTTCCAGTTCGGCAGCGACTCGTTGCTGAGATCGACGTAGTTCGCGGCCAGAACGCTCCAGTCGATCGGCGTGGTGTCGCTCGCCGTCGTCACGCTCAGTTGAAATCCGAACGGTTGGCTTTCATCGCCGGCATCAAAAAAGACGGCCGAACTCGCCTGACTCCCCGGAGGCAGAATGCCCGCGGGACCATTGGGATTGGTGGCGAAGAACTGTAGAACGCTGGCCTCGGTATCCTCCAAACCCGAGTAGAGCGACATGGGGTTGTTGAACGGGCTGGTAACGGTGATGAGCGGGGCCGCCATATCGGCATCGCCCGTGTTGCCGTAAACGACATCGAACGTCGCTTCGCGATTCAGGCGCACGTGACTCTGTCCGGTCGTCGAGCCGCTGAATTGGGGGCCGCTGCCCGTCACGACGGTCAAGCCGGCGACCAACTCGGTCGTGCCGCCGCCGCTGGCCGTGGCCTGCACCGCATAGCTACCCAGACTCGCACCGGTCAGATTGAACGTGGCATAAGCGGTGGCGCTGTCGGTCACGTTGACGGCACTGGCCTGGATAGTGTGCCCCTTCGAGTCGATCAACTGGAAGGTCGTGTCGCGGTCGAACTTGGCTCCCGTGATCTCGAGCGTCGAGTTGCCGGCATTGCCGACCTGGCTGGGAGTGACCGACGACACCGAGAACGGGATGATCGTGGCCGACAACGAATAGTGGGCCGTGACCGAGGGATTGGATTGAGCGTTGTAGCCAAAGACCGTGTTGTTGGCGACGTCGATGTAGTACGTGCCCGCCTGCGTCGAGGGGATCGTGATCGTCTGGTTGGCCACGAGCGTCTGGCTGCCGGCGAAGTCGTAGTGGCTGGGGCTGGGCATGTCACCGAAACTGACATACAGCCCGTTCACGTCGTTGGTGCCCGAGTCAGTCAGCGAGAGCCGCAAGGTCTGACCGGCAGCGACAGTGACTTGGTAAAAGGCGGATCCGCCTTGTGTGAGGGAACCCGTGGCCGGCGTACCAGGCGCGCTCGGCGTGCCGGGAACGATGGACGGCACCGCCAGCGAAATCTGCGACGAAGCACTCAGGTTGTTCGCGGTGTTGGTTTCCGGAACCGTGGCGAAGATGTTCGATCGCAGAATCAGGTAATAGGTGCCGGGCGCGACGCCGGGCAAGGGCGCGGTAGCCGTCGCGCTGTAATGACCATTGGCACTCACGCCTCCCTGATGCAGCACTCGGTCGAAGAGCGGATTGCTGAGTTGCCAGGTCGTCGTGGTCGATAGATAGAGCGAATCGTACCAATCGCCCGAGTTCGCGTTGGCGCTGTTGTTGTTGACCGTGTATGTGACGGTCATCGGTTCGCCCGGCACGGCATTGGCGGGAACCGTGACCGTACCAGCCACCAGGTCGATCGGCGGCGTCAGCGAGATGTTGAGCGGCTGGGCGCTGACGGCGATGCGATCGTTCGGTTTGCTCTGGAACACCGAACCCTGCACATCGGCCTCGACGATGATGTAGTAGTTGCCCGTCAGGCCGGCGGGTAATTGCAGGATGTCGCTGGCGTTGTAACTGTTGCTGCTGCTCTCCGACCCCAGTAGGCCGCCGTGGTGCGCCAGGCTGCCGATCGGAATCGACGACTCATCGATCGTGGTGTCGAGCGAGAGATAGACCTCGTCATACCAGACCGAGTTGGCCGGCAGCGTATCGACGCCCTTGTTGGTGACCGTCCAATTGACCTGGATATCGTCTCCCGTGACGGTCGATGTCGGCGCCGTGGTGATGGTCGTGGTCAGGTCGGGGGTCGGTCCCAGAGCGATGGCCGTCTGGGCGCTCGCGCCGGTGTTGTTGTTTTCATTGCTCTCGGTCACCAGGTTGACGGTCTCGTCGACGTCGGGAATGTTGGCCGACGACGGTGGGGCGACCGGCCGATCCGCCAGTACCAGGAAGTAGTCGTTGCCGGCGGCCAAGCTCGGCGGCACGAGAACGCTGAGCGAATCGTTCACCTGGGCTCCGGCCGCGAGCGGATTGTTGTCGTAGGCGCTTCCCAGGTAGACGGCAGTCTGCGCATTAAACGTCGGCGTGGGCGAAACGTAGACGTCGTCGTACCAGTGCGTCGAGCTGGTGGTGGCAGTGCCCGCGTTCTTCACCGTCCAGTTCACGGTGACCTGGTTCCCCGTCTTCACGCCGCCGGCCGGTGGCGTCACGGTCACGCTCGGTACCTGCAAATCGGCCAGTTTCGACGAAACGGTTATGGGAATCGGCGCCGAGATACTTTGGCTCGGGTTCAGCTCATAAACAAAGCCGTTGGGCGGGCTGACCACCGCGGCCGGCCCGTCCTCCTGCGCGGTGACCGGCGCGTTCGCATAGACGAAGAGGTTGTACTGGCCGGTGATCGTGTAGGGGATGGTCACCAACTCGTTGTCGGTGTACGACGCGCCGGCGTTCAGCAGTCCGGTGTGCACGAACGAGGCGACGAGGACGCGATTCGAGCCGAGCGTGCTGGCGGTGGTGGCATAGACCTTGTCGACCCAGTACGACACGGCCGTGTCACCGGTTCCCTGGTTGGTGACTGTCCAGGTCATGGGCACGACTTGCCCTGGGTTGGCGGTCGATGGGGCCGTGGCGGCCGTCACGACGAGGTGCGCCGGGTGGGACGAAATCACCGTGCTATTCGGCGCAGTCACTGTGCCGCCCGCGCGGTTGACTTGGAATACAGCATCGCTGCTGTCGGCCACCACGATGACGTAGTACGTGCCGGTCAGGCCGTCGGGCAATGTATAGCTCTCGGCGTCGGTATACGCAGCGCCGGCCGCCAAGGCGTTGTGCTGCATGACCACGCCGAGTTTGAGAGCCGTCGTCGTGTCGAGCGTCGGCGTCGGCGACAGGTAGAGCGTGTCCATCCACGTGATGGTATTCGTCGTGGGATCGATCGGCGTTGCCCCGGGACCGTTGTTGGTCACCGTGTAATTCACGACGAGTTGATGGCTCGCCAGCGCTGTGGCGGGAGCGACGATGGAAGTCACATCCAGCTCGGGCGGCGGCGTCAGATTCACCGTGCTGGCGGTCGAGGTGGCCAGCGTATCGTTGGGCGTGGCGGCGCCCTCGAACACCTGGCTGGCCGAATTCGTCTGGACGAGGAAGTAGTACTTGCCGCTCACGCCCACCGGCAGTCTGACCGTATCGCTCTCGGTGTAACTATCACCCGGCGGGAGTGCGCCGGAATGCGTAAACGTGTCGAGCAGGATGGCCGAGCCGTCGATCGATTGCGTCGTCGACATATAGATCGATTCCTGCCAAGTCGATTGCGACGGGGTGGCCGGAACATTCGGTTGCGTGGGCGCGAAACCGACGTGCAGCGGTTGGCCCACGGCGACGCCCGTTCCTTGATTGGCCACGCTCCACGTCACCGTCGCCGTCTGCCCGGAAAAGACCTGACTCGGGGCCTGCACACTCGTCGTGGCCAGATCGGGCAAAGGTGCCTGCGTCACCGTGAATGGCGCGCTGACGGTCAGATTGTTGATGTAGTTCGATTCGCGGACCGGCCCCGGATCGATGAAATTGTCGAGCGGCGTGTGCAAAAAGTTTTGGTCGGTGACGACGTAGACGTACCAGGTTCCCGACGCGCTGGCGGGCAAAGATATGTTGATCGTTTCCTGATAACTCTGCCCCGGATTGAGAGCGCTGGCGTTCTGCGGAAAATAGGGCACTCCCAGTGGCTGGTCGAGCATCTTCTGGGCGTCGACGAGATTGTTGCCGGTGAGCTGTATCGTGTTCAACTGCGAGACGAACACGGCGTCGGTCCACGAGGGAACTTGCGTGGCCGCGTTCCCTTCGTTCTTGATGGTAAAGGTCACCGGCACGGTCGTGCCCGACAGCACACCGTTCGTGGGAGGCGTGACGCTCGTCACAACCAGATCAGGCAGAGGCGTGGCGGCCACGTTGATCGTGCTAGCGCTCGCCGCCGTGTCGTCGGCCGCGTTGGGACCCTCGTTGACGGCGCCGTCGCCATCGGCGCGGACGATGACGTAATACGTCCCTGCCGTGCCAGGCAGATTGAAGCTCTGTGCCCGCGCGGCCGTCTGTCCCGGTGCGAGCGTATCGGGATAGGTGAACTGCCCGAGAAACTGGGCGCTGGCGGTCAGCGTATTGCTGGTCGAGATCCAGACGTCGTCTTGCCAAGGACCGGTGGCAGTGGCCGTGCCGTTGTTCTGGTCGGTCCACGAAACGACGAAGGATTGGCCGGTCAGCCCGCTGGCCGGCACGGCAATGTTCGTCGGCACGAGATTGGGCAGGGTGGGCAAGGTCAACGAGATCGGCGTCTTGGCCACGTTATTGTTCTCGTTGGTCTCGATCACCTGGTTGCCACTGTCGGCCACGACATAGAGGTATTCGCCGCCGTTGGCGCTCACCGCCGTGAGCGGAAGGGCCACTTGTGCCGTCTGGGTGTAACTGCCGTTGGCGGTGATCGGCTCGATGGCCGATTCATTCACCGTCTTCAGCAGCGTGGCGCTGGCATCGAACGTACTCTTGGTCGACAGGTAGATCGAGTCGCTGAAGGGCGCCTGAATGGGCAGGTTACTGGTGGTATTGACCGTCCACGAGACATTGATCGAGTTGCCGAAATTGGCGCTGGCCGGGCCGCTGATGCCGGCCGCCGCCAGGTCGACGCTGGCCAGTTCGATCGGTAAGGCAACGACATCGTTGGCCGTGTTGCTCTCGGCCTGGGCACCGTTGCTATTGGTGACGATGAGTAGGTAGGTATCGCCGGCGGCGGCATTCGGGATCGTGATCTGTTGGCTCTGGCTGTAGCTGGCGCCGGCGGCCAAGGGCGAGTTCTTGCCGACCGCGAAGCTCCCCGCGGCGACGGCCGAATTGTCAAAGAACGTCTTGGTCGAGAAATAAACCGCGTCGGTCCAAGTGGCGCTGGCCGTGGCGTTCCCCTGATTGACGACGTTCCACGAGACGGGAATCGTCGCTCCGACGGCCGCCAGTGCCGGCGCCGAGGGCGAGGTGACCGTCAGGTCGGCACCGGTCACGGTGATCGGCACGGCGAACACATCGTTCGTGTCGTTGCCGGCGTCGCTTTCCGGCTGCGTCTGGTAAACGTTCGTGACGAACAGCAGATAGCGGCCACCGATATTCGTGCTGGGGAGCGTGACGTTCTCCGTGTCGGTGTATTTATTGGCCGGGGTGCTACCGCTGCCCGGCAGGTTCTGGTGCTTGCTCTCGCCGAACGTACTGAGCAGCGTCGCGGTCGCATCGAGCGCAGGAACATTCGAGACATACACCGCGTCGGTCCAGGTGCTGACGGCAGCCACCGGCCCTTGGTTGGCCACCGTCCAACTCACTTGCAACGGAGTGCCCAATACGGCCGAGCCGGGGGCGGTGGCGCCGGTCACTGCGAGATCGGGCGCGGCGAGCGTGATCGGTAAGGCCAGTACATTGTTCGTCGTGTTCGACTCGGGCTGCTCCCCGAAACCAGTGGTCACGAAGAGCAGATATTGTGCTCCGAGCGCGAATTGGGGAATCGTGATGCTCTCGTTGTCGGTGTAGCTTGTGCCGGCCGCCAGGTTCTGGTGGCTCGACTCGTCGAACGACTCGATCTCCTTGGCCGTCGCGTCGAGCGTGGGCTTGCTGGAGATGTAGACCTGGTCGTCCCATAGAGCAGGCGCTTTGACCGCACCGATGTTTTTCACGGTCCAGGTGACGGGGATCGCCTGCCCCAAGGCCGCCGTGATATTGCTGGTAAGGCCGTTGGCGCTGGCCGCGGTCACGGTCAGGTCGGGTGCCGTGAGCGTGATGGGCTGGCTCGATACGTCGTTGGCGAAGTTCGTCTCGCTCTGCGCGCTGTTGGAGTTGGTCTGAACCAGGATGTATTCCTGACCTAGCGTGGCGTTCGGCAGTGTGAGTGATTCCTGGAGCGTGTAACTGGCCCCCGGCGCCAACGGACTGTTGGCCGGCGGCGGCGCGCTGAAGGTTTGCAACAACGTGGCCGAGTTGTCGAGCGTGGGGCTCGTAGAGAGATAGACGCTGTCTTGCCAGTTTGCGTTGGCGGCCAGGGTTCCTTGGTTTTTCACCGTCCAGGAAACGTTGACGGTTCCGCCCAGGATGCCCGACGAAGGAACGGTGACGCTCGTCACGGCCAGGTCGGCGTTGGGCGCGCTGAGGTGAATCGGCAAGGCGGCGGCGTTATTGAGTCGATTGATGTCGCCCTGGTCGCCATACATATCGGTGACTACGACCAGATAGAGATCGCCCGTGCGCTGCGTGCCGGGAATGGTAACCGTCTGGGTATCGGTGTAGGTACTGCCCGCCGCCAAGCCGGTCGCCGCCTCGGGAAATGTGCCCAGATAGCTGTAGTCTTCTTGGAAGTAATTCGCGCCGACAGAGATGACCGGTTCGGTACTAAGATAGACGGCGTCGTACCAACCCTGCGTCGGAGCGGCGACCGTCCCTTCGTTCTTGACCGTCCAGGTCACTTGTACCTGGCCGTTCAGCACGCCGGACGAAGGCGCGATCACCGACGTCACCGCCAGGTCGGGCGCCTGGACCGTGATGGGCAACGAGACGACATCGTTGGTCGTGTTCGTCTCAGACTGGTTGCCGTCGGCATTCGTCACGAGCAGCAAATAGCCGCTGCCCACCGGAATCGACGCGGGGATCGTGACGTTGCGATTGAAGTTGTAATTGGCGCCGTGCGCCAAAGTCATCGGCGCGAACGCGGAGGTCAACTCCTGCGCCGTGGAATCGAACGTGGGCTTGTAGGAAAAATAGACCGCGTCGTCCCACGACGCGGACGCTGTATCGGCGCCGTTGTTGGTCACGGTGAACGAGACCGGATAACTCTGCCCTTCGACGGCGGTCGAGGGACCGGAGGGCTTGCTGATCACGAGGTCGACGTTCGGCGCGGTCAACGTCAACGGGACCGACATGACGTCATTGGTGTCGGCAAACGGCCCGCCCCCGCCATCGCTTTCGCCAAACTGACCGGAAGCGTTGGCCACGAAGAGCAGGTAATAGCCGCCCGGAGTGAAATCGGAACCGATCGTCGCCGTGGTGTTCAGCGTATAGGTGGAGCCGGCCGCCAGACTGCTCGGCTCACCGAAAAAGCTCGTCAGATAGTTGGCGCTCGAATCGTAGGTCGGCTTTGTCGAGATAAAGACCTCGTCGTCCCAGAACCCGCTGGCGGCGACGGTGGTGGAGATGTTTTTGACCGTCTCGGACAAGCTCAGTTGCACATTGTTGCCGATCGCGGCGGTGGCCGACGAGCCGTTGTTGACCTTGGCGGTCGTCATCGACAGGTTGGGCGCCTGCACGGTGATTGGCAAGTTGGCGATGTTGTTCAGGTCGGTCGCGCCGTTCTGATTACCCTGTTCCGGGAGCGGACTGAAGAACCCTTCCCAGTCGGCCCGCACGATCAGATACCCGCTCCCGCCGTTGGCAGACTCCGGAATGGTCACTTGCTGCGTGTCGGTGTAGGTCGCGCCCACGGCCAATCCCGGCGTGCTCGGTTCGGTAAACGTGCCGAGCGATGTCGACGTTGAGTAGTTGAAGGTCGGAGCGGTCGAATAATAAATCGTGTCTTCCCAGGTGCCGGCGGCGGCGGCCGCGCCCTGGTTCTTCACCGTCCATGTGACCGAGACCTTGCCGTTCTCCGCGGCCGTGCTGGTCGGGTCGTTGACGAGAGCGAAGTTCGTCACCGCCAACTCGGGCAAACCTTGCGGCGAGACGGTCACGGGGATGCTTGCCAAGTCGTTGGCGGCGTTTGTCTCTCCCTGGGCCCGGTTGGCGTTGGTGACCAACAGCAGGTAGCCGGCGCCCGTGAAGTTGCTCGGCAGCGTCACCGTCTGGTTGAAGTTGTACGAGACGCCAACAGCCAATGTTCCGGGCGTGGCGACGCTCTTGAGCTGAATCGCCGTGGCATCGAGCGTGGGGCTCGCCGACAAGTAGACGGCATCGGTCCAGGCGGCCGCGGCCGTTTCGCTGCCGGTGTTCTTGACCGTGAATGAGACACCCACTGTGCCGCCGGCGGAGAGCGCCGTGCTGGTGGACGCGGGATTGGAAAGGGCCAGATCGACATTCGGTGCCGACGTGGTGATCGACACGGCCTGAACGTCGTTGGCGTCGGGGCTGGAGCCGGTCGACTCCGCCTGGCCGCCATCGGCATCGGCCACGAACAGCAAGTAGTGCTGGCCGGCGGAAACCGGCGGCAATGTGACGCTCTGACTGACGGTATAGTGCCCGCCGGCGGCCAGCGTGCCAGCAGGCTTGTTCAACGTGGCGACGAATTGCGCCGTGGAGTCGAGTGTCTGACTCGACGAAATATAGAGTTTGTCTTGCCAGGTCTGCGAAGCCGCTCCCGTGCCGTTGTTGGTCACCGTGTAGCCGATTGATACCTGCCCGCCGTTGCCGGCTTCGATCGTGCCCGTCGGCGCGGTGGCGCCCGTCACGGCCAGGTTGACCGCGGGCGCCGCAAACGTGATGGGCACCGCCTTGACGTCGTTGGCGTCGGGCACGTAGCCCGCTTGTCTGGGCAACCCATCTTCTTCGATCTGGCCGCCGTTGGCATTGGCCACGAAGAGCAGATACATCTGCCCGGCCGATTCGCTGGGCAGCGTGACGTTCGTACTCAGGCTGTAACTGTCGCCGGGGGCCAACTCGTCAGGAGAATTGGTCAGTGTCGTCACCGAGACGGCGCTGGAATCGAACGTCGAATGGTTGGACAGATAAAGGCTGTCTCGCCAGGTGCTGTCGGCGTAAACCGTCCCCTGGTTCTTGACCGTGTAATTCACGGCCACGGTGTTCGCCTGGCCTGCTGTCACGGTGGTCGGCGCCGTGGCGGCGGTTACGGCCAGATCGGGCGCGGCCAGCGTTACCGGCACGGCGAAGACATCGTTGGCATCGGGCGTGTTGCCCGTGACATCGGTTTCGCCCTGCTCGGTGTTGTAGTTGGTGACGAACAACAGATAGCCGGATCCCAGAGGCAGCGAATCATAGTCGGGCACGGCGACCGTTTCGTGGACCGTATAACTGGCGCCGGCGGCCAGCGGCACGCTAAGCGGCTGCGAGTACTGTAGGCTGATCGCACTCGAATCGAACGTCGCATGCTGGGAAAAATAGACCTCGTCATACCAGCCGGCCGCGGCCGCGACCGTGCCGGCGTTCTTCACCGTGAACGCGACGGGCGTATCGTCGCCGACGGTCAGTGTGGCGTTGGGCGCTGGCACGGAGGCACCCGTGAGTTGCAAATCGACGTTCGGTTCGCTGAGTGTGATGGGCAGCGATTCGACGTCGTTGGTCGGCGGCACGAAGTTGTAGCCACTGGTCGAGGCATCGCTTTCGGGCTGGCTGCCGGTCGAATTCGTGACGAACAGCAAGTACTTGTCCGTAGTCCCGATATTGTTCAGCGTGATGTTCTGATTGACGGTATAGCTGGCGCCGGCCGCCAGCGCGCCGGCGGGATGGTTCAGGTCGGCGATGAACTTCTGGTTGGGATCGCTCGAATTGAACGTCGGCTGGTCCGAAACATAGAGGGCATCGGTCCAACTGGCGGAGGCGGTAGCCGTTGAGCTGATGTTCTTGACGGTATAACTGACGGCGATCGGGGCATTGTTGCCCACGACCGCGGTCGACGGAGCGCTGGCCGCCGACACCTTCAGATCGGGAGCGTTGAGCGTGACCGGCACCGCCTTGACGTCGTTGGCAGCCGGAATCCCGTTGTTGCCGTCGCTCTGCGGCTGACCCGCGCTGTAGCTGTTGTAATCGGTCACGAACAGCAGGTACTCGCTGCCGGTGGCGAACTGCGGCACCGAGATGCTTTCGCTCTCCGGGTAACTGCTGCCTGCCGCCAGTCCGCTATGGCTACTTTCGTTGAACGATTGGATGAACACCGCGTTGCCGCTGAACGTGGGGCTGCTCGACACGTAGACCGAATCGTACCAACTCGCCGGAGCGGCCACGGTGCCTTGGTTCTTGACCGTCCACGAGACGGTTATCGGGGCGCCTTCCGTGATGGTCGTCGTTGGCGCCGTGGCGGCAGTCACCGTCAGATCCGGGGCCGATAGGCTGATCGGCACGGCAAACACATCGTTGGCGTCGGGCGACGAGTTGCTGTTCTCTGGCTGGCTGCCGCTATAATTGGTGACGAACAGCAGATACTGGTTGCCAGTGGCGAACTGCGGCACGCTCAACGTTTCGGCGTCGTTGTAGGTGCCGCCGGCGGCCAGGCCCGAGTGGCTACTCTCGCTGAAATCGGTGATCAGCCGAGCGCTCGAATCGAGCGTGGTCTTGCTCGAAACATAGACGGCGTCGTACCAATTGGCCTGGGCTGCGACCGGGCCGAGGTTCTTGACCGACCAGTTTACGTTGATCTGCGCGCCTTCGACGGCGGTGGCTGGCACGCTGGCCGTGACGAGTTGCAAATCGGGCGCGACGAGCGTGATTGGCACGGCCTTGACGTCGTTGGGCGAGGGAAACAGGCCGCCGTCGGTTTGCGGTTGGCCGCCGTTGTACCTGGGGTAGTCGGTCACGAACAGCAGGTAGGCGCCGCCCACCGCGAACCGCGGCACGCTGAGTGTTTCGTTCCCGGTGTAATTGGCGCCGGCGGCCAGTCCGGCGTGACTGCTCTCGCTGTAGTCGGCGACGAAGACGGCACTGGAATCGAAGGTCGGCCGGCTCGACACATACACCGAGTCGTACCAACTGGCCGGCGCGGGCGTCGTCGTCGACAGGTTCTGGACTTGCCAAGAGACCGAGATCTTTGCTCCTTCGTCGATCGCCGTGGTCGGAGCGGTGGCCGCCACCACCGAGAGGTCCGGCGCGGCGAGCGTCACGCTCACCGCCTTGACGTCGTTGGCGCCGGGTACGGTCGAGCCATCGGTCTCCGGCTGGCCGGCGGTGCCAGAGAGATCGTCGGTGACGAACAATAGATACTGACTGCCCGTGGCGAACTGCGGGATGGTGACACTTTCGTTGTCGGTATAGCTGACACCCGCCGCCAGGCCCGCATGGGCGCCCTCGTTGAAGTCTTCCGCGAGGACCGCGCTGGAATCGAACGTCGGCTTGCTCGACACGTAGACGGCGTCGTACCAGTCGGACTGGGCCGGGGTGTCGGCCGACAGGTTCTTGACGGTCCAGGAGACGCTGATCGGCGCGCCCTCGACGATCGTCGAAGTCGGCGCCGTGGCCGCGGTTACCGACAGATCGGGCGCCTTGAGCGTGACCTGGACCGCCTTAACGTCGTTCGCGCCCGGCAGGAGAGTCGACGTATCGACCTCCGGCTGGCCGCGTGTCAGGTTGTAGTAGACGAACTGCTTGCCCAGATCGGTGACAAACAACAAGTAAGCCGCGCCGGTGGCAAATTGCGGCACGCTAACCTGCTCGCTGTCGGTATAGGTGCCGCCGGCGGCCAACCCAGCGTGGCTACTTTCGTCGAATGACGCAACGTACGTCGTCGTGCTGTCGAAATAGGGGTGGTCGGAAACGAATACCGAATCGAACCAGTCGGCCGGCGCCGCGGTGGTCATCGACTCATTCGTCACGGTCCAAGTGAGGTTCGTTTTGCCCCCCTCGTTCACCGGCGATGTGGTGACGTTCGCGGCCGTTACCGCCAAGTCGGGCGCGGAGAGCGTGATCGGTATCGCGTTGACGTCGTTCGTGTAATTCGTTTCGCCCTGCGTCTGGCCGTTGTTCGTCACGAACAGCAGGTAGTGCGCTCCCGTAGCGGTGGCGGGGATCGTTACCTGCGCTGTCTGCGAATAGCTCCCCGTCGAGGCGGCCAGCGGCGCGTTGGGGCCCGCGACGGTCGTGAGCAGCACGGCCGTGTCGTCGAACACCGGGTCGTTCGACAGGTAGACCGCATCGCTCCAACTCCCCTTGGCCGCCTCCGAGCCGTTGTTGGTCACGGTCCAACTTACCGGCAGGCTCTGGCCTTCAATCGCCGACGTTGGCCCCTGACCGCTGACGGTCAGATCGACGTTGGGAGTCGTGAGCGTGATCGCTTGCGTGGCCACGTTGTCGGACTTCTGCGTCTCCGACTGCTGATCGCTGTCGTCGGTGACGAATACGAGTTGCTTCGCACCGGCCGGCAGATTCGGAACGGTCACGGTCTGCGCGACCGTGTAGTGGGCACCCGCCGCCAGGTCGGATTCGCGCACGGGGTTGGAGAGGAGTCGTGTTACGTTATTGCTGTAGTTGGGATCGTTGGCCAATACGACGTTATCCAACCAGGTGCTGTTGGCGGCGGCCGAGCCGTTGTTGGTCACGGTCCATGAGAGATTGAGTTGCTGACCGTTGCCGGCTTCCACGGTCGTCGGTGCCCCCTGCACGCCGCTGATCGCTAGGTTGGCGGCGGGCGCCGTGAGCGTGATCGGCACGGCGGCCCCATTGTTGCTAAAGTTGCTCTCCGTCTGCTCGTTGCTGTCGCCGCCGAACGTGTTGGCGCGAACGAGCAAGAAATCGCTGCCGAGCGAATTGTCATCGGGAATGGTGACCATGTCGGTCACGGTATAGCTGGCGCCGGCCGCCAGGGTGGAGGGGACGTTGTTCGAACCGCCGAATTGGCCGATCGTGTCGAGATAGGTGGCGCTCGAATCGTACGTCGACTTGCTCGACAGGTAGATCGCGTCTTCCCAATCTCCGTCGGCCGGACCACTGCCGATATTTTGGACCGTGTAGGTCACGGCCACTTGCGTTCCATTACCCACGACCGCCGATGTCAGGCTGGCCTGAGCACTGGTCACCTTCAGATCGACGTTCGGTGCGTTGAGGGTGATCGGCACGGCCACGACGTTGTTGGCCTTGTTCGTTTCCGATTGCACATCGCCCGTGTCGGTATCGATGAGCAGAAATTGGCTGCCCGTGGCCCACTGTGGGATGACGACGTTGGCGTGGTTCGTATAGCTGGAGCCCGCCGCGAGCGCCAGCCCGGTCAGGCCACTGGCCGACGGAGGAGCCAGGCTCGACAACAAGACGGCTGTCGAATCGAACGTGTTCTTGCTGGAGAGATAGATACCGTCGAGCCACTGCGACGCGGCCGCGACCGTTCCCGCGTTGCTCACGGTGTACGCAACCGAGACGGTCTGGCCGTTCCCCTCCACCGCCGTTTGCGGTGTGGTGTTGCCGTTGACGGTCACGCCCGAAACTGCCAGATCGACGCTACCCGGCGAAGTGACGGTGAGCGGCTTGGCGAGTGTGTCGTTGGTATCGCTGGCCTGGTCGCTCTCGCCCTGCGTCTGATCGTCGTTGGCCGAGAAGATGAGATAGTATTGTCCGGCGGCCACATCCGGAATGGTCAGCGCCGCGTGCGACGTGTAACTCGCGCCGGCGGCCAGCGGCCGCGACAGTGGGCCATCGCTGCTGGTGAGACGGTGGGCGCTGGCGTCGAGCGTCTGCTTCGTCGAGAGGTAGACCGCATCGTCCCAATTGTCGGTGGCCGGTACGGTGCCCTTGTTCTGAGTCGTCCACGAGACGTCGACCTGTTGGCCGTCGCCCCCCACGACGCTCGTCGAACTGAGCGTCGCGCCGGTCACCGCCAGATCGACACTGGGCGCCGAGAGGGTTATCGATCGCGAAGCGATATTGCCGGTGGTACCGCTGTCGCCGAAAACGTTCCCTTCGTCGGCGTTGAACACCAGCTTCTGGGACCCCGTGGCGTACTCCGGCAGGCTGACCACGCGGTTGATGGTGTAACTGGCACCTGGGGCGAGCGGGCCGTGGAATGCCTCGGACAGGAAGTCCACGTTCACGGCCGTACTGTCGATGGCTCCGGAGCTGGAGAGATAGACGGCATCGCTCCAGTTGCCGGTGGCGGCGGCCGTGCCTTGGTTCTTCACGGTCCAACTTATCGAGATCTGGGAGGCGTTCCCTTCGATGGCCGTGGCCGGCACCGTGGCCGCCGTGATCACCAGGTCGGGCTGGTTGGCCAGCATCAGGCGCGCTTCGAGCCACTGGAAGCCGAGTTGGCCGAAGCTCTGGAGCTGGTTGCTACGTCGCGAGCGCCTTTTACGCTGGCCGGTGCCAGACTGTTGTTCGCGGGGTCTGGATCGTGACCTCTCCTGGTTCGGGACGAATCGCGGCATAACCGAATGTCTCCTCAGAAGTTGACGTACTGCATGCACTCGACAAAAGGCGCGGCGCTAAGAAAAGACCTTTGTCTGCCAAATCGCTTGCTTAATGAGGCCGCCGATCAGGCCGTCCGCCGACCGGCGATCAATCGCCCGATCGCGGCCATTTATCGGTGACCTCGACGCCCCGTCGCGGCCCAAGAAGTGCTCGTCGAGCGACGACAAAAACGGATCGAGCGCCGACGAAACGGCGTCACCGCCGATCTTCCGCGCAAGGCGCTCCGGCTCTGGATTTGTCAGCCGCGTTTAACAAGCGAAACGTTGGCGGCCAGTTCCCGTCCTAGCCCGCCACTCGTCACGCCCCAAAGGTCGTCTGGCTTTGGTCGTCTGGCTTTGGGTGGCAGCAACGGGCTGAGTCTAAGCAGGCCATTTTCTTCTCGCAAGTATTTTTCAGACGAGTCCGACCAAATTTATCCTTGGCGGATGCACGACCGATTACCATTTGACTTCCGCCGATAGCAGCAGCCTCGGCTCATCGGAGGCGCGCCTCTTTTAGTGCCAGGAACTCCCTTTGCACAGTTGCGCACGAGCCAGACCCCTGGCGGGGGAGGTGAGCCGCGGCCAGCCCGCTACACGTGCTAACCAAGCCGGTTGAATCGCTTCCGGCCGTAAGCGTCGGCCGCCTTCAACGCCGCCACGACCGCCGTGGGAGATACGGGCAGCGGTTCGTGATAGATGGTCTCCCCCGACGCACACGCCCGGTCGGCGACCCGTTGCAGGTCGTCGTCGCCGACGCGCTCCAATCCGATGCCGCCGAGAGTCGTCGGCAGACCGACCGCTTCGCAGAAACGATAGATCTCGTCGATCAAGACCCGCGGCCGATCGGCCAAGAAGAGGCCGGCCAGAGCCCCGATGGCGACCTTTTCGCCGTGATAGTAGTCGTGCGTGCCGGACAACTGCGTCAGCCCGTTGTGGATCGCGTGGGCCGAAGCCAAGCCTCCGCTCTCGAAGCCCAGGCCGCTGTGCAACGTGTTCGCCTCGACGACGTGCGAGAGGGCCGGCGTCACCACCTTATTTTGACACGCCAGGACGGCCATTTCGCCATAAGCAAGGATCGTGTCGTAGCACAGACGCGCCAGCGCGAACGCCGCGAGTGTGCCGACCCCACCACATTGATTCGAAGCGCGCGCCTGGCGACACGCATCGGCTTCGAGCCACGTCGAAAGAGCGTCGCCCATGCCGGCCACGAGAAACCGCACCGGGGCGGCGGCGATGACGCCGGTGTCGACCAACACCAGATCCGGGTTGCGGGGCACAAACAGGTAACGTTCGAAGGTACCGCTCTCAGAGTAGATCACCGAAACGGCACTCGTCGGCGCGTCGGTCGAAGCAATCGTGGGCACGATGGCAACCCGGCCCTGCACGTGATTGCCGACGGCCTTGGCCGCGTCGATCACCTTTCCGCCGCCCATGCCGACCAGAACGTCGCACTGTTCACGGCGCGCGATCGTCGCCAGCCGTTCGATTTCGCCTTCTGTGCATTCGCCACCGAAGGTCTCCACATGGACCTGCGCCGCCTCGCACCATGCCGACAGGCGGTTCGGCAAGAGTGTCTTGCGCGTCGTACCACCGGCCACGACCAACACCCGCCGGCCCAGACGCGCCAACTCTTCGGGAAGTCGGTCGAGCGCGTTTTCGCCCTGCACATATCGCCCGGGGAAGATGGCCGTTTGCAGCATAGGATTCGTTACGTGCGCGGCTTATCGACCATGAAGGGACTTCACCAACTCTTGCCTTGCGCGACGTTCGCCCTCGTCGGCCTGTTCGAGCATTGCGCGCAACCTTCCCATTTCTTCATCGAAGGCCACCCTGTCTGCGGCGAATGCCCGTTTCGCGGCGGCTACGTCACGAGCGGCGTGGTCCGCAAGGCCCGCTTCGTAGTTGCGCACGAACTTTTCGTGGATCTCCACGGCGTCGATTCGCGCTCGGTCGAACCATTGTTGAACGGTCAATCCCAAGGCGAAGAAAAAACTGGCAACTACCATCGTCTTCAAGTTGAACTGAAGTCGGGGCATGGGGCACCTCGGGTATTACCGATTTGCAGGTCAGGGGGAGCCACTGGTCGCGTCGTCGAAGTAGTCGCCGCTGTCGCAGCCCGCCGTGCCGGACATTATAACCAGTACGGAATTGTCGCCGCACCGAGGCACGGGCGGCCGTTTATAATCGGCAAGACTCTTTGCGGCTGAGCTGCTGGTGATCTGGCAACAGCGCATTGTCGCAGGTCAAGGGAGATTCAACCGATGACAACGGTGGACATGGACGTTCGACCTGAACCATTTGCATCGCAGGATGTCGCCAGTGTTGGCAGATGGCGCCCGCGAGATCACACGATCTTCTTGGCCGTCGTCGTGGTCATGAACGTTTGCCTCGACCTGGTCGCACTTCGAACCGACGTCGGTCACGGCACGATCATGATCTGGGCCGGTTTCCTCCTCGCACAAACGTTCTTGATGGGGTTGTGGATGGCCTTCGGCGGACTCCATCCGCTCTTGCGAGCTCTTCTCGTGGCGAGCATCACCGCCGGCGGAACTCTGGCTGCTTCCTTCTCGACCGGGTCGTCGTTCGGAAACCTCGCGGCCGCCTTTCTGCAACTCGCTCCCATCGCGGGGACCACCGTCTTCGCCACGCACGCGATGCTGCTGCCGCTCCGATTGCTGATGAGCTGGCGGATCGATTTCGATCCGGCCTACTACGAAGTCCGCCCGAACCTGCGGATGCAATTCCGCCTCCTGGACTGCATCGGACTGATCACTGCCGTCGCGCTGCCGTTGGCGCTGGGACGACTGCTCGATGGTGAGTTGTTGAAGTTCGCTGCCATCGGCGGTTGCTCCGCACTATTCGGCTCGTTGCCCATCGCGTATTTGATCGTCGTGCCGCGGCGATCCGACAAAACATGGATATTGGCGGCTCTTGTGCTGAGCGTAGTCCTCGCGGCCGAGTATCTCGCCTTCTGGTCTGTCTTCAACGGGGAGACAGGCGTCCTTTTGCCGTTCAATCTCGGACTGATGGCAACGTTGCTGCTCAACGTGGTTCCACTGCGGTGCCTTTTCGGCCTGCACCTCTTTTCCGTGGCGCCCGGCGCGAGACGCGACGAGGTCCATCCGATCGCCCTACGACGGACCGACACAGACTTGGCCGCGCTTGCCGAAGCATGGCCGACGTTGCCCGACGTGGTTCGAAATCAAATCGTCGCCCTGGCGAGCGTGGCGTCGGCATGGCCGAGTCTGCCGGAAGCCGTTCGACGCCAGATCGTCGCGGCCATGAATGCAGGCAAGGGCTCGGACGAGTCTTTAAAGCAATCAACAGAACCGGATTGATTTGCAAAAAAATCGGCACTTCACGCGCCTTTCAACGCGCGGCAGGGTGCACTGTGTAGTCGTCGAAATAGACCACGCTGTCGGCTTTCGACCAGATACCGATGCGGCCCGAGACGGCTGTGGGCAGTGTGTGCGTCAACAGGTGCTTGCCGTCGATGTAACCTTTGACGTCCTTACCGGCGACGACAAGCTTCAACTCGTGCCATTCCTGCGACGTAGCGGGAGCCTCTTTGACCCACTCGACGGACGTCCGCACTCCGCGTTCGAACTTCCAGAGCACCAGGTTGTTCTCCAGCGGATTGGCACGCAGGGCCAGATAGTCACCGTTCGGTTTCAAGTTGAAGAGGATACCGGCGCCTTGATCGATCTTGCCGGCGATCGTCTTGAACCGCATCGTGATCTCGCCCTGCTCGAAATCCTCGCACGACGTGGCGACGGCGTAGGGGAAGTAGGCGAACGCCTTCACGTTGTCTAGGAACTCGGCGTAGCGTTCGCCGTAGAGAGCGCGAGCCCGGTCGGCAATGCCAGCCGCCGTCTGGCCGCGGCTCCATTGACTGCCATCGACCATGAACACGCGGTTGTCTTCGTCTTTGGCAAGCCGCCAGTTGCCCACCACCGGGACGAACGATCTTGGAGCTTCGACGGTAGTCTCGTCGTCGAATCGTACAACCGTGACGTCCTTCGCGGCGTCAGCGGCTTTCGGCTCGCTTGCCTGGGAAAACGCGCTCGTCAACAGGACCGCGCACGCGGATACTAATGCCAGACTGCCCGAACGCCTCATGGGTTTCTCCTGCCTCTCGTCGAGGAATCTTTCGATCGCATCCGCGGCGAGACATTCTTCGCGATCCGCCATCCGCCCGCGGCGAGTGCCCAACAACACAACACGGTGGCCGGCAGCACGTAGTAAAACAGAATCTCCGCGGGGCGCGAACTCACCTCCAAAGGGTAGCCCGGATAAGGACACTCGGCAGGTTTTGTCGGTGTTCTGGTCGAGCCGAGCAGCTCAAACACGATGGACAGGATCTCGTCCTCATTCGTCGAACGGCTCATCGTCTGACGGTCGTTGTACGAATAGATCACCTTCCCATAATCGTCGCCTTGGCCGGAAAGAAATCGATTGCCGCCCGCATCCTCATAGTTGACGCTCACGCACGGCATCGTCCGTCTCAGCTTCGCTAACACGCTCCGCTCCAGATCGTATGCCCGTGGATCGGAGGGCAGGAGAAAGACTTGGACGATCAATCGGCCATCGGCCGTGCGCAACACCGCTTCGTCGGCATGATGGAACGAATTCCGCCGGTCTTCGGCCGCATCGCGATAAAAGCGAAGCTGAGCTGCCGCAAGGATCGCGAGCGCAGTCACGGCGACTGTGAGCACGGAGATAGGCCATTTTTGCACCCGCGACCAATCGCGGCGCAGCCACACGCCAGCCAGAATCGCCAGACCGAAAGCCGCCGAGAGCGAGCCGACGACAATACTCAACGAGAACAGGCCGCTCTCGAACGATTTAAGCTCCCTCGTCAGCGACAGGTCGGACAGACTCTTCAGCAGCCCGTCCTCTCCCGTCGATGCGAAGTCGAGCACCCAAAACCCCGCCATGACGCTAATCGCCGCGATCGAAGCGCCGGCGGCGCTCTCGGTCGTGGCGGCCGCCGTCAGCGATATGCCCGCCGTCACCAGAGCGAACAGGCAATGGCCGAGAAGCAGATTCGCCGTTTCCCAACCGCCGAGATGACCTCCTTGGATCGCCCACAGCACTAGGGCCATTAGGCACGGAAGCACGAGAATCGTCCAGGCGACGAGCGCCGCCGTCAATTTGGCGGCGATCAGCTCTCCCAGCGAATAGGGAAGCTGCAACAGAAGTTGGACGGCGCCCGATTGCTTCTCGACGCCGATGGTCCGTATCACGACGAACGGATAGAGCAACGAGGCTATCAAATACAATCCGCCGAAGCTGGGTACCAGAATGCCATCCAGCGGCGATAACCCGCGTGCCAGCTCCGGGGAATGCTCGGCCGTTTGGCTGGCCTGGCCGTAGAGCTTCACGGCCTGGATGTAGCTGTAACCGGAGAGGAGTACCGAGATCAGCAGCGCGGCCCAGAAGCCCCGACCCAAAAAGACCTCTTGCAGTTCTTTCTGCAAGAGAGGCCATCGCCGTGCGCCTCGCAGCGGTACCGGTTCATGACAAAGCAACGCAGACATCCTCCAAAGAACCACCCGCCCTGCCCGCTCGCCCTTGCAACTCCGTGAGCGTCCCCTCGCCGACGACGCAGCCATGCGACAGCAGCACGAAGCGATCGCAGACCCGTTCGGCGTCGACCAACTGATGGACCGCGAGGATGAGCGTCCGCCCCTGCGCAGCCAAGCCGCGTAGCACCGCCATCACTTCCCGCGTCTGCCGAAAGTCCAAACCATCGAAAGGCTCGTCCATCAGCAGAAGCGGATGCGGGGTCGACAATCCGATGGCCAGCAACAACCGGCGGCGCTCGCCCTTGGAGAGTTGAGTGACTCTTTTTTCGAGAACCGGCGAAAGTCCAAGCACGCTGACGATATCGTCCGTCACGGGTTGCCGATAGACGTCGGCAAGAAAAGCGAGCACCTCCCGCACGCGACGTTCGGGATAGGGAACGACGTTCTCCGGCACGTAGAACATCATCGTGCGGCGTCTTCGCGGCGATAACCTCGCCCCGCGTGCCAACACTTCGCCGTCGTTCGTGGGCTGCAAGCCGGCGAGGCATTCCAACAACGTCGTCTTCCCCGACCCGTTCGGCCCGATCAGGCCCAGGATCTCGCCATCACGGACGGAAAAATCGATCGCCCGTAACGCCTGAAAATCGCCGAACCATTTGGCGACGGAGCGAACCGACAGTAACGGCAACGGTTCCCTCATTCAGCGATCGGTACGCAGCACCGCCGGACGCGGCGCCAGAGCGACCTGATAGGTAGCGGTTCTCATGACAGTGTTGCCGCGGGTGTCGCGGAGTGTGAGTTCGACGGCAACGTTCTCGAACGGCGCCAGGGGAAACGGACACCGCAGCCGTTCGGTCCCGTGCCGTAACCACCCATTTCGGGATGTGGCGCCGTCCCGCTGTAATTAGTAATACCCTGGACGAAGGCCGCATGAAACAGCATGACGGTAGCGAGCACCCCATCCGCGGGACGCCGACCCATGTCGATCGTGGCACGCCCCTGAGATCTTCCGGAGGGCGTCATTGGAGTTTGACATCTTGCATCGAAAGGTCGACACGTTCCGCCCGGAGCGAGGGGTCGAGAACGGTCCGCCGATCGCTCGTCGGGAGCGCAGCGGTTAAATTATCGCTTGAACAACAGTAGCGTGGGATAATATGGTCGGCACTTCGACACGCCGTTCGGGAGACCCCCAGGGTGCTACCCCCGGGGCTTGCGAGATTTCTTGTATGTGGTATCACGCCTTTAGAACAACCGACAAAACCGGATTGAGCTTCACAAAATCGGCGTTTCACGGCCGATTTTTTGCCCGCGGCGCTCCGGCTTTCGGGTTTTGTCAGCCGCTCTGAGAGATCGTCATACCGACTTCCGATGGTGCGGCAATGAGACGAACGGCTTTGACGTTGGTTGAGATTCTCGTTGCCATAGCCATCATCGGTGTCTTGGTCGGGTTGCTCCTCCCCGCGGTGCAATACGCCCGCGAATCGGTGCGACGAGCGGACTGCCTTTCGCACTACCGGCAGATCGGTATCGCGGTTCATCAGTATTACGACGCCAACAAGGGCAAGTTCTTCTTGCACCATCCCTTCGAGGCCGATGTCCTTTCGCAGGCTGGCCAGGCCGATTCGTTCGCCGAGATCTATTGGGAGGACAAACTGATGCCCTTCATCGGCGGCACGCAGGAAGCCAACGAGCAACTCGCCGCGCAAGGGAAGTGGGTGGCGAGCGAGGCGATCTATCGTTGCACCGATGATGTTTCGCTGCGGGCGCCCTACATCAATCCATCGACGGGGCTGGTCGACGGGATCGCCAATCGCACCAGCTACCTGATGAACTCGCAGCTCAGCCACATGACGCGCCGCTATGGCTATTGGTATCTCGACCGGTTCATCCGAGAAGTCGGCACGTCGAACTTCCTGGCCTTCTCCGAGCGCGATGCCGACGGCCTGACTCCGGCCTCCGGCGCCGATCCCCGGCAGGACGACTACGACATCTGGCTCGGCACGAATATCTTTCAGCCGTGGATCGCCTGGCAGCGTCACAGCGGCATGGCCAACTACCTGTACCTCGACGGCCACGCCAAGACGCTCGATTGGAGCGTCGCGGTGATCGACATGTTCCCCGACAAGAACGTCTTCACCGACGACATGAGCTATCCCTGATCGGGCCTTCTGGGCAAGCAGCGATCGGCGCTGGTACAAGCCCTTCGGACGACCTCAGGGCGTGCCACCGTCCCCTGCCCGGTTTTCGTTGAAATGACGGATGCCCCGATCGGACTCTTGGCCAGACAACTAGCCGCCGCCTTCGATTTGCAGGCTTGCGGCGAGGGCCTGTTGTGAGAGTTCCAGGCTGTCGTCGATGGCCTGAGTCTCCGCGGTGGACTGCCCCTGGAGCGCCGTCCCTGCCTGAAGCAACGTTGTCGTAATAGCGGCCGGCGACGGAGTGCTGCCGATCGACTGAACCATATCGCTTCCTTTTTAGAGAGACGACAAGACCGGATCAGGCTCCCCAAAATCGGCGTTTCACCGCCGATTTTTCACCCACGGCTCGGGCTTCCGGCTTCTGTCAGCCGCTTTTACGGTTCCTAAGAGCCTCTTCCTTATTCGGCGAGTCTACCCCTTCGACATAATCCGGCCCGACCGTCGCTTACCAGCCTATGCCTGCCGTAGTCCGGTCGTGCCGATTGCGAAAGATGTGCGGGCGACGGCAAAGTCGGGCAGCCGTCTATGCCGAAATGCAAGGCGTACCGCTGAGCGGCTGACACGCGCCCGCCGGCCCGGCAAGTTCGAGATCCGCTCGCGTCATCCCTGTTCCTTGGGTGACCGCCTCTTGAGCAAAAGACGTTTTGTCTGTATCGTGGTGCCACTTGCAACCGACACCGGCCCGGTTGCGATACCAGTTCTCGGACAGTCCCTTAACCGGAGGCCCTATGAAGCCACGTAATCCAGCTCTGCGTTCGCTCGCCGTCGCTTTCGTCCTGCTGAGCCAAACCGTGCTGCACGCGGAGGACGGTTCGGAGCCGCGGTCGGACGGGAAGATCGTCCACTTGGTCTGGTTCCCACGGTTCTCTCCCGATGGGAAATGGCTGGTCACGGCGCACGGCAGTTGGAATGCGCCGGAAGGCGGAGAGGTTCGTGTCTGGGATGCCGAGACCGGCGAGCCGAAGTTCACGATCGCGACCGACCGTGGCGTGAGGACGGTCGCTTGGGCGCCGAAAGGCAAGTCCTTCGTGTCGGGCGACTGGGGTGGGATGCTCTCCTTCTACGATGCCGAGACCGGCCAGCGAACGGCGGAGATCAAACTGCCGGCCAACGTGGAGGTGTTGCAATTCTCGCCCGATGGACAACGGCTGATCGCAGCGGTGGGTAACGGGTCGGTGCACGTCTACGAGCTACCGTCGAAGAAGGAGCTGCATACGTGGAAGAAGCTCCATCGCAAAGGAATCTGGGGCATGGCGATCTCGCCCGATGGTAAGACGTTGTGCACCTGTGGTCAGGATCGTCTCGCGCATCTGCTCGACATGGAGAATTTCGAGGTGTTGCACAACCTACAGCACCCCGCCGATCTCAACGGCGCCGCATTCACCATCGACAACAAATATGTGCTGACCGGCTGTAGCGATTCCGCCATCCGGGTCTTCGACGTCGAGACGGGCGATGAGGTTCGCCGCCTGCTGGGCCACAACCGAGGAAGCGTCACGGATCTCTGTTTCTCGCCGGATGGAAAGCAGCTCGTCAGTTGTGGCATGGATCGTTCGGTCCGCATCTGGGACGTGAACGACATCAAGCAGCCGAAGCTGACCGACACCCTGGACGGAAGCAATGAGATGGTCTTCGGCGTCGCCATCTCGCCCAATGGGAAACGATTGGCCTTCGGTGGCTGGGACGACGAGATCAAGGTCCTCGATCTCGGCACCAAAGAAGAAGTCTGGTCGTGGCGGCGTTGAGCCGAACCAAAAGCAGTCCACAAAACCCCAAAGCCGCTCTAATCGGTTTGCTTCTTGTCCGCTTCGTCTGCCTGCGGTGCGGGTTCGAGATCATCGAGAAAGATCTCGCCGACGCGGCTGGTGAGGTAGACCTCGCTTTCCGATTCGACCGGAACGCGCCAGATTTCTTTCTCGAGGTGTTTGACCCACAGTTCCCTGTAGTTGAACCGCGCCAAAGCATAATGCCAAGTCGGGGTGCCGATCTCCCGACGGTCCTCGAGGATCACAAGGATTTCCGGATCGGTACCGTTCCACACGAGGGCGAAGATGGCGCCGTCGATGGCGCCGCGATCGGGCGCTTGGTACCGAACGATCGGCTGCGGGAGCAACCGGAGCTCCGAAACGTCGTCACCGAATTTCATCCAGCCGCGGAATTCACGGGCCAGGTTGCGCATCTGCGTGAGCCGTTGCCGCTCGGAGTCGGCGGGCGGATCCGCGGTATCGAGGGGGATCATCGTCAGACCCGGCTTGTTGGGCTGCCATTGTTGCCCGTTCGCAAACGTTACCGGCTGTAACGGCCGCAAGCTGAGCGAATGAAACTCGTGAAACACTCGGCTCTGGGTGGGTCTGAACTGACGCGATCCGATGCAGCCGATCATTTCGGGGCGACCGTGGAACGTCCAGATGAACACGGCGCCCATGAATTTTTCGGCATTGGTCCAGGTCAGTAGCGGTTTCTCTTGCAGTTTGAGGCGCTGCCGGCGCTCGTCATCCAGATAGAATTCGCATGCGGCCGCCTGCTCCGTAAAGTACGGAAACAACCTGCGCTTGACCTCCGTTTCGTCGTAGTCGACGAACGAAGCGAGAACGACGCAATGGAACGCAACGGTGTACATGAATCGTCCTCTCCCTGTTGCCGCTCTGGCCACGACCAATCCCGCCGTCTCGAATGTAGACATCGTGTCTTTATTCGTCAATGCACGGGCTCTCGAACGCGTCGGACGATTTTGGGGCTATCCGGCACGTCGGCCAACGCTTCGCCAGCGCTTTCCACGGGCGCGATAAAGGTGGAATTTGGAGTCGTGCAACGCGATCGTTTCCGGCGCGCCGCGTCTGAAATCGTGCGGCCCTTGTTTCACGAGGATCTCCCGATGGACCAAGACCATCCGAAGCGTCCGCGCCCGAAGTTCGAACACACTACGACGCATTTCGCCAAGCAGTATCCGGACGGCGACGAGATGCTGGCCGTCAGTGCCACACAGGAAGCCTTCGGCCTCGCCAGCGGGCGAGATCGAGCGCCGTCGTCGGCCCGCCAGGTGCGGGGTGAACCACGGAAAAAACTCAGGGCGTCCGCGACTACCTGACCGCCGCGTCCTCCTCCAAAAAGCACGAGCCCAAAATGGCCGCGAGCTGGTTACCACTTGGCGAACACATGCCGAACGCGTTATACCCGCTGAGAGAACTCCTCGGAGCCAATGATCTGGGCCATGACCTGCTGGTCGGTCAGTCCTGCGCTTAGCTCAGCGGTAAATCCAGCGAGCCCGACGGGATCGGCCGGCCGGTCCAAAAGCAATTCGTACATGTTATTCACGAGCTGATGCTGATACTCCGGGCTGCCAAATACCATATCGGCCACCTGAGCTCGCGTTGCGCTCGTGGCCAGTAATGCATCGAACGAACTGCGACCGCCTGCGTCGGCCGATCGCCCTAACGCGTCTTCATACAGCGCATCGAGGAAACCGTCATTCGTCCCGCCGCCGCGGGTGTTGAAGTATTCGTCGGAGCCGACCAGGTCGACATCGAGCTGTTCTGCTGTCAGCCCGGCTTGCAACGAGGCCACAAAATAGTCGAGCGCCTGAGGATCGGCAGCGCGGTGCAGATACTGCTGGAAGGCGGCTTGCACCAGATCGGCGTCGTATTCGCCCCCGCCGTCCGACATGATCGCCAGCGCCACATCCTGGCGGCTGACGCCGCTCTGCACCTGGCTCGCCCAATAGGCCAGCCCCGGGTCGGGTGAGTTGGGGCCGCCGGCGCGGCCGAACAAATCGTTATACACGCGATCGACGAACATGGTGTTGTTCTGGCCGGCGGCATAGACGTCGATCGTCGTGGTGTAATCGCTGAAGGCGCCGTCGGCCTGGAACATCCGGCCGTACGCGGTGTAGCTGCCCGGTGCGTCGAAGCTGAGCGGCAGGGTGTCGTTCGTGCCGGCGCTGGCATAGGTGGTGGCCAGGTCGTCCTGATTCAGCGAGATGCTATAGTGCAGCGGCCCCTGAACGGACGCTCCGGAGGGGACGAAGATCTGGGCGGCGACCGGTTGTCCCACGAGTACAGGTCCGTTGTTCTTCAAGCCTCCTTCGGGGCCGCGCTCGGTGGTCAGGGTCGTCGTGGCCGGCGCCGAAGTGAGACTGCCGTCGCTGGCCGTCACATCCACGGTGAAAAGGTTCAACGCGAAAAGGAAGCTGCCGTTGAACGCGCCAAGCGCTTTCAGTTGAGCGCCGGTGAGCGTCGCGTACGCGGTCACGATCGAACCATTCGAGGTGGTTGTGGCGACGGCGTCGGGCTTGCCATCGCCATTGACGTCCCACCGGACAACGACTGTGTGGCCGGATTGGAGATCGGACACTTGGGCCGAGAGATACAGTACGCTTTGTTCGCCGCCGACAAAATATGGTCCTCCGGTGCTTGCAACGATCAGGGCGTTACTGTTGATTGTGGTGTGCTCGACAGCGCCGATATCGGGCTGCGCGTGACGTGGGACGCCGTGCTGATCGACCTTCACCGCGCTGCCATCGAGGGGGCTGACGGCCTGGGGGTCGCCGGCGCCGATCGCCGGACTGCCGGATTGTGGCTGGATGGTCTCGGTCGCGCCGCCGTTGCTCGCCAGCGGCAAGAGCAGCGGATTGACATTCAACAAGTTCGCAGTGGAACTCAAGCCCGAGGCGCCGGTGGCGTCTTGGATCAGGTTGTGAGTTCCCGCAAAGACCCGAAGCGGTTCAGAAATGCCAAAAGCGGTCAGAAACTTAGCGCGGGCATCGGGGCTGATTCCGCCACCCGGTCCGTCGACGGAATTGCCGGCGACTATGGTGCTGTCGAGAGTGGCAGTTCCGTCGAAAATGTAGATACCGCCGGCGACCCCCTTTCCGGGTTGGCCTGCGGCGTTCGGCGACTTGACGGTCGCTGATCCGTCACTGCCACCCACTCCGCCGGCAGCGCTATTGTCAGCGATCGTGCTGCTGGTGATGGTCAAAGTGCCCTGGCTGAAGATGCCTCCGCCCACCCCTGCGCCGCCGCCGCCCCCACCGCTATAGGCACCGCCGGAGCCACCGTACTGATCGAACGAGTTTCCGCCGCTGCCCCCCGCGCCGCCATAACTGCCGCCGTTGCCGCCGTGGGCGGCACTGGGGAACAATCCGGTGAGGGTGTACGCTCCACCGCCGCCGCCGCCACCGCCGAAACCGCCGTCCGTTCCGTTTTGATTAGAGTGGACTTCGTCTGCACCTTGGCCGCCGGCACCGCCCCCGCCGACGCCGGCAGACTGATAACCGTTAGCATAGCTTCCCGTGTTGTTAAACGCGCCATTACCCCCGCCAACGCCGCCCATTTTGTCCCCAAAGGTAAGACCGGGGTCGTCGAAGTCGCCGCCACCGCCGCCCACGGCGGTGTTACCCGAAATGGTGCTGTTGACGACGTCCAGGGTTCCGGCGTTAAAGATGCCGCCACCGAGGGCGGCCCCGCCGCCGCCACCGCCGCCGCTGCCATCGACACCGTTGGAGCCGCTGCCGCCATAGGATTTGTTGCCGGAAATGGTGCTTTGCACGAGCTTCAGCGTACCACTGTTGTAAATCCCGCCGCCGGCACCCTCGTTCGCGGAGGAGTTCCCTTTCAGACCGTTGGAGCCGGTGGCCATGCTGTCGCCGACGGTCGAGTTGCCCAGTGTCAACGTTCCTTGATTTAGGATAGCGCCGCCGTTGCCGCCGGCGGCATCGCCGCGTTCGATCTTGAGGTTGAAGATCTGTACGTTGCCGGAATGGATGTCGAAGATCCGCGATTGCAACAAGCCATCGATGGCAACCTGGTTGTCCACCGCGGGTCCGATGATCGTGACATTCTGGCTAATATCCAACTGGCCTTCGGTCAGGCCGATGGTCTTTCCGGCAAGGCTGGCATCGAACTGGATCGTGTCGCCACTAGCGAAGTGGTTGATCGCATAGCGGAGAGAGCCGGTATCGTCCGGGTTGTCGGTGTTGTCCGTGACGGTCAAGGTCGCGAGCACGAGGCGCTCTTCGAGGTTTTCCAACGGATGAACCACTCGTCGCGCGTGCCGCGCGGGAGCACGTCGGCCGGCACGGCGTTTGGTCCTCGAGCGGCGCGGAGGCATTTCGAACAACTTGTCGATCCGCGAGTAAATCGTCATGGCATAAATCTCCAATTGCAAGCGGGTTCTGTATGACAAGAACGGGTTAACGAAGCGCCACCGAAAACATCCATGCGACCTATCCAGCAAGCGGCGTGGCACTTGGTCGAGGAAAGGGAAACTCGCGCAGCGGCTTGCTTACTTCCGTCAGCGCCTCTTCGGGCAAGACGAAGGAGTCGGCGAGTAGTGCGGGATTGTCGTTGACGATGTCTGGAAAGCGGCGTCCGGCGACCACCTGCACGGCAAAGATTTCCTGCACGGCGTCCTCGAACTGCACCAGCGCCACGGTGCGTCCGCTGTCGATGTCGACCACCCATACGCCACAGGCGCGGTCCTTGCGTTCGGCGATGGCGATGCCGCTGAAGACCGCCGATTCCCTGACCTGCGACAGCCCGATAAAGGCGAACCGGCCGTGAAAATCGAGCCCGCGCGTGAAGCCTGGCATCTCGGCGACGGTTTCGAGCCGGCCCGTTCGCTCGTCGACCATGGCCAGCCGGCCGTTGCCGCTGTCGAGCACCCACAGCCGCCCGTCATACCAGCGGGGCGAATGCGGCATCGACAGTCCTTGGGCAATCACGTCGCCCGACGGCACTTCCATGAGCACGCCGCCGGCGCGCTTATCCGCCCGCCAACCCGCGGACGAATCGGTTCGGCCTAGGGCGGTAACATAACGGACCTTACCGTCGCGGACCCCGAGACCGTTGAGATGGCAACGGTCCTCCGGATCGAGAGCGCTGATGAACGGCGGGCGCCAACGGGGCACAAAGCTTTGGTTGACCGCCCGCGTCGCCAGGCACGAGAAGCGGGTGTTCACGAACACCAACTCTGGTTCTGCCACCGTCCTGCCGGTCTCGCCCCGCCCTGGTAGAGCGGCCCAGGCCATCTCATGCACCTGCACATTGCCCGTCACGTGGCTGGCGCGGGGCAAGAAACAGGCATCGTGCTTGCCAGCGGGCTCGAGCTTGCGGGCCACCGCCGGAACGTTGTGGTATTCCCAGATCTCGTTGCGGACGCCAATCGCCAGGCGTTCGCCGTCGCAGGCGACGCCCATGGGCACGTTGAAGCCGCGAAAATGTGTGTTGAGCACGCCCTCGTCGCCGCGCAGCACCACCAATTTGCCGGCCTGATACGTGGAGACCAGTACCGAAGCGTTCATCTCTTCCAGCAGCGGGCCGAAATTCGGCGTGTGACTGCTGCGCAGCGGCTCTTGTTTTTCAGTCGGATCGGTACTCATCTGGAACTCTCCCTGGCGACATCGCCGAGCGGTCATGCCGCCTCTTTGCGAATCGATCTGTGGTTTGGTAGTAACTCGCCCTACTAGTACTTGCGCGTAACCTTTCACGGACGAAAGGAATTTTGGAGTGCGGCGATTTATCGCCGCTTTTTGTAGCGCAGCGACCTTTCAGGGGGCCATCGAGCCAATCAGGCCCGGCAAGAAAATCAGAAAGCAGAAATCCGCAGCGGAAGAAGGCCGCTGTGCGGCGAAAACGGCGATGAATCGCGGCAGTCGAAGAAGAAAGGGCGCTGCGCGACGGAACAGAAGCGGCGATTCCCCCCGCCGCTCTCCAAAAACTACAGCTCGCGGCACACGCGAAAGCCGCAGTGGATCATAGAACTGGTGGGGCCAAAAGCGCCTCGGGCAGAATACGGCAAGGGCGGATCGACAAACGATCCGCCACGCAAACTGCGCGTTTCGCCCGTCGTCGGCCCGGCCGGGTCGCTCACTTCGACTTGTGGATACGGGTCTTTCGCCCAGTCCTGGCACCATTCGACCACATTGCCGTTCGTATCGTACAAGCCCCAGGCATTGGCCGGTTTTTGGCCGACGGCATGGGAATGCCGGTCCGAATTGCCCGCGTACCACTCATAATCGCCTACCCGTTCGGAATCGTCACCCCAACCGAACTTGGAGGCAGTTCCGCTGCGCGCGGCCCATTCCCATTCCGCCTCGGTCGGCAAGCGGTACTTCTTTTTGTCCCGCTCGCTCAGCCAAACGCAAAACCGCTCGGCGTCAAACCAGGTGACACCCGCCACGGGATGGTCGTCGCCACGGGCCAAGCGAGGGTCTCGCCAGTTCGTGCCCGGTAACTCCTTGCCCGTTTCGAAGTCCATGATTCCGCGACCTTCCGCCTCCAAAAGGCTTTTGTGGCCGGTAGCCTCGGCGAACTGACGGAACTCATCGACGGTCACCTCGTAGGTACCCAGGTAATAGGGCTTGGTGATTTTGATCCGGTAACCGGGCCGCATTTCGAACTCGCCGGGGGGAACGAGCGTCAACGCCATCCCCAGTTCGTTTTTGACCGTCCGGGCGGCGCGACAAAAGCGGCCCCAACACTCCTGGTAACGTTTGGCCTCGTCGGCGTCGAACGGCGGGCGCAGCAGTGCGGGCGGCTGGCGGCGGATGTGCAATACCTCCTTGCCGCCGCGCTGTAACGTGAGCTCATCGGTGTCGAGCGCGAGGTCTCGATCTGTGTCGCCCAGCGTCACGTGATACGTCCCGCCGCGCAGGCGAACCTCTTTGTCCGTCTTGAGGTCGACCAGCGTAATCAACTTGCCATCTTGCTCGACGCGGACTTTCACTTCATCGTCGTCGCTTTGGATCTCCAGCGTGCCACGGTCGGTCTGCACGTAAATCACCGACGCCAATGCGAGCGCGCCCAGGCACCCCAGCACGATGCCCATGGGCCTGAGGCGTCGAGGCGGTGACGCGTTCAACGCGCGCTCCGTGGGAACGTGGGCCGACGCTTCGTCCAACAAGCGGGCCAGGTTTGATCCCACCGTAAACGGCGCCAAGGCCGAAGCCAATTCGGCCGCGGTCGGGATCCGCTCCGCGGGATTTTTTGCTAGCAGCCTCCGCACCAGCGGTTCCAGGCCGGCCGGAAGTTTCGGGCAAGAATCGGCCAGCGACGGCACGGCGGTGGCCGCGTGGGCCTTGAGCTTTTGTAGCCGCGTTTGTCCGGGCAACGCGAAAGGGGCCCTGCCGGCAAGCAACTCATAAAGCGTACAGCCGAGGCTGTAGAGGTCCGCCCGCTCGTCGACTTGATGGGCGTCGTCAACCTGCTCGGGCGCCATGTAGTCGAGCGAGCCGATCAGCAGGTCGGTCGAGCTCGCACTGCCGGCGGGATCGGGCTCGTGCAAGCGCGCCAGGCCCAGGTCGGCCACTTTCACCAGGCCGCCGGAGGGCTGATCGGCGGCCTGGGTAAGCAACAGGTTCGACGGCTTAATGTCGCGATGCACCAGCTTATGCTGATGGGCGTATTGCAGGCCGATGGCCGCCTGCCGCGCGATCTCGCACGCATCGGCCGCGCGGAGCGGGCCGTGGCGCTTGACGAGCCGGGCTACGTCGATTCCATCGACGAATTCCATCACCAGAAATGGAGCGCCGGCGATCTCGCCCGCGTCGGTGGCCGCCACGATGTTCGGATGACTCAGCTTGCCGACGGCCCGCATCTCGCGCTCGAACCGCGCCACGGCCGAGGCATCGCCGACGCGGTGTGGCGAGAGCGCCTTCAGGGCCACGACTTTCTCCAGACGCGTATGTACCGCGCGGTAAACAGTGCCCATGCCGCCGCGGCCGATCGGTTCGAGAATCGCGTATTCGCCCACACGCGGCCGCATCTCGGCCGCGGGCTCCTCCAGAGTGTCGCCAAAAAACGAAGACGATTTTGATTCGATGTCGGCGATTTCGCGGCGGAAAGCGTCGTCCGGCGGCGCATTAAAATCGGCAAGCTGCCGCAATTCCGATAACAACTCGTCGCGCGCTCGCGAAGCCTCGTCCAGCAGCGACTGGCAGTGGGCGCACGACTCCAGGTGCTCGGCCACTTCTTCCAGACGGTCGTGGTTAAGGTCGCCGCGGCAGAAACGGGTCAGCTCGTCTCTGGGCGGACAAACGGCAGTGATGGCGGGCGCGCTCATGGTCGATTCTGATTGAAGCCGCTTCGCTAGTCGATCAAACCGCCAAATTCTTCACGCAGCCGGCCCAGGAGGCGGGCCTTTGCCACGTAAACCGCGTTTATGCTCATTCCCAAATCAGCCGCGATATCCGCTGCTGCGTGTCCCTCCACCGCCGCGCGCCAAAACGCCTGCCACGTGCGTTCCGCCACTCCCTCTCGCAGCAGCTTTAACGACCGGTGTAACAACTCGGCACGCTCGCCCGGCACCACCGACGAACTGTTCGAGCCGTCCGCGACGGAGTCGTCTTCCGGCACGTCGGCAAACCACTGCAGGGCCTCGCTGCCGCCGGTTGCCGTCGGCTCGGTTTTCTGCCGCCGCTGATGGGCCATTAGTTGCCGCTGCGTTATGCCATACAGCCAACCCCGGAACGAGTTTTGGCCCCCTTCTCGACGGAAGCGACCGATATTGCGCGCCAAGGCGTGAAACACCTCTTGGGCCACGTCGGCCGCGTCTTCCGGCTGCAGCATGCCCCGCTGGCCCCAAGCGCGTACCGTCGGATAATAGAGGCGCACGATCCGCTTCCATGCTTCGCTATCGTGCTCGATCAGCCGGTTCAGAAGGCTGGACGACATCGAAGCCGTCGACGCGGTGCTTGCGCCTTCACAAGCAACTTGTCGAAAATCTTTCATGACCTTTAAAGATTCTAACCTCCTTACCCGCGCACTACTATGCCCGACAAAGCCTTCCGAAGACAGTGCTGGCACGGAACCAAAGCGGGGCATCTTTTTTTCGGGGTCCTCTGAGTTCAGAGTGTGTTGGCTCACCGTTCAAGCAGACAGCAGTGCGGTAGAGGGCGCCCGAGGGGAGACGGGCCTCGTCCTCCCTTTCGCCGGCACGAGGACGGCGAAAGGCCCAACACGGTGTCCCGCTTCACGCTACCAACATCTCCTCTAATTTCTTTTGCGCCGCCCGAGCCCATGTTTGCCCGCGTGGCAGTTGAACCGTGCGTTGCTGCTGGCACACCTCGGCCGGCATCAGCGGATCGCCGCCCTTGTTGTAACGAGCGTGGAACTCCGCCGGGCGCACTCGTCGGTGTCGCGGGATCGTCGTATAGATGCCCGTACACCTCCTCGCTCTTGAGTGTTTGGTGACCGCGGCTGGTTAAGGCCGAAAGGCGGGACGGACGATCACATCTCGAAGCCCGACATAAAATCGGACGCTGAGCCGGGGGAGCTGAAAAGGGAAAAGGGGCTTTCAGGTCACGACTTTGCAAATCTACAAAATTTGTTAATATTGTAGACATGAAGAACGACGACCCCAAGCGCGGCGTGCAAGTGTCGGACGCCATCGCGGCAGCATTCAATTGCTTTGCACGCACTGGCTTGCAGCATACAACGATGGAAGAAATTGCACGGGAACTGCGTCGCTCGCGTCCCGTTGTGTACCGCTACTTCACCGATAAAAATGACGCTTTCCGCAAAGTAGCGAGCAATCTGCTGACGGGCGTGATCGAAGAGGCACGAGGTCGTGCTGAAACCCGTGGCACCGTGACCGAGCGGGTGTTCGGCATCCTGAATGCGAAGCTGGGACTGGCGGTGCGCCTGCATGCGGCCAGCCCGCACCACGCCCGCGCGCTGCTGGCCGAAGATTCCGGACTGGTGGCGGATCTAGCTGCCGACTACAGGAAGAGACTCGCCGATCTCGTCGTTGATGCCCTCTCGGATAACTTTTCCAAGCCTCGGGCACGCGAACTCGCCGACATCCTGCTCGCACTCACTCGCGGACTGGAGGACGACTTGCGAACCCCCTCGGTCGCCCGAAAACGATTGCACCTCGCCGTTGAATTACTCTGCGAACCAGAATCCGTCGCCAAACCTTGATCGACACCATGAGCCGGAACTCTGAACGAGAGACGTTCGGCCAGGAGAAATACCATGATCCCAACATCACAATACGCCAACCAAGACGCGTGGAAGGAACTCCAGCAGTTCCTGCCCGAGCATCTGCGTTTGACTCAACCCAAGGACCTTCCGAAGGAGGAGTTTTGGGATTGGGACGGGCATCGCATTCACCTGGATCGCTATGAGAATCCCCAAGCGAAGGCGAAGGTCGTTCTCCATCATGGCGTTGGGACGAACGGCCGCCAGATGTCCCTCATTCTTGGCAAGCCTCTTGCGGATCGCGGTTGGGACGTAGTCGCACTCGACAACCTTGGCTACGGCATGACCACAGTCGCCAATCGCTCACGCTATACCTACCGCGACTGGGTGCGGATGGTGGTCGCCTTCCTCGCCTTTGAGAAGTCGAAGGACGACCGTCCGCTCATACTATACGGCCTCAGTGCGGGCGGGATGCTGGCATATCATGTCGCCGCGGCCGCGCCGAAGGGTACGCTTGCGGGCCTCGTCGGGATGACGTTTCTCGATGAACGCATCCAACTGGTGCGAGACAAAACGGCCCATGACATCATCACCGCCCGCGTTGGTGTTGGCGCGATGGGCTTGATCGCGAACACTCCGCTCGGCGGCTTCCGTTACCCGATGACGCTCGCGTGCAAGATGAGCGCCCTAGCCAACAATACGGAAGCCATGAAGGTGCTGCTCCGCGATCGCACCAGTGCAGCAAACGCGGTTCCTGTCCGTTTTCTCTATTCCTATATGACGTATCAGCCCGCCGTTGAGCCAAAAGACTTCGACGCCTGCCCCATTTTGCATACCCAGCCAGCCGAGGATCGTTGGTCGCCGCTGGAACTCAGCGATCCCGTTCTCCAGCCCATCACCAAAGTACCGGTCAAGACAGTCCTGCTCGAAAACGCCGGTCACTACCCGCTTGAGGAACCAGGACTGACCCAAATGCAGGTTGCAATCGATGAGTTCATCCGTGATGTCTCAAAAACCACGCGAGACTGAGGAAGAAATTCCCATGAGTCGGAAATGGATAGATCTACGGGGGCTATGGCTATACCGGCGAACTGATGGTTCGCGAGGCCGTGCGTCGTGGTGATCGCCCGGTGATCGCCGGACGTTCCCAAGCGAAACTGGCCCCATTGGCCGATGAACTGGGACTCGAGTCCCGGTCTTTCGACGTTGGCGAGGCGTCGAGTCACTTGCGGGACATTGCCGTCGTACTCAATTGCGCGGGGCCGTTTTCATCGACCGCCAGGCCCCTGGTCGAAGCCTGTGTCGAAACTCGTGTTCACTACGTTGACATCACAGGCGAAATCCCGGTGTTCGAGCTGTGCCATGGGCTTGATGCGCGGGCGAAGGAGGCCGGAGTCGTGCTGTGCCCCGGCGCGGGCTTTGATATCGTGCCCACCGATTGCCTTGCGGCCATGCTCAAGGAACGGACGCCCGATGCCCAGACGATCGACCTCGCGTTCTCATTCGGGACGCGGCCAAGGATCGGCACAACCAAGTCCATAGTGGAGGGATTGGAATTGGGAGGGCTGATCCACTCCACGCCGTCCCTGTTGATGGGATCTGGGTTCATCGCTTCCAGGCCCGAAGTGAGAATTGACTGGTAGCGGGCAAAAAAAGTTGTGGTGAGGCAATATTCCCACGCCCGACGAAAAACAACGTGACTGCAACATGAACGCAACGTCAAAGCAACATCAGCGGATGGGGAGGGATTATCCCCCGCTCGTTTCTGTATCTTCTTCTCGAGCAGCCTTTTGCGCTGCAAACCCTGAGATCACACCGCCTTGCACTTCTTTGGCAGGTTGCGGTCCTTTGTGGTTGCTTGGGGTTGGTTGGCAACGTTTTCAGCTCACTTTCAGCACAATCGGCTGCGAGCGTGCCGGACGATCACCGACGGCTGCCGCTGATTCCGGCGCAGGGCGGCCAGGGCGGCGGCTCCTGCCGCCGTCGGGGCGGCAGCCAGCGCGGCCGGGATCTGCGAGCCAATTTGCGGGCGGCTACCTATGCCCGCTATAGCTCCGAGCTTCAGAGGGAAGAGACCATTGCGGACCAGCGCCGCAAGTGCCACGAACTTGCTGTGAAGAACGGCCATGAGATTCTTCCAGGCCAGGAATACGCCGACGAAGCGGTGTCGGGAACAAAGCTTAAACGCGACGGTTTGGCCGCCATGATGAAGGCTGCTGCCAACGGCGAGTTCGACGTGCTGTATTTCCACAACCTGAGCCGGCTGGCCCGTGAGTCCGTGATCACTATGCCCATGCTTAAGGAGCTGGTGTACGTTCATCGCGTCCGTGTCATCAGCGTCACGGAAGGCCTGGATTCGGATCGCGAGGGCTGGGACATGATCGCGACCTTCCTGGCAATCCAGCACGAGCGGTATATCAAGGACCTCAGCGACAATGTATTTCGCGGCCAAGAAGGCAACATTCTAGCCGGGCTTTCGGTCGGTGATTATTGCTTCGGCTACACTTCGGAGCCGGTTCCTGGCAGTGACGACAAACGTCGTGGTCGCAATGCCAAGCCGCAGAAGGCATATGCCATCAACCCGGACACGGCCAAATGGGTCATCCGCATCTTCCATTGGTTTGTGCAGGAACGCCGCGGTTTGAGCTGGATGGCGCGGGAGCTGAACCGGCTGAAAGCTCCGAAGCATCACCGCGCTACCACGCCAAACTGGCGGCACCAGATGCTGCCGCAACTCCTGCGCAACCGCAAGTACATCGGCGTCTGGGCATGGGGCAAGCGAAAGAACGTTCGGAATCCGCTGACCGGGCAGGTCCATCAGGAAGAGCGGCCGACCGAGGAAACGGAAAGGTGGGTGCGTCATTTTCCGCACTTGCAGATCATTGAAAACGAGACGTTCGAACTTGCCGAGCGGTATTTACAGGAAAACGAGGAGCGGTTCAACGCGTCGCGCAAGGATGAAGGGAAGTTCAGCGGTTCGACGCCCGGTGTTGCCAAGGTGGCACCCCGTCATCTGCTGTCTGGCTTGGTCGAGTGCGAGGAGTGCGGCTCTATCTGGTATGTGGGCGGCTCGAAGGCCAAGTACATGTTCTGCACCGGCCACAAGGCGGGCATTTGTTCTTGCCGCACCAAGCTGCGGCGCGACCGGGCCGAGCGGCTGATTCTAGACGCCATCAGCCGCCAAATCATCGCCAATGCGGATTGGCGGGCGGAAGTGCTCGATGCGACGCGGGCCGCGTGGAAAGAACAGCAGCAGAGCGTGCCGTCGGATCTGAAGGGCGCTGAGGACGCGCTGGCCGACGTGGAGCGCAAGATCGGCAGGTTGGTCGATCGTGTCGAGCAGGGCACGGATGACCCCGATATCGACCAGCGGCTTGCCGACCGGCGTGGCGAACGTCAGAAGCTTACGAAGGAGGTGGAACGGCTCAAGCGCGCCAGTGAAACGGCGATACCAGAGCCGACCGAGGTGTGGGTCGATGAGCGGCTTCACAACCTGTCGGCGGTACTGTCGGGCAGCGGGCCGGCAGCCGCACATGCTCTGAGCGATCTGCTGGGCGGCAAGATTATCGTCAAGCAGGTCGAACGTTTGGGACGCAAACGGCATTTCTTGCAAGGCCGCTTCACGATTCGTATGACGTCGGCGATCGTCGCGGTCAGCGGGGCCAAACTCTCGGGGTCGGCGGACAGCGATGCTGGTTCGAAGCAGGTCGATTTCGTCATTGACTTTGTCGATGAAGATCCTCGCGATGCATTGGCAGACGAGGTCAAGCGGCAGTACGACGAGGGGCGGATGTGCAAGGAAATCGCGGACAACCTTGGCCTGTATCGCAGCCAAGTTACCGAGCTATTGCACCACTGGTGTCGCAAGCACGGCGAGACCTTGCCCGATGGACGGAAACGCCGGGCGTCGCTGGAACGCAAAACGATCCAGCCCCGGCAGTATGAGTTGATCGCGGATGACGCAGTGGCGCTTATGAAGAAGGGATTTCCCGACGCCAAAATCGCGGCAAAGCTTGGTCTCGAGACTTCGTCGTGGCGAAAGCCGTTCGGCATTGGCATCGCATCCGCAACTTGCCGGCTCCGTCCATGAAGGAGCGCCGCGCTCTCCGCGCCCGTTTGGCCAAGGAACTGGTCGATGGCGGGCGGACGTTCCGCGAAGCTGCCGCCGAGTTGGAGTGTTCGCTGGTGACGTTTTGCAAGCTGATCGACCTGGCGTATGACTTGGAAGGGCGACCACGGCCTGATTGGCGTACCGAGCGACATTCTCGGTCTGCTAGTCCTCCTTCTGACGACGCCACTGACGGTGGCGCGAGCACCGCCTAGCGCAAGGGATCTTCTGCAAAGCCCGGGTTCGTCGATAGGCGGCCCGGGTCGTTCTTTCTCCACGTTGTTGTTCGCGCGAGTTCCAGTTTCTCGTCCACGGCTACAAGCCGTCGTCGATCTTGTGCGCGGGCGGTTGTGTTTTTCTACGACCGCCCCGCGCGTCGCGCAGATCGACATCCACAAGTAATCGGCAGACCGCCTCGGCAGGCGACGGCATCTAATGGCCTAAAGAAATCTTCCCAAGCCGGCATATCTTCTCGGAGCTTAGGGTGGCCTTTCCATGTTCGCTTTTTGCCTGCGCACATGCACTGGCGGTTGCGCTCTACCACATGATTCTGGAGCCATCACATGCGAAAAGCCAAAGACCTCAGCCACGAAGAGGCAGTCAACATCGTCAGCCGAATCGTGGATGCCATGTATCTCAATATCGATCAGACCGGCGACCATTGCAATCCCGATAGGCCGATTGAAGGGGCCGATTTCATCGAGACCGTCGCGACAATCCTCGCGAGCTACGGCCTAGTTCCCGAGACAATCGAGCCGTGCGAATAGGCCCGCCGCCCGCCATCGCGGCCTTCCCCACGGCCATATTTGACATTGAATCACAGGTGAACCATTCCAAGGACTTCGACCTATTGATTGATGGGCCGCTGTTCCGGCGGCAACGAGAATTGTTGATTGCCGTAGCAGACAGCGCCCGTAACCGGCGAGATGCACATCTGGGCGCCGATGAAGCGTCACTGCTGGAGGGGCTGGTCGAACTTACCGATGCAATCGCTGACCAGGCACACGACCGCGGCATCGACTGCTTAATCGCTGAGCCGCATACCAAGGCGCCGTTGTAGCTAGAACCAGGGAGAACACCATGCCCGAGAAACAAACGACCCAACTCTACGTCGAAGTCGAGTTCGATCCGGCCATCACGGACGCCGAATCCTTGGCAACCGTGCTGGACCGGTTGATGGAGATGGCACTCTCGACGCCGGACATTTTGGCAGACTACGGCAATCCGGCCGTGAAGGAGTTTTCCGTCGCCGCTGCCCGGCCCAATGACCAAAGCGACGCTCAAAGCGCTGACGATCTCGTCAAAGCGGCCGAACGGCTGGGCCTCGACGCCGAGCAACTCGACGAGTTGGTTCACGAGCAATACGGCCAGATTGCCGCGGCGATCAACAACGAGGGGCTTGAAGCTCAACTGGGTTTTCTCGCCGGGCGTCTGGGAGCAAAGGCCGTGGAAGACGAGCTTCGTGACCTGGCAAAGACTCGACGATAATCATTCGCTCGTGCAGCAATGTTTCATTAGCCGGCATTTCTAGCCGCATTGACAAGTTGTCCGATCATCTGGCGAAGCAGGCTTGGCCCGCCAAACTCCATTCCCAGCCGACGCAACTTTGCCGTCCGAATCTGGTTCTTTGGCGCGGTCTGATTGCCTTTGACTTCAGCATCGCTTTCGGCCAGTTCCTTGGCCACGTTGGCCACGTCGAATTCGGAGATGTACAAACACCGAGAAGGTGCTTAATGACCGGCTGCTCGACGAGACGCATCCCTTGTGGCACGACAACAACCGTACCGCTTAACCCATCTGGAGATCACCAATGAGACTCGTCGCACAAGCAAAAGGGGGCTTTTACGCAGCCCCGCCTGCCGCCGTGGCGATGGCAGCCCGCTGGCTGCAACCGCCCGCCAGACAGCGTTTCTGCGTCCTTGATCCTTGCTGCGGCCAAGGGGCCGCCATCGTTCAGCTTGCTGAGGCTGTCGGCTGCCCGATGCAAGACGTGTTCGCCATCGAGCTTGACGAACGCCGCAGCGAGACCGTCCAGCAGGAACTCGGTGACTGTGGCTGCCGCGTCCTGGCCGCGGCGTCGTTCTTTGGCACCGGCATCTCGCGAAAGGCGTTCTCGTTCGTCTGGTGCAACCCGCCGTTCGACAACGAACTGGGCGGCGGCCGGCGTGTCGAGCACACGTTTTTGGAGCGCTCGACGCATCTGCTGGTGCCTGGTGGCATCATCGCATTGGTCTGCCCGCAGCGCGTCGCCGAGAGAGCCGACATCCGAGAATTACTGTTGAGTTGGTACACCGAACTGCGCGTCGTGACGTTTCCGGCCGACCATCGGCCGTTCGACGAGGTGATCGTGTTCGGCGTCAGGCGCGACAAACAGGTGCCCAGTACCGAGCAAAACCGGAATGCACTGCCCCGGCTTCGGTCCGGCGATGATGCCCCGGACTTCCGATACTGGCTGCCGCACTCCACCGGGCCGACTCGGTTCGAGAAGACCGAGATGACGGACAACGAGTTGTTGACCGCCTTGGGCAAGTCGCCGCTCCGGCGTTTTCTCGACGTCGCCGAACCACCGCCGCTCCCTTCACCGCCCATGTCCTTGAACAAGGGGCATCGTGCCATGCTGTTGGCCGCCGGCCACCTCGACGGCAGAGTTTGTCCGCCTGGCGAGCCGCCTCACGTCGTCCGCGGCACCGCCACCAAGCAGTCTTACGTCCAGAGCGTCGAGACGCACGAAGAGAAAGACGGAGACGTCACCAAGACCCTGATCGCCGAGAAGATCATGCTGACCATTCGCGTCGCCACCGTCGAAGGCCGCATCCTCACGCTAACTCAAGGCGGCAGCCAAACAGCCGATGCTCCAATCGCGGATTCGACGACTAGCAGCGAGCCAAAGCGGCGCGTTGCTGCTTGACCGCCCGGTGCTCGTGTGCCACGGCATGATGCCACCTACGCCACCGCCTCTTCGCTCGCGCTCGACTTCGACCACCTAAAGAGGAATCGCTATGCGCGTCAAACAGAAAGACAGCGCCGGGCGCGGCGTAGCCACGCTCGGCGAGTTGACCATAACTACCAAGGATACGCAGTTCAGCTACAAGCTGGCGGCGCTGGGTACGGTCGGAACCACCGCCGGCATGATCGCCATCCTGTCCACCGTCGCCAGCCAGACGGCGATCAAGGCTTTGCACGCTTGTTTGAGCAAGGCCGCCAAGACCACGTTTTCTGCGAAGTGCGAGGGATTTGACCCGGATTGGGAGTTGATGGCCGCGAGCGGTGGCTACCGTTTTCAAGCCGTCAAGCTGGGCTACAGCACCTGGCACTCACTGGCCTTGGCCCGCACGCCGGGCCTGATCTCGAAGCTCAACGACACCAGCCTCTGGACCGAGCTTCAGCGCGAGAGCATCACGACGCCGCTCTTACCAAGCTGGCTCCCGTGGCTCCGCAAGGAACTCGAACGCGAGGGCCACCTCACGGCGCTACACTCGTTCCAGTGCGGCGGTGCCGTGCTCGACCTCAACACCGAGTCGCTCGACGAGCTGGTTTCGAGGGGCCTGCGACGGCGGCGATTCACCATCTGACGTTTGGTGGCTGGTTAGCCGCTTTTGATCACCTATCGCATTTCGAGGAGACCGAGGCCGTGAAAACCGGGTTCACAATCTGCGTCTACGACAAACGAAGCCGTCACGGTTTCCTCTACTACGTCGCAACGGCAACTGCCGACGCGGCAGTCCAGCAGTTCTACGACGACGCGGGGGTAACCGGCCGCGCTCCGAAAGACTTCGTCACAGTGGCCGTCTTCAACGGTCACCTCACCGATTCCCTGAGCTGGCTACAGCGCAGGGAATGAACCCGTCAACCACCACCACCGAGGGAGGCACCCTTGAATGGAAGGCATCCACACCTTGGACCAGTACCTGGAGCGCTACGCCCCTTTGCTTGGGCTACAGGCAAACCAGACACTTGTCCCTTTACACGTCCCCAGCCGCGACCCGCCGCTCGTCGTCGAGACCAAGCGGAAGCCGCGGCCGGCCCAAGCTCACGTTATCACCGCCGCCGTCAAAACTCTCCGCAGGCAAAACGCGGTTCTGCTGGGCGCCAATATGGGCACGGGCAAAACGCTGATGGGCTGCACGACAGCCCACGCTCACGCGGCTGGCAAGCCGTACACCGGTCTCGTCATGTGCCCCGGCCAGCTCGTGCCGAAATGGCGGCGAGAGCTGCTCAACACGTTGCCCGGCATCGAAGTTCGCGTTATCAACAAGTTCCGGGACGTGCTCCGGCTGAAAACCGAGGGCCGGCCGTCGCCACCGACCTGGTGGGTCGTCTCCCGTGACCGCGCCAAGCTGGGCGCCAAATGGCGGGCGGCCTATCTCAAACGTCGCGACGGTACGCCGATCTGCCCGCGTTGCGGCTCGCCCATCGTCGATCCGAATAAGGGCACGCCGATCTCGCACGCCAAGCTCTCCAAAAAGCGGCACTATTGCCAGGCCGAGTTGGTTCGCGCGGACGGCACGCTGGCACGCGACGAGTGCGGCCAGCCGATGCAGTGCAATGAGCCCTTGTGGACCTTCACGCGAAAGATCAACCGCTGGGAGCCGGCACGCTTCATCAAAAAGCACCTGCCGCACTTCTTCGACTACTTCATCGTCGATGAGGTGCATCAAGAGAAAGGCGCTCAGACCGCGCAGGCCAACGCCTTCGGTAGCCTGGCCGCGGCGGCGCGCAAGACGATCGCCCTCACTGGCACGCTGATCGGCGGATACGCCGAGCACGTCCGGCCGCTACTTTTCCGCCTCGCACCTCAATCGCTCATCGCCGAGGGTCTGGGTTGGAAAGACCACCTGGCGTTTAACCAACGCTATGGGCGGATCGAGACGCGCATCATCGAGAAAGACGGCGGCGAGGGCGACGACAATGACCAGAGTCGCGGCCAAAAGAGCAAAACCATCAAGAACGTCAAACCAGGCATCATGCCGACGCTCTTTGGCCGGCACTTGCTCGACAAGTGCCTCTTTCTCTCGCTTGAAGAAGTGGCCGACGATCTGCCCCCGCTCGACGAGTTCGTGGTGCCTGTGAACATGGATGACGAGCAGCAAGCGGCCTACGAACAGGTCGAAGACGACTTGGCCCAAGCCATACGGCAGATGGTGCGTCGTGGCGACAAGCGGCTTTTGGCCAAGATGCTGGCAACGCTGCTGGGCTACCCGGACCATCCGTATGACTTCGGCGACATCGGGTACAGGAGCCAGGAGGGCTTCAGGCACGTCACGACTTGCCCTGATCTTGGTCGCGAGGTGGTGCGGCCAAAGGAACAGGCCCTGCTCGATCTCGTGGCGCGTGAGCGGGCCGAGGGCCGGCAGGTCTGGGTCTACTTGCAGATGACCGGCAAACGCGATGTGCAGCTTCGCTTGGAGCAACTGCTCACACAAGCCGGGCACCGCGTCAACATCCTGCGGGCCAAAGTGCCGCAGCAGAAACGGGAGCCGTGGATCGCCAAACACGGGCCGGGCACCGACGCGATGTTATCAAACCCGCAACTGGTCGAGACAGGTTTTGACTTTTTCGACCACGCAACGGGCCACAATTTCTCGACGATCGTGTTCTACGAGACGGGCTACAACCTGTTCACGATGCGGCAAGCAGGCGGGCGAAGCTGGCGTATCGGTCAAACAAAGCCCTGTCGCAACTACTATCTGTACTACCGCACGACGATGCAGGACCGGGCGATGACCTTGATGGGTCGTAAGCTCGCGGCTGCCGTCGCCATCGAAGGCAAATTCACGAACGAGGGCTTGGCGGCGCTTGCAGGCGATGACGCCTCGGTCGAGATGGAACTGGCACGAAGCTTGGCCGACAGACTCGATGATACGGGCGCCGAGCGAGTATGGGGAAAGGTGGCATCGGAACGCTCAACCGGCTGCGCGTGCGAGCAAAGTCAAGTTGGCAGTGCCGACATTGGCTTTGACCGCCCATTATCTCCCTCAGCGGCTGCCACACCACGTGGGTTGCGCCTGCTTTGGGATGATGATGACAGAACGCCGACGCCTGAACGGGTAACGACAAGGCAGCCGGCAGAACGGCGGTCGTCTCTCGCGCTGTTCGATTAGGGCCCGGCAGCATCCATATCAACCACTTCTCTTTTTCCTCCCCAGGAGGTGTCCCTTGCAATTCGCACTGTTGACTGGCTCGCTGCTGGTCCTGTTGCTGGTCGCGGCACTCATCCGTGAAGTCCGGCTCCGCCGGGCTTTGCAACTCTTGCTGCGACGGCTTTTAACCAAGTGGAGAACCACGCATGAAAGACCCACTGCTTGTTCCCATGATTCTGCTGGCGATCTTTCTGGCCGCCGGTTGTAACGAAGACAAACGGCTCGTGGAGCTCGCGCGGGAAGCCGACAACCGCCAGGCCGAGCAGAATCACGAAATGGCCCAGCAGAACCAACAAATCGCCGAGGCAACGAGACAACTCGTGGAAGCCGACGCCAGATCACGGCAGGAACTACTGGCACTTGAGCGCGAGCTGAAAGCCGAGCGGGCCGAAGTAGACCGTCAGCGCGACACGCTCGAAGACGAGCGACGACAAATTGCCCAATCACGCCACTGGGATTCTGCGGCGGCGGAGGCGATTGGCGGCGGCGTGATATTGCTGGCGACATTGCTGCCGCTTGCGCTTGCCGCCTACCTACTGCACCACGTGACCCGCAGCAACCCCGACGAAGCCCTGGCGGAAGTCCTCGTGGGCGAAATCGTAAGCGACCAGCCGGTGTTGTTGCCGCCGGGCGACGAGCGGTTTCTGGCAGTTACGGCTCTGCCTGCGGATCAGGTCGATCGGCCGGCAGGGGAGAAGGAGCAAACAGGATGAGAATCGTGCTCGGAACCTGCTCCAGTAATCCTGACTTCAACGCCGACTGCGATTGCGCGCTCGTCAATCTTACGCCGGCGTATGCCGGACAAATCCTGGAACGCATGCAAGGTGTATCAAGCCTGGCTAAGAACAACGCGTCGCTGCACGAAGCCCATTATTGGGATGGCGACGCGGCGTACTTTCAGGCGACGTTTGACGACGATCTCGACGAAATGCTGATCGAGGCGCGCGATACCTACGTTGTCCTCGATGACAAAGTCGAGCTACCCGAAGAGGCATTCAAGCGGGTCGAATACACTCACATGGTCGTCTCGGTCATGGGCGACGAGCTGGAGGTTTTCTGGCGTGCCACGCCGAAAGGCGCTTCGCTCTACATCAGGACGAATCCGTTGCCCAAGTCGTTGATCGAATCCGCTGCCCAATAAGGGAGACCAAACATGAGCGAATGCATCAGCGCCGAAATCTGGATCGGCGGCCAGCTCAAACGAGAACACGTGGAGGCGTTTTGCGACGCGATTTCGGGTCAAAGCCTGCAACTTGGTTTTGGTGGCGAATACGTTGCCCCGCAAACCGCCGAGAATCTTGAAGAGGCGATGAAGGAGTTGAAAGGAGCCGCGGTGCTCTACTACTGCGATGAAACGGCCGACTGGGGAAAGTTCTCGCACCTGGAAACCTGGTTGCAAGAGCATGGCGTACCTTATACGCGGCGAACCAGCAGTTCCGACTGTTACGATGGCGAACTCGTCGAGTTCCACCCCGGTCAAGAGCCTGTGACTCTGGCGACGAACGCCAATGGTCGCCCGGTCGTCAGCATCGAACCGGTCGAGCGAGCCTGGCACCTGATAAAAGAGGCCCAGCAGTTGCTTGATTCTGGAAAAAATGCTCGGCCGGCGATCAGCCAGGCTATCGACGAACTGGCCACCTCGCTGCCTGCTGAGCTGCCGCCCCTTTGCCCCTTCCAAATCGTCGCCTGATCGGGCGAGTCCAAAGCTTCTTTTCGGGCGCCAGCTCCCGCTGGCTTGGCCGCGCTGCTCCCCAGCCGGCAGCTGATTCTCATCGACGCGTCCGCCCACGCTTGCCGGGCATCTGCTGCGCAAGCCGTCTAACCTTCAACAAGGAGTCCATTTCTATGTCCCATACCGTCACGATCGAAACCGAGGTCAAGGATGCGAGTGCGGTGGAAGCCGCCTGTCGGCGACTCGGCCACAGCGCCCCCGTGATAGGGGAGCATACACTCTACAGCGGTCGGTACACCGGACTGGCCGTGCAGTTGCCCGGCTGGCATTACCCCATCGTCTGCGACCTGAAGACCGGCGAAATCAACTACGACAACTTCGAAGGGCTGTGGGGCGACCAGCAGCACCTCGACCGTTTTCTACAGGGATACGCCGCGGAGAAAACCCGGATCGCGGCACGCGCCAAGGGGTATACCGCCGTCGAGCAAACCTTGCCCAACGGCTGCATCGCGGTCGAAATTCGCGTCGGAGGTGCCGCATGAAGACGATCCGCGTCATTATCTCGCCCACGGGAGAGGTCACGGTCGACACCAAGGGTTTTAGCGGCCAATCCTGCCGCGAGGCCAGTAAGTTCCTTGAGGAAGCGCTCGGCACTCGTACCAACGAGGCACTCAAGGCCGAATTCCACGTGAGCGAAACTGCGCATCACACTGTGCAGCAGCGCGCCTCATAACTTCGCCGGACCTGGGACGTTCCGCCCTTCTCTTTGTGGCGCCGGCACAACGCCGGCGTCTTCCCGGCCCGGTTGCCGCCCTCGCACCGGGCCATTTTCTCTGGCCAGTCACAAGTGAGGTTGCCAATGACACTCTCTGAACGCTTAACGGAGTACATCTCCGCCTGCTTCACCGGCTTGTGGATCGAAAGCCACGAGCACGAAGACGCCCTGCAAGAGATCGCCCAGCTTTGCAGGCAGGAAAAATGGCGTCTTGCCACCTGGGACATCGAACGTGGACTGTCGGTCGGCGGCGTGGCCGCTGACGAAAACGGCGGCGTCAGCGACCCGCTGGCAGCGATCCGCGCTCTGGGCACGCTGGCCACCGACGACAGCTCGGCGCTGTTGGTGCTCGTCAACTTCCATCGGTTTATGCAAAGTCCGGAGATCATCCAGGCGCTCGCCCACCAGATCGCCGCCGGCAAGGCCAACCGGACTTTTGTCGTCGTGCTGTCGCCAATCGTGCAGATACCGGTCGAGTTGGAGAAGCAGTTCGTGGTTATCGAGCACGAGCTGCCTGGCCGCGAGCAGTTGGAGGAGATCGCGCGCGGGATCGCCACCGAAGACGGCGAGCTGCCCGTCGGCGATGAGCTGATGGCCATCATCGACGCCGCGGCGGGTCTCACGCGGTCCGAAGCCGAGGGGGCTTTCAGCTTGTCGATCACGCGGCGCAACCGCATCACGCCGGAGACGATCTGGGAGTTGAAGGCCCAAATGCTAAAGAAAAGCGGCCTCCTCACGCTGCACCGCGGCAGCGAGTCGTTCGCAGGCTTGGGGGGCCTCAGCGCGATCAAAGACTTCTCCCTGCGGGCCATGAGGCGCGACGCCCAGCGCAACCGGCGGGCGCGAGCCCGTGGCGTTCTGCTATTGTCGCCGCCAGGGTGCGGCAAAAGCGCCTTCGCCAAGGCCCTGGGCAATGAAACCGGCAGGCCGACGCTCGTGATGGACGTGGGCACGTTGATGGGCTCGCTTGTCGGTCAAAGCGAGTCGCAGACTCGCCAAGCCCTGCGGATCGCCGACGCCATGCAGCCGTCGATCTTGTTCATCGATGAGGTGGAGAAGGCGCTCAGCGGCGTGGCCAACGGCCAGTCGGACTCGGGTGTGTCTGCGCGCATGTTCGGCAACGTGCTGACCTGGCTCAACGACCACGAGAGCGACGTGTTTGTGGTCTGTACGGCCAACGACGTGTCCAAGCTGCCGCCGGAGTTCAGCCGGGCGGAACGGTTCGACGGCGTGTTCTTCGTCGATTTGCCCAGTGCCGAGGAGCGCCGGGCCATCTGGCGGTTGTACATCGACATGTTTGGGCTCGATGCTGGCCAGCCGCGACCCGTCGATGCGGACTGGACCGGAGCTGAGATCAAATCCTGCTGCCGGCTGGCCGCTCTGCTCGACGTGCCGCTCACGGAGGCGGCCAACAACGTTGTTCCTGTGGCCCGGACATCGGCCGAATCGGTCGAACGGCTCAGAAGCTGGGCCAGCGGGCGTTGCCTGTCGGCCAACGAACCGGGCATCTATCAGCGGACCACGGGCATCGCCGTCAAACCGACCCGCAGGGTTCGCCGCGACGTCGGTCAGAACTGAGGGAGGCCCGAGATGGTACGCATCTAACTGGAATATCGTTTCGGCCAGCGCAGCGTTCTGGTGCCCGGCGATCGGTTTCGCGTCAGCGGCGGCCCTGTCTACTTCACGGACGATGGTCGCAAAATCGCCATGTCGGAGCGGGGCATCTTGACCTTCCAACGATTCTGCCGGAGCGGCTCCGGGCAGTGGCTGGAAGCGTGGAGGTCGGACGGCAGCACCGCAGTACTCTACGTGGGCCGGCCGCGGTGGAGCAACACCATGCCGAGCCTACGCCGCCGGCCATACCGGGTGACTGGCAAAGTTCTAGTCGCTTTAGAGAACCACGGGCATATCAGACCGTAACGAACCCAACAGACAGGAGTTATTCGATGGGATTGACCATAACGTATACGCTCCGACGGATGAGGAGAAGCCGGCAGCCATTCGAGCGTTAATCATGCAACTACAAAGTCGGGCGACGAAGCTGCCGCTCACCGAAGTGACCAACTTCATCGAACTCCGGGACGAGGCGGCTGATTTTCGCAGCAGCACTCCAGATAATCCGAACTGGTGGCTGCTCATCCAGGCCGGGCAATACCTTGTGGGCGAAACTCACAAACAGCCACAGCCTCCCAGCCATCTGATCGCGTTTACCACGGTGCCCGGAGACGGCTGCGAGCCGGCCAACTTTGGCCTCTGCCGGTGCTCAACGGGTTCGTCGGGTTGGCGCTGGTCGAGCTTCTGCAAAACCCAGTATACCAACCACCGCGAATACGGCGGTGTCGCAAACTTTTTGAAGTGCCACATCGCCGTTATCAAGATGCTCGACTACGCCCGCGAATTGGGCATCCATACTCATCCCCCAATCATATCCAAGCGAAGAACCTGAAGGTTTCGCCTGAAGGCGAGGGTTTTAGACCCATCGCATGGACAATAACGGTGACCTATGAGGTCTGACATGGCCAAACCACGCATCGTCATCAACATCTATGGCGGGAGCATCCAGGACATCTTCACCTCGGACCGCGGCGTCGAAGTCGTCGTCGTGAATTGGGACACGGATAACGTCGATCCCAGCACCGAAACCTTCAAAGTCCGATGCAGCGATGGTGAACGTCGTCGCGCCATCGTCACATGCCGAGCGCCGTTCCGGCTCGAAGACTTGGCGGGCACGGACGCGGCAGCGGCGTTAAACGAAGCCGGAATCAAGATTGGTACCAACTGCCGTTCGATGCGAGACGACTCAGGGCTGTTCGCGCTATACGACCTCGATCTCGGCGAACTCGTCTCAACGGCGGTCTTTTGCTCGTACCTCGAAGCTGCCCATGAGATCGACCCACGGCTGACGAACGTAACGGTCGTTCGCATTCAGGCTGAATAGGGCAGCGTCGGGCCCGATTTTCAGTTTCTTTGGCAGCCACGGCCGCACTGCGCCTTGGCTGTCACGTTTGTCTTCTTTCCCCATTCCCCCTTCCTGGAGCATCATCGCATGAGCACTGTGCTCGACGAACCCGCGTTCCGCCGTTCCACCACTCCGGCCCATCGCCTGCGCGCCACAATGGCAGCCGCCCGCGTCAGCACCACCTGGTTCGGCGTCCGAAAGACGCTCACCATCGAACAGAAGCAACAGGCCGCCGACACGTTCGGCGCCGAGGGCGGGTTCCTGTCGGCCGGCAAGAAACTACTCGACACAACGCACCAGGCGTTCAAGGCCGTCACGTCGATCCGCAACCGGGCGATCTCGTACTGGAAGGGCATCAGTTTGCCGTTCCCGGAGCCTGGCATCCGGCTCATCAAACAGGATGACATTGCCTCGTTCGACGTTCACCTGACCAGCGTTCGCGCCGAGCTGAGAGAGGCCGTCGCGAACCTCGACGACCACTACGGCGAGTTGAAGTCGGCCGCTCGCGACCGCCTGGGCAGCCTCTTCGATCCGAACGACTACCCCACCTCGTTGATCGGACTGTTCAAGATCGACTGGGACTTCCCCTCGGTCGAACCGCCCGATTACCTGCGCGAGCTGCATCCCAAGCTGTGGCGCGAGCAGCAAGCCCTTGCAGCGGCGCGTTTTGAAGAGGCGGTGAAGCTAGCTGAGAACGCTTTCATCGACGAACTGGCCAAGCTCGTGTCCCACCTGACGGAGCGTTTGAGCGGCCAGGAAGACGGCAAGCCCAAAATCTTTCGGGACAGTGCCGTGGAAAATCTGGCCGAGTTCTTCCAGCGGTTCAAGCAGCTAAACATCCGCTCCAACGCTCAGCTCGACGAGTTGGTCGAACAGGCACAGCGGATCGTCAGGGGCGTCGACCCCCAGCAATTGCGCGAGAACGGGAACCTGCGGCAGGACGTTGCCACCCAACTCTCCTTCGTGCAATCTGTGCTCGACGGAATGCTCGTCGATCGTCCCCGTCGCAACATCCTCCGTCGCTCGAAGTAGCTTGGAGGCATGATGCGATTGCTGATCCACCCCAACGGCCATGTCACTTCCCTCTATGACGAGGCGATCGATTTGGCATCTCTGGGCAGTCTCTCGATCAATCGCGCCAGCCACGTTGAACCGGATGAAACCGGCCGTTGGCATGCTGACCTGTCGCCGGTCGGCGGTCCCCTGCTGGGACCGTTCGAGCTTCGCAGCCAAGCACTCGACGCCGAACGTACATGGCTTGAAGACAACTGGCTGACAGCTCCTCGCAGCATCTAGTCCCGGCGATCTGCAGGGCTCCTCGTCGATTTTTGTTGGGGCCACGGTGCGCCGCGGCTCTGTTTCTTCTCTCCCTAATTCCTCGAAAGGAAAGCTATGACCCAAGCTCGCCTCAACCGTGCCGTCGCCCGCGCCACTGGCGAAGACCTATCCACCATCGAGCATATGGGGTTCAGTGTCGTCGATCCCGATCAGGTCGAACATGACCCTGGGCCGGCGCTGCCGCAAGTCGTCGATTGGGACGCCCTCGATGCAGATCGCGTGGTGTTGTTCCCCGTCTGCCAACAGCGGCTCGCCGCCTGACGCCTGTCTCGTTGAGCGCCGCCGCAGGCAACCGGTCCTGCGGCGGTGCTCACGATTTTTTCGTTGTCATCTTTCGACCTTTCCGCAAAGGAGCCTCTCCTTGATTACCATTAACCGTGCTCTTGTGCGTCAATTGCGAACGGCGCTACGCAAAGCGGGCATCTACCAACAGCGGGCGTCCGGCAACCCTCCGGTCGCTTTTATCGCCGGTCCCGACGGTCTTTACATCCGGGCCAAGTCGCATCTGGCCGCCCTGGAATACCGCCAGGCTCAAAGCGCGCCAGTGGAAACGATCTGGGTGCCGGCTGAGTTTCTTTATGACTGCGAGGGGACGATGGCCGAACCCGTTTCCCTGGAAACGCTGCCCGATGGTCATGTCAAAGTAGAGTTCCGCGACAAGAACATCCCGCAGTTGATCCGCTACGACGCCGTCGCGGAAACCGACCGGGAGAGCGGATTCCCCGTATTGCCGTCCGAGCTGTCAGATAACGAGCCGGGCTTGCTGCCGGCGTTGGTAGCCGCAGCGGAAACCGCCGATGCGGAGTCGAGTCGGTACGCCCTCGGCAACATGCAGATCAGCGGCCCGAGCGGCATCGTCGAAGCCACGGACGGCCGCCAATTCCTGAGACAGGGCGGATTCTCCTTCCCTTGGAAGAGTAACGTACTCGTGCCAGCCAGTAAGTTTTTCACCTTTGCCGGGCTGGCCACCAACCAGACTGTCGAAGTAGGCAAGTCGGACAACTGGGCGGTCTTTCGCGTTGCCTCCTGGACTATCTGGCTGCCGATTGACATAGCCGGCCGCTATCCGACGACCGCTGACCTCGTTCCCTCGATCGCTGCCACTAAGTCGTCGTGCCGATTGTCAGCCTCTGACGCCGACTTCCTTGCGCGCTCGATCGACGCGTTACCCGGCGACCAGGGAACCGCAAACTCCGTCACGCTCGACCTGAACGGCCATGTGACCGTGCGATCCAAGGCGAGCGACCAGCCAGAACCGACAGAGATCATCCTGACGAGCAGCACCGCTTCCGGCGAGCCGATCCGAATCGGCGTGCCACGCCACTATCTGACCAGGGCCGTGCGACTTGGCTTGCGAGACTTCCACTTTTATGGAGAGGAAGTGCCTGCGCTTTGTCGCGATGAGAGACGGTCTTATGTCTGGGCAGCCGTGAGCAATGGCGTGGTGCAGCCGAGTCCGAACGCCATTCGCATCGAATCTCAGGCGGAGGCCGCCGTGGCTTCTGCCAGCGCCCCAACAATTACCCATAAGGAAGCCCCCGTGAGCACAACGAAACCCGAAACCTCGTCGCCAACCGAAGCGACCCCATCGGCGCGCAAGCGGCGTCGCATCCCCGCCGAGGGGCAGACCGTCAGCAACCTCTCCCCAATCGAGCAGGCCAAGGCCATCCGGGCCACCTTGCGACAGGCGCTCGTCCAAAATAGCGAGATAATCCGAGCACTCACGCGTCAGCAGCGGCAGGCGCGGCTTGTGGCTAGCACGCTCGACTCACTGAAACAGTTGAAAGTCGCCTAGCGGCCATCATCACGCACGTTGCCGGATGGCCGCCACCGCGGCCTCCGGCCACGGCCACTGGCCGTCGAAATATCGTGCAAAGCGCCGCACGTCGATCCAATAACCGGCCAGGATCCTGACATTCCACTCCTCAGGGGGATGAACCTCGTCCTGCCCGAAAAACATTGGGCCGATCATCACAAATTTCAAGACGGCGGCGAAGTCCGGCTGTCCGCTGGAGGTCACACGAGGTGCAGCTCAGCTGCTAATCCAACTTGTTCCGTCGGGCGTCACCAAACCTAGAGGCCGGGCCCGAAATCCGCAACCTGATAAAGACCAAATGCCGCAGATTCAGTTTCGTCGGTATCCGGCACTGGGCGAGCGGCGTTTGCGTCGGTTGCTCGCGATCATTCGCGAATACCTCGACTGCTTGGACTCCGGCCGTTCCCCTCCGGCCAGGCTGGGGCGCGCAGCGTGCAAATTCTGCGCGGGCCACGTCGGGCATGGGCAGGGTGACAATCCGATGGCCGGCTGATGCGTCGTCGGCCGTGCTCGTGCTTCGGCCAACCGAATCTGTTGGCCGAGCACGGGTCCGGCTGGCGTATCGGTCGTGCGCATGATCGCCGGCTGCTTTCTCTTAGCCATCAGCGGCTACGAATGATGCCCTTGGGGTTAGCCCCAATACCGTTCAATTCACCAGGACGATGGATTGACGGAAGTTCTTTGTGGGCTGGGGAGAATCACGGTGTTTGTTGGTTTTCTTGGCCCAGCCACTCATTTTACGTTTGATCACGCGCGGGTTGATTCGATCGCGACGTGGCGGCAGACGCTCTTCGGTGACTTCGGCGACGAGGTTTGCGTACCACTGGGCGAGGCTGGTGCGGTTGCGCGGAGCCTCCGGCAGACGGCAGCGGAGAATCTTGAGCGTGCCCACGAAAGAGATTTCTCGGGGCGGACAGGAGATGGTGGCGGCTGCTTCGAAGGCCAACTTACGAATCACGAAGTGCCCCAATAGGAGGCCATAGATTTCCTGGACGACTCCTGCC
>DASZTS010000009.1:0-83125 GCA_035547915.1 Pirellulales bacterium | reverse complement strand
TCAGACGCTTCGCGGTATCGCTCCTCAAACGCCATCCGCAGAAGGACAGTCTCCGCGGCAAAATGATTCGTTGCATGTTGAACACCGCGTTCCTCACCGAAGTCCTAACGCTCAACCGACTTTAATATGCGCTGGCCTTGGTCGGCGCCCCATCCTTGACGTCGTAGCCTTTGGCAAAGCTCCAATAAGCCGAGATCAACTCGGCGATGGTCAGCCTGCCGCTCACGAGGGCCGCTGCTTTGTGATCGGCACACAGGTCCTGAGTGGCCCGCCAAGTGTCGATGTGTGCGGCGTATCTTTGATGACTCTCTGGCGAGTCGTAGGGGCCGAGATAGCCGAGATAATGGTTCTTGCCGTTGAACGTGACAACGGCGCAGTTGCGGGCTTTGTGCAGCCGATACGCGGGTTGGCGACGGGTGCGGGGCATGATGCGGGCTCCTTTCTGGAGAAAGACGGTACATGTACCGTTTTTCGCAGAACTTTTGAGCCGCACTGCCGACCGCCCGCAGGTAACATAAATCGTCGTTTCGGCGAGACTTAAGAACGAAGCGGGCGAAGGGATTCGAACCCTCGACATCCAGCTTGGGAATGCCGCCATCAAAGCGCAAATCCCGCGGATTCCTGCACTTACGATTTCCAAATTTTACAGATTTTCCATCACTTAGCAAGAATTCTGTCACCAATTCCGTCACCGGCTCGTGCGCTATCCTGAAGAGTAGCAACGGTGCGATGATGGCCGTCGATAGGACCGCCTGGGTGATACTCAGAGGCACGATTTCAAGGATCGACGGGATCTCAATTCGTGCCACAAACTAGAAACGGGACGGGCTAACTTGCTCTGTTCGTTAATCAACGGTTCTTCGTTCCACAATCCATTGACACTTCGTCAGCATCTGCTGCTGGCGCAGCTTCGGGCCGTCGAATGCCGCCGCTTTCTCGTCCGCGCGGCCGCCACCGGCGAGACGTGCGTCGTCAATCCGCTCGGGCAGGTCGAGACCAGCCTGCCACTCGGAAGTCCAGGTGTGATGACGGCCGATGTAGCGCTGCTCGACCGCCCAAGTCTTGAGCTGCCGCATCGGCAACGCCACTGCCTGGCTCTGCGGCCTGGCACTGGTGTTCTACATTGGCCGACGCGCATTTGCTTGCATGAGTTCCTCAGCTACGCCACGCCAAATCAGCACGCCCGTTCGTCTTCGATTCAAGCGAGCGAAGCTCCTTGAATTTTCGCTAATTTTCCTGCTTGCTTCGGCCGATAACCAGGGGGAAAAGTATGGCGTGAAAACCACGGAGACGCACCGCTTCGTGTGCGCGTTTGAATGTTTTCAGCCGGGCCGAATGTTGTTGGCTCATCGTCTACTCTCCATCCGCTATCTCTCGGCTGGCTAGTTTGGATGCGTCTGGCACGGGCGGCGCTCGTTGCTAGCGTCGTGACGGGATGCGCCCGGTCGTCCCAAATGACGAGGTCAGCCGGTGTGCCCGCGGGACCATACCCCGCGGCCGGTCAGCCCGCAGATAGGATGGCCGCCGCCTCGGGTACGGCGTTTGTGTCAAATGGACCGCGCGCGGGCCAGTCGAATAATGGGGCGCAACCGATGGGACAGGCGGGGCCTTCCGTGAATGGAGGTCAGGCCGGGAACCCGGAGGTTGTTCCCGCACCTCGACCGGATGCTGCGGGGCCTGGCCCCGCGCCGAATCCCAATTGCCCGCCGGGCGTGCCAGGACAGGGGCCCGGCCCTGCTACACGGCCCGCGAAACGGGCATCCTGGTGGCGGGGATTCCTGCCTTCCGACGGGGACCGTGAAGACCGCCCCGGTTGGTGGAGCCCTGATTACGGCGGCGGAACCTCGGCTTGAAAACCGACCGGCTTACTCGCTAAGAGCGGCTGACAAAACTCGGAAGCCGCAGCGCCGTGGGCAAAAAATCGGCCGGTGAAACGCCGATTTTTCGGAAGCCCGATCTGGTCTTGTCGGTTGCTCGAAGAGCCTATCCCAGCACCGATGTTGCGACACTAACGGTTCGACTCGCAAGTGAGTTTTCGGATCGGCTCTAAAAGTCGGCGGCGAAGCGCATTCCGAAACCGTAGATGAGTCCTTGCACGCCGGTGCCAGGACTGTTAATGGCGGTGTTGGCCGTCAGGCTGCTCGCGTTGCGCTCCATGACGTCGAAGTTGAACTCCACTTTGCTGTTGGGGTTCAAGAACCAGTTCAGAGCGAAAGTGTTGCCGAGCAGCGTTCCGCCGCTCACGCCTCTCTGGTTCAGGTCGAGGTAGTTCAGGCGATATCCAACCTGCCACGCGCCGGTGCCGAAGATCCGGCCGTTGCGGCCACGAACCCAAAAGGCGTTCTCGATCGGTATCACGCGGCCGACGAGGGCCTTTTGGTAATCGTAAATGCGGTGTTCGCCGGTCAGGAAGTACATCACCTGGCAATACCCGCCCCAGAAATAGAGTGAACCCACGTTTCTGGCTCCCGGCACGCTACTCGGGCTGCCGTTGGGCGGGGCACCGTTGCTGCCGGTGCCGGCGGGAAAGACGATGGCGTCGGTCGTCCAGTTGCCGGTATATTCGGCTTGTACGAACAGCGGCCCGCGCTGATACATGAACTCGGGGTTCACGATCATCTGATACTGGCCGCCGATATAGCTGGTGTCGGCCCAAGACGTAAGCAGCGCGTCCGGCCCGTTCCGCAAATCGCCGCGCGCGCGGTAGCGAATCAGCCCGTTGTCGATGGCACGCTGACAGCCGCCGAATCCGAAATGCATAAAGTTTCGACCATTGGTCGGTTCGTCGTACCAGGGGAGATAGGTGATCCGGCCGGCGAACTCACCCTGCCCGTCGCCAATGTTGAACGCGTCTCCGTTCGTGACGTTCTTGAAGATACCGTAGGCGTAAGTCATCCGCCGATTCTGGCTCCAGTTCCACGCCATGATGCCGGGCGCGAAGCCGTTCGCCGAGGGCGAGATGAAGGCATCGTTGGTGAAGTTGCGTTCCATGAAATCGAGGTAACGGCTGCTCTCCAACCTCTCCAGCCCGAAGGGCTCTTTCATGTTGCCGATCTGCACGTTGCCGAACAGCGGCACGCGCCGGAAGTTCCACCAGAGATCCGTGGGGTTTATGACGAGGAACGTACGATTCTGCAAAACCTGTACGTTGGAGCCGTCGTTGCCGATGCCACCCGCGCCCACTTGGGGCGCGGCCTTGGTAGGATCCTGGACCGTTACGGCGTTGACAAAATTGAATTCGGCGCTCCAATCGCAGATGTCGTACATCGAGCCTTCCGCACGTAAGCGGGCTCGGCGGATGTCGACCGCGTCCTGATATTGGGCCGTATTCGATGACGTATTCACGAGACCGCCTGGCGACCCGTTCATGGCGACGTAATCGACTTGTGTGCGGCCGCCGACATGGAAATAGAAGTCGCGGTTCGGCGTGCGAAACTCCAAACCGTTATTCCACACCCCCGTCATGTTCAGGTTGCTGCCAACCCGATAGCGCGGCGGCGGGCCGGCTGGCACGACGGCGGGCGCCTGCTGTGCCTCCGCTAACTCTTGCTGCAACGATTCGTATTGAAACCGCTGTTCTTCGAACTGCTGTTCCAACTCGCGGAGCCGAATCTCCAGGTCGCTGTCGGTGTCGGCGTCCGTCGGGGCCGTCTGGCTGGCGAGATTGAAGTAAGTGGCCGGCTTGCGGGGGCGCGAAAAGGCCGGTTTGAACGTGTCCGAACCGCCAGCTATTGGCGGCTGCTGTGCGTTGATCACCCCGTTTGAGAAGACGCCGAGCGCCAAAACGAGAATCCGGATTGCGGCGGCCAATCGCCACCGCGGGGGAAATGCGCACGCCGCCACTGCGAACATTCGGCCTCGGCCTTGCTCTGACGAGTGCTTCGGAGAGGCCGGGCCCTCGCGACGACCTTCCGGCAAGCATCGTTGTCACATAAGTCGTGGGATCGCGTCTTTTGCCGATGAACCTGGCCGGAAGCTTTGCCGGGCAGGCCGCATGCACCGTCTACACAAGCGATTCGGAAGACGCTTCCTTGCGTCTTTTTCATCGACCGGAACCCAGGGTCACTTTGCGGTATTTGCCGAGAAAAGCGATCGTACGGACCAAGCTGCAAGGACGAGGCAAACCTTGCGGGCACATCGGCCCGCCAAAGTCAGCCGATTCAATAACCCGAGCGGAGACCGCCTGATTTCAACCCTCGTTGACGGCACGTGAGTCTTCGATCGCTACCGAAATGCCGCGTCGTTTTTCCCGGGCTTGTGCTCGGTTTGTTCGTTCTATGAGGCCGTACCGCCGATACAACCGGATAGACCCGGCATCTAGCGCAAGGAGCAAACCGACGATGTGGGTGCGAAGCAAGACGGCAACCCTGGTGCTTGTTGCCCTGATGGCCGGCATCGCCGCGGCGGGCCAGCCGTCCTGTCCCGATTGCGGTTGCTCGAAGACGCGGAAGATCTGCAAGCTGGTTTGCGAGATGAAAGAGGACATCGACTACGAGTACGATGTCGATTACGACGACTATTGTCTGCCGGCCACGAGCAAAATCCGCGGCAGGAAATGGCTCCCCGATTGCGAGAGCCCTTTGGGGTGGCGTAAGGTCCTCATCTGGCAGCCGCGCTGCGAGTGTAAGATCCACACGCGAAAGACGCTGGTCAAGATTCCTGTCGTCAAGAAGGTGCCCACCTACAACTGCGTCGTCGAAAGCGTCTGTTGTAAATGCGGCAAATCGCGCGTCGATGCCGAGGCCACGGCCAGAGCTCGCGAGAAGGGGATCATGCCCGACTCGGTGGATAACCCGATCGTGCTCGATGAGGCCGAACCGGCGGAGGTGCTCTTCAGCGATGCCCGCCGCGGTGTCACCGTGGCCCGATGATCGGTCGACCGGCTCGGCGGGAGGCGTCCACGACGCGGCCTGTTTTGCGCTAATGAATTTCTAACAAAACGACCACCAATCGCTCACAAACCGCCTCTACTCTGAATTAGCCCTACTTATACGAACGGCCGCGACAGGCAGGTCGTCGTATCTCATTGGGGCACAGTATTTTAGGAGTGATTGGATGAGGCGGATCGTCGTCGTCGGTTTGTTGGCAGCGTTCGGCGGAGTGGTATACGGGGGAGAAAAAGAGGCCGGCCGCGGATTGGTTGGCACGCACGTAGTCAGCACGCCGGACGAGGTTCGGTTCGTCGATGCCGCTGGTAAGCCGCTCGGCACCGCCCGTGGTGGCACGGTCCTCGATGTGCTGGATGCCAAGGGCGAAATGCTGCGGGTCGACCGTGGTTGGATCCACCGCAAAGACGTGGTGCCTCAGGGCGAGGCGATCGAATTCTTCAGCCAGCAACTCCGCGACAACCCGACGTCGGTCGGATATGCCAGTCGTGCCCGAGTTTGGAACTACCGCGCGGAATACGATCAAGCGATCGACGACTGCGATGAAGCGCTGCGGCTCGACCCGGATTGCGCGGCGGCGCACGACCGTCGCGCTCAAGCCTTGACGGCCAAAGGCGAGATCGACGAGGCTCTCGCCGGTTTCGACCGCGCCATCCGTCTAACGCCGCAGTACGCCAGCGCGTATAGCTTTCGTGCCCGGGCTCGGCTCGAAAAGGGCGATTTGGAAAGGGCACTGGCCGACTGTGATGAGGCCCTCAACCGCGACCCGGCCATCTATCTGGCCCATTACGTTCGCGGACGAGTTTGGACCCGTCAGAAAGAGCGCGCGAAGGCCATCGCCAGCTACGGCCGCGCGATCGAGTTGAACCCCCACTATGTTCCGGCATTGAACGCTCGCGGGAACGAATGGTTTGGCCAAGGTAAGTTTGCCGAAGCGGAAGCCGACTATAGCGCGGCGATCCGCCTGGACCCTAAGTTCGATATCGTCCATGTGCATTACAATCGGGGCAACGCCCGGTTGCGCCAGGGCAAAATCGAACTGGCCAAGGCCGACTACCAGGAAGCTTTGAAGCACGACGAAACCTACCTGCCCGCCATGCAGGGACTGGCGGCCTGCTTCTTCGCGCAAAACGACTACGAGGCGGCCATCGATTGGCAGGAAAGGGCCGTCAAACTGGCGAAAGCCGAGCAGAAGGCCAAGCTCAAATCGGTGCTGACCCACTACCAAGCCGCACAGAAAAAGTGATCGGATTGGTAGCTAGCTTCCGTACCCGCGCTGGTCGTCAATATCGGCGGGCGTCAACTCGAAGAGAGACGGCGGCGGAACGGACGGAGTGACGATAGGTGGCCGCACAACGGCGGTCGGCGCTGAGAACACCTGCGGCATGCCGGTCAGCGACGCGTGCAGCGTTCCCTCCAAACCGTAGCGATCGACGTCGATCTTCATGTCACTTCCTGGTTGGCTCTCCCCAACCAGACGAACGACGTCGTTGTAGCTGGCCACCAGTTGATCGTCGATCGCCTTGATCCGGTCGCCGATCTTGAGCCCGGCCTTGTCGGCCGGACTGCCGGAGACCACCTGTAGGATTCGCACGCCGCCATGCCCGCTTTTGCTGAAGGTGGCTCCCAACGCGGCGCGGCGCGCAACATCGGCTTGGCTAGCCAACGTGGCCCGTAACGTTCCGCGCAAGCCCTTGCGATCAACCTTCAGGCGAACCCGATCGTTCGGTGCACGCGCTGCGATCAGATTGATCACGTCACCGCTCGAACGTACCGTCACGTCGTCGATCGCCAAGATCAGGTCACCGGGACGCAAACCCGCTTCAGCCGCGGGGCTGTTCGGCATCACGCCGGCAATCGGAACGCCACCCGCCGAAGCCTTGCCCAACGTGACGCCGAGCGCAGCACGCTCATGGATCGGCTCCGCCGGCTTCTCATCGACAAAAGCCACCCTTGCCACCGGACCCTCAGCAGCAACGGCAGGCCGGTACGAGAGGGCAAGCAGGCCGGCCAGGAATAGGCGAACGTACCGGCGCATCGCGCGGCTCCCGATGAGCGAAAAGGAAAGCAAATTTGCTCTCCTCAATCTATCGTATCGGCCGAATGCACGAAGATCAAAAACCCGAATCTGCGGTCTGCGCAGTTTGCCCTGCTCGTTGGGCAATCGCACGCCGTTCCCTGTCAGCCCAGGATACCCGGCCAACACCATTGACGGGTAAGGGGTCTCGGAGCAGATGCGCGTCTGCGGGCTGGCTCACTGCGAAAAGCCGCCGCGCCAGCATTTGATCGTCTATTCTTCTGGACGGTGTCGGACGATAACGCCTCGACCATGTAGATCACGTTGTTTGTGGCCATGTCGCCCACACGTGCAAGGTGTTTGGCGACAACGTACAGATTGAGTAGAGATTCAGCCTGCCGCGGATTCCGACGAATCGCGGTGCGCATATCGTGGTGAATCGATCGGGGCATTGCCTCCAGCGAGTCGTCATCGCATCTCGTTCGCCGCGCAGCACGATTTTGAGTTCGCGCCGTGTCGCGAATGCATCGGCGACAGGCTGATCCGTCGGAGTCGTAGCCCATAACCCATCGTGACTATTCTTGTGCGAAGCACACTTTAGGTGCTAGCATTCAAGTCTCTACCTAGATTCCTGTGCCGCGGAGTGTAGCTCAGCAGATTTTCAAACATCTGCAGATTCGGCCAATGCTGTTATTCGTTCCATTACAACTTTCGTAGCCTGGGCTATGGCCGACGCCGAACGGCATCCCATGCAGAATGCCGATTTTTGCGGTGTACTTGTAACCGTTGGGTCTTCGACACTTGACCGGGGACGTGATATGCTTCGCACGCAGATCCTCCTGAGCAACGCGATCCTGTGGCTGCTGGCCACCGCATTGCTAGATGGCGTTATGATCTACGTAGCTGGGCTCAGCCCCACAGAGGGAGCCGTTGCAACTGCCATTGCCCTGCCGCTGCTTGCCCCGAAGCTTCGTCCGCTCTAACTCTCCCCGTTTGCGGGGCACTGTAGCACTACCCACCGCCCAATCGTGGTCGCTGAGAGCCGCGAAGTTACGGAAAGCGTAGCGGCTTCTTGGTGTGCGGCGCTTAGCGTTACTTATGACGATAACGGGGCCCAATGATTGACCTCCTGTGCTAACTCGCACGTTTCCTTGTTCGGCGTCGAAGCAGCATTGACTTGGCGACGTATAATTGCGAATCGGGCCGAACTTGGCACCGCAGAGCTAGATCGATCATTGCCAGAGTTGGCTCTCCGATGAAGACATTTTTACGGTCGATTACGGTTCTCCCGCTCGCCGACGTGGCTAGTGCGGTATTTCACTCTCGACAAACCCGAGAAATTGCTCGCTGAATGATGCAGAGCTAGGGGCCGGGAAAAGAACACGGTTCTGGTTGGGCGAAGGCGACACCAGAACTGGCTGAAGGATGTTTGGTAGGAGGCATATCTCAATGTCTAAGCACATCTTGCGACAGGTCGAGCGGTTAAAGGAGCGGATCATCGGTGTGGGGGCGGTCACTCAAACGGCGATCGCCGATGCCATTGGCGCACTGGTAGCGTACGACGAAGCTAGCGCCCGACGGGTGATGCAGGCGAATGTGGACGTTGACCGGGCGACGATCGAGATACAGGAAGAATGTCTCAAAACGTTTGCGTTATATCAGCCGCTGGTCGGTGATCTTCGGCTTGTCGTTGCCGTTCTGAAGATCAACAACGAGCTGGAACGAATCGCCAAGTTATCGAAGAACATCGCCAAGCGGGTGTTGTATCTCATAACGGTTGGCGGCGGAGGTGTGGCCTTTGATTTTCGCCCGATGGCGAGCCATGCGCAGGAAATGGTTAGCGCCAGTCTCGATGCGCTGGTTCGTGCTGACAGCAAAACGGCTCACCAAGTTCGACGTGATGACGATGCGCTGGATGCCATGCGCCGGTCGATCCACAAACAAATCCGCATCGCAATCAGCGAAGATCCACGACAAACGGAACGGTTGCTTAAGTTTTATGCAGTTGCTAAGCACCTGGAACGGATTGGCGACATGGCAACCAACATCGCGGCAGATGTCATCTACATGGTCGATGGGGAAATCGTTCGCCACACGCAAGAAGCGTAAGCCTTTCCACACGTGAAACGCCGTTCGGGACCCGATGTGGCCGGCGGCGGCATGAGCCTTCAGGGTTGCTCGCCGATGGCCCGCTTGAGCCGAAACTGGGCGCGGTTGTACGTCAGCACGGCATCGAGATAGTCGAGCCTCGCTTGCGCCAGCGCTTGAATCGGTTGGAGGACCTCGATGGGCCGCGTCGCGCGCGGCAGTCCGGCGCCTCGAACAAGGCTTTCAACGTTGAGCTCCTGCGATGCGATGGCGTCAACCAAGGCCGCTTTGCATTCCTCGATTTGCCTTGCCGCCGTCGCGCGTAACGCGAAGGAGCCGGCTACGTCGGCGGCAATGTTCTGCTCGATCTGCTGTAATTGAATGCTGGCTGCGCGGCGCTCGGCCTCGGTGCGGCGCATGATCGCCCTGTCAGAGAATCCGAGATGCTGCAATTCCCAGAACAGGCTGGCCATAAAATCACCGCGGGCACCGAAGTTACCGAAAAAAGCATCCTGGCCGCCCCCCAGTCCACCGCCGGCATACGTGGTGGCAACGCTGGGAATGTACGGGCGAAGTCGTGCCTGCCTGGCCCTGATTACGGCGGCCTCCACCAGGTCGCGCGATTGAGCTAATTCGGGTCGCCGCCGTAAGCCCGTCACGATCAACTCGTCCAGTGGCGCGTCTTCCGGTACAAGCCGAAGAGGGGTCTCGGCCGGCTCAAGCGGAGCCACAACCAGGCGCGGATCGAGTACGAGCAGGCGAACGAGATTCGTGGAGGCGATCAGTAGCTGTCCGGACGCTTGCTGAACATAGTTGCGCTGCCGACGTAACTCGGTCAATGCACGGCGGTGGTCGGCCTCACGCCCTTCACCCTTCTGCACGTAGGCGGCGGTGATCGAGGTGAGCACGCCTGCATTGTCTGCGGCCTCCCGAGCGATGGCCAATCGTCCAGCGGCCTGTTGCAAGTCGAGATAGCCTTCGGCCACTTGCAGCAAGGCGTCGTTGGTCCGAACTTGAACGGCGGCACGGCTGGCGGCAGCGGCGCGCTGAGCGGCGAGGGGCTCGAAGATCGCATCGGAAATGCGCATCACCGAGCTGAGGCTGTTCAATTGCGGATAGCCTGTGCCCGAGGCAGGCGCGGGGAACCCATTCACCGTGGCGGCCGTAGCACCCAGGAACAATGAGCTGCGGTTGACGTTAATCACCTGCCCCTGCACGGTTTGTACTTGCCCGTCGGCGCGGTAATAGGTTGGTCCGAGGAATAGGCTAGGGAGCCAAAGCGATTGGGTGCGCTGCATCTCCGCCAAAGCCTGGTCGACCTGTCGGCGCGCCAGGGCGATATCGAGGTTACGCACACCGGCCAGCCGCAGGACGTTGACGAGGTCAATGGGGCGGATCGTTCGGCCTGGAATCAGCGTCGAATCGATCGGCATGTTTACGTCCACGCGCGGCAGGCTTGTCGGGACGGGGCCGGGTTCGCGGAACCTGACCGTCGCGCCGGACTGAGGAACTTGGCCAAATGCAGTCGGTGGCGCCGGGGCGTTGTTTGGCTCGGGGAGCGGTTCGAGTTGCGATACCCTCTGAACACCGCCGCGGGCTGGGACCGCCGCCGACGTCGAGACCGGTCGCGTGGCCGTGTTAGAGCGAGATCTGCTGTCAGGCGCAGCCCCTCGCGCCGACACCAAAGTGACCGCCCAGAATATGCTTGCGCCAAGCACGACACACCGGTTCATGTCGTACTTTTCGACTCTTCCGGTTCCGCAGCTTGAAACGCTTATCGCGGTTGCGCAAAGCAGCTCAGCCACGTCCATGCGACGCAAGTCATTGACGTATCACGGGTTAGCCTTCTTGGGATTTCACGGACGGTTCAGATAAGGAGGAATTTAACTCCGCATCATGCGGACTTCAGGTGCCGCTACCTACAATTTGGCGACGGGAGCAATGCCCGCAGGGAGAGCTATCGTGGAACAAATCACGTACGGCGATATCGTTGCCAGCACAGCCATGATTGCGGTTCTGACCGTAATCATCGCTCTGACGGCGTAGGTCTCCTAGAAAGTACGACCTCGTTTACGACGAATGCGGCCGTTTCCTCTTTGACGGATGGAAACGCCCGTGACGCAGGCGGACAACACAACGTGCACCGAATCCTGGTGGTTGAGGACGAACCGGTGATCGCTGATTCACTCGTGCGCGGCCTGCGCGAGCAAGGCTATCTGGTCGAACTGGCTGCCGATGGCACTGTTGGCCGGCAGGAGCTCTCTCAACGGGAGTGGGACCTTGTCGTGTTGGACTTCTGGCTGCCCGGAGCGAGTGGCTACGATATTCTGTGCTCGTTCCGCGAGGCGGGTGGCACCACGCCGGTGCTTTTTCTCACCGCGCGCGACGGAGTCGACGACCGCGTGCGTGGCTTGGATGCGGGAGCCGACGACTATCTCTGTAAGCCGTTCGACTTCGATGAATTACTGGCACGGGTGCGTGCGTTGCTCCGCCGACAGGGATCGGTCACAGCGACGACGCTTCGCTACTCCGATCTCTCATTAGATCTGGCCACCCAGCGAGTGCAAAGGGCGGGTCGAGCGATCGAGCTTACCTCGAAGGAGTACAGTTTGTTGCTCTACTTGCTACGGAACCCCGAGCGCGTCGTGTCGCGCACTCAGCTCTACGGGCATATTTGGGGCGAACATTACGATGGCTTGTCGAACACGCTCGAGGTCCACATCATGGAACTTCGCCGTAAACTGGAAGTAGTCGGCGAGCGGCTGATACAGACCGTCCGGGGGCGCGGTTACCGACTCGAAGCGACGTCGATCGATGAAAGCTGAGCCGCGGATCCTCGGCCAGAACTAAAAATAGTGAAGCTGAAGCTTGCTACACGCCTGTCCGCGTTCTTTCTCGTCGCCGTGGCGGTGATCCTGATCTGCTTCTCGGCCGCGCTCTACTTCGCCACAGGGCTCTACCTGCACCGTGAGATGGACGAGCGGCTACAGATCACCCTCGATGTGCTTGAGGCTTCGATCGACATCGAGCCGGAGGGCATGGAATGGGAGCCGGTCGATCGGCGACTCAATGTCGGCATGGGCCAGGACGACGATCAGGTGCGCTGGGCCGTCTACGACCGGGGAGGCACAGTGGTTGGCCGATCGTTAAACGCAGAAGCCATTCGTTTTCCGCCCTCCGAGGCGTGGCACGAGCTGCCTCGTCTGGCGCTCGACGCCACGTCGATCGTGCAACTCGACAACTGGCGGCTGGCAAGCCGGACATTGCGGCTTAAGGAATTGCTGAACCCTGAGTCGGCTCGTGACGCCTACGATGCGGTAGAAGACGACGTGCAACACGAAGAACTGCTGATCGTGGCCGGGCTATCTCCCGCTCCTGTCGAAGCAAGCATGCGCCACCTGTTGTGGCAGTTGGTGGCGGCCACCGGATTCGTATGGACAATCTGTGGCCTGTTCGGCAGGCGACTGATTCTATGGGCGATGTCTCCTGTGCGAGAGATCGCTTCCGCCGCGAAGAATCTCAGCCCCGACAATCCGGGCTGGCGCCTTCCAAGTCCCGGCACAGCCGACGAGTTGGACGATCTGGCCGAGGCTTTCAACCAGCTTTTGGCGCGCCTGCGCGATGCATTTGACCGCCAGCGGCGATTCACGGGCGACGCGTCGCACCAACTGCGCACGCCGCTGGCCGGCATCCTTGGCCAACTCGACGTGGCGCTGCTTCGCGACCGGTCGCCGCAGGACTACCGTCAGGCGTTGGCCGCCGCGCGCGACGAAGCGCGTCGCCTGCGGGGAATTGTCGACTCCCTGTTGCTATTGGCGCGGACCGAGGCCGGCCCGCCTCCAAGCACAACGCCCCTGGAATTGCGTGGCTGGCTAAAGGATTATATGGCTCGTTGGACCGATCATCCGCGGCATGGCGACTTGCACTGCGACGTTGGCGACGATGGAGAGGTATGGGTCCGCGCAGATCGGGAGTTGCTCGCTCAGGCATTCCACAACCTGATCGACAATGCGCTCAAGCACAGTGATCCGCGAAGTCCGGTCCGGCTCGAATTAGCGCGTTCATCGGATACAGCCACGGTGACTGTGAGCGATTGCGGGCGGGGGATCGCCGCGGACGACATGGCTCAGCTCTTTCAACCGTTCCATCGTGCCGATGCCGCAAGGCTGGCAGGGCTGCCCGGCTACGGCCTTGGACTTGCCGTAGCGTCTCATATTGTGGCAGCTTTCTCGGGGTCGATCAGCGTCGACAGCAAACTCGGCGAGGGTAGCCGTTTCACGGTCCGATTGCCCCTTGTTCGAGCCGACCAGACCGATCTTTGCATGGCCTGAAAGCCGACATTGTCGACTTCATCGCTAGTGCCCCCCAGCGTCAGCGGTGCCTTCTCGGGCGGGCCTTCTTAAAGAAAATCTTATGATTCTCGGCGGCGGGGAACCGGCCATTGTCCGATATAATTGACCGGTTTCCCGCACAATTCGCGTTCCGGAGAACTGCCGTGCGATGGGCGATCGGACGAGAACGTCGCAAATACATTTACGCCGTCGGAACGTTCTTGCTGTGCGCCATCATGGCGTGGGCTTGCGGTAGACCGGTACTTGAACCGACGTCAGTAGGGGCAGCGCCGCCGGCTCAGCAGCCCGCGCCAACTCGCAAGCTGGAGTTCGCGCGCGCGGAGGTCGTGGTCGGAAGGCGAATCACGCAGCAACCCGGTTCCATTCACGCGTTCGAATCGGTCGACCTTCACGCGATGGTCTTAGGCTATCTGAAGACCCAACACGTCGATATTGGATCGCGTGTGACGAAAGGAGAAGTTCTGGCGGTGATCGATGTACCGCGGGAAGAGAGCTTGGTCGGCGAAGCAGCCGCGTTATTGCAATTAGCCAAGGCCCAGGCTCTCCAAGCAGAAAGTAAAGTGAAAACCGCCGAGGCGGATCGAAAGGCAGCGGATGCAACGGCCGCTCACCGCGAATCGGACATCGATCGGCTCGTGGCGAATAAAAAATTAGCCGAGGCTCAATACGCTCGTGTCAAGGGACTGGTCGAAGAACGCGCAGTTGACGTGCGGTTGCGCGACGAACAACAGAGGGATTTTGAGTCTGCGATCGCTGCCGAGCGGACGGCGCGACTACACGCCCAAACCGCCCATGCCGAATCCTCGGCGGCTGCGAGCCGCGTCGAACAGGCGGAAGCGGACGTCGCAGCGGCTCAGGCCGCAGTTTCCGTGGCCGAGGCCCGACTGACGAAAGCGCGCGTGGATGTGAAGTATGCCGTCATCACCGCTCCGTTCGACGGCGTTATCACGCGGCGAAATCACTTTCCCGGAGGATTCATCGGTACTCACAGCGCTGCGACGAAACCGTTGCTCACGGTGGAAAGGACGGACCGGATGCGTGTCGTGGTGCAAGTACCCGACCGCGACGTGGCCCTCACCAATGTCGGTGATCCGGTTGCGCTGACGGTTGACGGTCTTAGTGATCGCGAGTTTCGTGGAACCGTGTCGAGGACGGCCGAACACGAAGATCCGACGACGCGGACGATGCGGGTCGAAATCGACATCCCGAACTCAGATGGGCTCTTGCGCGACGGCATGTACGGCCGTGCGACGATCGAGCTGTCTCCGGCCGTCAAACGCCTCATGCTGCCGCTCGACTGTGTTCTCGACCGTTCCCCCAAAGGCGCGGGCGCCGTTTTCGTCGTGCGTCGTGAAACGATCCAGCGCATCCAGGTCGAACTAGGTCCCGACGACGGCAAGCGGATTGAAATCAAGTCGGGTATTACGGCGGAAGATGAGGTGGTACGTGCACCCGATCCGTCGCTCAAGTCGGGCACGCCGATCGGCGATCGAACATGAACGGGTTGATCCGCGCTTCCATTCGCAACCCGATTGCCGTGACCGTGATGTCACTGGTCGTTGTCGTGCTGGGCGCGTTGGCTGCGGATTCGGTGCCCATCGATATTCTACCGGTCTTTCGCAGCCCGGCGGTGCAGGCGCTCGTGTTCTACGGCGGCATGCCGGCAGCGAGCATCGAGAAGAACATCACCGCACGGCTTGAGCGGGGTGTGGTGCAGGCCACGGGTGGCCGACGCATCGAATCGCGATCGATCGTCGGCGTGAGCATCGTCCGCGATTACTTTCGCAGCAATGTCGACCGCAGTGGCGCCCTAACCGAGGTCAATTCGCTCGCCGGATGGGAATATCCCACCATGCCTCCCGGTACGCTACCGCCAGTCGTGCTGCCTTACGATCCGACGAGTGCTACGCCCGTCTGCCTGATCGCGCTGGATAGCGACACGCATGGCGAAGCGACCTTGTTTGACGTCGGGCGGTATGAGGTGCGGCCGCAGATCATGTCGCAGCCTGGCGCTATTTCGCCCCTTGTGTACGGCGGCAAAGTCCGCGCGGTGATGCTTTATCTGGACCGCATTAGGTTGCAGGCGCGGCAACTCTCGCCACAGGACGTGATGCGTGCTGTCGAAGAATACAACGTCTTTCTCCCCACCGGAAGTGCCAAGCTCGGCAAGACCGATTATGCCATCGATTCCAATTCGATGTTCGCTTCGGTGGGCGATATGTCGCAGATCCCGCTGCGAAACCAATTTGGAAATGCGGCTTATCTGGCCGACGTGGCCACTCCCAAGGATGCCAACTTTATTCAAACCAACGTGGTCCGCGTCAATGGAAAACGCCAGGTCTACGTGCCAGTATTTCGACAACAAGGCTCCAGCACGCTCGATGTGGTGAACACACTCAAGACATCGCTGCCGGCGATGGAATCGCGTCTCACCCGCGACGGGATTAACTTGAAGCTGGTCATGGATCAGTCGGTTTACGTCCGGCACTCGATCGAAAGCCTGATCGAAGAGGGCTTGCTTGGCGCGGTACTCTGTTCGTTGGTCATCCTGCTCTTCCTGGGCGAATGGCGGATGACGGTGATCGCCGTGCTGACCATTCCAATCGCCGTGCTGGCCGCCCTGGTCGGACTGTACGCGACGGGGAACACGATCAACGTCATGACGCTTGCTGGGCTTTCGCTAGCGATTGGCCCCCTGGTCGATAGCGCGATCATCTGCCTGGAGAACACGCACCGGCATCTGAGCTTAGGCGCCGGTCCGGAGGAAGCGGCGTTCCTCGGAGCGAGCGAGGTTGCCATGCCCGAACTGGTCGCCAGTCTCTGTACCCTCTTGGTGTTGGCTCCGTTGGCGTTCATGCCTGGGCTCGGCGAATTCCTATATCGGCCGATGGCCACGGCAGTGGCCTTGGCGATGGGAGCGGCCTATGTCCTCTCCCGTAGTTTCGTCCCGTCGCGTGCCGCGCGCTGGCTACGGGCTCATTCGGGACATAGCCACTCCGCGACGGTCGTCGAAGGAGCTGCACATCATCCAATCAGACACGGTTGGCTCGCCAGGGCGTTTGCACGTTGGGAGAGAGTAATTGAGCTCGGCATCCGATTCTATGTAAGACTTCTCGAACACTGCCTGGCGCATCGGCGAGCAGTCGTCGCCGGGGCCGTTCTGACGCTGATTGCCGTCGTGGCGATCCTGGGCACGCGACTGCGTCGAGAGTTTTTCCCCGAAGTCGACGCCGGCTCGTTTGAAATCTATGCCCGTGCAGCTAGCGGCACGCGCATAGAAGAAACGGAAAAGAAAGTCGAAGCGGTTGAGGACTTCGTCCGCGGCACGCTCGGCGAGGATTTGCAGATGATCATTTCCGAGTTGGGGGTGGTGCCCGATCTGTCGGCGGCCTATACGCCCAACGCCGGACCAATGGATGCCGTCGTCAAGGTGCAACTCACACACGAGCGCAAACAATCCTCTCAGGAATACGTGCGGCAGTTGCGCGAAGCCTTCGCCAACGATAAACGCTTCGCCGACTTGGAGTTCGCATTTGACGCCGGCGGTATGATCCGTTCCGCGATGAATGAAGGGAAGTCGTCGCCACTCAACATTCGGATCGCAGGCAAAAACTTGCCGCAGTCGCGCCGGGTGGCCGAGGCGATCAAAAAGGCGGTACAGGGCGTCACGGGCGTGGTCGACGCCCGCATCATCCAGCGGCTCGATTATCCCGAATTCATCATCGACGTTGACCGCGCGAAAACGGCCGAATTGGGTCTGAATCAGGCCGAAGTCATGAAGAATGTTGTGGCAGCCTTGAACTCCAGCATCCAGTTCAACAAGAAGAACTTTTGGATCGATCCCGTCAGCAAAAACCAATACTTTGTGGGTGTCCAGTATTTTGAAGAAGACATCGACTCGATCGACACGTTGCTCGATGTGCCAATCACGGCACCGGGGCAGCATGACCCGATACCGTTACGGAACATTGCCGTTTTGAGGCCCGATACGGTGCCGACCGAGATCACGCACAATAATCTGCAATCGACGGTCGATATAACGATGGCCGTAGAAGCGCGTGATTTGGGCCATGTGGCTGATGACGTGGCCCGTCTCATCGATGAATTCGGCGTGCCGCAGGGGCGGGCGACTTGGGCTCCTTACGATCCCGGCAATGCTGCTGAGCGCGCACCGATCAAGGGGGCAACGATCGAGCTGAGCGGCGAGTATTCTCGAATGCAGGAGACATTCCGCACATTGGCAATCGGATTGGTGCTCGCCACGTTTCTCATTTACGCGCTGATGGCTGCCCTGTTCAAGTCTTACGTCACCCCGCTCGTGATTCTGTTCGCCGTGCCGATCGGGCTGGTTGGCGTAGTGTCGGTGCTGTACCTGACGGGCACGGCCATCAATGTGCAATCGTTGCTGGGTGTCATTTTCATGGTGGGCATCGTTGTCTCGAATACTGTGTTGTTGGTCGACTTCGCACAAAACCTGCGTGTGCACGAAGGGCTTACGCCCGATGCCGCGATCCGCAAGGCGGCGTCGATTCGAGTTCGGCCCGTTGTCATGACGGCGCTAGCCGCCTTCTTTGCACTCATTCCAATGGCCCTTGCGCTTGCCCGCGGTAGTGAGGCAAATGGTCCGCTTGGCCGCGCCGTCATTGGAGGTATCGTTGCCGGGTTAGTTACCACGCTCTTCGTGGTGCCCTCGCTTTATTCTTTGGTCGTAAAAGACCGCATCACGTAGCGTCCTTGTTCCGCACCACGCCACCCACTAAAGTGGTTGGGTTGAAATCATTCGCAGGGCCAAGGCTCAACGTCGGTCGCGCTCGTGGCCATCGCGGAGTTTTTCCTCGCGTGCCCTAGATTTTGGGAGCTATGGCAACGGACCAGCCGATCGACATTGTTATCCAGAAATCTGGCATCGCAAGCATCCTCTCCTCCTGGAATCGTGAGCATGCCCAGCAACTCCACGACGACTTGAAGAGAGAGGGTTGCACGGTGGGTGCAATCTTTGAAGTGCCTGGCGAGTTTTCTTTCTTTGCCTACTCGATAAAGCATCCCGTCCGGAAAACCATTTCCGCGAACGGCGCATATCGGCTCATCGATCGGTCTGACGTGGATTAGGGGATGCGCCGCAAAATGCTAGCCGCTCGAACTCTCGCGATCACCGTCACGGTGTTTCTCGGCTTGGCGTCATCCGGCCGATTCAGGGCGGACGAGATCGTCCCGGCCGACGCACAGCCGCGCTGGTGGAAGGGGAATCTGCATACCCACACCCTCTGGAGTGACGGCGACGATCTTCCGGAGATGGTCGCCGAATGGTATCGGACACACGGCTATCACTTCCTCGCGCTTTCGGACCACAACGTGTTGGCTCAAGGCATGCGCTGGATGAAAGAGGCAGAAATCAAGAAACGTGGTGGCGAAGGCGTCGTCGACAAATACCTGCAACGCTTTGGTCGCTCCTGGGTTGAGACGCGTGGCGAGGGTAATGAGCGAGAGGTGCGGCTGAAACCGCTCGACGAGTTTCGGGCGCTAGTCGAAGAGCGAGGTCGCTTCTTGATGATCCCTGCCGAGGAAATCAGCGACAAGGCCCAGAACGTGCCGGTCCACATCAACGCCTCGAACGTGAAAGAATCGCTGCCACCCTTGGGCGGCCAGACCGTCCGCGAAGCGATCGAGAACAACTTACGCAATGTGGAAGACCAGTCGCGCAGGGCCGGCCGCGAAATCCTCGCACACCTCAATCATCCGAATTTCGGCTGGGCGATCACCGCGGAAGACCTCGCGCACGTCGTGATGGAAAGGCACTTCGAGGTCTACAACGGGCATCCTGGTGTCAACCAATTGGGCGACAAAGATCATCCTTCCGTCGAGCGGCTTTGGGACATTGCTAATACCATTCGTCTGGGCCACCTCAAGTCCCCGCCACTTTATGGCATTGCCACGGACGACAGCCATCATTATCACGACAAGGTCAATGGTGCTCGTCCTGGGCGCGGCTGGCTCATGGTCCGAGCAACTCATCTGACGCCTGAGCACATCGTGAAGGCCATCAAGGCCGGCAACTGCCATGCATCGAGTGGCGTCCTTTTGAAAGAGGTGCGGTACGACCGTGAACGACGTAAGCTGGAACTGGAGATCGAGCCCGCCGGGAGTGCCCGCTTCGTGACGCAATTCATCGGCACCTTGCGTGGAGTCAATCCGACCGCAGACGGTGGCGCGGAATCGTCCGGCACCGCCAGTGCACCAAGGTCCGGAGAACCACCCCGCGTCACCCGCCGATACTCGGGCCAGATCGGTCAGGTGCTGAAAAGCGTTGAGGGATTGATGCCGACCTATCAGCTTACCGGTGATGAACTCTACGTGCGGGCGGTGGTGATTTCCAGCGAGCCTCCGCACAACCCATCGTTCCGAGGGCAAAAACAGCAAGCTTGGACCCAACCGGTTGGTTGGGAGTAGCTAGAAGCGACCGCGTTTTCTGCCGCTGGAAAAGAATGCACCACCACAACCATGTCATACGATTTCGATCGTCGGCGTTTCTTGCAAATGGGCATGGCGTTCGGAGCGGCCGCGGCAACGCGCCAAGACGCCCTGGGCCGGGAAGCCGATGCCGATGTCGCGGAATTGGTGTCCGGTAAGGACTCGCGGCTCATCGTTCACAATTCCAAGACTCTAGAGATTGAAACACCGCTCGAACTGTTGCGCAATGATCGGCTTACACCGAAGAGCGTGCTCTTCGTTCGCAACAATCAAGAGCTAGCCGGCTCGCGCACCACCAGCCCGCCAAGCGTTGAGGACTGGCGTTTCAACATCGGCGGTATGGTCGAAACGCCGCGCACTGTTTCGCTCGCGCAACTGCGCGAAATGGAGCAGACTGCGTGCGAAATGGTTTTGCAATGCTCGGGCAACGGCCGTGCGCATTTTTCCAAAGCGGCTCCGGTGAAAGGTGCGCCTTGGAGAGAGGGCGCTGTCGCGAACGTACGATTCGGGGGCATCAGGCTGAAATCGCTGTTCGATTCGTTCCAGCTTGGCCTCGCGCCCGATGCCCGTTTTCTGACGGCCGAAGGCAAGGATGGACCTCAGAAACTGGAGGAAGCCGACTTCGAACACAGCATTCCGCTGGAAGACGCGTTAGCTCGATCGATCATCGCCTTGAGCATGAATGGTGAACCGATCCCGGCCGTGCACGGCGGACCGGTGCGCCTCGTCACGCCCGGTTATTATGGAACGATGCAGCTCAAGTGGCTCAGCCGGCTGAGATTGGAGACTCGGGAAACGTTCAACCACCACCAGCGGCGCCGCTACCGCACGCCGCGATCGCCAATTAAGGCGGGGAGCGAATTCAACTACGATTTCGATACGAGTGAGCCCAATTGGCGGATGCGGATCAAGAGCACCATTTTCGCGCCGCTCGAAGGAGAATCATTGCGGTCGGGGGAAAACGAAATTCGCGGCGTAGCCTGGAATGATGGCGAAGTGGCAATCGAGGCTGTGGATGTCTCGCTCGACGAAGGACGCACCTGGCGGCGAGCCGTTCTCGAACGTCCCGAGAGTCCCTACGCCTGGTATCACTGGTCAGCAACGATATCGCTCGCCAAGGGCCGCCACCGGATCTTGGCGCGTGCGGTGGACCGCTTGGGCCGCACACAACCACTCGACGGGTCGGTCGGCTGGAATCCGGCCGGATATGCCTGGAACGGAGTGCATCGCGTAGAAGTGTCGGTAATTTGAGTTCACCCTGGAGAACGGTGCACGGGGTTCACCTGCAAGGTTGTGAACACGGGGAAAGCCTTGCTTACCCGTAACCTCGGACGGCCGAACGTCCCGCCCGGTCCAGTCATACGCTGCCCCGCGCCGCGATCGTCTATCGCTCTCCACTTCCGCGTTAACATGTTTAAGCGATTCTCGTTTATGGTTGTGGCCGCATCGGGCATCGCATTTGGCTCGTGGGTCGTTCCGATTGAGCGACAGCGGCGAGCGGTGACCGCAATTGAAGCTTCCGGCGGAGCCGTGTTCTACATGGGCGATGGCGACTCCTTCCTTAGGCGATGGCTTCCGCAAGATTACTTTGATGAGGTCGAAACGGTCTTTCTCGCCAATTTTGATAAGGATGAGGATGCCGTATTGGGCCACCTGAAACAATTGAGCGGCCTTCAAATGCTCTCGCTCGCGGGATCCGGCTTCACAGATGCGGGACTGGTCCACCTGCATGGGCTGACAACCCTGCAACACATTTCGTTCGACCTTACCCGAGTTACAGACGACGGGGTTACTAGCCTCCAGCAGGCGTTGCCGAAATGCGAAATCTCGCTGGACGGTCGAGTAAGAAAACGAACAACGGAAAGGGCGATCCATTAGGCCCTGTTCGGCATCGCCGCCTGATGCGAGGCAGTCAACATCCCCGTGCACCCGCGAACGATGAACCGAAAGAACCGTCTGGCCGACGATGGCCGCCACCGTTTTTCACGGACCTGCAAAGTCACATCGACGTCACATCGACCGACTGCAGTTCGCGAGCGGCGTCATTGCAGTTTTGATGACTTCGGTTTCCAGCGAAAGACTCTGCGAGATCGTTGACTGACTGCACGCGAGGGCGAAGGGGCCGCTCGCGACCTCCGCGACCGAAAGAGGCCAGCCTGCTCATTTTTCCGCCCACAACTTTCGTGCTTCCTTTTCGATCGGAGGTATTGTCGAAAGTCGTGTTCAGGTGAAGGAAGGAAAAAGGCGGCGTATCCTGCTGTTGGAAGTTTTTTCAGCCGCCCCACAGCGGGGCACGAAAGGATACGCCACCCATGCGACACGTTACGAAGAGAGACGCGACAGGTCCAGTAGCATCGCCGGATCGTGATTCGGTTCCGGCTACCCAGAGCGAGGGAGACTGCCTGCCTTTTCCCGCTGGGAATGACTCTCGCAGCCCCCTGGACGCCCTGGTTCGCGAGGGAGCGAGAAAGATGCTTCAGGCGGCCCTGGAGAAAGAAGTGCAGTCCTTTCTCGACGAGCATGCCGCTCGGGTTGACGAACAGGGACGCCGTCTCATTGTTCGCAACGGCCACCTCCCTGCTCGTGAGATCATGACGGGAGCGGGCACGCTCGAGATCCAGCAACCACGCGTTCGCGACAAGTCTGGCGACCCTGAGCAACGAATTCGCTTCTCGTCGTCGATCCTGCCGCCCTACCTGAGAAAGAGCCGGTCGGTTGAAGAGTTGATCCCCTGGCTGTACCTCAAAGGTATTTCGACCGGCGACTTCTCGGAAGCCTTGCAGGCACTGCTTGGTCCGGACGCACCGGGCCTGAGTGCCAACGTGGTCGTGCGGCTCAAGGAGCAGTGGTCGCAGGAGTACGATGCCTGGTGCCAACGCGACCTTGCGGGGAAGCACTACGTCTACGTCTGGGCCGATGGCATCCACACGAATGTTCGCCTGGAAGACGAGGCCAATTCGAAGCAATGCCTACTCGTGCTGATGGGAGCGACGGCCGAAGGAGAGAAGGAACTGATCGCCGTCGTGGATGGTTACCGCGAAAGCAAGCAGAGCTGGCTGGAGCTGCTCTTGAGCCTGAAGCAAAGGGGATTGACGAATCCTCCCAAGCTGGCCATTGGTGATGGTGCCATGGGCTTCTGGGCGGCCTTACGCGAGTGCTTTCCCACGACCCAAGAACAGCGGTGCTGGGTTCACAAGACGGCGAATGTCCTGAACCATCTGCCCAGGAGTGTGCAGCCCAAGGCCAAGGCTGACCTGCACGAGATCTGGCAAGCCGAGACGCGTGACGGCGCCAATCAGGCGTTCGATCACTTCCTGGAGAAGTATCAGGCCAAGTACCAGGTCGCATGTGACTGCTTGAAGAAGGATCGAGACGTGCTGTTGACGTTCTACGACTTTCCCGCAGAGCACTGGGGGCATCTCCGCACGACCAACCCCATCGAGAGCACGTTCGCCACGATTCGGCTCAGGCACCGCCGCACCAAGGGAAACGGCACCAGGAAGGCCAGCCTGACCATGATGTTCAAGCTCGCTCAAGCGGCACAGAAACGATGGCGTCGCCTCAACAAGCACGAGCTCATCGGTCACCTCATCCAAGGCAAAGTTTTCACTGATGGTGTCATGCAGAACGCCGCCTGATCCAACATTCTCCAAACACAACTATTGACAATAACTCCGTAAATCCCGTGGATTCCTGCACTTGCGATTTCCAGATTTTACAGATTTTCCAGGGTTTAGCAAGGATTCCATCACCTATTCTGTCACCTGCGTCGAGAACAATCCGTAGCTGGAGCCACTTGCGCCGCCGTCTACCTTATGCCGATTGACCGTCTCTCACGGCCAGAATGCCGGTGCATGTCGCTCCGATCCGCGTAATCGTCCACCACAGAGACGGCCGCAACTCTCCTTCTCGGCCCCAGCCCAAGTACGGTGTCATTCGGCCGGGAGTTGCTGCGAGTGCGGGCCGGCCGGGCAACCGCTCAGAGTCGCGTCGCTTGCGGATGTCGGTCTCCTCGGTAGCTTATCGGGACCGCTGGACAATCGAGGGACGGTCACCCACAATAGCGGCGCCTACTAAAGCTTCAACTATGTTCCGCCAGACAATGCCAGGGCGGTGAGCTTGCGCCGAACCCATTGGATTTAAGTGACCGCAATGCGATGAACAATTAAGCCCGCTTGACGCCAGCGTGCCGCAACATTGCCGATGCACATGTATTACAAACATTCCATGACCACTTGCTGTCGCTATACACGGAAGAACACAGATGTATAATCTATCCGCGCTTTCCCAACGCCGTTTCGCATACTCCGCCCTTCTGCCCTTTGTACTTTACCACTCTATTGCTTTCGCGGAGCCACCTCCGCAGTCATCAACGCCAAGTCCTCAACTGTGGGCGGCGGCCCTTGGACATGAAATCAACAAGTCACCCTCCCAGCTAGTCAAGATACCACTGATTGAGTTCGCAACTAATCTCGCCCGAACCGACCCACATTTCAACGCACCCGCTGTATTGGACGTTATTACCGCTGCCGACACTGCGTACCAGCACCAGTTTTCGGCGTCACCCCTCTCAACGAGCGAAGCGCGGAGTGCTCTGACTAGCATTCTCACAGATATCGCAACTAAGTCAGTCGGGCCGGCAACGATTATCAATAACCTTGGAATATTACTACGTCAACCATCCACGTCCGCTGAACTTTTTCAACAGAACCTTGCCGGCCAACTAGCGGGAACTACTAACCGCCTACTCAAATTCGACGAACCGTTTCCGGAGTACGCACGGCTGCACATCCTTCAGGACGCTGCGGAAACCGCTGCCGACAATCCAGGACTTCGTTCGGTGCTAGACTCGTACTTGGCCGGCATCGCGAACGACGTCAAGGTAATGGACACGCCAACAGTGCTGCTTGGCAAACTTCCGGAATTTGCCGAAAATGACCGTATTCGGGAGGCGGTCGCAATGCTCGATGAACAAGGCAAGCTTACAAACGAAGCCGTTGCGACTTTACGGGCACAACTCGCCACAATCCAAGCAGGCGACCTTCCAAAATATCACGCCGAATTGGATGCAGTATTCAAGTACATAAACACGAAGAAGGCCCAAGACGCAGCCGCCATTAAACAACGTGACATCGAGAATTTTTTCAGTGAGGCAAAGTCCGCAAACTATATTCTGACGTCATTGTTTGGTCTAGTCGATAAAAAAGCGGCAGCCACGTTTGGCGCTGCCAGCAGCGCTGGTATTCAGCTAGCGCAATCTATTGCGCTATATACCGGGGATAAGATCAGCACCATCGCACTTACTGCAGACGTATTTGGTGCCGTCTCATTCATTATCAACTTGTTCTCGTCTGGGCCCAGCCCGGAGCAACAAATAATGCAACAGGTTCAGGCTGTTCGCCAAGATATCGCCAACCTCCGTCAGTACCTTGGCGTCAACTTCGATCACATTGAAACTGAACTGGGTGAGATAGACCGGGCGTTAAACGTCGGCTTTGCCACCGTATTCCAAGATTTAGGATACCTAGACGTCGATATCCAGGACGTTCAACGCTTTCTTGGAATGGTCAACTATTCAATAAACAGCATCAGCGCAGACATGCGTACCTATGAGCTTGATGCATCACGCCGCCAACTGATTGATCTTCTCGATCTGGCTTCTGAGCGGTCCAGTCTCAGGCTTCCCGATGAATTGTATTCCGAATCCATGCGTAAGCTCAAACTGTGGGCAACAATGTATGCATCCACTGATACTGAAACCGGAGTGTACAGTGGCGGAGTGACCAGCGCAGCAGGAGGCAATTTATTGTATTCCTTGATCGTTGCCCGGCTGAGATCACGACCACTTTACGATAACGTGGGCTTCCTGGGCCAAGTCATGCAACGTTTGGGGTATGACGACTTTCAGCAGGCCGGTCAACCGGTTCCCAATCCAGCTACGTGGGCGTTTAGCGCCGGTGGCTATGTCGAGCTAGCCGGTCGGCAATGGCCGAAGACTCGGGGTCAGGAGTCGGCTGATGAAACCTCGCTGATTATTTCGGGTGGCGAACGATTTAAGAACGCCTGTCAAGGATTGCGCTCAGGTACAGACGGAAAACGGCTGTTTACGGCAATTCTTGGAATGAATCTGGCAGCAGCCGAGAATATGGCAAGCGTAGTTGCGTCGGCTCGCGATCGATATCAGAGTCAGATGGGCGACATTGATATGTGGTTGGACGGTGATCAAAACCCTAACCCAAAGGGAGTTGACCCAAAGACAGCATTTCCAGTCCTGAAGACCATGATGTCTCCCATGACCAAGCTAGGTGATCCTACCAAAACCCCGTTTGCAGCTAAGCTGATGCAAGAAATTACCAAGGATGGCCAATACGACGTCAACCAGGCTCTGGACGTTCCTTTGCGGCTTGAAACAGTGATTCCAAATGAGTTTCTGCTAGCAGAGCGTCTAGGTCTTGGCAAGTTATCAGTTGCTTACGATATAAATACCTCGATTTCATCCTTTCTTCCTAATCGGCGCCCCAGTGAATACAAGCGCTGGTGGCAAGTTGCCGTCAACTTTCGGTCTAAACAGCCGGACAGCTTTGAAGGAAGGGTGTGCACGTACAGATGGACGTCGCAGGCCATTCCGGTGTCACCTAGGCCAACGGTAGTGGGACTTGGGATCGGTCCGCCCATCGCGCCGATATTCAGTCGCTGGTTGGATCGTGGTAAAGCTAGCGATGAGTGGAACACCGCGCCAAGTGGTAGTGACAACATTAGTCGGGACACTTTCATTGAAAAAGCCGGTCGTGACGAGACAGCAAGGGATACGTCGCTGCTATTGGAGCAAGAATCTTTGATTATGCGTCCCCTGTTTGGACGCGCAACCCTCATCGCGGGGACGCCATCCGTAGAGCGGTTCTTAGGTGGTGAGCGATTGGCCAATCAAGTAAAAGCATTGGTGACGAAAGAGTTACTGGGAAAGCGGCAGGAGTTCGCGGCGCAATTGAGGGATTCTCTTCGCAGTGGGCAGGGGGATGTGTTTATGGCGGCGGAGCAGGTAGAGGCGGCGAGGTTATTGCTGATCGCCTATTTGTCGCTAGCGTTTCCAGCATCGTTGTCATCGAATGATGATCTTCGCGCGACGCTGTACGGCAAGGGCGCTCTTCTTGGGGAGAGCGACCTCGCAGGTGATGAGGTTGTACTACACGACCCTAAGCTGCTGCCGGATATGAAGTCTAGAGTCGAGTTATGCAGGACCAAGATAGCGAATCTTTTTGAGGCAAACGGTGCGATGGAACGACACCAATTTGTCGAGGACGCGCTGGGAAGACTGCGAGCATTAAAGGACAGCCAGTCGGCATTGTCGACGGTATCGCCGAACGCTGGGCCGGGAAGTGCGCAATAATTGGCGATGGGCCGCATCGCAACGTTTAAGCGAGGCAGCCAATGTCCTACCGGCCAGCCCGCAGCAGGCGCTGCGCGGAGGAGTCAGCGGTAGCGGCTTTCTCGCCAATCACCACTTTGCAACTCTTGCCAAGCCCCATGAGCAGATGCATACCTGTCAATACGGTGACCATGCACATAGAAACGGTGGCCACAGTTGGAACACTTGCCGTTCGGCGAACCGCCGTGTCGTGCCGTGTTCTGGGCTTCTTTCGCAATGTAGAGCGGGTGGCTCGGACGAGCCATCGCAACTCACCGTGTGCGAAATGGTGGAAAAGTCAAGAATTCTTCAACCGCCACAGAGACCAGCACATACAACCTCGAATTTACAACTGCGAACAACGGCACTATCATCACGGAAGGAATGGTACTTCGTTTTTCGGAACCATACCATGTATCGCGTTCCAACAGAGCTGGTAGATCTTTTAGCCGGGTTGTATGACGACAATCAAACCGTGCGATATGTGCTAGAGCGCGCAGGGATACCGACTGGATACATCGCCTTTGCGGGCGGCACAAAAGTGGTGTGGCACAACGCCATCAAGGAGGCGCTGAAACACGAAAGGCTTCCCGCACTTCTGGACGTCGCGTCGGCCGATTATCCAAGTTTTAATTGGATAAATGTTGCGCACGCTGTTGCCTCAGCGTCGCCGGAACAGCCAAGCCGGCTGTCGCCTCTCGACGGCTCTCGGTGGCGAGGGCCGACATCCGAACGGGAGCTAGAAAAGCTGACCGGCTGCCAGCCGACGTTTCTCCCGGTGCATTTCTTCGAGCTTGGGTTAGTTACAGCCAGATCGGTTGCGCTGATCCGATTGCCGGGCGCCTCGGGTACGGGTTTTCTGACGACGGGGAACCTTCTGCTGACCAACAATCACGTGATAAGCACGATAGAGGAAGCTCGATCAGCACGAATTACGTTTAACTTTCAAGATATGTTGAATGGAAGCCGTGCTCCGGAGACAGGCTTCGAGCTCGCTCCCGACGATGCGTTTGCGACGTCAAGAGAATACGACTGGACGGCCGTGAAAGTGCGGGGTGACGCGAATGCCGCGTGGGGAGCAATCGCGCTTGGCACCTCGACAGTAAAAAAAGGGGACTTCGTGAACATTATCCAACATCCAATGGGAGGACCCAAGGTTGTTGCTCTGTATCACAATGTGGTTGCCTACGAGGATGGTGACTGCATTCAGTATCTAACCGATACGTTGCCTGGCTCGTCGGGATCACCCGTTTTTGACTCGAACTGGTCATTGGTTGCAATTCATCATGCCTCGCAAAGCTTAAAGACTGAGGTCCGAAACGAGGGAATCCCGGTGGGACGTGTTGTTGAGGGACTGCGGCAAGCGGGTCTTATCTAGGTCGGTATTTGCTCAGGACTCTAAGGGCGGAATTACCAGGGTAATCTTCACTTGCTTCGCCAAGCAGTGAGTCCAGACTTAACGTACCGCTTGAAAAACCATTTCGAAGGTCTCTAAGGCATCTATACCAGGCATCGGCTCCAGAAATGCTGTGAACAAGATCTGCGGGATCACCACCGGCACGCTCCCAAATGTTATGCGCGAGGGGGCCTTCTGGATAAAGGTCGCATAATACGGTCTTGACTTCGGCCCACCACTCGTCACTTTCGACGACGAAATTGGTGCTGCCGACGAGAATCTTATCTATAAAGCCAAGCAATGTGAAACACTCGGTCACGGCAGGTCGCAGATCATCACGTGAATACTTGCGAACATCAGACGCGAGCCGAGAGGCTACATATTTCCAGCCGTGCTGCCGAACGCACCCGCCAATGAGTGCAGCATCAATAGGAGCAATGTGACGGTTTTTGCTCAGAAAGTCTTGGCGCCAGGCATCAAAATCATCCTCACTCAAATCGTGAAATAAATCAAAAGCCTGAACCACTTTTTTAATCGCTTGCATATCCATTGGCAAGAGCCGCGAACGCAGACTGGTATGGCAAATCTGCTTCGCCAATTCCCTTTCTGGCGCAACCGTCTCAGAGATAGAATGGAAGCGGCCGATCCACGCCTCGGCCGTCGCCGCTAGCATTGCGTCTGCGGCACGCTTATCCAGATGCTGCCATATTTGGGAACGGACCGTCGAGTCAATAAGATTGGCATAGCACGTCTGCGCGGCCGCCACTTGAAAAGACGCTTCTAAGCTACCTGTGAGTGCAAATTGCCAAGCTGCGTCAAGCTCGTTTCTCAATGCTGGTGCCTCCGGAATCACGGATGCTCTTTGGGCTGCAACTAGCTCAAAGATAAACCGCCATGCCTTACTGGCGCCGCGAAAATGCTGAGTCAGCAACATCGGAGCTTCGACACATAGCTCTGCAGCACAGTTAATAGCATCCGGGCTATCGGTCCCATCAATAGCCGCAAGAAATACGTCCGGGCCAAGTTGGCTTGCAAGCTGCCGCAGAGCGTTCGTGCGCGCCTCCCCTTTCCAGGCATCGCACACGTGACGAATGGCGTCAGCCGGATCGACGGTACGTGCGAGCGCCATTGAATAAACAAGCGGCCACTGTCTATTTGCTGCCATCGACAAAATGGATTGCCACTCATTAGCGGATGCGTCTTCAGGTGGAAAACGGCTGAGTAGTTCATCTGCATTGACGTTAAGCGGAATAAGTGCGGATAGCCAATCATCAATGTCCGCACTATCGCGCACTAAGAGCCAGAGCAGTGCCCCAGAGCCCGCATCGCCTCGGGCTACGAACGTTGATGCACCTTGTTGTATGCCGAATTGCCATGGGCGCTGGGCATCCTTGAACGCCTCCTTGATCAATGCCACACAACTGTCGGAACACCCCGAGGCAAAGCCCGTTAGCTCACTCTGAATAGCGTCCCGGCATGATTGCGTAATGCGACCCGCAGCCGCGGGGAATGGCGACAGATCAATATTGCGTATATACACAATGGAGGCACTGCCCTCGCGCACAATTCGTCGACACAATTCAGAGATCAGGCTTTCTTTCAATTCCAGACCAAGTAACGGATTTGGAGAAAGTGCCCCTAGCTTGCGGATAAGCTTTGTGATGTCGAAGGTCGAAATCCCGTGGCTTTCGCGCGCGGCCTGAATGCATTGCGAGGCTGCCCGCAAATCGCTGAATGTGCGAACCCGCGCGCCGAGTGTCGCTAACTTGTGGCTGAAGTCGGCCCTTTGGTCATCCTGGAGAAAGAAAAGCTCGGCGGAGCCGAGCACGGGCATTGGTGATGTCGGCTCGACGACGGTATGGCCGGTCCAACGACTTGCTGTGTCATTTGGGCAGTAAAGAAGCGCCGTGTTGGCCTTGTTGCTGTCGCTTGGGTCACAGATAAAGGCGAATGAAAAGGTAAAGCGAACCTCACCGGGCATGCGGCTCCAAAGCGCTTCCAGCACGGGGCGAAATGATTCCTGCCCTATCCAGACCGGTGCTTGTCCTGTGTCGCTGGCTAATAGAGCATGCACCAGCTGCGGAAATCCGACGGGCAATTGTCCAAGTGCAGGTTTTTTGGGAGCGACCTCGCAGGCGCCAGTGGGTGGATCAACTAATTCAAGCGTGTCTAAGATGATGCCGAGGTCGTCCAGCCTCGTTAGATCCGCCAGCGGAATAAACGCGGCGAGGCTCATTGCCATGCCGGGCCGCGAGGCGTTCGGGTCCCGCAGAGTACGTGTGACGACGTAGTAGCTGTCTAGTGATCGCCCCTGGAACATCGGACCATGGCCTAGCCTTTCCGGTAGCCCCCAAGGCAAATCGGTAATGAAGACACCCTTTGCAACGACGGGATCGTCAAACGATGCCCACAATGCTGAGTGCGCTCCCTTGCGCTCTCCGTAAGTGGCAAAGTCAACCCTCATTGATGGCCAACCGCGATAATAAGTTCACAATTGGCAACGTAAAATCACGATCTCTGCGGCCATCCATATTGACTGAATAGCCAAAGTGTTCTGGACCTCGCTGTAAAAACTCCTGATCCGGCGTCGTCTTACTTAATTCGCGTTCTGTGGACGACGAGCCCATGATGAAATAGCTATCAGGCGCCCAATGCGAATCAATGAATTGGGCAATAAGGGGCGCGCGATCGTTTAAGACTGCCGCGGGCACAGCAGCGGAATCAACATTCAGCTCATCCCAACAAGAGAGAACAACTCCGAGCGCCGGGCGACGCCCCCGCTCAGTCAAGTCGACATGACCCGCATACAACAACATCTGCAACAGTTCGATCAGAAGTACCTGCTCAGACAGGTCAGCATCTTCTTGGCTTTGGGTAGCATTTCGCTGCAACTGAGGGGAGTCACTTCCTTGGGGTTCTTTCTGTCTCTGCTGTTCAATGTCAGAGCCGGCTATCGGCAAGTCGAAGGATAAAGGGCTTGTAATCCAGTCCTTGCGAAGTTGGACGAGTGATAATCGAATAAAGAGGAGCCAGCCATCGGCAGCAAGAAGCCGTCGTTGCCATTGCTCGTCGATGGTCCTTGCCTTAATCTGTTGATATAGCTGCTCACCTCCATAGTCCGGCCAACATAGATCGAGCGAGCTGCCATCCGGCAGGGATAACGGTAGCATGCATTCGATGTAAGCCCCCGTAGCGGTATGCTGAGCTGCTTTGCCACTATTAAGGCAGGCAAGTCCTTCTGTGAAGAGATTAACCGACTCCGGCGTCTGTCGTAACCGAAGTGTGCAGTCCTGCGCACGCAAACGCCCATACAGTTGGAAGGCAAAATGCGACTTCCCGGTGTTGGGACCACCGATTAAGAGAACGGAGGGAGGGCGTAAAGCATCACTCATGATGACCGTGTTGTATAGCGATAAGCCAGGAAGGGATCAGCAGATGCCGAGCGCGGCAGCGGCGGGAGAACGACCGCCTTTTCGTCTTCATTGGCATACATCGCAAGGCCGATGTCGCGCAAGGTCGATTGCGATTCTTCTGGCGAGGCTTTGACGGTGAAGGCAAACAAAGGGGCATTGGGGAAATGCCGGTTCATTACAGCATCAATGCTACGCTTGGTGTCAACGTCGACTTCGAGATCGGATTTAGACCATAGAAGAATGACAGCGCGTTTGCCGCGTGCATCCGCCAGTCGCTGAGCCAACAACGTAATGTGGTGCCGCGCCTCACCCCTTGCATCACCACGGAGCTCCTGCGAGTCAATGAAGAATACGAAGCGATCCGCGTGCTTTACAACCCAGCGGGCGCCCAACGCGCTGTCGTCATTGGCATTCTTTGCCCAGGTGGAGAACCATTCACCCGGCGCATCGGTGAAAAGGATATCGCGCAGTGAGCCACAGGACCGCCGATAAGAAATATGAAGAAGGCCAGGGACTCTGTCCTTGGTGACAGGGGTGTGACGCGGGAAGGAAGGAAGTGAAGTACGATTACGATTGGGATACCGTAAGCTTTCAGCGAGCGATTCCCAGCCCTTTAATGTGTATGAGCCGGCGAAGGAATGTTGCGGAATGGTCATCCCGCGAAATTGATTTAGATAAAATGCTGTCAGGAAAGTCGTCTTTCCAGCATTATGAGGGCCTAGTATCGCAACGAGGGCTGGCCGCGCCGTGGCAGAAAGGAGTTGGATATCCGCTGCACCGAAGGGGCTGCCATTCCAAGCGACCGTGCCGCGATTTGAATACGAATCCGGCTGCTGCGGGTCATTGGTGTCAGCGACGCGGTGCGGGCAATTGCTTGGATCAACTTCACCAAATACGCAACCCGTATCCGCGAAGCAGTCTGGCTGTTGGCAAAAGCGTTCGATCATGGGGCGTTGTTTGCAATTTCGTGCGATTTCAACTCGTAAAACACGAGCGTCGCCAATTCTGGTGCAGGAATGGATGTCGTTGCAGCGATTCCGATACGGGTTTTAAAGGTATCGGCTGAGGGCGATGACCCGGCACTGGTTAACTCCTTTACATACGCGAGAATGCCGCATCGACCACTGCAAACAGGTACGTGTGCCAAGGCGGCTATAACCTGCGGTGCATTATTGGAGTCAGTGAGTGCTCGAACAAAATCAGAGAGCTTTATTGTTTTATTGGGAATTTGAGTCGCGACGACATGTTGCAGGTAGTGTTCAAGGGAAGGAGGTGTAGCTCCGGGTACGATCGTGCTGGCATCAACAGCAAGGAAAAAGGTACGGGTATGTGCGTCAAAATCGTCAAATGCTCGGTTAAGAGTCAAGCAGTATTGGGCCTTTGCCCACCATAACAGGTTGGTTTTTCTCGCAATGGATGCCTGCTGAGTATGCAGCTTTACGAGGGAATCGAATAAGGCTTCACCGTAGGCAGAAAAAGACTCTGCGATGGCCCGCGCTGCGCGCGGGCCGAATTCAACCGACCATGGACGGTTCGCGCTCGGCCACTGCGGGTTTGCACCGGCCACGGGGCCATCGGGTCCCTCCGGCCCAACTGCGAGCATTAATTGGTGGGATAACGCTTTGATGTCTGGTAAATCTGGCAAATTGGGCGCAGCGAGAGAAGAAGCCCCTTCCCACTCAAGTTCGGCGTCAGCAGCGACTCGCTGTTGCAACGCTGTTAAGAACGATTTGCATACAGCTTCTTCGTTTCCAAACCGGGAGCATCTTACAGCGCTTTTGGCGACATAGACGACCGTCGCTGCGCCTTTGTCGGTGTTGGCAGCCCTTTGGATTGCATCCCAAAGAACCGCCCGGATGATTGTGGCGGGCCGGGTCCGGTGCTTATTGCGAATCGTTTTCCAAACCTCCTTGATAGCGGCTTCGACTTCATCAAAGACTGGTTCGTCAGGTGGAATCTTTTCGTCCAGGGCCGCGCGCGTATATCGCGCGAGAGCTGGCAGGTCAGTTCTCAGCCTATCGGACAAAGCGTTTGATGCTTGTTGAAGCGTGGCTAGCCTTGCATCATCGTCACCGATCTCGAGTAACTGGAGATCAAGAAATGCTTGGAGGAATCCTTTTTCGTGCATATTGCAGGTCCGTGTTGGTTGAGAGCGGCGGTGGTTGCCTACCCTTCATAAGGCCCCAAAAACCGCTCACCATTGAAGTGGATCATGTGGGAGGGTGCGTCGGCGACCCAGACTTCGGTCTCCCACGAGATGTCGCCAAGAAATCGAACCATGGCGCCACGGTCCATGAAGGCGGTGACAAAAACGAGCGGAGCGGTTGAGGCGGCGAATAGTCGTCTCAGTTCATCGCGGCGTTTTCCATCGACTGGCCCATGACTGGTGACAGCTTCGATAAGCACAAGCCAGTTTTTTTCGGTGTGGTGAATGACCACGTCGGGCATTTTGCCGTGCGCGTCGACGGTGACGCCGAGCACTTGCAGCGCCGGCTTGTTGAAATAGGCATATTTCTCCTCGGTGTCGCCCACATAGATGGGCTGGCCGCCGGGCGTAAAGCGTGGGCAAAACTCGTGGATGATCTGTTCGACTAGCACATTCTGGCCGCCCGGTGACAGCTCAATCTGCTCGCCGGTCGGTAGTTTCAAGGGGATTTTCGCCATCTCACGCTCGCGGGCATAGCGGACTTTGAGTGTCTCCACCGACGAAAGCCAGTCTCGAAGAAGTTCGTCCCATTGCTGCGTGCCGTAACTGCGCAGGACGTCGAGCAGCAACGGAGCAATTTGGTAGACCGCCTTGGGCGAATTAACCGGCCGCGACGGGGCATCGGGGTTGTAGAGAGCGATGCCGGCTTCGACGAACTGGTGCATAGTCTGCCGCCGGAAGGTTTCGCGGGTGTTAGGTGCATAGGTGGTGCCGTAGTGGTTTTTCGCAAAGTCCATGATGGGCGTGATGCCCATCAGTGGTGAACCGGCTGACTCCCACGGTGTTTTGGGCGTAACTTCGGCCAGCGCCAGTAGCGTCAGTGCTGATCGGTCATTCTGCTGGGCTCGCGGCAACCCTAAAACCTTCAAGATGGCAAGCGCCTCGTCGATGCGCTTGCGTGCGTTGAGTGGATCTTCTTTGTCTTGGGCCACGTGCGAGAGCTCCTTGGCTATGAGTTGATCGATAAGTTCCTGCGTCGGCCGCTGGTCTCCAATGCGGCGTCCAACGCGTTCGAGGGTGTGGCGATCGGGATACGGCAGAGTTCGCAGGTCGGAGGCGTTGACTTGCGTGTGCCCACTGAATTGCCGGAAGAACGAATCGACGAGCGTTGAATTCAGGTAGGCGGCAAGGCCCCGGGCCAGGTCTAACGTCAGTCCCTGCCCTTTGTCATGGTAAAAATTCAGGTGGTTTTCCAAGGCAAAGCCGATCTTCGGCGATTGCTCCGGCAAAATGATGGCGGCACTGACACGGCGTTTCTCTTCCTTGGCCGAGAAACGCTTTACGAGAACATAGACTCCTGCCGGCACGAGCAGTGGCTGCGTCTCATCCGCTATGCTGAGATAATTCGGTTTCTTGCCGGCCTTCGGCCAGGCAATCAATCCATTATCGAAATGTGTCGGATAAATGAGCGGAGCGGTTTTGCCGTTGGGTCGGGCCTCGCCATAAATGAGGTATTCCTTGGCGCGAAAATCGACGACACGGCCGGTTGAGACCTGGATGTCCAGATCGCCAAGTGCCGAGGAGAAGCTGCGGATACGGCGAGCGAGCTGGCCCTGAAGCTCGTCGGGAACGAGATGAATGACTTGGTTGGGGTCGTCCTTGGCTACCAGGTCGTCGGGTTCAATGCGGCGTTGCGAGATGTCAGGATCGTCGGGACCTTGCGACGTTGAGATGACGATCGGGTCAGTATGCTGCTTTGACCGCACAGCGCGGAAGATGATGTTTTCCTGGAGCACATCATCTTCGCGAAACGCGGTACGCCGCGACTCGAAGACGTGCACCTGCGTAATGGTTGCCTCAGATAAGAGGGCTTCGCGGAACGGTCGGAAGTACGGCCCATTGCAGAAACTCCGCGGCGTAATGGCGATCATTTCGCCCTGTGGCGACAAGAGCTTCAGAACCAGCCACAGAAACGCAGTATAGAGGTTGCTTGTCTCGATGCCGACGGTGCGAAGCGCCAAGCGAGCATCGGAGCTGCTTTGAATTTTTCTGTATGGCGGGTTGAGAATGACCGAATTGAAAGTCGGGACCGAAGCAGAAAAAAGCGGTTGCGGCGCCAGCCAATTGGTGGCCGTCTCGATGAAATCCTGATCGAGCAATTCGCCGTGGAACTCAACGCCGCGCTCCTCGCATGCCTGCTGACAGTCATTGATGGTTTGCCGCAGGTAGCGGACAAGTTGTTGATCGACCTCGCAAAAGGTTGCCCGGATTGAACGGGGCCGGCGATTGCGGCTGAGCAGTTCGGCAACAAGAGCGGCGGTCAAGCTGCCGACACCAGCACCGGGATCGAGCAAGGAAACGTCGCGGCTAGTTACCGACGACAGGCCGGCCATGAAGCGGGCCACCGGTGCTGGAGTCAAAAACTGCCCAAGCTCTGCACGATTGGCAGAAGTCAGGAAGCGGTTCGCGTCGGCGCGGTAGAATTCCACTTGGTCGACGAGTCGGTCCCATGTAATGGGGACCGACGGAATCGCCCTGACTGCCGCGTGTGCGCCCAATTTTACCTCCGACGTTGGTGCAGCATTGCCGATACATCCCGCCCTGCGTGATGCGGACGATTCTAGGTAATCGATTAGCAGATGGCAAGCAACCTCTTGCGCTGACAGGCTTTACGGTGCAGAAGCGAATCGAGACAGGCGAGCCCGCCAGGGAATCCCTGCCGGCAACGCTACTGCAACAACCTGACAAGGCATGGTGCCTCACGGCATTGGCGCGGCGGATAGGTGTTCCTTCGTCGAGTCTTTGGGTTCAGCCCTCACGGGCGGCCGCCGAGCGAAAGCGTGGCTGGGCGGCACAATCTTCTCGCGTCAGCGAGTCCCGACGCCGCCCGGCAAGCGGGTCACGGGGCAGCGCGCAGGCGAGCCGGGGTCCCGTGGGGATTAACCGCCAGGAATCGTGTCAGCGGCCACGGCCTTGCTGACGATCGCTTCGGTAGAGTTTTCGCCAAAGTTCTTCCAGCATGTGCATTCCGGTCAGCACTGTGACCATGCACATCGTGACCGCGGCTACGGTCTGGAACACCTGCCCGTTGGACGAACTGGCGTTCCTTGCCATGTTCTGAGCTTCTCTGGCGATGTTGAGCGGGTTGGCGGGGCGGGTCATGCGGGCGGCATAGTGCGACGGCAAGGTGAGGAAGTCAAGAAATCTTCAACTTACAGTTGGCATTGACCGTTTTTGTGACGATTACGTGAGCATGCAAGGCTTGTCAGGAAAAACATCCACGATTCATTACATGGCCCCCCTGAAAGCCTAATTCATCGCCAGCGGCTCGGAATGTCGGTCTTTTGAGCGCAACAACATTCTTCTTGAATGCCATTACTGCCTCTACCCTTGCTCTGGCGAAGCTGTGTTGAGCGGAATCAGCCACATCGGCGTGTTATCCACAGGCTCGGCCGTTAAGTAGAGTTATATATACTCTTAAGGTTAAACAGTTAGCTGCTCAATAAGTCGCTGAACCTTTTAGAAAATCGGGCGGCCCGTGCGCCTAATAGCCCGACGATTTGCGCCCTATCGCCCGAATCGTTTACGCCTAATCGCCCGATAGCCGTGCGCCCTATCGCCCGACGCAATCCACAGGCTTGGCGAGACGGAATGAGCCCTCGGCGAAGCTGCTCGGTGCATTTGGCGGGCGGCGCCTACGGAAATGGCGGGCGATTTACGCCTAATCGCCCGTGTCATCCTGGGACAAGGCATTGAGTTTCAACGCTTCGGCGAAAATCCCTTTGCCGGGCACCTTGCGGCGGCCGGGGAACCGGGTTGCTTCGCGGCGGGGATGGTTGATCGGCAGTTGTGCCCGGTGGACAAAACGCACGATCTCCTCCCCCTCCCCGTTGCGGTCGAGCGCAAGCTCGTATTCCGGCAACTGGTTGGTTTCGACGACCTTGCGGATGTCGATGGCGAAGTCGGACGGCCGGGCGGTCGAGCCGGATTTTTCATAGAGCTGCCGCATGGTAAAGCTCCATCCGTCAAATTGGCTGCCGGCGTGCTTTCTGGCGACGCGGTAGAGCCACCGCTCGATGCCGCCGGTCAGCAAAAAGTAGTCTTCGTGAATGGTAAGCACGAGCCCCTGCTCCGTGATGCCTTCGTAAAGCCAGTTGGGCAGTGTCACCGTCATGCCGGTCGGCTCGCCGCTTTTCTCGTCGATGGTTTCGGTCCAGCTATCGAGCCAGTGAAACGAGGTAAACTTCTTCTTGCCGTTGGCGCGGATGTTGGTGCGGACGGCCGTATGGGCCAGGCGCTCTAAAGCGGCGCGGAGTCGTGCGTAGTCGTTGCCGCCGGTCGTGCGGCGGATCGAGCGCAGCAGGTTATACGGATGGAACTGGATGGTGCGCGAGGGCGACAGGTTGCGGTCGAGGGCCTCGGTAATCTGTGTCGCCGCCCAGATCAGGATGTCGGCATCCCAGATGGTGGCCATGCCGAACTGCGGGTTGGCACTGACCTCTACCCAGACATTGCCGACATTATATTCGATGGGCTCCAGCCTCGTCCGCTTTGCCAGGCTGAAAAAAGGCCGCTCCATCGTGTCGCGCTGGTCGCGGATCGGGATGTCGGCGAAACTCGCGGCGAACAGGTCGGGCTGCTGGTCGCCCTGCGGGGGTCGCCGCCGGGTCATCGTCAGCCTAACGCCTTGGAATGGCTTGGGACTCTGACGGAATCGTATTTACGACGAATCGTATTCACGATGTTGCCCCCTGCCCTAGGTTTTCCGGGAAGTGCTTTTCAAGCAGGTCGCGGATTTCGTCGGCCATCTGCAGATTGTTGATGGCACACTGGCTCTTAATCCGCCGGTGGAGGCTGGGCGAAACGTCGATGGTCAGGCGTTTCATCTTAATCTTCCTTGGCTCGTCGGGCTCAGGCGGCGCGGTGTCGCGATGCTGCACCCATTTATCAATCGCACTGGTCGATAGGCCCTCGCTTGGCCTCCGGCTCGAAAACGTCACCTTCTTGCCGCTCATGCGCGCAGCCTTTCCACAGCCTTAAGCTCAAGCAGCACCTCCAACTCGTCGGTAAGCTGGTTCATCTCCTGGGCGGCCGGCATGTCCGGGTCCAGCTCGAAAACGGTAAGCCCCCTGGTCGCGCTCTCGGCGAAGGCAACGCGCTGGCTGATCGCGGTCTTAAGCACTGGCACCGGGTATTCCGACAACGCGTCGGTTACATCGCGGCCGATCGCCGTATTTACGATTTTACGATTGATGACGAATGCCCTTTTAACGCCGGGCTTGTAGACGCCGGCCTCGTTTAGCAACACCAGCGTCTCTTTCGAGGCCCACACGTCGTAGGGCGACGGCTGCACCGGTATCAGCACGAGGTCGCTGGCCATGATCGCCGAGCGGGCCACGTCATGGACGCGCGGCGGGCCGTCAATCACCACCACGTCGAATTTTTCGGTGAGCGCCGGCAGCTCCTTGTGAATCGACGATTTGGGCAACGCCACCACCGGGAACAATGGATGCCCTTCCCTGGCCGCCGCCCAGTCCAGCGCACTGTTCTGCGGGTCGGAATCGAGCATCAGCACCTTGCGGCCGCGCTGGGCCATTGCCGTGGCGAGGTGGATGGCTAGCGTCGTTTTGCCGACGCCGCCCTTCTGATTGAGGATGGAAAGAACCTTGGTCATGGCCTGTCGTAATTACGATTTTACGACCGTAAGTAGGCCAATCCGCGAGATGAGTCAATCAAAATGTGCGCGCCGTGCCCGCCTTCTGTCGGGCTATTGAGCGTAAAATCGCAGAATCGTGTTTGCAGAAATGCGACTCCGGCAGGCTCGACGTGGCTGATTCCGTCGATCGCAAGCTGCGGCGGGCGCTTCCGCGCAGGCCAAATAGCCTATCGGGCTATTGAGCGTAAAATCGCACAATCGTATTTCCTGAAATACGGTTGGGCGCCGTCAGAGCCGCGACCATCGGCCCGTGAGCCTTTGCTGGCCTTGCGGCCGCGATGCGGCCGGTGAGCCGCCCAGCACGAGAATCGCAAAGTCGCAGAATCGTATTTCCGGAAATGCGATCGCGGCCGCTGATCGTGCTCACCAAACGACGGCCGTTGGTCCTGGCTTTGCCATCGCAAAACCGTGAAATCGTATTTACGACTGGAGTCGCCACCGCAGTTAGTCAGTTAAACAACTCATGCCATTTTCCGCATCCGATGGGGCCTGCGCTGTACGCCGGTCGTAAAATCGCAAAATCGTATTTGCGGATATACGATGGCGATTCGGGCAAGGGACGCGTTCTCCAGATAGCTGTTGCCGAATTCGCCCGTTGCGCTACGCTGGCGTTAAGGGAAAAGCCCATGATGCAGGTCAATGCGACTTACTTTAAGAATTTCCTTGATGAGTTCCTTGGCATAGCGAAGGACGAGCCGGTCATTATTCATAAAACCGGCAAACCGATCGCCGTTGTGCTGGGCATTGCGGAGTACGAGCACCTGCAAAAACTTCAGGAGCTTTACCGGCTGGCGCGGGCCACGCTGGCCGAAACGACAAGCGAGCAGATCAGCGACGAAGAGCTGGTGCGGTTCCTCACGGAGCGATTGAAACAGGCGGCGTGAAGAACGCGGTGCCCGCAACCTGATAGCGGTAAGGTGATCAGCAAAACCGCAAAATCGTATTTACGACGATACGATTTTGCGGCCAGTCAGTTGCCCGGCTGAATCGGGCAGGGGCTGTGCCCTCCGCCATCCTCTTGCTCGGCCATTGTCCCGATTTGGCACAGGCGATCGTGTAATCGCATTTACGATTTTACGACGACACGACCTTGTGCGGAATCGTGTTTGCGACTGGGCGTAAAAGCGATTGCACCGTGCAATTTCTCCTAAGCTCTGCTTAGGGAAGATGTCTGACAAATTCTTGCAACTGCCTTCACACCGTCTCGCAGGTGCCTACCATGCTGAACCTATATGCCTAGAGGTGGCTGCCGGCGACCGGCAGGATGCCGCGGCGACACAGTTGGGCAACTGACTGGCCGGCAGGATGCCGGGCCTTCTTGGCACTGGGGGAAAAGGTGATTCAGGGTTAGCGCCGGGGGCGAGTGGCCAGGCTGAGCGCTGTTACCAGCGCTCGTTCTCGAAGAGGGGAATCGTAGCGTCACTCCATGCGTCCGCCTCTTGCTCGCGGCGCTCGTCGGCGGTCATGGCGCGATAGCCGCCAGCCAGTGCATCCTGGTGGCGAAAGTGACTTACGACCGCGTCGATCAGTGATGCGATTCGAGAGGTGAGCGATGGTTTCTGCGCACGGATCATGCTGAACAACTGCCATAAGCAGCCAGCAAGCTCAATTGACGCAATGTGCAGCCATCAGCAGTGCTCCATCACGACGCCGTTTTTGACCAGGCTTAAGTTCTTGACGTGGACGCGGTCAGGCAGGCCGGGCGTATCCCAGTCAATGCAGGCCAGGATGAGGTCGCCGACCGGCTCCAGCGCGGTGACCTTGCCGCGCGCCGACGCCATGCCGCCGATATGGCAGCCGATGCTTTGCAGAAAACGCTTCGCGTAGGCGATGTCATCGCCGACATGGATGGGCGAGACGCGCGTGACCCAGCTCATCGGCGTGAAGGCTGGCGGGTGGTAGGCCGCTCGGCGATCTCTCTTAAGACCTGAGAGACGATGTCGACGGTCGAGCCGGATAGCCGAATGACGCGGCCGGCCTTGAGCGGCGTCCGGCTGCTCTGCAGCGTGACAAACATAGGCCGCCGCCGTTTGACTGGCGTTGTGTGTGCCATACCGTAGCACGTCGGCTAGAAGCCGATGCCTTCTGCTGGTTCAGGAAGTGCGATTCCTTTTTCCTCGCACATCATCTCGACGACTTTTTCGAACACGCGCTCGTGGTTCAGACGGTCCTGGCTTAACGTTTTGAAGTTGGTCGGCTTTGCCCATGCCCACTCGACCTCCGGCCACCGGCCACCGCGTGGAGCGTTACTGGCGGGGCGGTAGCCGTTGTCCTTGATGAAGTCGATGACCTTCTGCGGCGGCCTGCCATCGCGGAACTTGAACCATGCCTCGTAAATGCCCTTTTCGGTGTCGGAGTAAAGCAGTCGCTCGACGCCGGCGGCGTTGTCGTGCTTCCAGCCGCGTTGCGGCGGGAACCGTTCGGGGGTATCGTCGCCCGGCTCGCGGGATGCTGACGATTCTTGTTGTTGCTGTTGCTCCTCGGCAAGAGCGCGTTTCCTTGGCATGATTGCCTCCATCTACGTTGAGGCGGCAGCAACTCGCCGCCGCGGGAGGCCAGTTGGTAGCGCAACCATATTTAATTGTCAACTCAGGGTTGTGCCGAAGCGTGTTGACTGACGACATGCTGCAACACCGCCGGAATTCATTCGCGCGAGACATCCGGATGATATATGGTTTACGTATGATCTGTATCAGGGAAGGCGTATGATCAAAGTCACATCGGGCGAGCTGCAAAGGAAGATCGGTCATTTCCAGGACATGGCCCTGGTCGAGCCGGTGACAATCACGAACAACGGGCGCGACCGGCTGGTGATGATGTCGGTTGAGGAATACCGGCGGCTCAAGCGTCGTGACCGGCAGGTGATGGGGCTTGAGAATTTCAACGAAGCAGACCTGGAGGCTTTGCGGAAGGTTGAACCGTCCGCAAGGGGGTCGGCCTTCGACGACGAAGTAACCGAGTAGGAAGAGGGAGGGCCGGCGACCATGTTAAGTGAGAAGGACATCAGCCATAACTGGCGCGCGGTCGAACACGCTCTAGCACAACAGGCATTGGAAGGGCTGGCTGTGCCGCCTGCGGCGGTTGAAGACCTAGAGCGTGTAGCACGGGGTGAGATGACCACCTCCGATGCGTTGCGCAACGCCTTCGCCCGCTACGGCAATGCCCAAATACTCAAGCCATGACCATTACGTCGATGCCGCCGGCGTCCTTAAAAATCGGCTGAACATCGGGTCGGAGACCGCCCTGGAGGAAGCCGAAGCCGCCTTCGCCGGCATTCGGTCGTATGAACTGGCGCAAAAGCCGCTGCCCGGCAAGGGGGATTGCTCCCGATTCGCCGCCTACATCCAGTCGAATCTCGACAAGCGGAATTAGCCCTGCATACGCAGCGGAGCGGCTCGTTCGCGCTCATAGGAGCGCCGCCTGCTCTTTTTGTCGCCGCATGCCGTCCAGCTCGTCATGGACGCTTTCGCTCACGGCCATGTTGTCTCCTCACGCCTGCTTCTCGAAGACCATGCACACGTCATGCAGGCCGGGGATGAAGGAGGTGCGATAAATCTTCGTGCTGCTGCTGGCCCCGTGCGAGAATCGAATGATGTCGGTCACAGGCTGCTTAAGGCCGCACTGGAAGGCCAGCCGCTTGGTGTGGTAGGTGAGGGGGATGAAGCCTGCGTCGCGGTCGTTGTAGTCGCCCATCAGCACGGCGAGCTTTCCGCCGGGCTTCAATACATAGGCTGAGTGCGCCAGTGCCAGCCCGAAGCGTTCGAGAAAGGCATCGAGCGTCGGCGCCCGCGACAGGTCGCGCGGATCGTCGGCGTAAAGCTTCTGCCGCCAGTAGGGCGGATGCAGCCAGCAGAAATCAAACGTGCGGCAGGCAACAAGCTTGCCCTCGCCGTGAAAGCAGGCCGGGTCGCACAGGTCGAATCCCTCATGGATGTCCGTCGACCAGCAGTAGATGCCCAGCTCGCGGCACACATCGCGGCACGTGCCGCTGCCGCTCATCGGGTCGAACACGGAAAAGGGCGTGAAGAATCGCAGCAAATCCTTGATGAGATTGCCGCCGCAGTTGCCGGGATAGCGTCGGTCGCCGTATTCGCCGGCTCGGTCGAGATGGTAGAGGCTGGTGAGCCGGGGCACCGGGCTGCCGTTTTTCGGGGCGCGGGGCAGCTTTGCGTAGATCGGCTGATACGGCTCAGTTTCGCGTGCCGAGAAAAGTCGCCGCACGAAGCGGCCGGCGTAGAAAGGATTGGCATGGGCGTGTGTCATAAAATCTCCTAACGTTTGCTGGTTGACGGGAAAGGTAGCGGTGCGTTTCGCGACGCATCGACAAGTTCGGCGTCGAAATGTTCGCATGCGGTCCGCATGATGCTGCCGGCGTCGAAGCGTTGCTGCACAGCGAAGTGCAAAAGGTCGGCAATAAGATCGCCGATAGCACACTCGAGATCGCCGCGATCCATCGCATCGGGATGGTCGCCGCTGAATGTCCGGGCGGTGAAGACCGCCAGGGCATCTTTGGCCCATCCGGCGCGGTCGGCATTGGTCGGTTCTTCCGTCATGGGCATCACTCCTCGGTTGTTTCCGGTTCGGGGAAAAGATGGTCGGCGATGGTCTCGATTAAGAGCCAGTTAAAACCGACTTCGCAGTCGTGCTTGCGGCGGCACTCGGTAAGGACTTCCCACGATTGGTCGTCGGTTAAGTCAGGCCGAACGGCTTGCACATCCTCAATGCCCCAAATGACGGCAACTTGCTGGTGCGTTTTAAGCAACTCATGAACGTCGATGTCACCGCTCGCGGCCAGCTCCCGCTTTCGCGGCGCCTCGGGAACATTTGCGGAAATCCATTCCTTGATCGCGTCTTCGGCAATCGCGGCAAGACGAACCGTGGTATGGGGCGATAGGTCGCCGGTGGTTGCTTCGGGAAAGCGGCTGGCGACCACGCGCCAGAACGCATCGAGTGCTGCGTCGGCGAGGGCGAGCGATTCGGACCTGGTCATACGCTGGCTCCCGATTCAACGTCGGCGAAGCTGTGGCGAATCGCAGCCAACTGGCGGTCAAGCTGCTCGCCCTGGTCGTCGAAGTCGGGATCGCAGGACTCCGGGAATTGGTCGAGAAAGGCATTCAGACGGCCGACGTTGTTATCGCCGTAACTGTTTCGAGTAATGGTCATGGTCGTATCTCCGTAAAGTTGGCGGGCGGAGCGTTTCGCCCCGCCCGGCGGATTGCTATTTGTTTTCCGTGGGCAAGCGGAGGATCACCTTGCCGTCGAGCGGCACCACGTCGAGCTGGAGGTTGAAGCCCTTGCCATCTCGCGCGGCCCACGCCGCCCCGATGCGGGTCCAGAATCCCTTGTCGCCCTTGCCGTCGCGGACGTGGTAGGCGATATGCGTCGGCGCCTTCGAGGCGGCTGCGGTTTCGTTCGTGCTCATAATGACTTTCCTTTCGTTTGGGGGAACGCGTGATTGCGTCCCGTGGCACCAGCGCCCGCGTCGGCTTTAGGCGTGGCGAACTTCTAGCGCACGGGTCAACCGAAAGGCCGAAGGCTTCCCTTGGAAAGCGGCCTTGGCAGGTTTACCCGCACGCCGGCCGAGGCAGCGTGCCATAACGGGACAGCACTCGCGTTGCACCGGCGAAAGTGTCTGGCATGCACGGCGAGAAGCGGCAGCCGGCGATTTCAGCGGACGAAGCATTCCCGTCGCGCACGGGTGACAGGGCGGTGACACCGCAGTCACACAGGGGCGGGGGTGGCTGCAACTGTAGGTGGCAAAACCATCAAGTTTCTTGACTGGCACGCGAAGACGTGAACCTATAATCCCGCATGCTGCGGATGTTCCAGAACAGCCAGCCGGGCGGAGCGAAGAGCTATTACTCGACCGCCGACTATTACACGGAAGGCCAGGAGTTGTCCGGCGTCTGGCGCGGCGAGGGCGCCGAGCGCCTGGGGCTTCACGGCGAGATCCGGCAGGCCGACTGGGATGCGTTGTGCGACAACCGGCACCCGGCGACCGGTGAGCAACTGACGGCACGCATGAAGCTGGATCGCACGGTCGGCTACGACATGAATTTCCATGTGCCCAAAAGCGTGTCGTTGCTTTACGCCATGACGAAGGACGAGCGGATTCTTGACGCCTTCCGCGATGCCATGCACGGCACGATGCAGGACATCGAGAAGGAAATGCAGACGCGGGTCAGGAAAGACGGCAGGAATGAAGACCGGGTAACCGGCAACCTGGTGTGGGGAGAGCATGTGCATGTCACGGCAAGGCCGGTCGATGACATCCCCGACCCGCATCTGCACGGCCACTGCTTCGTCTTCAACACGACATGGGACGAGACGGAGCAGGCATGGAAGGCCGGACAATTCAGAAACATCGTTCGTGACGCGCCATATTTCGAGGCGGTGTTTCATTCAAGGCTCGCGCACCGGCTGGAGCAACTGGGGCTCGAAACAACCCGCGGCAAACATGGCTGGGAACTGGCCGGCGTTGAGCGGGAGACGATCGACAAATTCTCGCGTCGGACGGCGCTCATTGAGGAAAAGGCCCGCGAAAAAGGCATCGACGATGCCGAAGCCAAAGCGGAACTTGGCGCGAAAACACGGCAGTCGAAACGCAAAGACCTGACCTTCTCCGAATTGCAGCAGGAATGGCGATCATGGATGACGCCGCAGGAACTGTCGGCATTGAAGTCGCTCGAAAAGCGCCTGGGTGGCGATGCTGAGCCTGTCGACAGCATGGCGGCCGCCAGGGCTGTTGAGTATGCGACCCTGCATTCCTTCGAGCGGAAGTCGGTCATCGACGAACGGCGACTCCTGGCAGAAGCCTTGAAGCAGGGCGTCGGCAAAGCGACGGTGGAGGACGTGCATAGCCAGCTTGCGGCAAGCGACATCATCGTTGCCGAGCGGCACGGGAGGCGCATGGTATCGACGCGTGAAGTGCTGGCCGAAGAAAAGCGGCTCGTGCGATTTCCGCGGGAGGGAAGGGGAACCTGCGGGCCGTTCGGCAGATGTGAAAGCTTCGCCCGTGACTGGCTCACGGACGAGCAAAAGAATGCCGTGCGGCATATCGTCGGCTCACGCGATCGCGTGACCATCCTTCGCGGCGCGGCCGGCGTCGGGAAAACATCGCTCATGCAGGAAGCCGTCGAGCGCATCGAGGCGGGCGGTACGAAGGTCGTCGCACTGGCGCCGTCGGCCAATGCCAGCCGCGGCACGCTGCGAGAGGCCGGCTTCAAGGAGGCCGACACGGTCGCCCGCTTCCTGGTCGATGAGAAGTTCCGTGAGAAGGCGAGGGGACAGTTGATCTTCATCGACGAGGCCGGTCAGCTCGGCACGCGAACACTGTCAGCCGTCTTCGACCTGGCCGATAGGCTCGATGCACGCGTGCTGCTCTCCGGCGACCGCCGGCAACACGGGTCGGTCGAGCGTGGCGCCGCCCTTCGCCTGCTGGAGACCGAAGCCGGGATAAAGCCGGCCGAGGTTAAGGAGATTCAGCGGCAGAAGGGAGCGTATAAGGAAGCGGTGCGCGCCTTAAGTGAGGGAAGGAGCGCCGTAGGATTTGACCGCCTCGATGAACTGGGCTGGGTGCGCGAGATCGCCGACGATGAGCGCTACAAGCTGCTCGCCGCCGATTACGTGCAGGCGGTCATGCAGGGTAAGACGGCCCTCGTCGTGTCACCGACGCATGCCGAGGGGGCGCGCATCACCGAAGACATCCGCCGGACGCTCAAAGAGGCCGGTGTCATCGGTAGCGATGCCAGGGCGTTCCCCATGCTGAAACGCAAAGACCTGACGGAAGCCGAACGCGGCGATCGGGTTAACTACGAGCTTGGCGATGAGCTGATCTTTCACCAGAACGCCAAGGGCTTTACCCGCGGCGACCGCGTGACCGTCGAGAAAGACCAGATACTGCCGCTGGCACTGGCTGGCCGTTTCAATGTCTATCAGTCCGGGTCGCTTGAGCTGGCGCCAGGCGATCTGGTTAGGATCACCAAAAACGGCCAGACGGCTGACGGCAAGCACCGGCTCAACAACGGTGACCTGCGGCGCATCGAGTCGTTCGACGACGAGGGTCGCATCGTCTTTGATAACGGCTGGGTGTTAGACAAAGGCTTCGGCCACCTGGCGCATGGCTATGTCGTGACAAGCTGGAGCAGCCAGAGCCGCACCGTCGATGTCGGCCTCATCGGCCAGGCCAGCCAATCGTTTCCCGCCTCATCCAAAGAGCAGTTTTATGTCAGCGCGTCGCGGGCAAGAAAGCAGGTCATGATCTACACCTCCGACAAGGAAGCGCTTAAGCAGGCGATCGAGCAATCGGAGGAGCGGCTTACCGCAACGGAACTCATCGCCGGCGGCGGGCAGCGCGCCATGATGCTGCGGCAGCCCGCCCACGCACCAACGCGTCGACCCGAACGGGAGAAGGAGCTAGAGCTTGCCTACGGATACTGACCTGCTTGACCGGCACCTGCCATCGCGCGCGGCGGCCCAGTTGCGGCTGGGCGATGATGAGAGCAATGACGATCTGGGCGCGTTCGGCTGGCTTCGCGGCACGCATGAGCGGGCGGCGATGCTGGAGCTTCGGAAAAAGGACGGCAGCATCATCGCCTATCCCTATACCTGGTTGGAGAAGGCGAAGTTCGATCCGTCGGAAGGCATACTGCTTAAATTCGGGCCGGAGAAACTGAAAATCATCGGCCAGAACCTAAACGGCGAAATTCGCCCTAACGTGCGGCTGTTCGCTGGCATCGCGCGTCACCGCGTGCCGTGGATTCAGGAAGCCGATCGGGCGCACGCGATGGAGGCGGGGAGGGGGGCGGTCGTCATTGAGGCAATCGAAGTACCGTGATGCAACTGTGAGCGATGCCGTTGTGCAACAGCACCGCAGCGAATCGGACGCCACGGCAACGAATACTTGCGCGGTTGAGAAAATTTCTATATCAACATTCAACCTATGCGGATTATCCATGTAACAGCACTGATTGCAATGAACGATTCGCTGATGCTGGCCATACCGCAGGCGGTGGCGGAAAGCCTGAGCCTCACGCCCGATACGCCGGTCAACGTCGAATTGGCCGACAGGCGGCTAATCATCGAGCCGCGACCCCGGCCGCGCTACCGGCTGGCCGATCTGGTCCGGCAATGTGACCCGTCAGCCCGCTTGTCCGAGCAAGACCAGACCTGGCTTGACGCTGTGCCAGCCTGCGCGGAAGAGGCGTGATGGATCGTGGTGACATTTATCACATCAGTCTTGCCGCCGAAGCGGTTGGAACCAGTCATCGCCGCTTCGTCCTCGTCGTCTCGCCGCGGCAGTTTAATCATCTGCTGGCGCCACTGGTCTGCCCGATCAAGCAAAGCGGCTGCTTTGCCCGTCACCGCGGTTTCGCCGTGCCACTTGGCGGCGCGACGCGGACGCAGGGTGTCGTGCTTTGCAACCAGCCACGTCTGCTCAACATCGAGGCACATCGCCACGGCTTCACCGAAAAAGCACCACTGGCCGTGGTCGAAGACGTGCTGGCCAGGTTGGCAACGCTTTTGGAGTGACCGGCGTGCGTATCGTAGGAAGACGCGAGAAGAGGGTGGTCATCATCGAGGCGATAGAGGTGCCTTGATGCGGTAACGGCAAGCGGATCAGCCTGTTATCGAGCGGGGCGGGTCGCGCTAAAATTTCTTAACCATCCTGCGTTACGATAATCGCAACCGCATCAGGGAGGAGGCGATGACGCCGGACGAACAGCTTTTCAAAGCCGTCAAGACAGGGGACGTAGCGGCGGTCCAGGCGGCGTTTGCCGCCGGGGCGGATGTCAATGCCAGGCACCGCCGCGAGCGCACGCCATTGCATGAGGCCGCCGCGGCGCGACCTTCGGTCACCGTGGAGGACTGCGTTAAAGTCGTTGAGCTATTGATCGCGCACGGCGCCAACGTCAACGCCAGGGATGTACATCAAAAGACGCCGCTGCATCGGGCGTCTCACTTGCCCGGTTATGCCAGGATAGCCGAACTGCTGATCGGCAATGGCGCCGATGTCAACGCCAAGGATGACAAGTTTGTCACTCCCTTGCACAATGCCGCGATGGACGATCTGGAGAAAGTCGCCCGGCTGCTGATCGCGCATGGCGCTGACATCGATGCCAAAGGCCACGAAGAATGCACGCCGGAGCGCCGCGCTGTGGTAAGGGGCAACCGGCAGCTTGCCGACGTGCTTGCGAAAGCAGGGTCCAGAAAGAAGACCAAATCAGCGTGACGAACGAGGAAGGCCGTGATAATTTCCGCGGCGGAGAGAATCACATGCGACGGCTGCCAATTATAATCGGAAGGTCGCTCCGCCAGGTTGGGCGGCGGCGGTGAATACCGGCCCCGGATGGCCGCGAAAACTCGGCCCGCCGGTCCTCATGGGGGAGCCGCGAGCTTTCTTGCCATCCGATCGTTTGTCCCGTAAGTTGCGGCTCATGCCGTCCCAAAGCCAGCAGCGTCAGCGTCCCGTTCTGCTTTCGTTCCGCTTCCTTACCACGGCGGTGGCGGGGTCGGTCATAATGACGCTGGTGTCGGTGTTCGGACCACTGCCGGCGCAGCTCGCCGTGCTTGGCGCCTTCATCAGTATCCTGGGCGGCATATTCCTCGGCTATCTCGGACAAGAAGACCAGCGCGAGCGTGACCGGGCGGCGGCGATTGAGAGCCTGTCGGTGCCGCTGTCGCTGGCGTCCGACCCCGAGCTGTTCCAGCGTTACCGTGAGATCGCGGCCAGCCTCACGGCGCTGGCGGGACGCACCGATCCCATCCTGCGGCGCATTGCCATGCTCAAGCTGGCTTCGGTCTCCGAGCAGATCGAGGGGTTGGCCGGCGGCCGGATCGTCTTTGCGTTAACCGAAAGCTGGCGCAACGTCTATGAGGAAATCCTCAAGAGCCCCGACGTCAAGGTGTACCGGTCGGTGGCGTGGGTCAGGTCGCCTAGATACTGGCAGGACGAGCCGGGCATCCAGAGCATGCAGGTCAATTTCGAGGCAGTGAAACGCGGCGTGCTGATTGAACGCATCGTGCTCTTAAAGGAAGAACTGTGGCCGACCGGCCACCGGCTGCCCGCGGGCGAGATTTGGCAGTGGATAGAGGAGCAGCATAATCATGGCGTCTGGATCGCGCTGGCCCGCGAATCGGATTTGAGCCGCGAGACGGATTTGCTGGCCGACATGGGCATCTACGGCGATCGCGCCGTCGGCACGCAGGAATTGGATGATTCCTGCCGCACGCTCAGGTTCACGCTCGATCTTGATCCGCAGACCGTCGAGCTTGCCGACAACAAGTGGAAGCGATTGCAGCTTTATGCCAGGTCGCTTAGGAGCATTCTCGACCAGGGAAAGTAGGGCCGGTAAAATCACGGGTGCCTCAGTTAAGGAGTGCCGACCTGTGGAACAGACCGAGTTGTACCTGGATACCGCCAGGCTTGGGCGGATGTCGCGACGGGCGCAGCAGGCGCATATCGACTTCGCCCGGCTGGCCAGCGAAGAGGGCGGCTCGAAGTTCTTCGAGCGGTTCCTGCGAGAAGGCGCGGAATCCTGGTCTGCCGCGGCAAGAACGCGGTTTCCCGGGCTGGCCGGCTGGCGCGGCATTGCCTCGCTCAAGGCCAGTCTTCGCCAGCTTGCCGGTAGCAGCCCCGAGCTTCCGGTGCTGGTGGTCAGCCGCTCATCGCAATTGATGAAATTCGCGGCGAGGCTCCTCTTCCAATCGTGCCGGCATGTCATGGCGACCGATCTCGGTTGGCCGCCGTACCGTGAGATATTGGACAGCGAAGCGCGGCGGGCCGGTCGAACGGTGACGACGGTTTCGCTCCGAAACTTGCTGATGTGCGATTGCATCGACATCGACGACGTGATGAACGCGACAAGAGAACGCTTCCTTTCGGCTGGCTGCGACGGGCTGTTTCTCACCGCGGTGAGCCACCACGGGCTCAGGCTGCCATGCGAGAAGCTGGTGAGGGCGCTCGAAGCCGCCCGCGAGGTCAGGTCGGTCGTCATCGACGGGGCACAGGATTTCTGCCACGCCTCGGCCGACCTCAACCATGAGTATTGCGATATGTACCTCGCCGGCTGTCACAAATGGCTAGGTGCTTTTCATCCGATGGGGCTTGGTTTCTACGGCCGTCGCAGCTCGACCCGGATGATCGAGACGTTGGTCGGGACGCTCCTTACCTCCGGCGAGTTGGACGATCCATTGCTCACGTTCACCACGCAGATCGAAAGCACAAGACTCGACGGTGAGACCGAGACGGTGGGGCTCATCCCACTATTCACCTGCCAGGGTGCGGCGGACGATGCCTTGGAGCATCCATGCTCCTTGCCGGATGTGCTGAGCCAGCGGCAGGCGAACGTCATTGAAACGTCCTCGCTCGCCGCCGCGTGCGGTTGGCAGCCACTGCTGCCGGCCGAGGCGTTTCGCACCGGCATCCTGCTGGTGCAGGCGGAGCGACAGAGAACACGCCAGAACTCCGCTGACGAATTACGTGATGCCTTTGCGGCAAACGGGGTTGCACTCACCGCCTACGAAAAAGGCATCGCCCGCCTGTCGATGCCGGCTGAATCCTGGCAGCCGCTGGCATTCGACCGTCTGGATGCGGCGCTAACGTCGGTGGCGTGAGCCAGGAGGCAATACCAGACGGCAAACAACGGATCGTCGTTTTGGCGAAACGACGTGCATGAGGCAGTCAACGCGGGGGCTGGGTTACCAACATTCGAGCGAAAGAACCGCGATTGGGATCCTCAGTGGTTGAAATGCGGCCCAAAATTACCGAAAGCGGATTGTATATCACATTGGGGATGGGCGGAACGTAACTCGTCGACGCCAGCACGTGTCAGTTTGGTGTTGTCCAAGTGCAAAAACGTGAGACTTTTGAGGCGATTTAAGTGTGGCAAGGCTGCATCGCTGATTGCGGCCCCCGTCAAGTCCAGCTCCAGAAGCGTATCCATTTTGCTTATGGGTTCGAGACCGGCGTCGGTGATTTTAGTATATGCCATACCCAATTGTCGAAGGGAATGATTATCCGCGAGACGCGACGCCAACTGGTCGCCGGCGTTGGCTCCCCAGACAACAAATGCTTGCAGGTTTGGAAGCTGCGGCAAATCAAGGAGAGCAGATTCAGTCAGATGCGGTGAATTAAGGCTTAAGTGTGTCAGATGCCGCAACGTTTTAATATGAGATAATGACAGATTGGTTAAATTGATCGAGCTGGTCAGGAAAAGCTGTGTTAATTGGTTGGCGCGCTTTTCAAGATGCACAGTGCCGGCGTCGGTCAGTTTAGTCGATCGAAGCGTCAGCGAGAAAAGCGAAGGACACTCGCACGCTGCCTCCAAGAGCGCATCGGTCAGCAGCAACGATTCCTCCTTGTGATCTGCCACTGCGATATGCGTCAGGAAGGGGTGCGTCTGTATGAAACGAAGGATGCCTTCTTCCGTCAAAATCCCCTCAGTCGCGTTCGATGTGTTGCGAATGTCGATGGATTTCAGGGTAGGAAGTTCATCGAGCCGTGCCAGGTCCTCGTCGGTTGGACTAAGCGCATCGAACAGTGATACTCCGAACAGCGTAAATGGCTCACTAGGAATCTCGATAATTGTCTTGAGTTCGCGGACGGATTCACCTGGTCCAAGGAGCGCAGCGATGCCGCCGCGTGCAATAACCCATTCGGCAATGCGGCGATTGGCATCCGGCGCCTCCTTGAAAGTTGTGGGGGGCGGCGGCGTATATGCCTCGAACAAAGTCGCCACTTGCTCAGGTGAGAGCGAGGTATTCCATACATACACCTCATCGATCGTCCCTTGAAATCCTCTGCTGCCCACCTCGAACGGCTGAGACGAATCCTGAAGTGCGGTAGGAATGGTGCCACGGCGCGCGAAGTCGCTGGTTCGACGCAGCATCTCCGATCGCGATAGGTTTTGCGATGCCGCGGGTTGCCCGTCGATATAAAGGTTGAGCCGTTCGCCGTCGTACACGCCGGCGACATGGGACCATTCTCCAGCCGTCCCAAACGACTGCACGGTAAGCGGGGTGCCGGTTGGACCCCCAACCGGAAAAGCAACGCGGAAGGAATATATGCCATCAGCCCAACTCAGCATGTAGGAGCCTTTGGACGACCATCTGCCGGCGATATTGCCGGCTCGGGCAGATGTAGGCAACACCCATGCCGCCACAGTTACGGCAGATTTTGCGTGAAGGTTTGGATCATCAGGTATGACGACGGCATCACTAAGTCCGGAAAATGCCGCAGCTTGGCCGACGACACCTCGAACGCTTTGAACGCGTCCGAATGTGTCCGCAGCGGTCGTGCCAACTTTTGCTTCGTTCGCCCCGTTCTTGGCTTCGCTGTCGAAGCTCCAATGCGTCGTGGGCGCCGGTACTTGAACGACGGCCACTTCCTTTATCTCACGCAACTCGACGCTTTGAACGACGGGGGCTTCTGTATTTGCAGCCAGGCTAGGTGGCGGCGCCACATGAAATCGGTAGTGCTTGATCACGGTCTCCTCGCGCTTTACAATGAGTTCGTGGTCGCCAGGAGGCAGTTCCATCGGCTCTCGGGCCTGCTTCGCCGTGATTTCGCGGTCGTCGAGAAAGAAGCTTAGGGTCGCATCGGCCAGTAAGCGTGCGTCGACGCCGATGTTCGTGACGACTAGAGGGCCGCGTGGGAGGAGAAGGAAGCCTAATAGAATCACAAAGGCGACCGAGATAGTTGCTGCCGTCCATTTCCACCAAGCGATGTGTTGCCGCTTGGCGATGGTTGACAGTTGCATGTTGAGTCCGGAAACGAGCTCCGTGAACTCCGGCGCATCGAGTCCTGCAATGCCGCCGGACTGGGATGGATCGGTTGCCTTCAGATAATCTCGAAGCGCTTCTGCGAATTCCCGCATTGATCCATAACGCTCCCTCGGACGTTTGGCGATCGCTCTCAGGCAAATCGCGTCAAGTCGCGTGTCCAAACCGGAATGCAGCGCCGATGGTGGACTCGGCTGTGTTTCTACGATTTGTCCGAGTACCTCGTTGGTATCGCCCTGGAATGGCCGGCAGCCCGTGAGCATTTCATAAAGAACAATGCCTAGCGTGTAGATGTCGGTAGCGGGGCCAACCTCATCGTGCCGCGACGACGCCTGTTCAGGCGACATATAAGCCGGCGTGCCGATTAGGGCACCGCTGGCCGTCAGTGTGGCCTCATTCACGTCAAAGCGCCGCGCCAACCCAAAATCCATGACGACAGGCTGGCCACGGCGATCGATCATGATGTTGCCTGGCTTGATGTCGCGGTGGACGATTCCCTTGCGATGCGCCTCATCCAATGCCAGCGCTAGTTTTCGGACAATGCTGACGACCGAGCGCTCGCCGAGTGGTCGACCGCTGTCGAGAATTGTTGTCAGGGGCTGGCCATCGATCAGGGCCATGACAATATACTGCCGCCCGTCCAGTTCGCCCGCCTCGTGAATTGGGCAAATATTCGGATGGTGCAGCGTCGCGGCCGCCCTTGCTTCGCGTAGAAAGCGTTCGCGCTCCGCATCGCCTTGCAGCAAACCTTTTCGCGGGATCTTCAAGGCAATGTCGCGTCCCAGTTGCGTATCGCGCGCTCGGTAGACGGTCCCGAACGTGCCCTTGCCCAGCACTTCGATGATTTCGAAGCGTCCAAACTGCTGCCGGCGGACGGGCTCGGAGGCTAAGGGAATCTCCGGTGGGGTAGCGAGACTCTTGTTATGATGCGAGGCCGTCGGATCGTTCCGCCCCTGGTGAGGCGTGGCCGCATCGTTTCGCTTGATGTTTTGACGGGTGAAACTGTCGACCAGCGGTCGGCAGGCGTGGCTACAACGGCTCACGTGCGCCTCGATCGCCGCCATGTCGGCTTGGCTTAGACGGCCTGCCAGCCAAAGCTGAAGCTGTTCTCGCGAGGGACACTGGTCCACATAGCACCTCTCTCAGTGGTCCTTCCTAAAACCTCCACATAAATGCTTGGCATCATTATGTAAACGGCGGTGTTACTGCCGGGCGCCGGAACTGCGTTTGCCGAAGATTGAGAAGGCCCGTGCACCTAAGTAGTAAAACGACCGCCAATCGCATACGAATGCACGCTGCGAGTCTACCTGATATAGCACCTTATCTCCCGGCAGCGCGCATTGCAATATTCTGAGGCATACCAGTCTGCGACCTGACGCAGTTGCGGGAAGCTAGAACTTGCTCAGTTGTCTTGCATTGTGCTTCTTCGGGCGCTTGGATACAGTCCTGCTTGATGATGCCGGGATGGAGCGGTTGCTTCATCATGGTGATACTCCTTAGCGTTCGTCCTCAGACAATAAGGCCGGGAATCTTGTCTCGGCGAATCTCTTCGATCACCGCTTGCGACGATTTCCAGGGATCGCCGGGTATGCGGGCGATCAGCTCTCGCCACACTTTGCCGAAAGCCGTGATGGCATCCTCGCCGGAAAACGTCACATGGGCGGGAAGCAAGGGAGCAATATCGTCGGTAAGACTTTGATTGAGCTTGCCCAACATTCGCTCTTCGGCATTTGCCCTTGTGATGGGATGGCCCTCCAGGGCCAGATAATGCCGGAAGCACGCGATCACACTGTCACGGTCAAGGGCGAGTTGGAGCAAGCCTTGATTAAGATCGAAGAGGTCGCGGTTTTTGTGGCGTTGAAGCAACGCTCGCAGCTTGGTGCCGAAGATTTCTTCCGGCGCAAAGGAAGCGATCTCCACTTTGGCACGATGCCAGCCGCTGTCCATCTCGAATGGGTAGGTCTTAAGCCCGATGTGGTTTTCATGCTCACGGGTGTTGATCTCAATCTTCAGCTTAAGCGAGCTGCCGCCTCCCGCCTCGGGATCGAACCGGAATACCAGGTGCCAGCCGTGCGGTACGTGTTCCCGCTGCGGTTTTCCCAGCCAGGACAGCGCGTCGCGCACACCGTCAATGGTCGCGCCGATCGGCTCGGCTTGCGTCTGAACGAGGTCGATGTCTTCGGAATAGCGAAGCGGCTTTTTAAACAGCAGCTTGTGAATCGCTGTGCCGCCACGAAACGCGATCTTGCCCTGCAATGCCCTGCTGCTGAACAGGTCGCACAGCGCACGGCAGATGATGAGATCCTGCTCTATCTGCCTTGGGTCAGGCCACGGCGCATGGGCGGTCCACTCCTGCAGAAATGCGTTGGGGATCACGCGTCAATCTCCACTGGCACGTTGATCACGAGCTTCCATTGCTGATTTTTTTCTGCATTCGTGCGCAGGGCCGCGGCGATCGGCTTGACGGATGGATCAAGGTCACTGAACGACTTTGCTCTCTCGGCAACGTTGCGGAGTGCATTGGCTTGGCGGTCATGGCCAAAGCGTTCGAGTAGATAGCCCAGCCTTCTTACGGCGGAGTTCTCGAAGGCGGCGGCCGCCTCGGCGAGCGTGCGGGAATCGGCTTGCTTTCCGAGATCATGAACCGCCTGCGCTGCGCCGCTGATGCCGGCGGCATGATGAAAGTAGCGGCATATGTCGAGCAGGGTCAGTTCGACGCCGGCCACCTTGGCGAAGCCGGCTTCCGTTTTCAGTTGCGACAGCCACTGCGGCTGGTTGGCTTGGGCAAAGTTGGCGGGAGCCTGGTAGAGAAACTCGACCTGCTGGCGCCCTATGGCGATCTTTGCAAGCTGCCTCGGCGTGATCACCTGAAACACCATCGCTGCCTGGTGGGCCGATCCGTGGAAGGCGGCGGCCCGCAGCAAAGAAATGCGGTAATCGAGTCGCAGATGCATCATCAATGGATCAATCCATCGCGCCGGCTCGGGTGCGCCGAGCAGGCGGTCCTCGGGTCGAAGAATCAGATAGAATCCCCTCCTGGGACATGCCAGCCGGCCCTTCTTGATAAGGCGCGCCGCCGCGGCTTGAAAGGCTTGCGGCGCTAGCGGCAATTCGGCCAAGGCGGCCGATTTGGAAAAATACGCCCGCCCTTTGACAAGCTGCGATTCGAGATAGTCCTGAAGATTGGCCATTCCCAACTTATACGTGAAACTCGACAAAAAGCAATGGATTTCAAATATGGATTGGGCAAGGCCAACTCGTCGACACGAAGCATAAACGCCGTTATATCAAGATGTTAAGATTCTATTTGGTGCCACAAGACGCCAATACGCCGTTTTGGCGTGCTAGCCGTCAAAACATGCTTAGTTGCCTTGCATCGTGCTTTTTTGGACGGCGGACGAAATCGCGGTATTGCGGTGTCGTGAAGACCGGCCGGGCAGGCTCGGGCTGGGCAGCAGGCGGTATTGCTGGCGGCGTAGTTTCGGCAAGAGCGGCCTCGGATGGCGCCTCCTCGGCCACCGGCTCCGATTCGGGCAGTTTCGGCATCCGCCGGCGGATGCGGGTAGTGACCGGCTCGACGGCGGCGAGCGTTCGGGACTCCGAACGTTGCGCCGGTGCCTCGATGGTGTTGGCTGCTTTCAATGATTTGATTTGCTCGGCCAGTTCGTGGGATTTCGGCAACGGTTCGTCGCCTTCGTTCTGCTGTGCACCGGAAAGTACCCCTTTGAGACGATTCCGTAGCTCAGTCAGTTGACTGAAATACTCCTCATGCGCGAATACTACCCCAATGCGGGATTCGTAATCGCGGTACTGGTTCTCGGCCAGCGACAAATCATCTTTGGTGTCGGCTAGCCGTTTCTCGAAGCTGCCGATGAGCCGCTCAATGGCATTCATGATGGCACGCGGCCCGTGATGGTCGCGTGCCATCGACTCGCGGCAAACCGTCGCACCTTCGAGGAACAGCTCAGGGCCGGATTGCGGCCGAAGTGTGAGCCCGAAGTGAAGCCCGCGGCAGACGCCAAGCTCGACGCGGCGCGGCGCCGTCACAAACTCCGGCAGGTTTCGCAGACGGCTGGCCAGCACGTTGAGCGCGGCGTCGTGTCCGTAGCCGTGTTCACCGATGGTGATGCGGTCGTCGGATTTTGCGATCGTCGCCATGTCTTGCTCGATGCTTTCGATGCGTTTCTTCAAGCCGGCGATGGTGTCGGGCAGTTCCTTACGCTTGCGTCGCGCGACGAACTGTTCGTCCGCATGATTGCGGCGAAGGATGGCGAGGCGCTGGAATTCACCGTCGGCCTGGGCAAGCGTGAGGATGGCCGGGTTGCCCGACGCGATGGCCTTTACCTCGGCGTAAGAAAGCTCCTGGCTGCCAATGTCTTCGGCGCGGCGGACGCCGGTGGTGCCGCTCATCACCTGGGCGATAAAGCGGGCCTTGGTCTCTAAGGCTTGCCACATATAGGCATCGAACGATCCTTCCGTGACGTAACGGTAGATCGCAACTTCCTCGTTCTGGTTTCCTTGTCGCAAGATGCGGCCTTCGCGTTGCTCGACCTCGGCCGGCTTCCAGGGTGCGTCTAAATGGTGAAGCGCCGCCAAACGCTTCTGCACGTTGGTGCCGGTCCCCATTTTCGACGTGCTGCCGACCAGCACGCGGACGGCCCCTGAACGGACCTTGTCAAAGAGCGCCTGTTTCTTGGCATCAGAGTCGGCATCGCCGATGGCGGCGATCTGCTCGCGCGGGATGCCGCTTGCCACGAGCTTGCCTACGAGGTCGTCATAGGCCGAGTAGCCCCATTTGGTCGGATGCACGCCCATATCGCAAAAGACAAGCTGCGTGCCGCGAGTTGGGGTGGTTCGCTTCCAAATCGAGACGATTTTCTCGACGGCGACATTTAGCTTCGAGCCGGCGAAGTTGCCGGCGTCGCTTGAGAGCAGCCTGGCATCCAAGGCCAGCTTGCGGCCGTCGGTCGTGATGGCCAGGGCATTGTCGTCTCTCGGGTCGACACCTCCGTCGCGGATGCGCTCGTAGCGGCGGACCAGCTCGGCCTGAAGCCTTGCTTGCTCGTCCGACATCGGGCAGGCGATCGTTATCGGCTTGCCGGTTTCGAGTCTGGGCCGTGGCAGGTTCAGCGATTCGGGAGCCGGCACGTCGGCGAAGGAGCGGAACATCTGCTGAAGCTCCGGCATGTTGATGAATTTGGCGAAGCGGGTACGCGGCCGGAGGCTCGCGCCGTCGGGTGCGATTTCCATCGTGTCGACCACTTCGCCAAAGTTGGCGGCCCACGCGTCGAAATGCTCCATGCCGCGGGTTTTGAGTCCATCCGGGTCGAGAAAGCGCTGGACGTTATACATTTCGACCATCGTGTTGGAAATCGGCGTACCAGTGGCGAAGGTGACGCCGTGGCCGGGATGCTGCCGGTGCAGGTACTGGGCCTTCATGTAAAGGTCGAAGGCGCGCTCAGAGCCGCCGGTCTGGATGCCGGCGACACGCTCCATCTTGGTCGGCGTCTCCAGGTTCTTGAAGTAATGGCTTTCGTCGATGAACAAATGGTCGACGCCCAGCTCGTCGAAGACGAGGCCGTCATCCTTCTTGTCACCGGCGAGCAAATCTTTCAGCTTCTCCTCGCGGGCAACTTTCTGCTTCTCGATGGTCTTTATCATGTTGCGGGCGGCACGGCCCTCCTGGCTGCTTGCCGCGTGCTCGCAAAGCAGCCGCTCATACTCGCCAATCTGTTCGCGCAAAAACTCGGCCTGGTAGCCGCGCGCCATGCCGATCCGCTCAAACGACGAGTGAGTGACGATGATGCCGTCCCAGTCGCCGGAGGCGATCTTGGCGGTCAGCCGCTTGCGGCGCTCGCGGGCCAGGTCGTCTTTGGTTGCCACCAGCAGCTTGGCGGTCGGGTAGAGCTGCATGAACTCGCGGGCGAACTGCTCCAGCATGTGGTTGGGCACCACATACATCGGTTTCTTGATGAGGCCGGCCTGCTTCATCTTTATACCGGTGGCCGCCATCGTGAATGTCTTGCCGGCGCCGACGACATGGCCAAGCAGCGTGTTGCCGCTGCTCATACCACGCCATACCGCGTCTTCCTGGTGCGGGCGAAGGGCGATTGTCTTGTTCATGCCGGGGAAGGAAAGGTGCGAGCCGTCGAACTGCCTGGGCCGCAAATTGTTGTAAAGGTCGTTATAGAGGCGGACCAATCGTTCGGTGCGGTCAGGATCGGAAAACACCCACGACCGAAACTTCTCCTTAATTTGCCGCAGCTTGTCGCGGGCTGCTAAGGTCGCTTCTTGGTTTACGACCTTCTTTTCCTTGTTGTCTTCCATGATCGTGTCGTAGATGATCGGCGTCTTTAAGTTCAGCGCTTGCTCGAAAAGCCACGTGCCCAATGCCCGCGATGTGCCGTATTCAGAAGTGGCGGCGACGGATGCCTGAGCTTTGTGGTCGGCATCGACGCTCCACAGCGCGTCTTTCTCGATGTGCGCGATCTTGATCGACTTGGGGCCTACACGGAACAGTTCGCGGGCAAACTGCTGGATGTCACTTACCGGAATCCACGGCGCGCCGAGATTGGCGTCGATGTCACCGGGCAGCACGTCTTCGGGCTGCACCGTTTCGAGCGCCTCGACATTGCGGAGATAGGCGGGGCCGGCCTCCCGTGCCGCCTTCAGTTTGGCCCGGACGTTTCCCGACAGGTAGACGTCGGCCGTCCCCCAATCACCCGACACCGGGTCGCGGTAGATAAGGTCGCCCAGCTCGTCGATAACGCGCTCCTCGGGCCGGCCATAGAGCTGGCAGATATAAGGAATGTCGACCACACCGCGGTGGTTGAGCGAGACGAGCAGCCCTTCCTCGGCGCTTCCGACCGACGTAATCTCGGGTGCCTTGCCGACCACGTCTTTTTGCATGATGGCGGCCTTGGTTGCGTGTCCGTTCACCTCGTCATAGTCTTCCAGCGACATGACCAGCATCGCGTCGGGGTCTTCGCGGAATTTCGCGAGATTAGGCATGCGGCGGATCAGCGTGCCATCGCGGTTCTTTGAAAACGTCGTCTTGTTGATCGGCCCATATGTGTAGGTAAACAGGTCGTAATAAACATTCAGGTTTTGCCTGGCACGCTGGCGCTCCGGTTCCGGCCAGCCCTCGTTCTGCGATTGCAGCACGCGGCGGGCATGATCGCGCAGGCCAATCAATGCCGCCATGCGCTTGCCCATCGTGGTACCGTCGGCCTTAAGCAGCGTGCCGCCGTAGGTCACGGGCCTTGCCTCGCCGTCTTCCATCTGGTGGATGACGCGGTTTTCGCCGACGAAAAAACTCCCCTCGGTAACGTGACTCAGCGCTGGCGGCGGAACGAACGTGGAAGCGGGGGACTGCGATTCTTGCGCAGCCGATGGCGTGACGCTGGCGATATTTTGCGGCAGGCGGGAAACCGCCTCGCGTAGCTGCGACGCCAAGTCACCATTTGAGGCCAAGCTGTAGCCGTCGTCATAGAGCCGGTTCTTGCGGCTGAACGTCCCGAGCACCATCTCGGGGTGGCGCTGGAAGTAGCGATTGATGCTGATTTCCTCGCCGTCGATCTCGATGGGAGTCGAACGGTGCCACTCCGCTTCCTCGTGGCGCGCGGGTTCGCCGGTCAATCGCTTGCGGAGAAACACGATGTCGGTTACGACCTGTGTGCCTTGGCGGCGGAAGGCATCCGAGGGCAGGCGGATCGCGCCCAAGAAGTCGGCTTTTGATCCAAGGTACTGGCGCAGCTCGTCGTTTACCCTGTCCAGCGTAAAGTGGCTGGTCACCAGGGCCATGATGCCGCCGGGCTTCAGGTTATCCAGCGACTTGGCGAAGAAGAAATCGTGCAGCGGAAGCTTCTTGCCGTGATAGTCGAGCTTCACGTCAGCGAAGGGCACGTTGCCGATCACGGCGTCGATGCGATTCTCTGGCAGCCTGGTGTCAGCGAAATTCTCGATGCGGATGTCGGCGTCGGGATGAATGGTCCTGGCGATGCGTCCGGAGATTCCGTCAAGCTCAACGCCGATGAACTTCATGCCGGCAGGGGCCTGCGACATGAAGTTGCCGATGCCGCATCCGGGTTCCAGCACGGTGGCATTGGCAGGAATGCCAAGCCAGAGCAGTGCATCATGCATCGCATGCATGACGACAGGCGAAGTGTAAAACGCGTTAAAGGTCGTTCGCCTGGCGCTGGCGTACTGCTCGCTTGTAAGCAGCGACTTCAGCTCGTCACCCAGCACTTGCCAGCCGTGGTCCTTATAGCGGCCGGTGGCCGGGTTGGGAAAAAGCCCGCGTGCGACCGCGCCGAACCCGCCAAAGCGCGACAATATCTTGCGTTCCTCCTGCGTCGCCCGTCGCCCTTCCTGCTCGATGCGAGTAAGGGTGCGGATGGCGGCGATAATGTCGCGGGCCTTGGTCTTGTCGCCGCTAGCGATGCTGCTCTCCATAGTCTTTTCTCCCTCGTTTGATGGCAGCCCCGCCTCGGGGGCCTGGCGGCGAGAGGAAGAATCAGCAAGAGCCGGAAGCGAAGCGGCCAGGCCAGCGGAAAATTGGGGGGAACTTTCAGGGGGAGCCGGTTTTCCGCTTGCCGGGTCCGGCGGCTGATTTACGGTGCCGCCAGAGTTGGCCACCGGCGGGGCCACGGGAGAGGGCGGAGCCGAAGCGAGTAGGGGAGAGACCGGCTCGGCCGGAGTGTCAAAGTCGATCCGCGATTGCCGGCGGGCTACTCGGCCGGCATGTGTCGATGGAGGAACGTCATGGCCTGATGGAGCGAGAAGACTTCGGTATCCTCGCTCTCCAATTCGCTGGGCAAAATGTCCTGAAGTTCCGTCAGTGCCAGCTCCATCGCTTCGCTCGAAAGCTGTACTGGGTCGCTCCCCGGCCGGCTCTCGGCCAGTTCCTTCATCCGGTCGAGATGGCAGGCCCGAAAGGCCACCGCCAGTTGCTCCATGCTGGCTTGCAGCGTCCCGCTGGCGCGTAGCTGTTCGTGCAGGGCGGGGCGATCCCACAGCAGTTCGAGAACGATCGTCTTGTAGGCTGGCATCTTCTTCCTCCTCAATAACGGCGACCGGCGCCTTGCCCTCAGGGATAAGGTCATCTTCTTGCCCTGGCAAGAGGGTTGAAGGGTCGGTCGGTAAAGCCATAGGTTGCTAAAAGCAACCGCAGACTGTCAGACTGCGCGAGAAATTCAAGCGATTTTTTCAACCGTAAAGTGAAGGGCCATGAAGCCGGCCGCCGAACGCGAGCCTTTTACCTCCAGCGTTGTCTAGCCGGATGGGCTGGGGCGGCCTTAGACTTAATGCTGAATTGCCATGACAAAACGATTGGAAGAAGAGTTCTGCGAAGGCGTGTTCACCGAGTTCCTCAAGGACCGACATGGCCTTAGCACGGAGTGGGATCACGAGCCCAATGGGCACGCGACGTTTCCCGATTTCCACATGCGATACGGCGGCCGGACAATAGCTGTCGAGGTGACGGCATTTATGACCATGTATGAGCAGGCAGGCCGCCCGCCGGTGTCAGACCTAGGAATCTGGAAACCGCTTGAGCGATTGGCCGAAGACGTCGAACGCGAGGCCATAGCTGCCGGCGCCTTGCGAGGCACCTACATCTTGACCGTCGACGGGCCTTACGATGAATTCTTCAAGGCAACCAAGGAACTCAAGAAACTGCTTTACGACTTCATCGCTGCAACAAGAGAGGTCGATCAAGTGCCGATGACCGTGCCGCCGCTCGTGACCCCATCCGGCCAGCGATATCTGCTGCAGAAGTGTGAGTCGTCCGAAAACCAGGTCGGAATCGCCATGTTGGATGACGGCGAAGCATGGGGCTACGAGGTCGCCAAGCAATTAGGTGGCCTGGTGCAAGCCGTGATCGCTACGAAGGCGCAAAAGCTCAAATCATCGACATTGCCCTGCGTGTTGCTGCTCCTCGATCGATATCATCTCGGCACAGAGCGGGAATACGGCATGGTTCGCGATCATGTCGCCAGGTTGGGTGCCGCTTCGCCGGCTCGTGCTTTTCACTCGGTCTATCTGCTGGATGGCCAGCGCAGATCGTATGCATTGCATCCTGCCGCGGGCGGAGATTGGGGTGACTCTGCGTCCCCAATCCACGCGACCTGACGATTTTTTGTTCAGCAATTGATTTTCGCGGCGCGAAGGGTATCTTGATCGTTGAACCAGCCGTAAGGCTGAATCAAGGCCGTCCAGGTACCTGCCCCGCCTGCGACGGCTTTTTTCGTGCGCCGACTGCTCGCGAAGGTGCTAAGCCACGGCGTCTGGTCAGTAACTGGACTACAATTCGCCGGTCGCTGTGCAAGAACGGCCAGAAGTTTAACATGACCGCAACGGCCGACTGAACTTTGCCCCAACAACCGATAAGGAGAAACCATGAATGTCAATCAAACACAGATTCTTCAGGAGTGCGCAAAAGGAGCACTGAGCGGAGCGCTTACCTTTCCTGAAATCGTCGGGAGGCTCGCGGGTGTCGGCATCGAGCGTTACCACGCTGATTACAGCCGCCAGGAGATCACTTACTACTTTCCGGATGGCGATTCTCTGGTCGTCGCAACGCCTCACGCCTTTCACGAAACGGCGGCCGAGTTTTCATCTTCAGCCGTTGAAGCCGCTGTTCGCCAAAGCCAGCGGAACGAGCACACCTACCTCGATTTCATCTGCAAGACGATGAACGCCGGCTGCGTGGGGTACTTCGTTCAAATTACCGGCCGCCGCGTCATCTACTTCGGACGCAAAGGTGAATCCCATGTCGAGCACTTTCCACCGGCGCCGGCCGACACGGCCACGACATGACATCAGTGCCACGACGGCAAGATTTGAACGGAAACCCTGGATGGCAACATTCGGTTTCGGCACGGCGGGCGCGGTGTTCATCGGTCACGCCAAAATCGCGTAGGGGTCGCCATGTTGATGGCGTCAGCCGTGTCTTCAAGGATTTCCTCCAGACGAAGTAGCGGCCAGCCGTAGTAACGACACTGGCGACACAGTGGTCTGGCGAAGGCTTTTAAAGCAGTAACCCCAAGCAGCGCCAAGCCGTCGAGGTTGGCGGTTTTCTCCAATGTCTTGGCGAAGCCGCCCGCGATGTCCAAGGTGTCGCCGACCGCTTGGTAGCTCAACTGGCTGATCGCCCATTGATGCCCGTGCGCGACGGCTGAAAGCATTCGGTAGATGGCTTCCTCGTCGAGCATCGACGTGATGATCTCGGTGGCGCCCGGCAGCCGCTGACCTATCCCAATCCGAACATTTTTTCGGTTGAGAACGGGGGCAAACCCGAGCGCCAGAGCATCCCGGTCCACCTCGGCTATGCGCGCTTCGAGGCTGGCGATTTCCGCAGCCGATCGGCCCGTCGTGCGTGCAAAAGTGAGTTGCTGTTCCATCCCTTCGTAGCGGAGGGCAAACACTCTGCCGACACGCGTGTGCGCGTCGATCGCCGGTTCAAGAAGCCAGGCAGAGAGGGCACAAGATTCGAGCATCGATCGGACGCAGGTCCAGCAGGCGATGACCTCGACCGGCTCGGTGATCGTCTTTACAAAAGCGGTTAGATGCTCGCCGCCGTATTCGATGAGCATGTCGCCCATCGTGCGCGCCGACACAATGGACTGCGGCCGGGGATAACCGGCTTGTTCCATGCTCGCCTGCGATCCCTGCGTTGGAATGCCGTGATTGTCTTCATTGAATCGCCCAACCCTCTCGTGGAATTCAAGAAGCGTCTCTCGCATCCGCCCAATGCTCTCAACCGTAATGTTCATAGTGCCGTGTTTTCTTCTCCGGCCAACGCGCGTCAACGATTTGCCGCACATTGTCGTGCCGCGATTGGTGCGTCGTCAAATCTCGCCCAAATGTCCTATCTCTGACGGCTATCAGATGGTCCTGGTTCGCAGAAAGCAGGCGGATAGTGTGGTGCGGCACCGAGTCTTAGGCGGTTTTTAACCGTTTAGCTGGCAAAGCTGGTGCTGGTGGAACAGGTTCCGCATGACGCCGCGCGGAGCCTCGCTTAGAGCAACCGACAAAACCGGATGAAGCTCCAAAACAATCGGCGTGAAACGCCGATTTTTGCCCAAGGCAATCCGGCTTCCGGGTTTTGTCAGCCACTCTCAAGCTCGGCGTTTGCCGTATCGGCGCGGTGCATCAATTGCACTGTGGCCGGCTCGCCCGCCCTGGCGGCTACGGTACTGCCGGGTGCCAGCGATGCGGGGCGAATTCAGGAGCGGACCGAAACGCCGGAGACGGCACCCGGTAAGGCGGTAACCGCCTCGGGCTTCACCATCGGCGGGCTGATTCCGGCAACTACTCGCTGGCCCAGCCTTCGGGTCTCGCCGCTAACATCACAGCGGCGGCGCTTACTGTGACCGTCAGCAACATCAACATGACCTACGCTGACGGCACCAGCTTGAACGGCAGCAGCGGTTTCACCACCTCCGGCCTGCTCGGCAGCGATGTGGTATCCTCCGTAACGCTCACTACCAATGCAAGCTTGAGTGGTTCCAGCAGGTGGAACGTCGGGACATGGAGCATTACGCCATCGGCGGCCTCCGGCAGCGGCCTTGCCAACTACAGCATTACGTATGACCCCGGCAGCCTTGTCGTCTCACCGAAGTCGCTGAATACGACTGGCATCACGGCCAGCCCGATGCCTGCCTGGGTGTACCCCACAGCCGTGGTGCCGTCTGCCAGACGAATTAGCACTAATTATTAGACACCGCATACGCCCTGGCATTCGCCGACTGCCATCGGATTTACCATCTCCGTCGCCATTGTCTCGAAATCAATTTCGCTTAGCGGCAGGCAACGGCGGTGCAGGTAAAGCTTCTGGTCCATGCTGCGATTCACCACATTGCCGTCGCGCCGGAGCGCCTCATCGATCGCCACCGCCCGTGACCAGCCGGCCGGATCGTTTCTCTTGAGGTCGAGCCATTCACGGTTGGTGTGAAACGGACAGAAGACACAAGCGGATCGCGGCACCGGATGGGGCACGCGGCCTTTAAGCCAGTTCAGGCAGTCATTTCTCGTCCAGCCCATGTCGAGAAACGGATAGACCGGCCTGGCCCACGCCATCTTCTCGAAGCGGCGACGTCCGCGGGCGGCACGGCCGGCCTCGTCCATCGTGATCCCGAAATACTGATAGACTATGGTGCCGCGTGGGATGCGCTGCCGCGGTTTTAAGCCGAGCAAATCGCGGCGAATGGTGCGCTCGATCACCTCGATCTTGTATTCGGAGGTGCATTGCCGGCGGACGCGGCCGGGCCTCACCGGGCCAGGTGGCCGCGTCCGATGATCGGAGGCGGTAAAGGCGGGGATAGACGCGAAGCGGTGGCCGGTCGAATTGCGGCCGTGCTGGAGATCATCGCCAAGGCAGCCGGCACTGCGGATTAGAATGGGTGGCGACTCCAGTGTGAGGAGCCAGCCGAGATGGCGGTAGACCGCTTGTGGCTCCTCGCCGGTGTCGGCGAAGATGGCCACGTCGCACGGGATGCGACCTTCGCGGGACAATAGGTAAAGGACGGTCGATTGAACGCCCGCTCCAAGGTTTACGACATGATGTACCTGCATCCAGATTCTCGTTGCCCCGGTGCTCGAATCGCTACACGCTCGAGCCGGTTCTGATTGTGGTTATTGCAACCGAAAGTTGCCAAACTTAAAAAGAATTGCAAGCAGTTTTTTCGGGCGGACCAACGTTGGTGCGTTTTGCTAATCAGCTTCGGCTCGGAGAACCGCCGCTCCAAGCCAGGTCCACCCCCTGCCGGATCAACTTTCAACGTTCAACGGAAAGCCGAGCAGGTGCTGCCGGTGCCAACCGGCGACTGAGAAGGCAGTCTTGAGGCCAGGCGCGTTTTTTAGCGACGGCGCACGACTCCGTGTGCTGCTAGTCAGCCGGCCCTGTAACTCCTCGTCGATAATCGCGATATACATCAATCCGCAACCGCGATGCTCGGGGCAAGCCCAGTACCCTGTCCACTCGCCACTCAGATCGCCGTTGCCAAAGGGGCATGCATTGCTAGCTTGAGACTACGGCCCTCCATATATGACGGGGCCTCAATTCCAAAATAGCCTAATACGGTCGGCGCTATATCGCATAGTGAGATTGTACCCGATACTATTTCATGCTTGCCGGTCTGCACCCACAACATACCATGCGCATGATGCCGTCCGCTTCGCATCGTGTGGATTTGTTCGAATAGTTCCGTGAAGGCGGCACTTTCACCAGTCGCAGCGCGCACGCTTGCGTGTCGAGCAACCTGACTATCATGTATCCTGCATCCTGTAAAGACACTCGTTCCCTGCCGCTCGACGTTCATTATTGCGATATTGTTGACGGTCAAGGCGGCTAGCTTGCGCGCAAGTGCATCCGCCGATTCAGGGCCAATCCAGTCAACATAAAACTCCTCCGCCATCACCGGCCTTACCGAGCAATGCGCGGCTGGAATGCCGGCGAATTCGAGCAGCCTCGCAAAATCCCTCGGCCGAAACGCACATTTTGCTGTTGACGTCCACGCTTGCTGGCTAAGAGCCGTGCACAGCAACAATCGGGCACGTGGGTAATCCGCGAACACTCGCCCCAAAAGCCGGTCCATTGCTACGTATCCCGTTCTGATAGCGGTGCCCAGACTCCGATGGTCTGTTTCAGGCACGGCGTGATCAAACAATGTTGGGTCCATGTTGCGCCAGTAGTAATGCTGAAAATGGGCCGTGCTGTTGTAAAACAAAGTGGCATACTGGACATCGAATAAGCTGTTCAGGCGCCGAAACAGATCATATTGCATCAGTTCGAGGATTAAAGGGCGGCGCCAGACAAGGGCTGGAGATAGTCTTTCGGCAATGAGTTGCCGACAAATGCCGAGCGCCGTCCTTGCCTGCAACCCATTTCGCATCATAAACCAGGCGAAGTTTATAGCATCCATCATGGTGTCTCGTACGGGCCGCGATGACTCCTGTACATGCCTGGACACCATTTTGTAGTAAGGCATGATCCATGTCGGATGCGGCACAGCGTATTGGTCCCACGGATCAGGGATGAAATAGCCATTCAAGTCCGAGTAATTCGTGTTCATGCTACCGCAGACGCCCACACGAACTCCAGCCTCAGACAGAAGCCGAGCTACACACTTTTCTCGTAGCTGCCGACCTTCTCCAAGATGGAATGCTCGATGTGCACGATACGGCATGCCGGAATGTACCGTCACCCATTGGATCCATGGCTCTAAATTTGGCGGTCCTTCGCCTGCGTCCGTCGTAAAAATGGCGGCCGATTCATAAAGACGCGTGAAATTCGGAAGAATACCCTCGCGCATAAACCGAGCCATCAGATCAGGGCACAGCTCGTTGAATTCCAATTGAATCAGCATTGTTCGCCGACCGCGCTAAGGTGAAATGCACGACTGGCGAACGTATAAATGCGGGCGGCATAACGCCCCAGTTGTAGGCGGCGATGCGTGTGGCGGCCAGAATATCGTCGATCGCAACGGTGCTGTGCAGGTGTGGTTGTTGACGGCGTTGAGGCGACACGCGGCACTTTGTGTATGACTATTGTATCCATTCCGCATACCCTGGTTGCTTGTTTGTCAGTGTGGACCATAACAATAGCACGCCAACGGTAAAGCAAGTGTTAATATGTATTAGCACGCGAAACGTTGTGGATGGCGCAAGGCGCCCGGCGTTGGCTTCATGAGACATCCGAAGTTATGGTGTCCACGGTAGTGGGACACTAACGACCGACGGGCGTGCCGGGGGTGGCAGCACACCGAACTCTTCTGACGCGCCTGGTGAGTTTGTTCTGCCGGCGATCGGTGGCGGCGAGAGCCCGAGCATCAGGATGGGCTTCAGTCACTGTCAAACCATTCCTGGAGGTGTTCTGGTTGGTCCCACGCGGTGGCTGCACGCTGGGCGTATTGGTCCATCTGCTCGACGAATGCTGGGTCGTCGAGCCGTGTGAGCATGGTATAGAGCTTGTTCACGACTTCCTTCATGAAGCGGCGCATTTCGTCGTTGCTGATCCGCGAAACCTGTGACCAAGGGATTTCGCCCCGCGGCGTCACGACTTTCACATCGGAGAAGTCGCCGGCAGGCGACGCCGGTTCGATGCCAGCGTGAATGTCTTCAATGCAGGTGTTGCGCACGCAGAGCAGTGCGAGGCATTTAGCAAGCTGTTTGTTGATTTCGTCTTTCATGCGGTGAGTATAGCCGAAGGCGGTAGACGCGCGCGAGTGACTGCGGCGTCAAATCGAAATCTTCTCGACGATGTTCCTGGTGACTTTCTTCTGCCGGCGATCGTAAAGCCGAGTGGTGCGCGGATCGGCGTGTCCAGCCAGGTACTGCACGTCTTCGAGCGGCACACCGTGCGTAAGCAAATCGGTTATCGTCGCCACGCGGAAAGAGTGCGGTGACAGGTGCGTCGGCAGGCCGGCGGCGCGCAGCCGACGCTTCACCAGCCGACATACATCCACGTTTCGTATCGGCCTGCCAGTGAGCTGACCGGTGCGGCCGGCGGCCGAGCGGAAGAGTGGGCTATCTTGCGGCTGTGACTGCCAGTCGATGCAATCGAGGTAGTCCAACAGATACGCCTGCAAATCATGCCGAACCGGGATCAGCCGGGACTTTCCGCCCTTTTCATGGAAGCGGAACGTGAACTGGGTGCCGTCCCACTGGAAGTCTTTGATACGCAAGGCTGCCGCGGCACCGGCACGGACGCTGGTGTAGACCAGCGTGGCGATCAGGGCACGGTCTCGGCGGCCGACCGGAGTATCCGTGCGGATCGACGCCAGGAGCTGGCGCACCTGGTCGGGCGAGATTTCCGGCGTCTTGCCCTCGACGACGTTGTACCGCTCGCCGCGGACCGAAGCAGCCGGATTCAGCACCACCACATGGCGAATGACCAGCGCGTCAAAGAAGGCACGAAGTGCCGCCAGGTGCTGTTTGCGTGTCGGGATGGCGCCCGGATGCTGATCGAAATAAGCGCCGATCAATCCGGGCGTAATGTCGGTTATCGCGGCAACCCGGCCCTCCGCCCAGCTTAGGAAGCGGCGGACGGCGTGCAGGTATGATGCACGTGTCTGAGGATTGCGGATGCGGCCGGCAAAGAATTCGTCGAATGCGAAAGCGGCGGCGGGGCCGGCGCTGCGGACCATCTCAGGTAGCCCACCGGCAACCGGTGAGATGAGTGACGCATCTGCGGCTAAAGCCGGCAGAATCTCCTGGCTTGGTACATCGGCGTCTTTTTCCATCGGCGCTAGTTCGCGTTGCGGCCTTCCAGCAGCGAAATCCTCTCATAAAATTGCTTGGCGCGCTTCTGGAATGGTGGATCAGCCGTAATGATCGATGCACCCAATCGCTTGCCAAGGGCAAGGTAGAGACAGTCCGGCAAATCATGTCTGATCATGAATGCACAGTGAACCGCATCGTCGTACAACTCAACGTCGGGAACCAACCTGACGGCACCAGTTGCCAGCGTGCGTTCCCATGCCTGGTAGGCGACGCGCGTGTCATCCTCCGGCAATTCGCCTTTTTTCAACCTGCGTAGAAAAGCGCCGGCGACTTCAATGCGGATAAGAGCAGGGGCGATGAGTGGCTCTCCGCTTTCCAGCAACTGCTCGGCAGCTTCGTCGCCCGGCTCGGGCACAAACCATTTGACGGCAACACTGGCGTCGACAACGATCGTCACAGCGATTCCCGCCACTCGCGGATAAGCGGCGTCGAATCGGACAGCGTTCCAACTTTGGCCCTGATCGCTTCTCGCACTTCTTTGGCGCGCTTGGCTGCCTCACGACGAGGCCGGAACGCCTCATCAGTCAAAAGAGCACGCAATTCATTCTCCAGGGTGTTGCCGTGCCGTTTGGCACGATCCTTTAACTCTGCGATGACTCGCTCATCGAGATCGCGGATACGAACGCTGGGCATATCGAGCCTCCTTGTCTTTGACCCATAGGCCAAGATTGCCACAGCTTCGCCTGGAAAGTCAATCACAAAGTTAATGGCACATACACACGATGCGTTGCCCAGACCAACGCTGGTATGCCAGCCGCATTTAGCTGGTCGTTTTGCCGACAAATGTCGTTTCAGGCTGAAACTATTAGAGATAATGAAAGGACGTTATTTACCTCTAATGGCATGACAGGCAGGATCATGGCTTGCAGGTTTTTCTTGACTCACGCGATGTGTTGTGGCACAGTTGTAGGAACTGCCAACAATGGAGTGTTATGGCATGGCTCACCAATCGTTCCAGGTACGTCTATCCGATGGACGGCGCGTCGTGCTTCCCGCCGAAGTCTGCAAGCAGCTCGGCATTGATGTCGGCGATACCGTGATCGTCGATGTCGACGACGGCAAAGTGCAGTTGCATTCGTTCGATACCCGGCTCGCCACATTCCGAGCCGAGCTGTCGAACAAGGTCCCGCCGGGTGTAAGCCTGGTTGATGAGCTACTCGCCGAGCGCCGCGAAGAAGTACGGCGTGAGTGAATTTGTCGCGGACGCCTCGGCGGTGCTTGCCTTTGTAAAGGGCGAGGAAGGCGAAAAGCATGTCGCCCGCGTTCGCGAGAGCTGCGTCGTGGCTTCACCAAACTTGATGGAAGCGTTTTCCAAGCTGATTCGGCATCAGATGTCGGCCGAGCACGTCACCGTTTTTCTGAGGGAGGCATTTCCCCGGGTGGTGCCGCTCGACCGCGAGCTTGCGGAGACGTCTGCCGTGTTGCATGCAGCAACCCGCAAGCTCAACCTGTCGTATGCGGACTGCGTTTGCCTGTGCCTCGGAAACCAACGGAAAGCGACTGTGCTTACGGCCGATCACAATTGGGCGGAAGTAGACCTGGATGTGAAGGTCGAGCTGATTCGATGAGCATTGCTTCCCGCTCCGGCGCAGGTGATTCCAACATTCTCTCCTGCCCGCGCCACCTCGACCTTACCCCTTACCGACTATCGAATGTTGCCTTCTTCTCTGTCAGCGGACGTTGAACCGTCGCGACTTTGTTCGCGTTTTCTCCACTTCTGGGGAGAGACACCAGGAATATCCGCAGCAACGCTGATTTCATCTATTGAAAGGAATACCGTACTGTCAACCAATTTAATTGGAATTTGATCCAATGCTCCCTTGGCTGCGGCGTCAAGTATTTGTTGCACAACTTTCGCATCTGCTTTCCACCGAAACGATACTGTTTTGCTTTCCTGCGGTCCATCGTTCGACTCGTGCCCAGCAGTTGATTTCTCTGCCGCACGATGAGAATCGTCCTCTAAGCGTCTTGGCGACACATCGCCCTCCCCTTGTAGATTACACGTGGCGGCTCCGTACGCCCAAGCGATGCACATCTAGCACGATTGCTCGCTCCAGCAGTACCAAAGCAGATCAAGCCATAACGCAAAATCAGCCGACGGGCAACGAGAATCATCCAAGCTCGGATACAAAAAGCCGGATGCAATTCGGATTCGATCACGCCGCCGTCTTCGACGTCGGATCTCCGCCTCGTCGTTGTTGAACGTACTGGTGTACCGCTGCGTCGAACGCTCGGTGACACCCTCAATTGATTACCATACTACAACGGCTGGTGCTGCGGCTGATTTACAAACGTCGTGTCGTCAAGGAGGACCGCCGGTTGCGGCTCATTGATCGGGATGTCTGGAAAGGTAGCTTCTCTTGGAACACCGGCACGAAATCGAAAATGTCGCCAGTACTGGTCGGCTTCACGAATGTGCGCTGGTACTAGTGTCGAACGGAGCCTCCATAGGTGACAGTCAGGTGGCAATAGATCACTTTCCCAAGGGGCAATCTCTAAATTCCACACCGTTTCTGCCAACATGGCCGCCTCTTCGGCGGCCTCCAAAGCGCTGTCTGCTGCGAGATGACGTTGAACTGAAGATGTAAGTGCTGCTGTCGAAGCGCTCTCGGCAGCAATCCTAGCAGCATTAGCAGCTTTCTGAGCGGCGTCCGCGACTGTTCCCAACGCATTGGAGGCGACTATTTGCCAACGGTCAGAGGCGGCTTGCCAGTATTCGTTGGAGACGTACCAAGCATTGGGCCGATGCTGTTCCCGCCATGCGATACCGGCTGCCTCCGCCGCAGCGCGGGCAGTCTCGTGCGCAATGTTAACCGTGTCTGTTGGACAAAGTACATCTGGAGGATCGACATGGATAAAGTGAACGCCGTCTCTTGTTGCTATCTTGGTGTCTTCCCGAGACAACACGCTCTTATTACATCGTTCATACATATCAGCATCACGAAACGCAAAATGAGATAACAATAAGTTGGCGAACGTCGTATTCAGTGCGTGTGGCGCCAGGAAAAGCATTTCGTGAGCCCCGATGTACTGAAGCCTCCAGGCGAGGAAGGAGTCTATCAGATCTTTGGTGGCTATTGCATCCGCGTCGATAGTAAGAATGATGCTACCACCCGTAACGCGCTTTACAAGTGCTTTTGCCGCTGTAGAAATTAACTCCTTAAGAAGCTGTTCCCATTGCGCCGACTGGAGGGCGCTCATGAGCAACGGTGGCGCAGCGATTTTGAGTATTATCTCCGTGTTCGTGATCACTACGGTTGCGGCGATCCCAATCTGCTGCTGTGCGATGCTCGTTTCTGACGGCGAGTGAAGGTCAGCAATCGGTACGACAAGTAAGTCCTCATATTTCACATCCTTGTTCTTTTCGGCGAACGCTTTGTGAATAGCGACGGCCGTTGTTACGGTCACTTCCCTACCGTGTGCCGCATCTATAACGGATCGCACGTCTATCCCATTCGCAGCTTTTGCTAGTGCTGCTTGCGTGGGAAAGCCACATGCTTTGCGAAGCTGTTTAAGCACGTCGCCTCGCATCTTTACCTTTATCTGTTGTCCCATGTGCAAATCGTGTGCAAAAAAATGCCTAAAGATAACTCAAGGAATGTCACGTTCCGCGCGCAGACAGGCTTAGCTGGCGCTGCTTTACTGCGATTGTCGTTTGGGTCTTCGGTGATGCGACAGCCGAAGGCCAACAGAAAAAAGGTCGCGGCAAATTGTGGAGGAAGAATCATGTTTCGTCGTTTTGAAGACCCTGTGTTGGATGATCTTTTGGCGGGCACCAACTGGCCGACCAGCGGCCCGATACGTCCGATCATCTAAGCCTTCAGATAGCGGGTGCTGAAGGCTGTCTTATCCTCACCCGCTCACACTCCTTTTTGGGAGAAAGCCATGTTTACCCTGTTTGGCTTCATCGCCGACGCGGTGTTCGCGTTCGTCGAGAGCCTCGACCGTTAAGCCTTTCGGTACTGGTGCCGTAGGCTGCTTTACAACCCACCAGCGAAACGTATGTGAGGACATAACGATGTTAGAAGCCATCGCGCTCGGTCTCTCCGTGGGGAGACTCGTCAAGAGGCTTTTTGACGACTAGGCCGTAGCGGCCCGTAGGTGGCCCGGCCAGGGGCAGGGCCGGGCTTGTTTTTATTCAATCCATCTTTACCCCCGAATGACCAATGGAAAGTTTCTTTGACATGCTGAAGACGTTAATGACGTGCCTGACCGTGCTCGGCATCGCATGGGTCGTGGCACTCTCCCTTCCGAAGTCCAAGGCTCGCGCCGTCATCAACGAGGTCGTGAGCTGGGCCTTTTTGGCTTTCTGTGCGTTCTACGCTATCTCCCCGATCGACGTCCTGCCTGAGGCTGTTCTGGGGCCTTTTGGCTTCATTGATGACCTGGGCTCCGTGTTCCTGGGTTATCAGGGGTTCAAGTCGGCCATGTCCGCCCGAGAAGAACGCAAGTACCTCGATTAACCATGACTATCCCACAAAAAATCATCGCGATCGTCAAGGCCCGTTACCAGGCTGCCCGCCAATGGACTGGCCGCCCCGGATACCTCGGCTTTGGTCTGCTGGGGGGACGTTCATCTCCGGTATGAGGCACGACAACGGCATGGGGCTTTTGCTCGTGACGGTGATTATCGCCTTCATCGGGGAGCAGATCCGGCTCGCGGGAGGTCGCGCATGAACGCTCTTTTGAATCTGGCCGGCTGGGTCGTGCTTTTGATTGTGATAGTCCACAAGGCGGCAACCTACAAAACCCAGTGGGTTCGCGGCCCGAAATACGGGATGCCGGTCCACCTGCTGGCGCCGGACGGCCAACATTACGCCGATGGGAACTCGGTCTATCCCTTCGACCTGTGGATTATTAGTACCGGGTACGAGGAGGAATGGTGGATCGGCATCGTCGGAACGTTCGGCGTCGGATTGGGGTTGCTCACCATGCACGTCCGCCGGGAGATGCGTGCTCGGAAGATTTTGCTCTCGAACGGAAAAAGGATCGACATGGATGATGCCGGGCTCGATCGGATTCTGCTGAAGTGGAACCGGCATGACGTCTTCACGCGAAGGCATTTGCTCAACGGCGGTGTGTTGATTTTCGGCAGGCCGGGATCGGGCAAGACCAGCGGGTCAGGTGTGGCGCTCGGCCGGAATATTGCCGGTGATCCGCTCGCAAGCATGCTCATCTTGGCCGCCAAGCCCGAAGACAAGCAGATGTGGCAGCAGATGTTCGCGGAGAAGAAGCGCGAGCTGATGATCTTCGAGCCGGAAGGAAATCTCCGCTGCAATATGATTGATTTCATTCAGCGGTGCGGTGCGGACAGTCGGCAAATAGCCGAGTTCCTGCTGGTCTCAGCGGAGGTCTTGCGGGGAGAAAACAAAGGAGGGGGCGAGTACGGGACGTTTTTTCAGGATGAAGAACAGCGATTCTTTCATCATGCGATCGACATTCTCCGCCATGCTGGTGTGCCCGTATCCGCGCCGAATCTCCAACGGTTCATCGACGGTGCGGCGTTATCACCTGAACAGCGTAACAGCGATGCGTGGCGAGCAGGGTTTCATAACGGTTGCCTCCGTGCCGCTGCGACGCGTGAGACGTCGCCTGATGAGAAAGATGACGTCGAGATGGCGAATACGGCGTGGTCGACAGAGTGGGTTCTCATGGCAGACAAGACAAGAAGCTGTGTGCTCGCTGGGATGAAAAACACCTTGTTCTTCTGGAATTTGGGGATAGCGAGACGTTTGATGTCAACGACGACCAATTGTTGTCCTCTGGACATGCTGCAAGGGAAGTCAATCCTCGTCAATTGCCCTTCGAGTGAGTACGGTCCATCTGGAGCTCTTATATCAACGTGCTGGAAGTACCTAACCCAAAAGGTCATTCTCGCACGGCAATTTACGCCCGGGCAGTTCTATAGCATTGTGTGGGCGGACGAAGCCTGGCAGGTGACTACCTCGTTCGACCAGCACTACGCGGCCACATCCAGATCGCATGGCGGAGCGATGGTTTACCTCGCGCAATCGAGGGACTCGTTCTATTCGGCGCTAAAGGGCGAAGACGGCAAGAATTTCGCCAATGCCCTGCTGGGAATGTTCCATCACAAAGTCTTCCACGCCCTTGGCTCCCCTGACGATGCGGAGTACGCCTCGTCATTACTCGGGCGGCGTCGGGAAACTTCCTTCGGCGGCAATGTTCAGCCAGCCGGGGATTGCTTCGATGCCGCCTTCGGACACCTGCTCGGCCAGAGCCGGGCCCAAACCTCGTTCAATGAGTCCTGGCAACCCATTTTGCAACCGGCCGTTTTCCAAAACGGCCTCCGTACCGGAGGCAAGGAGAACAAGGGATTGGTCGACGGGATCGTCGTGCGGTCCGGTGAGCCATTTAAGAGCACGAATCAGAACTTCATTTTCGCGACTTTTCAACAATAGCCATGCCACAAAAACCTCCTGGCGATCAGTTGACGTTCCGCGGCACGTTCAACTTGTTGTGTATCGTGTGTGATATTCATTCGCGAATGGTCACCCCGTTTTTGAGGGCGTCTACCGGATCACGAGCAAGAGGGCTTTTTACCTTCATCGCCGGGGCGATCATCTTCTACCTGGCTCACGCGCTTAACTCAGAGCCGCTCATCAAATACTGGGCCGCGTGGCTCGTGGCCGTCGTTGTCCAAATGGCGGATTCGTCGGCGGCAAACAAAAAGCAGGTGATTCATAGCCAGTATGCTGGGTGCCCCCGTTTGGCGATGCTCATTTGCCCCTTCGTCAAAAGCGAAGAGACGGCGAAGTTTGCCATCGAGCCGTTCCTGTGCTTGGGCGTGGGTTACGGATTGCTTCAATGGTCGGATGTCGTGGGGAAGCTCGTGATGTCGACCGCGTTCTCGCTGATGTTCCTTGGGAACTACGACCGGCATGTGAGGCAGCGGCGCGAGCAAGAGCTCATCGATGCAAGGCTGGAAGGCGAGTTTTTATCAAATCAGGTTCGTGAACGTTTTTAAAGGAGATTGCCATGAAGATAGGTGAAGGCCATGCCGAGGCGTGGTTACGAGGAGGGATGGATGAACTGGCTCAAGCGTTGAAAGCGTTTCCTGATTCTATCGGTCCGATCGATGAGCCAGGGCTGGTGGGGACGGCAACGCCCGCAATCGTTACTGACCAGATGGGCTATCACCATGAAGATTCCCACCTTCCGCCCATTGAGCCAGCGGCAGCGGTCGAACCACCACAAATGGAAATCGGGGATTAAAGAAAGGAGGTGATAGCGATGGATGACGTATCCGATGCGATTGTGGATGCGCTGGTGCAAGCCGGCAGCATTTGGCAAAGGTAAGGATTTTTTCGCGCCACGGAGGGCGCACCTTCTTTAACCCACAGGTGAAATCATGAATGTTACTGATGCTTTGAGAGGTTTCGCGCGTGCGGTGGCCAGTCGCAACCGCATGGAACATATTCTGGAAGAACTTGAATGGTCGATCGACGAGAGGCGAGGAAAAACTCTCGGCCTGAACTTCAAGTGTCCCGTCGCCGGTGTGCGGCCCGTGTTCATTTCCAACGGGGATGAACCGCTCGTGTTCTTCGCCGTGTACAGCGAAGTCGAATTCGATTCGCGAAAGGTGCCGGGCTTTGCCACGAACTTCGCAATGGTTCAGAACGACGAGACGGTGTTTGGCAAATGGAGCGCGGCCATTGATGACGGTGCGGCGACCTTCAGGCTGCTCTATACCGCTTTGGGCGAGGGCCTCACGCCGGTCGCTGTCAAGACCATCTGCGAACACATGATCGAGGCGGCTGGCATTTTCGATCGGCGGATGAAGGAGGAGGGCTACCTATGAAAGAAGAAGTCCTGCAAATCCCGTTGGACAAAATTGACTTCGCACCACAGGTGCGGGAAGTCTTCGATGAAGCGCTAATCGTCGGCCTGGCGGCCAACATCGAGGAAGCCGGTCAGCTCGTGCCCGTTCTGCTGTTCCCTGTCGGGGATCGCTACGGCATCGAGGATGGGGAGAGAAGGTGCCGGGCACTGAAACACCTCGGCCGCAAAACTGTTGCCGCCATCGTGAAGGAAAAACCCCCGGAGGCAAAGCTGGTGCTCCGGCAACTTTCCTGCGACCTGCAGAACGTTCACTTATCGCCCATCGAAAGAGCGGCAGCGATGGAACGCCTGATGGCCTTGAGCAACTGGAAAGGCAACGAACTGGCCGCAAAGACGGGCGTTTCTACGACCACCATAACGCGGCTATTGGCTTTGCTCACCCTGCCCGAGCCAATCCGCCAAGCATTGAAGGAGGGACGGATACCGGCAAGCGCCGGGTACGAGTTGGCGAAGATCGAGGACGTCGCCTTGCAGGCGGATATGGCCCAAAAGCTTATGGACGGCAAGGTCACGCGCGACGCCGTCGCAGGCGCCCGCAAGGCCGCTCGGCGAAAAGCGAACGACCAGTCGCCAGCAACGTTGAAACGGCTTACGGCCGTGCTCGGGGCTGGGCGGGCGGTGACGGTCGCTATGGTCGGCGACACGCTCGATGACTTCATCGGGGCGCTCGAAGAAGCACTGGCCAAGGCCCGCAAGGGCCGCACGCAAGGCTTTGCTCTCGACACCCTGCTTAGGCTGCTTCGCGACCAGGCGGCGTAGTGATGGCAAGGAAGCGCCGGCGTATCGTCGAGGGCGTCCTTTACGAGTGGGAAGGTCCCGCAGCGGAACACGATTTCGATGCGGCCATTCTGGAACTTCGGGAGATTCCTGAAATGGATGTGCCCCGTCATGAATGGAGCCTTTGGTCCTGCGAGCGGCGGCAGAAGTGGCTCCGACAGGGACTTATGGAACTTTATGAAGCGCTGTGCGACATCGAGGCGGCAACAGACTTTCGATGACTAATGATCCCCTGCCCCCGCTTGCATTGCGGTTGGCCCGTAGCTGCCGCCACGTCGTGCAGGGCTGCCTGCGTGAAGAAGAGTGGGCGGATGCCGATGCCGAGTTTTACGACATAATCCTTGCGGGACTGAATGAGCTGGTCGATGGAAGCGGAGATTACAAACCGGCTGGAGCGGATCGAGGCGGCACTGGCGGCATTCCAGGCGACGCTCGCCGCACTGCTCGAGCGTAACGCCGCCCGCGACTGGTATACGACGGAAGAATTCGCAAGGGCGGTCGGATTGTCGGAACTTACCGTCCGCGAGCATTGCCGGCTCGGGCGATTGAGCGCAGAGAAGCGTCAATCCGGCCGCGGGGCGTATTGTGGGTGGGCGATCTCGCACCAGGAATTACGGCGTTATCAACAACATGGCTTGCTGCCGAGGCGGCAATGAATGACATACGTGCTGAGCAACCTACCGACGAGAAACTCCTCCGCGTCAACGAAGTCGCCCTGCGGTTAAATCTGTCGCTCTCGACCGTTTACCAGCTCATCGAAAGCGGCCTCCTCCCCTCGGCATGCGTTGGCACGCGGAAGGGCATTCGTGTGTCCGAATCCGACCTGCTTGCCTATGTGGAGCGGCGCCGGAGTGCCAGGCGGCAATCTCCGGCCCCTGCTCCCAAGAGAAACGGTTCCCCATTCAAGCACCTGGACGGTGAGCGTTTGCGAGACGCATGGCGGCGGCAAGGTGTGCCGTTTGACCCGCCAGGTGAACGTAGTGCTCGGTCATCCGGGTCGTCGTGTGACCCATAAGCTCGGACGTCGTCTTCAGGTCGACACCGGCGACGATGGCGCGCGTGCCGAAGGCATGGCGAACGCCGTAGAGCTTCGCGTCATCCGGGACGCCGGCCTTTTCCCTGGCCCGTGCTACGCGAAGCGACAGGCTGTTCTTGTTCCACGGAGTCTTGCGATGGTTAACAAAAACATACTCCCCCTCCCCTCGCCGTCTAAGCTGCGTCAGCAGCTTCACGACCACCGGATGCAGCGGCACGATGCGCGGCCGTGGCTTCTTCTGCGTTCGGCGGGTCTTGTGCTCCTGCAGCACGATCAGCGACCGCTCGAAGTCGATCTCCGTCCATCGCAGCTTGGCCGCCTCGCCGGGCCGGCAGCCAGTGTACCAAAGAAACATCAGCACTTGCCGGAAGCGGGCGCCGGGAGTCGGCTTGGTCTTCCGCCACTCACTGCCGCTTACGCGCAGGATGGCGCGAAACTCTTCCTCGGTCATGTCGCGGCGTGGTTCACCTACTTGGTGCGTGACGCCGCGGAACGGATTGTCGCGGATCAGCCGGCACTTGAACGCCCAGTTGAAAGCAACCTGCACGTTGCGGATGGCGCCGTTCTTGGTCCAGTCGCTTTCCCATTCGGGATGCGAATCGAGCCAGTCCTGCATGTGGTCCGGCCGGGCCTCGGTGAGCGATCGCCAGCCGTGAGTTTCGGCGAACGATTGCAGGTATGGCCAGCGGCTGGCCTTGGTCGATGCCGACAGCCGGTTGTCGGCAAATCCCTGATATCGCTCGATCACCGACGCGACGGTGGCCACACCGGTGTCGGGATGCGGATTGTGCTTGGCTTCAAACCGCAACTCGTCGAGGCGATCGGTTGCGGCCTTTTTGTTCTTCTTGCCTTCGGCCAGCTTTACGCGCTTGCCGTTCAGCCAGACCATCCACACTTTCTTTTGCTTGTTGAACCACGGTTGTGCGGTTCGTGCCATTGGTAAACCCTCCCTTCGTGATGAAACACGTCAGGAAGCCAGGGAGGGCTTCGATGCCGCCTCGCGGTTGCAGCCGCGGGGCGGTTTTTCATTCTGTCACTTATTCTGTCACCCGCAGGCAAGCAGCATTTGTGACCGTCGCGGTAAACCTATGGCTGGTTTGCTCTTTCAAAGAGCGGGCGAAGGGATTCGAACCCTCGACATCCAGCTTGGGAAGCTAGCGCTCTGCCAACTGAGCTACGCCCGCGATGTATTGATTGTATAACGACTTGCGGCGATTGCAAGACGGCCGATCTTCCCGAAATGCAGAGTTCGTGACGCCGAGCCGGCCAGCCCGTGAAGGATCGGCAGGCCTTCGCCGTGATGAAGGATCACGGGCTGCTGCACAAGCCGAAGCGGCGTCAGGCCGAAGTCCACCAGGCGGCCAAATTGTTCGAGTTATTGCCGCAGAAACCGAACGACTTGTGGCAGATGGACGTGACCTACGTGCATATCCCGGGTCATGGCTGGTGGTACGCGGTGACGGTCATCGACTACTACAGCCGTTACCTGTTGGCTTGTCAT
>DASZTS010000008.1:0-32746 GCA_035547915.1 Pirellulales bacterium | reverse complement strand
GGACGCCGCGTCTACGGTAGATGTGGCGTCCCGCCGCATTGGCACACCACAGCGTCCAAAGAGCAGGTCCCGTTCGTCATCCAACGTGGTGTTCGGCATGAATTGAGGCCTATCGATTGCGCATCGACGAGGATCGTGACGATCTAACAGAATTTATCGAAAATATATGTGCGCGGATCCCGTGGCGGTTTGAAGCAAGTGACGTCCGATATGATTTCACGACTACGTGAGTACATCGCGGCCCAAGCACTGCGCAAACATGGAGCGAAGGTGAAATGGTCCGGCGGCCGAGTCTCCGCCGTGGATTTCGAAGGTGACGCATGCCCCAACGATGATGCGGCCTTGGCTCATGTCGCGCGCTGCACCTGTTTGCAAGAACTAGACTTGTTCGGCACGAGTGTGACCGACGAAGGGATGCGGCATTTAGAAGCGTTGGGACTGCTAACGACGCTGAACCTCAACTGCACCGGGATTACGAATGTCGGGCTCAGTCACATAAACGACGGCACGCCGCTCGCCAACCTACAACTCATGGACTGCCCGATCGATGACATTGGGGCCGACCGGATATCGCAGTTTAAGACACTACGAGTGCTCAGGATCGACGGAACAAGCATAACCGACGCCGGGATAATGCACCTGCTCGGGCTGCCGAACCTCGCTAGTTTGTGGTTGGATGGATCGCAATTCTCTATTTCCGCCTCCGCCGCACTTGGGCGTGTAGAGGGCATGCGGGACCTCAACCTGGTAGGTCCGGCGGTCACGGACGAAGTGGTTGCCCGCGTTCGGCACCTGCCGCGACTTTGCAGCCTCGGGCTCCCACAAGCCGCCATCACCGATGAGGCAATTGCCGATCTGCGTATGCTCACCGAATTGGCACATCTCTGCCTGAGCTTTTGCAGCGGAATCACCGATCAGGCGATCGCTTCCTTGTTGGAGCTGAAGCAGTTGCGCTATCTCTGGGTTGTCGAAACCGGTCTCTCACCCGCCGGTATCGCGCGCCTTCAGGCAGCCATGCCGAATGCTGTGGTCGGTCCGGGGGATGATTGACGCCGCTGGCCTTCCGGATACGCGCTGTCGTCACGACGGAGGTCTGACGACCACTATGAAAACGGACCGGCCAAGCCGAGCGCGGCTATCTGCCGGCGGAGTCGCCTTCGCCGTCGTTGATGCGGCCGGCGGGCATCTCGATCTTGGCCCAGAAGGGATGCTGACGGTCGGCGCGGGTGCGGGCGTCTTCGAGCAGGACGTTGAGACTGGGTTCGATACCCTGTCCCGGCAGGCGGGCGTGGCCGCCGTTGAACGAGAGCGTGATCTTGTGCCGGAAATTGATCAGCTCGGGGCTGAGCCAGATGATCCCCTTCTTGGCGCCCGTGTTCACCACCAGCCCGTTGCTGGCGTTCGCCGTGGCCTTGGTCTTGGCCGGCCGGGCACCCTTCTTCGGCCACTCTTCGGGTTCGACCATCGTCTTCTCGGTGAAGGCGTCGAGTTCCAGCCACCAGAAATAATTGTCCCAGGGACGCATGCTGGCCGTCGTAAACTCCTTGGGGAAGAAGTCGCGTTGGAAGCGGTTCATCCAATCGAACAGGCGCAGGATCTCGTCGGAGAAGTGCTCGTGCCCGCGCCCCTGGTATTCGACCACGGTGGCGTTGTAGTAATGCGTCATGTAGCGGTCGAGGTCGCGCGAGTTGTGCTTCGACTTGTCGCCGTCGAGCTCGCCGCCCACGAGATAGAACGGCACGTGCTTGAGGTTCTCCCACAGCAGGCTGATGTATTTGTCGGCCCGGGCCACGACGGGGATCACGCCGGCCCACAGGTCGGGGTGCGACAGGCCCAGGTCCCAGGCCGCGTCGCCGCCCATCGAATGGCCGCTGATGAAGACGCGGTCGGTGTCGACCGAGAAGCGGCGGCAGGCGTCGCGCAGCGAGTTCAACACGGCGCCGTGTTCGGCCGCCGAGAACTCGTAGTCGAGCTGCCCTTCCTTGGCCCAGGCTGGGGCGATGACGATGTAACCGTAGCGCGTCGCATGGCCGAACCGCTCGCCGTTCTGTCCCACCGAGCCGGCCCACCAGTCGATCTGCTGCAAGGGCGTCGTGCCGGCGCCGTGCAGCGTGACGATCGTCGGATACAAGCGATGCGGATCGTATTCGGGCGGGACCTGCACATAGTAGGGCGTGGCGGCTTCGCCCGGCGCGCCGGCGATCGACAGCTCGAACAAGCCGGACGGCTTGTCGGTGCCTTCGGGGGCCTTGGTCTCGAGCGGCGGCAGCATATAGCGCAGAATCTTGGCCACCAGTTCGGGCGTGGCGCCTTCCTGCGCGGCCAGGTCGACCAAGAGCTGGTTGCGTTTCAGCTTGGCCGGTTCGGCCAGGTAGCGGCGCACGAGGTTGCGCACCTCGTAAAGCGAGGCGGCCACCGGCAGCTTGCGCAGCGCGTCATCGCTCCCCACCAGCCAGCCGCTGACGGCGAGCGCGATCTTTTCATGATCGCTGAGCGCGGGATCGGACCAGAACTGGCGGAAGGAGGCCATGCGGCCCAGCGTGTGGACGTTCAGCTCTTTCTTCATCTCGTCGAACACCGCTTCGAGCGGCTTGCGTTCGTCGGTCGTGAGCTTGCCGAACAGATCGTCGAGCTGCTTGAGGATCTCGTTGTAGCGGTCGAACTCGATGCGGTATTCGTCGAGCGACTGCTTGACGGCCTGCACCGTCTCGCCGGCCACGCCGTCGACCGGGAAGTTTTGCAGCATGTTGATGGCCGACTTGTGCTGCCCGGCGCTCCCCCGCACCTCGATCTCGTTGAGCAAGCGCCGCGCGAACTGTTGCTTCAGATCCCGCAGGGCGCCTTCGAAGCGCTGCTTCGAATCGGGGAAGGCCTGGATGACGTTGTTCAGTTCGACCTGCGCGTCCTGGTAGCGATCGCCCTGGAGGAAGAGCGTCACCAGCTTCAAACGCTCTTCGATCTTCTTCTCGTTGATCTGCTTGGCCAGGATGTGCCGCAGCGTGTCGGGCGGGATGGAGCTGGTGGCCAGCCGCATGTCCCACATGAAGTTCTTGCCCTGCATCATGTGCAGCGCTTCGACCTTGGTCCACACGGGCGTGATCTTGGTGATACCTTGCACCACGTCGATCTTCCCCTGGTTGCTGTTCATGGTGAAGATGCGCCGGCCGAATTCGTCGAAATCGGTGATACGCAACGGAGCGCCGAGTTGGGCTACCTGGCCGCCCGCCTTGGCCACGTATTGGCGGATGTTGAACGAGACGAGGGGCGTCGCCGGCGATTCGACACTGGTCAGGATCTGGCGGTTGGGGACGAAGATGCGGCGCAGATCGTCGTCGCAGAGCACGATCGACAGCACCTGCGGGGCGCCGTCGGCCGGAGCGTTGGTCGGCACGTCGCCCATGCTCGCCACGCGCGCCACGCGTCCTTCGAAGGTGCGCCCGTCCTTCATGACGATCTGCGACGCGCCGAACGCCGGAACGACCGCCGCGAGCGCGGCCCACATCACGCCCAAGCCCAACCCATGCCCGCGCAGCCCGATTCGCTTCGACATGCCAGCCTCTCTCGATCTACCGTTCACGTGCGCACAAGCTCGAACTTGCGGCGCCGACCGGGCGAACGCCGGTCTCGACAGGGGATGGTTCCATTGTGGCGCACCGACCGGAGAAGTCAATTCGTTCTTTTCCCAACCCCTTTGGACACCTATACTAACTACGGCGGCGCGAAACCGCGCCGACCGATTGCGCAGGCTAGGTTCCGCGTCGCCGGGTGATCGCTTAGAGGGAAGGATTTTCGACATGTGCCTGGGCGTCGGCGGGCGAGCGGTAGGACTGGCGGTCGCCGCCGGTATCCTGCTCGGCGTCCTCTCTGTTTGGCCGGCCGCGGCACATGGCCCCTTCGCCCCCCGGCTCGATCTGTCGGACGCCCTCCAGGTCGACGAAGCCGACGCCGCCACGCGCACCCACCTGGAACAGGTCAAAGCATTCGTCGCCAACGAGCAGTGGGACGAGGCCGTCGAGATCCTGTGGCAGGTGCCCGAGACGCATGGAGGGCGGCTGCTGCCCGTCTCTCCGTGGTATTTCGTCAACGTGCGCGATTACTGCCACTTGCAACTCGCGGCGCTGCCGCCCGAGGCCATCCAACTCTATCGCGAGCGGGTCGATAGCCAGGCTCGCCGCTGGTACGACGAGGGGATGCGCCGGCGCGACGCCGAAGCCTTGCGGCACGTCGTGCGGCAATTCTTTTGCAGCACCTGGGGCGACAATGCCCTGTTGGCGCTGGGCGATCTGGCGCTCGAGGCGGGCAATACGGGGGAGGCCCGCGGCTATTGGAAGCGCATCCTGCCGCCCGATTATTGGGCCCTCCGCGCGCCGCCGGTGGTGGGCTGGCTGCTCTATCCCGATACCGACTTGGACCGAGCGGCGGTGCGGGCCCGTCTGTTGTTGGCGACGGTCTTGGAGGGAGAGTTCGAATTGGCCCGCCACGACCTCGAAATCTTTCGCCGCGAGTGTGGCGCGGCGCGGGGAAGGATGGGTGGCCGCGAGATCAACTATGTCGAGTTCCTAGACGAACTGCTCAGCGAGGGCGCCGGCTGGCCGGCCGAGCGCGTCGACCGACAATGGCCGACGTTCGGCGGATCGCTGGAGCGCGACAAGGTCTTGCCCAAGCCGCTCGACGTGGGAGCGATCGCCTGGGAGGCGGGCCTGCCCGAGCTGTCGGCGGCGGAGGCCAGTAGCACGGCCGGGTCGCGGCGCGTGGCCGAGAAGCGCGACCAACTGTTGAGCTATCACCCGGTGATCGTCGACAACCTCGTGCTGGTCAACACGATCGACGACGTGCGGGCCTACGATCGAGCCACGGGCGAGCCGCTGTGGGCCGAGAGCTCCGACCAGGCCTGGTTCTATAAATTGCCGGGCGAACGGTCCGACCCGGGCGACAACGGACGCGTCGGCGCCATGGGTGCGCCGCGTTGCACGCTGACCGTCCGCGACCGACGGGTCTATGCGCGGCTGGGCAGTCCGCTCACGAGCCGCACCAGCGATGCGCCGATCCTGCCTAAGCGGAGCCACCTGGTCTGTCTCGACCTGGACGACGAGGGGAGCCTCATCTGGAACGTGTCGGACGCCAACGAAGAAGACGAACGCGATCGGAGCTGGGCCTTCGAGGGCTCGCCGGTCGTCGACGGCGACGGCGTGTATGTGGCCATGCGGCGCAGCGGTGTGCGGCCGCAACAATACGTGGCGTGTTTCGATCCCGAGCGCGGCCGTCTCAAATGGCGGCGGCTGATCTGCGGCGCCGAGACGCCGGCCCAGGGACAGGAGGAGATCACCCACAACCTGCTCACGCTGCACGCCGGCGTGCTGTATTGCAACACCAACCTGGGGGCCGTCGCCGCGCTCGACACGCGCGACGGTGTCGTGCAATGGATCACCCGCTATCCGCGGGCGGGTCAGGTGGATTTGAATAAGCGATCGAAACATTTCTATCGCGATCTGACACCGTGTGTCTACGATCACGGGATGGTGTATGTGGCGCCGGCCGACAGCGCGTGGGTGCTGGCCCTCGACGCGCCCACCGGGCAGCTTCTGTGGCAGACGGACTTTCCCGAAGATGCCGTCCACCTGTTGGGCGTGAGCGGCGGCCGGCTGGTGGCCAGCGGCGACAAGCTGTGGTGGATCGACGCACTGCGCGGCAAGATCGTCTCGCCGCCCGGCGCACCCGGCACCGAGTGTTTTCCCGAAGGGGGCTCGCCCAAGGGGCTGGGTCGCGGCCTGATCGCCGACGACAAGGTCTACTGGCCGACATGGGATAAGATCTACGTGTTCGATCAGCGGGCCGATCGTCAGCTCGAACCGATCGACTTGCACGTGCGCGGCGCGGTCGGCGGCAACCTGTTTCCGGCCGGTGATTCGTTGCTCGTGGCCTCGCACGACCGGCTCATCGCCTTCAGCCCCGAATCGACCTCCCCCGCCGTCTCCCCGACCGTCGAGCGCAAGTTGTCGATCTTGGATGGGCGATCGAGCCAGAGCGGCCCATCAGACCGGTTCCCGCGGAGTGTGGTGCGCCGACCATGAGCGCCGACGCACCGCGTCGTGAAACCTCATTCCCTCCCCGAATTGCCACGAGAATAGCAAAAAATGTTGCCGGATGAAGATTTGCAAGCGGTGGAGAAACTGAGCGAGTCGTATCGCCGCGTGACGGGCGAGTTGGCCAAGGTGATCGTAGGCCAACAGCGGGTGGTCGAAGAGCTGCTCATCGCCATGTTCGCTTGCGGACATTGCCTGCTGGTGGGTGTACCGGGTCTGGCCAAGACATTGATGATCCGCACGCTGGCCGACGCCCTCTCGCTCCGCTTCAGCCGCATTCAGTTTACGCCCGACCTGATGCCGGCCGACATCACGGGGACCGAGGTCATCCAAGAAGACAAGCTTTCTGGCACGCGCGATTTCAAATTCCTCGCTGGGCCGATCTTCGCCAACGTGATCCTGGCCGACGAGATCAACCGCACGCCGCCCAAGACGCAGGCCGCCCTGCTGGAAGCGATGCAGGAACATCAGGTGACGGTGGGCGGCAAACGGCACAAGCTGGCCGAGCCGTTCTTCGTGTTGGCCACGCAGAACCCCATCGAACAGGAAGGGACGTATCCGCTGCCCGAGGCACAGCTCGACCGCTTCATGTTCAACATCCTCGTCGATTATCCCGACGAGGACGAAGAGCTGGAGATCGTGCGCCGCACGACGGCCGACGTAACTCATCACGTGACCGCCACGCTGACCGCCGAAGAGATCCTGACGTTGCAACAGATCGTGCGCCGGGTGCCGGTGGCCGAACACGTCAGCCGCTATGCGCTCAAGTTCACGCGGCTGACGCGGCGCGAGAAGGGCGAGGTGCCCGAGTTCGTCGAACGCTACGTGAGCTGGGGCGCCGGGCCGCGCGCCAGCCAATACCTGGTTCTCGGCGGCAAGGCCCGCGCCGTGTTGCATGGCCGACATTATGTAAGCTGCGAGGACATTCGCGCGGTGGCCGCGCCCGTGCTGCGGCACCGGATCATGACCAACTTCAACGCCGAGGCCGAGGGGATCAAGTCGGACGACATCGTGCGAAACCTGATCGACATCATCCCGCCGGCCGAAGAAGAGGCCGCTCTCGGTGGAAAACTATCAGAAGTATTTAGACCCGCAAACGCTGGCTAAGCTCCAGGGCTTGGAGCTGCGTGCGCGGATGATCGTGGAAGGCTATGTGTCGGGCCTGCACCGCAGCCCCTACCATGGCTTCTCCATCGAGTTCGCCGAGCATCGCGAGTATGTGCCGGGCGACGATCTGCGCTACGTCGATTGGAAGGTGTTCGGCAAGACCGACAAGTTCTATCTCAAGCAGTACGAGGAAGAGACCAACCTCGTCAGCCACCTGGTGCTCGACACCAGCGAGAGCATGCGCTATCGCAGTGAAGACGCGGCGCTCTCGAAGCTCGAATATGCACAGTGTGTGGCGGCCGCCCTGGCCTACCTCGTCCTACAGCAGCAAGACAGCGTAGGCCTGGTCACGTTCGATAACGAGGTGCGGGCGCTCGTGCGGGCCAGCAGCAATCCGTCGCACCTGAAGCAACTGCTCCACGTGATGGACCAATCGCGGCCCGAGCGCAAGACGGCCAGCGGGGCGATCTTTCACGATCTCGCCGAGCGCTTGAAGAAGCGCGGCGTGGTGGTCGTGCTGAGCGATTTCTTCGACGACGTGCCGGCCATGCTCGCCGGCCTCAAACACCTACGGCACCGCCGCCACGAGGTGATCCTGTTCCACGTACTCGACCCGGCCGAGCTCGATTTTCCCTTCCGCCAGCCGACCTTGTTCAAGGGGCTGGAGGGCTGGCCCGAATTGCTGGCCGACCCGCGCTCACTGCGCAAAGGTTATCTGGCGGAATTCGAGCGGTTTGTCCACGAACTGCGGCAAGGCTGTCGGGCCCATCGCATCGACTACGTGCAGATACGCACCGACCAGACGCTCGACCTGGCCCTATCGAGCTATTTGACCTCGCGGCTGGCCAAAAGCCGGTCGTAAAACAGCATCACCGCAACACCTTCGGTTCGCCTAATTTAACCAAGCTACCCCATTCTTTGTGGACTTCTGGCACGACTTTCGTTGTACTGCCCCGCCAATCAAAAGCCGAATCATTGGGGGACAGTAGACGCCGCCCCGTACAATGACAGTAGCGAGGGCGATAGCTTCCCCGAGGGCGCGATCATGTCCACGCCAACCGAGACGCCACCCACCCTGCTCGAACAGCGGGTGCAACAGCGCACCGCCGAGTTGATCCTGTCGCGGCAGGAGCTACGCCGCCAGACGCGCGTCATGCAGAGCGTGCTGCATAGCATGGGCGACGGCGTAGTGGTGGCCGACGAGCACGGCGCCTTCTTGTTGTGGAACCCGGCGGCGGAACGGCTCATCGGCATCGGCCCGCGGCACGTTGCGCCCAGCGAATGGTCGGCCCTTTACGGCTGCTACATGGCCGACGGCAAGACGCCCTGCCCGTCGGACGACCTGCCGCTGGCCCGCGCGATTCGCGGAGAGTCGGTCGATGGCATGGAACTCTTCGTGCGCAATGCCGATGTGCCGGAAGGGGTATGGATCAGCGTCACGGCCCGGCCGCTGAAGAGCGATTCGGGCGAACGACGCGGCGGAGTCATCGTCTGCCGCGACATCACCGCGGCGAAGCAGGCACAGGAGGCGATCCGGGCCGGCGAAGACATCAACCGAACCATTCTGGCCACGGCCCACGAGGCGTTCGTCGCGGCCGGCCCCGACAGCGTCATTCGCCAATGGAACAAGCAGGCCGAGTTGACCTTCGGCTGGAGCGCCGCCGAAGCCATCGGCCGCACACTCACGGAAACGATCATTCCGCCGCGCTTTCGCGAGGCGCACACGGCGGGCATCGAGCGCTTTCTCGCTACGGGGCAAGGGCCGATCTTCAATCGCCGGTTGGAACTGACGGCCTGTCACCGCGACGGCCATGAATTCCCCGTCGAGATCACCATCGCGCCGGTGCGCGTGGGCGATTCGTACCTCTTCAGCGCCTTCGTACACGACGTGACCGACGCGCGGCGGGCCCAACAAGAATTGGAGCGGGCCAAGGAGATGGCCGAGGCGGCCAGCCGCGCGAAGAGCGCCTTCCTGGCCAACATGAGCCACGAGATCCGCACGCCGATGAACGCCATCATCGGTATGACCGAGTTGCTGCTCGACACCCAACTCACGTCGACGCAGCGCGAGTACCTGGCCATGGTGCTCGAATCGGGTGAATCGCTGCTCGAGGTGATCAACGATATTTTGGATTTCTCCAAGATCGAGGCCGGGCGTTTCGATCTCGATCCCGCGCCGTTCGATCTGCGCGAGAGCCTGGGCGACACGATGAAATCGCTGGCTGTGCGGGCGCACCGCAAATCGCTTGAGCTGGCCTGCCACGTCGATCCGGCGGTGCCCCAGTTTGTCATCGGCGACAAGCATCGCCTGCGGCAGGTGGTGGTGAATCTCGTGGGCAACGCCATCAAGTTCACCGACCGCGGCGAGGTCGTGCTCGACGCGCGTTGCGAGTCGCGCGAGGACGGCCGCATCTGGCTGCACTTCACCAGCCGCGACACGGGCATCGGCATTCCGCAGGACAAACAGCGGCTCATCTTCGAAGCGTTCGAGCAGGCCGACGAATCGACCTCGCGCCGCTTCGGCGGCACCGGGCTGGGGTTGGCCATCTCCAGCCGCCTCGTCGAATTGATGGGTGGGCGGATCTGGGTCGAGAGCGTACTCGGCAAGGGGAGCGAGTTTCATTTCGTCGCGGCGTTCGGCCTGCCCGCCGAAGCGCCCCGCATCGCGTCGCCGGCCCGCGACATCACATTGCACGACGTCCGCATCCTGATCGTCGACGACAATCTGACAAACTGCTTCATCTTGGAAGAGATGGTTCGCAACTGGCAGATGCAGCCCGCGGCGCTGACACATCCGAACGAAGCGGTGGCCCTCTTGCGGCAACGGCAATCGGAGGGCAGGCCGTTCCATGTGTTGTTGCTCGATGCGAACATGCCGGGTACGAACGGTCTGGAGCTGGCGCGGCAGGTCGCGGCCGCCGAGCGAGAACTGGGCAAGATGAGCGTCATTCTGCTGACGTCGGGCCCGTCGCCGGCCGATGCCGATGAACGGCGGCAGCTCGCCATCTCGGCCTGCCTGACCAAGCCGGTGAAACAATCGGAACTGCTCGACGCGATCAGCGAATCGCTGGGCGGGGCCAAACTCGCCGAGCCGGCGTCGACGGCCGCGCTGGCCGCCGAAATGCGCAAGCGTCTTCCGCCGTTGCGGCTGTTGCTGGCCGAAGACAGCCTCGTCAATCAGAAACTCGCGCTCGCCCTGCTGGTGCCCTACGGTCACGTGGTGGAAGTGGCCGGTAACGGAGCCGAGGCGGTGCGCAAATGGACGGGGCAGCAATTCGATCTGGTGTTGATGGACGTGCAGATGCCCGAGATGGACGGCCTCGAAGCGACGCGGATCATCCGCGAAGCCGAAAAGGCCAACGGACGCCACACGCCCATCCTCGCGCTCACGGCGCACGCCATCAAGGGCGACCGCGAACTGTGCTTGGAGACGGGCATGGACGCCTACATCTCGAAGCCCGTGCGGGCCCCCGAACTGTACGCCGCCATCGACCGGCTGATCTCGCAATATCCGGGCTCACGCACGCCGCACGCCGCCCAACAGGCGGACCAACCGACAGAAGGTGCTTCGCGCCCGGCGTTGGATTGGAACGGTTCGTTGGAGTCCTCGGGCTTGGCCGAAGAACTGCTCGCCGAGCTGGCAACGCTGTTCACGGCCGAATGCCCCGAGTCGCTGGCGCAGATGCGTGCCGCGCTCGGGCAAAGAGACTCCGCCACGCTGGCGCGTGCCGCGCACACGCTGAAGAGCACGGCCGCCGTCTTCGGCGCCCAACCCACCGTCGAGGCCGCCCAACAAATGGAGTCGCTGGCACGGTCGGGCAATTTCGACCAGGCCGCGGGCATGATCACACAACTCGAAGCCCACTGCGAGCGCCTGTTGGCCGGCTTGGCCGAACATACGCAGCCAAGTTAGACGGCGCTCACGGCAGCGCCGCGGCGGCGCCGGTGGCCGTCTCATCGAGTTCCACCCATTGCCCGTGCAACGGAATGAGAGCGGGCCATTGCGAAGCCGACGCGCCGGCCAGCGTGCCGCGTAGCGCGGCGATCGGTCCGCCGTGTGCAACGGCCACGATGAGGCCCTTCGCTGGCAGTTCACGATACCAACCCAACACCCGATCGCGCAGCTCGTGGGCCGTCTCGCCCGACGGCGGACGAAAGGTCTCCGGTGCTTTGACCACTTCCGCCAACGCATCGCCCACCTCCTCGAAGATCGCTTGCCACCTGCGCAGCTCCCATTGGCCGAAGTTGAACTCGGCCAACCTGGGATCGAGGGTCGCCGCGATGCCGCGTTCCGTGGCGATCAGTTCGGCCAGCGATCGGGCCCGCACGAGACCGCTGTGAAACAGGTGCGTGATCGGCAGCGCGGCCAACTCTTGGGCGAGCGCCCGGCTTTGTTGCCAACCGTCGTCGCTCAGTTCCACATCGCTGCGGCCGTAGCAGACGCCGTCGTAGCACGTCGCCACCGAGCCATGGCGCACGAGCAGAACCCGCCGGCCGGTGTTCACGCTCATGTGTCGATCAGCACCCGCAAGATCGAGCGGCAGAAATCGGGCAAGTCGTCGGGCTTGCGGCTGGAGACGAAATGCCGATCGACGACCACCGCGGCGTCTTCCCACTTCGCGCCGGCATTGATCAGGTCGTCCTTGATGCCGGGCGAGCCCGTGACCCGCACACCCCGATACACGCCGGCCGAGATCGGAACCCACCCGCCGTGGCAGATGGCGGCCACCAGCCTGTTCGATCCGGCGAAATCTCGCACCAGTTCGAGCACCCGCGGCTCGCGGCGGAGCTTGTCGGGCATGAATCCGCCCGGCACGATCACGCCATGAAAATCGGCCGACCGGACATCGCGGATGGCGGCGTCGGAGACGCACGGATAACTGTGCTTTCCGCTGTATCTGTGCTTGGCCTCCGGCCCGGCCACAACGACTTCCGCGCCGGCTTCGATCATGCGCAGCTTCGGATACCAGAGCTCCAGGTCCTCGTAGATATCGTCGACGAACATCAACAGTCGCCGGCCCGCCAAGGGGCGTTCGTTGTCTGGCATCGTGATCTCCCTTGTGCTCGAACCGCCCCATTGTAGAACGTGCCTCCCGAGTCGTCATCCGCCCGATCGGCCGTGTCCGCGGTTGTCCGCTTTCCCGCCCCCGTACAATTTCGATATCCATGGACGATCCTAGCCCACCGAACAATGCCGATCCGCGCAGCCCCGTAAAGCGACTGGGTCGGCTGGGGCGCTGGAAGTTCGGTCGCCAGCTTACTGGCTGGGGCTTGCTCTTGTTCGGCCTCGTCGGGGTGCCGTTGCCGATCATACCGGGGTGGGTGTTCATCGCTTGGGGTATGGTCATCCTCTCGCCCGACGTGCCTTTCTTCGCCCGGCTCCTCGATCGCGTCGCCCATCGCATACCCCAACTGCGCTCGGCCATCGAACGTGTACGCGGTCAGACCGAGAATTAGTCGCCCGGGCTGTTCACGTTCGTGCGGTACCCGGCTTGCGTCCGGTCCCACTTGCCGCCGATATTGCGGATCGCGGCTGCACGGTATCAGCAACAGACCGCGCGTTTCCGAAGTCCGATGAACGAGGATCATGATCTCCGCCGAAGCGACGACCTGGCTGACGACGCTCCTTTTCGTATCGACCTATCTGGGGCTGGCGATCGGCGAGGTGCCCGGCTTGCGTATCGACCGGGCAGGAATCGCGCTCGTCGGTGCCGCGGCGATGCTGGCCGCCGGTCTGATCGACCTGCCGACGGCGGCCCGCGCGGTCGAATATCAAACGATCGTCTTGCTGTTCGGCATGATGGTGGTCGTGGCTTACCTCAACCTGTCGGGGTTCTTCGGGCTGGCCACCGAAAGAATCGCCGAACATTTTCACGCGCCGTTGACCCTGCTCGCCATGACGATCGTCCTCTCGGGCGTGCTGTCGGCGTTCCTCGTGAATGACGTGGTCTGCGTCGCGCTGACTCCTCTCGTGGTCAGGCTCTGCCAGCGGCTCGGGCGACCGCCGTCCCCCTACCTGATCGGGCTGGCGACGGCGTCGAATGTCGGCTCCGTGGCCACGATCACGGGCAACCCACAGAACATCATCATCGGCTCGCTGTCGGGCATCTCGTACATGCGATTCTGCGCCCGGCTCGCTCCGATCGCCCTGGTCGGCCTGGCGATCACGTTCGTCATCGTGGCCTGCCTCTATCGCAAGCAACTGACGTCGGCGTCGGCCAGCCCATCCTTCGTACCGCGCCGCATCCATGTGCATCGCCCGCTGCTGGCCAAGAGCGTGTTGGTGACGCTCATCACCGTCGGGCTGTTCTTCGCGGGCTACCCGATCGCACTGGTCGCGCTGTCAGCGGCGGGCGTGATGATGCTCAGCCGCCTGCGGCCAGAAAGGATCTATCGCGCCGTCGATTGGCCGCTGCTCGTGATGTTCACCGGTCTGTTCGTGGTCGTGCACACGTTCGAAGCGAACGTCGTGCGCACCTGGGGGATCGAGGACTGGCCCTGGTTGCGGCGCACACCGGTCCCCATGATCAGCGGGCTCGCGCTCGTCTTCTCCAATATCGTCTCGAATGTGCCAGCCGTGCTCCTCTTCAAACCGTTGATCGAGACCCTTCCTCAACAAGAGTCGGCCTGGTTGGCCCTCTCGATGTCGAGCACCCTCGCCGGCAATCTCACCTTGGTCGGTTCGGTCGCGAACCTGATCGTGGTCGAAAGCGCCCGCCGTTCCGGCGCCGAAATCGGCTTCCTCGAATATCTCAAAGTCGGCGTCCCCCTCACGCTCCTCACCACCCTTCTCGGCATAGCCTGGCTCCAATGGCTCGCGCCCGCCTGAGCGGATCTTCCGCAATGAATATGCTCAGAGCCGTCAGAACTCTGACATCGATGTTGGTCATCGGCTGGACGCTCCATGTCCATGGCAAGTTTCCGGAAAGGTCGTCGACCTTAGTTCGCGCATCACTTAGATTCGAGGGGTGTCGCGAGCACCTCGATACCCGTCCGCATCGGTTATCAGTCTAACCTATCTTCGGCCACGGCACCGCCACCAGCCACAATTCGGCCGAGTAGATCGCGGCAGCCGGGACGTAGCCGCCACGGACCTCGGCTCTTGCCATCGTCGTCGAGGCGGGTCGAGATTTCCCGGTGGCCCGCCGTCTGCGCCAGTGCCCGAGCCAAGGAAAGACCGGCTCGTGGCCGTCACCGGATGGGGACAGGAGGAGGATCGCCATCGAACCGCCGAAGCCGGTTTCGATCATCACTTGGCGAAGCCGGTCGAGCCGCAGGCGCTGGAGATCTTCTGGGCGCTTGGAAACCGGACAACGGTAATCGTCGAGTTCGTGGGCGAGCACTACCGACGGTCGAGCTGCCGAAGCGCGGCGCCGATGATGGCTTCTTCCAGGCAGCGATTGATGGTCTGGGCGGCTTCGGCGGCGGACGAATTCGAGCGCATGGCACGGGTGGCAAAACACGTGTCCAAGAATTCGAGCATCTCGTAGTCGGGGCAGACGAAGAAACGGTCGACGGTCGGATCGGTAAAGCGCGAAGTGCCGCGAGGGACCCGGTGCTGCGCAGCGCCCTGCTTGGCGCGCCAGCTCTTCTCGACTTCGGCGAGCATGCCGAAGAAATAGAAGTCGCCGCCGCGGCAGGCCACCTTGTGTTCGTGTTGGCGAAACGCTTGCATGATCCGCATGCGAAGTCGGTCGTCGAACAACCGCGCGGGGTGTGGCCGGCGCCCGCTACGGTCAGTCCCAGAATCTCTTCCGGGCGATTCCTCGATCGTATTTCCGTCCGCCGACCAAAGAATGGTCAGCGAGGCGAGGCGCCGAGTGGGTTGCGCCGCGGAAGACCGCCCGGCGAAGGAGATCCGTCCGACGAGTTTACTCAGCGAGTCGGTGAGCCAGTGCACCGTGTTGCGTTTCATGTCCGTAGCATCCACCGCCATGTCCCTCGATGATGTGTGATCGTGTTTCAAAAACCGCATCAGCCGCGCTAGGTGCAGGATCCGGCAGCCTGGGCCGGCGACCACAACTCGTCCGTCGACTGGGCGACCTGGCGGGCGCCGAGTTGGGCTTTCAGAAAACGGACCGTCTCGTCGACAACGTCGGCTTGGAGCAGGATCAGCTCGCCCGGTTCGGCGCGGGAGAGGGCCAACTCGGCGGCCTGCAAGCTGCCCGGTTGTTGCCATATCTCTTCGACGCGACTTCCTTGCGTCAGCCCGCGACGAAAGAGGGCCATGATTTCGCCCCGGTGTCGCCCGCGGCGATACTGGCCTTCGTAGAGCACGACGCGATCGAAGGCGTCGCCTAGAAGCTTCCCCTGGGCGATCAGGTCGGAGTCGCGCCGGTCGCCGGCAGCCGAGTAGACCGCCGAGCGTCGCGTGAGCGGCATCTCGTCGATGACCTCGATCAAAGCGGCCAGCGAGGCCCGATTGTGGCCATAGTCGACGATCACCGTCGCGCCGTCGATCGACAACAGGTTGAAGCGGCCGGGGAGCTGTTCGAGATCGGCGCCGAACGATTCGAGACCCGCCCGCAACATCCGCCACGAGACGCCCAGCGACCAACAGGCGGCCACCGTGGCCAGCGCGTTCTCGACCTGGAACGCGACCCGGCCGCCGTGCGTGAAGGGGATGCGATCGATATGGGCCACGATCGATTCGTCCGCGCCCTTGGCGGCGACGATCTGTCGATCGCGGACGAAGACGACGCGCCGCCCTTGATGCCGGTGTGCAACCAACGACGGATGCTCGCCGTCGCGCGCGAAGTAGATCACGTCGCCCGGACACCGTTCGGCCATGGCCGCGACGTTTGGGTCGTCGGCGTTCAGCACCGCCGCGCCCCACGGAGCGACGGCTTCGACCGGGCACCGTTTGACGCGCACCAGATCGTCGATCGTCTCGATCCCGTCGATGCCCAGGTGATCGCCGTCGGCCACGTTGGTGACAACCGCCACGTCGCAGAGATCGAAGCCGAGCCCCTCGCGGACGATGCCGCCACGGGCCGTCTCCAGCACCGCGGCATCGACCGCCGGATTGCCGAGCACCGCCCGCGCGCTGCGCGGTCCGCTACAGTCGCCCGTGTCGATGCGGCGTCCGGCGATATAGATGCCGTCGGTGCAGGCCATCCCCACCGCGCTCCCCGCGCCGGCGAGCACATGGGCGATCAGACGGGTCGTCGTCGTCTTGCCGTTGGTGCCGGTGACGGCGACGATCGGGATGCGGCCCGTTTCGGCGGGGGCGAACAGCAGTTCGACGATCGCCTCGCCCACGGGTCGTCGCCCGCCGTGCGACGGCTCGAGGTGCATCCGCAGTCCGGGGCCGGCGTTGACTTCGACCACGGCGCCTCCTTGTTCTTCCAGCGGCCGGGAGATATCGGCGGCCAGCACGTCGACGCCCGCCACATCCAGCCCGATCATGCGCGCGGCCTCGACGGCGCGGGCCGCGACCTCCGGATGTACCTCGCCCGTCACGTCGGTGGCCGTGCCGCCGGTGCTTAAGTTACCGTTGCGCCGCAACCGCACGGTGGCGCCGGCGCCTGGAATGCTCGCCGGCGCGAGCCCTTGCGCCGTGAGCACTTCCAGGGCCGTCGCATCGAGAACGAGTCGTGTGAGCGGTGCGGCGTGGCCCGTCCCGCGGCGGGGATCGGCATTGGCCGACTCGACGAGCCGCGCGATGGTGTTCACGCCGTCGCCGACGACCGCGGCCGGCTCGCGGCGGGCGGCTGCGATCAGGCGCCCGCCGACTATCAACAGTCGATGGTCGGCGCCGGCGATACACCGCTCGACGATCACGGCGGAGCTTTCGCGCCGGGCCGCTTCATAGGCGGCGATCACCGCGCCGCGGGTCGACAGGTCGGTGGCCACACCGCGCCCCTGGCTGCCGTAGCGCGGCTTGATGACGACGGGCAGGCCGATCTCGCGCGCCGCCTCCCAGGCCTCCTGCGCGCTCTCCACCGCGCGGCCCTCGGGGACAGGCACACCGACGCTGCGCAACAACGAGCGCGTCAGCTCCTTGTCTTGGGCGATGGTCTCGCCGATGGCCGTCGTACCGTCGGTCTCGGACGCCAAGATGCGCCGCTGCCGCGCACCGTGTCCGAACTGTACCAGGTTCCCCTCGTTCAGCCGCATGGCGGGTATACCCCGCTTCGCGGCCGCGTCGACGATCGATCGCGTGCTGGGGCCGAGCCGCGACTCGTAACCCAGTTCGCGCAGGCGGACGATCTCGCCCGGCACATCGAACTCGCGTCCGCCGACCGCCGCCAGGCAGAGTCGGAGGGCCGCATCGAGCGCGGCGCGCGCGAGCGATTCGTCGTCGTACTCGACGACCACCCGGTAGATGCCTTCTTGTGAGCTTTCGCGGGCCCGGCCGAAACCGACCGGCGTGCCGGCCAACGACTGGAGCTCGAGCGCCACGTGTTCGACGATGTGCGCCTGATAGGTCCCGTCGCGCAGCCGCTCGCAGAATCCGCCCGGCCGGCCGATGCCGCAACGATGCTCGATCAGGCTGGGCAGCCAGGCCAGCAGCCGTTCGTTGAAGCCTTCGATCTGGTTCGAGGGAGAATGCTTGAGATTCCCCAGGTCGATCAGGGCTTCGAGGACCGGGAAGCGGGCCCAGACGTTGGGGCCTCGCAACGCGCGAACGTGGAGAAGGTTCATCGGGGGTGCTTCCTTGCAGCGAGGGCCGAGAGATGTCGCTTGGCAATCCCGTACCAAGTCGGCCCGCCTGAGAGCAAACCATGTGCCGCCGAGCTTGGCGGGCGGAGATAGATCCCGGCTGGTCGTGCATTGCCTAGGGCGCGATTCTCGGAGCAGAAGCCAAGAGATGGACGCGCGCCGTGGGTTTTTGCCGCATTGCCGACAAGTTTTAATGATCTATCGAAGTAGCCACAGCACCGCCGCTCGACGGTCGCTGTGATGCGGGGGTTTTTCGAGCGCAGCGACTCGCCGCCCGACGGTTTGCCCTGGTGCGCACCTGCGCTGCGACAGATTGTCGCAGCGCAGGTGCCACATTCCCGATCCAGGTGTGGCAACTTCGGCGCAATGATAAAATAAGACTCGGTGTTTCCGGACAGAAGGCTTCGATGAGCGTCGTTCGCATCGACGGCAACGAGAGATTGGGCAGCCCCAGACGATTGCTCCGTCGCTACGCGCGGGCCAGTTTCCTCTGCATGGCGATCGGGTTGGCGTCGATCCTGGCGCTGGGGCTGTGGGGGGCCGCGCGCGATTTCCGGCAAGGCCGCGAGTCGTTGTTGATGTCGGCCGTCGCGGAGGTCGAGTCGCATTTCCAGCGGCCCGTCCGCCGCATCGAGCAGGAGATGGTCGACGGCGAAGTCGGTCCCCACTTCGAGCGCCTGGCCAGCCGAGAGTGGCTGCTGGTCCATTGGCGGCAGGCCATCCTGAACGAGGAGAAGTGGTCGTACGCCGCGGTGGCCGACCTGGAGGGCAACATCGTGGCTCACAGCAATTCCGCCTTGCAGGGCGAGCAATTGCGCCCGGGATGGTTCGAGCGGACCCTGCCCGACACGGGGGCCGATGTGGTGGAGACGCACTTCGCGGGGCTCACCGAAGGCCGGCGGGCGTTCGACGTGAGTCTGCCGATCACTTACCGCGGCTCGACCGTCGGCACCTACCATGCGGGCATCAACGCGGATTGGTTCGACCACACCGTGGCGGCGCAACAGGACGATGCGCAGGTCGGCTGGCTGGTGGTCATCTCGGGGACCGCGCTGGTGATGCTGGCCGCCATCGGTTCGCTCTACCTGGTCATCCGACAGACGACGGCGCTACAGCACCGGCTCGATCTGTCGGAGTTGCGACGCGTCAACGAGTTGCGGCAGTTCATCGTCGGCCTGGCCCATGAGGTACGCAATCCGCTCAACGCGGTGCGTCTGAACCTGCACGCCATCGGACGTACGCATCGGGGCGAGGCGAGGCTGCCTCCCGAGGAGATATCGACCATCCTCCGCGAATCGACGCGCGAGATCGGCCGCGTGGCCACGCTGATCGGCGAGGTGCTCGGCTACGCGCGGAGCGATCCGCCGCAGGTGGAACAGGTCGATCTGGCCGGCGAGGTCCGCGGGGCGCTCGAGTTGGTCAAACAGGCGATGGAGGATTATCACATCGCGGTCGTCGTGCACTTCGCGCCCGAGCCGCTACGGGCCTGGATCGACCGCGATCGGCTGCGCCAGATCCTGCTCAACCTGCTCAACAACGCCCGCGAGGCGACCGGCAAGGGGGGCCGCATCGAAGTCGACGTGAGCCGCGTCGACGACTCCCTCGAAGTGGCCGTGAGCGACAACGGTCCGGGAATTCCGCTGGAGCAGCGGCAACGCATCTTCGAACCGTTCTATTCGACGAAGGAGGTTGGCATCGGCCTGGGGCTGACGCTCGTGAGGCGGTTTGTCAACGAGAGCGGCGGGAGCATCGAATACGACGACAGCTACGGCAGCGGCAGCCGGTTCGTGGTGCGCCTGCCCGCGGCGGAAGCGCCCCTCAAACAGGAGGTCGTGCCATCCTAGCCGAGCAGAGTGTGTTGGTGGTCGAGGACGAGCAGAGCGAACGCGACGCGCTGGCGCGCCTGCTGCGCATGGAACATTATCGCGTCTTCACCGCCCGCGACCCCGACGAAGCGCTCGAGTATGTCGACGGCGAGATCGGGCTGGTGATCAGCGACGTGCGCATGGGCAAGGCCAGCGGCATCGATCTGCTCCGCCTGTGGCGCCGCCGCCGCCCGCAGACGCCGTTCATCATGGCCACGGCCTACGGCGACGTCGATTCGGCCGTGGCCGCCATGAAGCTGGGGGCCGGCGACTATCTGACGAAGCCGGTCGATCCCGAGGCCCTGTTGCAACTCGTCCGCCGCATGCTCGCGCGCAGCGAAAGCGAGACTCGCGTCGGAGGGAGCCAGGCGCCGCGCAGCGACCGTGGCGGCCGACGCATCCTGGGCCAATCGGCGGCCATGGTCGATGTGCTCGAACGGGTGCAACGCGCGGCGCCGACCGACAGCCTGGTGTTGATCCTGGGCGAATCGGGCACCGGCAAAGAATTGATCGCGTCCGCGATCCACGAACACAGCCACCGCGGCGACGGCCCCTACATCGCGGTCAACATCGCCGCGCTTCCGGAAAGCCTGGTCGAAGCGGAGCTGTTCGGTTACGTGCCGGGTGCGTTCACCGGCGCCGAGCGCGACCGCATCGGCCGGTTCGAAGCGGCCGACGGTGGTACGCTGTTCATCGACGAGATCGGCGACTTTCCGCTGCCGGCCCAGGCCAAGCTGCTGCGCGTGCTCGACAACCTGTCGGTCAACCCGGTCGGCAGCAACGAGGATCGACGCGTCGACGTGCGACTCGTGGCAGCCACCAGTCGCAACCTGGCCGAGTTGGTCGCCGCCGGCGATTTCCGGGCCGACCTCTTCTACCGCCTCAACGTGCTGACCATCGAGTTGCCGCCGCTGCGAGACAGGCACGACGACGTCGCGTTGTTGATGGACGCCTTCCTGGCCGAGGCCTGCCAAAAGTACCAGCGCCCCTGGCCGACCATGTCGCCCGAACTGATCCAATTCATGCTCGCTTACGACTGGCCGGGCAACGTGCGGCAGTTGCGCAACGCCATCGAAAACATGGTGGTGATGTCGAACGGCGGCACGTTGTCGCTGGGCGATCTGCCGGCCTATCTCAGCGGCAACTCCTCGTTGTTGGCCAAGGCGGCGGACCGTGGCGGCACAAACAATCTGCGCGACATGGAGAGGACGGCCATCCTCTCGGTGCTCGATCGGTGCGGCGGCAACCGCACGCACGCGGCCGATGCATTGGGCATCTCGGTGCGCACGCTACAGCGCAAGCTCAAGGCGTGGGGCCTGGGTGGCAAATCGGCCGACTCGGAACTGTCATAGTGCAACCGACGGACCCGGAGCGAACTTCAAAAAAGATCGGCTTTTCCACCGCCGATTTTCCGCCCGCGGCGTTCCGGCTCCCGAACTTGTCATCGGCTCTTAATCTGCGACAACTTGCCGCGGTGCGACACCCTCGCGTGGCAGATTGCCGCCGTCCGAGGCTCGAGCATTGACCGAAAGATCTCTCCAGCTTGTCCAGATTTTGCATCTATGTTCGGCCGCAGGATTGGCGCGCGGCTTGCATCGACGAAACGGAAAATGAGCGGAGGGGCCGACCATGGGCGAGTCGACGTGATGGACGCGCGACAGCGAGCGATGGGTGCGATGGCGACGGACGCAGCGACGGCCGGGTGGCGGGAGTTGCACCTGGCGTTGATGGCCGGCCTGCCCTACGCCACCGAGATCGTCATGCTGCTCGATGCGCGGGGCGTGACCTTTCCCACCGCGCCGTCGTTCGACGCGCGGCATACCGATCTGCGTTGTTACCGCGTGGTGCACCGCGCCTGGCGCGCGGGCATTCTGCCGGATCTGTTGGGTCTGTTACAGGCCTGGCGTCTCTCGGGCGACTCGCTCGGCGAGGAAGCCCGCCGCCCGGAATTCCAACAGGCCCTCTTCGAGTTCTTGTGTGAACATCGGACCGGTCTGCGCGGGCTCGTCGAGCGTCTGTCGCGCGAGCCCCTCTGGCGCACCATGCCCACCCGCGAGACGGCCTCGGTCGAGGCGGTGCGGCGGCATTTGGACATCATCTGGACCGACTTCTGTCGCCGCGCCGCCTGACGGACGGCCGCGTCGGTCATCCGCCGCCGTGGCGTCAGCTCTTACCCACGAGCTGCAACAGCAACCGCATCAGCTCTTGCCGGAACGAGGGCTTGTTCAAGTGATAGTCGATGCCGGCTTCGATGGAGCGGATACGATCCTCCTGGCTGCGAAAGGCCGTGATGGCGATCAACACCGGGTCGAGTTCCGGCAGATCGTGCCGCAGCCGTCGGGCCAGCTCCCAGCCGTCCATGTCGGGCAGGCCGATGTCCAAGAACACGATCTGCGGTAGGAATTTCTGTGACATCTGGAGCGCTTCGGCACCGTTCGAGGCCGTCCGGACGTTGCATCCCAGCAGGCGCGCATACCGCGATAGGAAATCTGCCGTGTCGGAATGATCCTCGACCACGAGGACGCGAGCCCCCGAGGACTCCGATTCACTTTCCATGAAACCGCGATTATGCCGTGTGGGAGGGCCCCGACTTGCGGGGTGCACCGCGCCTGTCCCGGAGCGAATGGCGACGGTGGGGAAGTGGCCGCTTCTGCCGTAACGTTACTCGAACGGAAACGATGATGCCGTCCTATGGGTCGAAGTGCTCGACGTTCTCGTCGCTGGCCCGCAAGACGATCGCAGTTCCGTCCCGCGTGCGGGTGCACCGCGAGGTCGTATCCACCCTCGCTAGCAACCGCCGCGCCGCGACGCATCCGATTCGGCGCAAATGGCCAAAAACGCGCTGCCGTAAGTAGATAGGTGCCGCTTGCCGACCCGATCACCAGGCCTGCGGCAATCCAGCTACGACAGCCCGCCGCCCCACGCCAGACGCGTTGCGACAATGTGTCGCGGCGTTTCAGAGAACTTCAGGGCCCTACCAACCCGAGGCGAATACTCATTTAAGATCGCCGGCGGCACAATGTTTGATGTTCCGCTGCCGCGAAAAGTGAATCAGGATGGTGTGCGTAACGCAAAACCGCGGGCTACCGCATCTTTGTCGACATCGTGCTGGAGTGAAGTCTTCGGCACCTGCGGCTGACCGGTAACCGGCGCGGTCGAACGGCAGTCAATGCTCGCGGAATTCGATAAGTGCAAACGGCGTTTCGTCGAAGAGGAACTTCGGCCGATGCTGACCGTTTCGCGTTGGTTGGCAAAACGATCGCACTGCATCGCTCATGATCGCTCGCGCCCCAGTAATGGATGTATGGGTTGAGGTTCACGATGTATTTGGAGCAACCGACTGAATCCGATCGGCCTCCGGCCTTCGGGTTTTGTTGGCCGTTGGTAAGGAGGAAGCAATGTGGGCGTTCTGGAAATTATTCTCGGTCGTATTGTTGGGCGTCGTGCTGACCAACTGCGGGCAGGTGCTGGTGTCGAAGTGCCTCAGGGACCGCAAGTCGACCACGTCCGGAGACCCCACTCTGCGTCAGTGGGAACGATTGTGTGAGGCACTTCACGATCGACGCGCGGCCGTGGGAGTGGTATGCATGATCATCGCGCTTCCGCTCGGGCTACTCGCACTGGCCATGGCCGATATCAGCGTCGCCGTACCGCTGGGCGCGATATCCTACATACTGGCCGCCTTCATGGGCGCGTTCTACCTCGGCGAACATGTGGGCCCCCTGCGCTGGATCGGTACCCTTCTGATCATCTTCGGAACGATACTCGTCGGCCTCAGCGCCAGCCATACCGGCTCAACTACGCAACCGTAACAACGGCGGTCGGCGAGCCTGTAAGTTCTCTCTGTGAATACGTAGAGACTATTCAGCGCATTTCACAAAACGCTAACTTGCTATCCGTCCTACTGGTGGTCTAATCTACCCAATCCGCAGGGCAACGCTTTCTGCTCGGGTTCTCCGCAGCTACGGGTTTTCCAGAGCTTACTCGTCGAGCGGTTTCACTCCTAAGTCTAAGCAGAAACGACGAAACCGGATCCCGTTCCGAAATCGGCGTTTCACGGCCGATTTTTCCACCCCACGGCGATCCGACCTCGGTGTTTTGTCGGCCGCTCTTACTGGCTAGTACCAGGCTGGTCCGCCTTCGAACTCGACGTAGGGTCGCGGGAGGATCGGCCGAGCGCTGTAATAAGGCCTGGGGCCGTAATAGTAACCGGGCTCATAGTAACCCGGGCCGTAGGCCGGTCCATACGGCCGCACGGCGGCCCGCGTCGCGGCGCCTGCCGCTCTCGCCGTTCCCCGCACCGCGGCGTCGGCCGCGCGCGCCGTTCCGCGCACCACGGCACCGGCAGCGCGGGCCGTGTCGGCAGCCGCACGTGCCGCCGGGCGCGGCGGATAGTAGTCGTAGTATTGTCCGTAGGTCGTGCTGGCCGTGGCCAAGGTCATGGCCCCCAACAACGCGGCCATCCAGGTGAAACGCCTCACCATTAAAAACCCTCCTGAACAAGGTCGTTCGTTTTCGTGCCCAACGTGCTCTGTTCCGGCCCCGTTGGGTTTCCCCGCAGGCCGGAATTTGCAGATTGGATGCCAAACCGGCGTGGCTGCTTGACAGGGCGCGGGAAATGGGGTTTGCTCGGTCATTGCCGATTTATGCATACAGCCGGTTGTCGCATTTCTAATCGTTGGACCCACCTATCTCCCCATGTTTTCCACCGCGGTTCTTGAAAAGCTTGCTCGCTTCGACACGCCCACCATCTGCAACGTGATCGAGCTGTTCGATTTCTGTCCGCGCAATCGCGGATACATGGACGGTCGGATCAGGGCAAATTTCGCCCATCTGCCGCCAATGGTCGGTTTTGCCAGCACGGCCTGTTTTCGCAGCGATGCCCCGGCCGGCGCGGGCGATGCGTATGGCAGCATGGAGCGACAGGTGGCCGGTTTCGCGGAACTGCCGGGACCGGCCGTGGTGGTCTTTCAGGATCTCGACGATCCCCCAGTCGCGGCCACGTTCGGCGAGGTCATGTGCTCGACCTACAAAGCGTTCGGATCGGTGGGGTTGGTCACGTCCGGCGGTGGTCGCGATCTGGAACAGGTGAGAGCGCTGAACTATCCGGTGTTTACCGGCACGACGATCTGCTCGCACGCCTATTGCCACATCCTGCACATCGGCATGCCGGTGCGGGTGGGAGGACTGGTGGTGAAGCAAGGCGACCTGCTGCACGGCGACGCGAACGGCGTGACGAGCATTCCGCTTGATCTGGCGGCCGAGATTGCCGACATTGCCGGAGAGTTCGTGGCCGCCGAACAAGTGGTGCTCGATTATGTACGATCGAGCGGTCCCAAGACTCCGGAGGGCCTGGGCGCCGCACGCAAGGAGTTCTCGGCGATCGTTGCCGGTTTGACCAAGCGTGCCGGTACGGCCCGCGGCGACCGGGTGTGGCGAGTTACCTAAGTTTTTCCGGCCAAGTTTGCCGTTGATTTCCCATGTTGAAGGCGCGACCCTCTATCTAAGGGATCGAAGAAATGATTTCGTCCGCTCTTCCCGTGGTCTGGCATTACACGATTCGCGATTTCTTCGCGGGTATCGTCCGCGATCGGGCCATCCGGCCGGCCGCGGCCTTCGCGGGCGGGCAGGCCCGGGCGGCCGTCTGGTTTTCGACCAATCAGGACTGGGAGCCATCGGCCGCCAAGAACCTGACGTGTGCCGACGGTTCGGCTCGTTTGCTTCAGCGCGACGAGTTGCACACCATCGGCATCACGCCGATTCGCATCGGCGTGGCTCCGTCGGTCGCGCCGCACACCTGGCACGATTTCAAGCGCGACGGAGACCTGCCGGCAAAGATCGCCGGCAACATCGTTTCGTTGGCGGCGCGGGTCAACTCGAAGCCGAGTTGGTGGTATGCCACCTTCGACGCCGTGCCGCGCGAACAATGGCTGGCCGTGGAGCATTTTGACGGTTGGCAGTGGCGACCGATGCCCGACGGGATGTGGTAGGGCCGGATGCCAGCATATCGATCACGCGAAACAACGGCCCCCCGCGGTTGACCAAAAGAGAAGGTAACGATGGCCGGTCAACCGCCGATTGATACGCGGATCGAGATCGTCACTCCCGAAAACATCGCCTTTCAGTACCGCGTCGCGGGGCCGTTTCGGCGCTTGCCGGCCTATCTGATCGACGTGGCCGTCAAGGTTCTGGCCGTGATCGTGCTGCTGATGCTCAACGTTGCCTTCGGCATCGTCGGGCAGGTCGGCATCGGCGTGGCGGTGGGGCTGGTCGCCTGGTTCCTGCTGGACTGGTTCTACGGCGGCCTGTTCGAGACGTATTGGAACGGACAAACACCGGGTAAGCGGATGATGCGCATCCGCGTCGTCTCCGACGAAGGGCAACCGATCAACGGCTGGCAGGCCGTGCTGCGTAACTTTCTGCGCTCGGCCGACGCGCTGCCGCCGGTGATCGAGTTCGCCGAGCTGCCCATTTCGTTCCCCACGTACCTGCTCGGTCTGCTCACGGTCATGATGAACGATCGCTATCAGCGCCTGGGGGACCTGGCGGCGGGCACGATGGTGATCATCGAGGAACCGCAGCGACACTATGGCATCGCGCCCATGCAAGAACCCGAAGCGATCCGGCTAGCCGGTGACCTGCCGGCGGGCTTCCGCGCCAGTCGCGGCCTGGCGCGCGCCTTGGCGGCCTATGTACAGCGGCGGCATACGTTTCCCTGGCGGCGGCGGATCGAGATTGCCATGCACATCGGCGAACCGTTGCGCGAAAAGCTCAACCTGCCGCCCGACGTCAACTATGATCTGCTGTTGTGTGCCTTATACTATCGAACTTTCATCACCGACCGCGTCGACGAGGCCCAACGGCCCGCCGAGCCGCAGCCCGTGATACAAGTACGTTAGGCTCTGTCGTTTCCGATGGCCGAGCCGATGCCTGATTCCCACTCCTTGAGTACGGCCGGAAGTTTCTGATGAAGGTCGCCGACTTTCTCCAGTCGCGCCGCGATAACTGGCGCGAGTTGGAACGACATTGCCTGCTGTTGGAGAATCGTCGCGCCAAGACGCTCGGGCCGGCCACGGTGGAGCGCTTCGGGGCGCTCTACCGCGCGGTCTGCGCCGACCTGGCCCTGGCCGATTCCTACCAACTGCCGCCCAACACGGTGCACTACCTGCACCAGCTTGTCGGCCGCGCGCACAATCAACTCTATCCCAGTCGCTCGTTCAACCCGACGCTCTGGATGCAGGAGTTGCTCTACGAGATCCCGCAGCGTCTGTTTCGCGACAAATCGGTGCGGTTGGCGTTTGCCCTCTTCTGGGGAACCTTCTTGGCAACGATGGCGAGTGGTTATCTATCGCCCAAGTTTACGGAAGAGATGGTCGGACGGCCCACGATGCAAGCGATGGAGGAGATGTACGATCACTCGCACGAGGGTCGCGACCTCAACGCCAGCATCGCCATGTCGGGCTTCTACGTGCAGCACAACTCGAGCATCGGCTTGCAGTGTTTCTCCGCCGGGCTGGTGCTGGGGGTGGGCGGGCTTTTCATCACCGTCGCCAACGCCGCTCAGTTGGGCACGGTCTTCGGCCACATGGCCACCGTCCCGCAGCGCACGAACTTCTTTCACTTTGTCACGGCGCACGGCCCCTTCGAGTTGACGGCCATCGTCTTGGCCTCGGCCGCCGGCATGCGCCTGGGCTTTTCCATCGTCGACACGAACGGCATGACGCGCACGGCTTCTTTGCGCCTGGCCGCGAAGGAGGCCGTGACCAGCGTTTCGTTCAGCGTGATATTGTTCTGCCTCGCGGCCTTCATCGAGGGGTATATTTCGCCTTCGGCGCTCCCGTATCCCTTCAAGGCTTCGGTGGCGGTGCTCTCGACGAGTGTGCTCTTGTTCTACTTCGTCATCTTGGGATATCCGCGGGGCGCAGGGCATGCAACTCGATAAGACGCGCATCGCCATCCGCGAGCGGAGCTTCGTCGATATCCTCGATCTGGCGCTGGCCGTGTTGCGCGAGCATGCCGGTCCCCTTACCCTCTGCTGGCTCGCCGGGGCCATACCCGCGGCCGCCCTGAATCATTGGCTGCTGGGCGACATGCTCTTCGAAGACTCGCTCGACCCGGACGACGTCATCGCGTATCTCTTCCGGTTGGCGCTCTTGGTCTGTTGGGAGGTGCCGCTGGCGACGGCGCCGATCACGCTCTATCTCGGTCAGGCCCTGTTCCTGGAGCGACCCAGCGCCGGCAAGGTGCTGAAGGACTTCGTCGCGTCGCTCACCCAGATGTTCCTCTACCAGGTGTTGCTGCGCGGGGCGGTGATCGCCATGGTCATCCTCATTCCGGCCTTGTTCGTTTTTTGGCCCTATCTCAGCGAGATCATCTTGCTGGAGCGCAATCCGCTGCGCAAGACATCGCCGCTCGGCACGAGCACGTTCAGCCGCAGTTCGAACATGCACAGTCGCAACCGGGGAGAGTTGTTCAACCGCTGGATCGGCGCCACCCTCTTGGGCGCCTTGCTGGTGTTCGTCTTCTGGCGGTCGCTCTGGTTCCTGGTGCGCGAGCTGGCTGGCGAAGCGGTCGACGCGACCTCCCAATTCACCATTTGGCTCCAGGTCGCGCTCTGGTTGGTGATCGGTTACTTCGCCGTCGTGCGATTCCTCAGCTACCTCGACCTGCGCATCCGCACCGAGGGGTGGGAGATCGAACTGCTCCTGCGGGCGGAAGCCGCTCGTTTTACCCGCCAGATCGCTTAGCTTAGGGCAACCGACCGAACGGGGTCGAGATCCGCCCTCAGTTCGGGCAAGGCGGCCGGCGGTGGCGGTAGCGTTTCCCTCCGAATCAAACCGAACCGCGAAAACTGGTCGGTTGTATTGCGGTGCTCGGGAAGTGGGCACCGTCACTCGTCTTCTATATCGAACACGCGTCGCCAAATCGAACCGTCTGGCAACTCCATGAATTCGGGATCGTTTCGCCACGGTCGCTTGAGCGCATGGAGATGCTTTTGCCATACCGCGCCAGCGAAGAACGCCCCCGCCACGGCCATCAACCACAGCAACGTTTTCAAGGAGAACTGGCGGGGCACGGTCACTGCGCCTCTGACTTTGGCGCCGTTGGCATCGGGTCGCTGGCCTCGAGGCCGAAAGGGCCACAGGGAAACGGAATGTCAAGGTTGCTCGAATAGAGAACCGCCTTGGGCCTATGTCGGGCAAGCTCCCGTTCAAACTGTATCCCGCCAAAGAAGCAAGCTGCCGCCAGCATGAGCACCAGCAACGCGCGGAGGGTGAATTGTGGGCGAGTCATTACTGCTTACGCTTCTTCAGCAGGAGTTCAGGGTGGGCTTTTTTCCACAAAACTCGCCTGGCCGGGTCGCGAAATTGCTGTCGGTCAAGGAACGGCTTGAGTCGCTGTGACTCCGCGAGCAGACGGGCATCGTCGTCGAAAAGTTCGAAACGATGCCAACCGACGTGTGGACCAATTCCGTACCGAAACGGCCCCGTCGTTGCTTGATGCAGCCCCGGATGATTGCGCAGCTCGTTGATCTGGATGTGGAACTCTATGTCGGTAGTGACATAGGAGACGATGATTTCCTCATCAAGCCTAACCCATTGGAGTTGCAGGCCGTTCCAATTCAAGAGCGACGCAAACCAACGCATTCGCCAACATGGCTTTGCAAGCACGATTGCCCGCTGTCCCGGACTAAGGCTTCCGAGGTCGCCACAAATCATACAAATCCCACGCTGAACGGGGTTACGGGGGAGGCCATGGGGGCAGTCTACCAGAGGGCAGTAGCCTGGTGTCAAAATCCGCGCGAACCGCGCCCCTGCCACCGTCTCGCGAGGCCGGCCCTCCGCCGCTATACTGCTCGCATGGCTGAACTCTGCGATATCGGACTTATTGGCCTCGCCGTCATGGGCGAGAACCTGGCCCTCAATATGGAGAGCCACGGCTACCGGGTGGCGGTCTTCAACCGTACCACCAGTGTCGTCGACGATTTCATCGCCGGCCGGGCGAAAGGGAAGAAATTCCTCGGCTGCCATAGCGTCGAAGATCTGGTCGCCGGGTTGTCGAAGCCCCGCAAGGTCATGCTCATGATCAAGGCGGGACCGGCGGTCGACGCGGTCATCGAACAGTTGCTGCCGTTGTTGTCGCCGGGCGACGTTTTGATCGACGGCGGCAATACGCACTTTGCCGACACCGAACGGCGCACCAAATATATCGAGTCGAAGGGGTTGCTCTTCGTCGGCAGCGGCGTGTCGGGGGGCGAAGAGGGAGCCCTCAAGGGGCCGAGCCTGATGCCGGGCGGCAGTCCGGCGGCGTGGCCGATCATCAAACCGATCTTCCAGGCCATCGCGGCCAAGGTTGGCCCGCGGAACGACATTCCTTGTTGCGAGTGGGTCGGACCCCGCGGCGCGGGCCATTATGTGAAGATGGTCCACAACGGCATCGAGTATGGCGACATGCAGTTGATCTGCGAGGCCTACTTCCTGCTCCACCAGGCGCTCGGCCTGTCAAACGACGAGCTCTACGACGTGTTTGCCGAGTGGAACCGCGGAGAGTTGGATAGCTATCTCATCGAGATCACGCGCGACATCTTCAGCGTCAAAGATCCGGACGGCAAGGGGTACCTGGTCGACGCCATCCTCGACAAGGCCGGCGCCAAGGGGACGGGCAAGTGGATGAGTCAGCTCGCCCTCGACCTGGGCGTACCCAGCACGCTGGTGACCGAGGCGGTTTATGCGCGGAGTCTGTCGGCCTTAAAGGACGCGCGCGTGCGGGCAAGCGCGAAGCTCAAGGGTCCGACGGCCCGCTTCCAGGGCGACAAGCGGGCCTTTATCGAAGAAGTGCGGCAGGCCCTCTATGCCTCGAAGATCTCGAGCTACGCGCAGGGCTTCGTGCAGTTGCAGGCCGCCGCGGCCGAACACGACTGGCCCCTCGATTACGGCAGCGTCGCCTTGCTCTGGCGCGGCGGCTGTATCATTCGCGCGCGGTTCTTGGAGCGGATCAAGGAGGCGTTCGACGCCGATCCGGCGTTGGAGAACCTGCTGCTCGCGCCCTATTTCACCAAGGCGATCGAGCAGGCGCAGCCTGCCTGGCGGCATGTGGTGGCGACGGCCGTTGAGTTGGGCATCGCGGTACCGGCGTTTACGACCGCGCTGACCTACTACGATGGCTACCGTACGGCACGCCTGCCCGCCAATCTATTGCAGGCCCAACGCGATTATTTCGGCGCGCATACCTACGAGCGCGTCGACAAGCCGGGCGTCTTCCACAGCGACTGGATTCGGCTGCGAAAACAGCCGTAACGCGGACGATCGTCACTCGGCCTCGGGCGGTCATCTCCGCAGCAAACGCCGCAGCTCTTTCTTGGCATAGCGGCGCTCGGTCGGCGTGTGCGGTCCCTTCAATGCGTGCCGCGGTCCGTACGCCTCGTGCTCTTCTTCTTCGCGCCGTGTTTGCCGCCAAGACTGGATTGCCGCCCGGAAACGATCGAACAGGGTCGCGTACGGAGCGGCGGCCCAGATCAACGAGAGCGGCTCGATCGGGATGCGGAAGCGGGCCGAAGTGATGGTCAGCGTGTGGAAGACCGTCACTGCCGCAAAGATGGCCAGCAGGGGTGCGAGCGTCCGCCAGCGCGGTCGCAGCACCAGCACGCCGATCGCGGCCGATACGAGCCAGCCGACGGTGGTCGCTCGATAGAGCCGGTGGCGCGCCTTGGGGTTGGTCTCGTCGAAGAGGAGAAAATACCGCAGCCGACGTGCGCAGAGTCGCGCATAGCGCGCGGGCTCCCGTTGCACAAAATCCCACGCCTGGCGGCCGAGCAACCGAGAACGCTCGGGCTCGGTCAGCCCGGCGAATTGATCGTAGCCGGTCGGCTTGAGCAATACGTCGTCGATGTAGAGGGTCTCGTGGCGGGCATCCCACATGGCGCGGTGCTGGTCGGCGATCGAACCGTCATGCGCCAGCCGGAGCGTCTCGTCCGATCGTTTGGGAATCTTGTCGGTCCCCCAGCTCACCGGGTTATTTCCCTGCCAGAAGGCGTAGCCGAAGGTCGATTTGACGAACACCAGTTCGCCGTGCACGCGATAGTTACGGTACAGCCAGGGTGCGATGACCAGTGCAGCCGTCGCGGCGATGGTCGCCAGGCGCCCCATGCGGCCGGCCCAAGCCCCGAAAACGGTCCATCGTCCGTCGCCTACGACCATGTCGCGATCGCGTCGCCAGGACAGGTAGGCCACGGCGGGAAGCGCCAGCGCCAGAATCGGATCGATCAGCAACAGACCGCCCGACAACAGGCCGGTCGCCAGGGCCTTGCTCCAGGTGTGGCAGCCGCCGCTCCAGGCCACCCATGCCAGCAGCGCGGTGAGCACGAGCGCGGCCCAGACGGCAACCTGGAAATGGGTGACCAGGTAGACGTGGCTCGGGTAGAGTGCGGCCAGCCAACCGGCCGTCGCGGCGAGTGTCGGCCAGTCGGGCAAGAGCGACCGGGCCAGCCAGACGACGCAGAGCGTGAGCAGCGTTCCGGCCACCGCTTGCAGGACCTGGACGACGAGCAAGCTGGTCGCAGAATCGACGCCGCAGAGGTCGTAGATCACGGCCAGCAGGACCGGATAGAAGGGGGCCTGCTGCGAGGTCGGTCCCGACGAACCCAGGAAATTTACCGAAAAACCGCGACCTGCGACGAGGTTTTCCGCGATCTCGCCATGTTCGTAGGTTATGCCGCTGGCCGGTTCGCGACCGCCGACGAGCCAGATCGCCGCCAGCCGCACGGCCAGCGCGACGATCGTCAAAACCGCCAGAAAATAGGGCCTTTTGGGGCGTCCAGACATGGCCCGCCATTGTATCGGCGAGCGGGGAATCGCGGCCAGATCAGTTCCGAGCGGGCCGAAACCCGGGGTGCACGCCAGCTTCCGTGCTTGTTGGTGGGGTGCAAAAAAGCTCAATAGGAGAATTTGGTTTGGGAGCGTTAAAGTAGGGCGAGTACCGGCGGCAGGGAAGGCCGCGGTAGGCTTAAGGAGATCCAATCATGGACGA
>DASZTS010000007.1:0-153394 GCA_035547915.1 Pirellulales bacterium | reverse complement strand
TCGTCCATGATTGGATCTCCTTAAGCCTACCGCGGCCTTCCCTGCCGCCGGTACTCGCCCTACTTTAACGCTCCCAAACCAAATTCTCCTATTGAGCTTTTTTGCACCCCACCAACAAGCACGGAAGCTGGCGTGCACCCTCACGGCGCCGCCCGGCCGGATGGCTATTGCGTACTCCGGCCAGCCCTTTAAAATGAGGATGTAGGTTCTGTCTTCGCGATTTCGTGGAAGGTGCAAACTTGCTCACCGAACAAGAAGTTTCCCGTAGCTGGCGAAAGCTGTTCGTAAAGACCGAGATCACGGCCGATACGTTCGTCAAGGCCGAGGTATTGCTGGACGAATTGCGTGCCGAGAGCCCTTTGCGGCACCGCCTCAGCAGCGAATTGGAAGAGCTTCGCCAACTCCATAAGGTCGGTGAAACGGTCCTCTAGGACCGCTTGACCTATCCTGCCGGTCGGACAGGCATCCCTTCTGCTGTCCTGGGATGTTGCCTGCATCTAGGCGCACATTGTATCACCCAGGGCTCCGTCACGGACAACCGCCAGGCAAATCTTGTCTGGCCAGGCCGCCGTTGATGTATCGCGCGTGCTGGGGTGCTCGAAATGCGGCTGCGCATAGCCGTTGATTGAGCCTGGGCGGCCGATTGAGCCTGGGCGGCTGTGCGTACCGCTCGGATTTCGGATAGACTCGAAGCGCGGCTGATTAAAAGCGGCCGACAGAACCCGAAAGCCGGAGCGCCGTGGGCAAAAATCGGCCGTGAAACGCCGATTTTTTTGGAGTTCGCTCCCGTTTTATCGGTTGCTCCGAGCCGTTTTTTTCCGAGAGCGGCGGGCAAAGACGAGCGAAACAATGAAGTCCATCTGGTACCTGCCGCTGTTCGTGCTCCTCTCGGGCTGCATCGATCGGCAGACGAACGAGGTGATCGTTTATGCCGCGCTCGATGCGGATTTCTCGCAACCGATCCTCGACGATTTCGAGAAGGCTACGGGCGTCAAGCCGCTCGCCAAGTTCGACGTCGAGTCGACCAAAACGATCAGCCTGACCCGGGCGATCATGGCCGAAGGGAGTGACCGTCCCCGCTGCGACGTCTTCTGGAACAACGAGATCATCAACACGCTGCGGCTCGAACGTCGCGGGCTATTGGAGATCTATCGGCCCAAGCTAGCCGATACCTATCCGGCGGCATACTCCTCACCCAAAGATTTCTGGCATGGTTTCGCCGCTCGCGCACGTGTCCTCATCGTCAACACGAAGATGGTGCCCGAGGAAGATAGGCCCCGCTCGATCTACGATCTAGCCGACGAGAAATGGCGCGGTCGTTGCGGCCTGGCCAAGCCGCTGTTCGGCACAACCGCTACGCACGTCGCCTGCCTATTTGCCTCTTTGGGCGACGAAGAGGCCGAACGCCTGCTTCGCGCCATGCAGGCCAACGAAGTGCTGATCTGCTCGGGGAACAAGCAAGTCGCCACCGCGGTGTCAGCAGGTGATTTGGCCTTCGGCCTGACCGACACCGACGACGCGCTGATCGAGGTCGAGGGAGCCCGACCGGTCGCTATCATCTATCCGGACCAGCAAGAGGGCGGACTCGGCACCCTATTCATCCCCAACACGCTGGCCCTCATCAAGGGAGCGCCTCACGAGGACCAGGCCCGCCGGTTGCTCGATTACCTGTTGACACCTTCGGTGGAAATCAAGCTGGCCAAAGGCCCCAGCGCGCAGATTCCACTTTCGACACAGGTGGACATGCCCCTGCGTGTGGAAACACCCCAAACGGTGCGGGCGATGGATGTCGATTTTTATAAGGCCGCCGACAAGTGGGAGCGAGCCGCCCAAGTGGCCCGCGACCTGTTTGCCCGGGCCGATTGACGAAGACGCAACAACCAAACATCCTGCATCCATGAACCACTGGCTGCTGAAGACCGAACCGGAATCGTTTTCGATCCAAGACCTGGCGAAACGCCCCGATCAGACGACGTGTTGGGACGGGGTGCGCAACTATCAGGCCAGGAACTTCATGCGTGAGATGCGTGTGGGCGATCGCGTGTTGTTCTACCATTCCAACGCGGCGCCTCCCGCCATCGTCGGCATCGCGAACGTCGTGCGCGAGGCCTATCCAGACAACACGGCCTGGAAGAAGGGCGACCACCATTTCGATCCCAAGGCATCGCCCGAGAATCCCATTTGGCAGATGGTCGATATCAAGCTGGACCAGATCTTCGCCCGCCCGCTGGGGCTCGACGAGCTGCGCGAAGTCAAGGCGCTCGAGAAGATGGAGCTGTTGCGGCGCGGCTCGCGTCTGTCGGTGCAGCCGGTCACCGAGCGCGAATTCGACACGGTGCTGAAACTGGCCGCCGCCGCACGTTAACGGTCACAACGCTTCAAAACGGTCCACCTGCCCGGCGACGATCGAGAGACTCTGTCGCCAGAATTCAAGGGTGGTGATATCGATGCCGAACTGGGCCGCCAAGGGGGCGGCATATTCCTGGCCGGTCCGCCTGAGCAGCTCGCGGTAGCGGGGGACGAAAGCGGCTTGTTCACGTTGGTAGATGGCGAACAAGCCCAGGCCGAAGAGGTGCCCGAAGGCGTAGGGGAAGTTGTAGAAATTGTGTTCGTAGCTGTAGTAGTGCGGCTTCCACAACCACATGAAACGATGATACGTCGCCGGATCGATCGCGTCGCCATACGTTTCGCGCTGGGCCGCGAGCATGAGTTCGCACAGCTCATCGGCGCTCAGCTCGCCCGCCGCGCGAGTCTCCAGAACCTTCGACTCGAACAGGAATCGTGAGCTGATATCGAGGCAGACCTGTGCCGCGTTGCCCAGTTGCGCGTCGAGGATCATCACCTGCTCATCGTGATTCGACTGCGCGAGCGTCGCTTCGGCAATGAGCGTTTCGCAGAAGATGCTGGCGGTCTCGGCCAGGGTGGAAGGTGCCCCGCGTAGGAGCGGTTCGAGTCCCGACTGACAGTGGTTGTGATAGCCATGCCCCAACTCGTGGGCCAGCGTGCTCACTTGCTCGAAGCCGCCGTCGAAGTTGGCCAGGATGCGGCTCTCGTCGACGCCCACGACCGCCATGCAAAAGGCCCCGCCTCGTTTGCCATCGCGCGGCTCGCCGTCGATCCAACGGCGATCGAACGCCGTCGCCGCGTACTCGCCCAGTTCGGAACTGAACGTCCCGAACTGCTCGACGATGAAATCGCGGGCCCGCCGCCACGTGAACGTCGTGTGGGCCGAACCCAGCGGCGCGAAGAGGTCCCACCAGGCAAGCTGCTTCTTGCCCAGTTTGTGGGCCTTGGCCGCGAAGTAGCGACGAAACAGGGGAAAGGCCGTGCGGATCGCGCCGAGCAAGGCGTCGAGCGTCGGCTGGTCGATACGGTTCTCGTCGAGCGCCGCCGCCAACACCGACGGCCGGCCGCGCCGACGAGCGAGTGTCAGGGCCGTCCCCTTCACTCCGTTGAGGCAGGCCGCCACGGTCGTCTTGATCGATTCCCACCCGGCAATCTCGGCGTCATGCGCCCGGCGGCGGACGTTCGGATCGGGATGGAACGAGAGATTTCGCACGACCGTGATGGGCAAACGCTCGACGCGCCCGTCGCGTTCGAATTCGACCTTGAGCTGGCTGGTCACATTGCCTTGAAGCCGGCCGAAGGCGCCTCCGGCATCGACACACAGCTCCGCCGCCAACAGCTCCAGATCCTCCGTCATCAAATAACGGCTCTGGCGGACCGATTCGAGCAGATAGAAACGGTGCCGCGCGAGAACGTCGTTCGCCGCGATCGCGGGCTCCAGGAGATGACCGAGCGATCCGATCCAGCCTTGCAGGCGGACGTGGATGTTGCGTCGCCGCACGTCGACGAGTTCCAGCTTCGACATCTCCCGCTGGGCTGCCGAATCGTAACTGTCGGTCGACACGCAGGCATAGATGAATGCCTCGAGCGTTTCGTAGAGTCGCGTCAGGTCGTTGAGCCGCCCGATCACGTCGGCGAGCGCCTGCATCCATGCGGGGCCCACGCTCGGTGCCTGCGGGGCGAGCCGCCGAATACCGTGCCGGTCGAAGATCTGCTCGATTTCGTCGAGCCCCGCTACCAGGCTCTGGCAGGCGGCGAGATAGTCGTCGCCGGAGAGGCTGGAGAAAACGTTCGACAGATCCCACCGCGTGGGACGATCGGGCGTCTGATCGGAAGTATCGTGCATCACCGCTACGCAGATTGCTCGAGCTGGCTCACCTGATTGAGCTTGTTGTACAGCGTTTTCAAACTAATGCCCAGTTCCTCGGCGGCCTTGGGCTTATTGCCGCTGTGCTTATCGAGCGTCTGCTGGATGACTTGCAACTCGATCTCGCGCAACGTCTGCGGCGGACCGACCGTCTTGAAATGCGGCCCGCGTAGGCGCCGCGAGCCGAAGCGGCTGGGAAGGTGCTCGGCACCGATCGGCAGCTCGTCGCAGAGGATCGCCGCATGCTCGATCACGTTGGCCAATTCGCGCACGTTGCCGGGCCAGGTGTGAGTCTGCAAGCTCTGGATCGCTTCGGCGGTGAACAACAGGTCGTTGCTCCGCGCCGCCGGCCGAAAACGCTTGAGCAGGTGCCGGGCCAACTCGGCGATGTCGTCGGTCCGCTCACGCAACGAAGGAAGGCGGATCTCGAAGGTGTTGATGCGAAACATCAGGTCTTCGCGGAACTCGTCCTCGGCCACCATTTCTTCCAGGTCGCGGTGCGTGGCGCACACCACGCGCACGTCGACGGTGAACGACTCGTTGTCGCCCACGCGGCGGATCTCGCCCGATTCGAGCACGCGCAGCAGCTTGGCTTGCATCGCCTTCGGCAGCTCACCGATTTCGTCGAGAAAGATCGTGCCGCCGCTCGCCACTTCGAACAGACCGACGCGATGCTCGTCGGCGCCGGTGAAGGCGCCGCGACGGTGGCCGAACAGTTCGCTCTCGATCAGGCTCTCGGGCAGCGCCCCGCAATTGACCGCTACGAAGGGTTTTTCGGCCCGCAGGCTTTGTTCGTGAATGGCCCGCGCGACCAACTCCTTGCCGGTGCCCGTTTCGCCGAGAACCAGCACGGTCGAATCGGTCGGCGCCACCTTGGCGATGAGCGTGCGCACGCGCTCCATCGAACCGGAATCGCCGATCAGGTTCGACTGCCCCTCGACCCGTTCGAGCTGCCGCTTCAGCGCCCGATACCGGTTGACCAACTCGCGCTTTTCCGCGACGCGGCGCAGGAGCGCCTCCAACTCGATCAGCTTGCACGGTTTCGTGAGGTAGTCGAACGCGCCCTGCTTGAGCGCGGCGATCGCCGTCTCGAGCGACGATTTTCCCGTCAGTACGACCGCCTCGGTGTCGGGCGACAATTGCTTCGCGCGGGCGATGACCTCGATGCCGGAGAGCTTGGGCATGTCGAGATCGACGAGGATGCAGTCGTATGTGTTGCGCTCGAGCGCCGCAACGGCCACGGCACCATCGGGACACACCGTCACCTCGTGCCCCATGCGCGGCAGCTCGAGGCTCATCACCGACTGCAAGGAGGCCTCGTCGTCGGCGAAGAGTAGCTTGAGTTTAGGCGGCTTGGTAGCGATACGATTTCTCCTTATCGGCGATGGCGGATGGCGGCGCCAACGGCAGGCGCACGCGGAACGTCGACCCACGGTTGGGCCCGTCGCTCTTGGGTTCGATCGTCCCGTCATGGTCTTCCACGATGCGAAACACGATCGACAGCCCCAGGCCGGTGCCCTGTCCACCGCGGCGGCGAGTAAAGAACGGTTCAAACAAATGTTCCAGCACTTCGGCCGTCATCCCGCAGCCGTTGTCGGCGAAGACGATCTCGGCCTCGTTCGCGTGGCGGCGCACGGTCACTTGCACGGTGCCGTTGGGTTCCAGGCTATCGAGGCCATTTGCCAAAAGATTGAGGACAACCTGTTTCAGCTCCTGCGGATTAGCAGAAACCACCACCGATTCGGCCGCGGTGAACTCGACGTGTTTGTCGTGATACTTGGGAACGTGGCCGATGATGTCGATCACCCCTCGCACCAATTCACCCAAGTCCGTGGCTTGTCGCTTCATCTCGCCCATGCGCGAGAAGTCGAGCAGCTTCTCCGTGATCTCCTTGCAACGGAAGGCCTCGGATTGGATCATGCGCAGGTAATCGGCGATGATCTTTTGGTCGGCGTCGCCCGTGGAGAGCAAGGCGCCGACCCGCCCTTCGAGCGATTCGGCGCACATGGCGATCGACGCCAACGGGTTGTTGATCTCGTGCGCGACACCGGCGGCCAGAAACCCGATGCTGGCGAGTTGCTCGCTGCGCACCACCTGCTTGGTCCGCTCCTGCACCTGACGATCGAGATCGTCGCGGATGTCCTGGAAGCGGACCGTCATGTCGTTCATGGCTCGCGCCAGTTCCGACATCTCGTCGTTCGTTTGCAAGCGGATGCGGTAATTGAATTGCCCCCGAGCGACCTTGCGCGAGCCGTTGATGAGAATCCGCAGCGGCCGGAACACCCAGCGATAGAAGAGGTGGACGAACAGGCCGAGCAGTAGGGCGGCCGCACCGCACGTCGTCCAACTCAGCGTGAGCAGCCGGCGATATTGCAGCTTGGCTTCGCTCGTCGATTCGTTGATGCCGTCGTAGAGGTAGTTGGGCAGGCGCGCCGCCAGGAGCTGAAGCGCATCGAGATCGCGTTTCAGGTCGCCACGTTTGGGTTCGTCGAGCAGCCACGACGGGTCGTGAATCGTGGTGTCGATCTGCTTGAGCAGGGCATCGATTTCATGCACCGTCTCCCATTCCTGCCGGCTATCGCTGATCTGACCCGATTGGTCGGGGTTGTTGACGAGCTGGTTGCGATACCGATGGAGCGAGAGTTTGACGTTTTCGAGACCCGTTTCGAATTCCTGTCGCGCAAAGAGCACCAGGGGCGCATCGATCTGATAGGCTCCCGGGTGACCGGCGGTCTGCGCGGCCTGCACGAGCGGTGCATCGTCGCTCAGGGCGACACGCAGGTCGCCGACGCGTTGGCTGAGCGTATCGGCGAGCGGCAGTTCGGGCACGCGCCGACTCAGGCTGCGCACCAAGGAACGGTAGGCGTAGAGGCCGAAAATGCCCCCCCAGCCCAAAGTGCCCACCATGACGAGCAGTAGCACCAGGCAGAGTGCAAGTTTCTTTCGGATTGGCCATCTGGAAAGCACAAGCGGCCTCCTGTCGGCTGGATGGCCCTTCGAGGCCGCCTCTACGTCGTTGCGAGCGACCCTAACCAAGGCCGCCATGCCATCCTGATGCCGAGCGTGATCGGTCCGATGCCGCCGGCGATCGGCAGTATCAGCGGTTGGCAAAAGGGAGGCGGAGTGTACCACCGCTTCTTCGGCCGGAGCAAGGCCAGTGGATGCACCGTCCAGAGACCGCTAGGAGCGGCTGACAAACCCCGGAAGCGGGAGCGCCGTAGGCGAAAAATCGGCCGTGGAACGCCGATCTTGTGGAGCTCTATCCGATTCCGCCGGTTGCTCTAAATCACGGCGCAATTGGTCGATTTTGCCCGTGAGGTCGAGCTTTCGTCTGTCGGCCGCTCTCAGGGCCCGTACCATGCGCGCCAGGCGAGAACCGGCAGAATGTACGCCAAGGCGGCGAACGTCAGTATCACGAGGATGTCGCCCCAATGCGCGTGAAGGCGCTGGCGATTCGTCTCGATGACACCCGCTCGAAGAGGTGCACCGGGTTGGCGGCGCCGATCGAGCGCGTTGGCGGATGCCGGTTGCTCCGCACCGCCAGCCGTTTTGCCAGGCGCGGCAGGCGGGTGTTCGCCGACCACGTGTTTCACATCGCCAGCGGCTCTCACATCGCCAGCGGTTCCGGTCGCCGGCACTTCACAGGTTGTTCCTGCCATAAATAAAGACCTCGGCTCCAAGAAGGGGTAAGCGGGCATCCCGCGGCTTGCGAGGGCTCGATACCGCGCACGACCTTCCGCAGATGCTTAACGCGGGGCGTGCGTGGCCAAGCGGTCGGCGCAGCCGCAGGACGATCAACCACGTCCAAGAGAAGGAGCCGAATCAGATCTGGAGCCGAACATGTCGCTCGGACAACGACACGCTGCAGGTGTGCACCCACAGCAACGAACAGCGTCTTTCTGCCCCACCGGGTCGCAGACCGGTGCGCGACAGGCATTCCGCACGCCCAATCGCCTTGGTGCGCTGCGCCCTCAGGGAACGAGAGGTGTTTTCGCGGAGCAGGAACTGACGGCCACCGACCCCTTCGCTGAGGGCGGAGTTGCTTCCGTCCGCGGGCGAGGTCGCAGGACTTGCCGGAACCGTCGCAAGGCTCAGCGCGAACGGCTGGTGCGATGTCTCGCCGAAGGGGCCCTCTTGCCAGTTGTGCAGGCTGCTGGCAATCGACGAAACGCAGACTAGATAGAATAGCCACGCCGACCGTTGCATGACCTGATTGTAGCCCCTGCTCCCGGCGCGAGCAATCTTCCGCCGGAAAGTATCCTACTTTCGGTAGTGGGCTATTAGTGTGGTGAAGAATCTGGGGTAGTCATCGCGCTATCAGGGATCCATTTGACCACTTCCACCCGCCCAGTCCACCAACGAAACTTTCCCCAACCGTAGCGCGGCTCTTCATACGATGGCTTGCCCCATGCAGGCGCGATTGCCGGCCACCACATTCCGGTCCACAACGCGCCCGCCACGACGATCAACCACAGCATCGTCTTGAAGAAGAATTGGCGCCGCATGGGGCTATTCGACCTGTCGGGGCCGGTGGGCGGAGCCGCGGCCGTTGCCCGGTGTCCACGCTTCCACGCAAACGTGGCTCCGCCCGCAAACGCAACGACCGCGGCCGCGCCCCATAGCAACGTTTGGAAGCGGAACCAGGGATAAGCCGGTTGCATCCTCGTGACCGTGAGAACTCCGCTGCCGATCTCATAGGTTAGGCCGAGATCGTTAAGCAGTAGATCCAAGGCAGAGTGTAGGGGCCCACTAAAGCTGCACGTAACCGGCGAGTCACTCCGCACTCCAACGTCACGGAGGGCCCCTTCGTCTATCGTAATTAAGAAGTCGTGACGCTGTTTGAGGTATTCGAGCACGTCGCGAAGCGGCTGCTCGTTGAAGTCGAGGCTGGTCTGCTCATCGAGCGCAACCCATATCCTCCTTTCCATTGGGTAGGGGCGACCCTGTTTCAGGAATCGCTCCGACCGCGTGCCACCTAAGAAAGCGGCCACGACCACCGTCAACCACATCAACGTCCTCACGCTGAACTGAAACAGTCGGGTCATGGGCGCATTTTAGTCGATTCGCCGTTCTCGCCTACGGCGACCGAAAAGACGTGTGGGGCGGATGTCCGCCATGATGCCACACCGACGCCACATCGTCCCAAGTGTGTGGTCTTTCAGGCCGCACCGAGGCGATCTTTCAACTTTTCAACGTCGTCACAGAATCGTTGCCGACGTGATGAGCAGACGGGTGGAAACGAGCGCGATCGGTCTGGGCTATGGAGCCACTACACCGCGCCAGTGCGGCGCGGCAACGGCTGACAAAGCAACGGCTGACAACCGCGATGGCTGCCTGATCCGAAACTACTTTGCCGCGCTGGCAGTTACGTTGCCGGGCTGGGCAGGTGGCGCCACATGGGGGAACGATTCGACCCAGCCTTGCCGCCAGATCGTCAAAGAATCGCTGTGGCTCCCCGTGGCCAGCAACTGCGCGACGGGCGAGAACGCAACGGCCCACACGGTGCTCTTGTAGGCCTTGAGCGTCGCCGTCTCTTGCTTCGTTTCAAGGTTCCACAACTTGACCGTGCGGTCGTGACTGGCCGAGGCCAGTGCCTTGCCGTCTGACGAGGCGCGGATCGAACCGATCCAGTTGTGATGTCCGGCGAGCGTCGCAATCTCTTTCCCTTCGGCGATGTTCCAGAGTTTCACGGTGCGATCGTGACTGCCGGTGGCCAGCGTTTTGCCGTCGAGCACGAAGGCTACGGCCGACACCGCGTCCGTATGGCCTTCGAGCTTCTTGATCACTTCACCGTTCGTCGGGTTCCAGACGATGGCCGTCTTGTCGCCACTGGCGGTGGCGACGGATTGGCCGTCGGCCGCATAGGCCACGCCCATCACAGCACCCATGTGCCCCTTGAGCGCCAGCTTTTCGGCGGGCGGTGTGACGGTAACGTTCCAAAGCTTCGCCGTCGCGTCTTCGCTGGCGGTCACCAGCGTCTGCCCGTCGGGGGAATAGGCGAGCCCCATGATCCAATGTTGGTGCGCCGCGACCGACGCTTTCTCCTTGCCATCGGCAACGTTCCACAGCTTGAGTGTGCCGTCGTAGCCTGCGGTGGCCAACGTTTGGCCGTCGGGGCTGAAGGCTACCGCGGTCACGACCGTGTTATGGCCCGTGTATGTCGCCTTGAGTTGTCCGCTGTTGGGATCCCAAAGCCTGATCTCACCCGGTCGGTACAAGAGGGTCTGGCCGCCCACGCTGGCGAGCGTATTGCCATCGGGCGAAAAAGCCAAACCGGTGATCCACGTGGTGTAGGTGGCGACCGTCGGTTGCTGCTCCTGCGCGTTGGCAGCGAGTGGCAGAGCGAACATCAGCGCGGCGAGCGAAAGCCGACCGACGTTGACGTGCGAGGGGCGACGCATGGCGATTCTCCCAGAGGCTCGTGTATTGGCATCCAAAGTCGTAATGGGCACCCCAGCCAGTATAACTCGCCCTGGGCGAGATGGCGCGGCGAAGTCGGCCGCTCGGCACTTGTTCGCCCGGCGACGCGCTTTAGAATGGTGGGCCACGTAACACGAAAATCACCACGGATGAGGAGTCGTAGCGACCATGTCGGGACCGATTGTACGTTCAGGACCGAGCCCCGAGTTCTCGAAGAACTGGGAAAGCGTCTTCGGCAAGAAGACCAGCGGTGCAGCAGCTTCCGCCGGCACGGCGGCCAAGACCGCTAAGAAGGCGCCTGTGAAAAAGGCCGCCAAGAAGGCCGCCCCAAAGAAGGCCAAGAAGAGCCGCTAACGAAAATGGGCGCTGCGGACGTGCAAGACGTCCGGCGCCCATCGCTATACGCGAGCCCTGCCCCAGCGGCTTTCTTTTGACAGTCGCCCCGTGATCGTCTCGCGCTATCGGCGAACGGCGGCGCGGCTGTTACCGATCCACTGATCGGGACGCATGGCATTGTTGGCCGACCAATGCGCGGAGTAAGAACCGCCGCTGAACGGGTCCGGATTCACAGCCGGGCGAGCATTGGAATAGCCGAACCATTCACGCGCGGCCATGCGGCGTTGGCGCTGCGCCGTGCGGAACTCGGCCTTGCGCCGTACCGCTTCCTTCGGGTCTTCGCGCCGGTGCATTTCCTGCGTGTAGAGCCACATCTCGGGCGTCATTTCCGACATCGACGGACCGTTCTTGGCGAAAGCGCTATCCTTGTCGACCGCACGCTTGTCGGCATCGGGGGCCGTTCGTTGTTCGGCTCGCGGCGACTGGGCGAAGACGGGAGCAGTGGCGAGGAACATTGTGCACGCCGCAGCGGTAATCAACTTGTTCATGGTTGGGTCCTGCAAAATACGATGTCGCGGTCGAATGCTCGACGCGGCTTATTCGCCGCCGGGACGCCGGCCAAGCGGCGACGGGAGACGATCCGCACGCTCGCCGCATCACCGACTCCCCTGTATGGCCTTTCGGCATTTGACGAATGACGCGATTAGTCCGATTTTGCGGAAGATAGCGGAGCAACGGGCGTGCCGGTCGATGGGGAAGACTAGCGAAACCTGCGCGAAACGGCTCGGCGCTGCAATGGCCCCAGGATGCGTGCCAGTTTTACCGATCGCTCGGTATGCCGTGCATTGGCGCCGCGCACCATGAACGCCCGCACGTAGCCGCCGCGGGAAGTTGCTCTCCGGCCTCTACCGACCAAGCGACGATGGCGGGGTGATGCGCCAGGCGGGGGCAGACCTTGTCGGCCCAAGCGAGCGGAACTTGCTGCACGATGGACGCACCACGGCGGTCAAAATCCGCGTAATCGGCCTCGGGTAGGATTCGAGCGAGGTACGTAAGAGCGTCGTTTGTCTGAGCGGCGCGGAAGCTGGTTTCGATCTGTGTCTGCCATACCGAGGCTCCACCCGAGAGCAGTTTCACTTCGACGGGTGCGAGTTGCGGCGCGAGGCAGGTCCATTTTGGAAAATCGCCGGCCTGGAAAGAAACTTCAAAATCCTCACCGTCTGTGGCCTCGATATAGGCCAGCTCGCGCTGGCAACCGCTGATGACTACGGCGAGGCGAGCGCCGGCCGCGTCGCCGGCGAGTCGACCGTGGGCAACGAAAGCTGGTAGCGAATCGGCGACGCTCCAGATCGCCAGCCGATCGATGAACCACTCCGATCGCACCTCCAGCCAGACCTCTCCGACCGGTCCACCCGGCATCGTTTCGCGGCCGGGCCGCAAGGGCGCGCCGCCTGGAGAGGCCTCGACCGGCAATTCGACATCGAGCTGCAACTCGTTGCGTGCCGCTACGAGGCTTGTGATATCGAAGCTCGCCTGCACCGCGTAACCCTCGACGTTGCCGAGCTGGTTGCCGTTGAGCGAGACGCTGCCCCGTGCATCGACGCCATCGACGACCAGCCATAGACGCTCATGGGCATCGAGCGATGCCGGCGGATTGAACCGGCGTGCATAGCGCACCACGCCGCGAAAGTCGGCGCCCAACACATCGCCCCAGTCCGAGGGCACGGTCGTGCGGCCGGCGCCCGGCGGCTCGCCCTGCGCCGTAGCGCCCTCCTGCGCGGCGGAAGCATAACGGGCCAGCGTCTCGAACTGCCACGGACCACGCAGACGGATTCGGTGAGGATACGGCATGTTCGATTGATTGTAGAACGGAGCGGCCATCATCGGCGACACCCGCGGCCATACGAGGCGCGAGGGGTACGATTCTGCCCGCGCCGAGGCGACCAGTGTAGTTCACCGATTCCGCCGTTTCGCCCGGCTCTCGAAGGCCTTCGGCGCTTCTCTTTAGCCCCTCCCTGTAGTGATTTGACTTCCCGTCGGCGTGAACTAAAAAATGGTGGAGCGTCGTGCAACCGCCCGGCGCCGGAAAGGCGAGAAACGAGAGGATTCGTGAGCGAGACTCATTCCGCCCCCGGCAGACCCGGCCTACCGCCGCGCTGGACCTCCAGCGCCAAGCAAGGCGTGGGCACCGCGCTCAGCAATGCCAGCCCGCTCTGGTTCACGCTCAGCCACGGCATCGTCAACGAGGTCTACTACCCGCGCGTCGATCTGGCCTGTACTCGCGACATGGGCCTGATCGTCACCGACGGCGGCCGGTTCTTCTCCGAAGAGAAGCGCGACGCCCGGTCGCGCGTCGAGTATCTTGCGGAAGGGGTCCCGGCCTATCGCATAACGAACGCCTGCATGCAGGGCCGCTACGTGATCGAGAAGGAGATCTTCTCCGATCCGCGGCGGCCCGTGCTGTTGCAGCACGTACACTTCAGGCCACAAGTCGGCGAACTCGACGCCTACCAGTTGTTCTTGCTCGCCTCGCCACACCTCGGCAACCAGGGGAGCGATAACACAGCCTGGGTCGGCGACTACAAGGGCGTACCACTCCTCTTCGCCGGGCAGAACGGCATCGGCATGGCGATCGCGTGTTCAGCTCCGTGGCTGGCGCGATCGGTCGGCTTCGTCGGCGTCAGCGACGGTTGGCAGGATCTTTCGCACCACGGGCGACTCACCTGGCAGTATGAGCGAGCCGAACATGGCAACGTCGCCCTGACGGGACAGATCAACCTGGCGGCCTGTCATGGCGACTTTGTACTGGCGGTCGGTTTCGGTCAGACCGTCCATGAGGCGGCCCACCGTGTGGTATCGAGCGTGCTCGAGGGGATCGAACCGGCGCGGCACTCCTATGTGAGAGAGTGGCGACACTGGCAAGAAGCGCTGCTCCCGCTCGACAGCGAACCGACGAGCGCCATCCGTCCCGCTCGGCCGCGGCCCAACGGCGAACGGCAGACGGAGCAGAACGTCTATCGTGTCAGCACGGCGGTGATCCACACGCACGAGGCCAAAAACTTTCCCGGCGGACTCGTGGCCAGCTTGTCCATTCCTTGGGGGTTTTCCAAGGGCGACAACGATCTGGGCGGCTATCACCTGGTGTGGCCGCGCGATCTGGTCGAATCTGCCGGCGGATTGATGGCGGCCGGAGCGAAAGCCATCGCTTGCCGCGTGCTCCGCTACCTCCAGGTCACCCAGGAGGCGGACGGCCACTGGGGCCAGAATATGTGGCTCGACGGCACCGCGTATTGGGACGGCATTCAGATGGACGAAGCCGCTCTGCCCGTGCTGCTGGTCGACCTGGCGCGCCGCCAGGGCATGCTCGACGACGGCGAGCGCGCGGCGCTCTGGCCGATGGTGCGGCATGCGGCGGGATACCTCGTACGCAACGGACCGGCCACGCAGCAAGACCGCTGGGAGGAAGACCCCGGATACAGTCCGTTCACGCTGGCGGCCGAGATCGCGGCCTTGCTCGTGGCGGCCGAGATGGCCGACGAGCAAGGTGAATTCCACGTGGCCCAATACCTGCGCGAGACGGCCGACTTCTGGCACAGCAGTCTCGACGACTGGATCTACGCCACCGATACCGAACTCGCGCGGCGGCTGGGGGTCGACGGTTATTACGTGCGCATCGCCCCCGAGACCGACGGAATGCAAAGGCCGGTCAAGGGGTACGTCGTCGTCAAGAACCGGCCGTCGGACGTGGCGATCGAACAGGCCGGCGATCTCGTCAGTCCCGACGCGTTGGCGCTCGTTCGGTTCGGCCTGCGGGCGGCCGACGATCCCCGCATGGTCAACACGGTGAAGGTGATCGACGGCGTGTTGAAAGTCGATCTGCCGAACGGCCCTTGTTGGTATCGATACAACCGAGACGGCTACGGCGAGCATGCCGATGGTGGACCGTTCGACGGCACGGGCATCGGCCGGCCCTGGCCCTTGCTCACCGGCGAGCGCGCCCACTACGAACTGGCGGCGGGCCGCCGCCACGAAGCGGAGCGACTGCTGGCAGCACTCGAGCAATTCGCCAACTGCGGCGGATTGTTTCCCGAACAAGTATGGGACGGAGACGACCTGCCCGACCGTGAGTTGTTTCGTGGCGAGCCGGCGGGCTCGGCCATGCCACTCGTCTGGGCACATGCGGAGCACATCAAACTGTTGCGCTCGCTGCGCGACGGCAAGGTGTTCGACATGCCGCCGCAGACCGTCGAGCGATACCTCGTGCAAAAGAAAGAGTCGCCGCACTGTGCCTGGCGATTCAATCACAGGTGCCATCAGATGGCAGCGGGAAAGATACTACGGATCGAAGTCTTATCGCCCGCGATGATTCGTTGGAGCTGCGACGATTGGAACACGACGCACGAGATAAATACGTGCAACACCGAGCTTGGCCTGCACATGGCCGATCTACCGACGTGCGGACTGGCGGCCGGAGCATCCGTCGTGTTCACCTTCTTCTGGCCCGAGGCGGCGAAATGGGAAGGCACCGATTTCCGCATACACGTGGCGGAACGGGCCCCAGCCGGACCGACCACCGGCGCCGCGTAGCTTAAGCGGTCGTCAGGTTCACCGCACGCAACACGGCCGGCCGCCAGAATCGACGCGACATCAAATTCGGCCAGAGGCCGCCGGCCGATCATCGCTGGCCTTGTCACATCCTTCGCGGCAGGGGTACGATGGATCATTTGAGGGAGTTTTCTACCCCTGTTGTCCGTTGTCATGCGTGCAAGGTCATACTTCACATCGGCGATCTTACTCGCCGCCAGGCTGACCTTCCCCAGCGGCGACGTACTGGCCGGCAAAGCCGAAGACCAATATGCGGTAGCGGCGGGCCACTATAAGCAAAAGCGCTGGAAGTTCGCCGCGGACGAGTTTCAAACGTTCTTGGCCGACTATCCCCAGCACACCAATGCCGCCAAGGCCCGTTTCTATCTAGGTGAGTCGCTGCTGCAGTCGCGACGCTTCGACGAGGCCACCCAGGCCTTCCGAACCTTCGTCGAGCAGGCACCCAATGACCGGTTGGCCAAGAAGGCTCGCTTTCGCGCCGGTGAGGCGACCTATCTGGCGGGCCACTTCGAGCAAGCCAAGGCGGAATTCGAAAGCTTCGCTCGCGAACTGCCCGACGATCCGCTCAACGCGTACGTCCTCTTCTACTTGGGCGACATCGCCTTGCGCGGTGGCGATCATCAAACGGCGGAGTTGCTCTTCGTCGAAGCCTTGAAGCGTTATCCCCAAGGTCCGTTGCAGGACGACTGCCGCTTCGGCTTGGCGCAGGCACAGGAGCACCGCGGGCAAAACGAAGACGCCAGGCGACTCTACCTGGCTCTGGCTGGCAAACCGAGCAGTCCCTGGGCAGCCAAGGCGCAGTTCCGTCTTGGCGGAAATTTTTACGCAGCCGGCGAGTACGAGCAAGCGCTCGGCTGTTTCCAGGAACTGCTCGAGCATCCGCGGTTCGCCGGCAATCCGCTACGGGTGCAAGCCGCACTCGCCGCGGGTGAATCGCTTTATCAATTGAAACAGTTCGACGTGGCGCGTCAGCAATTCGAATCGTTGCTCGAAGCGCCTTCCGTGCTGGTGGAGGCCCACTATTGGCTCGGTTTGACGCAGTCCGCTCAGAAGGATTTTGCCGCGGCGGCTGTTACTTTGCTGATTGCGGCCGAGCAAGCCGCCGGCGATGCCCGCCTGGCCGCCGCCGCCCGATTTCATGCGGGAGAGGCGCTGTTGCAGGCAGGCAAGCCTCTAGAAGCACAGGCCCAATACGACTTGGTGCTCAAGAACTGGCCGAACGGCGAATTCGCAGAAAAGAGCCTGCTTGGACGGATGCAAGTCGCTCTGGCAACCGGCGATCACAAACAAGTCGATGCGCTGGCGGCGCAATTCTCCGAACGTTATCCGATGACGCAGCTCAGGCGGCGGGTCGACCGCGTCGTAGGCCGTTCGCTCGTGGAGCGCAAAGACTACCCCGCAGCCGCGGCAGTGTTCGAAAAACTGCTCGCCGCCGAGTCCGATTCGACAGGTAGCACGGCGAACAACGACCGTTGCCTGCTGGCGGCCGCCTATATCGGACAGTCGCGTTACGACGATGCGCTCAAGGTGATCGCCACCATAACGCTGGCGCCCGAACCGGCCGGTGACGAGCGGCAACTGTGGATCGATGTGCAACGTCAGCAGGCTGCCGCACTGGTAGGTTTGGAACAGTATGCCGACGCGGCCCAACGGTTGGAGCAACTCTTGGCGATCAAACCCGATGCCAAGACGAATATATGGTGCCGCGCGGAACTCGCCGTCTGCCTGTCGAAAACCGGTGACCTACAGAAGGCCAAAGAAGTTTTCGGCGACCTCGCGTCTTCATCGGCAGAAGGCGAAGTCGTTCCCGCCGCGATGCTGGCGATGGCCGATGCCGCTCTCGCTCAAAAGGATGCCGCATGGGCCGCCGACCTGTATGAACAGTTGGCGGAACAGCCGTCCGACTTCCGCGCGCGGGCCTTATGGGGACTGGCCCGCAGCCGTGTGAGCGAAGGTGATGCTGCGCGGGCCGTGACGGCGTTGGACCGCATGCTCACCGATTATCCGGGCAATGTGCTCGCACCCGAGGCGGCGCTGGGCCGGGGTCAACTCTCGGAGCAACTCAAAGACGACGAGGCCGCGCTCAAATCGTACCGCCTCGTCATCGACACCTATACCACGAGTCCACAACTCCCCCAGGCGATGCTAGCCGCCGCCCGCATCGAGCAACGACTGCGCAGACCGCAGGAGGCGATCACCCTATACCGGCGGCTGGACGAGCAATTTCCGAATCTGCCCGAACACGACGCCGTGCTCTATGAATGGGCCTGGGCCTTGCGTGCCACCGACGAAGCAGCCAAATCCGAGGAAGTCTTCGAGCGCTTGCGTGTGCAGATGCCACATGGCAAGTTCTGGGCCGACGCGGTCTACCGCATGGCGGAGCGGGCCTATGCCATCAAGGATTATCCCCGCGCCGAGCAATTGGCGAATGAGCTGATCGCTGGTGAACCGGGCCCACAGGTACTGCCGCATGCCCTCTATCTGGCGGCGCAGATCGCGGCGGCGCAGGATCAATGGCGTCGCGTGGGCGCGCCACTCGAACGCCTGATGGCCGAATTTCCCGACAATCCCATCGTGCCGCTGGCCCGCTATCTCGTGGCAGAGTCGGCCTACCGCGAGGGGCAATACGACCAAGCCGCTGAACTGTTTCGTGAACTGGCCGAGTCGATGCCCGACCGCAAGGAAAAGTGGGCGCCCATGGTGCCGCTCCGCCGGGCCCAGATCTTGGCCCAACAGAGGGAATGGCACGACGCGTTGGAGTTGGCCTCGCAGATCGAAACCGACTTTCCCGACTGCGAACAACAGTACGAGGTCGATTATCTCATCGGCCGCTGCCAGGCGAGTCTGGGCCGCTTCGACGACGCTCGCGCCGCCTACGGCCGCGTCGTCGCCAGCGAAGTGGGCGCCAAGACCGAGACGGCTGCGAAGGCCCAGTGGATGACCGGCGAGACGTATTTTCACCAGAAAAACTATGAAGCCGCCCTGCGTGAATACCTGCGAGTCGACATCCTCTACGCCTATCCCGTCTGGCAGGCCGCGGCGCTGTTCGAGGCGGCCAAATGTCACGAGCATCTCGGCGAGCCGAAGCAGGCCGCCGAACTTTACGAGAAGCTGATCAAATCGTATCCCGAATCGCCGTTGGCCAAAGATGCCGTCGAACGGCTCAAAATGAAAAGCGCGCGGGCCGAGGTGCGGACGGAGAAATGACAAGCGGAGCCGATGTGAGAATTGCCAACCACGGGTGCGGAACATGGCTTCCGCGCAAAAAAACGCTGCTCGCCGCTTTCATCGGCCACCTCGTCTTAACGTGGGTCGCCGGCGCGACGGCCTTGGCGCAAGAAGATGCGGATGAAGCAACCGCTGCGCCCGTCCGAGGTGCCGCGGTTGCCACGAGCGATCTGATTCCGCAGCGCAACCTGATGCAGATCATCAAGGCCGGCGGCATCCTGATGATCCCCATCATCTTCTGCTCGTTCATCACGCTCGTGTTCGTCTTCGAGCGGGCCATCGCCCTGCGGCGCGGACGCAACATCCCGCGCCCCTTTGTAAAGCGATTTCTGCACCAACTGAACGAAGGGCAACTCGACAAGGAGAAAGCGCTCGAACTCTGCCAGGAGAACGGTAGTCCCGTTGCGCAGGTGTTCAGCGCAGCGGTCAAGAAATGGGGGCGGCCCGCGGTGGAGGTCGAGCAGGCGGTGCTCGATGCCGGTGAGCGGGCTTCGAACGGATTGCGCAAGTACGTGCGTGTGTTCAATGCCGTGTCGACGATTTCGCCGCTGCTCGGACTGTTGGGCACGGTGTTTGGCATGATCAAGGCGTTCAACGACATCTCCACCTCCGATGCGATGGGCAAGCCGGAGATGCTTTCCCGCGGCATCAGTGAGGCCCTGATTACGACGGCGGCCGGACTCTCGATCGCCATCCCCGCGCTGGTTTGTTACCTGTTCTTCCTCAGCCGGGTCGACCAACTGATCATGGAGCTCGATGCCTTGGGCCAAGAAGTGGTGAGCGCGATTTCGGCCGAAGCCTTGCAAACGGCCCCCAAGACCACCCGTTCGCGCAGCCGCGAATCGGCGGCCTGACATGCGAGGGCGGTGGAGCGGTGGGAGAAGGTCAACCATCTTCGTAAGGGCATGTTGCTAAGAAAATGCCGCTCAAGACACATCGCGACGAAGCGCCGACCTTGAATCTGACGTCGATGGTCGATGTCTTATTCTGCCTGATCCTGTTCTTCATGGCCGCCAGCAAGTTCACCGAGTTGGAGCGCAAGATCGGTCTACAGGTACCCGAGGTCAAAGACCAAGGTGCCCTGACCGACGCTCCGGCCAAGAAGACGATCAACATCTACCGTGACGGCGTGATCGAGATGGACCGGCATGTCGTTGAGAGCATCCAGGTGCTCACCGAGCAGCTCGCCGACGCTCGGCGGCAATATCCCGATGTCGGCGTGTTGGTGCGAGGCGACGGAGAGGGCCGTTTCCAGCGGGTGGCGGAAGTGCTGAACGCCTGTAAGCAGGCCGGAATCTCGGAATTGGGGATTTCGGTAAAATTGGCAAATCCGCCGGCCAGGTAGGCCGATAAAACGTGGTGTAAGGGATTCGCGAACAAATGCCGTTCCACCGACTCGATCGCTGGCTCGACTACCTGACCGGCCCACAGTTGATCCTGGGCATCGTGTGGTTGGGAATGGTTTGCGTCACCCTCACGCTGTTGCTCATGATGGTCACGCGCTGGGGCCAGTCGCAGCCGCTCAAGAAGTGCGTCATTCTCTCGCTGTTGACGCATGCCTTGCTGGCGACCTACGCCACCACGGTAGAGATTGTCGGCGCCTCGCCGGGCGAACCCGTCGTTCACGCCACCATCGTCGACACCGACCCGACGTCGGCGCAAGAGGGGACCGCGTCGCCCTCCTCCGCGGCCAAGTCCACCAAGCCTTGGGATCATTTCGGCGGCGTGGATGTTCACCATGACGTGGAACATCTCGATCTCGACCGTCCGGAAGCCCCGGCACAACCGTCATCTCTCGATGCCGATCATAAAGTACCGGCGGTGCTGCCGAACGACATCTCGGCGGCCCAGTTGCCGGCCGCGGAGATGACCCGGCCCGACCCTCGGTCTTTAGCCGAAGATGACGAGCATCTGCCAGTCGAAGCGGGCGAGGAAGAATCGATCGAGGCTCCGGTCGCCGTCCGGCGCGAAGCTCGCGACCCGGCTCTCGCGGAACGGGCCGGTCCGGCGAAGACGGCAACGCCTACTTCGGATCGTCCCCCCGTACTCTCGTCGGCGTCGCCCGGCTTGCCAGGCGAACTGGCCGATGTGCCGTCACTGCCACGCATGGTCGAGCTGCCGGCGGCCCAGACCGGCCCGCTTTCTCCCTCGCTCGCCGACGATCGCCAACCGCGGAGCGACACTCCGCTCGACGCGGAATCGCTGGGCGACGCGGTGCCGAGAAAGATGGACGACGAGTTTCGTCGTGAGTCGAACGTCGGCTCGATCGTCGATCGCGCGACCAGCCGTGCTACCGATGCGAGATCGCCGACCGCCGAGCGCAACGATCTATTGACCAACCCGTTGTCGGCGCCACATCGAGCGCCATCGCCCAACGAACCGGCAGAGGCGCCGCGCGCGTATGAAAACCGCCGTGCCCCGCACAAGGCCGAGATCATTGCCGCACATGGCGGGTCGCCGGTCGGCGAAGCCGCCGTAAAGGCCGCGTTGCAGTGGCTGGCTGCCCATCAACACACCGACGGCAGTTGGGATGCCAGCCGGTTTGGTGCGGGTCAACAAGACCGGCGCGTCGGCACCCTCCACCTCGGCCACGTCGGCGTCGACGCCGACAACGGTGTGACCGCGCTGGCGTTGCTCGCTTTCTTGGGCAACGGCCAGACGCACCTCGAAGGCGAATACCGTGAGACCGTTGACTTAGGTTTGCGGTTTCTGCTTTCGACGCAGTCCAGCAACGGCAGCCTGAGCGGCGCCGCCGACCCCTTTGCCATGATGTATTGCCACGGCATGGCGGCGTTGGCCATCAGCGAAGCCTACGCGATGACCCAGGACGAACGGCTTCTGCCTCCCGTACGCAAGGCGATCGCCTACACGCTCGCGGCCCAGCACCCGACCGCCGGCGGCTGGCGTTACAAGGCAGCCGAACCCGTTTGCGACACGAGCCAACTCGGCTGGCAACTGATGGCCTTGAAGAGCGCCGAATTGGCCGGCATCGAAATGCCTCTCAAAGCACGACAGGGCATGCTGCGCTTCTTGCAGACCGTATCGTCGGGCCATCATGGCGGGCTGGCCAGCTACCGACCGTTGAGCACGGCCGGGGAGCGCGTCACCCCCAGCATGACCGCCGAAGCGCTGGTCTGCCGCCAGTTCCTCGGCCTGCCGCGCAGCCACCCGGCCAACGACGAGGCGGGCAATTACCTGGCGGCCAACCTGCCCGGCCAGGCAACAGCCAATTTTTATTATTGGTATTACGCGACGCTCGCCATGTTTCAGTTGCAGGGCGAACACTGGCAGCGGTGGAAAAATGCCTTGGAACCGACGCTGTTCGCCACGCAGCGCACTGAGGGGGAGCTGGCCGGGAGCTGGGACCCCGATCCGGCCTGGGGCGGGCACGGCGGCCGCGTCTACTCGACTGCTTTGGGGGCTTTGTGCCTCGAAGTCTACTATCGGTTCCTTCCCTTGTACGTGCAGGCTTCGTCGGCCGAACGTGACGCTAAGTGATTGGCAGCACGCCGGATGCGGAGAGCAACCGATCTCCGTCAACGGGCGAATTCGTTTGACAGCGACTTGGCTGCCAGTAAAATTAACTACTGAATCGGCGGCAGGGCGCAGCCGTAGTGCCCTGTGCTGCCTCGTTAGTGCCCGCCCCATAAACATCCTCTGGCGTCGTTACTACGGTATTCGACCGCCACGATCACGTGAAAGAGGTCGACCATGTCTCCCCTATTCGGGATGTTTGGCATAAATGCGTGGGAGATTCTGATCGTGGGCGGTGTCGTGTTGCTGTTGTTCGGCAATCGCTTGCCCAGCCTGATGCGCTCCATGGGTCGGAGCGTGGTGGAATTCAAGAAGGGCGTGAACGATGCTGACGACAACTCTGAGGGCATCGACGAAGATTCGAAGACGCCGTCACGCAAATCGTAGGTCGCGCAAATCGTAGAACGTAAAGCAGCTTCTCATTGATCGGGGAAACCGGCATGTTTGGTCTAAGTCCAATCGAATTGATGGTAGTGGGCGTCGTAGCCGTGCTCTTGTTCGGTTCGAAGCTTCCCAGCGTGGCCCGCTCGTTGGGCAAGAGCATGTCCGAGTTCAAGAAGGGGATGCAGGACCTGCAGAACGAGTTGCATCAAGCCGACTCGCGCCCCGCTCAAGTTCGTCGCTACCACGACATCGACGATCGCGACGAAGCGACGGCACCCAAGTTCGAGCCACCTGCCGCCGAGCCCACGCTAGAAGAACCTCGCAGCGAAGCCACTCCCGAGACCGTTCCGCCCGAGAACGACAAGCCCTTCGGCGCCACTCGCTAGCCGAGTTGCCTCTGCTTCTCGCTAGCGAAGTATTTTCTCGCGCACCTGCGGTGGGCATTTTCGCACTCGGATGGCGTTCAACAACTTTGCCGGCGCCTACCGTCTTGGCTCATTTTCAGACGACTCGACAACGTACGTATCGAGTCTTTTCGGCCCATCGACTTCTGACGGAGCGTTGTCTATATTCGGTTGGTCCGTTCATCGGGCGGCTAGCTCAGTTGGTTAGAGCGCCATCCTCACACGGTGGAAGTCACAGGTTCGAGTCCTGTGCCGCCCATTGCCCCCATAGCATGTACAAGCACTGAATCGCGCGGGCCCCGCAAATTCGGGGGAGTGAAATCGCAAGTACGGGTTCGGCGGCATCACGTCTCGGTAAAGGCCGCTCGGACGATCAGTCGCCGCGCAAGTAGCTCCAGTCGCGCTGGTTGCCATAAAACCGCACGTGCGCGGTGTTGTCGACGTGGCGGCGCGCTCCGAACCAACCCCAGGGATAGGTTGGTACGGATTCGACATGCTGCCGCCACAAGACTTGTCCGGCCGGTGGCGTGTTCTTGAGGAACGAGTGCTTGGAGACGGCAGGCTTGCCAACGACAACCGGTTCGACGACCGTGTAGTGCCGCATCTGCGGTGCATACGTATCCGGGGGATACGCGGCTCGCTGCTGTCGGCGCCAATGCGGCAGGCCCGCCCACGCGACGCCGCTGCCGGCGAAGACGAGCGAGAAAGCAACCAAGAGCGTTTTGCGCGGCACAATGGGCTTCACAGTGGCTTTATCGGCAGAGCCAACGCCAAATACCACTTGGCGAAGCTACCAATAGAAGGCGCCGGCGTAACGGGGCGGAGATAGGGGCAAGCCGTAACCTCCGTAGCCGTAGTACCCTGGGAAACCGACGAAACCTGGCGGCACATAGAGACCACCCAATCCCGGATACATGAAGTAAGCCGGGCTGGGCAGGTAGTTGTAGCTCAGGCTGAACAAGTTGGGATACGGATAACCGAAGATGCCGTAGCGGTACGGATAGCCAAATCCGCCGAACGTGTATCCGGCCCCGCCGGTGCCGAAGGCTCCGAAGTGATAGGGGAAGCCGAAGCCGCCATAGCCGGTCCAGTACGGATTGCTATAACCACCGTAGTAGGTGTTGTTGTAGCCGCCGTAGTAGGTGCTGCCGTAACTGCCGGAGTAGGTGTTGTTGTAGAAGTAGGGGTTGTAGACCGAGAATCCCGTTCGCAACGGGTAGTATCGATACGGGTATAGATAGCGCGGGCGATACAGCCAGGGCGGGTAGTTGGTCCATCCCAGAGGACGTCCACCATAGCCGACGTCGCCGTAGCCGACGCCGCCGTAACCGCCTCCTCCCAAGCCACCGCCGCCATACCCACCGTAACCATAGCCGGTGTTGCCACCGTAGCCGTAGTTGTTGTAGCCGACGAACGACGGATTGTAGTAGTTCGCGTACAACGTCGTATCGATCGCCGGCTGATCGCCGGTGCCGATGCGCGTGCCCGCTCCGCCAAGATCGACGGAACCGTAGTTGCGAATCACCGCCGGCCGCGTGATCGGAGCGCCGGCCAGACCCAGGGCGTCGTATTCGTTCACCCAGCGCGAGGAGCCCACACGCTGTGCTTGCGCAATGCGGCCCGAGAAGAGGCCGAACAGCACGACAAAACTAGCAACGAGGATCCGAGTCATGTCGCAAAAGAGCCTTGGCCCATCCCTACCAGCCTAGCGCGGCATCCGACGCAAAGTCAATAGTGCTGGCACGATCTACGAAGCGACGGCGCTGAGATGCGCGATCTATTTCCGATGAGGCGACAGCGACACCAACTGGCGACCGGCCACCCGATGGCCCGGACAGGACGCGCACTGGCCGCAGCCGGTCACGGAGCGGCCGACGGAAAGCAGCCGCCACGCGCGGCCAACGACATAGGCCGCGGCCGCGACAACCACCGTCAGAGCTGCCAGGTTTTGCCAGTCGAAGTTCATCACAGCTCCTCACCCTGCGAGCAGCATGCCGATCTGGTAGGTAGCCAGAGCCCCCACATAGGCCAACACGGTCATGTAAACGAAGGTGAACGCGGGCCACGTCCAACTGTTCGTTTCTCGCTTGATGACTACGAGCGTCGAGGCACATTGAGCGCAAAGCGCGAAGAAGACCATGATGGAAAGGGCCACCGGCACATTGAACACCGGCCGGTCCGTCCCCTCCCACGTGGCCTGCTCGAGCACGGCTTGCAGCCGATTACGGTCGTCCGATTCGCCGACGTCGATGTCCTCGCCCAGGTTGTAGAGGATCCCCAACGTCGCGACGATCACCTCACGCGCGGGAAACGACGCGATGGCGGCCGAACCAATGCGCCAATCCCAGCCGAGAGGCCGCACGGCCGGTTCGATCGTGTGCCCGATGCGGCCCAAGAAGCTCTGGCGGCCATACGCCCCATCGATTTCGTGCGCAAGCTCGGCCTGTTCTCGCTCGACATCTTCCCGTTGCGGATCGTCGGGAGGAAGTTCTGCGAGTTGGTGTTCAATCTGCCGTTTGCGAGCAGCGAACGGCGCTTCCACCACATCGGCATCGTGCGGATAGTAGAGCGCCGCCCACACGAGAATCGAAACGGCCACGACGAGCGTGCCCGCCCGTCGGACGAATGACCACCCCCGTTCGACCATGCGATAAGCCACCGTGCCTGGCGACGGCCACTTATACGTAGGCAACTCCATGACGAACGGCGGAGTCGGCCCGCGCAGCAGCGTGCGTTTGAGCACCAGCGCCACGATCACAGCCGTCACAATGCCGATCAGGTACATGGCGGTCATCGTCAGGCCTTGCAGCCCGATCAATCCACCGGCATAGGACCGATCGGGAATGAAGGCAGCGATCAACAGCGTATAGACCGGCAGGCGTGCGCTACAGCTCATCAACGGCGCCACGAGCATCGTCGTCAACCGATCACGACGGTTCTCGATCACCCGCGTGGCCATCACGCCCGGAATGGCGCAGGCGAACGACGACAAGAGCGGGATGAACGATTTGCCGCTCAGGCCGACGCGCGACATCAGCTTGTCCATCAGATATGCGGCCCGCGCCATGTACCCGCAATCTTCCAGGACGGCGATGAAGAAGAACAGGATCACGATCTGCGGCAGGAATATGACCACACCTCCCACGCCGCCGATCAGCCCCTTCACCAGCAGGCTCTGCAGGGCCCCCGCCGGCAGAAGCTGCTCGACCCCTGTCGAAATCCATCCGATGCCCGACTCGATCCATCCCATCGGATAGTCCGCCACTCGAAACACCGACTGAAAGACCAACACCATCATGGCCAGAAAGAACAGCGTTCCCCACAGCCGGTGCGTGAGCAAGCGGTCGATCCGATCGCTCGACGACGGAGGGCGCACGGCGGGGCGCGCCACGACGCCCTCCAATATCTGGGCGACCCAACCGTAACGGGTCATCGCTTCGACCGCGGGAACGGGACACCCGGCCTGGGTGAGCCGCTCGCGCGAGGCCCGCAATTCGGTGCCGAGCGCTGCCCGACCGTTGGCAAGCAGATGGTTCTCCAGGTAACCCGACGTATCGAGCAGCAGTCGTTCGACCAGCGGCCGTGGAATGGTCGCTTCGCCCGGCGGATTCAACAGGACTTCGAGACGGCCCAGTTCCTCCTTGAACGGCGCCGGGAACGGCGCTTCCACCGGCCTGTGTTGCTGGCCCGCGACGCGGAGCAGGGCTGCCGCCAGCTCATCGATGCCGCGCCGCTTGTTCGCCTGCGTTTCGATGACGGGAGTGCCTAATCGCTGGCTAAGCTGCGCGACGTCGATCTCGATACCGCGCTGACGTGCCACGTCGGTCATGTTGAGCGCGACCACCGTCGGCAATCCGAGCTCGAGCACCTGGCTCACCAGGTAGAGGTTTCGTTCCAGATTGCTGGCGTCGATGATCGACAGCACGCCGTCGATCCGAGGCGCATCATCGCGCCGACCGAGAAGGACATCGACCGCCACCATTTCGTCGGGAGAGCGCGGTGCGAGACTGTAGGTGCCCGGCAGATCGACCAACAGGAACGATCGCCCTTGGCAGGTCATCTGGCCGATTTTCTTTTCGACCGTGACGCCCGGATAGTTGCCTATGCGTTGCCGTACACCGGCCAAGACGCTGAAGAGCGTCGATTTTCCCGTATTGGGATTGCCGATGAGGGCGATGGCGAGGGGCGGGCGGTCGGTGGCTGCCGACATCGTAATTTCAATTAAGCTGGGCGGATGAGGCCGGTGCGGGCAGCAGAGACCCTCACGCACATAACTCCGTCTCGACTCGTGCCGCTTCGCTCTTACGAATGCTCAAGCGATAACCACGCACGACGAGTTCGAGCGGATCGCCCAGAGGTGCCTTTCCTGCCATCAGAACCTCGACTCCCGGCGTGAGCCCCATCTCGAGCAGCCGCATCGTCACATCGTCGCTGCCCGAAATCCGAATCACCAGCGCCCGATTACCGACGGATAGATCGGCCAGTGCGCAGATGCCCGGTCGGGTCAAGCGACGACTTCCTTCACCGACGGCATTTCCAGGCCCGCCAATCCTCCGGTCCCGACAGCAATGCCTGGGCGTACCAAGACGCTAAGGATTTCGTCGGCCCGGAAGCCGAGCTTCTGGCTACCGAGTCTCAATATGCACGGGCTGCCAGGCTGGACCATTTCGACCGGTGCGCCGCTCCGCAGCCCCATTTCGTGTAAACGGTGGACTTGGTCGGCGCATCCGAGCACTGCGGCGACAACCGCGGTACCACCCGCAGCGAGGTGCCCCAGCGGTACAAGGTCATAAGCAGATTCGTTCACGGCAGGCTTGTTTCGGCGGGGTGATTCGAGTTGGCGTCACGGCTAATTGCGACAGCGTCTCAACCTCAACACGATTGTATCGGGACGTGGCCAGAGCATCAACAGGCGCCGAGCAAGATTTTGGGTATCGGGGAGTTTGCCGAAAGTGCCGGACATACCGTGGTTTAGGGCGCTCGTTGGCGCTCTTTCGCGTCGCATGCGTAGGTCCAAAACCCCTCGAACGCCCCAATTACCTTAGTAGGTGTTGGCCACAGAGGGCGCTCAAAGAGGCTTCGTCGGTCACCTGGCGGGCCTCGATTCCTTGCGCCAGGAGTCGGCCCGCGTGCTCTTCGAATTCGAGCTGCTCGAAGACGATCAAGACGCCCACGACGGCGTAACCCCGCCGCCGCAAACTGCCGAGCGCGAGAGCCGCCTCGGGGGTCACCTTCGGCAGCACAGCCACCACGGTGGCGTCTCGCGGCAGTCGGCTCACCGTTTCCATGATTAACTGGTCGAAAGACAAGCCGTCGGTCAATTCGACGCGCGCCAGCGTCTCCAAGATGCGCCAGAGTTGCTCGGGGCCGCGTTGTGTCGGCACGATCACTGGTCGCAAGCGCTCGCTGCGGTCGGTCATGTTCACGTTCTGCTGCGCGGCACGACGGCTGCGATAATCGTGCGCCCACCCTTCCTGACGGATGCGGTCGACGGCGTCGCGGCCGTTCGTCACCAACCCGACTTGTTGCCCCATGATAAAGACCTCGTTGACGATCGAGGCCGCTGTCGTGACGGCCAACTCCGAGCGCAGCGGCTCGTTGGTCGTAGGATATTCGTCACGATGGAAGGCGAGCAGCACCGTCGCTCCGGCGATCGTGGACGGTTCGAAGATCTTGCTATGCAACAGCCCCGTGCGGGCCGTCGCCCGCCAGTTGACCCGATTGAGAGGATCGCCCTCTTGGTAAAGGCGAACGCCGGCGATGCGCGTCGGATCCTCGTAGATGCGATGCGTTAGACGGATTTCGCCCACGGGACGTCGCGAAGCCAGATCGTAGCCGACGAGCGGCACCAAGCGGGGATAGACGAGCACGAAATGCGGCTCCGTCGCCACGCGATACCGCCGGTGCAATCCGAACAGGTCGCCGGTCTCCAGCACCACCGGCCCTAGCTGGTAGTAGCCGCGCATCAGGAATTCGACCTGATAGAGCATCACCTTCTGGCCGCCGCGGCGGAGCATGGCGATCATTAGTCGCCGATTGTGCACCTTCAGACGCGGCGGCCGCTGTACCAGGGCCTGGCGGGGCAAGCTGTCTTCGATGAGTGTCCAGGCGACGGGCAGACGCCCACGGTTGCGCACGGTGACGACCACCGCCGCCTTGTCGCCAATCTCAGCAGAGTCGCAGTTGCACTCCCGTTCGGCAGAAAGATGATCGATCCAATGTCGCGCCACGAAACGGCTGACAAGCATGATGCCCAACAGCACATACATGGCGTACGCCAGCAGCCCCAACTGGAAGACGAGCGCCACGACCAGCACACAGACGGCACCCAGGTACCATCTCATGAAGCGGCGGCTCCCGAGGCGACGGGCACGGGCACTTCGCCCAGCACTTCGTCGAGCACCTTGGCGGCTGTCACCCTGCGCAGGCGGCTTTCGGGCTTGAGCACCAAGCGATGACTGAGCACGGGGCTGACCATGCGTTTCACGTCATCGGGCAGCACAAAGTTGTTGCCTCGCATCGCGGCGACTGCCTGGCTGGTACGAAACAGGGCCAATGATGCGCGCGGGCTGCCACCGAGTGCCACATCGTCGTGCAAGCGCGTGCCATGAACGATTTCGAGAATATAGTTTCGTACCTTTTCGTCGACGTAGACCTCGCGAATCGCTTTCTGGCAGGCGATGACGTCGGCGGGGCCGACCACCGACTCGATCTGATCGACGGGATGGCCGCGTTGTAACCGTTCGAGCATCTTGCCTTCGTCCTCGAAGCTGGGATAACCGAGACTCAGCCGCACGAGGAACCGGTCGAGTTGGGCTTCGGGAAGTGGGAAGGTGCCTTCGTGGTCGACCGGATTTTGGGTCGCGATGACGAGAAACGGCCGTTCCAGGTCATAAGTTTGGCCGTCGACCGTCACACGACTCTCGGCCATCGCTTCGAGCAAGGCGGCTTGCGTGCGCGGGGTGGCACGATTGATCTCGTCGGCCAGCACGATTTGGGCGAAGATCGGACCGGGCCGGAACACGAATTCAGCCATCTTCTGATTGAAGATCGACGCGCCCGTGATGTCGGAGGGGAGCAAATCGGGGGTGCACTGCACGCGTTTGAAAGAGCAATCGATGCTGCGGGCGAGCGACCTCGCCAGCATCGTCTTGGCCACGCCAGGCACATCTTCCAACAGGATATGACCTTCGCAGAAATAGGACACCAAGGCCAGCAACAACTCTTGCCGCTTGCCAAGGATCACCTTTTCCACATTGCCAATGATCTTCTTTGCGACGGTGCTGACGTTGGGTGACATGGCTTCTCTGTCGCTGGCGGCTCTGTCTCTGGCGGCGGGCGGAACCGCCGAACGGTACCGGGCCTTTTCTAAGGGCATTATGACCTGCCCGTGGGTGGCTTCCTAGCAACATCGGCGACTTGTTTGCGTTGCACGCGTCGTCGGCATTCGCTGCCGAGAAACGGGGCATCCACGAGCGGCGATGCCGATTCCAGCGGCTCTTCGGATATTTTTTCAAAGGCCGCAAACGTTTTAATACCAAATATTTGCGTTGGGCGCGCCGACCGCCTTTGAGCTACGGCCATTGCGCTGGCACGTCAATAGCTTTCACCCATCGCCACACCGTTGCCTTGCGCTATGGGCGGCCTCTCTCGGATGTCATCGCTCTGCCAGCGGCAACCTCGCGATCCTACGACGTCCTTCTCGGTTCAAGTCCTTCTGGAAAAGTGAAAGCCATGGCGAGAGTTTTGTTTGAAAATCGGTTGTGGGGAATGGGCCTACTATGCGGGATTTTGGCCCTCGGTTGCATAACGACCGCAAGAGCCCAGGAAGATTCGGCGACCGCGACTACCGCGGAAGCGCCGGCGGAGGATGCCGCGGCCCCCGATAAAGCGGCTGCACCCGCGGAGGCCACAGCAGCGGCCCCCGTTCCCCCACCGCCCACGATTGAGGAACGACTGACCGCCTTGAAGGTGGCCGGCGACACCGTGTGGGTCATGGTCACCGGCATGCTGGTGTTCTTCATGAACTTGGGCTTCGCCTGCGTCGAATCAGGCATGTGCCGACAGAAGAACTGCGTCAACATTCTGTCGAAGAACTTTGTCGTGTTCGCCGTCACCACCATTGGGTTCTGGTTGCTGGGCTGGGGTCTGATGTTCGGCGACGGTTCCGAATATGTCGGTAAAGACGGCCTCTTGATGGTGCAAGGGCAAGACAATAGCCCTGCGATCGGCGACGCCTACAGCGGCAATTACAAGGCGATGAACTACACCGGAGTGCCCCTCTGGGCGAAGTTCTTCTTCCAACTCGTGTTTGCCGGGACGGCGGCGACGATCGTCTCGGGTGCCGTGGCTGAACGGATCAAGTACCACTCGTTCATCCTGTTCAGCTTCATCATGGCGATTGCGATCTACCCCGTTGTTGGTCACTGGGTGTGGGGCCAAGGATGGTTGCAGAAGGACTGGGGCTTTTTGGACTTCGCCGGCTCGACCCAAGTCCACTCGATCGGTGGCTGGGCTGCCTTGGCGGGGATATTAATTCTCGGTCCACGTATCGGAAAATACGGCCCGGGAGGCAAGGTGAATGCCATCCCCGGTCACAACCTCTCGCTGGCCACCATCGGCTGCTTCGTCCTCTGGTTCGGTTGGTTCGGCTTTAATCCGGGCAGCACGATGGGTGTCGATGCTCCGGCGATCGCCGAAGTGGCCGTCACCACGAACTTGGCGGCGGCCGCGGCCACGCTGACGGCAACCATCACCGCGTGGCTGGCCCTGGGCAAACCCGATCTCGGTATGACACTCAACGGCTGCCTCGCGGGTCTCGTGGCCATTACCGCACCGTGTGCCTTCGTGACCGCTCCCGTATCGGTAGTGATCGGTGCGATTGCGGGCGTGCTGGTGGTGCTCGGCGTACTCTTCTTCGATCGCATCAAGATTGACGACCCGGTGGGTGCCACGTCCGTCCACCTTCTGAACGGGGTCTTCGGTACGTTGTGCGTCGGAATCTTCGCCCACCCTGACCTAATCGGGCGTGCCGCGAACCCCAAAGCCACGGCTGGCTTGTATTACGGCGGCGGCATAAACCAGTTGATCACACAGTTAGTCGGCGCCGGGGCGTGTGCCGCCTACGTCTTCGTCGTGGCCATGATTGCCTGGGTGCTGTTGAAAGCGACGGTCGGCATCCGCGTGACCGCCGAAGAGGAATTCGACGGGCTCGATCATGGCGAGCACGGCAACGAAGCCTATCACGGCTTCCAATTCATCCGCGAGGCCTAGACGCCGTTCGTCCGCGGAAAGGTTGGCGGGACATTACGTCGTTGCGGTCCAAGAGTCTCTGGCTTCCGCCAAGCCAGAAGGACGCCCCTTAGGCTTGGGTGGATGGCTTGCCATTCGCCCAAGCCGGGGGTGCGTTTGCTTTCAAGAGCGCGTCTCCGTTCAGTCGCCGAATTCGTTCGCGGATCAAGCGCGGCCGCGGAGATTCTTTCCCGCGCCATAGCCGCGTTCGCCACCCATGTCCGCAGCCTTCACCGATCGGCTATCGATGGCAGCGGCGCTCGGAGATCGTTGACGGCCGGTCTTGCGTCGAAGCAAATCCCGCAACCGACAGCCGATCATAGACTCGCTATGGGCCGATTCCCTTGCTCCTCCGTCATGCTCGTGGGATATTGGGCACCATCCTGGCGTGTCATCGGTACGACTCCTTTCGTTCTGTGGTAGGAACCGAGCGGAGCCGTACCGTTTTTTATCCACTTCGCCAATTCAAGACCCTCTGAGCACATGACCCACCGCGTCTCCAAACTCGCAAGCTTGACGATCGTTGTGGTATTGATCGGCGCCGGTGCACTTGCCGGCAAAGCAACCGGCGCTGGCACCTTGCGCGCGGGCGTGGCCAAGGTCGATATCACCGATCGAGAGGCGGGGCCGGTCAACGACCCGCTCTATGTCAAAGCATTGGTGTTGAAGTCGGATGCGTCGACGGCCGTGCTGATCACCGTCGATGCAGTCGCCGTCGGCGAGATCGGCCACATCAGGAATGACTACCTGCCGAACCTGCGCTCTCGGGTGGAGAAAGAATTGGGCATTGCGCCGGAGCACGTGCTCGTCAACGCCAGCCATTGTCACGGAATCGTATGTGCGGACGTCGGGGAGCGGAGTTTTCAGGCGGTGAAAACCGCCTTGCGGGAGATGGTCCCGGTGAACGTCGGCGTGGGCGTCGGCCGGGAAGACCGGATCATGGAAAACCGCCGCTTGAAGCTGAAGAGCGGCCGGGAAGCCGATGTCCGCCATGCCTACTCGCTGCCGCCCGACGACGAAGTGGCCGAGGTCGGGCCCGTGGATCCGCAGATCGGCGTTCTCCGCCTCGATCGGCAGGACGGACGCGCGTTGGCCGTCGTCTACAATTTCGCCTGCCATCCGATCATGGGAGTGCCGAGCGGCGCCAACACGGCAGACGTCGTCGGATTCGCTTCGCGGGTCATCGAAGACAACCTGGGCGAGGGGACGGTGGCCCTCTTTCTCCAGGGCTGCGCCGGCGACATCAACCCCATCGATTACAAAGATGTCGACCATCCGCGCAGTGCCGAGCCGTTGGGCAACCTGCTGGGTCTCAGCACATTGCGGGCGTGTAGAGATATCCGCTGCCGCGAGGATGGCCGGCTGGCCGTCGTCCGCGAAGAGGTCGAGTTGCCGCGTGGCGATCGAAGCGAACGGATCATCGCCATGGAAGCCGAACAGTTGCGGCTATTGCGCTCGCTGCAAGGCACGAGCCTCAATCTAAAGACCTTCCTTCCCCTGGCGGTCAAGTACGGCGTGTCCGGCGAGTTTCCGTCGAACTACCCACATCGGTATTTGCGCGAGGCGGCGCAGGGGCGCGACGATCTGACCAAGCTCGACGCCGAGAACCGCCGCAACATGAAGCAGTACGTCGACAACATCCATGTCATGGAAGAGCTGACGCGGCTCCAAACCAACCTGGCCTTGCTGCGAAAGCACCAGGCCAGCCTGATCGATTCGGGTAAGCGAACCGTCACGGTCGAACTGCTGGCGGTGCGCATCGGCGATTTCGTGCTGACAACCTTTCCCGGCGAGTTGACCGTCGGCATCGGGCTGAACATCAAGCGAGATTCTCCGCATCCGCACACGTTTGTCGCCGGCTACACCAACGGATACATCTATTACGCGCCGACCTCCGAGCAACTCCGTAACCTGGGCGGCGCCCAGGAGGACAGCGATTGCATCCTCGCGCCGGAGTGGCAGGAGATGTACGAAGATCACGCCGCGGCGCTGCTGAAGAAGTTGTAGAAGAACGTGCGCGCGAAGGCGAGCGATTTTGCGCAGCGAAAAAAGTTCTCTCTAAGGCCGTATGCGCGATGCCGTTGCCGCGCGAGCGAGACGGCGGCGATGGCCAACCAACTCGCCGGTTGGTAAATTGATGCTAGCACGGCGCTTGATAGCAGACCTCACCGCAACGGAATGCCATGTCCGATCGCCCCTTCGTCCACCTCCACTGCCACAGCCATTACAGCCTGCTCGACGGTGCCAGCCCGATCGACGGCCTCATCGCCCGTGCCAAGGGGCTGGGCATGAATGCCCTGGCGCTGACCGATCACGGCAACCTGTACGGCGCGCTGGAATTCTATCAAGAGGCCAAATCGGCCGGCATCAACCCGATCATCGGCTACGAAGCCTACGTCGCGCCGGGCAGCCGCTTCAACAAGGAGGTCAGCAAGAATGACGAGGCGAGCTACCACCTGACGTTGCTCGCGCAGAACGCGCAAGGCTTTAAGAACCTGATCAAGCTTTCCTCGTCGGCCTTCCTGGAGGGCTTTTATCGCAAGCCCCGCATCGACAAGGAATTGCTGGCCGCGCATCACGAGGGCTTGATCTGCCTGAGCGGCTGCGTATCGGGTGAGTTCAGCCGCGCCTTGCTGCGCGGGCAGACGGCCGAACCCGATTTGAAGGAAGCGATGGAAACGGCCGCCTGGTTCCACAAATTGTTCGGCGACCGCTACTTCATCGAGATCCAGAACAACGGGCTGGAAATCCAACGGATGGCAATGGAGGGAGCCGTCGAAGTCGCCCGCCACATGGGTCTGCCGCTGGTGGCCACCAGCGACGCCCACTACATCGGCCGCGAAGACGCCGAAGCCCAGGACGTGTTGCTCTGCATCAACACGGGCAAGTTTCGCACCGACACGAACCGCATGCGGATGGAGGGAGACCAGTTCTACCTGCGCGGCCCCGAGGAAATGTATTCGGCTTTTCCCGGCTTCGACGAGGCCGTGGCGCGCAGCCAGCAGATCGCCGACAGCGTGAACATCGAGTTGCAACTGGGCCAGCGGCACTTCCCGGCCTTCGACGTGCCCGACGACAAGACGCCCACCGATTATCTACGCGAGCTCTGCCTGGACGGCCTGCGCCGCCGCTACGCGAACGTGCCCGAGATGTGGGCCGAAGGCGAGTTGGCACCCGTGGTGATGGAGCGGTTGGAGCGCGAGCTCGATGTCATCAATCGACTGGGCTTTCCGAATTATTTCTTGATCGTGTGGGACTTCGTGCGCTTCGCCGCCTCGCGCGATATTCCGGCCACGGCGCGCGGTTCGGGCGTGGGGGCGTTGGTCTCCTACGCGCTGGGGCTGAGCCACGTCTGCCCGTTGAAGTACGATCTGCTCTTCGAGCGGTTCTTGGACATCAGCCGCCTGGAAGCGCCCGATATCGACATCGATTTCTGTAAGGATCGCCGCGGCGAGGTGATCCAGTACGTCAAGGACAAATACGGCGAAGAGAACGTCGCCCAGATCGGCACGTTTGGCACGCTGGCCGCGCGGGCTGCGATTCGCGACGTCGGCCGAGCGCTCGGGCTGCCCATTCCGCGCGTCGACGCCATCGTGGCGATGGTGCCCGAGACGCTCAACATCTCGCTCAGCGAGGCCCTCGAACAGAGCGAAGACCTCAAGAAGACGTACGGTGGCGATCCCGAGGTGCGCGAGCTGCTCGACCTGGCACAGAAGATCGAGGGGCTGGCCCGCAATGTCGGCACGCATGCTGCCGCCGTGGTTATTGCCGATCGCCCCTTGAACGAATACGTGCCGCTCCAGCGCGTCACGGGCAAGGAAGAAATCATCACCCAGTGGGCGATGGGCGACGTCGAACGGGCCGGCCTGTTGAAGATGGACTTTCTGGGGCTGCGCAACCTAACGATCCTCTCCAAGGCCGTCGCACTGATCGAGAAGTCGACCGGCCAGCGCGTCGATCCCTACCAATTCCCTCTCGACGACAAAGAGACCTTCGCTCTGCTCTGTCGAGGCGAGACGAAGGGTATCTTCCAGCTCGAAAGCGGTGGCATTCGCGATCTGCTCCAGCGGATGAAGCCCGACCACTTCCGCGACATCATCGCCACCAACGCCCTCTATCGGCCGGGTCCGCTGGAAGGCGGCATGGTCGACGACTACATCCAGGTCAAGCACGGACGCCAACACGCCGAGTACCTACATCCGGTGATGAAGGACGTGCTGGAAGAGACCAACGGCGTGATGGTCTATCAGGAACAGGTGATGCGCATCCTGAACCGGCTGGGCGGCATCGAACTGCCCAAAGCCTACACGTGCATCAAGGCCATCAGCAAGAAGAAGTTGGAGACGATCGCCAAGTTCCGCGAGCAGTTCGTGCAGGGTTCGGTCGCGCAGGGCCTCAGCAAGAACGAGGCGAGCGAACTGTTCGGCATGATCGAAAAGTTCGCGGGGTACGGCTTCAACAAGAGTCACTCGACGGCCTACGCCTTGATCGCCTACATGACGGCCTACCTCAAGGCGCACTTCCCGGTCGAGTTCATGGCCGCGCTCCTCTCGGGCGACATCCAGGGGCGCAACTTCAAGAAGAAGGACTCGCTCGTCGAGCACCTCGAAGATTGCCGCCGCATGGAGATCGAGGTGGTGCCCCCCGACGTGAACCGCAGCCAGGGGGATTTTGTCGTGGCCGACGGCAAGATCCTGTTCGGGTTGTCGGCCATCAAGGGTTGCGGCGGTCAGGCGGCCGACGTGATCAGCGCCGAGCGCGCCGCGAACGGACCGTTCCGCGACCTGTTCGACTTCTGCGAGCGTTGCGACCCGGCGGGCGTCAACCGCACGGCCATCGAATCGCTGATCAAGGCGGGGGCGTTCGATAGCTGCGGTGGGCGGCGGGCGCAATGGATGGCCGTGCTCGACAAAGCGCTGCAAGCCGGTGCGTCGGCCCTGGCTGATCGCCGGAGCGGCCAGCGAGGGCTGTTCGACGACGGCAACGACGCCCCGGCGGCGAGCGTCAGCTCCACGTTGCCCGACGTACCCGAATTGCCCGAGCGCGAACGGCTCGCCGCCGAGAAGGAAGTGCTCGGCTTCTATCTGTCGAGCCACCCCCTGGCGGAATTCCAGTCGACGTTCGACACCTACTGCACGCACAACACGGCCGCCGCCGCGACGCTGCCGCACAAGACCGAGGTGTTGCTGGGCGGCATGCTCAGCGCCATCAAGTTCGCCCATTCGAAGAACCCCAAGCCGGGAGCACCGTCGAAGTACGCCATGTTCGATCTCGAGGACATGGCCGGCCTCATTCGTTCGATCGTCTGGCCGAGCGATTTTGCGAACATCGGCCAATACGTGCAGGCCGACGCGGTGTTGGCCGTGCGCGGCACGATCGACAAGCGGCCCGGCAGCGAAGAAGCCAACCTGATCGTCAACGAACTGATTCCGCTCGCCGACCTACAAGCACGCTACACCAAGGGTGTCGCCGTGCGGATCGACGAGCGGGAGCACGGCGAACAGGCCCTCACGCGGCTCCGCGAGATCGTGCGCGGCTACCCGGGCAACTGCGAGTTGCAGCTCGTGCTCCAGTTGGCCGACGGCTGCAAGGTCGTGTGCAAGTGCGACGGCGTGCGCGTCGAACTGAACGACGAGATGCGGACCCGCATCGAAGGGCTCGTCGGCCCCGAAAACTTTCGCACTTTTGCGGCCCCGCCCGCCGCCCGATCGGCCTCCAACGGCCGGGCAAACGGCCATTCACGTTCGCCTGCCCTGGCCCGAGCATGAAAGGCCGGCGCATGCCGATCCTGCGGCCAGACCAGTCCTCGCATTTTCCTTGCGTTCCGCAGTTTGCCCAACTAACATCGAGATGATGGCCCGGTTCTCGGCCATCTGTTTTTAGTTCTGGGCGTCTGATCCAAATCAACAACCGCCCCCATTCGAAGGCGTGATTCGCTGCCGGATGGGGGCGTACCGGCTACGCGATCCGTAACGAGGAGAATCGCCACTATGTTTTCGCGACGTTTCCTTTTGGGCACTCTCTTGTTCGTGGCCTGGCTGTCGCCGGCCATGTTGCCCACGTCGTCGCCGCTGGGGCTCCGGCTCGGCCAGGCCCGTGGTTGCAGCCAGGCCGGTATCATGATCAGCCCGGGCACGGTGCTCGACGGTTTCTCGTTCCGAGTCAACGAAAAGGGAACGGCCGGCACGGTGAAGGCAGACGACCCGTCGGGCGCGCTCACGCGCGAGCGGATGCAACAAGCCAAGGCTGCCCTGCAACCCGATATCGCCAAGGCGAGTCCGATTCGCAAGGTATCGCTCAACCGGCTGGAACGCGCCCTGGCGACCCAGCTTGAAAAGAATCGCCGGCCGACCGATGAAATGTTGCGTCTGGCCGGCCTGACGCGCATCCGCTACGTATTCTTCTATCCCGAATCGGGCGACGTCGTCGTGGCCGGTCCGGCCGAAGGATGGTTTCAGGATCTGACGGGCCGGTTCATCGGCATGGTGAGCAACCGGCCGACGCTCGAATTGCAAGACCTGGTCGTGGCGCTGCGGGCCTTCGCGCCGGGCAAGGACCAACGGGGTGTGGTCGGCTGCTCGATCGATCCGACACCGGAAGGTCTGGCCCGCATGCAGAAATTCTTGCAAGAGGTGCACAGCCGCCCCCTGACGCCCGACGACGGCACGCGCACGATGATCGTCGATGGCCTCCGTACCAGCCTCGGTTTGCAAAAGGTGCGGATTCTGGGCGTCGCGCCCGACACACACTTCGCGCAGGTGATGCTCGAGGCCGACTACCGCATGAAGCTGATCGGCATCGGCGTCGAGCATCCGGGCATCAAGTTGTCGAGCTTCGTCGATCTGGCCAACCCGACCCAGATGAACTCGTTACAGCGGTGGTGGTTCGTGCCCGACTACGGGTGCGTGCGCATGAGCGACGACCACTTGGCCATGGAACTTGTGGGCGACGGTGTGAAGCTCTTGGGCGAAGACGAAGTGGTCGGCAACGACGGCCAACGCACGGCGCAGGGCAAGAGCAGCCGCGCCAGCCAGATGTATACGAAAGGCTTCACGCAGAAATATCCCGAGTTGGCTCGCCGCAAGCCGATCTATGCCCAGTTGCGCAACCTGATCGACATGGCCGTGGCCGCGGCGCACATCCAACGCGAAGACTTCTATGGCAAGGCCGGCTGGAACATGGAGTTGCTCGGCAACGAGGAGATGTTCCCGGTGCAGGTGTATAAGGCGCCGGTCGAGGTCGATACCGTGGTGACGAGCCTGTTCAAGAACGGCCGGCTCGTGACGCCCGTGGGTGGCGGTGTGCGGATCGAGGCGCCCATGGCGCTCGAATCGACGAACGTGCTGGCCGACAAGGACGGCAACGTCGAGAAGACCAAGCAAGCGATCGAATTGAGCGGCCTCAAGCCCGATCAGTGGTGGTGGGACTGAGCGCCGTCCCGTCATCCCGATAAAGCGTCTCGGCCGGGTCTTACCCGGCCGATCGCGTCTTCGCCCGATGTTTCGCCCGCGGCGCACCAGGTTAGAGCTTTTGTCAGCCGTTCTTAGCGTCGCGAGAGCCTGGGGGGCGAGCCGCCGTATTGCAGCTTGCCGCGGACCCGATAGAGCCGCAGGAATTGATGAGTTCCGCGCGTGAGGAACCACGTCAGCCGCTCGGCCGGCAGAACGGCCAAGAAGTTGTCCCACTTGTTCGCCAACTCGTTGGACAGCGCGGCCAGGTTCCAATGGCTCACCTCCGTATCGCCCGGGTCGCGTTCCAGGCGCCCCGCCGCGCTTTCCAGATTGGCATGTTGAGACAAGAGATAGGGACATCCGGTCGGCACATAGCGCCAACCGTCGCCCTCCAGAAAATGGTGCGCCCCCAGATCGTTGTTCCCCGGTTCGCGTAGCAGAAAATCGGTTAACCGCCGCGCGTGCAACAGAGCCGCGTCGACGATCAGCGACAGCTCCGGTCGGGCGCTCTCGTGCAGCTCATCGACGAAGCGCAAGGCCCCGTTCAGCGAGTTCGCCTCGCACACCACTTGGCGGGCGGCCGGCTCCAAATCGACGGGCGTCGGACTCGCACACAGCGAATGGTCGTCGTAAGTCTTCATTCTTTCAGCTCGCGTCGCAGCCGCGCCAGGGCGCGGACCCATAGTTTCTGTACGCTATCGAGACTGCGCCCCATTCGCTCGGCCACGTCGATGAACGACAGCCCTTCGAAGTGCCTCAGCACGACGACCTCTCGATAATCGGGCGGAAGCTGCGCCAAGGCGTTGGCCAGCAAAATGCCTTGCTCGCGCTGCACCGCGCCCTGGCTGGGTGAGAGTTGCACGGCGTCGAGGCCCATTTCGATGGCCCGCGACGATTGTTCGAGGGCCAGGTCGAGCACCAGTTCGCGGCGGACGTCGCGCCCCTGGTTGCGAAGATAGCGTCGCACGAGGTGGGCGATGCGCCGCGCGAGGATCGTGCGCAGCCAGGCGGCGAACTCGCGTTCGCCCACGCCACGGAACGTCTCGAAGCTGCGATGGGCCTCCAGGAAGGTCTCTTGCACGATGTCGGACGGATCGACCTTCGTCTTCAATCGGCGGCCGAGTTCCAGCCGAGCGAGCAACTCCAAATAGCTCCGGTGGTGCTCGAACAGGCGCCCGCGGGCGGCCTCCGAACCGACCTTCGCCTCGGCCAGCAACAACGATATATCGGAGGGCATCTCCCTCGACACCTGAGTCGGAAAACGATCGAACTCAAAAACTTTAGCCATGAGTCTACCTGCTCACGAGGAGTAGCGGCATTGCCCGCTTTCTGTTCCAAGCGGCGACCTGGCCAAGCGCCACCGACGACGACCTACAAAGAAATGCGAATGGTTGCCAAAGACCGGCCGGCGCAACGCACTCTTTTGCGGCGCACCGGGCCAGCATTTTTGGGCGGAATTCGGAAGTCTGTTCCCTGACGAGCCTACCGGCGACCGGTGCCTCGGCTTTCCGCCCAACCGGTCTTCGAATAGTCTCCAAAGTCTAGGTGCCCGCCGCGGCGCGAATCCGCCGCGTATTTCGTCGCCGAGTTTTTGCCGGAGGTCCGCCGCGCCAGCGACTTGACTCTTTCGCAGACCACGCCTTAATAGGGTTAGCAGCCGCGTCAGTGCGGCAATTGCCAAGGAGAAACACGGAGAGAGGCGACATGGTGGGCATCAGTATGCGCCGGATGCGGCACCGGCGGCCGCACACGTTTGTCGAGCCGCTCGAAGCGAGGTGGCTCTTGTCGGCGGCGGCGCTCGAGTCCGTCGCCCATTCCAACGTCGTGTTGCGAGCGGCGGCGAGCGGTACCGTGCAGGGCCTGTCGCCGCAGGAAGTTCAGCATGCATACGGCTTCGATCAGATTCAATTCTCCGGCCTGACCGGCGACGGCAGCGGGCAGACGATCGCCATCGTCGATCCGTACGACGACCCGAACATCGCCGACGATCTGGCCGTCTTCGATGCGCAATTCGGTCTGGCGGCGCCGCCCAGCTTCTCGAAGGTGTTTGCCGCGGGCAGCGAGCCGCGCTCCGATGCGGGTTGGTCGGAAGAGATTGCGCTGGATGTCGAATGGGCCCATGCGATCGCGCCGGGCGCGAATATCGTGCTCGTCGAAGCGCGCACCGACAACCTCGACGACCTGCTCGCGGCGGTCAACGTGGCCAAGAACCTGTCCGGCGTGAGCGTCGTCTCGATGAGCTGGGGAGGGAGCGAGTTCTCGGCCGAAACGTCAGACGACGCCTTGTTCACCACTCCGCTGGGCCACCCGAGCGTGACATTCGTGGCTGCCGCCGGTGATCAAGGCGCGGGCACGATCTGGCCCTCGGTCTCGCCCAATGTCTTGACCGTGGGCGGCACCACGCTTGATCTGACCGACGGCAACTATGGCGGCGAGACGGCCTGGACGGACGGCGGGGGCGGCGCCAGTCGATTCGAAAACGAGCCGTTGTACCAGCAGGGAGTTCAATCGACGGGGGCCCGCACCTCGCCCGACGTGGCCTACGACGGCGATCCCAACACCGGTTTCGCGGTGTACGATTCCGAGCCGGTGACGGGCAGTCGGCAAGGAGGGTGGATCGAAGTCGGCGGCACGAGCGCCGGCACGCCCCAATGGGCGGCGCTGATCGCCATCGCCAATGAAGGGCTGTCGCTGGCTGGCGAAGCGCCGCTCAGCGATGCGCCGGCGGTCCTCTATCAGTTGCCTAGCGCCGATTTTCACGACATCGTCAACGGTAGCGATGGTAATCAGGCGACCACCGGCTACGACCTGGCGACCGGCCTGGGAAGCCCCGTGGCCAACCTGCTCGTGGCGAGTCTGGTCGGTAACTCGGCTGCGGGTTCGACGAACGGAACGTCTGGCGGTTCCTCGCCCGGAACGACGTCGACGGGGAATAGTGGCACGACGAATGGCGGCGGTGGAACCGGTATCGGCGTACCCGCCGCCTTGGGCAGCGTGGCCAGTGCGCTCACGCACGATTCGGAGTATGCCGCGAGCTTCGTCACCCACGCCTATCAGACGCTTCTCGACCGGGATCCCGACAGCGCGGGGCTTGCGTGGTGGACCGGCCAGATGCAAGCGGGGGCGACCGACGCACAGGTCGAGGCGGCGTTGCTGGGCTCGGCCGAGTACGTGCAGTTGCACGGCGGCACCGACACAGGGTGGATCGACGCGATCTACAGCGATCTGCTCGATCGCCCGGCCGACCTGGCCGGGGCGGCCTACTGGCTCGGCCAACTGGAAACGGGGGTCGGCTTCTATCAGATCGCGCTCAGTATCGCCGACACTGCCGAGCACGAGGCGGTCGTCGTCGCGAACGACTATTTCACCTACCTGGGCCGCACCGCGAGCCCCAGCGAGATCGCCTACTGGGTGGCCCAGTCGCAGCAAGGCACCACCGACGAGGAGATCATCACCGCCTTCATCAGCTCGGCCGAGTACTTCGACAATCCGAACAAGGGGAGCGGCACGACACTCGGTTGGCTCGATAGCGTATTCCAGGATCTCTTCCAGCGCGCGCCGACGCCGGGCGAGCAGGCGTATTGGTTGGGCTTGCTCTAACCGACTGCGCGCGTCGGGGCTGTCCGCGCGGCGTGGCCGATCGGCTCAAAAATAATTGCCGCCCGTGCGGCGGTTCTCGTCGCCGGACGGGCACTGTGAAAAGAGATGGGGATTTGCGCTTAACGCTGCCGGGCGGCACAGTCGCCCGCGACGCACACGGGCCAGTCGTCGCGGGCGCCATTCCCTTCTTCCAAGCCGCCCGGTTCGCGTGACGAACGGCATTTCGTCGGGCGTCTCTTCCACCTGCTGCTCGTGCTGCGCGGTTCCGCGCGCCCTTACCTACACGGAGAGAGGAGATAATCTTATGGCTCGCCGTACAATCGTTTCGAGGACGAAGGACTCTCTGCGCCGCCTGCGTTGCGAACCGCTCGAAGAGCGCACGCTGTTTACCGTGACGGCCGGCAACCCGCCGGGCGGACCGATTGGCCCGCCGGCGCCGCCCCCGCCGCCAACCACGACGGGCGTTGTCGGTTCGCAAGGCGTCGAGCCGATCAACGGCGTCGGCAACAACCTGGCCAATCCGATCCTCGGCTCCGCAAATAGCGACTTCGCGCGCATCACCGCCGCTAATTTCTCCGACGGCATCGACGCGCCCAACGGACAGAATCTGCCTTCGGCCCGTGTCATTTCGAACCTGATCGCCAATCAGGATCTGAACGGCATCGAGCAGGACGATAACAACAACCGCTCGATGTCGGACTGGGTCTACGCGTGGGGCCAGTTCATCGACCACGACATCGACCTGACCGAGAGCGGCAGCGTGGCGATGAACATTCCCATTCCTGCCGGCGATCCGACGTTCGACCCGACCGACCAAGGCGACCTATCGATCGCCTTCGACCGCAGCCAGACCGCGCCGGGCACGGGCACGAGCAAATCGAATCCGGCGCAGTTCGTCGACCAGGACACGTCGTTCATCGACGGTTCGATGATCTACGGCAGCGATGCGGCGACCGCGGCCGCCCTACGAACGTTCGTCGGCGGACAGCTCAAGACGTCGGCCGGCGGCCTGCTCCCCTACAACACGATGGGGCTGGACATGGCCGACAACCTGGGCGTGCCCGAAAACACGCTGTTCGCGGCCGGCGACGTGCGGGCCAACGAAAACGTCGAGTTGACGAACATCACGACCCTCTTCGTCCGCGAGCACAATTACCAGGCGACGCTGTTGGCCAAGCAGCATCCCAACTGGACCGACGAGCAGCTCTACCAGGGAGCGCGCCAGATCGTGATCGGCGAGATCCAATCGATCACTTACAACGAGTGGCTGCCGGCCTTGATGGGCAATAACGCGCTGACGCCCTACCAGGGCTACAACCCGAAGGTCAATCCCTCGATCGACGACGAGTTTGCGAGTGCCGCGTTCCGGCTGCATACCCTGCTCGACGACGATGTCGAGTTCCTGGACAACAACGGCAACCCGTTGCCGAATCTACCCACACTTCCACTGGCCGATGACTTCTTCCAACCGAGCATCGTGGCTCAATCGGGCGAGGTCGCGGGCAACCTGAAGTACCTGTCGAGCGACGATTCTCAGGAGGTCGACGAGAAGACGGTCGACGGCCTGCGCAATGCTCTCTTCCCCGACGCGCCCGTGATCAGCAACGTGGAAGTCGGCGCCAGCGATCTGATCGCCGACGACATCCAGCGCGGTCGCGACGAAGGCGACCCGACCTACAACCAGATGCGCGTGGCGCTGGGTGAAAAGCCGGTCACATCCTTCGCCCAGATCACATCCAACGTGCAGCTTCAACAAGAGTTGCAGCAGATCTACGGCAACGTTAACAACGTCGAGCTGTTCGTCGGCCTGATGGGCGAGAATCACTTGCCCGGATCGTCGCTCGGTCCGACGGAGCAGTTACTCCTCGCCCGACAGTTCGAGGCGCTACGCGACGGCGATCGTTTCTTCTACGAAAATGCCGATTCACCGGCCCTCGTCAATCAATTGAACAACACGACGCTGGCACAGATTATCGAGCGGAATACCACCCTGACCAATTTGCAGTCAGACGTGTTCTTCTTCTACAGCAATATCCAGGGAACGCTCCTCGCGGCTCCGAGTCCGGCGAATCATGCTCCCCCAGGCCCACACGGCGCGAACCCGGTCAACCCGCCGCCGCTCTTGGCCGGCGTGACGGTCGAGTTGATCCAGAACGGGCAGGTGATCGAGACGACCACGACCAACGCCAGTGGCGGCTATCAATTCCAAGACGTCGGAACCGGGATATATACGGTCGAAGTCGTCCCGCCGTCGACGGGCCCCTTGAGCGGCTTGTCGAAGGCGAGCATTACCGTCGACATCACCAAGGGACAGGCCGGCCCGAACGACCCGGCGGTGGCCAACTTCACGTTGACGTTGGCGCCGCCGCCGACCTCCGCGCCCGCTGCGTCGTCCAATGCGGTCAGTGCGCCGGCGGGCTCGGTCGGTGCGCACAGCGGTACCGGCGCTTCGCCCACCGGGGCGATGGGAAGTCTGTCTCCAACCGCCAGCCCGGCGGCGCGCAACGCGCTCTTCGGCGGGTTGGGGACCGGCGGCGATTTGTGGGACGTCTGATCGGCCGTCCCCATTCGCGCGCACGATCGATCGGCGCGCTACCCGCGGCGGTTTATGGCCGCTCCCCTGGCAGAGATGCCAGGGGAGTTCTGTTACAATTCCACGATAGGTCGGCCGGTATGAAAACGGGTGACGACGATGAGCAGAGACCGCAGCGTGGAAGGTGAATTGCACGCAACGAATGCGGCCGAGAGCCGCTTCGACGACCCGCGCGTCGTGGCGGCGGTGCACGAGTTCCAAGCGGCGCTCGAGGCGGGGCGGGCTCCCAGCAAGCGAGAATTCCTGGCTCGCTATCCCGAGGTCGCCGCCGAATTGCAAGAGTGCCTGGAGGCCCTCGAGGTGGTGCACGGCGCCGCGCCCGAGATGCGGCGCAACGTCGTCGACGAACCCGCGCCACTCGGGGCCGCGCCCAAGCTGCTCGGCGACTATCGCTTGCTGCGTGAGTTGGGCCGAGGTGGTATGGGCATCGTCTACGAGGCGGTGCAGATATCGCTGAATCGCCGCGTGGCCATCAAGATGCTTCCTTTCGCCGCGGGGCTAGACCGCACGCACTTGCAGCGGTTCCGCAACGAGGCACAGGCGGCCGCACAATTGCACCACACCCACATCGTGCCGGTCTATGCCGTGGGAGCCGAGCGGGGTGTGCATTTCTATGCGATGCAACTGATCGAAGGTGAGCCGCTCAACCGCTTGATCTCGTACTTGCGGCAACTCGCCGGCAAAGAAACCGCCCAGGAGACGCAAGGGCCCGCGGTGGCGGGCGATTGTCCCACGCAGACGATGAGCAGCCGCCCCATCAGGGCCGGCAGCGATTCGGGAGCGAAGGGACGGTCCTCGACAGGTTCGACGGTCGGCGATTCGTCTTCGGCCCGCTTGCTCGCCCGCGAAGGCACGAATTCGACTCGCTTCCGCCTGGCCGCCGACCTGATGCGGCAGGCGGCGACCGGGCTCGAGCACGCGCATCAATGCGGGGTCGTGCATCGCGACGTCAAGCCCGCCAACCTCCTCGTCAACGAGCACGGCAATCTGTGGATCACCGACTTCGGTCTGGCCCACATCCAGGCCGACGTGACGCTCACCCGCACGGGCGACGTGCTCGGCACCCTGCGATACATGAGCCCCGAGCAGGCGGCCGGCAACCGCCTCGTGCTCGACCATCGCACCGACGTCTACTCATTGGGCGCGACCTTCTACGAATTGCTGGCCCTCGAGCCTGTCTTTCCCGACAACGAACGGCACGTGCTGCTGCGGCGCATCATCGAGGATGAACCGCGCCCACCGCGGTCGATCGATCCGCGCATTCCGTTGGAGCTGGAAACGATCGTGCTCAAAGCGATCGCCAAGGCACCCCAAGACCGTTACGTGTCGGCGCAGCAGTTGGCCGACGACCTGGAGCGCTGGCTCGCCGACAAGCCGGTGCTCGCCCGCCGCCCGACGCTCAAAGAACAGGTCGTCAAATGGTGCCGCCGCCACCGCTCGTTGGTAAAGATGGCCGCGGTCTTCCTCGGGTTTGCGTTTGTCGGGCTGGCGGCCAGCACGGCGATCATCGCCTTCGAGCATTCGAAGACCAAACAAGCCTATGCGGGAGAGATGAACCAGCGCGTGGCCGCCGACGAGAGTTTTCGGCAGGCCCGCCAGGCCGTCGACGCCTTCACCGAGTTGGGCGAGCAGGAGTTGGCCGGCGATCCGTCGCTACAGGCGCTGCGGCGAAAGTTCTTGGAGACGGCGCTGGCCTATTACCAGAACTTCTTGAAACAGCGCGGCGACGATCCGTTGGTTCAGGCCGAATTGGCGGCCAGCTCGGAACGGGTCGGGCGACTCATCGACGACCTGGCCGTGCTGGAAGGGTTTGCCGCACTCCCGCTGCTCGCCTTTCCGCCCGTGCAGCACGAGTTGGCGATTCCTCCGGCACAACGTCCCGACATCGAGCGCCGCCTGGCCGAACTGGCGGCCGAGCGCCGGCGCGCCGTCGGCGACGATCGCACGTCGGAGCCGGCCGTGCGCGAGCGCCAGATGGCCGATGTGCTCAGGTCGCAGGAGCGGCAGATCGCCATGCTGGTCAACCCGGCCCAGATGTTGCGATTGAAGCAGATCTACTGGCAGCAACTCGGACCGTTCGCCTTCCTGAACTCCGAGGTCGCCGCGGCCTTGCACCTGTCGGCCGACGATCGTACGCGCGTCCGCCAGATCATCGATCAGGAACGGCCGGACCGGCAGGGCGGTCCAGGCCCCGGCGGGCCAGGTGGCCCCGGCGGGCCCAAACGACGCGAGCCGCCCGGCGATGGCCCGCCTGATCATCGACCGCCCGAGCATGGGTTTTTCGATGGCGGCCCCGGCGGAAGAGGCCCGATGGGTGGCGGCCCGGACGGCAGGCGCCCTCCGCCACCACCACCACGCGGACCGGGCGGAGGTCCAGGCGGACCGGGCGGAATGGGGCCGCCTCGCGGCGGACCACCGCCTCACGAATGGGGCGGAATGGACGACGGGCCGGGACGCCCCGATCGAGGTCCGCCCAGACACGGCGGTGGCCACGAGCCGGACGACGACCGCCACCTGCGCGAAATGATGCAGGCGGCCGTGCAGAAGATTCTGGATGTCCTCTCGGACTCGCAGCGGCAGGCGTGGACTCAGTTGATCGGCAAGCCGTTCGAGGCCGACTTGCACCTGCGGCCCGAGGATCTGTTGCCGAATTAGCGGCCCGCTGGTGTGGTCGAAGGCACCGACGAGAAATCCTGTCGTTTATCCCGTGCGCGTCGCCGCAATGACGGCCGCCGCCCCCTGCGCCAAGAGATCGTCCGCCACCCGCTGACCGAGCGCTGTAGCGTCGGCAAGCGCCCCGATCTGATCCGCGGCGAGTCGTTGCGATCCATCGCCGCTCAATACCACACCGCGCAATCGCAGCTTTCCCGCCGTCACTTCCCCCTTGGCTCCCACGGGCGCCAGGCAACCTCCTCGCAATGCCGCGAGCATCGCCCGCTCGGCCGTCGCGGCGGCTCGCGTCTCGGCGTCGTCCAGCGGTTTTAACAACAGATCCAGCTCCGCGTCGGCGCTGCGGATTTCGATGCCGAGCGCGCCCTGGCCGACGGCCGGCAGCATGATCTCATCGGACAGGATTTCGGTGATCTGCCTATCGAGCCCCAGCCGGAGCAAACCGGCGTGTGCCAGAATCAGCGCATCGAATTCCCGGTCGGCCAGCTTGCGCAGCCGTGTGTCGACATTCCCCCGCACGTCGAGCATGCGTAAATCACTCCGCACGTGCCAAAGCTGGGCGCGGCGGCGCAGACTTCCCGTGCCGATCGCCGCGCCGGATGGCAACTCGGCCAACAAGCGCCCGTCGCGGCTGATCAGAGCGTCGGCGGTCGGAGCGCGGCGGGGAATGGCTCCGAGCCGCAAGCCCTCGATCACGTCCGTCGGCAGATCCTTGAGGCTGTGGACGGCCAGGTCGATTTCGTTGTTCAGCAACGCGCGTTGTAGCTCTTTGGTGAACACACCCTGACCGCCGATGACGCCGAGCGGAGCCGAACGCTGTTCGTCGCCGCGGGTCGAGAGCAGCACCAGCTCGACTTCGTGCCCCAGGCGGCGCAGCTCACCCGCCACGTAATCGGCCTGCCAGCGGGCGAGCGGGCTGGCGCGGGTGCCCAGCCGCAGAGAAGACGGATTGCTCATGAGCGGGCCGTTTCTACCGAGTCGGGCCGCGGCAATTGGTGCGGAGGCACGACGACGCCGCAACTGATGACGAACTGGAGCGCCTGGTCGATCGTCAGGTCGAGGTCGATCGTTTCGCTCTTGGGCACCGTGACGATATAGCCCGTCACCGACATGGGCGAGGCGGGGATCATCAACGAGACCATCGGCTCGCCGGTCGTCCCGCGGATATCGGCGAGGCTCTCGCCCGTGACGAAGCCGATCGACCAGGCCCCTTTGCGCGGATATTCGACGGCCACCACCCGTTTGTATCCCAGATCGCGTTCGTTGAACATGAAATCGGTCATCTGCTTGACCGAATCGTATACGTTGCGGACGAGCGGCACACGATGGATGCCCCGCTCCACGATGTTCCACAGCACGCGCCCCATGCCGGCCGCCAGGAATTTACCAAGCAGGTACAGGATGAGCAGGAACAGCAGCAGAAAGACCGGAATGACCTTGTGCGGTTGCAAATAGCGCAGCTCGACATACCGCCGGTAGACCTGCCGCAAGTTGCCGTTGACGATGACGCCGTCGGGATTGTCTTCCAGCAGGGCCTGTTTGACCTCCTGCGGAACGTAGGTGCCGCTGGGCAGCCGCACGTAACGATCGCCCGACGGCATGGCGATCTCCGGCGACTGGTTGGCGACGTGCCGGGCGACGGCCGGGTCGGCGAGCTGATTGGCGTCCTCGCGGGCCCAATACCAGGCCAGCACGTTGCGGCTACCCTCTGTCACCGGCTCGAGCGCGTACTGCTTGATGGTGCCGCCGACCCAGAGAAAGATGACGATGGTCAGCAGCGGCGGCAGCACGACGCCCAGCCCGCTGAGGATGGCGCGGCGGAACGGATACAGCCGCGAACGTGGGCGGGGTGGACGCGGATGTAACGATGTTCGCATAGCTCTGGCGGGCGTGCCAGAAAGGGGCTCATTCACGGGTGTGGCGGCCAAAGCCGGTCAGCTCAGCGTGATTTTCTCGCTCGCCGAGCCCGTCGTTGGCAACCACGCATTCGCTCAGCCGCGCATTATACCCGATGCCGGCGGTGGGCTGAAACGCCGATCGCGCTAGGCCGTCCCTTGGGACGGGCGTAACCGTCGAGATCCTCCTCCAGTTTCTCGATCGTCTCGGCCATGCGTTCGATGCTCGGCTTCTCGCTGATGTAATTCCCCGGATAACTGTAAGCCTGCAACGCGAGCTGCACGTCGTCGAGGGCCTCGCGGGCCAGACGGCGCACCTCGGCGTCGTTCGCTTCGTCGGTCCAGAGCTCGAATAGTTTCCGTCGCAGGGCCTTCACGCGCAGGGCCACATTCTCGGCCGACGGCGTACGCTCGAGATACGCCCTTTCGTGACGTTCGAGCAGCGTTTCCGTCAGCCGGCCGATGCGGGTCGCCAGATCGCCTTCGCCTTCGAACGACCGTCCGAGCTTCTCTTTCTCCTTGATGGTCAACAGCAATTCGCCGTAGTGCAGGATGCGCGCGGCCAGCTCCGAGCCGTGCGGGGGCTTGTAGCGCATGTGGTCTTCCAGCCGTTCGATGGCCGTTGCGAGCCGGGATCGTATGTCGTCGACGTAGCGATAACGGATGGCCGTCGGCACCACCCATACCTTTCGACCGCTTTCTCTCTTGGCCAGTTCGCGCTGGGCGCTGAGCGCCATGAAGGCCACGCCGTCGAGTAGCGGAGTGAGACGATCGTTGAGCCGATACACCTCCCCTTCGGGAAAGACCACCAGGGCGCGGCCGGTGGTGAGGATTTCGGTGGCCTGATGGATCGCGCTGCGATCGCACCCTTCGCGATCGACGCTGAACGCGCCCATGCGCTGCAGCACCCAACCATCGAACCCGAAGTGCGGCCGGAAGATCTGCCACGCGGCCATGAAGTGGAGTTGCCGTCTCAGGCGCCGACCCACCTCCATCCATCACGTGCGGATCGCTGTCGTGGCTATGGTTGGGCGCGATCAGCACACCGTCGCCCGGCGCCATCTGTTGACCGAAATCTTGGTAATAATATACCTGTCTCAGCCACCCTAGTGGGTGGCCGGGTGGCGGCTTGAGCAACCACGCTCAAAACACGAAAACCCAACCAAAGGAAAAGCATCGCAAGATACCACGTCAGTTAGTGAAGTAATTCTTAGGAACTACGATGGTCCGCTTTGCACCCTTTGGGGCGTCTCGCCTCGTCCAGTGATCTTTGTTCCATAAGTAAGAACCACGTTCGCCTTCAATTTCATAAGTGAAACCGTCAACCTTCTTTTGCCGTGCCGCCGCAATATATCCCTTTGTCAAGTGAATATACTGGTCACGGGATGCCGAGTTGTCCTCGATAACTCTATCCTCGTTATACTCGTTCCAACTTGAAATAAGTACATAGCGAGGGCGGTGACGTAACACCTCTAGCCAGGATCGTTTGTAGAATTCCCCGTTGTTCTTCGGGACGAAGTCGTGGGGATCGGCTCCTGGGTTATGCCAGGATGGCATAATACTCATACACTCGTTGTTAGGTAGGGGGCATTTACTACCAACCCCCCATCCTTTGTCCTTACGTTGGTCTTCGGCACGTTGGAAAATGAAGGTCTTCCGCACTGTCCATCGAGGATCGTCCCAATCTGTCCACACATCCTCGTGTACATACCAACAGAGAAGCGGCTTGCCATCGAGGTTAGCATACGAAGGACGGCTAGCATATTTGTCGTAGAGGAAGTTGACGGCGATACTCCAACTCTCCCTATTCTTGTGTTGATTAAGCTCTCCTCCAGGACAAATGGCTAGACCCAGCCTTTCCTTCTCAGGCTGGTTATCCATCCAGTCGAACCACGTGTTAATCCGACGATCAATTTGTCCGTTGTCAACGAGTACACAATTCGTATCGTCAAAGACAATGAACTGAATGCCACAGTCCCTCATCGCCTTGACTTGCCGTTCGATGACTTGCGGATCTTCACAATCGTACTTACCACCGGAAGGAAACGGATGTTTCCATGCTTTAACCGTATCCCAGTGCTGAGGTTTCTCATCCTTAAGTGTCCAAAACGGAATGTAGAAAACCCCAATTGTTGGAGCTTCAAGCTTGCTAAGCTCGATATCGGCGCAGAGCATAAATACCAAGACGAACTGCATTGGGGGGTTATGCCGAGTTGGCGTTGATCGCTGGAAAGAATGTTACGAAATGCACGTTTCCGTCATCCTCGACATTGAAGTCGAGTTCCAAGCCATTCTTTTGTGCGGTGTCCCAACTCGGCCCTCCGTCACGGCACGCATTCCAGTATCCTGGTTTCCGCAACTCATTGAGTGAAACTGTTGTGCCTGTTCGTCGATGAATCTCCTCCACGGAAAGGGTAAATCGTCTCGCTTCTATTTGCTCCCGAAGTTCCCTGTACAACTCCCCCCAGCAGTTGTCTCCTTTTGGCATTGCCTTCTCCTTGCGGTCATCGCCCTTTGGTGAGAAAAGCCACTGGCCTGCCCGTCTCTTCAAGCACACGCCGAGCAGCACGACGCAAATACTGCCGCACCCAAGCGGACAAAGCAATGCCTTCTATCTCGGCGGCCTCCTTGAAGGCTTCCTTCTCGTCCATGTCGATTCGCACTTCCAAGTATTCCACCCGAGGATGTTCGGAGCGGGGGCGACCACGAGTTGTATTCTTGCGTTGTGCCATGCCTCTAATGTACGGTCAAAAAAGGTAAAAGTCAACTACCTGCGCCTTTACGCTATCCTTTTTCGTCCGTACAATAGAGGACGACATGAAAGGAATGCTGGCAATGAGCGAGACACAAGTACCACAAACCCTACAACAAGCGGTCCTCTACTACGCCGATCCGAACAACTGCCTCGAATTCATCAAGCAACTCCGCTGGCCCAACGGCGTGACCTGTCCGACGTGCGGCTGCCAGCGCTGCACCTATATCAAGAGCCGCCGACTCTTCATTTGCCGCAAGTGTAAGAAAACAGACTACCGGCCGACGGCGGTTTTTAAGAGCGGCTGACAAAACCTGGAAGCCGGAGCGCCGTGGGTCAAAAATCGGCGGTGAAACGCCGATTCTTCGAAGCTCGATCCGGTTTTGTCGGTTGCTCTAAAGGTGGCGGCGGCCGGGGCGGCATTGGCGCCCGCTCCGCTGGCCGCCAAGTTGGCGGAGCCGGAAGAGGCGGCAAGCAAAACAGAAGGGAGAACAAAGGTGATGAACAAAGGGGGATTTTCGGAGAAACGACTCGCGCGGCTACACGATTGTCTGGCGGGTTTCGTGGAACGTGGAGAGATGCCGGGGTTGGTGGGCTTGGTTTGCCGGCGGGGCGAGGTCCATGTCGATGCAATCGGCAAACTGGCGATGGGCGGAGATGAGCCGGTGCGGCGCGATACGATCTTCCGCATCGCGTCGATGACCAAGCCGATCATCGCGGCAGCCACGATGATCCTCGTGGAAGAGTGCAAGTTGCGACTCGACGAGCCGGTCGACCGGCTGCTGCCGGAACTGGCCGACCGCAAAGTGTTGAAACGCATCGACGGACCGCTCGACGAGACCGTCGCCGCCAAGCGGCCCATCAGCGTCCGCGATCTACTGACGTTCCGCATGGGTTTCGGTCTCGCGTTCCCCTTCGGCCAGACACCCATCGGCAAAGCCATGGCGGAGGAACAACTCGGACAGGGGCCGCCCAGCCCCGATAACACGCCCGCGCCGGACGAATGGATGCGGCGGCTGGGTAGGCTGCCGCTCATGCATCAGCCGGGCGAGAAGTGGATGTATAACACGGGCTCCGACGTGTTGGGTGTGTTGATCGCCCGCGCCGCCGGCCAACCGCTGGAAACCTTCCTGCGCGAGCGTATCTTCGATCCGCTGGGCATGAAAGACACCGGCTTCAGCGTGCCGGCCGCCAAGCTCGACCGATTCGCGACCGCTTATTGGGCAAATTTCAAGACGGGCAAGGTCGAGGCCTACGACAAGCCCGATGGCCAATGGAGCCATCCGCCGGCCTTCCCGTCCGGCGCGGGCGGGCTCGTCTCCACGGTCGACGACTACCTGGCCTTCGGTCAGATGATGCTCGACGGAGGCAAACACGGCAACGATCGCATCCTGTCGCGGCCGTCGGTCGAGACGATGACCACCGACCAGCTAACGGCCGAACAGAAGGCCGTGTCGGGGCTGATCCCCGGCCAGTTCGACAGCCAGGGTTGGGGTTTCGGCGTGTCGGTGGTCACCCGACGAACGGACGTAGCAGGTACGGTCGGGCAGTATGGCTGGGACGGCGGTATGGGCACCTCGTGGCGATCCGATCCCACGGAACAGATGGTACTCGTGTTGCTCACCCAGCAGGGCTGGACCTCGCCCAATCCGCCAAACGTGTGTCGCGACTTCTGGACGTCGGCCTATCAGGCCATCGACGACTGACCAAACGCCCTTCCCCAATCTTGATGATTTCTACAAACACTCTCACATTCGGAGAAATGTCCTATGGAAACTCAGTCGTCAGCACAACCGATTTCAAAAGCAAGGCTTTGGACCGGGCGCGTTATCGGCGGCCTGCCAGCGCTATTCTTGCTCGTTGACGGCGTGATGAAGTTCGTGCCGCCGAAAGAAGTGGTGGAGGCCACGACGGAATTGGGGTATCCCGAACACCTGATCCTGCCGCTCGGCATCGTGGTGACGGTCTGCGCGCTCGTCTACCTCGTCCCGCAAACGGCCGTGCTCGGCGCGATCCTGCTCACCGGCTACCTCGGCGGAGCAGTCGCCAGCCATACCCGCCACGAAGACGGCGCCTTCAAGATACTCTTCCCCGCGGTCTTCGGCGCCTTGCTCTGGGGTGGACTTGTACTGCGCGACCCGCGCTTGGCTGCGCTCGTACCTTGGCGAAAGTCTTAGCCCACATGGCGCACGTCGCCGTGTCCGGCGTCTTGGTGGGGAGGACCCGCTTGGGTCGGGATACGAGGGGGGTGGGTGGGGCCAGTTGGTGCGCCCCGTTTGGATGAAGGAAGGCGAAAACTGCGGAAATCGGTCGGTTTTCGGCTCACTCGGCGCAGAGTATCCCGCGCGCCGCCCGCTGGGGCAGCGTGGCGGGAGGGACGGTTATTTGAGCACGAGCTCAGTCGCGCCAAGTTCGGCCTTGAGACGCTCCGCAAGCCGGTTGGGCCAGAGCAGGCCCAGTGTAGACGTGAAGCTGGCCACCGCTTCGCAGACTCGGACCAAGAGATCGCAACCAGTAGCCAAGGCTGCGGCCGAGAGGCGCCATCGCGCTCGATCAAAAAGATCGTTACGTTTTCCTTGCATTACCGAAATAAACCGCTAGCCTGAACGGGTCCGAATCGACCGCGCTGGAAGGTTCTTTCGACGGGGGATCATTGTGGCGATCGCAGTGTGGTGTCGAAGTTGTGGCCAAGCGTACCACCTGGCCCATGACCTGGCCGGGCAGACCGTCCGTTGCACGACCTGTGGTGCGGGCGTGCCCGTGCCCGTCCCGCAGCCGACAACCGTCGGGCGGCCGCCCGAATATGGTTTCCTCCCTCCGGCCGCCCGCCACGACATGAACGGTCCGGCCCCCCTCCTTCGATCCGGGTCGCGCCGTCGCAAGAAAGGCCCGTCGCCCGTGTTGTTCGCCGGCCTCGGCATCGCGGTGGTGGGATTATTGGGCATGGTCGTGATCGTGGTCATTGTCGCGCGGAATATCGTCTCGGCCGCGCGTCCCGTGATCGCAGAGGCTATGTCAGCCACGGCGCCGCCCCAACCCGTCGTCGCCTCGGGTAGCTATCATCCCGCCTCGTTCAGCTCCGGTTCTGGCACGGTTGTGCCCGCCGCGCCCTCACTGCCCGCCGTCAACGGTTCGCCGGCGCCTTCTTCGGCCGAGGACGTGATCAAACGCTTGCTGGCCAATCTCAACGAGCTGAACGGGCTGTTGGCGCAAATCGTCGATCGTGCATCGGCCGATCGGTTGCGCGACCAGATACCGCCCAAGGTCCGAGAATTCGTCGACCTTGGTTATCGCTTGAAGACGGTTGCGAACCGCCTGAGTCGGGCAGAGGACCAACGATTGCAATCGCTCTATATGGCCCAGCTCAACAGCGGGCTGGAACAATTGAAGAACCACGCCACGCGACTCAATTCCCTCGGCCAGCAACTGCGGATGGACGAGCTCAATCGTCACATGGCCGAACTAGAGGCCCGCAGCCGCGACATGGGCCGCATGCCGCAACCGCCGACGTTCCAACCGCCCGTCATGCCGCCGCCTGCGATCCAGCCACCGACTATGCGGCCGCCGGTCATGCAACCACCTACCATCCCGCGGCCCCCGGTCATGCAACCACCTACCATCCCGCGCCCGCCCAGGCCCAGCATGCCACACGGCATGCGTCCACCCTCCATGCCTCGCCGCCACGGCCGGTAGTGGACGGATGGCGCCATGCACAGCCTGCGCCGAGGCCCGCAAATCAATCGGGGTGTTCAATCGGTCAGTTGAAAGACGAAGTGGTTCGGACCTTTGGCGGCCACGAAGACGGTCAACCCCGACATCGTGGCGCTGGCATACTTCGGTGACAATCCCCGCTTCGCCGAGCCAACCTCGGTGATGGTGACGGTGTACTCGCCGGGCGCGACAAGCCTATCCATTTCGTAGTCCCCACGTGCATCCGTCCGCCCTTGCAAGGGCTTTCCACCGGCCTGGGCCGGTATCAAGACGACTTGTGCATCCTTCAAGGGTTGTCCCTTGAAGACCACGCTTCCCTTCACCGGCACCAGACCACGGTTAGCAAGGTAATGCCGAATCCAAACACTGCTCGGCCAGGTAACCAGAGCGATCACAAAGACCAGGACCAGCGCGGTATGGAGCGAGAATTGGGGTCGGCGAGCCATCGCGTCATGTTAGCCGGCTCGATTGAGTACTGCCAGAATTGCCTGCAAGTGGCCGAGGCGGCGCTACGGCCCCCCAAGCCGCGAACCCCAACCGGCCCTCGGTTGTCGAAATCATTGGGGCAGCTACCCGTTCAGATGGCAACCAAGATGCGATTCCGACGACGCTCGATCCGCACACACACCGACGCGGCGGACGACGAAAATCCCCTACAGCCGAACGACGCTACTGCTGCGGCCGGATCTCGCGGCCGCGAAGACCGCAAAACGCTTCAGCTTTGCCGCCAGGTAGCCGATACGCTGAACTATGTTCTGAGCGGCGACTGCGACGACGAGTTGCTACAGAACTTGCAGGTCATGAGCGTTGTGCCGGCGCCGAATGCCGCGCAACTGCTGGTGACCGTCTGCCCCGCGGTGGCGGCGGGCGCGACGTTCAATGCGGCCGAGGTACGGCGGCGGCTGTTGGCCATCGTGGGCCGCCTGCGGTCGGAGGTGGCCGCGTCGATCACCCGGCGGAAGGCGCCCAAACTGCTGTTCCAGGTGAGCGAACGGCAGTGAGATTATCAGGCACCGATACCGCTGCTCACCCGTGTCGTTAGAGCGGCTGACAAAACCCGGACGCCGGAGCGCGGCGGGCAAAAAATCGGCCGTGAAACGCCAATTTTGTGAAGCTCGATCCGGTTTTGTCGGTTGCTCTAACATCTCGTGATCGTAAGCCAGCACTAACCCGCGGCAAGGAATTCCCCAACAACATCGCCACGCAGTTTTGCACCATTACTCATCGATTTGTCACTTGACCCGCCACCGTTGCCGACGTCTAATATGTAAGCGAATGCGAGAGCGCCGTGAGGCTTCCGCCCGGCGCGCTGAATAAGCTTCTTCCGCAGCGGCAACCTTGCGATCGACGTTACTGTAGCAAGGTTGATTTTGCTCTCGGCCGCCCGAGTGCTCATGCCGTATCCTTTACGCCGTCGAGCACGAGCACCGTCTGTCGAAGGTTCGTCTCGGGGCGGCAATGGCCAAGGATTCGTCGGCCAGGGGTTGCGTCCCAGATAGGCGAACGCCGCAAAACACTGCCGCTTGTACGGCAGCCGGGTGTCCGGCTGCGGGCGGCGAACACGATTCACTTTGAGGTTGTATGACCCTGTTCTCCGAGCTCGGCCTGGCCGAGCATCTCCTCCGCGCGATCCGCGAAGAGGGGTACCAGACTCCGACTCCCATCCAAGCCCAGGCCATCGGCCCGGTGTGCGAAGGCCGCGACCTGATCGGCTGTGCCCAGACCGGCACCGGCAAGACGGCCGCTTTCGCGCTGCCGCTGCTCCACCGGCTCGCCCAGAAGGAATGTCACGTCAACGGCCGCGGCCGCAAGGTCCGCGTACTGGTGCTCGCCCCGACGCGCGAGCTGACGAGCCAGATCGGCGAGAGTTTCAACACCTACGGCCGTCACATGCGGTTGCGCTGCGCCTTGGTCTATGGCGGCGTCAGCCAGAACCCGCAGGTGCGGGCGCTCAACCAGGGGGCCGATATTTTGGTGGCCACGCCCGGTCGTCTGCTCGACCTGATGTCGCAGGGGTTTGTCGATCTTTCCAAGGTCGAGGCCCTGGTGCTCGACGAGGCCGACCAGATGCTCGACATGGGTTTCATCCACGACCTGCGCCGCATCGTGGCCAAGGTGCCGGCCAGCCGGCAGACGCTGTTGTTCTCGGCCACCATGCCGCCGGAGATTCGCGGACTGGCGGCGAGCTGGCTACGCGACCCGGTGAGCGTGCAAGTCGCCCCGGTCGCGACACCGGCCGAACGCATCAGCCAATCGGTCTATCATGTCGAGCAGCGGAATAAGCCGCACCTGTTGGTCGATTGGCTGAAGCGCACCCGCTCCACCCGCACGCTGGTCTTCACTCGCACCAAGCACGGTGCCGACAAGGTCGTGCGGCACCTCGCCAAATCGGGCATCCGCGCCGAAGCGATCCACGGCAACAAGAGCCAATCGGCCCGCGAGCGGGCGTTGCGGATGTTCAAGTCGCAACAACCGCCGGTGCTCGTGGCGACCGACATCGCCTCGCGCGGCCTCGACATCGACGAGGTATCGCATGTCGTCAACTTCGACATACCGGTCGTGGCGGAAGCCTATGTGCACCGCATCGGCCGCACGGCCCGCGCGGGTGCCTCGGGCACGGCCATTTCGTTCTGCGACCGCGGCGAGCGTTCGCAGTTGAAGGCCATCGAGCGGTTGATCCGACAGACGTTGCAAGTCGAAGCCGGCCAACCCGACTATCCGAAGCGTGCGGAGCCCGAGATCCGCGTTCCGGTTGCGGACGATAGGCCGAGCCGATCCTCACAGCGTCGTGGTCAACGTCGGCGGCGGACCGAGAATCATCCCGCGGCTGTACAATCGTCCGCTTCGACGCAAAGGCAATCGTCCCAGCCGGCACAACGGCGCAAGAAACGGCGCCGGATGGGGCTGGGCGCCTGTTGAGCGGGGCCTGCTGACAAGGGCCGGCCGAGTTACTTCTTCTCGGCCGGCCGACAATAGCTCAGCGCCAACAGCGCGAAGCCCGTGCAGAGATTTCGGTCGCCCTCCAGCCAGCGGTCGTCGGTGTTGACCCACGATCCGTCGGGCTGTTGGCGGCGGCCGAGTTCCTCGATGAGTTCATGCCGCCAATTGTGCTCGACGCCGTCGCTATCGACGAATTCGTCGGTGCCGATCGCGTCGAGCGCCTTGGCGAAGAGGTGGTAGTAGTAATACAGTCCCGCGCTGCCCAGGCCGGGATTCTCCTCCAACGTGTAGTGCTTGCGGGCCCAGTCGACGGCCGCCTTGACGCGTGGATCGTCGGGGCCGACACCCGCGAAGACCATGCTCTTCAGGCCCGCATAGGTCATCGCGCCGTAGCTGCGCAGGCCACCGTTGTCGGTCTTGCCCGCCGGGCTGGCCCCTTCGCCCGTGGGCGTATAGTAAAAGCCGCCGTCCGGGTTCTTCGCGGGAAAGGGAGTCGCATTGTGTTCGGATTCGAGGTTCTGGCAGCGCGAGACGAAAACCAGCGCCTTCTTTAGCGCTTCGTCGTCCGCATCGTTGCCGGCGGCCCGCAGCGCCTCGATAAGAAAATGTGTATTCGAGAGATCGGGCCGCCCCTTTTCACCATAGCCCGCGCCGCCGTAGGCCACGTCCGATTCGTCCTTACCTTCATCGCTGTCCTTTTGTAGGCCCTTGATGTAGGCGTCGGCCTTCTTGATTAACTGATCGTACCGGCCATCGTCGTTGGCCTCCTTGAAGCAGACGATCGACAGGCATGTCTCGTAGTTGGGAAGACGACTATTGGGCGCGTAGATGCCGCCGTTGGGCTGGACGAATTTTTCCAGGTATTTGAGCCCCTTCGTCACCAGGGGATCGCGTGTGGAGCGGCCGTTGCGGATGACCGCGGTCGTGACGAGCGAAGTGATGCCCGGGCCAACTTGCTTGGTAAAAGAACCATCCTCCGCCTGTCCTTTTTGCCGCAAATAGTCGATTCCCTTGCTAACGATCCGGCCGAGTTCCTTCGTGTCCTTGTCGTCGGCGGCCCTAGCCGACGCAACCCCCTGCCAGCAGACGCCGGCCGCCAACATCAGCACGAAACGCACGACGACTCTCGAAAGCACGCTATCTTGCATAAAGATTCAATCCTTGTGGTGGCCGGACTGCGCGGCCCGCAGATGGCTCTAATACCCGTTGACGGCTTCTTTACCCGCCCGCGTGCCGATGGCCCACCAGATATTCTGCGCGATCTCGTCGGCGATGGTGCGCACCGAACCATCCATCAGCAGCACGTTCACGATACTCGGGTGGTAACTACGGGACGTGAAGGCAGCATAGGTCAGCCCGGTCGTCGTCGCCGACTCGGTGTTGGAGTTGAAGTCGATGTTGTAGTTCACTCCGCCGCTCGAATAGGCCACTAGCGTATTCGGCGTGTAGGCCGTGGTGAATCCTGTCTCGGCGCATTGCGGGCTGTTCCAATCGAGGTGCCCGTTGGTCTTAAACGTGCCGCCCAGGCTCGCAATCGTCGTCGGTGGCGGGATGGCGGCCCCCGCGGTGTTCGGATTGAGGCTGTTGCGCAAATACGTGCCTGTCGCGAAGACTTCGGCGGCACACAGTGTATTTGTCATGCCGTCGAGATAGGCACTGGTGCGCAACGAATTGTTGATGGTGAACGCTCCATCTCCCGCCGTGCCGGTCGTCCAGTTGTAGATCAACCACGTGCCGTAATTGAATGCATACGATACCGGATAGCGGGTGTATGGCGGGTCGGGCGTCGCCACATTGCCCGGGTCGCTTGGGCAACCAAACGTCGGGATCGGCAACTGGCGGGCAGCGGTCTCGTTGGTCTGATACAGGCTGTAGATCGTCCCCTGCTCGATAAAGGGCAGGATGGCGAAGTGGACCGACATGGCCTCCGTCGACGAATAGAAGCCGGCTGCCGGGTAGGCGCGATTGGACGATTCGTAGTTCGCTACCGCCACACCGATCTGCTTCATGTTGTTCGAACACTGCGAACGGCGAGCCGCTTCACGGGCTGCTTGCACCGCCGGCAAGAGCAGGGCCACGAGGATGCCGATGATGGCGATGACTACGAGCAACTCCACCAACGTAAACGCGCGACGTTTCATGACCATCTCCGGTTCCGAAGCGGACTCACATAATCCGCGCGCACCACCGTAGGCACGTGGTGTGCCAAAAGGCTTTGCCGACTTAAGTTCTATGCAAACTGGCTGATTTTCCGGAGAGCGAGGGATCTCCCCAGCAACTCGGCGATCTCGTGTCATGGCGATTTTTTCATCACCGGTGACGAAAGTTTAGCCATCCGTAGGGCCGTTGTTAGAGAATGCGTCCCTCCTCGGCAGGTGGCGTACTCCTGACATTCACGTGTCTTTTTGCTATCCTTGGCGACGGTCCAGGAACAAACAACGTCAGGCGGTTTCGGGAGACCAACCCAATGCCCGACGGATTTTGCCGACCAACTCTGCACCGGCGACACGCCTTCCAGAACTATTTCGGCGTCGACCGCGAGGGGCTCGTCGTGGCGAGCCGCCGTAATCTGCTGAAGGCCAGCCTGGCCGGTGTGGCGGGCTTGAGCCTCGACGAAGTCTTGCGTACCGAGACGGCCGCCACGCAGGCCGGTCAAGCCAGCCCGCGACCGAAGAGTGTCATCCTGTTATGGATGGCCGGCGGACCGAGCCACATCGATACCTGGGACGTTAAGCCCAGCCGGCCCTATCAGAATCGCGGGCCCTTCGCCGCCATCTCTACCAAGCTGCCCGGCGTGCAGATCTGCGAGCATCTGCCAAAACAAGCGGCCATGCTCGACCGATTCACGATCCTGCGGTCGGTCGACGCCCGACACAGCAACCACGAACCGAACGCTGTGTTTCAAACGGGCAACGCCGCCGCCGAGCCGCGCATCAACCCCGAAGCGGACAAGTACCCGTCGATCGGTTCGCTGGTCTCGAAGTTTTGCGGCGGGCCCGAGCCCGTCGTGCCGCCCTACGTCGTGTTCATGAAGTCGCGGTCGCACATCCCGTTCGCCGGTTATCTCGGCAAGCGGTACGATCCCTTCGTGGCCGAGCAGGCGGCACGGTTGCCGATCTACGACCTGGTCGGCGCCGACACAGGCCGCCACACCGGTGCCGACCTCTTCCGATTGCCGGCGGGGCTGAGCCACGAGCGGCTGCACGATCGCCGCGCCCTGCTGGAAGATTTCGATCGCCTGCGCCGCGATCTCGACCGCGACGGTTCGCTGGAAGCGCTCGAGAGCTATCGCCGGCAAGCGATCGAAATGGTAATCGGAGGGCGGGCACAGCAAGCGTTCGATCTCTCGCGCGAGCCTACCGCATCACGAGACCGTTACGGAAAACATCTTTGGTGTCAGCAGGCCCTGCTGGCGCGGCGGTTGGTCGAAGCGGGCGTGCGCTTCGTCACCCTCGACCTGAGCTACCACACCGCGTCGGGCACCTGGGATACGCACGGCGACAACATTCCGCCCTACGGCGGCATCGCCAAGGGGCTCGGGCCGCTCCTGCCTCTGTTCGATCATCTGTTGACGACACTCGTCGGCGATCTGGAAGAGCGCGGGCTGCTCGACGACGTGCTGGTGATCGCCATGGGTGAGTTCGGCCGCACGCCGAACATGGGCACGCAGGGGAGCACCGACGGACGCGATCATTGGCCGGCCGTGATGTCGATGTGCCTGGCGGGCGGCGGACTGCGCCACGGGCAGGTGATCGGTGCCACGGAGAGCGACGGCGGCAACATCAAGGAACGGCCCGTCACGCCGGCCGACCTGGCCGCCACCATCTATCGCTACATGGGCGTTCCGCTCGACACCACCTACGTCGACAACCGAGGCCGCCCGCGCTACATCGTCGAGAACGAGGGCCAGCCGATCTCCGAGCTTTTTTGAGATCGATCGTGATCCGATTGCGATCACCGGGCAGCGCCCACCCTTCGGAGTACTTCCTCAGGGCGCGACACCCCGCCGGTTCGCGGGTACCCCCTTAATAAGCTTCGGGTCGCTAGCCAAAGGGAGTTTGACGGGCTTGCCGGTGGCGGCCGATTGGTAGATGGCCAAGATGATTTCCACGGCCCGCCGCCCTTCGCGGCCGTCGATGAGCGGTGGTCGGCCCTTCTGGATCGATTCGACAAAATCGCGGAACTGTTTGGCGTGTGCCTGATGGCCGATCGCGGCCGGATCGGCAGCGCCGCCTCCCGTGCTCTTGCCCTGAGCCATCTGCCGCAGAATCGCCGCGTCGGCCCGATCCTTTTTGGCAAAGTCCCATTTGACGATGTCTTCTTCTTCGATCATGGCCGAGCCCTGCGAACCGTGCAGCTCGATCCGCTTCAAGTAGCCCGGCCAGGCGGCCGTGGTGGCTTCGATGGTGCCGAGCGCCCCGCTCTCGAAACGCAAGCTGGCCACGGCCGTGTCTTCGACGGCGATCCGTTCGTGCGCGAGCGTGGCCGTATACGCGCGGATTTCTGCCACAGGTCCCATCAACCATTGCAGCAAGTCGACGCTGTGGATCGCCTGGTTCATCAGCGCACCACCGCCGTCGAGCTCCCACGTGCCGCGCCAGGCGCCGCTGTCGTAGTAGGCCTGCGTGCGATGCCATTTGACGTAGGCATCGCCTAACGTCAGCCGGCCGAAACGCCCCGCGTCGACCGCCCGTTTCAGTTGCCGGCTCGCGTCGTGGAAGCGTGAAGGGAAGATGGTAGCCAGCCTGACACCCGCCTTGTCGCACGCCCGGATGATCTCGTCGCACCGCTTGAGGGTGATCTCCAGCGGCTTTTCGACGATCACGTGCTTGCCCGCCTTCGCGGCGGCAACGGCCGGTTCTCGATGTGCTCCGCTGGCGGTGGCGATCGTCACCACGTCGACCGCCGGGTCGGCCAGCAGGTCGTCGAGATCGTGGTACGCACGGCACCCCTGCGCGGCGCCGAACTGATCAGCCTTGTCGGGCGTGCGGTTGTAACACGCCACCAACTTGGCCCCGCGCACGTCGCCGATCGCTCGCGCGTGAAAACGGGCAATCATGCCACAACCGACGATAGCGAAACCGACCGCCATGCAAAGGCTCCGAGTCAAGGGATGGAACGGCGTGGATTATAGCGGCCACGAGCGTGGTCCGCCCGGCAGTCGTTGATAAAATGACAGGGAAACCAGCAACAGGCCAGGCATTGCAAACGATCACCAGCCTCCAAAACCAGCACGTCAAAGACGCGGCCAAGCTGCGCGAACGGCGCGAGCGAGAGAAACAAGGCCGCCTCCTCATCGACGGGGCGCGCGAGCTGGGGCGAGCGTTGGCAGCGGGCATCGAAGTGTTGGACGTCTTCGTCTGTGAATCGCTCTGCCGGTCCGACGAAGCGAAGCTTGCGCTCGGGCTGATCGGCCCATCGCGGGCCAGGGTGCTGGCCGTAACGCCACCCGTCTTCGCCAAGCTGGCCTACGGCGACCGGGCGGAGGGGGTCGTGGGCGTCGCGAAGATGCCACGCCGCTCGCTCGGCGATCTGCGTCTTCCGGAACGGGCTCTTGTGGCCATCGTCGAAGGTATCGAAAAGCCGGGCAACTTGGGGGCCATCCTGCGGTCGGCCGATGCGGCGGGCGTGTCGGCGCTGATCGCCACGGGACGCGGCACGGACCTCTACAATCCGAATGTGATTCGCTCCAGCCTGGGCACCGTGTTTACCTTGCCCGTGGTGGCTGCTGGCGTCGACGACGCCTTGCAGTTCGTGCGCGAGCAGCGGCTCCCCGTCTTCGCGGCGCGGGTCGATGCGGCGTTGTTGTACACAGCCGCGCCGTTGGGCGAGTCGGCGGCCATCGTCTTGGGGAGCGAGACGGACGGCCTGTCGGAAGCCTGGCAGGCCGACGATGTGCGGCCGATCAAGCTGCCGATGCTCGGCGTGGCCGACAGTCTGAACGTGTCGGCGGCCGCGGCCGTTCTGTTCTACGAAGCACTGCGGCAACGGGGCATGCGCGGCACGGCCACGGGTGACGCTCGGCGATAGGGAGCCTGGCACGTGCAGGATGCCATCGAACGGACAGGGTTCGCCATCGTCGAGAACGTCTTGGATGCCCAGGAAGCGACTGCCCTGGCCGAGTCGGTGGAACGGCGCTGGCCGAGGGAACCCGGCACCGATCGCTCGGGGACGTACGCGCGTCGCGATCTGTTGGCTCTGCCCGAAGTCGCGCGGCTGGCCAACTCTTCGTCCTTGCGAAGACTGGTCGAGCCGGTCTTGGGGCCGATGGCGTTTGCCGTCCGCGGGCTTTGGTTCGACAAGGTGCCCGGCGCAAACTGGAAGGTAGTCTGGCATCAAGATCTGACGATCGCTGTCCGCGAGCGCGTCGAAGTGCCCCGTTACCGCGCTTGGTCGCTGAAAGGCGGAGTGCCGCACGTGCAAGCCCCGGCCGAGTTGCTCGCGAGAATGCTGACCGTGCGGCTGCATCTCGACGATTGTGGCGACGCCGACGGACCGTTACGGGTCATCTCCGGCTCTCACCGCGCCGGGCGGTTGTCGGACGATGAGATCATGCAACGGAGCAAGGAGCGTATCGAAACGGTCTGTCGTGTCGGGCGAGGTGGGGCGTTGCTCATGCGGCCGCTCCTGCTGCACGCCTCGTCCGCCGCGACTACTCCGAGCCACCGACGAGTCATTCATATCGAGTACGCGGCCCAAGATCTTCCGGGCGGACTCGAGTGGCATGTGCGGGTCGGCAAAGGCGATGGTACGCAGGCAAATCATCGATAGTAAATGTTTGAAGCACGCCGAGCGGAGGGGTATTCTAGGGACATGAGCGATATACAAAGTCCTGGATGTGTGGTGTTGCTCGTCGACGAATCGTCGGGCATGGGCGCAGTCATGCGGGAACTGACCACGGCGGGCACTCCCTCGCCGCGGCCCAACTCGGAGCGCGTGGCCACCGCGGTGAACGCCCTATTGAAGCAGTTGGCCGCGAGCCCGAACTTCGATCTGGCGTTGGTCGGCTATCAGTCGGACGCACAGGGGCAGACCAACGTCGGCTGCCGGTGGGGCGGCTCCTTGGTTGGGCGCGAATTCGTGCCCACCATCGAACTGGCCGGCGCACCCCTGCGGACGGAGACGCGCGTCCGCAAGATTCCTTCCGGGAGCTTTGGCCCGCCGAAGGAAGAAACGGTCGAGTTCCCCGTCTGGTATGCTCCGGCGGTGGGCGCCAAGGCGCCGCAGATCGCGGCCTATTCGTTCTGCCGAGACCTCATCTCGCGTTGGGCGGCCGATGCGGGGCCGAATCCCGGCACACCACTCGTGGTGCATATCTCGGCAGGCGCTTCGGGAGACGGCAATCCACAGCTCGCCATCAGCAAGCTGATGGAATTGACGACACCGGGCGGCCACCCACTTTTATTGCAGGCGCATCTGGCGGCCTCGGCTGCCGTTGTCACCGCGCTCTATCCCTCGAACTACGTCTACCTGACCATCGGTTCGGCCCGCGATCAGTTCCGCCGCGCGAGCGTCCTTCCGCCTCACCTGACGGAGGCTTTGCAGGCGGCCCACGTAACGATCAATCCCGGTGCCCGGGGGCTGATCTACAACGCCAAGATCGCCGACCTGATCCAGATGCTGTCGCTCATCAAAGCGCATACGCAGCATTGGCCGTCCAAAGCCGGTACCCCCGCTCCGGCTCCCGCCGTTCCGCAACCCGTGGCCGAGCCGGCGCCGGCCGCGGCGGCGACCGACGAACCCGCTGCCGATGTGTCGGGCAAAACGCCGGCGGTGCTCATCGCGCTCGTCCTCGATCGTTCGTTGGCCGACCCGTTCGCGGGCAGCGTACAAAACCCCGTCGGACGCTTACAGGAACACGCGAACGATCTTCTGAAGCAGATCTCGAAACTTCCGAACGGCAACGCCGATGTGGCCATCGTGTCGTATGGCTTGGGCTCGGCCGGCGACGTCGACGTTCGCAGCACATTCGAAGGACCGCTGACGGGCCAGTCGATCGTGCACCACTCGGCCCTGGCCGACGGGGCAATCCGCGTCGAAGAGACCGAGGAGCAGGTCTCCAACGGCATCGGCGGGCTCATTGCGGTAACTCGGAAGAAGCCGATCTTCTTCGACCTCGAACCGACCGCGGCCGCCCCACCGGTCACCGCGTTCGAGCGCGTGGCCGAATTGGCCGCCGGTTGGTGCCGCGAGAATCGTTCGGCCTGCCTTTCTCCAATCGTCCTGCACCTGACGCGCGGCCAGCTCGATCCGAACGACGTCGACTGGATGAAGGGCGCGCTCGACAAGGTCGACTCCGCCGTGGGCCCGGTGACGCTCTATCACCTCATCGTCACCGAGGAACCGCACAAGTCGCTGGCCTACCCGGGCACCGACGAAGAGATCAAGGAAGAGTCCCTCAAGAAGCTGTGGGAGGTTAGCAGCCTTTTGCTCGACCGCGAGCGCCTGGCGGCCGACAAACGGCCCGTCACCGCCGACTCCCGCGGCCTGGTCGTCAACGGCAAATTCGATCTTCTGCTCGATGCCGTCAAGCAGGCGCTCGGCTAAGCCGGTTCCCCCGCCGCGGTGCGCCGTTTCAGGGCCAACGACCACCACGGCAATGCCGGACATAACGGCTCGGACGGTCGTGACACGCTTACTCGGCACCTTGCAAGGGTTTAATCTTGGCGAGGCTCGTCCCCCACCGTTGACAGGTATACTATCCTTGTGACGGCGTTCGGGACGGGGAAAATAGGGGTCGGGGAAGTCGAATCGGCGGAAGTTCCTCGAGAGACCACGTCAATGGCCCGGGTGCGTTTCCTTCTTGCCGCTTGCCTGTTGGCGAGCCTGTTTTCGTCTGCCGCTGCGCGGGCCGCATCGTCGGCCAGCGATCCGAAAAGTAAGGGGCTCGCCAAGGCGCCTACGAAGCAAGAGCTCGATTTCTTCGAGAAGAAGATCCGTCCGGCCCTGGTACGGAATTGCTACGAGTGCCACTCGGGCGACGTCAAGAAAGCCAAGGGCGGTTTCGTTCTCGACACGCGTGTCGGTCTGCGCAAAGGTGGCGAGTCGGGACCCGCCATCGTGCCGGGCCACCCCGACGACAGCCTGCTCATCGAAGCCATCCGTTACGACGGCCTAGAAATGCCCCCCAAGGGCAAATTGCCCGATGACGTGATCGACGACCTCGCGAAATGGATCGAGATGGGCGCGCCCGATCCGCGCGTGCCGCGCCCCAAGAACAAGGGGCTGAACCTGACGGAGGCGCGCAAGTGGTGGTCGTTTCAGAAACCGAAAGCGTCGGCGCCACCCGATGTGCACGATGCGTCATGGCCGCAGAGCGATGTCGATCGTTTCGTGCTGGCCGGTTTGGAAAAGTCCGGACTTAAGCCGGTCGGCGATGCCGATCCCGAGTCGCTCATCCGCCGCGTCACGTTCGATCTGACGGGGCTGCCGCCATCGCCCGACGACATCGACGCCTTTCTGCGAGGTCCGTCGTTGAGCGCTTACACCGCCGTCGTCGACAAGCTGCTCGAATCGCCACGGTTCGGCGAACGCTGGGGCCGCCATTGGCTCGATGTGGCCCGATATGGCGAATCGGCCGGCAAGGAACGGAACGCCCCCTTCAAATACGCCTGGCGCTATCGCGACTATGTCATCGACTCGTTCAACGCCGACAAGCCTTACGACCGTTTTCTGCTCGAGCAACTGGCAGGTGATCTGCTGCCGACCAAGACCGCCGCCGAACGCAACACGCTGACGATCGCCACCGGCTTTCTCGCGATCGGCCCGAAGGGCTTGAATGAGAAGAACGCGGAACAGTATCGCATGGACGTGGTCGACGATCAGATCGACGCCACCATGCGCGGCATCTTGGCCATCACGGTGGCCTGCGCTCGCTGCCACGACCACAAGTTTGACCCCATTCCGACGAGCGATTATTACGCGCTGGCCGGCATCTTTCGTAGCACCGAGACGTTCCCCGGAGTCGCGCCCGACAAAGGCAGAGATTTTGTCAGCGACAAGGCGCTGTTGACGCTGGCCGATCCGACCGTATCCGACCGCCTCACGGCGGCCCAGGCCAAGAAAGAGCTGGCGGAGCGCGCCGAGAAGGCCCGCCTGCAAGCAGAACTGACCGCGCTGCGGGCCGAGGGGAAGAAGCTGGCGGGCCTCGCCAAGAAGCAACAGCCACAGAAGGGTAAACGCAAGACGCCGTTCGCCGCCGGCGTCGGCCAGCAAGTGAAGCTGGTGCGGACGCGTATCCAACAGATCGAGTCGCGGCTGGCCACGTTGGGTGATGGGCCCGACGCCCCGGGCGAAAAGGCGATGGGCGTGCGCGACGCGGTCGCCCCAGCCAACTGCCACATCCTGAATCGGGGTGAGGTCAAGGATCAGGGGCCGGAAGTCACGCGCGGCGTCGTCACCGTGCTCAGGACACCGCAATCCGCCCGCGTGAATCCGGCGCATAGCGGACGGCTGGAAATGGCCCACTGGATCGCCAGCCAAGACAATCCGCTGACTGCCCGCGTGATGGCCAACCGCGTCTGGCAACACTTGTTCGGCACGGGGATCGTACCTTCGACCGATAACTTCGGCGCACTGGGCGACGAACCGAGCCATCCCGAACTGCTCGACCATCTGGCGGTGCAGTTCATGAAGGAGGGGTGGTCGACGAAGCGGCTGATTCGCTCGCTCGTGCTCAGCCGCACCTATCGTCTGAGCAGTCGGCACGACGCCAAGAACTATGCGGTCGACCCATCGAATCGGCTGCTGTGGCGGATGGAACGGCGCCGTCTCGACGCGGAGGAGATCCGCGATGCCATGCTCGCCGCCAGCGGCAAGCTGGACCTCGAGCGCCCGGAAGGGTCGCCGGTGATGCAGATGAACGGCGACGGGAAGCCCGACAAGATGAAGGACGCGGCCCAGGACTGGGCAAACCACCGCGCCGTCTATCTGCCCATGTATCGCGGAAACGTGCCCGAAGCGCTGGCCGTGTTCGACATGGCCGACCCGAGCCTGATCGTAGGGAAACGCGAAGTCACGACCGTGGCTACGCAGGCGCTCTTTTTGATGAACAGCCCTTTCGCCATGAAGCAGTCGGAAGAATTGGCGCGGCGGCTGCTCGATCAAAGCGGCCTGACCGACGCCGCCCGCATCGACCTGGCGTACCGGCTGGCATTCGGCCGTTTGCCGTCGTCGACCGAGAAGGCGCGTGTCGAGAAGTTTTTGCACAACTACCATCAGGCGCTGGCCAAGGAAGGGGGCACAACACCCGGCCGGTTCGTCGCCTGGGCGAGTTTCTGTCAGACCCTGTTCGCGAGCGCGGAGTTTCGCTACCTCTATTAATGCCCGCCCCACTCCCGAGGGCGCACCCGATCCCGTAGGTTGCTTTATGGATCCTCGCTTCACCGGTCGACGGTTTTCGCGCCGCGAGATGTTGCAGAGCGCGTCGTGCGGCTTCGGCTTTTTGGCCCTGGCCAGCTTGTGTACCGAACGCGCGTCGGCCGATTCGACCAACCCGTTGGCTCCCAAGGCCCCGCACTTTACGCCGCGGGCCAAGCGGGTGATCTTCCTGTTCATGCAAGGGGCCCCGTCGCACGTCGATACGTTCGATTACAAGCCGAACTTGGCCAGGGACAACGGCAAGGCTGCGCCGGGCAAGGGAAGCCGCAAGCTGCTCAAGTCCCCGTTCAACTTTCAACAACATGGCAAGAGCGGCCTGTGGTTGCCGGAGATCTTCCCCGAGTTGGCCAAGCACGCCGATGACCTGTGTCTGCTGAACAGTCTGCATACCGATCTGCCGAACCATCCGCAGGCCAGCGTGCAGATGCACACGGGCAACTTCCAGCAGACGCGGCCTTCGATGGGCGCCTGGACGCTCTATGGCCTCGGCACCGAAAACCAGGAGCTGCCGGGCTTCATCACCATCAATCCGCCGGGTGGCGCCGGCGGGGCGGTGAACTATGGCAGCGCGTTCCTGCCGGCGGCCTATCAGGGAACCAAGATCGGCGGCGATAGCGGAAAGCGCGGCGCCAGTCGTCTGGCCAATCTGGCGAACCCGCGGTTGACGGCCGATTTGCAGCGTCAGCAGCTCGATCTGCTGCAAGACCAGAACCGCGAGCGGCTGAAAAAGGACGAGGTGAATAACGAGCTGGAAGGCGTGATCGAGTCGTACGAGTTGGCCTTCCGCATGGAGGGCGCCGTGCCGCACGTAATGGACTATAGCAACGAATCGCAGGCGACGCTCGCCTCCTACGGCATCGGCGAGAAGGGGACCGACGCCTTCGGCAAGCAGTGCCTGCTGGCGCGTCGCTTCGCCGAAGCGGGTGTGCGTTTCATCGAGCTTTCGATGGGCGGCTGGGATCAACACAAGGATCTGAAGGCCAAGCTGACGTCCAATGGCCACGCCATCGACAAGCCCATTTCGGCTCTTCTGGGTGATTTGAAACAGCGCGGCATGCTGAAGGACACGCTCGTCGTGTGGGGGGGCGAGTTCGGCCGCACGCCCGGCGCTCAAAACTCCGACGGGCGCGACCACAACGCCAAGGGCTTTTCGATGTGGATGGCGGGCGGCGGCGCCAAGGGTGGGCTGCGTTATGGTGCAACGGATGAGTACGGCATCGAGGCGGTCAAGGATCCGATGCACATTCACGATCTGCACGCCACGATGCTCTATCTGCTCGGACTCGACCATGAGCGGCTGACCTATCGTTACAGCGGCCGCGACTTCAAGTTGACCGACACGGCCGGCAACGTGGCCAAGGGCGTGCTGGCCTGACGTGACAACCCAACCAGGCACGAACCGCCGCGGAGCCGTAGGTGTGATTCGTCGCGGCCCGCGGTTGTTGGTTATCCGTCGTTCGCAGCAGGTCGTCGCGCCGGGCGCGTATTGTTTCCCCGGCGGAGCGATCGAAGCGGGTGAATCGGAAGAAGCCGCGCTGGTTCGCGAACTGCGCGAAGAGCTGACGGTCGACGTCGTGCCCGTACGACGGGTCTGGCAATCCGTGACGCCGTGGCATGTCGAGCTCTATTGGTGGCTGGCACGCCTATCTCCGAATGCTGTACCGCGGCCATCGCCGGCCGAGGTCGAGTCGTTCCACTGGCACACGATCGAAGAGATGCTCACTCTGCCGGAATTGCTCGAGAGCAACCGACATTTTCTCGCAGCCTTGGGCCGTGGAGAGGTCTTGCTGGACGGATGACCGACGATGTGACCGGAAGTGGAAACAGCCGCGACCGATGGTTACAATCGCGACTACTTTTGCGTCGAATCTCGCCCGCACTCTAATCGCATCGCCCGATGTCGCAAGCCGCTGATGCTCCAGCACCACGGGCGCCTCGACGCGGTTGGTGGATCGCGATCGGGCTCTTGGGCTGTGCCGTGGTCGTCGTGGTCGCCAGCTTGTCGCTGCACGACGACTTGACGCCGGAAGAGTGCGAACTGCTGGAACAGAAGAAGAATATCGCGGTCGGCTACTTGGAGAATAGTACGTTGGCCCCGCGACGGCCCAACAAGCTGCCCGAAGCCGATCTGCTCTTCGAGGAGATGGTGAAGGCGAAACCGGGCGACCTGCTGCCCGTGCGAAACCTCGCGATCACCCGACTTCTCGCGCTCGATTATATCACCTCTCCGATGGAAAAAGCCGCAGCCGTGGCCCAGGCCCGCGAGGCGGCCCGATCGCTGCTCGATGCCGACCCCAGTTCGGCCGTCGCACATCTGTTGGCCGGCAAGATCGATGTCGCCGCCGGTGACGAGACGCAGGCCGCCGGCGAGTTAAAGAGGGCGGCGGAACTTGCCCCGGACGACGCCACCGTCTGGTACGAGCTGTTCCATTTCTACGAGGCCGCGAAGGACAATTCGCTGCACGACAAGGCTCCGGCGGCATTGAGCCGCGCCTACCAGGCGGTGCCCGACAATCTGGCCGTGCAGTTGGCCTGGCTGGAAACGCAAGCCGAGATCAAGGACCCGACCATCAAGCAGACAATCGAAGCGATGCGCTCCGCTTTTGCCGGCATGCCCGGACTGATGGCAAACGTGTCCGCGCGCAGTAACCGTGTCCTGGCCGACCCGATCGACTGGTTGGGGCGGGTGGCGAGCGCCGCCGAGCAGGCCGATTGGCAAACCGTTCGCAGCCTGGTACGCGCGCTCGTCAACGTCGTCCGCCCCGAATCGTGGACGCAGAGCGACCTGCGACGCTTACAGCGTCACCCCTTGGATTATGTCCTCCACGAATTCCAGACGCCGTGCCCGCAACGCGCCGTCTCCGAAGCGCCGCATCCCGTGAAGGTTAAGCTTTCGGAGTTGCCGGCCTCTGCGCAACCGCCCGCCCTGGCAGGAGTCAGCGACCTGCGGCTGGCCGATTTCGACTTGGATAACCAGCTCGATCTCATCGTCTTACGTGCCGAGGCTGTCGAGATCTATAGCCGCGACCAGGCCGGCGTCTGGCAGCCGGCGACGACCTTCTCGTTGACGGGCGAGTTCCATCGGTTGCTGGCGGCCGATCTGGATCGTGACGACCCTCAGCAGCCCGGTACCGAGGCGTATCGCCGGGCGCAACAAGGGAAGGAGCCAGCCGCTGCCCACCAGGAGGCTGAGTCAAAAGACTCAGCGGTTCCGCCCAACGGCAAACCGAGTTGCCTCCGTGCCGATCTCGATCTGGTGGTCTATGGAGCGAACGGTATCCTGTTCCTCAAGAACGAACTGAGCGAGGACGGCACGCGCTCGCTCCAGGAAGTACCGCAGCCCGCGGAGTTGGCCGATGCCAAAGACATCAAGGGCGTTATCGCGGCCGATTTCTACCAGGACGGCGATCTCGATATCGCGATCGTCGGAGCCGACGGACTGCGCCTCTGGTCGAATCGGGGCGACCTGACGTTCACCGATATCACTGGCGGGTCGCGACTGCCGGCGAATTCGTCGCACATCACCTCCCTTATGGCCCTCGATTGGGACCACGACGTCGACCTCGACTTGGTGGCGGCCAACGCTTCCGGCCAACCGGCCGGTTACCTGGAAAACCTACGGCACGGACAGTTTCGCTGGCGAGCGTTTGAAACGGATTTCGATTCGCTCGCCCAGGCGCAGGCACTCGTCCTCGTCGACGCCGATCCGCACGGTTCCTGGATATTTGCCACGGCCGGCAAGACGGGCGCCACTCTCGTGCACACCGAGATCAGCCGGATGGGAGTCGTTTCGTCGAAGGCACAAGAGGAGGTGTCGCGGATCGCCTGCGACGGCCTGCTGACCTGGGATTTCGATAACGACGGCAGGGCAGACTTGCTGGCGTGGAACGGGAAGAACGTCGATTTCTTTCACGGCATGCAAGGCGGCAAATTGGCACCGATACCCCCGTTGCTCGCCGTCTCACCTCAGAATATCCGAGCCTGCCGCAAGGGCGATATGGACGGCGACGGCGACGAAGATCTGGCCATCGCCGATGCCGGCCGCGTGGTGCTCTATACCAACGAAGGGGGCAATCTGCTGCATTGGATCGACATCGAACTCCAGGCGGGCGTGGTCGATGCACAATCGATGAGCTATCGCAGCAATCACTACGGCGTGGGAAGCATTGTTGAGGTACGCAGCGGCAGCCGCGTCCAGCGGCGCGTCGTCGATGCGGCGAAAACCCATTTTGGTCTGGGAGAAAAGGACGCGGATTCGGTACGCATCGTGTGGACGACCGGCGTGCCGCAAGAAATCGTCGAGCCCGATTGCCAAACCGTGATCTGCGACGAACAGGTTCTGTTGGGCTCGTGTCCCTATCTCTATACGTGGAACGGCGAAAAGTTCGAGTTCTATACCGATTGTCTTTGGTCGGCGCCGCTGGGACTCTTGTTGGCCGAAGGGCAGGTGGCGCCATCGAGAGAATGGGAATATCTGCGCATCGACGGCGCGGCGCTGAAGCCGCGAGACGGTTATTACCTGTTACAGATAACCGAGGAGCTTTGGGAAGCGGCCTATCTCGACGAAGTCCAACTCATCGCCGTCGATCACCCGGCGGACGTCGACATCTATTCGAATGAGAAAGTCGGGCCGGCCGAAATCGCCCGGCATAAGATCCACACGGTGCGCCATGCGCGCCGACCCATCGCGGCACACGACCAGAAGGGCCGCGACGTCCTCGATCGGATTTGCCGGCGCGATGGCAAGTACGTCAAGGCGTTCGATCGTCGCCTCGCGTTCGGCCACGCGGAACACCATTCGATCGAGCTCGATTTCGGAACACTCGACGAACCGCATGAGGCAACCCTCTTTCTCACCGGCTGGATTCGTCCCAGCGGAACCTCGATGAACGTGGCGATTTCCCAGAACCCGGGACTCACCGCGTCCGCTGCGCCCTCACTCTGGGCACCTGGTGCCGACGGCCGATGGCATGAGGCGCGGTCTTACATCGGTTTCCCTGGCGGCAAGACCAAGACAATCGCCGTCGACCTGGACGGCGTATTCGGCGCCGCGGATTACCGATTGAGAGTCGACACGAACATGGAAATCTACTGGGATGAAGCGTTCCTCACCGTGGACGAAGGGCCGGTCACGGTGCGGCAGATTCCGCTCGACCTCGTCGACGCCGATTTGCACTACCGAGGCTTCTCGTTGCGCACTCCCGACACGGAATTCGGCCCCGAACACTATGACTACGACCGCTCGACGACAGACACCAAATGGCCCGCCATGCGCGGCCACTTTACGCGCTACGGCAATGTGCGCGATTTACTGACCTCGGCCGACGATAAGCTCGCCGTGCTCGGGGCCGGCGACGAACTGACCCTGCGGTTTGCCGTGCCGCCGTCTCCGCCACCCGCAGGGTGGAAGCGCGACTTTCTGCTCTACAATGTCGGCTGGGACAAGGACGCCGACCTGAACACCGTGTACGGTGAGACCGTCGAGCCCCTTCCGGCCCGGACGCTGACCGGTGATCCCTACTCCGCAACGGCATCGGGCCTCGATGCGGGGAAGTACGCAGACTATTTGCGCACGTATCAGACTCGTACCCAAGACCTCGCCGACTTCTGGACCTCTCATTAATCTCATTCCTATGTCACAGCTTTTCGCAATCTTCCGGCCGCGATGCCTTGGCAACTTTGGGCTGTCATCGTTGGCACTCGTCCTGCTGGCCGCAATAACGCGGACGACGGCCGTGGCCGCCCAGGAACTACAATATCCGCTGGCCATCGCCGCGCACGATGAGGCCATCTACCTGGTCGATCGCAATCTGCCGGGCGTTTGGAAATCGTCCGGCAGCAAGCTGAGTGTCTTTTTCCAAGCCGGCAAGAAGTACCGCACGCCGCTCAACGCACCACGGTGCGTGGCCGTCGACGGCAAGGGGCAACTCTATGTGGGCGATAGCGCGACGCGAGAGGTCTACCGCTTCGACGATGCCGGCCAACCACAACCGCTCACGGAAGGTAAGATCGGTATACCGATGGGCATCGCCGTCACGGGCGACGGCGACTTGCTGGTGTCGGACCTCGAGATCCACTGCATCTGGAAAGTGGCGCGATCGGGCGACATGCCGACGGTCGAGAAATACGCCGACGTCGCGGCGCCCACCGGAGTTTGGCTCGATGAGGAGAACCGGTTGTGGGTTGTTTCGCGGGCAAACAATGCCTTGTTGCGGGTCACGGCCGATAAGAAGGTCGAAGTCGTTGTAACCGGCCGGGCCTTTGAGTTTCCGAATGCCGTTGTCGTCGATCGCGAGGGCACGGCGTACGTTTCCGACGGCTACGCCAAAGCGATCTGGCGGCTGGCACCGAAGGGAAAACCCGCGAAGTGGGTGTCTGGCGAACCGCTGGTCCATCCCGTGGGCCTCGCTTGGCGGGGCGATGATCTACTCGTCGTCGATCCTCGAGCCAATGGCGTTTTCCAGATCGACCGCGACGCAAAGATAACGCCTGTCGAGTTGGGCACGGCGCAATGAGCCGACAATCGGCCGACGACATAACAACGCAGGAGGTAACGCATGTGGATTCGTCAATGTGACCTCGACGCCGATGTGGAAGCGTTGCCACCGATTCCGGCACAGATTGCGTCGAACGAGGAGTTCGTGCCACCCCCGCCGTCGGCCTCGCAGCGAGAGTATCGCGCGCGCTTGGATGCGATCGCCGATCGCGCCGCCAAGCAGCACGGTGTTAGTCGCCGCGATTTCTTCAAGACGGGTAGCGGTATGGCGGCGGCGCTGGTGGCGCTCAACCAGGTATTCGGCGATTGCTACGACGTGAGCGCCGAGGAGGTCGAAGACCCGCAGGCCTTCGAAGAGCGTTGGCCGAAGGATGAATTCATCTTCGACGTGCAGACGCACCACGTCGACGTCAGCCGCAAATGGTATGAGGACACGCCGCAAGGTCGCCGCACCACGGCCTTCTTCACGTTGCTGCGGCCGGCCAAGACGATCGAGCAGACGATGGATCAGCTCAATCGGGCGCACTACGTCAAGGAGGTGTTCGGCGACAGCGACACGGTGATGGCCGTGATCAGTGGGGTGCCCAGCCGCGAGTGGGACAAAAACCCGCTGCCGCCCGACCAGATGGTCGCCACGCGCGAGTTCGTCAACGGTTTGGCCGGCTCGCGGCGCGTGCTATCGCACGGGTTGGTGCGTCCGAATCTGGGACCGAGAGAACTTGACGAGATGGAACGGCAGGTCAAGGAGCTGAAGATCGAAGCCTGGAAGATGTACACCGGTGCCGAACTGGGCGAGAAGGCCTGGTTCATGGACGACGAGAAGGTTGCCTATCCCTGCTGGGAAAAGACCCGCGCGCTGGGCATCAAGAATCTCTGCGTCCACAAAGGGCTACCGCTCGGAGCCTTCAATGAAAAGGCTTGCACGCCGCACGATCTGGAACGGGCCGCCAAGGACTGGCCCGATCTGAATTTCATCGTCTATCACTCGGCCTTCCGTGGCTTCGGTTGGTTCGGCGCCGGCCAGGGAGAAAAAGTCGTTGACCGCAAGACCGACGACCCGCAGGAGATCGCTTGGACCAGCGACGTGCTGCGCATCTTGCAGCGCAATCCCGATATCAAGAACATCTACTTCGAGTTGGGCGGCACCTTCGCCATGACGTCGTCCTATGCTCCCGAGGTTTGCATGCACATGCTCGGGCAGATGGTGAAGGTCGCCGGCGCCGACCATGTCTTGTGGGGAACCGATTCTATCTGGAACGGAAGTCCGCAGAGCCAGATCGAACGCTTTCGGCGGCTGAAGATCAAGGACGAGCTGATCGAGAAGCACGGTTATCCGGAGCTGACGCAGCAGATCAAGCGGCAAATCTTGGGCCTCAATGCGGCCAAGCTCTTCGGTATCGATGTCGATGCCCAGCGCACGGCGATCAAGGCCGACAAGCTGAGCCAGGCACGTGACGATTACCGGCGCAACCCCGACCCGAGCCATACGCAATACGGTTGGATCTGGGTTTCCGATGCCGAACCGACGGTGCCCGTGGGGCAATCTTAGGAGCCCCGGTTCACCCGGTATTTTGGTGAGCCTCAAGATCGGCGGGCAGCTTCCAAGCCGGCCTCAGGCAATAGGAACGTCCTACGACACGTAGCGGCGCGAGTTCCGGGTATTTGGGATGATTTGGCAAGCACCGGACGCCCCCCATGAATACGACATCTGCATTGCTGACAAAGGTGCGGAACGCTACCCTTTGGGGCTTCATGTCGCGTTAACAAACGACCAGGCGGTGGATCGCATCATGCTTGGGCGATTCAAGATAGGTTCCCGTCGGCCTTCACGGTAGCTCCTTCGGCTCGGCCGGCGCAACGGCGATGCTCAGCAGAATCAGACATCGAATCGCCACCTTCGCCGGCATCGCGTGGTTCATGGCGGCCGCGTCGTGCGTCTTGGCTCAAAGCGGCACCGCGCCTCATCCGTCGATTGCGTTCGACTCGGAAACGGAATCATCGTCCGATGGTCCCTATCTGGCCGATCTGCGCGTGGAATCGCAAGCGGCGCGTTTCGCGCGCGACGATGGCGAAGCGCCCCTCTATACCGTCGCTCCTCCGCAATGGATGGAAGACCAGCCCGGTTGGCTCCAGCCGCAACAGTTCGTTTCGGCCAGCGCCTTCGAGGAGATTCCGCACGAGGCGCTGGTCGCGCCACCAACTCGGCCTTCTTCGTTGTGGGAACGCTGGCGGCAAGAGTGCCGCGCACGCCGCCAGCACCCGGCAAGCTGGTTCCGTTACCGCTTCTATTTCGACAAATTTACCAGCCTGATCCGGACAGACGAGCCGGTTCATGACCAGATTCATAACGGACGCGGAAACCTGTTTGGCGGCCGACTCGGTTGGGATTTCGCGCCGCAGTGGGGCGTCGAGACCCGTGTGGGTTACTTGCGCTCGGCCATGACAGACCCGGTCCATCCGTTGCTGCCACCCCACGAAAACTTCTTCTTCTGGGATACGAGCGCCTTGTTCTATCTGGCCGGCGACGTCCGTTGGCGGCCGTTTGTCACGGCTGGGCTGGGGGCCGTCAACGTCGGCTTCATCGACGATATGGGAGTGCGTTGGAACCAGACGCTGATGACGATGCCGTTCGGCGCGGGTTTCAAGTTTCGCATTAGCGACCACAATGCCATGCGCTTCGATGTGCTCGACAACGTGCTGTTCGGCAACGGCCAGGGCGGCAACCGGCGAGCCATGAACGACGTGGCCATCTCGTTCGCCTTCGAGCGGCGGTTTGGCAAGCCACACAAGACCTATTTTCCGGCTGCCGACGGTAGCCGCTGGACTCGCTTGCGCGAGTGGTTCGAGTCGATGTCGCACTAGCGCGGCGTGGGCGACGGCGCGGCCTTCCGTCGCCGGTTTCAGAGCGACTCAAGTTCGAGGCCCGAACGGCCGATAATTGTTCCCCGCCGGGCCATGGAAACGTGCGTCCGGTCCACGTCTGGCCGATTTCACCTCGGCCTCGGTTCCTGTGTAGAGGGAGCGAATCATGTCGGTCAATTCGATCGGGCTACCTCCATCGACGTTTTCCAACGTCGTGGCGACGTTGAACGGCAACCAGGCGACTGGTGGGTCTGGAACGGTCTCCATGGGCCAGTTGCAGCGAGCGCTGCGGCAGCAGATCGACCAGGCGTTCAACCAGAATTCCTCGCTGTCGGACACGGCCTCGTCGTTGGCCGACAAGGTATCGACCACGCTCCAACAGTACGGCGTCAGCGACGACCAGCGCAACGAAGTCCTCCAACAACTACAGCAGGTCTTCGCCCAGGCCGGCGATAAGTCGCAAGCGCGTCAGGGCGCCCAGCAGTTGCTGGACAATTTCGCGCAAAGCCTGAATTCCACCCCTGCCGGCCCGATGCCGGTTTCGTCGCCCGACTCCGGGCAGAATCTGGATATCACGGCCTGAGTTTTTTGTCTTTCACAAGACGGCTTTCAATCCGACCGTCGTGCGCTCGCACCTCGCTTTCGCGCGAGGGCACTTTCCCAGGGCACGTCACCGCAACCGGCCGAGTGATTGACGACCCGGGCCAGCACGAACAAGAGATCGCCGAGCCGATTGAGATAGACGACCACGTCGTCGGAAAGATCCTCATCGCGACTCAGCGTGACGACGCGACGTTCGGCCCGCCGACAGATGGTACGGGCGACGTGCAAGAGGGCCGCCGACCGCACACCCCCGGGCAGGATGAAGGCCTTCAACGGCGTGAGCGCTGCTTCGTGCTCGTCGATGGCCGATTCCAGCCGGGTGATTTCGGCACCCGCACACCATTTCGTCCCGGAATGTTCTGGATCGGGCGACGCGAGTTCCGCCCCCAGGTCGAACAATTCATTCTGAATATTCGCCAGCAGTGAACCGATCCGCTCATCGAGCGGTTCGCAGCGGACGAGTCCGAGGAAGGCGTTCAGCTCGTCGACATCGCCGTAGGCCTCGACGCGCGGGTGATCCTTACCGACCCTGGGCCCGCCGAACAGGCCAGTCTCGCCCCGGTCGCCGGTCTTCGTATAAATCTTCATCTCAACCCGGTCGACGATTTTTGATTCAGCCCCGATTTTTGTAAGAGTAACCGACAAAACCGCATCGGGCTCAAAAAAATCGGCGCTTCACGGCCGATTTTTCGCGCACGGCGCTCGGGTTTCCGAGTTTTGTCAGCCGCTCTAAACCCGGCGGTGCATTATAAACAAAAACGGCTGGGGCGGCCTGTCGACCGCCCCAGCCTGCGATAACTTCGATCTTTTTAGCGCGAAGCCACGCGTTACCGCGCCTTGAGCACCTCGAAACGGTTGCCTTGCTCCGTCCGGAACCAGACCAGCACTCCCTTGTTCGGGTCGGCGTCCTTGACGGCTTCCTTGAACTGCTTGACGTTTTCGACCGGCTTGCGGTCGACTTCCATGATCAACATGCCCGCCCGCAATCCTTTGTCGGCCGCGGCGCTGTCGGGCTCAACCCCGGTGATCAACACGCCCTTGTAGTTCTCGAAGCCTAGTTTTTCGGCGTTGCTCTCGTTCAGGTCGGTGATTTCGAGGCCGAAATCATCGCTCTTGTAATGGGCCGACTCATCGGAGCCTTCCTGGTGGCTCTCGGCGGAGCCGTATTGGCCTATTTCCTTGGGCAACGGTTTGACGACAACTTGCAAATCGACCGGTTTGCCTTCGCGGACCAGTTTGAGGTCTTGCGTACTGTCGATCGGCGTGCGTTCGACGGCTTCCTGCAAATCGCGCGGGCTGCGAACCTTCGCACCCGCGAATTCGACGATGACGTCTCCTCGGCGAATGCCAGCCCGCGCCGCGGGCGTGTTCGGAACCACCTCTTCGACCAGCGCTCCGCCGCGCCGCGAGACGCCGAAATGCGAGGCCAGTTCGGCACTGACTTCGCCGGGCTTGACGCCCAAGAAGGCCCGTTGCACAACGCCCGACTTGATGAGCTGCTGCATCACCCACTTGGCTTGATTGCTGGGGATCGCGAAACCGATTCCCTGGTAGCCGCCGCTATTCGAGGCGATGGCCGTGTTGATGCCCACCACTTCGCCATCCAGGTTCAAAAGCGGGCCGCCCGAGTTACCCGGGTTGATCGCAGCGTCGGTTTGCAGATAGCGGGAACGGCGGTTCGATTCCAACTCGCGCCCCTTGTTGCTGATGATGCCCGCGCTGACCGTGGAGTCGAGGCCGAACGGATTGCCGACCGCGATCACCCAGTCGCCGATCTGAAGTTGGTCGGAATCCCCCAGCTTTGCATAGGGCAACGAGCCTGCGCCTTCGACACGCACGACCGCCAGGTCTGTGGCCGGATCGGTCTTGATATCCGAGGCCTTGAATTCACGCCCGTCCGAGAGACGAACGGTCACTTCGTCGGCGCCTTCGACCACATGGTTGTTCGTGAGCACGATGCCGCTCTTGTCGACAATCACGCCCGATCCCATACCCTGTCGTTGCGGAATTTGGAACGAACGGTGGCCTTCGCCGAAGCGGCCGAAGAAGTCTTCGAACGGCGTCCCCTTGAAGGGGTTCTCTCCGCGAAATTGTTCTTCGCCGTCTTTCTTGCCGCGCAGATCGCGAGTGACGTGCGGCTTGGTGCGAGTTTCGATGGTCACCACGGTCGGGACGGCCATTTCCGCCGCCTTGCGGAATGCCGTGGATAGGCTGTTTGCCTGCTGACGGGCCTCGACCGAGGCCGGAGCTTGTGTTTGTTCTTGAGCGGTTGTACGGCCTTGCCAGACACTGGCGCCAAAGGTCGCCGCCGCCAACAAGGCGACTGCCGCGATCGCGCTCTGCCGGGCACGGGAACGGATGTGTTGCATGGGACCTACCTCCTTCGCTGTCGTAGAATCGTCCTGCACGGAAGAATGGTTGCCGCCGGTGTTCCTTTCTTGCAGCCGTTTTTTTGGCAAAACCCCGGCCGATCGGGCAAGAGCAATTCATCTGGGCTGGGCTTCTGGACGACAACATTGCAAAAAGTGCCGATGGGAGTTAGACTTGCGCCTGCCATCTCGCTAGTGGACTTTCCATTAGGGCGTGCATGAGTCATACCGCCGAACCCCAGTCGCCAGCCGACGGCACGGAAGATTATGAGCGGTTAGAACGCCGCATCGGCTACGCGTTCCAGGACAAGGAATTGCTGCGCGCCGCGTTGACCCACGCCTCGGGCGCCTCGCATCGCTTGCGCTCGAATGAGCGGTTGGAATTCCTCGGCGACGCCATCATGGGCGCCGTCGTTTGTGAGATTCTCTATCGGCAGTATCCCGAATACCTCGAAGGCGATCTCACCAAGATCAAGTCCGTCGTGGTCAGCCGTCAGACGTGCGCCAAGGTGAGCGAGGCCTTGGGCCTCGAAAAATTCCTGGTGCTGGGGAAGGGGATGACGACGCACCCCTCGGTCCCGCCTTCGCTGTTGGCCGACGTCTTCGAATCGTTGATCGCGGCCATCTATCTCGACGGCGGCGACGAAGCGTCGCGAGCCTTCATCGAGACCTACTTGGGGCCGGAGATCGAGTTGGCCGCCGGTGGTGATCATTCGGGCAACTACAAATCGCTGCTGCAACAACTGGCCCAGCGCGAACGCGGGCAAACGCCCACCTACGCGCTTCTCGATGAAAAGGGGCCGGACCATAGCAAGTGCTTCAAAATGGCCGCACAGATCGGCCGCGCTCGCTTCCCCGCCGCCTGGGGGCGCAACAAAAAAGAAGCCGAGCAGCGGGCGGCTCAAAACGCTCTGAGCGAGCTCAACGGCGAACCCGTGCCGTATCCGTCGGACTGATTGGACGGCTACGTCGACGCCGTCTGTGACTGTTACGTCACGAAAGACAGTCACGTCACGAAAGGACGTCGGCGATCGGTTCGCCTTCGGGCAACACGAAGTGCGGACGGCGCTGAAGATCGAATAGCCGCGTCGTCGGGTCGATACCGATGGCGCGATAGATCGTCGCTGCCACATCGCCGGGCGAGAAACCGCGCGTGAGCGGAAAGGCGCCCTGCTTGTCGGTGGCACCGATCACCTGCCCCGCGCGCACGCCGGCACCTGCGAAAAAGATCGAACCGGCCGGTCCCCAATGATCGCGGCCGCCCAGGGCGTTGATCTTGGGTGTGCGACCGAATTCCGTGAGAAACACGACCAAGGTCGCTTTCAACAACCCGCGCCGCTCCAGGTCGGTCAACAGGCCGCCGAAGGCCTTATCCATACCCGCCACGTGATAACCGCGCATGGCCATCTGGCTGATGTGCGGCTGCTTCTGTTCCGGAACCGCGTGGTTATCCCACAGATTTCCGTATTCGGGATCGTATCCGTAGTCGACCATGACGAAGCGGGCCCCCGCCTCGACCAACCGGCGGGCCAACAGACAGCGTCCACCCAGCTTCGTGCGCCCGTAGGCCTCACGCATCGCGTCCGGCTCTTGCGAAACATCGAAAGCCTGACGCACGGCGGGCGAGGCCAACAACTCGAAAGCCGCCCGGTAATGGCCGTCCATCGCGCCGCGTTTTTCCGCATCGCCTACAACCTGATCCAGAAACCCGCGCAACTGCGAACGTAGGCCGACGCGGTCGGTGTTCAGCCCCTCAAGCAGGGCCAGCGCCTTGGGGGCGAGATCTTCGATGGCCAGGGGCGACGGATTGGCCGATTTCTCGCCGACCGTGAAGTCGGGCTGATCGGGCTCGCCCCCCACGCAAAAGGGCGCGAGGTGCCCGCCCAACCAACCGCCGACGAACTCATTGACCGGCGGAGGTCCGGGCCGAGTGACGCCCGGCACCGCGATGTAGCCGGGCAATCCGTTCCGCGGACCTTTCAAGTGGGCCACGATCGAACCAATGTTCGGCTCGCTGGTGATCTGCTGCATCGTCACCTTGCGACCCGATAGACAATACGCCTGGCTCAAGAGATGGTCGTTGCTGTCGTGCGAGAAGGAACGCACCAGGCAGAATCGATCGGCGATCGCCGCCAGGTTCGGGCAGCTCTCGGCAAAATGCACGCCGGGCAGACGCGTGGCGATGGTGGACAGCGTGCCGCGAATCTCCTCGGGACTTTCCGGCTTCGGATCGAGCGAGTCGTGGTGTGTCACGCCACCGGCCATCCAGAGCAGGATCACCGATTGGGCTTTGGGGGCCGGCCCCATTTCGCCCGCGGAGGCCTCTTGTGGCGACAAGCCGGGCCAGAGCGACGCCGAAACTCCTATCGACCCGACGCGCAGGAGATCACGACGGTTGAACGGGACGAAGCGGACGTTCGGCACGAGGTTTTTCACACTTCTTACCTTTCGCGAATCGTCTTCGCTGCCCGCCTTGGTTCCGGCGTTACATCCACTCCTTGATGACTCGTCCTTCATTCAGACGGATCGGCCGGCCATCGGGCGTCGTTGTAATCAGATCGAGCGGAATACCCAGCTTGGTGTAAATGGTCGCGGCGATATCTTCGGTGAAGTACTCGTCGTCGATCGGCCTGCCGCCTTCGTCGTCCGTCTTGCCGAGTATCGAACCGCCCGGTACGCCCGCACCTGCCATCATGATGAAGCCGGCACTGGCCCAGTGATCGCGCCCACTGGCCGAATTGATCTTGGGCGTGCGGCCGAAATCGGTCAACCACACGACGAGCGTCGTTTCCAGCAAGCCTCGCTGTTCCAGGTCGATGAGTAGCTCGGGAATCGCCTGATCGAGCGGTGGCAACTTCCCTTTCATCCCGTTGAAGAGGTCGGCATGGTGGTCCCAACCACCGTCGCTGACCGTGACGAAACGCACCCCCGATTCGATGAGTCGGCGGGCGAGCAGGCAGCTTTGCCCGAAGACCGTACGGCCGTAACGGTCGCGCAAGGCGGCATCCTCGCTGTCGATGTCGAACGCCTTCTTCGTCTCCGGGGCCGTGATCATGTTCAATGCCGCTCGGAAATGCTCATCGAGTGCGTCGAACGCCGCGGGTTGTGCATCGAGCTTGCGTTGGAGCCCGTCGACCGCGCCCAGCATGCTGCGGCGGCGCTCGATCCGCGCCAGGTCGACTCCGGCCGGCGGTGTAATGTCGCGCACGTTGAAAGGCGTGGCGTTGGGGTTGGCGAGCAGTTCGAACGGGTTGTACTCCGCGCCGAGATAGCCGGCGGTACCGCCGCCGAAGGTCGCGTGGTCGACCGCCGCCCCGATCTGGATGAACGGCGGCATCTTGGTCTTGAAGCCGCGCTCGTGCGCCACGATCGAGCCGAAGCACGGATGCACGATCGCCGGGTTGATGTTGTGCCCCGACATCATGTATTGGTCGGCCACGCCATGGCCTGCGTTCTGCGGGTTCCAGCCGCGCAGGATCGCGAACCGATTGAGTTCCTTGGCCATCCGCGGCACGATCTCGGTGAACTTGACGCCCGGCACCGCGGTATCGACGACACCGTACGAACCACGCACGCTGACGGGGGCATCCGGCTTGGGATCGAACGTGTCGTGGTGGCTCGTTCCTCCCTGAGTCCAAATCAGGATGCAATTCACATCCTTGGGCGCCGCGGGATTGGCGGCGGCGCGACCGGACAACAGCGTCGGCAACGATAGGCCGAGACCGGCGAGGGTGCCGAGTTGCAGAAACTCACGGCGATGCAATCCTTCACAATCGCTCGTGATGCGCGGAAGAAGCCTGAGCATGGTGCTTGCTCCAGCAGATTTCGAGGCGGGATCGAGTTTTAGAGCAGCCGAGGAAAACGGCTCGCACTTCGAAGAAATCGGATTTCACCGATTTTCTGCCTAGGCCGCTTCGGTTCCCGGATACGCTCTCTAGGTGGGCAAGGCCATTGTACTCGATCCGAAGCGCGCATCAATGCTGCTCTTCGGCGCACTGCTTCTGGTAGCCCGCCAGATCCATGAGCTTGGCGAGCGAGGCATCGTCGCTGAGCCTGACCTCGAGCATCCAGCCCGCGCCATACGGATCGGCATGCAGGGTTTCCAGTTTGTCGCCCAGACCATCGTGTACCTTCACCACTTCGCCATCGACCGGGCTGTAGAGATCGCTCACGGCCTTGACTGATTCGATTTCGCCGAACGGCGTGCCCGACTTCAGCTTGCTGCCGACCTTCGGCAATTCGATGTAGACCAGGTCGGTCAGTGCCTCGAGCGCGAAGCTGGTGATGCCAATCGTGGCGATCTTCTCGCCGCCCCGGTCCGTCACATCGACCCACTCGTGCGTTTTTGCATATCGCAATTGCTCGGGATTTCGCTGGGTCACACGCTACTCCTTGGATTCCGATTACGTTCGACGATAGAAGGGGAGTTCCACGACGTGCGCTGTGAGCGACTGCCCGCGAACGTCGACCTCAAGCCGTTGGCCGGACGAGGCGTATTGCGACTCAACATAGCCCATCGCCAAAGGTCGTCCAAGCGTGGGGGAGAGAGTTCCGCTGGTGACGTGTCCGACACGTCGACCCTGATCAAGGATGGGGTTGCCTTCGCGGGCAGGCCGTTTCCCGTCAATCTCCAGACCGACGCGCTGCGGCAAATGAGGATCGCCCTTCGCTCGTGCCAAGACGTCGCGACCGGGGAAAGTGCGTCCCTCCAGGTCGACCGCGAAGGCCAAGCCGGCCTGATACGGGTTGATCTCTTCGTTGAGTTCATGGCCGTACAGCGGCATGGCCGCTTCGAGCCGCAACGTGTCGCGTGCACCCAAGCCAGCCGCGGTTGCGCCGCCAGCGATGAGTGCTTCCCAAACACCTCGCGCGCCCGCCGCCTCGACAATCAATTCGCAACCGTCTTCGCCTGTGTACCCCGTGCGGCTGACGATCCCCCGGTGACCGGCCACGCGCGTCTCGCAGGCCTGGTAGTATTTCAAGCGATGCACCTCTGCTTCGACGATTGGCTGCGCCGCGGCGAGCGCCTGGGGGCCCTGCACGGCTATCATCGCGCAGTCGAATGTAACATCACCGAACCGCACACCTTCGGCGCCGGCGAGCCGCGGCTTCAGCCATTCAACAATCTTGGTGCGATTGCTGGCATTGACGACCATCAGGCAAGACGGTTGCCCGGCCGAGTCTTCGAGCCGATAAACGAGCACGTCGTCGAGAATACCGCCCGAGTCGTTCGTGATCAGGCTGTAGCGAATGCGGCCCGGCTTGAGGTCGCGCACGCGGCGGGTCGTGACTCGGTCGAGAAAGTCCGCGGCGGCAGGTCCGTCGAACCGCAAGCGGCCCATGTGCGAGACGTCGAAGAGACCGATCGCCGTGCGCGTGGCCTGATGTTCGGCCACGATCGAGGCGTATTGCACGGGCATCGACCAGCCGGCGAAATCCACCATGCGGCCGCCGTGGGCAACATGCCAGTCGTGCAGAGGAGTTCGACTTAATCCCGAGCCGGTCAATGCACGTCTCCGCGATACCGCCTCAATCACCCACCGTGCGCCGGCCAGACTGGCGGCTCGTCAAAGCTATGGAGCCGGATCGGTTTTCGACACGTGCTAGCGATCGATCTCGCCCATCACGATGTCGAGCGAGCCGACGATAGCCGGAACGTCGGCCAGCAAACAGCCTCGGCACAGTTCGTGGGTTACCGACAGATTGGAAAAGCAACTGCTCCGCGCCCGCGCTCGCCAGGGAATCGACGTGCCGTCGCTGACCAAATAGAAACCCATTTGGCCGCGCGGGGCTTCGGTTTCGAGATAGACTTCGCCCTTGGGAAGCTTCTCGGCCAGTTTGACCGGCTCGCCGATCGTTCCCTTTGTGGTGCTATAACGGTCGATCGACTGCCGCACCAAGTCGATCGACTGCATCACTTCGAGCATGCGCACATAGAAACGGTGCCAACAATCGCCCAGTACGGCCGAGTCGGGAACCGCCGGATAATTGCGGTCCCGAGGATAGTGCCCGTCCTTCTGCACGATGACCTCGAAGGCGTAGCCGTCGTACATCTCCGTGTAGCATTCCTCGCCGTCGCGGCGCAGATCCTGGTCGACACCGCTGCCGCGGAGCACGGGCCCCGTGCAGCCATAGTCGATGGCCATCTCCGGTGACATGATGCCGATGCCGGCGGTGCGACGCACAAAGATGGCGTTGCTGGTGAGCAGCGTGTGGTATTCGTCGATCACCGGCAGCAACTGATCGAGGAATTCCTCGCATTTCTTCAGCCAGCCGGGGGGCAGGTCGTGCGTGGCACCGCCGACCGTCAGGTAGCTGTAGGTGAGCCGCGCCCCGCAAGCCATTTCGAACAGGTCCAGGATCTTTTCCCGCTCGCGAAAGGCGTACAGGAAGGGGCTGAATGTCCCCAGGTCCAGACCATACGCGCCCATGCCCACTAGGTGGCTGGCAATACGACCCATCTCGGCGATGATGACCCGCAAGTGGCGGGCCTTCTCGGTCAGCTCATACTTGAGCAGCTTCTCGACCGTCAGCGCCCAGCCCAGATTCATGTTCATCGCGGCCAGGTAATCCATACGATCGGTGTACGGAATCCACTGCCGCGGCGTGAGGTTCTCGCCGATCTTTTCGGCACAGCGATGCAGATAGCCGATGTGTGGCGTGACCTCTGAGACGATCTCGCCGTCGGTCCGCAGCACGAGCCTGAGCACGCCGTGCGTGCTGGGGTGCTGGGGCCCCATGTTGACGAGCATCTCGTCCGTGCGGACGTCGAATTCAACGATGCGCGGATCGTCGAGGTGAGTGGCCATCGGTGACTATTACCTACTTCTATCTGCTGATTTGCGTTTTCGCTGTTCGTTGCCCCGGCACGCCGACGCCACTTCGCCCGCCTGACGATTATCTGCCACGAATGCCGTGGTATTCCAGCGGCATCTCGTAGTCCTTGCGGAGCGGATACCCGACCCAATCCTCCGGACAAAGAATCCGCCGCAGGTTGGGATGCCCGACGAAATAGACACCCGACAGATCGTAGACCTCGCGTTCGTGCCAGTCGGCCGTGCTCCACACACCGCTGACCGTCGGCACTTCGGGGATTTCGCCGGGCACATCGTCCTTCCAGCGGGGAAGAATGACCTTCAACACCAAGCTCACTCGGTGCGGCACACTCCAGAGGTGATAGACCACTTCCGTGTGCGGTTGCCAGCCCGTCTTGGCGGCCTTCTTGGGGTCGGCCTCGAAGTAGTCGACGCCGCTGATGCAATTCAAGAAGTTGAAACGCAGGTCGGGTTCGTCGCGCAGGTAACGGCACAAACCGACCAACCCGTCAGGCGATACCTCGATCCAGGGATCGATCGCTTCTAAATTGGCGCCGGTGATCTTGTCGCCGAACTTCTTCTTGAGGCGATCTAAAAAGACTTGGCCTGTCATGGGCAACTTTTCCAGTCGAGATGGGGCGAAACAGACCGTGGTCAGCCGACGAGGGCGGGCTCTTCTTCTTCGACCCTACTCGGCGGTCTGGTATTGCCGCGGATGGCCCGCTGGCGGCTGACGGCACGTACCCAATCGAGATCGCCGCGTCGCCAGACATAGGCGAATCCGACCATCAGCACGGCGAAGAACACCAGAATATCCAGGACGGAGATCCAAGCGAGATTGCGGGCCGAGTCTTCGATCTGCCGGGCCGAGGTGCCCACGGTCGCGGGGGTCGGATCAGGCACGCCAAGTTCTTTATAAACGTTCGCGGTGGCGGGAGTCAGTTCGCCCGTCCTCCGCTCGATCTTCGTCAAATCAGGGTCCATCAGATGGGTACATTTCCCAAAGACGGTTGCCCACGGAAAGAAGAAGGCTACTTCGACGTCGAAGATGATGAACAAGAGCGCGACGACGTAGAACCGCAAGTCGAATTGCACAAAACTGGAACCGATTGTCGGCTCGCCGCATTCATAGACGGCCAGCTTTTCGGGGTTCGGCTCGACAGGGCGCAAGAACTTGCCGACCAACAAGTTAACAAACAAGAACACCGCCCCGACAGAGGCGAACAGCGCCAGATAGGCGACAGCGACAGTGGCAGACATCACGGGCCCGAGTGCTGACCGGTAAAGCGGTCATTCTAGGCGAAGCAACGCTGATTGCAACCCATAGCGCGGCATCGCCCCGCAGGCGGCGCAAAGAACGCGAGCCCCCATGAGCGGCACTCGTGCACGACTGACCAGATCACGCCGCCGCCGGCTCGACGATCTGCGGCTCGGTGGTTTCGGCGGGAACGGTGGTGCGGGGATCGTCGACCGAATCGAACACCCAATCCTTCGGCTTGCGAAACTGCACGGCCAGATTGTAGGCCAGTGGGCCGTACGAAAGCTCGTAGTCGGCGGCCATCGCGGTGAAGCAAGCAGCGGTCCAGAGGCGTGCCACGAGCCGCGGCGGGAAGCAAAGCGCCAGGTAGCTCAGGGCATAGATCAAGGAACCGCGGCGAGCTTGCCGCTCGACGCTCATCCGCCCGTCGACCAATTCCTGCAATTCCTGTAGCGAGAAATGACGGTGCCGCTGACCGCCGGCATTGTGTTCTCGGATCCAGATCTGCGGCCGAAAGCGACCGCTAAGCAGCTTAAACAGTTTCGGATGATCGGCAGCCATGTTCTCGGGACTGAGCCAAGCCAACAGGCCCCGATATGGCACGGTCACGGTCCACACACCGCCCGGTCGCAACACGCGCACGATCTCGGCAACGAGCGTTTCGCGGTCGAACACATGTTCCAGCACGTCGAGCATCGACACTGCATCGAAGCTGGCATCGGCGAAGGGAAGTTGCCGGCCGTCGTAGTGCAGGAAGGTTACGCGGCTGCTTTTGACCCTCTTGCGGGCGACCTCCAGGGCAACGCGGTCGACGTCGATGGCTACGATACGCTTCGCCTTGCGCGCCATGTGCCGTACGTGGTAACCGGCGCTACAACCGATATCGAGCAGTGAGGCATTGGGCGGAAGCCAGGCCTGGGCGAGGCGGCCACGGTCCAGCGGCAACGGCAGCGATGGCAGACCCGAGTAAAAAGATCGCTTTTCGGCCTCTCCGATTCTTTCGCGTCCGCGGCTCGGGCCGCTTGTGTGCAAGGTATGGCTTTCGCCGACAGTCACGTTCATGACGGCCCGCAGGCGGTTGGATTATCCGGTCTGAAACGACGGGGAGTCTAGGGCCGCCCCGCGTCGGCAGCAAGTCCATTGTAGGGCGACCTTCCGTGGCAATCGGCGCGAAACGACTTTCGTTCACCACTCGGACGTTTCGCACAGGTGGCCCACCGCATGGCTATACGGCGTCGATTCGACCGGATTGGCGTAAGCTCCTTCTCGCGCCATTCGATAATTCCAGTAGTTCGACTCCCTGCCGCGCCCCGTGAATGGCCGGAACCGGCGAGGAGGAAAAATCGCTACGTGGTGCGCCACGATAGCCGTGATCGGAGACGGCGAGGGAGCGTAGCCCGTAAGAAAGCGATGCCAAGCGGAACGTTTGGACGTAACCCACTGTCCCCATTGGCATTGACGCTGATTATGCCGACGACTATCGTGCCGTGCTTTTTTGGCCGGCAAGAGGCAACGCATCCGCCCCACCTTCCAACGAGCCAGTATTGATGTACGCGCCGTGGTTTGTCGTCTGGTTGGTCATTGCCGCTCTGGCGTGCGTGCAATTCGCGGTTCTCACCTGGTGGCTGTGGGAGAACCGTCGCTTCGCACGTGCCCGGTTGCGCAAAGCGTGGCCCCGCGAGGCGGAGCCGCGCGTGGCCCTGTTCGCACCCTGTAAGGGGATCGATGTGGGGCTGGAAGAGAACCTGCGCCCCTTGCTGGAACAAAACTATTCCAACTACACGCTGACCTTCATCGTCGAAAGTGCCGACGACGCCGCCTGCGCGGTGTTGCAACACTTGATCGCCGACCATCCGCATGTCGACGCCCGCCTCACGGTGGCTGGCGTGGCCGACGATACGGGTCAGAAAGTACACAATTTGCGCGCGGCGACCAGCAACCTGGCCGACGACGTGCAAGTGCTGGCGTTTGTCGATTCCGACGCTCGGCCGCGGCGCGATTGGCTGCGGCGGCTCGTGTCGCGACTGCCTCACCCCGGCGTGGGCGCCGTGACCGGTTACCGCTGGTTCCGGCCCACGCGGCCGACGGCCGCCCACCTGCTGTTGTACGGCATCAATAGTTCGGTGGCCGCCAGCTTCGGTCCGGGAGGACATTACCTGATTTGGGGTGGCTCGTGGGCCATCCGCCGCGACGTATTCGACGCCCTTCAGCTTCGCGAGGCGTGGCAACGTACGCTGAGCGACGATCTGGTGGCGACTCGAGTGGTACATGGCGCCGGCCTGCGCATCGAGTTTGAGCCCGCGTGCATGGTCTCATCGCCGGTCGACGGTGACTGGCGGCAAGCCCTCGAATTCGTGCGGCGTCAGTATGTCATTGCCCGAGCCTACGCCTGGCGCTGGTGGCTGCTGGCGCTGGTAGGCGGATCGCTCCCCGTGTTGGCCCTTTGGGGCGGTTTGGCGGCGCTAGCTATTGGTCTTTGGCAACATGCCGAATGGACATGGCTGCCGGCCGCGATCTGCCCGGCCTACTACGCCACAACCCTGGTGCGGGGATACCAACGGTGGATGCTCGGACGGACTTACGTCGCCGACCAACCGCCGCTGATGCAACGAATCGCCTGGCTCGATATCTGGACGGGCCCGCTCGTCTCGCTCATCAACTGGTTGGCGATCTTGTCTTCGCTGGTCGGAAACCATTTGCGCTGGCGGGGCATCGACTATCACTTGGCGCGGGGCGGAACCGTCGTGGCGCTCGCGCGCCGCTGCCAACCCGCGGCCACGCCGACGGCAGGGGCCAAACCGCGGACGGACGAGACCGTCCGGCCGGTGCAACGAAGGAAACAACACGTGGCCGTGTAATCGGCCGAGTATGGGGCTAAATCGATCAACAGTCTCGGGGGGGACTTGCGATGCGAGTGGTGCTTTGGGATACGCGCAAGCTTGATGTCGCCAAGGATTTTGCCGGCGGTTTCGGCGTCGGACAGTTTCCGCGGCGTGGCGGATGGCGGGGGCGGATCGTACGTTACGCGTTCAAGCGAGACCGCCGACCCGTGGCGTTGGCCTTCGCTTACCTGGCGGCCATCTTCCGCAAGCTGGGCCACGAGGTCGAATACAGTGAAGATCACGTGCCCCGTGGCGCCGACCTGTACGTCTTTCATCCGTCGCTGATCACGCTGTCGCTTGAGCGGCAGGCCATGCGGACGGTCCTGCGCGAATCTCCGCAAGCCAAGGTGTTCGTCACCGGAGTTTTGGCCCACGTCTTACCCGAGGCCTTCGCCGACTTGCCGGTGACGTTGGTGCGTGGCGAGGTCGAGCAGCTCTTAGGGAAGCTCGACGATGCGCTGGCTGCCGAGCGGACAGTGAATGTCGGCTCGGTGCGAGACCTCGACGCGCTCCCCTTTCCCGACTGGTCGCCGTTCGAGCCGCAACGCTTCCGCGTCGCGTACGATTTCTGGAAATTTCCCACCGCGTTCATTCAACAGAGCCGCGGCTGCACGTTTTCGTGCAACTATTGCCCGTACATCGTGGTCGAGAACAAGACCCGCTTCCGCTCGCCGGAAGGAGTCGTCGACGAGATGCGCGAGGGGATGCAGCGATTCGGCTTCCGATCGTTCAAGTTCCGCGATCCCCTGTTCGGTCTCGACCGCAAGCGGGTCTTCAGGCTCGCTGAGCTGATCGGCGGGCTACCGCGCAAGGTGCAGTTTTCGATCGAGGGGCGTATCGATCTTTTGAAACCGGACGTCCTACGAGAGCTGAAGCGCGTGGGCCTGACGAGCATTACGGTGGGAATCGAGACGCCGAACGAGGACACGCTGCGGCAGTACAAACGTGCGCCGATCAAGGACGACCGCCAGCGCGAGTTCGTGGCCATGTGCCGCGGGTTGGGCGTGCGGACCGTGGCCGGTTTCATGATCGGATTTCCGGAGGACACGGCGCAGTCGATTCAGTCGGTGCTCAAATACGCCAAGGCCGTCGGCCCCACGTTCGCCAACTTCAACGTGGTGACTCCCTATCCGGGCACCGATTTCTTCAACCAAGTGCGCGACGATATCGCCAGCTTCGACTTCACGAGCTACAACGTCTACACGCCGGTCATGAAATATCGGCACCTCTCGCCGGAGCAGGTGGCCGACTTGCACGCGAGATCGTTCATCGGCTACTACTTCCGTTCGCGCTGGCTGGCCGAGAACATTCACCTGCTGTTGCCCCGATTGGGGCGATTCGTACACCGTCCACCGGCCGAACCGCCCGTTGCAACTCCGGTGACTCACCGTGTTCCGGCACCCGCGCACCGCTGCTCGCCGGCTTCCGTATCGAGCTTGGTATAGCGGGCCCCGTACGACACCGGCGACGAATCGGCCCGCACGGTTCATTGCCGCAAGAGAAACTCTTTCGAGTTGCAGAGGCCCCAGGCGATGTCCTCCAGCACGGCGCGCCGGTCGGCGGCTCCGTCGAGTTCGGGCACGATCGCCGTCGTTTCCTCCGCCGTGGGAAACCTCGACAGGGCCGCGAGGAACAGCTCTTCCACCACCTCGCGTGAACTCTTTCCGGAAGAGAGCAACCCATCGAGCCGATTGCCGCGCTCGGCGAGCAGCTCATTGATCGTGGGGCCGCTGATGAGTTGGAACGCCTGTCCCAGCGTCGGTTCGGTCGAGCGCTCGCACTCGCACGTCAATAGTCGCGGTGGCTTGCCGAACAAGACCAGGAACTGGTCTGCTCGCGACGCTCTGCCGCGCCGCGGGCGGGCAACCGGCACGCCGGGAAGCTGGATCGCGCGCATGCCCTCGGGAAAGCCCTGAAAATCGGCTGCCACACCCGTCACCTGCGCGAGGGCATCGAGCAGCGGCTCGGCCGCCAACCGACGCACCTGGGCGTGCGAGAAATTCAACTCGTCGTCTCGATTAGTCTCGTTCGTTCGCCAGGTTAGCTGATACGTCGTGGAATTCATGATCGTCCGCACCAGATGCCGCAGGTCGAAGCCATGTGAGGCAAAATCGTGGGCTAGCTCATCGAGCAGACCGGGGATCGCGGGCGGGTTGGTTGCGCGGAAGTCGTCGATCGGTTCGACGATTCCTCGGCCGAGCAGATGGAACCAGATACGGTTCGCCTGGGCGCGGGCAAAAAACGGATTGTCGGGTGCTGTGATCCAATCGGCCAACTCCTCCAACCGGTCTTCTTCGGCGGTGAGCGGGGGCGTCGGCTCGCCCAGGAAGCAGGGCTCCATGGGGCGGTCGTTGCGCGGGTCGTGCACCTCCCCCTCGGCCGCCATCCAGACGATCTGTTCGCCGTCGAATTCGTGTCCATCGTTGATGTCGCGCCGACGGTTCTCCACGACCTTGTATCGCAGCCGGGCGAAGAAACCGGCCCAGCGGTAATAGTCGGCCTGGGTCCAGCGATCGAAGGGGTGGTTGTGACACTTGGCGCACTGTAGCCGCACGCCCAGGAAGAGTTGGGCCGTGGCCTCGGCACGCGTGACTGGGTCGCGGTTGGCCCGATAGAAATTGGCCGCGGGGTTCGTATACGTGCTGCCGCGGGCCACGATCAGCTCGCGCACGAAGCGATCGAGCGGTTTACCGTCGGCGACGCTTTGCCGAATCCAGTGGTGGAAATTCTGCACGCCCTTCGAATCGAGCACCTTCTCCTCGTTGCGCAGCAGGTCGGACCATTTGAGGGCCCACCAATCGGCGAACTCGGGTCGCTGGAGAAGTTCGTCGATCAGCCGCTCTCGTTTGTCGGCGGACGGATCGTTCAAGAAACGGCGGGCCTCGTCCGCGGTGGGCGGCACGCCGACGCAATCCAGAAAGGCACGACGGAGGAAGACCGGCTCATCGGCCGGCGGCGAAGGATTCATGCCGAGCGAGCGTAGCTTGCCGAACACGTGTCGATCGATGTAGTTCGCTTCGGGCGGCGCCTGGAAGGCGAAATCGGTCCGCGCGCGCGCTACGGCAAAACGCATTGCCACCTGCCGGTTCAGATAACGAACCAGCAGCGTTGTTTCGCCCACCGCGCGTGCTGTGACGAGACCGTCGTGGCCGATCTCGATGAGCGGATTGGTCGCCTCGTAGACACAGAGTCCGGTCACGTCCCGCCGGCCGCCGTCGGTAAAAACTGCTGTCGCGGAAGCCTGGATGGTCGCCGCCGGCTCGAGCACGATCTGCTCGCCGGCCGGAGTTACTTCGAGCCCGGCCAGGACGGGCGCCTGGGGCGGATCGGCAGGGCAGCCCGCCTCGAGCCAACGAAGCAGGATGCCGTATTCGACCGAGCCGACGCCGAATCGGCGGCCGCCTTGATGGGGCACCGCGGCCACCGGTTTTTGGAGAAGTAGGCTCCCTTCGGCGCGCAACAGATCAACGCGCCGACCTTGCTGTTCGCGCGTCAGGGCGACGAAATCGAGTTCGGGATCCTGTCCCCGCAGGGAGAGCTTGAAGCCGCCCTTGCCGTTCTGGTTGCCGTGACAAACTCCCTGATTGCAACCCGCTTTCGACAGCACGGCCATGACGTCGCGCCGGAAGGAGACACCGGCAGCGTCGTCGGCCTGAGCCCCAGTTACGCCGAGCAATAAGGCCGCCAAGCCGGTCAAGCTGCGATTGAGCGTCATAGCCTTCCGAGAGAATAAGCCCACAACAAGCGCAAACTGCCACGCAACGTGCCCATTCTAGCAGATGCGGGGCCTATTGCTTATCCTGTCGAGTTCGTCCGCTTGTTCTGCGGCCCCGTCGACGAATGCCGAGTGACGTTCGGAAAAAGGTCAGAAAACGATCTTGCCGGCGAATACTTTAGCGGGCGGACGTTTGACGGTATTTTAGAGCAGCCGACGGAACCGAACCGGGCTCCAAGACAATCGGCGTTTCGCTGGCCGTTTTGTCCATGGCTTTGCGGTTTTCAGGTTTGTCGGCTGCATTGAGAGCCACCGGCTGGGCGCGGGACTGTCCACTTCGCAAAAATCCGCGCCCGGATACGTTCCTCATTCAAAAAAGAGACCCTACAAAAAGGCATCGAGACGATGAGCGACTTGACCGAAGCATCCGCGATCGCAGGCGCAAGCCCTGCCAAGGCCATCGACAAAGTGCCCGAACGCATCGTTCTGATGTCGTATCCCAAGGTCGTGTTTCTGTACCCGTCGCTTTTGATGTCCTTCGTGGCGGGTTGCTACCTGAGCGTCGCCTCGCAGCCGCTGGATGCGGCCAACAAGACTTCGACCATGATGTCGACGCTCTTTCTGGGCATCCTGGCGGTGAACCTCGTCGTGCTCGCCTTCGATTTCCCGCGCACGACGTCGCTCACGCTCTTTTTCTTCGCGGCGGCGGTGGTGATGGGCATCGTGCTCTTCTTCGAGTATCGCCCCGACGCCGTGCCCGCGGTGACCGGTCTGTTCAAGCGCTTCAAGCCGTTGGCGAACGCCACCTTTTACTGGTCGTTTTCCACCATCCTCAGCGTCATCTTCCTGATCAGTTATGTGGTCGTACACTTCGACTACTGGGAGGTACGGCCAAACGAACTGTTGCACCATCACGGGATGTTGAGCAACCTGGAGCGGTTCCCCGCGCCGCATCTACGCATCGATAAGGAGATCAACGACGTCTTCGAATATCTGTTACTGCGTTCGGGTCGCCTGATCTTGCAACCGAGCGAAGAGCGTCGGGCGATCATGTTGGACAATGTCCCGTTTATCGAACGCAAGGAGGCCGCCATTACCCGCATGCTGGGTGCCTTGCAGGTGCAGGTGCGAACCGACACGTCGGATGCATGAGCGGCCGGCGGCGCTGGGGAGCTCGTCCACATAATGTCCCCGGCGCCGTCTTCTCCGGGCGCTAGCCGAGCAGGCAGGCCGCATATCGGGCCGGAGCACCACTTGCCAGTCGTCGAAGACCGGCTCAGAATGCGTACTCAACCCAACACGAAAAAACTTTTGACGATTGTCGCTACATGCCTAGCTGTGTTCTTGCTTATTCGGGCGGTCTCGATACCTCGGTCATCCTCGGTTGGCTGCAAGACGAAGGATACGAGGTGCACGCCGTTTACGTCGACCTGGGTCAACCGTGCGAGGATCGCCAGGCCATCTTGAACAAGGCCCGGCAATGCGGGGCCAAGTCTGCCCGTATCGTCGACGTCAAGGAAGAGCTCTGTCGCGACTTCGCCTTTCCCGTCTTGCAGTGGCAAGCGCGGTACGAAGGGATCTATCTGCTGGGCACGTCCATCGCCCGGCCGCTCATCGCCAAGGCTTGTTTACGCGTCGGCCGCGAAGTGGGTGCCGATGCCTTCGCCCACGGCGCGACCGGGAAGGGAAACGACCAGTGTCGCTTCCAGCTTGCCGCCGAGGCGCTCGAACCGTCCGTCGAGGTGATCGCCCCCTGGCGGCGCGAGGCCTTCCGCCGTCTCTTTCCGGGCCGTAAGGAGATGATCTCCTACTGTGAGCAGAAGGAGATTCCCGTCAAGGCATCGGCCGCCAAGCCGTACAGTTCCGACGAAAACTGCCTGCATATCAGCTACGAGGCCGGCAAGCTCGAGGATCTGTGCGTGAATGGAGTGGAGTTGGTCGATTTCGGCATGACCGTATCGCCCCAGGAGGCGCCCAACGCGATCGAGCCCGTGACGATCGCCTTCGAAGCGGGGGTGCCGGTCAGCGTCAACGGCCGCGGGCTGAACGCGTATGAAGTGGTCGCCGAACTGAATGCCATTGGCGGACGGAATGGCATCGGCCGTGTCGACGTGGTGGAGAATCGCTTCGTCGGCATGAAGAGTCGCGGCGTCTACGAGGCTCCCGGCATGACGATTCTGTACGACGCCCATCGCGTCGTCGAGCAGATCACGGTCGACCGAGATCTGGCACACCTGCGCGACCGCCTGTCACCCGAAGTGGCCGAGATGGTGTATTACGGCTTCTGGTTCCACGCCAAGATGGACGCACTGCTGGCCTTCATTCGCGAAGCGCAGCGACCGGTCAGCGGTGAAGTGACCTTGAATCTCTATAAAGGGAACCTGATGGTCGCCCGCCGTAGCAGCAAGCAGAGTCTGTACGACGAGGGCATCGCCAGCATGGAAGGAGGCGGCAGTTACAACCAGACCGACGCCGAAGGATTTTTGCGAATCCAAGGTCTGCCTGGCCGCGTGCAAGGCCGGATCAATCGCCGCAGCTATTAGCGAGTTGACGGGCCGTCACAAGCGGCGGCGACTCACCCTTTTGGCGAGTTCTTATCTTATGGGGCGGTTCAGGTACGCTTGAACTGCCTATCGAGATCTTCGCGCGTGAATACCAGTTCGGTCGGGCGACCGTGCGGGCAATGATGGCTGTCTTGGGCCAGATGGCGTTGTCGCAACAGGGCCGTGATCTCCTCGGGAGCCAGCGGGTCGCCGGCCTTGATGGCCGCCTTGCAGGCTAGCATGTGCAACAACTCGTCGAGAAGGTGGCGGCGCTCCGGCAGGCGACCGCCCGCGGTCAGGTGTTCGGTGACCGATCGCAAGATCTCCTCCGGCGAGGCTCCGGTCAGCATGGCCGGATAGCTCGACACGATCAGTGTGCCGCCGCCGAAGGGCTCGACCTTGAGCCCGAGCGTTGCCAATAGCTCGCGGTGCTCGAGAACGGCGGCCGCTTCGGAAGCGCCCAAGTTCACCGGCTCGGGCACCAGCAGTTGTTGCGATTCCAACGCACCGGCGAGCACTCGCTCGCGGAACTGCTCATAGAGAATGCGCTCGTGCAGGGCATGCTGATCGATCACCGCCACCCCTTCGTCGGTCTCGACGACCAGGTAGCGGTTATGAATCTGCATGGCCGTCACATCCGCTCCATTTCGGGCGGGCGCCGAAACGTGGTTGGTCGGAGCGATTGCGGTTGGCGACGGGGGAGCGCTCACGGAGCGGGGCGCGGCAACCGGCGATGAAAAGGGCTTGAACGGCGGAACTCCGCCAAATGATTGAGACGGAAAGGCCCGTTCCGTGTCGAACGAACTTTGACGGGCGACCGGTTCGGCAATCGCCGTTGGGCTGGCGGACGTCTGGCCCTTGGCCCATTCGACCAATTCGCCGCGCAACTGTTCGGCCCGCGCCGGATCGTGCGCGCCGCTGGGGTCTTGTACGGTGCCCGAATCCTGTTCACCACCCGCTCTGGCGGCGCTCAAGCGGTGCGTCAGATCGCTGCCGAGGAACTTCGTGCGCAGGGTGCCCAGCAGTTGGCTGTAAAGGCGGCCGCCGTCCTGGAACCGAACTTCGAGCTTGGTGGGATGGACGTTGACGTCGACCAGGTCGGGCGGCATCTCCAGATACAGGAACGACACCGGAAAGCGGCCGACGAGCAGCAGGCCGCGATAAGCTTCGCCCAGAGCGTGCGAGAGCGAACGGTCGCGAATCGCGCGGCCGTTCAAAAACAGATACTGCATCCTCGCATTCGGCCGGTTCTGATTGGGGTGCCCCACGAAGCCCGAGAGCCGCACTTCGTCGTCGCGGCTGTCGAGCCAGATCAGCTCCTCGGCCACGTCACGGCCGAAGAAATGGGCGATCCGCTCGATCCCTTGCTCGGCCGGCGGCAACTCATAAATCGTTCGCTGATTGTGTCGCAACGTGAAGTGAACGTGCGGGTGGGCCAGCGCCAAGCGAGTAAAACTCTCGCTGACGTGACCCATTTCGGTCTGGGGCGCGCGCAGGAATTTGCGGCGCACGGGAGTGTTATAGAACAACTGGCGGACTTCGATCGTCGTACCGACAGCGCTGCCACACGGTGCCACCTGACCGCGTTCGCCCCCGCAGACCTCGAGTTCGGCACCCGCCGATTCGGCCGATCGACGGCTACGGATGAGCAAACGGCTGACCTCGGCGATGGAGGCCAGCGCCTCGCCGCGAAATCCGAGCGTCGAGACTTGGAATAGATCGTCGGCATCGCGCAACTTACTGGTGGCGTGGCTGGCCACGGCGAGCGGCAACTCATCGGCGGCGATGCCCCCTCCATTATCGACGACGCGCACCATTTCCAATCCGCCCTGCTCGACCGATACGTCGACGCGAGTCGCACCGGCATCGAGGGAGTTTTCCATCAACTCCTTGACCACGCTCGCCGGGCGCTCGATCACCTCGCCGGCCGCGATCTTGTTGACGACGCTGGGAGGTAGTTGCCGGATGGACGACATGAGGAATCCGTTCGAAGCCGAAGCTGTAGGTCTGATGCACCGGCGGTGCCCGCCGACCGCGTCGACGGGATGCTGTCTCCCTACAGCTCGTACTCCTTGATCTTCCGATACAGGGTGCGTTCGCCGATACCGAGAAGCGAGGCGGCCTCTTCACGATTGCCGCCGGTGAGCTTCAGCGTCTCGGTGATGTAGTGCTGCTCGATCTCCGTCAGCGGCTTGCCCAGGAGATGGTCATCGCCCGTCGCGACAGACACAGGCGTACCATCTGCGGCGGCCGGATCGGCCAACTCGGACGGTAGGTCGTCGAGGTCGAGTATGCCGTCGTAATCGACGACAACCATGCTCTCGATCGTGTTCCGCAATTCGCGGACGTTGCCCGGCCAGTCGTACGCCAGCAGCCGACGTCGGGCCGCGGTCGACATGCTCTTGATCGTCTTTTGGTGCCGCTTGGCGAACTGCTTCATGAAGTGTTCGATCAGGAGCGGGATGTCCTGGCTGCGCTCGACGAGCCGCGGCAGCGTGACGGTCACCACTTTGAGCCGGTGATAGAGATCGCTGCGGAAGCTGCCCGATTCGATCCGTTGTTCCAGGTGTCGATTCGTGGCCGACAACAGTCGCACGTTGACCTTGACCGGGTCGTTCGATCCGACTCGGGTGATCTCGCCGCTTTCGAGCACGCGCAGCAGCTTGATCTGCGTGGCCATCGGCATATCGCCCACCTCGTCGAGAAAGAGCGTGCCCCCGTGGGCATATTCGAACTTCCCCATACGGTCGGACGAAGCGTCCGTAAAGGCTCCTCGTATGTGGCCGAAGAGCTCACTCTCCAAAATATTCTCGCTCAAGGCCGCACAGTTGAGCGGCACGAACGGCTTGTTCTTGCGCGGGCTATTCTGATGGATGGCTTGGGCCACCAGCTCCTTGCCGGTGCCCGTTTCGCCCTGAATGAGCACCGTGGCGTTGGTGGGAGCGATTCGCTTCAACAGGCTGATGACCTTGTTCATCTGCGGGCTGGAGCCGACCACCCCCTCGAAGCCGAACTTTTCGTCGAGCCGGCGGTTCAGCTCGGCGTTGGTCAGCCGCAGCCGCACGCTATCGGCCGCGCGTTCTACCACGGCGCGAAGCTGTTTTATGTCGAGCGGCTTGAGCAGGTAGTTGAAGGCACCCTGCTGCATTGCCGTGACGGCGGAGGGGACGGTTCCGTGCCCCGTAAGCAGGATCACTTCGGCGTCGGGCAAGTCGTTCTTGGCGCGTGCCAGGATCTCCAACCCATCGAGATCGTTCATCACCAGGTCGGTTATGACGATGTCGAAACGGTCTTGCTCGATTTCGCGTGCGCCGTCGGTGCCCGACGTCGCAACCGTGCAATCATAACCCACGCGTTCCAGGCTCTCGGCGACGGCCCGGGCGTGCCCCTGATCGTTATCGATGATCAGGATGCGCATGGCCGAGGCATCGGCCGTAGCGGAGGAGGTTGTCTCTACAGAAGCCATTTGCCCGATGATACAAGATTTGGACGGCAGGCGGCAGGGTCCGTCGTCGGAAGCCTCAGGGCGACCTCATCTACCGCGCGTCATCTTCCTGTTCCGCCAGCCTCGCCGGTACCGGCAGTTCGATAGTGAAATGGGTTCCCCTGCCGAGCTTGCTCTGCACAAAAATGTGGCCGTTGTGCGCCTCAATGATCTTGCGCACCGTGGGAAGCCCCAGCCCCGAGCCGCCGGGCTTCGTGGAATAGAAGGCCTCGAAGATCCGCGCCAGCGTCTTATCGTCCATACCACACCCCGTGTCGATCAGGTGCAAAGCCACGCCGCGGGCCGTGACCTCGGTGGCCACCACCAACTGTCCCCCATCGGGCATCGCCTGCTGGGCATTGAGGATCAGGTTGAACAGCGCCCCACGGAAGACCTCGCGGTCGAGCAACACGCTGGGCAGGTCGGAACGGAGGTAGGGCAACAGCTCGATGTTTGCCTCCGCCGCCGTCGGGCGATAGAACTCGAGCACCTGGCGGACCAGGTCATTCAGGTCGCACGGCTCGAACTTCAGTTCGCGCAACTTGGCGAAATTGAGGAAGTCGTCGAGCAAGTCTTGCAGCCGCTGGCATTCTTGCTGCACGATGAGGATCTTGGCCAGCGCCCGCCGGGTGCGGGGCGATTCGTCCGCCTGGAAATCTTCGGCCAGCAGCTCCATGTTGAGCCGAATGGTGGAGAGCGGGTTCTTGATCTCGTGCGCCAGCCCGCCTACCAGCCGGGCGATCTCCGTGTACTGCTCGATGAGCCGCTGGTTGACGTCGGCGGGTGGAAGGTCGAGGTCTGCCATGCGGCTATTTTTTAGCATCCTGTATCGGCCGACGAAAGGAATCGGGGCGAGGTGCAGCGGCGCCCGAGATGGGAAACTGCGTTTTCCGCGCTCGGGCCTAAGTGTTGAACACGTCGTTCAACAGGCGACGCGGCGCGCCAATGTCGAGCACATGGATCTCGCCGGTGTAGCTGTCGGCACCTGCCACGAGAAAACCCGGCTTCGCGGCGACAAAAGTGCAAGTGTGCCGAGCCCGAATCGTCGCCGCGGCCGGCAGGCCGCTGTCGCAATCGAGCCCGCTGGGAAGGTCGATGGCCACCTTGGGTGCGCGGGCGGCGTTGAGCTGGTCGATCACGGCATCGAGCGGTGGGCGCGGCTCGCCACGGGCACCCGTGCCCATGAGGGCGTCCACGATCCATTCGGCGCGCTCGAGATAATCGGCGAGCTTGGAGGCGTCGTGCCGACGGCCGAAGACGTGTACCGGCACATCGGATTTCCGAAGGATCTGAAAATTCGCGGCGGCATCGCCCGACAGGTCGGCCTCTTCCGCCCATAGAAGCACCCGCACGTTCACGCCACGCAGATCGAGATGGCGTGCCAGCACGAAGCCATCGCCACCGTTATTCCCCTTGCCGGCGCAGATGACCACCGGTCCCTTGGCCCCCCATTGCGTAAACAGGTCGGCGATGCCGCGGCCGGCGTTTTCCATCAGCACGAGCGTCGACATGCCATAATCGTCCGCCGCACGGCGGTCGACATCGCGAATCTGCTCGCGGTTGAGAACATTACGACTCATCGGATCGCCGATTGAGAGGAGCAAAGGCCCGATGCGCGTTATAATAGCAGTTAGAGCAACCCACAAAAGCGGACCGAGCTTCCGAAAAATCGGCGTTTCACCGCCGATTTTTTGCCCGTAGCGCTCAAGCATTTAGGTTCTGTCGGCCGCTCTTGGGCGGTCGGTTGCCGCCAGGCGATGTTGAGTTTGCAGTCAAAAAGTCGGAAATAGAGAGCCATGCCACTCTACGAATACGAATGCGAAGATTGCGGCAGCCAGTTCGAAGTGCTCGTTCGCGGCGGCCAGACACCCGCTTGCCCCCATTGCGAAGGCAATCGGCTCGCCAAGCGTCTCAGCGTGCCGGCAGCGCCGGTGACCGGCAACGGCAATCTGCCGATGGCCGACGGGCCTTGGGGCGGATGCGGTAAGCCCGGCTGCGGCCCCGGCGGTTGCGGCATGGGCGGATAAAACGGGGTCTCAGCCGAATCAAAGATCGGTTTGAGTCGCCCTTGGCGCTCGTCAAAGACGGCGCTCACCTGCTCCGAGCGCCGTCAGCCCCTGCCTCGTTCGACCCGTAATGCCGCGACCCGGTCGATAGACCTTGGCGCACGTGTTATGCCCCGTCGACGTTTCCCGCTCGGACATGCCGACACTTCCGCGATTCTGAGGCTGGAAGTCGAATTCCTCGCCGTCAGATCGCGGCCGGCAGGGCTTCGGTTTACGGGAAGAGGAACCAGAGCCCCGTCGTAATGACGCCCTGCGTCGCCGCCCCGCGTAGGCTAAGCGGCAACGGGCCGAGCGTGTATGGTGCACAGTCGCCGGGCCGATACCAACCCAGCGGGTAGACACATTCCCAGGGCGGCTCCATGCCCATGTTGTAGGGCAGGCAGGGAACCATCACGAAGAAGTGACCGATCGAGATGAGCGGCGTCAGGACGGGGCCGAACGTGTGGCCGTAACGCTCCAGTTTCGGCTGCTGGAAGTACAGCGGTTTGTGGCACAGCGCGGCGGCTTTCCAGGTAAAGGTTATGGGCTTGAAGTTTCGCGATTGGAAGGGGTAGTCGCTCAGGGCGCACTCTTGCGGGAACAGACCGGGCTCCGCCGCGATCCGATGGGAGATCTGGTTGATCGGCTTCAGGTCGCGTGGCGAAGGGCAACGTTCGGGCTCACCAGGGGCAGCCTGGGCAAGTGCGTCGCCCTGGCTCGGCAATCCGTCATCCGATAAGTCTAATTCTCCGCGCAACTCCTCGGGAACGTCCGACTCATCGTCCATGGCGTTTCTTTGGGCAACTCTGTCGGCGTCGAAGCCGGTTGCTTCGAAGTCGCCGCCGTCCTCCAAATCGGCCTCCGCGTTCTCGTCGTTTTCGTCTTCGGGGGCGAGTGCATTGCCGTCCTCGTCCACGAGCATCTCCTCGTCGGTGACCTCGTCCTGGAACGGATCCTGCGCCGTGTCGTTGGCCGGCGCCGAGAGCGACATGAGCTGAATACGCTCAACGTTTGTCGGTCCGACCACTTCCTCGTGCACGGCCCGGCTGGCGCGGGGCGCCTCGAGGGCGGTCGCGCCCTCAGCCGAATTATTCAGCCGCCGAGGCGGAGCAGAATCCCGGCCCCATTTCAGGCGCGTGGGAATCATTTGACGCATATTCGAGGTGACGGCGCGACCTTGAGGACGCGATGCCGTCCACCGGACGGCGGTTGTCGCCGCGTCGGAATCGGCGCTGTCCGCGGAGGCGTCGCGCAGATTGATCGCCAAGGTTGATATCGCGAGTAGCGATGCAGCGAACGCTCTTAAGCACATAGCCGCCTTGGCCTGGCGGTCAATCGCTGCCGTCGAGGCCGTAGCCGGTGCTGTAATTGGGTGCTTCCTGCGTGATGGCAATGTCATGAGGATGACTTTCCCGCACGCTGGCCGGTGAGACTTGAATGAATCGTGCATCCCTGCGCAACTCCTCGATGTCGCGTGTCCCGCAATAACCCATACCTGCCCGCAACCCGCCCACGAGTTGGTAGACGTGAGCGCTCAAGGGACCGCGGAAGGGAACCCTTCCTTCGACCCCCTCGGGCACGAGTTTGTCGTTCTTACCATCACCCCGTTGTCGGTAGCGCTCGCTCGAGCCCTTGACCATCGCCCCCATCGAGCCCATGCCGCGATAAATCTTGTAGGTCCGCCCCTGATAGAGAATCATCTCGCCGGGGCTCTCTACAAGCCCGGCGAAGAGTCCGCCGATCATCACGCACGAAGCCCCGGCGGCGATCGCCTTGGTCAGATCTCCCGAATAGCGAATCCCTCCGTCCGCGATGATCGGTGTCTCGGTCTTCTTTGCCTTCTTCGCAGCCTCGTAAATGGCCGTGACCTGCGGTACTCCCACCCCGGAAATGACCCGTGTCGTGCAGATCGAGCCAGGCCCGATTCCGACTTTCACGGCATCGGCCCCGGCGTCAATCAAGTCACCGCAACCTTCCTCGGTTGCCACGTTTCCCGCGACAACGTCGATGTCCCAGCGTTTCTTGATCTCGCGGACCGTTTCGATCACGTTCGCCGAATGGCCGTGGGCACTGTCGACGACGACCACGTCGACGCCCTTGGCAATCAGGCTATCGACGCGTTCGTATTCGCGAACCCCTACTGCCGCACCGACGCGCAGCCTCCCTTGCCTGTCTTTACAGGCGTTGGGGAATCGCCGCATCTTGTCGATGTCTTTGATCGTTATCAGCCCGGTCAGTTTGTTATTTTCGTCCACCAGCAAAAGTTTCTCGACCTTATTTGCCATCAGAATCTTTTCAGCTTCTTCAAGCGATACATTGCCCGTAGCCGTTACAAGGTGCTCGCTGGTCATAACTTCGCCGATGCGCAGGTCGCTGCGTTCCAGAAAACGCAAGTCGCGCTTGGTCAATATGCCGGCCAACTTGCCGCCGCCGGCGGTGATGGGCAGCCCCGAGACGTTGAACTGATCCATGATTTCCCGGGCTCGGCTCACCGTCGCGTCGGGAGGCAGCGTGACCGGGTCGAAGATGATGCCGTTGGCGCTGCGCTTGACCTTGTCGACTTCTTCCGTCTGCCGCTCGACCGACATATTCTTGTGAATGATGCCGATGCCGCCTTCCTGCGCCAGGGCGATCGCCATGTTGCTTTCGGTGACCGTGTCCATCGGCGAGCTGAGCAAGGGCACGTTCAGCCGGATGCGTCGGGTGAGGTTCGTCGTCACGTCGCAATCGGCCGGCACGACCTGGCTGTAGCGCGGCTCGAGCAGCACATCGTCGAAGGTGATGCCCGAATAGCGGAGTTTATCTTGCATGAGATGCCTCTGGCGGGGCCGCGGATTCTTGGTTTCTGCTAAGAGGCTGACAAAACCCGTGAGTCGGAGCGCCGCGGGCAGAAGATCGGCCGTGAAACGCCGATTTTTCGGACGCTCGATCCGGTTTTGTCGGTTGCTCTAAGAGGGAATCCTGCATTATTGCGCCGTCCCCTGTGGTTGGCTAGCGCCGTGCGCCGTCGATTTTGCCCCGTCGGCCGGTCGCATGTGGCGTTGCTTGAAGGGCCACGTGCGCAGGCACGGCCCTGAGTGAGACCCCAAGCCGGGCGGGCTACGCGTGGAAAGCGTGCTCGGTGCTTCAGACCGGCGCGCCGTTGAACAGGGCTTCGATCGGCGCGCCGCTATTGAGGCGCAATGGGCGGCCGAGCGGATCGCGGACCTCGGCGGATGAGTCGACGCCCAGGGCGTGGTAGATGGTCGCGCCCAAATCCTCGGGCTGGAACGACCGCGTGACGGGGAAAGCCGCCTGGTTGTCGGACCGGCCGATGACCTGCCCGCCGCGCACGCCGCCGCCGGCGAAGACGGCCGAGTAGACGGGCGCCCAATGGTCGCGGCCCGGCAGCGTCGCGCCGGGGAGCATCGAAATTTTGGGAGTCCGGCCGAACTCACCGGCGATGACGATGAGCGTTTCGTCGAGCAAGCCGGACGCGGCCAGATCGTCGAGGAGGGCCGCCACGCCGCGATCGAGCGGAGGCAGAAGCTGGTTCTTCAGGCGGCCGAAATTGTCGGCGTGCGTATCCCAGCTTTGTACGATCCCCATGTTGGCCTGCACGATGGGCACGCCGGCTTCGACCAGGCGACGAGCCAACAACAACGATTGCCCGAACATATGCCGGCCGTATCGATCACGTACCGCGTCGGACTCGCGATCGATGCGAAACGCCTCGGTCACCCTACCCGAGGTGAGCAGCGTCATCGCCAGTTCCTGCTGCTCGGCGAATATGGCCATCTCCGCCGGCGCGGCCGGAGAACTCGGCCGTCGGCCGAGATCCGCCCAGAGCGAGCGACGCCCCGCCACGCGCCCTTCGTTCAGCTCGGCCGGCAGGGCGAGGCTGTCGACGCGAAACTTGGCGTCGTTGGGATCGTGGTTGATCTCCCACGGATCGTGGCTTGCGCCCAGCAAGCCAGCGTGCTGTCCGGGCCACGTGAGCGGACCTTCGATCAAGCGGTGCGGCAGCGTAACGCCATTGGGAATGCCATCGTGACGCGGACGCAGGTAATCGAGGCCGGCCGCGTAGCAGGGCCAGTCGCGGCGCGACAGAACGTTCTCCAAATCGCTGTTGCGCCGGTTCGGCATCTGCGTGCCGGTGAGCGTGGTGTGCGTCGCCGGCAAGTGACCATAGTCGCCGTGCGACATCGAGCGCACGACGGCGAGTTGCTTACTGCGGGCGGCCAAGAGCGGCAGATGTTCGCAGAACTGCACGCCGGGCGTTTGCGTGTCGATCGCTTTGAATTCGCCCCGGGCCGCCTCAGGCCCCTCCGGCTTCGGATCGAACGTATCCTGCTGGCTCGCCCCGCCCGTGAGCAGCACCAGAACCACGGCCTTGGCCCTCGGCCGCCCGGTCTGGTTCGACGACGCGGCCTGGGCGCGGCCCGTCAGCAGTTCCGGCAACGTAATCCCGGCCAGCGTGGAACAGCCGAGCTGCATCCATTCACGGCGACTGAAAGACCGGTTTTGGCTTTGCGGAAACAACGTCGAAATCTCGCGGGCTTGGGAGTTCGACGCCAGTATATCACGACCGCCGGAGAACGCGGTACTTCGATTGGCGTGTGCTCGCGGCCGGCGAAGCCCTTCGAGCCGCACCCATTCAGAGCCCGCTCCGCCGCGGTTACAAGAACCGTTCGAGCATGCGGCGACTGGGGGCATCGAGGGCGCGGAGGTCGCGGATCAGATAGCGCATGCCGTGCGTGTCCGTGATGGTGGCCTGATGGCGGCCCAGGCGGCGCACGTTCTCCTCGGTTTCGATCACAAAGGTCGTCTGGCCCCGGTCGGTCTCGACCGTCCATTCCGGCGAAAGGCCCGACGAGATGCGGACGATGCGTTCGATATTGGGGATAAAATCGCGCCGCGCCAGGTCGTCTTCGATCATCCGGCGTACGTCGTCGGCTAGGTGTGCCATATCTTCGCAGTAGGCGAGTTCGGCGCCACGTCCGTCGCAGATCGACAGATGCCGGTTGGAGTCCGTGATGGGAAACGCCCGGATCGGTATGACGTTGTCGTGCCGTTGGCCGTTCGCGTCGGTGAAGGCCAGTTGTCCCCAAGCGTCGCGCGACAGTTCGACGCTCGCCGAGGTGAGCGATGGCGGCAGGTCGAAGGGAAGATCGGAGGAATGCGAATCGTTCATAGCTCACCCGCCAGTTCAAGTTGCGCCCGATGCAGCCGGGCATAGGCGCCCTGTTGTTCCAACAGGTCGTCGTGCTGGCCGATTTCGACGATCTTGCCGTGCTCGAGCACCACGATGCGATCGGCCCGGCGCAGAGTGCTGAGACGGTGAGCGATCGCGATCGTCGTACGACCGCGGATCAGGTTATCGAGCGCGAGCTGGATCTCGCGCTCCGTCTCGGTGTCGACGGCCGACGTGGCCTCATCGAGGATGAGGATCTTGGGGTCGATGAGCAGCGCTCTGGCGATGGAGATTCGTTGCCGCTCGCCGCCGGAGAGCTTTTGCCCGCGCTCGCCGACGATCGAGTCGTAGCCATCGGGCAGGCGCAGGATGAACTCATGGGCGCGGGCAGCACGCGCGGCCGCAATGATTTCGTCGGTGCCAGCGTCGGGTCGTCCGTAGGCGATGTTCTCGGCAATCGTGCCATAGAATAGGAACGGCTCCTGTAACACGATGCCGATGTGGCGCCGGTATTCTTCCAGAGCGAACCGCCGGATGTCCTGGTCGTCGACCAGCACGGCGCCCTCGTTCACGTCGTAGAAACGGCACACCAGGTTGACGAGCGTGCTCTTGCCCGAACCGCTCGAACCCACCAGCCCGATCATCTCACCCGGCCGAATGGTCAGGTTCACGTCGGAGAGCACAGGGCGATTGCCGTATTGGAACCCAACGTGCCGCAACTCGATCTGGCCCTCCAAGCGTCCAGGGCTGGCAGGGTGCTCCGGTTCGCGTACGCTCGGCACCTGATCGAGGATCTCGAAGATACGCTGCGCGCTGGCCGCCGCGCGCTGCACCGCGGCTACCATGCGGCTCATCGAATCGAGCCGGGCATAGAAGCGGGCCATGTAGGCCGTGAATGCGGTGAGCACGCCGACCTTGATCCGGCCTTCCGAGATCATCCACGCCCCAAAGGCCCAGATGACCAGCAATCCCACTTCGGTCGACAGCGTCACGGCCGGGCCGAAGAACGACCAGACCCGGTTCACGCGGTCGTTGGCGGCCAGCACTTGATCGTTGCTCTGGCGAAAACGGTCGGTCTCCCGTTGCTCCTGGGCAAAGGCCTTGACGACGCGGATGCCAGGGATCGTGTCGGCCAAGACGCTCGTCATGTCGCCCCACACGCGGCCGGCCTCCAGAAAGCCCGTGCGCAGCCGTTCGCGCACATTCAAAACCATCCAGCCGAGCATCGGGAACGGCAGCAACGTGACCAGGGCCAGCCACGGATTGATCCAGAACAAGATCGACGCCGTCATGGTCATCATGACCAGGTCGGTGCCGAAATCGAGCAGATTGAGCGAGAGGAAATTGCAGATCCGTTCCGTGTCGGTGCTCACGCGGGCCATCAGGTCGCCCGTGCGTTGGCCGCCGAAGTATTCCAACGACAGCCGTTGCAGATGGGCGTAGGTGTGGTTGCGCAGGTCGGCGCTGATGCGTTCAAAGACCCAGGCCAACACGTACGTACGCGCCCAGTTGAAGGCCCAGGCCAGAATGGCTGCCATGAACAGTCCGGCCAGATACCATTTGACGTGGCCGAACGAGACGTCTTGTTCTCCGGTCTGAAACGGGATCAGCACCTTGTCGACGAGCGGCATGGTGAGATAGGGCGGAACCTGTCCCGCTGCCGTTCCGGCCAGCGTAAGCATGAAGCCCAGGGCCACCGTGCGAGCGTGTGGGCGGGCAAAGCGAACGAGTCGCAGTAGCGATCGAGTGGGCCGCGCTGTCTTGTTCGTGCCACAGAATGGGCAATCGAGCGATTCCACCGGTAGGTCGGCACCGCAGTCGGGACAACACCGTTTGTTCTCTTCCTCATCACCGGATCGATCGCGACCGGCGAGCGCGCTGCGCCGAAATGCGGCGAATTGTTGCACCAGGCGATCGGCATTCGGGGCCCGCCCGAGTGTGTAGTGCCAGTGTGCCAGCCGTTCGCCCGTAGCGAGTAATTCGAGTGTGCCGACTCCCGCCTCGGGCACGGAACCGAATGTCGTGACACTATCCAGCGGCCACGACCGCCAATGGGGTGGGACCGCCGATGCCGATTCCGCCGGTTCGCCGCCCACGGTTGTCAGCACCCGCCGATCGGTGACCAACACCAACCCACGGGCATACCTCAACCGGGTGTCCAGGTCGGGTTCGAACCAGGCGAGCAGATTTTCGCCCGGATCGAGCTGTCGTCGGACGTCGCGCTGCCACTGCTTGGGCAGTTGACTGATCTCGTCGGACCTGTCGGCCAAGAGGACTATCTCCAAGCGGTCTAGCGGGTTATTGCAACCGGCGGGCGCCGGTGTGTCGATCCGGCCCGCCAATTGCGGCCGGCTCGACACCCAAAGGAGCAGTTTGGGGACTTCAAAGGCGAATTCCAGAGCGACAAACTGTTGCTGCCCAATACGATAATCCGCACAGGTGCTCCGCACGCATTTTATACAGATTGCGGTCGGTCGGCATCCGGCTACCGGTCAAGGGAAAAAAATCGACGAAAGAGTGGTAACGATTTGGCTGGCGACGGCATCTCATGTATGATGATGACCGCCAAGCTGCGCGATTTGGGTAGCTCGAGCTTGAATGTAACCAGCGACCGGTTTAAGTCAGACCGGTGTCTTTCTGTGCTGGCGGCGGTGGAACGGCCGATTCAGGATTCGATAGAGATCTGCACGAAGCGTTCTTACGTCTTAAAGGACGTCCTGTGAAGAGAGCGCGGATGGCGCACACCGCCTGCATTCCCGGTTTCACCGGTATGCACGGTCGTTCGCGTAGGGAGGGTCATGCCGGCCAGATTGTCCACCGATGTACAGCGAGAGAACGATTCCTCGTACGCCTTGCTGGCGGCGCCGTAATGGTGGACAAGTTTCGTCCACCGGCGGTGGGTCGGACGTACCGTTTCCAAGCAACCGTATCGCAGGTGGGTATCCCGAAGTGGCAGTCCTCTGCGGCAGTGCCTGAAACATGGCGATAACGTGTTTTTGTGTTTACCATCAAACAGCGGCTGCGTTAGCCGCGTAAACCGATGCAGTATCTGCGGCTCGTGTCGGGACGCGAGCCATAATTTCTAGTAAAGTCGGCCCCTGGGCATTCTTGAGCGAAGAGGCATGGAAATACAGAAGATTCTGGTGTTGCGTGGACCGAACATCTGGGCAAACTTTCCGGTGCTGGAGGCCTGGGTCGATCTCGGTGATCTGAAGGATTCGCCTTCCAACGAGCTGCCGGGCTTCAACGACCGGTTGATGGCTTGGCTGCCGACGATGATCGAACATCGTTGCAGTGTTGGTGAGCGTGGGGGCTTTTTCGAGCGACTCCGCCGTGGAACCTACCAAGCCCACATCCTGGAACACGTAACGCTCGAGCTACAATCGTTGGCTGGGGCGACGGCTGGTTACGGACGGGCACGCGAAACCTCGGTCGAGGGCGTCTACAAGGTCGTCGTCGAGTACGAAGAAGAATCGTTTGCCGAAGCGGCGCTCCGCACCGCTCGCGAACTATGCCTGGCCGCGGTCTACGACCGGCCCTTCGACATGAAAGCCGAGATCGCTCGACTGCGCGACCTGAATCAGAGCTTGCGGCTCGGTCCCAGCACACGGGCGATTGCCGATGCCGCCAAGGCACGTGGAATTCCGGTCCGCCGGCTCAATGACGGCAATCTGGTCCAGCTTGGTTATGGAAAGAGGCAGCACCGCATCTGGGCTGCGGAAACCGACCGCACCGGCGCCATCGCCGAAGAGATCGCCCAGGACAAAGACCTGACGCGGATGATGCTGCGGATGGCCGGCGTACCCGTACCGGAGGGGCGTCCGGTGGCGAATGCGGAAGACGCGTGGACGGCCGCCCAAGAAATCGGCACACCCGTGGTCATCAAGCCGCAGTTCGGCAACCAGGGGAAGAACGTGGCGACCTTCCTGACCACCAAGGAACAGGTCGTGGCGGCCTTCAACACGGCATCCGAAGGCGGCTATTCGGTCGTGTGCGAAAAGTTCGTTGTCGGGGCCGATTATCGCCTGCTGATCATCGGCGAAAAGCTCGTAGCCGCCGCCAAACGCGAACCGGCGCAGGTTATGGGTGACGGCATCCACACCGTGGCCGAATTGATCGACCACGTCAACACCGATCCGCGCCGCGGCAACGACCACGCCACGCCGCTGAGCAAGATTCGTCTCGACCCGGTGGCGATGAGCGTGCTCGCCGAGCAGGGCTTGTTGCCGTCGTCGGTGCCGCCGGCGGGCACACCGGTTCTGATTCGCCGCAACGGCAACCTGAGCACGGGCGGCACGGCGGCCGACGTGACCGAACTGGTTCACCCGGAGATCACCGCGAGGGCCATCGACGCCGCCCGCACCGTAGGTCTCGACGTGGCAGGGGTCGACGTGCTGGCGAGCGATATCGGCAGGCCGCTAGAAGACCAGGGTGGTGCCATCGTCGAGGTCAACGCCGGGCCGGGCTTGCGGATGCATATCGAGCCCTCCAGTGGACAACCGCGACCGGTCGGCGCGGCGATTCTCTCCACGATGTTCGCGCCGAACGAGACGGGCCGCATCCCGATCGTTTCCGTGACCGGCACGAACGGCAAGACGACGACGACCCGGTTCATCGCCCATTTGTTACGGTCGCAAGGTTTGACCGTGGGCATGACCTGCACCGACGGCATCTACATCGACCAACGCCGCATCGACCGCGGTGACTGCGCCGGCCCGAAAAGCGCTCGGGCGGTGCTGTTCAATTCGCAGGTCGAAGCGGCCGTGTTCGAGTGCGCTCGCGGCGGCATCCTGCGCGAGGGGCTCGGATTCGATCTATGCGACGTGGCCGTCGTGACAAACATCGCCGGCGGCGACCATTTGGGGGTCGGCGGCGTCGATACGCTGGAACAACTCGTGCGGGTCAAGCGGTGCATCGTCGAAGCGGTGGCCCCCCATGGATATGCGGTGCTCAAGGCCGACGATCCGTTGGCTGCCGGCATGGCCGAGAAATGCCCCGGCAAGGTCATCTACTTCTCGACGAATGCCCATGATCCGCTGATCGCCTCGCACCGCGAGACGGGCGGCCGCGCGGTTTTCGTTCGCGGCGGACAGATTGTGGCGGCCGAAGGGGCGGAGGAAACCGTCATTACGTCCGTCGATCGCGTGCCGCTGACGCACCGCGGGCGCATCGGCTTCCAGGTAGAAAACGCCTTGGCAACGGCTGCCGCCGGTTGGGCGCTGGGGCAGAGCTTCGAGCAGGTAGCCGCCGCTCTGGCGACATTCGCCGCCAGCCTGGAGCAATCACCCGGCCGCTTCAATTTGCTCGAAATCCGCGACACGACGGTGATCGTCGATTACGGTCACAATGTCTCGGCGCTCGAGGCGATCGCCGGGGTGGTCGAGCAGTTTCCGCACGGCCAGCGCTCGATTGTCTACACGGCGGCCGGTGATCGCCGCGATAGCGACCTGATCGAACAAGGCGCGTTGCTGGGCCGGACATTTGACCGCGTGATCCTGTATGAAGATCATTATCGCCGCGGCCGTGCCGAAGGGGAGATCATCGGCCTCTTCCGTCGCGGCATGACGGGCGGGACACGCGCCCGCGAAGTATTCGAGATCCAGGGTGCCGTGGCGGCGGTCGAGAAGGCGCTCGCGATGGCGCAACCGGGCGAGTTGCTGGTGATCCAAGCCGACGAGGTTGACGAGACGGTCGACTTCGTCAGGCAGTATCTTCAGCAACGTGTCCCCGGGCGCGAAATCGACCTGAACGAGGCCTTGGTCGCCGCCGGACCTGCGTTGCTTCCCGAACCGGAGCCTGTGATTCTGCCACACCGCGTCGAGGCGCAGTTGGTGACCGGTTAGGCGTTCGGACAGTCCGCTCAGAGGCTATCCGAGGAACTCGCATCGCGACGTTGCTGTTGCTGCGCACCGAGGTATTCTCGGATAGGTTCCGGCCAACGTCTCGGCGCGGTTTTCAAAAGCGGGGCGCGAAGCGTTGTTCCGCGTCCGGTCTTTATGGCTCGCGTTGCACGCGACCTACCGCTGTCGACGGACATACGTCTCCGCAGCCGAGGCGTATTTGGCTGCCCGCCGACTTGGAACGACCGATTCTCCGGCGGGGAATCGTCTCGACAGGTCGGGTTGGGCCCCCGTCGGTCGCGCCGTCGTTGTCCGTAAATCAAACAAGACTGGAAGCCGCGGCGCCGGCTGCGCGAGCGTCGCGCCACTGCGACGTTTACAGCCCGGCGTGGCGGCGACTGTTTTCAAAAGAGGCTGTTAAGATTGCTCGCCGGCAGAGTCTGCCGGCTTCTGCCGCGGCTCGACGGATTCGTCTTTTTCGTCTTTTTTTGCGACGTGCGCAAAAAAACGGCCCGCTCAAGGCGGGCCGCAATGGCTGCACGCTGGCTGTCTGGCCACGTCGCGTTAGTTGGTCACGAGCGACGCATCCGGCTCGAAACGGGCCTCGTAGGCGACACTGTTGACGAACTTGTTGCCGGTGATGAACTCATCCGGAGTGATCACATCGAGCATGGTACGCAGCAGGTCGTGCATGTCGTCGGTGACACGCCGCACCTCGCGATAGTTCTGTGTGCCGATACCCGTGCTATAAGGGCGGGTGGCCCGTTCGGCGAACAGGTACTCCAAGGCCGCCCGTTCGGCAGCGAATTCGTCACGCAGCAACACGTGTGGCCATTTGATCTGGCCCCGCTCAGGATCGAGTTGTTCCGGTCCCAACCGCTCAGGCAGGCGTGACTTGCTGAAAGAGACGAGTTGCTCGGGAGTCGCCACCGGACCGTGGGTCTCGGCGCGATAGCTGGCGTTCATCCTCCGCATGTCGAAATAGGTGGTCTCGCGGAGCTTCTGGTTCTCGATCCAGTGCTGGTAGGCGTCCTGGTAGTTCTTGGCTGCCATCGAACCGTACAACACGGCCTCGCCGGCCGCCGCGGTTTGCATAGCCGAGCCCGCCAAGAAACTGCCCGCGACCGTCGATCCGGCGCCATACGTTCCCCACCCCCAGCCACCGAACCCACCGAAGCCGCCAAGCCCGCCACCACCGAAACCGCCGAACATCGGACCGCCGAAAGGACCGCCAAACTGCGCTTGGGCGGGGCTGGAGAAAGCCAGCATCCCACCGACTGCCATCGCCAGAGCCATTGTTCTCATGATCATTCTCCTGTGTTCAGGGCCAAGGGTTTGGCCTCTTCTGTCTTTTGTTCGTTCACCGCTCTGATTGTTATGGTCACCATTCGAGCGGCTTTGGTTCACCGTGTCGATGCGAAGGTCTCAGCAAGGCCTTCGTCGTTTGATGGGCGACATTGGCATTGCAATCGGCGTGCCATTGTTTGGGGCCGAGCGGCCGCCCCTATTGTAACTCTTGTCTAGCGGTAGTGTTAACTTTCTCGGCGGCAATTTTCTGCCGGCTTTCGGCTGGGTGCCAAAATAGCGCGGGTGCCGCAAATTCGTAGGCGGCCGTAACGACGGTGCCCAATTCTGCCTTTCCGGCGGCCCTGGTTACGACCGAAGCTTACCCATCCAAGCTCAAGCTGAGACGCCTGAGACGATCGTTGCGGTTCCCTTGATTCCTGAACAAGGCGAGAAGGCCGGCTGCCCCACCCTCCAGAGAAGCAGTGCTGGATGCGCCAGTCCTGGTTACGCAGGAGAAATCGCTGATCATGCGCCAGGGCCTGGCATCGGGTGTGAAAACGGCTGATGTGCGGACATTATGTGGCAGCGCAGCCGGGGGCGAGCCGTCGCGTCAAGACAATGGGCCGATGGCTCGCACCGAACCACCGGCCCGCAAGAGGTGAGAGAGCGACCCTGAAGAGCTGCTTCTGCGATCAGGACGCCTTGGCGAAGAACTCGTCGGACGCGGCGAGGGCGGTAATCGCTTGCTCGTCGGTGGTGCCCTGGTCGAGCTGAGCCGACCAGTAGCTTTGGCCATCGGAGTCGGCCGGACGGCCGAGCAGGTCGATATATAACTCGTCGACCAGGTCGACGTGATATTGGTGGCTGCCGAAGACGATGGCCGCGACCTGCGCCCGGCTCGTGCCGTTGGCCATATCCTGTTCGAAGGCGGCTTCGCTCGACGCTTCGATCGACCGGTGTAGCGCGACTCCGAACAGGCTGTTCAAGAAAGCAGCGTTCGTGCCTCCAGCATCGGCGCAGAATTCGGCGGAAGAAGTGATAATAACGGCGAGTTGCTCATCGGTACCGCCAGCCGCCAGGAACGTATCGAAGCTGGCCAGCGCGGCCGCGTCGGCGGGACGACCGAGATACTGCTCGAAGAGGGTGTTGATCTCGACGTGCCGGACGCTGGGCCCCAATTCGCCTGTGAGATGCGGCGCGCACGCCGTGAAGACCGACTTGCACTTGTTCCGGAGGGCGCGGCTGGTAGGTGCGAATCCAACTAGCCCGACGAAAACCGGCCGGCGACCCCCAAGATCACGAAACCGTCCGGCGGAGTAGAGTTTTTAGGCTAGTTAGAGTGCTCGGCGCGATCAACGAAAAAGATCCGCAACCGGGCAAAAGAGGTCGAACCGGTCCGATTAGGGCAGGTAATTCAGCGTGTAGTACGCCTCTTTGTGCAACAGCGGCAGGTCGCGCTCGTTCCGCAGGCCGTCGAGGTGCAATTCGTGGACGTGCCCTTCCGCCAATCGGTCGAGGTGCAGGCGCACGCTTCGGCGATCGGCCGCGACCTCGACCTGCGTGATGGTCGGCGTGGTGTGGTCGACCTCGGGGCTACCGTAGCTCGCCTGGAAGATATAGGTGTAGGTCGAGATGCGGTACGACGCGACGTCGGTCGCCGTCCGGGCATCGACCGGCTCGGTGAAGGTCAGTTCGAAACCGTCGGGCCGGACCCGCATCTCGTCGACTTCGAAGGGCGTACGACCGCTCCAATCGATTCGTTCGACACTGAAGGGGAGCGAGCCGCGCGAGCCCCAGCCGCGGTTCGTGCCGCCGACGAACAGGGCTCCCGTTGGTGTCATTTCCAAGGCCAGCGTGCCCGAACCGATCCCTTCGCGCCACGGAAAACAAGCGCCCTGGTAGTGGCCCTTCACCTGCTCCAGGAAGCAGCGCATGATCGTGCTGGCCGACTGATCGCCCACGAAGAGTTGATTCTGGAAGGGACCGAATTTGCCGCCGGTCGTGTCGCAGGCAACGCCACTGGCCGACTTGCCCATCTTGTCGTAGGGGAACAGGATCACCGGCGGCTCGTATTCCGGTATCTTCTTGGCCTCGGCCATGAAGCGGCTGCCGCTCTCGGGATCTTTGGGCCGCGGGCCGACGACCGCCTGCGCCAGGTCATACCAGCGGTTGCCCCCGGGATGCCCCACGAACTTGCCGGGAATCAGGTGCTTCAGCTCGCACGTGCCGTTCCATGGCCCCTGGTTGTCCGTATAGAACATCTCGCCTGCGGCGTTCATGCCGATGCCGCCTGGTGAACGGATGCCGCTGGTCGTGGGAATCATCTTGCCGTCGGGAGTGATGCGCAGGCACCAGCCGCGATACTTGGCGTTGCTGTCGAACGAACCCGTCAGGCAGAGGACGACCCACAAATTCCCCTCGCGGTCGAATTTCGAGCCGAAGGCATATTCGTGGTAGTCGCCCGTGATCTCCCACTCGTCGTTGACCAGTTCGAACTCGTCGGCCACGCCGTCGCCGTCGCTGTCGCGCAGGCGGGAAATGTCGGATCGTTGCGTGACGTAGAGCCAGCCGTCGCGATGAGCCAGCCCCAACACCTCGTGCAACCCATGCGCGAACCGTTTGTATTGGTCCGCCTTGATCTCCTTGCCGAACGGCTTGTCGATGAGCCAGATTTCGCCCCGCCGCGTCGCGAGTGCCAACCGCCCATCGGGCAGCAGGTCCAGGGCACCGCTTTCGAGCACGGCCCCGGCGGGCGTCTCGAAGCGGGTGATCGGATAGAAATCGTCTTCCGTCGGCCGTTGGTCGTCACCCCGGGCGGCAGCAAGAAAGGCGGTCGATAGCAGTCCGGCAAGCAGGATCGGTTTTACGCTCATACCTTGCAGCGTAACCAAACGATCCGCGGAACGCCAATCGGAGATATGGCCCGCGTGGGCATCAGCGCAATGACTCGCTGTTTCATACTTCCTCTCAGTGGGCGAGTTCTCATTGAGGTCGACTGCGTCCCGCCAAGCGATATCTCCTACGGCGGCAGGAGCGTCAACGTGATTACTCGATCGGAGGCGGATGGCGGCCACGAAGGACTTCTTCGGCGCGGATCGCCAGAATCAGTGGTCGGTTCATTTGCTGGGCCGCAAGCGTCGCCCGGCCCGTGGCAGTCAACGGAGAAACGGTTGTACCGTCCCAGCGAAAATGGTCGTGCCATCGTTGCCGTCGGGGATGGTAGAGCGGCACTCGTCGGCAGCTCAACGGATCGACTGCCGAGCGGCGCGATTCCTTGCGCAACGAGCAAGAGACACACGCTAGCGCAAGATTCGCTTCCGTCGTTGTCCCACCGGCACTACGGGGAAGAATATGGTCGATGTGAAAGGTGGCCTCCTGGCCGGCCTGGGACAGTCCGCAATACTCGCACCGTCCCGCGGCACGGTTCAAAACCAAACGGCGTAACCCGTCGGGTACGCCTCTCACGTCGGTTCGGCTCCGTTTGCACTAGCCCGTTCGGCGCGCAGCCGCAACAAGGACAAGGTTTCCGCCAGATTAACTAGCCCCTCGGCTTCACGCCGTTCGTCCGCTGACAGCGCTTCACCGCCATCCTGCTTGTCGAGCAAATTGCTTAGGCGCGCAGCAACACCGGGCGGCAAACTGAAGCGTGCCAAGTCATCAGGCAGCTCAAGTTCGATGGCGATGATATGCGTCACGAGCAAGCTCCTCGCAAAACGGGTACACGCTGCGCCCGAGGGCAGTATATCGCATCAACGCGACGAATGCGGACTTGCGACCACAACATCTCGGCTGGCGTCTGAAGCGACTCAGCCGGCAGAACTCGCCTCCCGTCGGCCGCTGGAGCAGTCCGGCAAACAGGAACGATTTTGCGCTCATACCTTGCAGCGTAACCAAACGATCCGCCGAATGCCAATCGGATGCGTTCAGCTCGCCAGCGGCTTGGCGTTGACAGAGAGGTTGCCGACTTCGGCCCGTTAGAACGGAACCAACAGACCCAACATGACGATATGGGCCTGCGCGTGCAGGGTGCTGTTCGAAAAGTCGCCGCCGGCCAGAGCGCTCGTGGCGACGGTGCGGGTCGGTCCGAACGTGAATTGATAGGCCGCGTTCAGATACGCCCTGCCCACCTTGCGACTGTAGCCCGTGGTGAACGTGTCGGTCAGCAAGCCGTCCGTATAGGGCGACATCGTTCCCGTCGCCGCCGGGCTGGCATGGTAGACGTAACCGAAACGGAAGATGTTGATGTCGTCGGGCGTGAATTGATAACCCAGGCGGAGTGACACGGTGTCGCGCCAATTCAAGGGCAAGTTCTGCACGTTGCTCTGGCCGATCGCGGCGGCGATCAACGGGTTCGATGGGTTCGTCAAGTTGACGGCCACCTGGTTGAAGGCATGAGACCAGTCGTACCAGATGACATCGACGCCGAGCGTGTTACGGCGATTGATGCGGCGCGACAGGCCGACCCCCAGCGAACGCGGCCAGACGAGGTCGGTCGTGGCGGCGAACTTCGTATAGATGGGGAACGGCGCCAGCCCGAACGCGAAGGCGTCCATGCTGCCACCCATCTTGAACTTCGTTTCGCTGATGTAGGTCAGACCGATCGTGGTCTTTTCGTTCAGCAGGTACTGGATACCGAATGATCCGGTGGGCGCCACGCCCGTGTTTTGCAGGTTGACGATCGTGGGCGCGCCGGCCAGCATGCCGCTTTGCAGGTACAGCGGACCTTGCAGGTCGAGATAGTTGATGCCGATGCCGAGGCTACCGCCGATCGAAAGCCGATCGGTCACTCGGTACGAGAGCGAGCCCAGCAGCTTGCCCATCGCGTCGAGCGATTTGTAGGTCTGCGGACCGGCGAACGAGTTCTGGAATGCGTAGTCGGCACCGAAGCCGGCCGGGCCGAATGCGCCCACGCCCCACGCCCATTGACGATCGCGGCTGCGTTTGATGAAAGCCAGGTTCGGAACGGGCATCGGCCGAATCGACGACTGCACGTCGTTGGGCTTGTTGTCGGTGTAATGCACCTGGGAGATGACCGTGTCGACTCCCAAGTCGACGAGCCCGTTGTCGCCCACGTTGACCAACGCGCCGGGGTTGTCGTAGATGACCGAGCCGTTGTCGGCGAAGCCGATGTTCGTGCCGCCGCGGCCGCCCGAGATGGCGCCCAAGCCGTCGCGGATCAGGCCGTCCGCCTTGGCCGGAGCACACAACAGCGCGGCGCAAATCAACGCCGCGGAAAACGAAAATGTCTTGCAAACGATGATAGCAGTAACCGCCCTACGCTCGACGCTCATCGGATCAACTCGTGAGGTTAAATCCATCGCGAGCAGCGCGGCGCAATTGGGTCTGCCGTACTTGGCTGCGCGACGTGAACTGCTGGACCTATCGTCGCAGGCGTCGGCGGCACTTCGTGTTGTGGCGTTCGCATGGCACGACCCGCACGAACGTTACGATCAACGTTCCAGTCCGGCGAACGGCGGTGACTTTGCGGCGCTTGCGACCGCGCACCGTGGCGCGCACGGCGCACGCTCTCGGTGTCTCGCGGGCGGGGGGTACCCGACCGGGCGATCACCCTCGACTGGCCTTTCGCATCGCGCGCGGCTGTAGTAAGATTCCCAACCTTGGCGACGGATCGCCCAACACCGCCAGCGAAGTGGCGGTCGACCAACACGGAATGTGAGCGGCCACGGTCGGCCGGAAAGAAATGAGCAAGCTTGGTTTATACGGTTGGATCCGCGAGAACGTCCGCCGGGCGGTGTTGCTCGGTTTCTCCGACGCAGTCGAGCAGCTTGGGCTCCCCTCCGAGAATGAAGAGGTGAATCCGCAGTTGCTGGCCGTATTGCGGCCCGTCAAACCGGCCCTTGCGGCCGAGGTGCAGACGTCGAAGCCGCTCATCGCCAACAAGGGTCGCAAGAGACTGGGCCAGACGTTGGAAGAGATTCAGCAGCGGGCCGCCAATCAACCGGCCGCCGCCGAAGAGGCGAAGCCCGCCGCGTAGGGCCACCTGCCAGGGACCTGCAACGGAGTCGCAGTCAGCAGAGCCTCACAGCCAGGATGGCTGTGGCAGCGTCACGAAGGCGCCTGCGGCTCCACTTTTCTAGAGGTCGCGTAAAGCGTACTTCTTTCTCGCCAGCCGGCGCATAGGCTCTTCGTCAGCCCTTCGGCGTGATCTGCCAATCTCCTCCAGCTCTCCCAGCCACACGATTCCTCTCGACCGGAAAATCTCCGCGAATCGCCTGTTGTGGCCGCTTTGCACGAACCGATAAACGTTGCTGACACGCGCGCATGATGCTGCGCGACCGTCCCTCGGCCATTTTTATCGGGATTCAAGGATGAACGACGCCACCTCTGCGCGGCTGCGCATCTGGTTCATGGCACTGGCATGGACGTTCGCCTATGCGGGGCCCGTCCGTGCCCAAACTGTCCGCACTCTTTCCGCCGACCGCGTGCTGGCGACACACGTCCACGCCACGGTCGACGGCGCGCCGGTCATCTCGGCCGTCGCCATCGATGGGGCCGCTCGGTACCTGGCTACGGCCGGTGACGACCACCTGGTGCGCATCTGGAATGCGGCCGATGGCAGCCTGGTTCGCATGCTCGACACCCATTCCGACTGGGTCCGCTCCGTATGCTTCGCTCCCGGCGACAATCAGCTCGCCACCGTGGGTGACGACCGCAGCATCGTCGTGTGGGACGTCGAGACCGGGAAGATCGTGCACAACATCCGCACGTCCGCCCATGCTCTCTACGCCGTGGCCTATTCGGGCGACGGTCAGTTGCTGGCCACCGCCGGCTTCGGCGAGGACGCGCAACTCATCGACCCCGGGGCGGGGAAGGTCATCAAGACGCTGACCTGCCCCGGCCGCGACAATCGCGCCTTGGCCATCTCGCCCGACGGTCAACGGCTCGCCGTGGCCGGCCGCGATGGCATCATCCGCCTGTGGAAGCTGCCCGAGGGCGAATTGCTGCGCGACATCGAGGCCGACAAGTTGCGCATCCGCACCTTGGCGTTCTCGCTCGACGGGCAAGAGCTGGCCTCGGGGGGCGACGGCCGGCAGGTGCGCATCTGGCATGTCGAAACCGGCGAGTTGCTGCGAGCCCTGCCGAAACGGCCGGGCCGAACACTCTCGTTGGCCTACTGCGGGCCCGATCGCCTGGCCAGCGGCTCCAGCGACAACCTGATCCGCCTCTGGGACCTGGCCAGCGCCGAGGAACAGTTCGAGCTCGTCGGCCACACCGGTTCGGTCAGCGCCTTGGCCTGGCATGCCGAGCGCCGCTTGTTGTTGTCGGGCAGCTTCGACACCACGGCCCGGTTGTGGGATCTCAACGGGCAGCCCGTGGGCAAACCTGTACGCCAAGCGGCGAAACCGAGATAGGGACCTAACCGGAACATAGCAGGTGGCCCTTCTGCTTCCTGCCGCCTTTCCGATGGAGGAGCGTTCGTGGGTCTGCTCAGCAAACTTGCTCCGTGGCGCAAGTGGCGCCGTGATCCGGCTGCGGCTACGTCCTGCGGTAATGGTCCGCACGAAGCCAAGACCGACGCCTACCGCATCTGCCGTTTCGAACAGGTCGAGGAGCGCTGCCCGCTCGCGGCCGACGTTCACCTCGGCGTCATCTACGAAGATCCGGCCAGCGGCGCCAAGACGATTCCCAATACGTTTACGATCTCTTGGAGCGGTGGTGCCCCGGGCACGGAGCTGAAGCAGCTCGTCATCTCCACCGACCCGAACGGTAACCCGATGGTGCAACTCGGCGATCCGTTCTTCGACACCGGGCCCGGCGCCTTGAGCGTCTACGACTACTCCCCCCTGGACATCATCTCGCACGACGGGTTCCAGGTCACCGCGCAAAACCCGGTGCTGGGCAGCACGCAGCTCATCTTGAACTTCTCCGGTTTCACGGCCGGCAAGCAACTCGTGGTGACCCTCGACGTCGAGGATCAAGATACGAACGGCGTCAACGCGACCGTGAACGGCAAAGAATTCGAAGATTCCACGATGATTGGGACCTTCTCGGCCCCGCACTACGAAGACGATACGCTGACCGGTACGTTTTACGACATGTATCAGGACGCGCTCAACTCGAGCGGACTGTCTCTGCCGCCCGACAACTATCTCGGCGGCCTGATCGGCGGAACGATCGTCAACACGGTCCCGTCGCCCGTTTATACGGCCGGCGCCTTCGCCGCCAATCAGCAGACGCCGATCCCCATCACGTTACAAGGCACGGTCTACTACGACCCCAACCTGGACAATGTTCAGGAGCCGGGCGAGCCGGGTATTCCCAACGTGCAGCTCACCCTGCTCCAGAACAACGGCACCAGCTACGTGCCGACGGGCGTCACGACCACCACCGACGGTAGCGGAAACTATAAGTTCACCAACGTGCTGCCCGGCGACTACGAGATCGTCGAAACGCAGCCGCCCACCTATCTGCCCGTCGGTTCGTCGGCCGGCAACGTAAACGGCGTCACCTATGGTGTGTCGAGCGACGCCCACACACTGAACAAGATCGTCGTGCTCGGCGGCGAAGATGTCGTCGACAACGACTTTTCGCAATCGCTCCCCAACAGCATCGCCGGCACTGTGCGCGTGGCGCCCATCGGCACCGGCGAACCGAGCGACGCGCCCAAGGGAGGCGTCCAGGTACTGCTCTTCGACAAGACCGGCAAGCAGGTCGGCTCGACGACCACCGCCAGCGACGGCAGCTACAGCTTCACCAACTTGGGGCCGGGCACCTACACCGTGAAAGAGGTGGTGCCGACCGGCTACTATGCCATCAACGACGTAGTCGGCAGCGACGGCGGCACGGCCGTCGATCTGACCACGCTCGGCAACATCGTACTGACCTCGAACGAAAACGGCGTCAAATACGATTTCTATCTCCAGCAGCCGGTCACGCTCGCGGGCGTTGTGCGCGTTTCGCCCATGGGAACGCACGATCCCAACTCGACGCCCCTGGGCGGTGTGACGATCCAATTGCTCGACTCCGGTGGGAACGTGCTGGCGACGACCACGACCGCCGCCGACGGCACGTATAGCTTCCCGGCCGGCTCGACGCCGCTGAAGCCGGGTGTCTACACCGTGCACGAGTTGGCTCCGAACGGCTACTACGCTACTTACGATGCCGTCGGCAACGAAGGCGGCACAACGGTCGACTTGCAGACGCTGGGCAACGTCACGCTCACGTCGGGCGAGAACGGCACGCAATACAACTTCTGGCTGCAACAGCCCGTCTCGGTCAGCGGCACGGTGCGCGTCTCGCCGATCGGCACACACGACGCCAACTCGACGCCGCTGGGCGGTGTGACCGTGCAGTTGCTCGACAACAACGGCAACGTGCTCGAAACCACGACCACGGCGGCCGACGGCACCTACGCCTTTCCCACCACCGGAGCGACGCTGCTGAAGCCGGGCACCTACACGGTGCACGAGCTGATCCCCAACGGCTACTACGCCACCTACGATGCCACCGGCAACGAAGGCGGCACTGTCAGCAACTTGCAGACGTTGGCCAATATCACGCTCAGCACCGGACAGGCCGGTGCGCAATACGATTTCTGGCTACAGCAGCCGGTGAGCGTCAGCGGTTATGTCCATTCCGACATCAACGGCTGCTGGACGCCCACCCAGAACCAGAACGATCCGCCCGTCGCCGGCGTGACGATCCAACTACTCAACGCGCAGGGCGGAGTGATCGGCACGACCACCACCGACGCCAACGGATTCTATCAATTCCAATCGTTGCCGCCGGGCACCTACAGCGTGCAGGAATTGCTCCCGACCGGTTGGTTCGCCGGCGCGTCGCACGTCGGCAGCGCCGGGGGCACCAGTTCCAGCGACGAGTTGCTGTCGGCGATCACCCTGACTAGCGGCACGAACGGAGTCTATTACGACTTCTGCCTCACGCCGCCCGCGAACATCTCGGGCTACGTCCACTCCGACATCAACGGCTGTTGGACGCCCACCGAGAACCAGAACGATCCGCCCGTGGCCGGCGTCACCATCCAACTCCTCGATGCCAATGGCAACGTGGTCGGCACCACGACCACCGACAACAACGGCTTCTACAAATTCACGGGGCTGATGCCCGGCACATACAGCGTGAAAGAGACTCTGCCCTCGGGGTGGTTCCCCGGCGCCTCGCATGTGGGAACCGTGGGTGGCACGAGCGCCAGCGACGAGTTGCTATCGGCGGTGCCGCTCGCCGGCGGTGCGAACGGCCAATACTACGATTTCTGCCTCACGCCGCCCGCGAACATCTCGGGCTACGTTCACTCCGACATCAACGGCTGTTGGACGCCGACCGAGAACCAGAACGATCCGCCCGTCGCCGGCGTCACCATCCAGCTCCTCGATGCCAATGGCAATGTGGTCGGCACCACGACCACCGACAACAACGGATTTTATAAGTTCACGGGCCTCGCACCGGCCAACTATAGCGTCCAGGAGACCTTGCCCTCGGGTTGGTTCGCCGGCGCCTCGCACGTGGGGACCTCGGGCGGCACGAGTTCCAGCGACGAGTTGTTATCGGCCGTGCCGCTCGCCGGCGGCGCCGACGCCCAGTACTACGACTTCTGCCTCACGCCGCCCGCGAACATCTCGGGCTACGTCCACTCCGACATCAACGGCTGTTGGACGCCGACTGAGAACCAGAACGATCCGCCCGTCGCCGGCGTGACCATCCAGCTCCTCGATGCCAATGGCAACGTGGTCGGGACCACCACCACCGACAACAACGGCTTCTACAAATTCACCGGCCTCATGCCGGGTACGTACAGCGTCCATGAAATCTTGCCCTCGGGCTGGTTCGCGGGCGCCTCGCACGTGGGAACCGTGGGTGGCACGAGCGCGAGCGACGAGTTGTTGTCAGCGGTGCCGCTCGCCGGCGGCGCCAACGGCCTGTACTACGACTTCTGCCTCACGCCACCCGCAAACATCTCGGGCTACGTCCACTCCGACATCAACGGCTGCTGGACACCGACTGAGAACCAGAACGATCCGCCCGTCGCCGGTGTCACCGTCCAACTCCTCGATGCCAATGGCAACGTGGTCGGGACCACCACCACCGACAACAACGGCTTCTATCAATTCACGGGCCTCGCCCCAGGCAACTACAGCGTCTTGGAGACGCTCCCGAGCGGCTGGTTCGCCGGCGCCTCGCACGTAGGAAGCGTGGGCGGCACGAGCAGCAACGACGAATTGATCTCGAGCGTGGCGTTGGCCGGCGGTGCCAACGCCCAGTATTACGATTTCTGCCTCACGCCACCCGCGAACATCTCGGGCTACGTCCACTCCGATATCAACGGCTGCTGGACCCCGACGGAAAACCAAGACGATCCGGCCGTGCCCGGCGTGATTATCCAACTCCTCGATGCCAACGGCAACGTGGTCGGGACCACGATGACCGACTTCAACGGCTTCTATCAATTCAGCAACCTGATGCCGGGCTCGTACAGCGTGGTGGAGACGACGCCGGCGGGCTGGTATGCGGGCGCTTCGCACGTGGGAACCGTCGGCGGCCAAAGCGTCACCGACACCAACATCTCGACGATTCCACTAGCCGCCGGCGCGAACGGACTGTACTACGATTTCTGCCTGACGCCGCCCAGCACGATCGCGGGTTATGTGTTTGTCGATGGCCCGCCGATCGCGACCCCCAATCCCACGACCGATCTGCCGAGCATCTTGGCCAACCTGCCGAACCTGCGCTCCGGCATTCGCGAACCGGGAGACACTCCGGTACCCGGCGTGACGCTGATGCTGGCCGACGCCACCGGCACGCCGCTGTTGGATCAGGCGGGCAACCCGATCGAGACCACGACCGACGCGAACGGATTCTATCAGTTCGTCGGTCTGCCGCCGGGGCTCTACAGCGTGATCAAGGTGCATCCGAGCGGTTATATCGACGGCATCAACCAGGTTGGCACGGCCGGTGGTCTAGCCATCAGTCCGACGCTGATCCAGGCGGGGGCCGAAAGCGTGGGCGCGTCGGCTTCGGCCGAACTGCTGCAAGCGGTCGGCCCGGTCAACGGCGCCATCGCCCGCATTCCGCTAGCGAACGGACAGGCGTCGCTCAACAACAATTTCAGCGAAATCACGCTTGTGACAGAGACGCCGTCGATCCTGCCACCGCCGCCCGTCATCCCTCCCAACAATCCCATTTACATACCGGCGATCTTGCCTCAGAGTTCGCCCGCCGCTCCGCCCGTTGCGCAGCCGCCCGCATCCCCCTTCCTCAACGGGAGCTGGGGTGTGACGGGCGGCACGTGGCATTTGAGCGTTGTCGATGCCGGGTTGCCGCGCACGAGCGTCGCCGTGCTGCGCTCGGCCGCCCAACTCGCGGCGATGCGAGCCGATGTGGCGGCCTGGCTGGGCGGTCGGATGCGGCACGGGCTGTGGAAACTCCATCCGCATCACAATCAACCGGGGCAACCCAAACACGTCATATTCGGCAAGTTGGGTGGTAAGCCGGTCACCGGCGACTTCAACGGCGACGGCGTGACCGACGTCGGCATGTACGTCAACGGCGAATGGTTTATCGACCTGAACGGGAACGGCATCTGGGACGACGCCGACCTGTGGGCCAAGCTCGGCACCAAGGACGATAAGCCGGTCACCGGCGACTGGGACGGCGACGGCAAGACCGACATCGGCATCTTCGGTCCGGCTTGGCCGGGCGATCCGCGCGCCGTGGCGGCCGAGCCGGGACTCCCCGATCCGTACAACCGGCCCACGGGCGCCAAGAAGAACGTGCCGCCGCAGCCGCACGAGGCCACGATCGGGCATCGCCAATTGAAACGGACACGCGACGGATCGCTGCGGGCCGACCTGATCGACCACGTGTTCCACTATGGCAAGCGGGACGACGTACCGATCACCGGCGACTGGACGGGTACCGGTATCGACTCGATCGGCATCTTCAACGGCGGCGAGTGGATCTTGGACGTCGACGGTGACGGCAAGCGAAGCGATCCGGACCTCACGCTCAACCTGGGTCAACATGGCGACAAGCCGGTCGTCGGCGACTTCAACGGCGACGGCATCGACGAGTTGGGCGTCTACCGCGAGGGCCATTGGCACATCGACCTCAACCACGACGGCGCGCTCGACGACCAAGACCTGCACCTGGAACTGGGCGATGCCGGCCACAGTCCCGTCGTTGGCGACTGGGACGGCGACGGCGTCGACCAGATCGGTGTGCACCAAGAACAAGCCGAAACCCGCGGCGACATCTGATCGGACCGGCGGGCAACTCGCCCGCCGCGCCGGTCCGCCATACTCGCCGATTAGAAGGCTTCCTTTAACTGGACGCCCTGCTTGTTCTGCTGATAGATATTCTTCAGGTTGTCGTTCTGAAGTTGCTGAATCGCGCCGTTGCTCTCGAATAGTTGGCGCAGCAACTGCTGCGACTCGTCTGCGGCCGGCTTGGCCTCGGCCGGCTGGGGCATCGCGGCCGGCGCGTTGGCCGCCGGCGGCTGCGGCCCGAGCTCGGTATGGCCGCGGAAGAAGGCATAGCGGTTGTCGCCTTCTTCGGCGATGACCGTGGTCGTGCCCTGCACACCGTCCGCCACGAAGACGCCCCGCAGGTCGGTATCGCCCGAGATGAACTCGGCGTTGCGGCTGCCGATCACCTTCACGTGGACTTCGTTCACGTAGCGGTCCTTCGTCACGTCCTTGACGGTCGTGCGCACTTCCCCCGACGAGGCTTCTTCCTGCACCTCCACCTTGAGCGGCGAGACGAGCACCAGGCCGCTGGCGTGCAGATCGTCGCCGCGGCAGACCACCAGGTAGGCCCCCTCTTCCTTGAGCGGCAGCGGCAGCTTTCGCGTGCGGTCGCGATAGTCCTTGCCGTCGCCCAGTTCGATCGCCGCCTCGTGATAGGGGCGGATGCCGGCCAGGTTGATGCCCGTGATGTGTGACAGGTTTCGCTTGAGCAGGCTGAATTTCATCAGGTCGATCTTGTAGACGCGCGCATCGCAGCGGGCGACGTTGCGGAATTTCAACTCGACCTCGACCTTTTCATCCGGCTCGAACGTACTCACTTCGGGCAGTTCGATCGCCTTTCGCGTAAAATATTCGATCGCGCGCCGCGCGTCGGCGAAACGTTCTTCGACGCGCGTGTATTCCTGGATCGCCTCGGCGGCCTTGCCCAGGCTGTTGTAGATCTGGGCCAAGATATAGATGGCCTGCCACTTGTTGCGGCTTTCCTCTTCGCGCCCCGTCTGACGATCGACGTGTTTCGCCTCGGCCACCTTGCGGCACATGGCCAGCGCCTCCTCGTGCTCGCCGAGTGCGAAGTGGCTGTAGCCCACGATGTACCAGAAGCTGTCGAGGTAGTCGCTCGCGGGATAACGGTCGGCGAACCGCCGGCAGCGCTCCACCGCCTGGCGATATAACTTCAATTCGAGCAGCGCGTTGGCCAACGAGAAGCTGGCCTGATCGGCCGCCGGATCTTCGGGATAGGCGGTCAAGAAGCCGTCGAGCATGGTCAGGGTGTGCTCGACGAGGTCGACGCGAGTGATCTTCTTCTCGCGCAGCTTGGCATCGCTCACCGCCTGCGGTGCATAGGCATACACGCGCTGCGCGAGCGCATACTGCGCCGCGGCGGCATAGGGCTCGGGCGGATATTCGGCGAGCAGCCTGCCCATCACCGCCACGCTCCGCAAGAATTCTCCCTGCGTGTCCAAGAATCCGGCCACGTTCGACTCGCGCAGAAAGCTTCCTTCGATCGTGGCGCGAAACACCAGGAAGCTCCGTTCGTACTCGCCGATCTTGTCGTAGGCCGCGGCGACCCGCAAGATCTTTTCGAACGGCAGTTCGACGTCGGGCCATTTCTCCTTGATCAACTCGAACCAACGCACAATCTCGGCATCGACACCGAGTTCCAGGTGTACGTCCAACAGCATGCGGGCAGCCTCTTGATAGAACTGCGGCTGCAACTGCCACTTGCTCACCAGTTCGTTCAGATGCGTCGCGGCCGCCTGCCATTCATGCTTGGCGAAGTGCCGCTTGCCGAACTCGAACAGTTCGCGGGGTGATAGCCGGTACTCGTCCTGGCTTCGTTCGCCCAGTCGCAGCACGGCGAGTTGCCGCGAGTCGGCCACGGCCAACTGCTCGGGGCGGTAGGCGTTGCGCACGGCCGTCGGTCCGGCACGGTACGCACCGGGCAGGTAGCCGTGCACATCGAACCCGATAGCCCCCGGATACTTCTGACTGCCCACGAAGAAGGTGATCTGTCCCGGCGCAAGCTCGAAACGCTCGAACGAGCCGGTCACCGATTGTTCGATGACGGTGACGCCCGCGGGCAGCGGCTCGGTGACGACCAGGTACTCCACCTTCTCATCGGGAGTATCGCCGCGCAGATTGGCCCGCGAGACATGAATCTCCACGTGGCCGCGCTGGCCGACGGGCAACTGCGTGAGCGGGTTGCGGAACGTCGTGAAGGCTCCCTGCACCACGTCGAAACCGCGGGGAATGGCCTCGCCGTCGAATTCGCGCGGGGCCGGCTCGTAGTAACGCCTGACCAGCCAGTTCTTGGTGGTGCTTTGCAACTTATCGGCCGGCACAAAGCCGCTCAGCAGGCATTGATACGCATACTGCCCACGGCCGGCGAGCTGGAATTGGATCCGCTGCTTGTCGCCCTTCAAGAGACCGGTGGGGATTTTGATGGTCTGTGTTTTGGTCTCGGGCGTGACGTCGACTTTGGCCGCCTCGAAGCCGTTCACGACCAGCGTGAGCTGATAGTGCTCGGAGTCGAACCGCGTCTTGGCGAACCATCTCGACAGTGCCAGTACGGCCGGCCCGGTGGCCTTGTCCGGCGCCCAGCGATAGCCCGATCGATGGGCCAGCAGCCAATCGACCTGCTCCTTGTTCTGGGTACTCTCCGGTTCGGCCTTTTCGAGGGCCAACAGGTAGAGAGCGTGCAGTTCCGCCGACGCATCATTCCACGCGAGCAGCGCGCGGGCGCTGCGTTCCTCGGGCGTGCCGTCCAGCTTTCGCTTGCCGAGCAACTCGAACAGATCGTGCGCCATCGGTTGGCGATCCATCTCGGCGAGGGCCAGCGCCAGGTAGACCAGGGCACCGGTCGAGAGGGCAGGTCGGTTGCGATAGAGACGGTTGGCGAGCGTAAAATCGCCGCGGCCGGCGGAGGCGAGCGCCGCCAAGAGCACCGACTTGCTGTCATAGTCGGTTTCCGCCGTCGTGGCGACCTGCCCTTGCAGATAACCGATTCCCTTTTCGAAGACCTCGTCCGTCACCTTGTAGCCGGCCGCCCGGGCGAGGCTCAGCGCCCACACAGCCCGTGCCGATGTGTACCGGTTGCTGGCGGTCGCACGGCCGGCCCAACTCCAACCCCCGTCATCGTTTTGCGACGACACGAGCAGGCTCAACGACGAGCGCACCCGCGCGTCGAGCGCGGCCGCCTGCGGCGTACCGGCCTGACGCGTGGCGCCGAGTAGCCTTTGCAGGCCGACGGCAGCCATCAGATCGCTGGTCGACGTCTCCAGGCCCGAGGCGAGCCGCAAGACATCGACCTGGCACAACGGCGCGGGCGCCAATAGAGCGTCGATCAAGCTCTGCTCCATATTAGGCCCGATGATCACTTCCAGCGTAGGCGAAACGAGCGTCATTCCCGCGGGCGCCTCGACGAAGGCCGTCGTATCGCTCGTGGCCGAACCGCTCGCGCCGGCGAACACCGGCATGCCATAAGGCCGAATTGGCACGGTCCGCTGCACCACATCGCGCCGCTCGCCCGCCACCACCGTCAGTTCAACCTCCACCGCCATCCCCTCTCCCTTCGGAAGAGAGTCAGCGTGAGGGCGGTCCGCCTTATCGTCCGCCTCCTTCTTCTCAGCCGGCTTCCCATCCGCCTTGTCCGCCGGCAGCTTCACCTCCACCTTGAACGGCACGTCCTGCATCCCCTTACCGGCCTCGATCGTCTTCTTCTCTTCCACCGACTTGCCGCCGATCGTGGTCTTGAGCGTGACTTCGATCTTCTCCTTCGCCTCCAGGTCGTTATGGATGGTCGTCTGAATCTCGGCCTGGTCGCCGTCGGTGAACGCCAGCGGCAGCTTCAGTTCGCCGAACAGATCCTTTTTTACGACGAGTTCCGCTTCCGCCTCGCCAGCCAACGTGTCGGCCGTGATCCCCTTGGCGAGCAGCTTCCAGGCGGTCGTCCGTTCGGGCAACGTGATCGACACAGTGGCCTTGCCGTCCTTGTCGGTGACCACGATCGGATTCCAATAAGCCGTCTCTTGCGAACCCTGCGGCGGCAAGACGATGGCACCCGCTTCGCCCAACCGGGCCGCGAGCTTCTTGGCGTCCTCCTCGCCGAAGTGCTCGCTGAACTTGATGTTGTTTTGCGTCCCGTCGGAAAAGAGCACCGTCGAATTGGACTGGCCACTGGCGTTCAACGAGAGCAAGGCGCTGGCATCCGGCTGGGCGAAATAAGCGAAGTTGTCGGACAGCGCCGCCTTTGCGTCGGTCGGTCCGGCGACGCGTCGATAGCTCAAATCGCGGTCGCCGCTATCAGACATTCCGAACAGATGCTTGCCGGTTTGGCGCCTCGATAGTTTATCCGCGCCAGGACGTGCGACGGCACCACCCATAGCGCCTCGGAGACCGGATGCAGCAGACATGTCGTTCGGTGTGAATTCAACCGGCGCGGAGCCCGCTGGGCGGTCCAACTGGACATAATTGTCACCGGCGCGCCCGTCGTAGTCAGCATCGCGACCGAGATCGTACCACGAGCCGAACCCTTCCAGAGCCTCTCCTTCGCTAAGCGCCCAGCCCTGGCCGACCGGCACTTGTCCGCCCTGGCTCATCGGGCGACCGCCAACCTCTCTGAATTCGCCGGCCATTTCTAGGTCGGTCACTTCATCCTCGATCGAGGGCTGTCCGGCCGGGGCTCGATCGGCTGCGCCTGCCAGCACGCGCAAACTACCCAACATCGCGTCCTTCGAGGCTTCGCGCTTCCGTTCGGCCGCTTCCTGCCGTTCTTGCGTTTGAGAAATGGCGAGCTGCAGGTGCTGGCGCGCCGACTGCTCCATCTCTTCGACTTCGCGTCGATCCTTCTCTGCCAAGAGCTGCGCGTTGATCGGGCGGGTCGCCGGATGATAGGCGAATGTCACGCTCGACTGGGTGCGTACGGCCGAGGCGCGCGGCTGGCCGCGGAAGAAGTCCACGATGGGAGAAACGTTCGAGCCGAACACCTCCCACAGGGCCTGCTCGATCATGGCCAGGCTCAACTCGGCCTCGACCGGTTTACCTTGCGGATCGGTGGCAGCGATCGTCACCTCGACGTCGTCGCCCGGCCGCGCCGCGTCGCCGCCCTTCGGCTTCGTCTCAATCGTCACGCGCAATTCGCGTTCGACCGTGAATGGGCTCGATGCCTCATGGAACCGTCGCACCACGCGTGACGGCTGGTCGGCTTTCTCAGGATCTTCCGGGTCATCTTTCTGCTCCGCGCGAGTGTCGGTCATCACCGAGACGGCCAGATCGAAGTTCGGCGCCAGCAGCGTCGTCATCGGAATCACGAACTCGTTGGCGCCCTTCTTGAGCTGCGTCAACCGATAGTCGAGGATCTTGCCCCCCTGGAACGTGATGAGAGCCAACGCAGGCGCCTCGCGCCAGTGGAGTTGCACGGTCGCCTTGTCACCCACTTTGTAAGTATGCCGATCGGCCAGGATCCGCAGACGCACGCGGTCGTTGTCGTCGGAGATCTGCACCGCAGACGTACCCGAGACCCGGTTTTTGAAGCGATCGGTCCCCTCGGCACGTAGCACGTATTGGCCCCCTTCCTCCAGCCGCAGCGTGACTCGTGCTTTGCCTTCCTTGTCGGTCGTCAGCTCATGCTCTTCGGCCTGCGACTCGCCCACCTTGCCGTCGACGACCGTCCGCTTGAGCACATGCAGCATCAATTTCTCGCCGATCGGCTTCCCTTCGGCGTCGCGCGTATTGAGCGACACTTCAAACGTCTCGCCCGCCACGAACACCTTGCGAACCGTATTCAGACCGATCGAGAAGCCCTGCGTCGCCAGATAGAAATTGACGCTCGTCTGCAGGTTGCGCTCGGCCAGCGTCACGACCAACGGCAGCGCCTGCGACTCGCGGAATTCGCGCGTCGGCAGCTTGAACTCGAGCTCGCCTTGTTCGTCGGTCGTGCCCGTGTAGACGCGTCCGCCGGCAAGCTGGTAACGGATCTCGCGATCGGCCAACGGAGCGCCGTAGTAGAACTTGGCTGTGATCTTGCCGGTGATCTCCTCGCCGCGATAGAACACCTTGCGCTCGGTGTCGACCGCCAGCCGCACCGGCTCGAGCTGGTATTCATGTACGCGGAAACCACCCTGGTAGCCCTCTCCGTCGTCGTCCTGGATTTGCACGCGGTAGTCTCCCGCCACGCTCGTATCGGGGAGCACGAAGTGGTCGTGGAAGCTGCCGAACTTGCCGAGCGCCACCTCCTCTTGCCGGATGAGCCGACTGCGGCCATCGTAAACCTCCAGCCGGAATTTCTTCCCTTCGTCGATCGTGAACCGATCGTGGTCGACGTTGCGGACGATGCCGCGGATATGCACGACCTGCCCGGCCCGGTAGGCGGGGCGGTCGGAATAGATGTAGCCGCGCGCGGTGAGGCCGGTCGAGACACCAACTCCCGCCAGCCCAACGGCGTTCGAAGCGACGCTACCGTCGGCCACGGCAAAGACCCGCACGTCGCCGGCCGACTTCAACTCCTCGTACGATTTCTGGAACACACCGTCGTCGCCCGTCTCAGACTCCGCGAACACCTGCTGGCCATTCGAGATAAGTAGCCGAGCCTTCGGCCACGGTTTACCGGTGCGCAGGTTCTGGGCGAAGACGAAGAGCTCGTCACGCGAACTCTTGATGATCATGTCGAGATCGCTCTGGATGACGAGTGTGGTCGCTTCCAACGTCTTGCTGCTGACGGTGACGGCCATCACGCCGGCCGGCCGGCCCTCGATCGCCGCCGCCTCGTCGATCGGGATCTCGATCTCACTGCTGAACTGTTGATGCTCGGCATACTTGGGGATGGCGAATTCGAACGTCTTGTCGGGGTCGATCAGGGCGATGTCGAGCCCTTCGACACCGCTGGCCAGGTGCATCTTGCGAAAATAGGTTTCCAGATCGACCGTGTAGGCCCGCACCGTGACCGACTCGACGTTGCGCGAAGTGAGCCTGATCTTGGGCGTTTCGTTGCTGCGGAAGACACGCTCGGTGGCCACGGTCATCTCCTTGGCCGTCAGCCGCCCGATGCGCTGCTGGGCCTTGGCGGCATAACTCCCCCAGGTGACCTTCTGATATTCCTTCAACGCGTCGGCGAGGTTGCCGAGTTTCTCTTCCAGCGTGAGCGCCACCAAGTATTGCGCCTGCGACGATTCCTCGGTGTTCGGATACTTCGAGACGACACGCCGCCACTCGACGAGCGCCGCGTCGAAATCATCCTCCAAGAACTTCATGCGGCCGAATTCGAGCAAGATGCGCGGAGCGCGCGGATCGAGCGGATACTTGACCAGGAACTCCTGCCAGAGCTGACGAGCCTGGTCGTAGTGTTTGGCGTTGGCGGCTTCGGCCCCTGCCAAGAATTCGGTGTCGATGATCGAACGCTGCACGTCGCTCCAGGACGAGTGCGACGGGTGCTTGGCCAAGAACTCTCGCCAGGTGGCGAGCGCCTCGTCGAATTTCTTTTGTAATTGATACGAGCGCCCCAGCAGCACGCGGGCATCGGCCGACTCCTCACGGCCGGCATAGCGATCGTCGGCCAAAAACGCCTTGAGTGTTTTGACGGCGTCTTCATAACGCCCGCAATGCACATAGGCGTTGGCGATGCGCAGGTACGCCTGCCCCGCCAGTTTGTGTTCGGGATACCTTTCCAAAAAGACCTCCAGCGCGGCGACGCCCAGGTCGAGGTCCTCGGTGGAGGAGGGTGCCGGCAACCCGTAGGTTTGCGACAGGTTGAAAGTCGCCTCGGCGACCCGCTCGCTCTTGTTGCCGGCATACGTGGCCAGCAGGTCTTGCCAGGTGCGGCGAGCCTCTTCGCGTTGGTTCAGCGCGAGCTGCACTTCGCCCAGCCGATAGCGGGCTTCCAGGTCGAGCGGGCTGTCGGGATGGCTTTTGGTGAACTGGGCGTAGCGCTGGGCCGCTTCCGCGTGGTTGCCTAACTCTTGGTAGCAGCGGGCCACGCGCAGTTCGACTTCCTCGCGCTTGTCGGGGTGCGGACCGACCTCCAGTGCCTTGTTGTAGAACTCGAGCGCCTTGGTGAAATCGGGCTTCTCCTGTTCGTCGGCCGGTTTGAAATAACGATCGGCGAACTCCAGGTAGATGCCGGCCAGTTCTTGCTTGCGATCGGCCGAAAGCAAATACTCCGCTTCGACCCGATAGATCTGCTCGGCCGCCTGAAAATCGCCCTTGCGGGCCAGCGCCAGGGCGCGTCCGAACCGATACCGCCGCTGCCAGCGGCTGCCCGCGAATTTCTGCTCGGCCGTCTTGTAGGCGGTCACGGCCTCGTCGTAGTTCCCCGCGAGGTAGAGGGCGCGGGCCTTGAGATAGGCCAGCCACTCCTGATCGGCATCCTCTTCGCCCGCCGCCTGATCGATGGCAGCCGCCGCTTCGCCGTATTTGCGGTCTGCCAGCAGGGAACGGATCTTGGGGGGCACCTGCGGCTCGGCCGGTTCGACCTGCGGCCGTTCGGCCAATTTGTCGGCGGCCAGTGCGGCCCCCCATGCAGCAAGCAAAGCGAGCGAGAAAACGAAAAGGGGGCCGCGTGCGGGAAGCGGTTTCATGCCTGTCTCCTCTGATCCAACGACAAGGACGATGGCCCGGCCAAAAAAATCGGCCCGGCGCAAGATGTGACTTTTCAACTGGGCTCGCCGTCGAAATGGTCGGCGAGCCGCCTGCCCCGCTGTTTGACGCGGCAACCGACAGAAAAGTTTCACCAGAATTGCCGAGTCAGCTTCGATTCTATCGTTTGCCGACATTTTTGGCGCTTTTTGCGTGCGGCGATTTCGCCCCCGCGACGCCACTTCCTGGGGGAAAACATCTCTTCTATGCCACCTCCTCGGAGCAGTGAAAGCAAAAACGGCCATTGGCGATGCAAGTGCGATGAGCTACATCGCAGGTACATCGATGTGAAACAGGCGCCAAAAAAGGGAATGGCGGAAGTCACGTACCTCGATCGCGGAGGGGCGACTATAATCAGGGCAATCCGCCCCGTTTCCGCCGAGGTTCGCCGCGTGCCGGTCAAGTTACGCGTTGAGATCTATCGCCAGGATGAGTTGGTTCACGCCGACGAGATCAACCGGCCGGTCGAATTGGGGCGGCAACAGAGCGCGCGCGAATCGCTGTTCAGCAGCTCCCCCGGCGAATCGGCCGACCGGTTGGTGGTGGCCCCGATCGGCGAGCGCACCGTCTCGCGCCGGCATTTGCTCGTCGAGCCGCTCGCGTTCGATCGGCTGCGCATCACCAACCTGACCTCCAAGGGAACCGTCCAACTCGGCGACATGCTGATGGAGCCCGGTTCGATGCGCGAGCTGGGCGTGCCTTACCAGTTGACGATCGGCAACTACCGCATCCGTTTCTTGTCGGGCACGGGAATGCTTTCGACGTTCCCCGTCCCGGGGCCGATGGTGCCGGACTCCGAGCCGTCCGACTCGGTGTCGGTGCCTTCGGTCGATCTGGCCCTGCTGGGACCGCACCAGTCGGAGTCGCTGTTGGCCTGGTTGCAAGCCATCACCACGGTGTTGCAGAGTGCCGCCCATTCCGAGGATTTCTTCCAGCGCGCGGCCGGGGCGATCGTCGAACTGGTCGGGCTCGATACGGGGCGGGTGCTGGAGCGCGACCGAGAGGGAGGCTGGACGACGCGTACCAGCCACGCGCGACCGTCCCCGCTCGACCGGGTCAGGCGCGAGCCGAGCCAGCGGATGCTCGAACGGATGCGGCTTCAGAAGAAGACGATGACGCGGCAGGGGGCCGGCATGAACAATGCGCTGGGCAGCCTGATGGACGTCGAGGCGGTGGTCGTCTCGCCGATCGTCGACCGCAAAGGAGAGGTGATCGCCGCCCTCTACGGCGACCGCCTGCGCGGCGTGAGCGCCTCGGCCGCGCCCGAAATCACCCGCGCCGACGTCCTCTTGATGGAGACGCTGGCCGGCGGCGTCGGCGCCGGTCTGGCCCGGCTGGAACAGGAACGCGCGGCGGTCGAAGCCCAGGTGCGCTTCGAGCAGTTTTTCACGCCCGAACTGGCGCGACAATTGACCGTCGACCCCGACCTCCTCACCGGCCGAGACACGGAAGTCACGCTCCTGTTCTGCGACATCCGCGGCTTCAGCGGCATCTCCGAACGCCTCGGCGCGGCGGGCACGATGCAATGGATCAACGACGTACTGGGCACTTTATCTGTGTGTGTGCTCAAGCAACGGGGCGTACTCGTCGATTACATCGGCGACGAGATGATCGCCATGTGGGGCGCCCCGATCGAACAGCCCGACCACGCGCAGCGGGCCTGCCAGGCGGCGCTCGCCATGTGGCAGAGCATGCCCACCATCAGCCGCCGCTGGTTCGACCGACTCGGCGCCGAAACGCGCGTGGGCATCGGGTTGAACACGGGTATGGCCCGCGTGGGCAATACCGGCAGCCAGATCAAGTTCAAATACGGCGCGCTCGGCAACACGGTCAACCTCTGCAGCCGCGTGCAAGGGGCGACCAAGTATCTACAGACCGGCATCTTGCTCACGGCAGATACACGTGCCCGCCTCGGCGAAGGTTCGTTCGCCGTGCGGCGGCTGTGCGAGGCACGGGTCGTGAACATCGACAAGCCGGTGATGCTCTACGAACTGCGCTCGGCACCGGGAGACGACTGGCCCGACCTGTGCCGTCGCTACGAAGAAGCCTTGCAACAGTTCGAAGGCGAGCAGATGGAACAGGCCATGACCTCGCTGCGCGATCTGCTCGCGACGCATCCCGACGATGGTCCCGGGCTCGTGCTCCTCTCGCGCATCGTGCCGCTGCTCAATCGCCCCGGCCCGTTCAATCCGGTCTGGGAACTGCCCGGCAAGTGACGAGCCTCCATAACTCGTGCTCGGCCGCGGGATATGTTTCGCGGCCCCGGCATAAAAACACGGATTGCTGCCGACCGCGAGGCACCGCTATGTTGCCGCGATGGGTCGGTGGCTTCAATTTCAGCCTGGGACGATTGTTGGCGGTGATCACTTTCGTGACGCTACTCTCCTCACACGTGGTCACTTCGTGGAAGTTGCACCAGGCCCGCGACGAGATGGGTCGCATGGCAACCGAACTGGGCCGCCTGACGATCAGCGATCCGAGCGTGTTGAACGTCGTGGCCCGGAAGAGCTACGAGGACCTGATCTGGCGTTGGCGCGTACATGTGCCGGCGGGGCGAGAATACCGCATATTTTCAGCCAACCGCGGCCGATGATTCGGCGCACCGTCCTGGAAAGTGCCGAAGAAGTCGTCGTTGCGGCCGCCGCGAGCTGATGTACCTGAAAACTACGTGTGGCAGGATGCGTGATCTTCATAACCTCCAATACGCCTGGCAGGATTCGAACCTGCGACCTACGGTTTAGGAAACCGTTGCTCTATCCCCTGAGCTACAGGCGCAGAGTGCCTAATTCAAGGCGTTTTTTCTCCGGCGTGCTGCACGCGAATGTGCTGGGCACTCATTTTGGACACCTTTTCAACAGGGTGCCCGAAACGTCGGCGGCTGGAATACGTGCGACAATTCTTGGACACATGCGGGAACCATAGGGGACACCCAACCGCTCGCGAACCATAGCGAAGCAACATGCCCAAGTTAGCCGACAGGAAGGCCAAGGCCAAGGCTTTGGGGAAATCCAAGGCGAAGGTGCCCAGACCGAGCTGACCATTGTCCCGACGCCACCTGTGCGCGGACGTGGTTCTCATCTCCATCGTCGACTGCTCCGCAACGGAAGCCCCTGCTGCGTCATTCACGAGGCTATTATCGGCCGATGTGGCGGGGCAGCGTCACGGAGCGGCAAGATGACGAGCGCCTCCTGCGGTTTCGCGCGGCGGGAGAATCCCAACTCCGGTGATCGCGGCGACTGTCGACGGGATCAGCGTTATTATTGAACTCAACCGGGACTCTTGGTCAGCGCCGGAGGTGCAAGGTGAGAGCGGTCGAGAAAACCCGGAAGTCGGAGCGCCGTGGGCGAAAAATCGACCGTGAAACGCCGATCTTGTCGGAGCTCGATCCGGTGTCGTCGGTTGTCCTAAAAGGATTTGCACTCGCGGTGGCGGCAATACTTCTGGCAGCGACGAGTTGCAGTCGAGGTCAGCCTGCCCCATCGTCGACCCCCAACAACGCATCCGGCGCGGCCGCCGAGGTGATCGAAGCGGCTCCTGCGCCCGCGGATCCCGCGCCGATCGATTCGCGATTTGAAGCACGATTGCGAGAAATTGCCGGGGAATATACAGGATACGACATGATGGTCGGTTCGCTCCGATGGGCGCCGGGGATGTGCATGGCTCCGCCCATGACGATGAGTAAGGCCCCTCCAGAAACGCCGCACGCGAAGAAGCTCTACCATTTGCTCGTCAAAGACCCGGATGCCTACGCAGATGCTGCCCAGCAATCACAACCGGTCGGCCAAGTGATTGTGAAGCAATCCTTCAAGGCCGAAGAGGTCAAAAACTCAACGGACGAGAACCGTGCCGATGCCGTGCGTGGTCGCGACGGCAAGCTATATATGCCTGGCGAAGCCGCAGATCTCTTTGTCATGTTCAAGGTCGATTCAGGCAGGTCGGGCACGGACGATGGCTGGGTCTACGGCACGCTGGCGCCCGGCGAGGAACGCGCTACGTCGGCGGGCCGAGTCGCGTCGTGCATGGAGTGCCATCAGAACGCGAAGCCGGACCGCGTCTTCGGCGTCAAAGGGCTCAAATCGTCCGGTGAGTGACGCCCCGCAAGGCGCCATTTTCGTCGGTTGCTCTAAACTAAAACGTCACGGCGACGGGCCCCTGTTCGTCGCGGGCCGAGAAAGGTTGCACCGTAGAAGCTGACGTACCCGCTGCTCAGCCGCTGGCAAGAGAGCCGTCACGTCGGCAATAGGAACGCGCTTGCCTTCGGTCCGGCACTCGGCCAGACTGACATGCCGCCGATGATCTGGGCTGTTCGACGAGCTTCGACATGGGAATCTACACGACGTTTTTCGTCTGCACCCCACCGGAACTGGCTGCTGCTTTCCCAGGTTGGCTCCCACCGTTGACCACGCCTGTAAAGCGCGACACCACCAAGCCGTTCACGGGAGAAACGACGACGGTAGAATCTCGCGAACCGGAATGGACCGACGATCCAGATACAGACTCGCCCGACCTCGATTTCGTTTTCAGTCACCCCCATTGGGACACGAAAGGGCTCACTGAGGTGGAACTCGGTCCGCTAGCCGACGCACTTGGCCTCGAACCGAAGTTTGAATATCCGCTTTATGCTCCGCCATCATCCCACGTGTATTTGGTAGGGCTCCCCACCGAATTGGTGCCGAAGCTGGTCTCGCTCGATGCAAATGGATTAGAAGCCGTAGCGGCAAAATGGGCCGCGGCGATGTCCACACCGGAATACACTCACTCGGTGACCGGCAACAAGCTGAATGACGGCTGGACGCCAAGCGATGCTATGGGGATTCTTCACGAGTTTGTGACGCTCGCGCGACAGGCATCCGCCGATCAGCGATTGTACTTGCTGATTGCAGTGTGAGACTGACCTATCCAAACGGCGGTGCCCGTCGAGAAACGCATGGAATTCCAAAATGACGCACGGCCCATCTTTGCCTGGCGATCGATGTCGCGGTATTTTGGACGGGCCGGGAACCACCTTTTCTTCTTTTGCGAGGATCTGCGTCATGTTCTCAGCCGTGCGCGTCTTGGTGGCTGCCAGTTCGCCGATCCTTTTCGCCGCCGCCGCTCTGGCAGACGAGAAGGCCAATCAATCCGACCAGCCGGCGACCCCGCTGCCCCGCTATCGCCTGCAGGTCGGCCAGCAGTTGGATTACGAAGTCGATGAATCCCACAAATCCGATCGAGGCGAGATGCGGTTCGCTACCGAGCTGCGGTGTTTGGTGGTCGGAACCAACCAGGATGGCAGTTGGCGGATCGTAATCAGCGAAAGGACATGGCGGGCGAGTGGAAAGGAACCGATCACAAGGGATGCCCAACCCGGGCGAGCAAGTTTGGAGTACTTCGACCTTCCCGCCGATGGCGGGGACCTCGGCGACCGCACCGTGCGCCGAATCTTCCCACGGTTGCCGGACGAGCGGCAACAGCTCGCAGCCGGCTGGAACGCCGAATACACGCACGGGACCGACCACTACGAAATAGAATCGCGGGAGGACGGCCACGTCCGAATCAGTGCCGTCGAAACCGGCCCGCTCTTCGATCTCTACCAGTGGACGTTCAAGACAAGCTACGACTTCGATCAGCCGCGCGGACTGGTCGACCGGGCCGTGAATAAGTCGAGCCGAGAAGCGCGCCCCGCATTCGACAGGATGAGCGAGACCAGGCTGATGGGATCGGAAATCCTCGGCGCCGAAGCTGTGTCGCAGCTCGCCGACGAAATACGGGCGTACGTCGACGCTCTGAACGACTACCGTCGACAGATCGAGCTGGCGGTAAAAGATGCGGACCGGAGCGAAATGCTTTGTGCCGGGGCAAAGAACCGTCTGCAACTCGCGGCCTCACTGCTCACCGCTCCCATGGTCAAGGCGCAGGCCGAGGCGACGCTTGCCAGCCACGATGCCACGACGAGCCGCGCCAAGCGGGTGGCCGACCGCCGAGCGAAAGTCATCGGAAAAGGTGTTCCCGATTTTGAAACGACCGATCTCGATGGTCACCCATTTTCGCTCAAAGATCTGCGCGGCAAGGTGGTGGTGCTCGACTTCTGGTTTCGAGCCTGTGAGCCGTGCATCATGGCCATGCCGCAGATCAGCAAGGTGGCGAGGGCCTTCGCGGGCAAGCCGGTCGCCGTGATCGGCATGAACACCGACGAGAACATCGTGGACGCGAAATATGTCGTGGAAAAGCTGAGGCTGGACTACACGAGCGTCAGGGCGGAGGGATCGCCCAAAGAATTCCACGTCGAAGTGTTTCCGGGGCTGGTCGTCGTCGACCGGAACGGGATTGTGCGAGAGTATCACGAAGGAGCTGTGCCGACGCTGGCCGCCGATCTGAGCGCGTCGATCAATGCTTTGTTGGCGGAGTCAAAATAGCAGGCATACGCCGTGTGCAGGCTCCATGAGTCGCCCCCAGTTCAGCATTGCCGCGATTCTCCTGATCATCGCCGCCGTGGCGGTAGATTTGGGGTCGATGCTGCGAGTTCCAACAAGGACGTGCGCTCGTTAGCCATTACTTGGCGCAGGTAAACGCGGCGATGGTTTCGATGAGGGCCGCCGGGCTGATGGGTTTGGTGAGGTAAGCGTCCATGCCGGCGTTCAAGCAGCGGTCGCGGTCGCCTTGAATAGCGTTGGCGGTGAGTGCCACGATGGGCACGCGACGCACCGATGCAGTGCTCTGCTGTTCGTCTTGGCGGATGGCCTGCGCGGCCTCGAAACCGTCCATCTCCGGCATCTGGCAATCCATCAATACCAGGTCGTACTGCGAGCGACGCACGGCTTCTACTGCCAGGCGTCCGTTAACTACGACTTCGCATTCGATGCTGACCCGCCGCAACAGCTCGACCGCGACGAGTTGATTAACTTCGTTGTCTTCGGCCAGCAGCACCTTGATACCGCTCAGGTCGTAGCCGTTCGCGGAAGATGCCGACGAAACGGGGCGTTTGATCGCCGGCCGAAGGTCGCACGCCTGTACGACTTCGACCAAACAATTGAAAAGCGACGACGGCCGCAGCGGTTTCGTCAGGCTGCGCGACAAGCCGAGCTTTTGTAATTCCTCGATCGGTGGCAGCTCGCCGGGGGAGCTTAATAACACACGTTTGACCGACCGCAGTCGCCGGTCGGCTTCGATGGCGGCGGAAAGCTGCCAGCCATCCATACCCGGCATGCGACGATCGATGAGCGCCAGCGTGAACGGGCGAGGTGACTGCGCGGCATCGCCCAACAGCCCGAGGGCCTCTTCGCCGTGAGACGCCGTCGTCACGTCCAATCCCCAACTGCCGAGCATCTCGGTCAACAACTCGCGGTTGGTTCGATTGTCGTCGACCGCCAAGACGCGCAGGCCTCGAAGCTCGGCGATGGTTCCGTAGCTCGAGGTCGAGGGCTGGGTCCTGTCCAGCCGCAAGCGGCACCAGAAGCACGATCCTTGTCCCGCGCGGCTCTCGACGCCCATGCCGCCGCCCATCAGTTGGGCCAGTCGCGCGCAGATGGCCAGACCGAGACCGGTGCCGCCGTACTTCCGCGTGGTCGAAGCATCGACCTGCGAGAACGATTTGAAGAGTCGCTGAATGCGATCGGCCGGTATGCCGATGCCCGTATCACTGACAGCGATACGCACCTCGGCGTGGTCCTGCGATTGCGATTCGAGCGTCGCCCTGACGACGATCTCGCCGTGTTCGGTGAACTTGAGGGCGTTGCTGAGCAGGTTCATCAAGATCTGCCGTATACGTCCGGCGTCGCCGCGCAGCTCCGACGGCAATGCGGGATCGATCTGGTAGGCCAGTTCCAAACACTTGCTCTCGGCGCGATGGCCGAACATCTCGACCGTGTCGGCGACGAGGTCGTGCGGATTGAAATCGACGTGGTCCAAGTCGAGCTTGCCGGCTTCGATCTTGGAGAAGTCGAGTACATCGTTGATCTGCGCCAAGAGCGCGTCGGCCGAAGCGCGCGCCACTTGCAGATAGTGCCGTTGCCGTCCATCCAGCGAAGTGCCGTACAGGAGTTCGAGCATGCCGATGACGCCATTGAGCGGCGTGCGGATCTCGTGGCTCAGACCGGCCAGGAATTCGCTTTTGGCACGGTTCGCCAATTCGGCCGCTTCCTTCTGACGCTGCAACTCTTCGGCCTGCTTCCGCTCGGTGATGTCTTCGACGGTCCCCTCGTAATAGAGCAGGCCGTCGGAGTCGTCGCGAATGGCCCGTGCGTTCTCGACGATCCAACGGGTCGTACCGTCCTTGCGTCGGATCTCGGCCTCGAAGTTGGTCACGCAGTCGCTACGTTCGAGCAACGCGGCGAAACGACCGCGCGCACCGGGGTCGACATAGAGTTGCCCGCCGATGTCGCGAATCGATTCGATCAGCTCCTGCGGCGACGCATATCCGTAGATGCGTGCCAGTGCCGGGTTGCAGCTCAGGTAGTGCCCCTCGGGCGTCGTCTGAAAGATGCCCTCGATGGCATTCTCGAAGATGCTGCGATACTTTGCTTCCGCTCGCCGGAGTGCTTCGACGGCGTCCTCACGGGTGCCGAGTACGTCCTCGTGGGTATGGTGGTGGCGCGGATCGCAACCTTCACCGATGGCGGCGAACTGAGGAGAACCGAATTGCACGGCGGATTCTGCCTTTCTGCTCCAGCGCCGCGACAACCTCCGCCAAGTTCGGCCGCGGCAAGCAACCTCGAATCAGGGTTTGCACAACGATAGCACATATCGCCGCGTGCCACCCGTTCGACTCGATAGCCCCGAAGAACCCAGGAACTCAAGTGGGTCGGCTAAGCCGCAAGGTTCGAAGAATTTGTTCACTTGTCGGTCCGTTTATATCGTTTTTTCCGAAAGCTACGTTTCAAACACGCTTGGCTGGTAAACGTGGTGCCGCACAATTTCGATCATCTCCGCGCCAGAGGACCTGCCGCGTCATTCACGAGAGTACTATCGCCGATGTCGATGCCGGAAGCATCATGGGGCCGGCGAAGATGAGTGAGGAAGCGCTTTCTGCGATTTCCCGCGGCGGGAGGATCTCTCAGTTCCGGTGATCGCGGCGAATGTCGACGAGATCTGCGTTATATCGAACGCAACCGGAACACACCCTCCTCGTCAGCGGCGGCGGTGCAAATTGAGAGCGTTTGAAAAAACCCGGAAGTCGGATTGAAAGCCGTGGCGGCGAAATGGGCAGCAGTGATGTCCACACCGGAATACACTCACTAGGTGACCGCCAACAAGGTGAATGACGGCTGGACGCAAAGCGATGCTATGGGAATACTTCACGAGTTGGTGGCGTTGGTGGCGCTCGCAGGACAGGTATCGGCTGACTAGCGACTCTACCTGCTGATCCGACCTATCCGACGGCGACGACCGTCGAGAAACACATGGAACCGAACGCGCCCGTCAACCCGTACCAGGCACCCCAAATCAAGGGCCAGACTCGCTAGGAAAAGCAGGACGCTGACCACCATCAAAAGCTGCGTTAGCCGTTGTTTGCGGTTGGTCATAATATCGACTCGACGAACGGTCCCATGCCCTGAGTGATCATTGTAGCCCTAAGTGCGGACAACTTGGGCATACCCACTCGCCCAGAATCGCGTAGACAGTTGCCAGTTCACCGACTCTGCCTCGGCTGTTCATCGGCTTCGGCTGCGCGCGGCGAAGGACCTGCGGGCGAACCATACGATGCCGACCATGGCGAAGGCAGAGGCGACTCGCGCGTAGTTGAAAGGCGTGCCGCGAGGCAAGGGCCGGTAGATATCCCACATGCCGTTGAACATCTCATCGGTCGTCAGCTTTCCATAACGAACCGTGGCGTCGGGGTCCGGGTTGTTCGGATTGTTTTCCGTGTTGTCGAACTCGCCACGGAACGTCAGGATGGTTCCGGCCGGCAGCGGCTTCGGCTCGGCCAAGACGTAGCGGAACTGCCAGTTGAAATCGTAGTCGACGTCCAGCAGCGTTTCGAGTTCGCCCGATGGGTACTTCGCTTCGAAGATCGCCTTGCTGCCGCGCAGGTGCATGTGTGGATAGATCGCGGCGAGCATATAGTCGTCTTCGAGCGCCAGCGAAGCGGAAGTCGTCGTCTTCGACCGCGGGGGAATGAGCAAGTCGTAATCGACCGTCTTCCGCGTCGCCGCTTCGTGTGTGACCCGGTTGAAGTCGATCAGCTTGAAGGCGATACTCGTCCGGTCTTCTTGCGGCGTGCCTACCGTGACGTAATGAATGTTCAGCACGATGACCCAGCCGGCGGGCACGTGCTTGGCGATGCCTTCGCGAAACGACGTCACCGAATGACCCGGCACGTACGACGCCAGATCGACGTCGCCCGCCGGGCTCATCCAGGCCCGGTCGTTGGAAGCGTCCTTCGATGGGCGGACGAAGGTGTTCACATGATGGACGACCACGCGATTACTGGGCCTGATCTCGATCGCCTGGATCCACATATCTTCGCGACGCTGAGGATCGAGAATGAATTCCTGATAGTCTACGATTCCTTCGGCCGGTACCCGATAAGGCTCGGCGAGCGTGAGCACCAGTTCGGGCTTCCCGATCTTCCAACCATCGTCGAACGTCGGCGCCCGCGGCGCGAGCGATGGGTCGCCCTGCGGGGCACCGGCATCACACCAGGCGAGCAGCAATCGCTTTTCGCTCGGGGTGAGTGACAGATCGTTCACGAACTTTCCATACCGCGGATCGGCGCCCCAGGGCGGCATGCGGCCCCGCTCGATCACTTCGCGGATCGTGGCTGCCCAACCGGCCGCCTCCTCATACGTCAACAGCGAAAACGGGGCAACCTGGCCCGGACGGTGGCACTCGCCGCAGCGTTTGTGGAGGATGCCGGCGACCTGCGGATAGGCCACCTCGTCGCCTTCGGAAGGGTTGGCCGAATCAATCCAGCAACCGACGGGTTCCGTGACGGGCTCTGTGACCGTACGGTGTGACAAGACTTCTTCGAGCGCGATTTCCAGGTCGAGCCGCGAAGGCTTGGGCCGCGGCGCGCGGCCGGGCGCGTAGCGATCGTCGATGCGGCCGCGGTACTCGACCTTTCCGTTGACGAGCACGAAGGCTTCCGGATTGCGCGTGGCGCCCAGTTGTGCCGCCTGACCCGAATCCTTGGCGAACGGTACTCGCAACTCGAACTCGCGCGCGAACGCGGCGAGTTCTTCCGCCGTATCGTGACGATTGGCACCGACGGCGAGGAAGCGCACGCCGGGATATCTGGTTTGCCAATCGTTGAGACGGTTGGCATACAGCCTCGACAGCGGGCACTCGACGCCAAGGAACACGACGACTTCGACTCCCGGTCGATCAAGGGGCTGCAACAGAGCCGCAGTGAGGAGGAGGGAGAGCATATCGACGGTGGTTGGTCTGTGCCGGCGCAACACTAATTTCAGGCATTGCAAGTCTAGGACAGAAAACCAGCCTGACCGCTTCGGAGGGAGCTGGTATTAGGGCGGCTGACGAAGCCCGAAAGCCGGAAATGCCACGGGCAAAAGATTGCCGTGAAACGCCGATTTTGCGGGGCTCGATCCGGTTTTGTTGGTTAGCCCGAGGATTGCGATTTGCGGCGAAGGCTCGCGCGGGCCCCCGGAGCGGGCGTGGCACCGTCGGCGCGCCTATGGGTTAGGAGAAACGTCTTGGTGTTCCGTAAGCACGACGACGACCTCCAGCGCTTCTTTGCCTCGCGTTACGCGGAGCGTGTGCCTGCCGGGGACACAAAACGACTTGTGAATCGCCATCAGTGATAACGAGGCGGCCTCTTTCCCATCGAATTGTTCGACAACATCACCGGCTTTGAGGCCGGCCAAGTCGGCCGCGCTGCCGCTCTTAACATCGTAAACCGTTGTCACGCCCTCGGGACGCCACACAGCCGCCCCCGTGAGGTTCTTACGGTCGGGCTCGGCAAACCTCATACTCGGCTTGAGATATACCCTCATGCGCGGGAAGTCGAACGTCATGACGAAACGCGAAAGATAACCGACCCCAAGAGTGTTGGTGGCAGATTCACCGAAAAGGAGCCCTCGATGACTGAAATCACCCAACGTAATCTCGCTTATGCGTGCGCTTCGCGACTCCTCAGTTTTGAGGACCGTCAATGAAAGTGCTTTCCCGGCATCATACGCGATCCCTTTTTCCAATAGGGAATCGAGCAGATGGGATTCAACATCGCCGTTCCCTTGGCTGCCAGTGTCTAATGAGAACACGCGACGCCCATGTCCACGAATGTTGACGGGCAACGTCGGAATACCAAACGGCGACAATCCAAGATTGAAGGGCACTCCGGAGTCCTCTGGAGCTTTCGGCAGGATTGCCACTTCCCGGTGATCGAAATCGATCCGTATCACCAAGCGGGCCAGGCAATCCATACCAATTGTCCCATAAATCTCCGCTCCAAAGTGGTGGCGGAAGCGGGAAAGGTCGATGCAAGTGGTTCCTGATGTCAGCCTAATCTCACGTGAGCCGATCTTGATTGGCGGCGGTGTAAGGACATCAACCTCTGCTGCCGCCCCATCGGCGTATGCATTGTGATGGTGCGAATTGGCTCTCCAAATTCCTTACGGTAAAGCTCGTCGAAGGCGCTTATGGTACAGGCAGTGTCGGCCATGAATTTGACGCAATGACCATTGAAGCTGGTTGCAACTCGCTGTCCGCCGTTACGCGGCTTGCGCATAGAGCTGCTCTTGCTCAGCCTGAATGCGGTGGTTGACGAAGTCGTCCCATTGGTCATTCAGGTAGAAGGCTCGCAGTGAGAGCATGGCTTGGGCGCCTTCG
>DASZTS010000006.1:0-36748 GCA_035547915.1 Pirellulales bacterium | reverse complement strand
TCGTCCATGATTGGATCTCCTTAAGCCTACCGCGGCCTTCCCTGCCGCCGGTACTCGCCCTACTTTAACGCTCCCAAACCAAATTCTCCTATTGAGCTTTTTTGCACCCCACCAACAAGCACGGAAGCTGGCGTGCACCCTGCGAGACGCCGAGCACCCACGGCCGATGGAAGCAGTTAGGATCGCATATTAAAATAACAAGACGAGGAATCAACCGGCAAGCGCACGCCATTCCATACACGTATCGATTCTTGCAACTTTTCGATCCGCGATTTTACTTGGCTTACCGGACACCCGTATGGTGTGCCATACATGAAACGGACTACGCCTCCTTGAGAGGAAGCTTCCCTCGAAGCCTCGACGAAATGCAGTGCTTTTTGAGAGGTTATACTGGCTCAACGATAAGAGCGGCTGACAAAACCCGGAAGTCGGAGCGCCCTGGGCGAAAAATCGGCGGTGAAACGCCGATTTTTTCGGAACTTAATCCGGTTTTGTCGGTTGCTCTAAAGTACGGTCGTTGGCTGCTGGCCCTCTTTGTTCTGTTGACGGCGGTTTGGTTGGGTCGCGCGTCGATTCTGCCCCGCGCGGCCTACTGGCTTAACGTAGGCGAGACGCCCCGCCCCTGCGATTATGTAGTCGTGCTGCCGGGCGGAGAAGAGACACGCCCCTTCGTGGCCGCGGCCCTTTTCCGGGCCGGTCTTGCGCGCACGGCAGTTGTCCCCAGAGTCATCGGCACACCGGACACCAATGCGGGCACTGCCCGGGCCGCACATGAGATTATTCGAGACGTTCTGATACTGCGTGGTATCCGCTCAGATGATGTTATCTTGATCGGCACCGGCAGCACGAGCACCTATGGCGACGCCCTGGCCCTGCGCGAGTTCCTACGTGGGCGGCCCGCGGCCACTGTCGCGATTGTGACCCACCACTTTCATACCCGCCGAGCGCGGTGGGTATTCCGCAAAGTGCTCGGCGACCGGGCTGACGACATTTATATGGTGGCAGCACCTGTCGATGATTACACCGAGGAAAACTGGTGGCAATCACGGCAAGGCACCGGCACATACCTGGGGGAATTCGCCAAATTGGCGGGCTATCTGGTATGGTACGGCGACACCTGGGTCTGGAGTGGCGGAGGGCTACTTGTGGCGTTGGCCGCGATCGTCGTATACCGCTGCCATCGCAACAGGAGGCAGAGCATTCAAATGAGAGCCTCGCGCTCTGGATAGCAGCGTTGAACGAACTGTCTTGATAAGGCAAAGGGCGACAGCCAGACGTCGTGCCGGATCAATTCCATAACGATCGATATGGTCGTGCCAACTCAGACGTTCTCTAACGAACGGGCTCGGTTCCGTCGCCGCATAATTTGTGGCGCGGATACATCGCCAGTCCGATAGATTTATGCGACGATCATCGGCGCTTCGTCCTTGGCCCGTTTTCGCAACTGCTCTGGAAAATCTGGACGGCCCCGATCGATCACGTGGCTGCCCAGCACCAATGCGTCCATGTCGGTCCGCAGGAAGCAGTCGATGGCCTCAGCCGGCGTCCGCACGATCGGCTCGTTCTCGTTCAATGAGGTATTGAGCACGATCGGCACGCCCGTCTTCTGATGAAACCGCGAGATCAACGCGTGGTAGAGTGCATTGGTCCGCTTTGAGACCGTCTGCAACCGGCCGCTGCCGTCGACGTGGGTCACGGCCGGAATGAGAGCGCGTTTTTCTGGTCGTATCGGGAACACCTTCTCCATGTAGGGCGTCGATTCGTCTATCTCGAACCACTCGCCGACATGCTCCTCGAGGATGCTCGGGGCGAAAGGCCGGAATTTCTCGCGAAACTTGATGCGCAAATTGATGATATCGCGCATGTCGGATCGACGCGGATCGGCCAACAACGACCTGTTGCCGAGCGCTCTGGCACCGAACTCCATACGTCCCTGGAACCAGCCGGCAACCTTGCCGTTGAGCAATAATTCGGTGGTGCGGTCGACCAACTCGTGGTCGTCGTAGGTGTCGAACGGCAAACCAACCTCTCGAATAGCGCGCGCACAGTCATCGTGATCGAAGCACGAGCCCCAGTATGCGTGGTCCTGAACGAAGGTGCGTGGTTGCCCGAGTATGCGGTGCCAAACATGGAAGGCCGCGCCGAATGAGGTGCCGTTGTCGGCTGCGCCCGCTGGTATGTAGACCTTCTCGAACGGCGTTTCGCGAGTTATCTTGCCATTGACCACGCTATTCATGGCGACACCGCCGGTGAGACAGACATTGGGGCACGCCGTTTTTGCATGCAGCCTCCGCAGTAGATGCAAGACAAGTTCCTCTGTGACGACTTGCAAGCTGCGGGCGATGTTCTCATGACGGTGCGTCACTTCTTCGCCTTTCTTGCGCATAGGGCCTAACTCGCGCTCAAGCCGCTGACTGTGGAAAGCATCGACGACGGGCGCGCCGTCGTTCCAGGTCATGCGAATGCCTTGCTTATGGTGTGTGAAATAGTCGAGATCAAGCTCGAACAGGTCACCGCGCGGCCGCACCATGCGGCGAAGGACATCGACGAACTCCGGCTCGCCGTAGGGTGCCAGCCCCATCACCTTGTACTCATCGCCGTATTGGGTGAAGCCCAGGTACATGGTCATGACGCTGTATAGGAAACCGAGCGAGTGCGGGAAGAACACGCGGTCGAGTTCTTGCCAACCGATTCCCCGGCCGTGGGCGGTGAGCGTACTGGTGAAATCGCCCATGCCGTCGATTGAGAGAATCGCTGCCTCATTGAAGGGCGAGATTAAGAAGCCCGCCGCGACGTGCGCCTGATGGTGCTCGATGCGGTGGAAACGAGCCCTCAGTTGGTTTGGCTGGCAGCCGACGGCCGCCGCGAAACGACCCGCAAGGCCCAACGTTTTGCCCTGCCGCTTGATGCGGTCGAGTACCGCGCGCGCATCGGGCCGGTGCGCAACGACAAACCGCAGACGCCGCAGGAGGTTCGCCCGTGGGTTGAACGAGATCGCCACATGGTCGACCTCCTGAGGCGAAAGACGCGCTTCGTCGAGGCAGTAGCGGATCGACTGGGCAGGAAAGCCCGCCCAATGCTTCATTCGGTTGAATCGCTCTTCCTCGACGGCGGCGACCAAGTGACCATCGACCAGCAGCGCGGCCGAAGCATCACCATGAAATGCGTTGATCCCCAGGATTTTAGTCATTGGACGATATCAGTGGTCAGGGTTCCGTGTTCATGAGGAACGACTGGGCGATGGTTACTACGCGCCAAACTCAGGGCCTACAGTCGTGCGATCCTGGGAGGCTGTCGTTCCAGCGAGCGATGGTTTGAGGACAAATAGAATATGCTCCTTCTTGCATGAGCCGTGCCGGGCTCGGAGAAAGAGCGTATGAAAAGTTTGAGTCGTTGCCGGACGTCCGATGGGAGTGCAAGCAGTACATTAGTTTCATCCCCAACGCCACGCGCGGTGGGCATGGTCGATTACTTAGCGGTCAGTTGAGCCGCTTCGCGGCCACTCACCTTGCGATCGAGAAGCTCTAGTGATAGAAGCAGTTCCGCATAAGTCCGTTGGAGCGTGTAATACCAGCCGGGCCAGCCATCGAATAGGCAGCCTTTTACTAACAGCGTATAGACGAAGGCCGCCGGAGCTGCCGGCCAGATTAAACACCGCAAGCGGTCGGCCAACGATCGCGCTTTCACAGGATGTGCTAAGAGCTTGTCGGCCTCGAGCCTGGCATAAGCGCGCTGCGAATCCAACCAACGAGAGAGCGGCTTACGGTCGTCGTGCAGCAGGTGGCCCTGTAGGAACCGAGAGGGCCCATCGAAGACGAGCTTGTGAGCGTGCCCGTCTTGAACATAGCGGCCATTGGATTTTCTAAACAGCACCGGCCGTGGCGGATAGAGCGTGCCGTGGAGAGGGTGACCGGCGATACAATAACGAAAGCGGGCAAAATACGCGGCGACGCCTGACTCGCTGGAGAGCTTGGAGATCTCGTCCTGAAACGGGTCGGTGACAATATAATCGGCATCCATCGAAAGAACCCACTCGGTCTTGATTCGCTCTAGCCCAAAATTGCACTGAGCGGCGAAACTATCGAAGTGCCGTTGAGCAAAAACGACATTAGCAAAGCTGCGGGCAATGTTCTCCGTCTCGTCGCTGCTGAAGCTGTCGAGCACGACAACTTCCTCGGCCCAGCGCAGCTTTTCGAGCGCTCGCTCGATATTGGGCGCCTCATTATAAGTGAGGATCAGCGGAGTGATTTGCGATAACAATTTTTAGAAGCACGCATTAGGGCTGCTTGGGCTTGTAACAGCAGGCCACCATCGTCATCCAGAGCCCCGGCAACCGACCGACGCCGCAGAATCGGACATCCTCGAAGCCGACTTCGGTGAGCAAGGCTGTAAGCGTACGAGGGCTCCAGAGCTTAATATGCCCACCATCCCAGAGCGGGTTCGCGTGAGTGTCCCACTTGCCGGCAAGCGAGATCGCCAGATTCTTGATATAGCCGTGGTAGGGGGTGGTGCAAATGAACCGTCCCCCTGGCTTCAAGGCGGCAAAACACCCACGTGCATACCGCCGAGGCGCGTACAGATGCTCGACAACTTCGGTGCTGATTATGAGGTCGAAAGGTGCCTCGTCAAGGTTGGCGAGCAACTGCTCGTCGGCCGCCATAACCTCAAAGCGCCCATCCGGGTGCGCCTTTCTCGCGATTTCGATACCCGAACGACTCAAATCGATCCCAACCACCTTGCAGCCGCGACGGAGGAACTGGCCACAGGCAGAACCATTGCCGCACCCGACGTCGAGAACACGTGTTTGCGGCTCCAGCGGTTCAGCGAATCGCATGATGTGCGACATGAACCGCCGGTGCATGTGTCCCGCGGTTGCGTCGCGATATTCGTATTCGGTGTAGTCGGCGGAATTCATAACTTATGGTCGGCGGTTCTCGCTATCGCGCCAGGCTGTTGACTGTCGCTGGGCGCATCGCCGCTGCTGAACGTCTCGAGTACGAGACCTTCCTCTTGTCATTATAACTTTTCCGAACACGCGGCCGATATTAGGGGACCGTCGTAACCGAGAATCATGGGCATGACTTGTGGTAGTTGGTTCCACGTTACGCGGCATCAATTTGGCCGATGATCGGGGCAGAGTGCGATGCTTGCGGCCGTCGCAACCGCTGCGCAAGCGATCTTGCCAGCAAGTGGCTTGTTTTCTCGAAGAGAAGGAAGAACAGGTACGCGAAGCAGAGCATGAACGACATCAGAACCAACCAGTTGAGGAATACTCCCAGGTTCGGGGCTCCAATGTAATTTACCAGTAGCCGCCGGCTCAAATTGTGCGTTAGATACAATGAATAACTCCACGCCCCCATCCATTCAAGTAATCGGCTCGGAAGTCTATTCGTGGTATTGTAGTAAGCAATCTCTTTCTTTAACCAAAAGAAGGCGAAGATAGCGAACAGGTTCAGCGTCCACGGAAGCCCGATAGGGGAATGAAATCGCAGGGCGCTGCAGGCCCAGGTAAGCGCCCATGCCGTGAGTCGCCAACTGTAGATCTCTGTAGTTGAAATCGGAGAAACCTCGCCCCGGCCCTCGGTGGACCAACTTTCAGCGAGAAGGCAACCCAGCAGCCAGCAGGGCAGGCCGAGCAGCCAATTCAAGGACGTACCGTAGGATGGATACGCCGAAGCCGTTGGCGCCGTGAGAATGACACACACCGAGGCGGCGTAGGCACCGGCCAACATAATTCTCCAACCCGTTCGTTTCACAGCCCATCTGATCGCCGGGTATAGAGAATAGTAGACGAGTTCGGCAAACAAGCTCCATAAGATGCTTTCGCTGAACAGTGACAGTTTAATTCCCACCCAGCGCGCAAGAGGGATCGCCACGATTAATGGAAACCCAATTCGCAGATAGCGCCTCAAAAAGAATTCACTGGCGACAAAAGTCTTTCCAGTGATGTAGGGGTAGTGGATCACGAAACCCGAAATAAGGAAAAATACGATTACGGCGGCGGATCCACAGAATAAGTTGCCGTAGATGCCGCTGATGATTCGACCCAGCCAATGCCCTTTATCAATTCCATAGGTCAATGGAAACCGGTTCCCATGCCCAAAGACAACCCACAGCGCCGCCACGCACCTGATTGAGTCGATGCCCTTGACGTGTTTCATGGTATTTTGCACGTGAGAGATGAGACTTTCTCCGCCATAGCGGCAGTCCCCTTCGGGTTGGTCGGCAAACCGATGGCCCCGGCAACCGCATCCAATAGGGCCCCTCGCTCCAGCGAATGCTCCCAATGCCAGCGTCGCTGGGCGGCCTGCCAGGCAGCAACCTTGGCTTGTAGAAGTTTATCACGATTGGTGGCCCACGACTTCAAGCCGGTCGCCAACGCGGTCAGGTCGCCGGGCGGATATGCAATCACGTGTGGCGCCAGGTCATCGACTATGGGACGCTGCCCTGGCGTATCCGTCAGCACCAAGGCTAACCCACCGAGCATGTATGTGAATGCCTTGTTGGTAAGACAGATCGTGCGGTTGAATACGTGCGTCTGCTCTAGGCAGAGTCCGATGTCGTAGCCGCGGCACATGTCGACCATTGAGTCGGGCGGACTTGGTTCGTGCGCGACAACTGTCAAACCCGGCGCGCAATCAGCCGCGAGGCGCTGAAGGGTAGCGAGATACCCATCGGTCGATTCACCGCGCAGATGTAACTGTCCAGGGATATGGGCAAGCCCCATAGCGCGGATAGCGTCCTCCAACCCTCTGCCTGGCCCAATAGTTTGGCTGAACCAGTACAACTTCAATTCGGATCCGGCGGATACGGAGATTTCCGGAGCACACGACGGCAACGGAAACGTGTTATTGATCGGGATCGGACGTACACCGTATTTCTCGGTATAGGCATCGGCGATCGCAGCACTGCCGGCGGTCAGGAAGCAAGCTCCGGGGAGGATCCTGCGTTCAATTTGTTCGGCCAAGGTATGGGTGAAGCGGCTGCCAGGTCCATCGTCCATCTCCGCGCTGTGGAAGTCCTCTAGATCGAGAGCATAAGGAATTCCGAGGCGGCGCGCCGCCACTGCCACAGCCGCCAAAGCGCCAGTCTGACCTCCATACACCAAGTCGCACCGTTGGGCAGCGATCGCGTTGACTAATTCAGGACTAATGCGGGCGTATGCCCGGGTGAGAAGAGGAAACGGTCCAGATCCGGCGCCGAACGCCTTCGCGATACGCCGTGCAGCATGGTAACGGAGCCCGCTCCAGACATAGCGTGACCAGGCACTTGTTCGATGGTAATCAACGACGCTCCAGGGCCAGTTCCGCGTTCGACGTACGTCTTCGTCAGCGGTCGTGGCCCAATCCGTCGAGCGGGTGCTCACGACTCGCACCTGGTATCGCGCCAAATGTAAGGCGTCGGCCGCCTTTAGCATGCGCGGGCACGTCGCCAAGTGGCGGCCTGCGACGACGCACACACGCAAAGGTGTGGGCCGTGCGGTGCCGTTCAAGGCGGCATCAACCGAACTACGTCCCATTCCATTTACCTCGTGGAGCGGCACGACCGGTTATGCCAGTGCCTTCAAATAGGTCGATGAAGGAAAATGCCCAGGTACCGTTTGAAGCCCTTGATCATTTTCCGCGGGGCAGTAGTTGGGGAGCAGGAGTCGTAGCTCACCGGGGCACGCGTAATGCAACATGGAAAGCGACACGGCGATTTTGAAACGACAGTTATAGGTCAAGAAAGCCAGCAGCAGGGCGCTTTCGTGTCCGAAGAACAATTCGCTTGATAACAGCCGCCGCGGGTAATCGTAAGGGAACATCACGTCGTGGAAATGGACCCACACTCCCGCCGGCAGGACGGGAAGCAACTCAAGAATGATTCTGGTGACCTCGCCCGCAGGGCCGAGCGTATGTGTAGAATCGACGAAAAAGAGATCGCCCGCCCCTAGTTCGCCAGTTACGTCGAAGTCTGCTTCTTCGACTTTCTTCTCGATCAGCCGAATCTCGCCGTTGCGCTCAATCTCTCGCAGAAATCCATTGGGATAGGGTTCGATGCAAATGATTTCCGGCTTATAGCCTGCTTCCTTGGCTGCCAATAAACAGACGGCGGTCGAGACCCCGCAGCCGATCTGCACGATGCGTGGCGGCCGATAGGTAGTCACGAAGCAGAACAAGAACTCGGCTTCGACGGGACCGAACCCGGCCTCGGCATTGCGGCGGCAAGCCTGTTCATGGACGTTGAAGTCACGGAGCCGCGTGACGAGCGGCGTGGGACATGTGGCACGCACAAACGCCAACTGCTCTTGACAATCGGCGCCGCTCACGCCGGTCATCGGAAATGGCTTCCGCCAATGGCGGGTTTTCCGCAGATTGCCGATATCCGGGATCTCCGAATAGAAGTGCCGTGGCAACACGTCGACGCCTATGCGCTGGCCCAGCACAAACGTACGGCGCATCCCCGACTTCACCAGGGCTTTCAAGATTTGTTTCATAACACGTTGCTAACCCGGCGGTACACTTCAGCCAAACGCTCGGCCGTTCGATGCCAGTTGAAATGTTCCTGAGCGTAAAGCCGGCCAGCGGTTCCGGCACGGCAGCGGCGCGGCGAATCGGCTAGCCAACTGTCGAGCGTTGCCGCCCACTCACCGACGTCGAACGGCACGACCTCGCCAGCCTTGGCGGCGAGAACCTGGTCTCGGACTTGCACCCCCTCAGTAATTACCACGGGACATCCGCGAGCCATCGCCTCGGCCACGACGATGCCAAAGTTCTCCGAATGACTCGGCAAAACGAACAGGTCCGCATCATCGAACATTGCCCAGCGCTCCTCGGACGAAATCGGCCCCAATAGCGCCACGTGCCCGGCTTGGCCGAGCCGCTCGATCGCCTCGCGCACGCAATGTTCGTAGCCCTGGGCATGGTCGTCGGGACCACCCACAATCGCCAGAAAGACCGGAACTGTCATTTTGGCCAGGGCCGGCAACAAGAGATCCGTTAGCCCCTTTTTGGGATGCAACCGCGACAGAAATAGAACGATCGGCTTACCAGCCGCCGCCGGTCCGCAACGCTCGCGTAAAACATCTTTGCGCACAGGCACCTGCCAAGTGGCGGCGTCAATCGCATTGGGAACCACATAGACTTCACCTCGCGCCGCACGGTGGCGGCGAACTTCGTCGGCTTCAGCCTCGCTCGTGCAATGGAAGGCCGTCGCGGCCGCGACATTGGTCCGCTCGCGCGCCAGCCAGTAGGCGAACCTCGCGGCGCGGTTCCTCGACCACGTATAATCGGAGAGCATCCCGCAGGGCCGGTAGACGAGCGGCTTATGATGTTTACGCGCGGCGCGGGACGCAGCATAGATCGGAAAATTCCACGACGAATGAGTGTGGATCACATCGTAACGCGACGCGTTGAGATCGAGCCAGGTCCGAAGCGCTAAAGATCGTTTCGTTCGCTCGGTACCGTCCATTGGGAACAGGTGCAGTTCTGTCTTTTGCGAGGGCCAGTCAGCTTGGTGATATCGATTGGCTCCATCGGCATCGGTGGCCGCGACTTCCACGGTTATTCCTGGCATGCTATTGAGAGCGTCGCACATTGCCACGATGGCGGTGCTTGGACCACCGTAACGAGGGGCCACGGCTGGAATCACATGCAGGATGCGCATTCCGCGGGTCATAACTGCCGCCAGTATCGCCGCGTCTTTCCGGCGATAGTGCTCTCCAACACCTCGACCTGCTCGAGCCGGATTGTCGCCAGTTCCGGTGAAATACGCGAGAGCCGGTGGCGAATGTGAGCTAGTTCTTCGTCCGAAAGACAGCGTGGAGCGGTGTACCGCAGTTGAATCCCTTCCTCGGTCTCGCGTAGTTGGAACGCCCCCATCGCCGACTCCTTGACGGCATGCGTAAATGCCTCGGAATGCACGACCCGGCCATCGGGCAAATGAACCAAGTCGTTGCACCGTCCGCCGACCGCAAAGAACTCGCGCGCCGGAGAGCAGCTTCGCTCAGTAACCTCGATCAGATCTCCCAACTTATAGCGAACTAGGGAGAGGCAGCGAGGGTACAGACTGGTAACTACAATCTGATGCGACCCAGGCATAGGTGGAAAGGGAATCGATTCTACATAGTAGTGCCGCCAGAACACTTGGTAGCAGCCATCGAGTCGCTGGTGGGCAAGTGGGCCCGTCTCTACCGCGCCATATTCCATTACGACCGGACAGCCGAAGAGGTCAGCCAGACTCTCCCGGCTGCTTGCCCTAGGGAACGATTCTGCGGTGGCGATAACGGCTTTAAGGCCAAGTGCACGAAACGCAGCTTTTTCGGCCGAATGGTACTGGGCGAATCGGTCCAGTGCCACGGCGTAACCGAGAACGTAATTCGGTCGGAATTGCAGCAATGCGCGGCCCGCTGCGCGTAAGCCGCCTTCGCTGAGGTCGTATGCCGACGAGCGGTAGTATCCCAGCAACCAATCGTTGAACGTTCGCCGCCGCGCATTGAGCCATCCTCGAAAACCACGGCCCAAGAGATGGCTGTGCCCCCAAATCATGAATAACTTGTCGCGCGGCGACACCTGGAACCAACTGCGCGCGTACCACAGGTCTTCAGCGGCGACTGCCGGTTCCGACTTCCAGACCGGTATTCGCAACGGCTCCCCGGTGGACCCTCCCGTCGAACGCCAATCGTAGATTGGCTGCTGTGGATCGCATATCGTGCGACCGGCTGCACGGAGCTCGGCGCGAGAAAGGACGGGCAGCACCGCGCTGAATTCTTCCCAACTTGTAAAGCGATCCGGCGGCCGTCGTTGCGTGTGGAATGCCTGCCAAAACGGCACATTTGCTCGTAGCGAAGCCCATATGTCATTGAAGCGATTGAGCTGCCACGCCGAAGACGATGCTAAGTCCCCCTGATCGGCGTAGAACCGATGCTGATCGTTGACCCAGCGAGCGGCGACTCGCGCACGGAATTGTCGCACGATGGAGGTCAGAGGATTCGCTCGAGGCTCGCAATGACGCGATCTTGGTGCTGCTGCGAGGTAAAGCGTTCGTGCAAGCGGCGAAAGCCATTGAGCCCGCATGCTCTTGCGCGCTCGGGATTGCTCAGCAAGGACTTCAATATTTCCAGTAATTCGGCACCATGAGTAGGATTGCGCACCAGCCAACCGGTCTCGCCAGGTACGATCACTTCCTCGGCACCGTCGTCGAAGCAACCCACGCATGGCTTGGCGTAGTTCATTGCCTCGAGGTAGACCAGCCCAAAGCCCTCCTGTCGGCTGGGCATGACGAAGGCGTAGCAGACGTTATACAACTTCTGAAGCAACTCCGGTGCGACGCCGCCGGGCATAAAGACGGCATCGGCGACACCGAGGCGATGGGCCAACTCCGCCAGCGGTTTTCGTCCCTCGCCGGGGCCGGGAAATACCAATTGCACACTTGGAAATTCGCTAATCAAGTCAGGCAAGGTGGTGATCAGCTCGGCATGCCCCTTTTCTCCTTCGGCTGGATCGAGTCGCGCTACCAAAAGCAGCACTTGCCCCGCCAGACGTCGCACGCGACCATCGACGGCCTCCAACTCGATCGGTTCAGCCGGTGGATCTGGAACCGTGCAATTCAGGGCAAAATCGGGCGAAAGCCCCAAGGGGCACGGCTCACCATCCACTCTCTCCAACCGGCGACGCACGTTCCGTAGGGTGAAGCTCGAATTTGTCAGCACCTTGCGGGCAACTCGTAGCGACCAGCGGCTCGTACGCTTCATGCGGCGGCCCACCTCCGACCCGTGGCCGAAGATTACAGTCGAAACCAAGCCGGTGGCCGCCAGAGGCAAGACGGGAAGTGCCAGTGTAACGTGATCGAAGCAGATCGTGGGTCTTGAAATGGCGCATCGCATCAATGCGCGCGCGAATACATGCTTCCGTCCAGCGCAGCCATGAAAAGGAACGTGAGCGGGAAGACATCTGGGTCGGTCGCCGGCAAGCTCCGACAAACTGATCACCCGCAACGGATAATCATAATCCTCGCTGAGCCGCACGAGGCCATGCAGGATGTTTTTGTTGGCTGTCGCAACTCCACCGCACAACCCGTAGGCGCCTGTCATCGCGAATACGAGCGAAGTTTTCAATCCGGTAAAAGCAACCTTATGACGGCTTGTTGACGACCCTTGTTCCGATGGCGGAGGGTCTCCGTCGCTGCTTGGGTACGAGGACCAGCGCTGAGTGCCACCTACGTCCGAATATTCTTAATAAAACTGCGAACACCGCAAGATTCATGACCAACGTGCCCAATAATTTAGCGAAGCCGGCCTCCAGGCCCATGAAGCCGCCGATCATTACAGTCGCCGCCGAACCGGCATAGAATGGAGGCGAAGGGGCCACAAGCGCCAGCGATCGGTAGGCCATTCCCAGCGGGGAGCCAAAGCAGAACGCGGCAACGCACATGCCTATGGGGCCGAAGTCGATGTAAAACTCCGCGAGGTAACTGAGCCCAACCGACGTATCCGATTCCTCGCCGGCGGCCGCGACACCGGCGTATTTGCGTACCATCCACGAATCGGATCCAAGGTTGACCTTGTTCGGGAACAGGAAGCGAGGGGTCAAAATGTGTTGCACCCCGCGCCAAGTCAGCGACCCATCCTCATATGGGATCTGGCCCGGAATACGGTCGACCACCCGCGAAAAAAGATACGGCGCATTCGAAAAGCGCTGGGCGGACGTTTCGACGCTGGATGTCCAATCCATGTGTGTTATGGCATCGACGGCCGTATTGAAGAACGCTCCGAGGAGGGCGATCCTAGACCCCTCGATCCTTTGCGCACCTTGCACCTGGGGGCGCCACGCCGGCTTGATGGCCCCATTCCAGATCAACCCTACCGGCACCAAAGCCATCGCCAAGCAGGCCGCCGCCAAGCAGGTTCGCTTCATCCCCCGGCTTAAGCCGATCGTGGCGCGTCGCCGGGCAATCTCCGTGAGCATTGCCAGCAAGAGCATGAACAACAGTTCTTTAAAACTCGACATCCCCGAAGTGAATGTCGGGATCAAGGCGAACGCCAACGCGACCAGCCCACGCCCCCAGCCACGGCCGCTCCGGATGACCGTCAGAAACAGCATGTACAAAAAAACAAAACGGAACTGAACGCCAGCGGACAGTATCTGCGAGATTGAATATGCCACCTGCCGGGATGTGGCGTTTGTAAGCCAAGATGCAGCGAACAAGCTGATTACCAGCCAGAATAGCCGGTTGACGTCATAGGTGGCTTCTTTAGCCGCCATACTGACGTGCAGCGGACCGGTCAGATGGTCGCAAAGGATCATCCCCCCGCGAATACCGCCTGCCAGCGCCACCAGTGACAACAACATCAGCGCCACCGCAGTACCCAACGAATCGGTCGGAATGTTGCCCGGGTACACTCCCATCAAGTCCTGGAATATCAAGCCGGTGACAATGAACATCCATTGGTACGCCAAGCAGAACATGAATATCCCAGGGTCGCCGCTGCCGCGCAACAGCAAGAACACCGCCCCCAATGCGACCACCGCCATTCCCGCCACAAAGTCTGTGCAGACAGCACTGGCGATAAGTGCGGCCAAGGCGATCAAAAGCATGAGCCTCGAAGTCGGCATCTCAACCCGCGCTCGCAGGGCGGCATGGCTCGCGCGCAGCAAGGGCGATCGGCCATTTGCCCGTCGGGACGGAAACGATCTCGGAGGTTGCCGACTGCCGTCAAACACGTTCCGACTCTAGCCTACGGTTTGCTTGCGCGGTTGCCGGCCCACGGCGAGCAGCATCGCAAATTGGTCTGTATCTGTCCCCTCACGATCGAAGGGATTACCGCAGTGGCGCGCGAGGATCTTGATAGCTCTCCAGCCAAGCTTCGTACGATACAGTTTTGACCAGTTGAGCGGCCACAACCCAACAATTTGAATTTCGGCGAACCACCGCCGCATCAGTTGCGCAAGTTCGTCTGCAGTGTATTCCCTCACATGATCCCGCCCAATCGGCCGATCTTGACGGCGACGAGGCGTCGTGACAATCACCGTCCCCTCGGGAGAAAGGACCCGGCTAGCTTCTTGCACGCAGAGATCGTCATCGTCCACGTGTTCGATCATGTCGGCCATTACCACGGAGCCGAACGAATTGTCCGGGAATTCCAGGTCGTAGCACGAACCAACGTTAACCGAACAATTATGGTAGTCTTTCAATTTGTCGTTTGCCAAAGCGATGGCTGCCGGCTCGGGATCGATGCCAGTCACCGACTCTGCCAGCGGGCTTAGCAAACTCATCAGGTAGCCATCGCCACAACCCACATCCAGAACGCGTTGGCCGGACGACACTCTACGCACGACAGCCGCATAGCGCGCAACCAACGGTGGATTGAAGCGGCGCGCTGAACGATCGCATTCCTCCCAATGGTAGGCGCCGTAATCGTCGTACTTCGGGAAATAACGTTGCAAGCCCATGCTCACCTAACTTTCGCCCGGGAGGTAAACGGTATCGGCATACGGGGCGTTCGGAATCCCTGTCTGCGTACTACGATCGCTTCAAGGGCGCCAGCTAGACCGTTCGTGGCGCTCGCGAGCGAGAATTGCTGTGTTTTAGCCGCCAGCGCCGTGAGAACGCTTTCCGGGTTCTGTCGCACGCGACTCCGTAAGGCTAGCATGCGCTCGGCTAGTGCATCGGTATCACCCAAGGGAAAATCGAACCCGGTGTCGGCATTGTCGACCAAGTCGGGACCACACCCTGCTGCGTCGCTAACGATGCACGGCCGCCCGCAAGCCATCGCCTCGTTAACCACCAATCCCCAAGTTTCACTCGCGTCGGACGGGAGTACCAACGCGTCGGCGGCCTGGTAATAGGCGGGCAATTCAGACTGGTTACGAAAACCTGCGAAACGAATGCGATCACTCATGATCGACGCATGCTGGTTCAATGACTCGCGCAATGGCCCGTCACCGACAAATACAGCGTATGCACCGGCGCCCGCGGGAGTCGGAAATGCCTTCAAGCATGCGTTGATCAAATCGGCAGGACGCTTGCGCTCCAGCAGCTTGCCTACAAACAAGAACACAAAGCCATCTGAGGGAATGCCCAGTTCCTGGCGTACTCGCGCGCTCGCACCAGTGCCAGCCGCCCAAGCGGCCCGGCTGGCAAAGAATTCGTTATCGACAAAGTGCGGGCAGAAGTACAAGCGATCCTTCGGTACGCCGTAGTGAACCAAATACTCGTGGTTGCGCCGGCCGACGAACAGGTGCGCATCGAACCGGCGCAGGAACCAACGGTAGGCGACATGCTTTGCCGCGGCCTTGAGGTACGACCGGCGAGAGTTGAGCTGCGAATCGCCTCGCACCAGGATCGGTACGCCCTGCTTCTTACACGCCGCGAGCGCTTGCAAAAAGCACTTCTTGTTCCAACCGCACACCAAGACTGCATCGAAACCGCCATTCGCGATCAGCTCCGACAGTTCCGGTGTATCGCAACCGCGAAAGCTGCCAACGCTCGGGCGACGGGCCACGTTCCGCAGCCAGCGGTAACGATAGCCTTCCAAGAGCGGCACGTCCCATTCGAACGGCACCATGAACCCCGCTGCGGCCTGACCGGCCGCATCTTGTTGATGGGCGAAGAAAACTTCCAGATCGAATCGCTGAGCGAGGTGGCGAAACCACGGCGCGTGATATTGGATTGGATGCGTGGCCAGAATTCCCAATCGTAATGGGATATCGTCCGTGCCGCTCATTTCCAATGACTCAAATCCTTCCCGGTCAGCTCTTCGAGCGCCCCAATTTCGTCGGCAAATCGCTTCGCGAGCATGGCTCGTGTGTCGGGATGCATAGGGGGGTAACCCGGCTGAAAGAAGACCGTTTCCATTACTTGCCGAATGTGAAACAGGTCCTTGAGTCGCGCCGCTCGTCGCACGCCCAATAGGTTTTTGAGTGGCCGGTACACGCAACGATTCAATCGGTCGTACAGGATTGCATGCATGCGGCCGGAGCCTGAAGAACGGGGTGAAACTCCGCGCCGTACCGTGGCCCCACTTTCTTGGGTCGATGGGGCCACAAAGCTCGGATCGACGCCGAGAAAGTCATAGACCTGGCAAAGCACCTGCTGCGGATGGCAGCGTAGATCGTCATAGAACAGGATCAAGAGCTGGCGCCGCTCGAAGTAGTTGAGCCAGCGTCGCAAATGGTGGTGATATTGTGTGACGGCAAACAATCTATCCGGCTGACACTCGACGGCTTCTTCGAAACTGCGCGGCACGTCGCGCGCAGCCCACAGATGGAAGTTCTGCCGCGCGAGGTGCCAATAGTGTGAATACACCTGATCGATGGGGTTACGAAGGGAAACAAGTAATCGGACTTGGGGAAGCAGGCGGTTTATCGCAACCGGCGGCCGATCAGATTCAAGATAACTAGTAGTAAATTCACCTACCGCCACAGCCCCCTCAGCACCGGCAAAATGCTCCTCATATTCCTTTATTCGCCCGTCCGGATCGGCATAACGGAAGAAACTCGTTTCCTTGACCGCCGCCATAAAGATCTGCGGATGCTCTCCGAGGCAGCGGGCTAACCAAGTGGTGCCCGCCTTCGGCGCGCCAATGCCTATAAAGTTTGGTAGCATGCTGAATCGTGGCGGACGATCGGCCGGGTCAAACTTCCTGGTATAGTTGTACCCAAGCCCGGGCGGCGCGCTCCACCGAATATCGCTCCAACGACCTGCGGGCCGCATGGCCAGCAGCGCGCCGTTCCTCCGGATGATCGACGAAGAAGCGGATCCCTTCATAAAGGGCATCACTGCTCGAGTCTGAACAGAGATAGCCGTCTTGCAGATGCGTGATCTGTTCCGGCAACGATGTGCATGGAAATGCGACCGAGGGCACACCGCGCGACTTCGCTTCCAGCACCGCGTTGCTAAAGGACTCGGTCAACGAAGCGTGTACGTGCAGGTCGCACGCGTCAAGGAGACCGAAAACATCCTGCACTTCGCCCAAAAACCGGATATGCTCGGCGCAACCAGCGCGCGCCACCCTGGCAATCAGCGCCTCCGCGAAGGGATTCTGCCACTGGTACTCACCCGCGAGCACGACATCGACTTGCAGCCCTTCATCGAGCATCCGAATCGCCGCATCGACCAACAGCTCGCACCCCTTCTTCGGCTGGATCCGGCCGAGGTACACAATGTTGAATCGGTCCGAACGAATCGGCGGAATATCGCTGGGACCATCCACCGACCGCTCGGGCAAGCAATTGTTGAGCAGCACCACGTTGGGGAAGTCGACACCCCGCGCACGCAACTGAGCGAGCGCGAATTGGGAGTTGCAGACCAAGACATCGCACGCCGCAGGCACGCACCGCCGCCAGATCCAGTTCCACGCCGCTTGTTTCATTCGTGGAAGCCCAGCGACTGGAGGGTTTGACAGACGGAAAACGACCGGGGATTTTGTACGCCAAATAGCCGGGAAAGAATAAATGAAAAACGAAATATTTGTAATATGTATATGGGTTGGCCGAAATTCTCGGATCGTTCGTCGAAGCGCCAGTGCAAACCGCGCCCAGTGCCAAAACATGCGTCCCATCGTCCGCGGATTCTTTGCAAGCTCGAGTTTCACATGGCAGTCGATGGCGATGCAACGCGCGCCGAGGCGCTCCACCTCCGCGCGCACCTTGTCACCGTACGTGCGTTCGGTCACGCATAATACTTCGGCGCCCTGGCCGATAAGTATTCGCATGATCTGGATTGTGGCGCGCTCCATGCCTTGCAACGGTATCGATGGCATAACGAACAGGATTCGCCGGCCCGACAGCCCTCCAGTTGGCACCGTACCGGCGGCACCATCAGGCACATGAGCAGTTTCCACTCCGCCAAGCACCTCGGTGTCGACGTTGATCGTTTGCGAATCTTGCATCATGCTAGGCTGTCTCGCGCAGGACGCCGTTCGAGCGATGGTTATGAATCCGTCGTTGCAGGACGCGATCGAAAAACTCGCACTGCTGGCGCGTCATCTCACGCGCCGTATAAGGCTCAAAGGCTCGCCAATTGGTCGGAGGTCGGAACGGAAGCCAAGTAAGCAAGGCCTTCCAAACCGGCAACAGCCGGGCGGCGATTTCGCAATGCGTATCGGCGGAATCGAACGTAACCACATCTCCAGCGGCCGTGGAGCGAACTACTTGTACGACGCTGCTCGCCTGGTGAAACACCGCTAATAACGGTTTTCTCGCCAGAATATACGGATAAAGTTTAGACGCCGTATATGCGGGATCGTCCGAACCGGGCACCAAAAGAAAATCGGCGGCCTTTAATAGACGCAGCACTTCCATGTACGGTAGACGCCCCGGTTGTTCGGAGATTACTTCGCCTAGACCCATTGAATCAGCGATTGGCTGAATCGTGGCTTTAGCCGCCGCCCCCACCGCGTAGTCGGTGCCAACGAAGTGCAATCGCACACGTCCGAACAAGGACGGGTTTTCTTGCAGACCGGCGACGAGCGCCTTGCAAATCGCATGACATACCAGCCGCATATCTGCGCCGAGTCTACCGGCATAAACACCGTGCCATAACCCGTCGCCTGCGTTAAACAGCTTAGTAGAGGAGTCCGCCCGTCCAGCGATCTCGAAATCAGATGCTGGGGCGCCAAACGGAAGCGTATGACAGGCAGACTCGGGAATCCAGGGATAGCGTTCACGCAAGGCGTGATGGTAGGTCTCGGAAACCGCCAACAAACCATCTACATCGCGCATCGTCCAATGCTCGAGCATCTTGTGCATTCGCTGCGCCAAGCGATGCTTTGGGAGGCGTGGCGCACCGGGATTGCGGTCATAGTAGTCGGTGACCCAGGGGTCTTGCATGTCAAGCACGAACGGCACGCCAAATCGTCGCTTCCAAAGCCGACCCAGTGGCATTACCGGAAACATCGTCGTCGAAAAGAAAATCAAGTCCGGCTTTCTCAGCCGGATAACTCGCAGTCCCTGCCGATACAGAAACGGAAAAGCACGCAATCCCAAGGCGCTAAAGCCGACCTTTCGGGCCAGACGGGCCGGCAACGCCCTGACTCGATGCATCGGCACGCCTTCCGGGACCGTTTCCAGCAGCGCGGGCTCGCGCGTTCCTTCCACATACGCCGCATCTACCGCCAGAACCTCCGGATCCCAACCAAAGTCCTGGTAGAACGGCAAACTAATTCGTACCCGGTGCATGTCGGCCGCGTTCGTGGGAGGGAAATGCGGCGAGACGATCAACACGCGGCGCATCGATCCTAGGGTTATACCTGCTCCGGTAGCCATGGAACTCGCCATCATCGCTCGAGATGTGCGATAGTTTCAGCCGGTACAGCGAACTGGTTTTGTGCCGTGGCGCGAGCAAAATCTGGTCGACCGTCCGCGTTGAGCTCAAAGCTTGCGTAGCCAGCGTCAGCCAACACAGTCGCGATTTCGGCATCAATATGCCCTTGCAACGACTCGAACATCACCAGCCTGGGCCTATTCTCGGACAGTAACCGCCGGCAACCACCGAACACCTTGCTTTCGTACCCCTCGACGTCGATTTTCAAAAGACCGATCCGGCGGTCAGGAAGGTCAGCCCGGAAATCATCAAGGCTGACGAGCGGCACCTCGATCGTCGGACCGAGCACCGGCCCCACCGCGTTTGTTGTTAGCGGATGTGGTACGTCGCGCAGGCAGACCTTGCCTGCTGTTGCTCCCACGGCGGCCTGGTATAGCCTATCGGTTTGCCACCCGTTGAGCTGCCAGTTTTCAACCAGGCGAGCATAGGTCACCGGCGTAGGCTCGAAAGCGACCAAGTTCTCCGCGCCGACGATGTCGGCTAACAACAACGACACGTGTCCGACGTTGGCGCCCACGTCAACTACAAGGTCGGTGGGGCATAGCTGCTTGCGAACAAACCGCAGTTCATGGAATTCGGGCCAGTCCGCGTAAATCAAGGCAGACGAGACAACACAATCAGGATAGGCACGAAACCGAACCCCGTTGGCCAGCATGATCGTCCGGGGCGACCTCACGATCCGCTTCTGGAACTGCCAGCGCACAGCGGCCAGCGTCTTGTATAGCCGTCGGCCACGATTGCCGGGATTCCCCCAAACCGAGCGAGTCACCTGCTTGATGCTCATCGTTTTCGTAGCCAGAGACTGGTCGCCCAGCGTGCCGATGCCGCGGGCAGTATCCTCGATACCCGCTCATCCGTTCGGACCATGTATTGGCTGGCCCAGAGCACATCGAAGCCAGCTTCAGGCATCAACATCGCTTGCACCAAGTATTGTTCCGCACACTGTGCCAATCCCACGTCTGCGAACCACGGCGGGTAATCGTACGGCAGGAAGACGTCATGGATATGGACCAATACCCCGGGTGGCAGCCCGGGAAGTACACGCAGGAAGAGTGCCACGCAATCGTTACCCGGCCGAAGTTCGTGGCTGGAATCGATGAAAAGCAGGTCTCCGTCGGCGAGTGACCGGAACACATCGTGATCGGCCAGTTGTTCTACTGGCTGCAGAAAGATCTCGGTGGCGTGGCGGCTGACGTCGGTGCGCGGGCAAGGGTCAATGCACGTCAAGTGGGTGCCCAAACCACCATCGATGATCGCCTGACGGCTGATTTTCGTGCTATTGCCGCTGCCAACCTCAACGATTCTCCCAGGTTTGTGAAGACGTACCATCGTGTACAGCACTTCCGCGTCCGGCGACGAGAAAAAGCCGTTATCAAGCCGGTAACCGACGTCGTTGGCCGTCTCGTCCGTGAAACTTGCGAAGCGAGGCAAATGTTCCTCGAGCGCCATGAGAACCGGCGTACAATCCATCGCAGCCATGGAACGCGGTAAGGGAAACGCGGGGCGATCGAAATACCCAGAATCAGCCAACTTCTGAAGGCGTCTCGCTTCGCCACGTTGCGTCGTTAACGTGGATAATTGCAAGTTAACAATGTATAACGGCGCGTTGATCCACGACTTAATGCACGTTGAGAGACGGGGCATGATTGGCAGTGAACTTTTTCGGAGGCGCCGGGGCGGCAAACTCAGAGGCGCCACGGCGCCAAACGAATCGAGACGGAAGGGGACGTTACGGTCGGACCCGCGAACCCCAGAGATTGTTTTCCGGCAGATTTTCGCCGGCGTTCCAAGACGCGCCCTCAATGTTTTTCAATTCAAAGCCGAGGTTTGCCAGCAGCGCCAGCAGATCGGTAGTTCGAGCGGACGGAGACTCCCAATCGAGCACTTCGGCAATGACATGGTCTATCTTTTCCACCCAGGCACCGAGCCCCCTGATGACCTCCAACTCATAACCTTCGACGTCGATCTTCAAGAGCCGTATGCGATCGCACTTCAACTGCTCCAGGAGCGAATCCAACCGCACCAGCGGCACACGGAAGCACAGCGGTTGATCGTTGACTCCCGGCAGGCATAACGACAGACGTGACCGGTCGCTAGTAGCCTGCGAGTTTAACTCGACCATGTCGTTTCGTTCGCCGGCGGCCGCCACGCAAACGATGATGTTCGAAAAACCGTTGACGCGCCAATTCGCGTCGATTTTATTGCAATTGTACGGTTGCGGCTCTACCGCGATAACGCGGCCTTGATGGCCCAAGTGCCGCCTGGCCACCAGCGTGTGGAAACCGACGTGCGCCCCGACATCCACATAGGTATCACCGGGACGCAAAAGCTTGCCAAACAAGTCTGCGGTGCGCCGCTCAGGCACGTGCCCGGAAAGTAGCTCGATCTGGCACCACTCAATTGGATCGAGATCCATGTAAATGCCATCCACACGCTCCAACCGTGGCGCCAGGCGTGCGCGCAATACCGTTTCGATTCGCCCTTTGCCGCGAAAACTTGGCAAACGCAAGATATGTTTGTAGAGGAAACGCAACATCCGATGGCTACAAGGTGGAACCTCAAAACGCGGCTAGGCCGTCAACCGCAAAAGCCGGCCGAGATGTCGTCCTGCGGGTAATTGACCGAGCAACTCCCTCAGCGAGCGGGCGAACAGAAGCCGCAAACAAACGAGGTACGTCGCCGCGAACGCGGCGGCAAAGAGTGCCGCGCCTGTTATTGCTTCAATATCCAAACCCGTTACGGCAACGAGGCTCTTGCCAGCGAAGAGCGCCAGCGTCGCAGCTACACCGGCATACAGGATCGCGGCGGTGACGTCAGATAACTGGACAGCACTAGTGCACCGTAATTGCCAGAGCAGCCCGACGGCGCCCACCGCTTCGACGACGGCCAGGGCGCCTAGGTAAGTGGACGATTCATTTGTGGCGAACAGTGTGCCCAAAGCCAGCACCGTTCCTACTAAGGTCCAGATGTCGTACATGAGACAGGCGCGATGCTGTAAGTTACCTAAGACCAGGTTGTAAAGCACTTGGCCCAGGCCGGCGACGGCTCCGACGGCCATCGCCCAGGGCAAGATCGGGATCACCTCGGTCCAACGGCTGCCGTACAACAAACGGACTAACGGGCCTGAGAGCGTCGCCAAGGCGACTCCCACAGGAACAACGAACCAAGCCGCGCCCCGCAGGGCGAGATGGCAAGCACGTGCGTACTCAGCGGACCCGGGCTTGATGCGAGTCAAAACAGGATAAATCGACTGCATGGCCACCGACGTCAACTGCAAGCAGGCCAACTGTGCCAGGCCCACCGCGCGCCCATACACGCCCAGCGCCGCCAACCCGACTAGATGTACCATGATGCCGCTTTCGACCAGCTTGCGGCTGCGCTGCACGGCCTGCGCCGAGATACGATTCAATCCGAACCACCAGGCCGCAGCCCAATTCGAGGCGTTCCAGCGAAACGTCGGCCGCCAACGCTCGACCAGGAACAGGTCGATTAGGAAGGGAACGTACTTGAGGAAAGGACCGATCACTAGCGCATAGACGCCGGCGCCAGCCGCCGCCAAGCCGATGGCCAGCGCGTTTCCGGCCACTACACCCGCTAGGTGTAGCGAACGCAAGCGGCGCCAATCATGTGCCCGCTCGAGAACCTTCATTCGAAAACCGCCCATGCACGCCAAAAGTGCGACACACGAGACGACGTGTACTGCCCCGGCCACGCGTGCATAATCGTGGGTGTATCGCATGCCCAGCGCCACTAGGTTGGTCACCAGGAAGATTGCGAGTTGAACCACGACAGCGGCCGTGAAGTGGTCCTGCCAATGTACTTCGCGATCATCTCGGACCTGAAGCACATGCGCCATGAAGTTTTCGAACGAGAACGCGCTGAGAAAGGCGAAGACGCTCATGACCACCGCATAGGCGCCGTAGTCCTCAGTGGTCAGAAGGCGGACCAGGACCAACGTTACGCCAAAGTGGACCACATCGCGAACGACGCTGAAGCCGCCGTTCCACAACAGGGCCGAGCGCGCCTTTTCACTGATCGATTTCGTGTTCAACGATGTACTATTGGCTGGCACCGTGCCGGGGCAGCGTAGTTTTCCAAACTACGCCAAAGCTTGCCGGCGGGAAACGATGGAGACACGGTCCGCTGCCCGGTCGGCGAGCGCCTCGAGCGCCGCGAATACTAGGTCGGGGCGTCCGGTCGGAACCTGATGATAGGCGGTGGCCGGAAGCTGCTCGCTCGCCAGCAGGTGTACGTCGGACTCGGTACTGCCGACATACAGCACGTCGCCGCCCGCCTCGATGCAACCGTAGACCTTCGAGGGCATGACGTAGCCGACGAATGCATCGCGGAGCGTGATCAGATGTGCGTCAGGTGTGACCAATAGCCGCGGGAGATCGCTGAGGGGAACGGGGCGGCTTCGGTGGACTGGCAACCCAGCCTCGCGCAGCAATCCCTCCACTGCGTCGGCTTTGGCGCCGGTAGCGTTGAGCCACAGGCCAACGCGACCGCTGCCCTGCGTGTGGTGCAGCCGGTAACCCTCTACAAAAGTCTCGTGGTCATGAGCCACGCCAAAATTGCCTGAATAGAGTAAAATGGCATAGCCGGCCAACTCGGGCGGCCGCGGCAACGGCACAGTATCGGAAGCGATCGAGACGGGCGAGGGGTCGCGCTTCAGGCAGATGAGGTCGGGGTTGATTCCCATCTCCAAGATCCGCCGCCGCTGGTCCTCGCCCAGCACTTCGAAACGGCCGACCGTCTTTCGCCAGGCTACCGTTAGGCGGTGCAGCGCCACTAGCGGCAGAGGCACGCGGTCCATCCCCGCCATCAAGCATTCGGGGTGAAAATCCGTGATGCGGTAAACCAACCGCTTTCGCAACAGCAGGTTCAAGGGCGCCAAAAAGTGCAGAAGATAGGGCGGACTGCCGGTGAAGAGCACTTCGTCCGCACGCCACATGTGTTTACGCAACAGCCAAAGAAGACGCAGATTGAGCTTCAGCGTCCACCAGGCGCGCTGGCGGAGGTTGCTGCGGTCGTACAACTCCGCCTTGAAGCGCAACACCGTCAGCATGCCAGCGCCCACATTTTCAACTTCGGTCCCTTCGGATGTCGATGACAGCCCGGCCAGCACCACATCCTCGCCCGCGGCCGCGCGTTGTCGCGCGAAGCCAAGACTATACTGGCCCACGGCGCCGAAATCTGGCGGCAGCCAGTCACAAATGTAGAGAAGAGAGGGCAAGTTGGAGATGGATCAGGGAATAGGGGTTCAGGGACCTCGTAGTGCGCGTCTTGCTAACCGCTGGTTACCAGCCGCCGGCTGCCGTATTTGGCGTGATATTCGTCGTAGATCCAGGCATACGTTTTCTCCAAGCCGTCGCGCAGGCGCGTACTGGGTTGCCAACCGAGGTACTGCTGAATCTTCGTATTGTCGCTGTTGCGCCCATTCACGCCCTTCGGAGCGGAAAGGTTATATTTGCGCTCGAATCGTACTCCGGCGATTTCCTCGACCAAGTCGCTGAGGCCATTGATCGAGACTAGCTCGCTCGAGCCGAGGTTGATCGGCTCCTCGATTTCGCTTGCCATGATCCGTTTAATCCCCGACAAACAATCATCGATATACATAAAGCTGCGGGTCTGGTGCCCGTCGCCCCAGATTTCGATTTCTCGCGTGCCATTTGCTAGCGCCTCGATCACCTTGCGGCAAATCGCCGCGGGGGCCTTCTCGCGCCCTCCTTCCCAGGTGCCGTACGGTCCGTAGACATTGTGAAATCGCGCCACGCGCGTCACCATTCCAAAGTCTTCGCGGAAGTGCCGGCACATCCGTTCCGAAAAGAGCTTTTCCCAACCGTAGCCGTCTTCGGCAAGTGCCGGGTAGGCATCCTCTTCTTTCAGTGCCGTCACGTCGACAGAACGTTGCTTCTCGGCGTTATAGACGCAGGCCGAACTGGCATAGAAATAGCGCTGCACCCGGGCATTTTTCGCCGCCATGAGCAGGTGCGTATTGATCAGCACCGAGAGCATGCAGAGCGCTTTATTGTTTTCGATGAACCCCATTCCGCCCATATCGGCGGCCAGATTGTAGACGACGTCCACATCCTCACACGCATCGTTACAAACCCAGGCATCTTTCAAGTCAGCCGAGATATTCTCCGCTTGGCTGAAGATCTGGTACCACTCGTCGAGCGGCTTGATGTCGACGGCGCGAACACGCGTGTATCCCTGCCGCAACAAGTCCGCCACCAAGTGACCACCGATGAATCCGCCGGCGCCAGCCACAAGTATAAGATCGTCATTCACAACAAATCTCCGAGGTCAGTTGTCAGAGGTGATAGACTTGCCCGATGGCATGTCATGCGAGTAATCGACCACGCCCACAGAGTGTGGCGCGGCCGCGAGCGAAATCCTGCAGGGGCTTTTTAGGGGTGAATCTTAGTCGAACGGTGGCGTTGACCTTTTGCACCCACATCGGACGTGCGACAACGAGTCAAACCTGTCCAGATGCTCATTCTCTTGGTCCAGCGCGGCTCGCGCGAGAAGGAGCGTATTCTATTTTCCTCAATCATCGCTCGCTTGAGCGGCAGGTCCTCTCCGCGTCGAACGGCCGTAGGTCGTGGTTTTAGCACGCACCAAAAAGTCAGACGCCACCCTTCGACGTATTGCCCAATGCCGGCAAGCGCTCCGTATCGGAGAGACGTAGCAAGTCCAGTTCGGCCGTTTCCAATTCGACCGGTCGCGTATTGGCCGCGGCCATTTCGACCAATTGCGTTTCGAACGGCTCCAGAAGATCCATCAGCCGTTCGATGTATTGGCATGACGGCCCATCATCGCGCTTGCCAGCCACGACCAAACGCCCAATGACATTGGTTTTGAGAAAAAGCGGGATTTCGGTTCGCCAGAGTTCCTGCGGATCGCATCTCGAGGGGCGTCTCCACGAAGCGTGGAAATCTTCGCGCACGGCAGGTAAGTTCACGTCGAGACGGATCGAATAGAGGCGCAGCTTGTCGGCAAACTCGGTCAACGACGCCCAGAGCTCGTCCCATGGCCGGTCACCCTGCAAACGCACGGCTGCCTCAACCGTGGCCTCACTGCGGCCCGACACAGGATTCAACATCGATTGACCCAGGCTTTTCACGCGATTTGCCACTAGCAGCAGCTCTACGTCACCGAAGGCGCGCGTGACCACGAAAATGCCCGCCACCGGGGCCACCGCGGCGAACGCGAGGAGGTCGTTATTGAAATGCAGGCTCAAGGTCGCGCCCAAGCAGGTGATGACGCACGCGGCTGCCACCACTCCCAGAACCAGCGTATTGTTACCGGTCATGGCCAGCAGCCGGTGGTGTAGGTGACCACGGTCGGTGGTGTAGACACTGCGACCCGTCAGCTTTCGACGCACGATGGCCGCGCTGACGTCGAAAATCGGAATCGCCCAGATCGCCAATGGTGCGGCCAAGGCCACCGTGGCAGGTCCTTTCAGCGAGGCGCGAATTGCTAATGCGCCCACCAGGAGCCCGATCAGCATGCTGCCGGCATCGCCCAAGTAGATGCGAGCCGGTGGAAAATTAAAGCAGAGGAACCCCAACAAACTGCCTGCGAAGGCCCAGGCCACGATGCCTTCCACGGGGTGCCGAGTGAGCAGACACATGCCGGAGATGGCCAGGCACAGAATGATGCCCACGCTGCTGGCAAGGCCATCGGCGCCGTCGATAAGGTTCAACGCATTCACGGCGCCCAGCAGCCAAAAGAGTGTGAAGGGAACCGACAGCAAGCCCAACTCGATATTGGTGTCGAAGATCCGCACATGGTGGATCGCAAAGCCGGCCGGCACAAGAATGAGGGCTGCCGCGATTTGTCCGAGCAGTTTGTGACGACCGCGTAGGTTGCACCGGTCATCCAACAATCCGACCAGCACGATGACCATGCCGGCGACCAGCAGCCAACACAGATTGCCGGCCCCGGCCAAGAACTGCCCGCGAAAGTGGTTTGGCGTGGCGGCCACCATCGCCAGTGCCACTAAGAGACCGACGAAAACGGCCACGCCGCCCCCCAGCGCCACCGGTTTGCTCTGCATCTTACGGTGCGCATCTGGACGGTCAGTCAACCCCACGCGGTGCGCAACGGTCCGCATCACAAGCGTTGCCACAACGCTCGACATGAAGGCAACGGCAATTATGGCTAATAATGTAGTCATTGCTGTCGAGTGGGATCTGGACCGCGAGGGATTTCGAAACGGGGCGCGGTTTGCTGTGCCCAGCCGTCACCGCGCTCACACCCGATCGTTTTATGGTTTACGTCTGCGCGTATGTGGGTACTGTTCTTTTGTCTGCCAAAACCATCTACGACGGGGCGGTTTGAAATCGGGCACGCAGAACGGCAAGCCGCGCAGGATCGCCACTCCATTGGCGCTTGCGATTCGAGTTGCAACGTCGGGACCCGCCCAACGACTGATTTTGTCGTAGGCAGCGCGGATGTGGGGTGGACGGCGGCGTGGCGAATGTCCATCGGAACCCAGCACGTGGGGAATGCCGCGCTCAAACCAACTTCTTAATGCGCGTTCGTCTCGTCGGTTCTTCGGTTCGGTAATGCTTTTCGTCGACACCTGAACCAAACATCCCGCGTCAATCAAATCCTCGATTTCGCCTACCTTGTGTAGCAATTCCGGACAACGCTCTGGATGCGCAAGAATCGGCCGCACACCCGCCGCACGCAATTTTGCGACCATGTAGCGAACGTTGAAATACAGTTGGTGCGGCATCTCGATGAGCAGATAGTGCCCCATGTCCGCAATGCTTAGCAACCGACCGCCCGCATATAAGTCTTCCAATTCCGGGTGAATCATCACCTCGGCACAAGGATAGACACTCAATCCAATTTGAGCTTCGGCAAGCTGACGTTCCAGACGTCGCGTTGCCAGCCGGATGCGTTCGGGAGTGACATTGGGCCACGTTTCACTTTGGTGTGCAGTCGCTGAAATCAACCGAGTTCCTTCGTCGTAGGCGATGCGGCACATGGCAAGTGCGTCATCGTCCGTGCGCGGACCGTCATCCAGCCCAGCCAACAAATGACAGTGAAAGTCGACCAACGGAGGCAACAATTCTGAAATGGCTACGACGAAAGCATCCGTGACGCACAGCTTCTGCCTTGCTCCCGAAGAAAGCGCATAGCTGTCAACACCATCAGACTAAGAATGTTCCGGGAATGGCGGGACCGCGGGTCTGGCAGCGAGTCCATGATCGGCTACGGGATCTGCTTCGACGCAAGACCGACCGGCAACGATCTCGTCGACACGTTGGAGTTGTTGCTCGCGAAGTCCTCTTTGCGGATCCGGCCCACGGGCGAAACGCGTTGCCAGAATGGGCCCATGGGCTTACAGTTGCAGGAGCGAAACCGGGTTTGAAAGGTCTTCAGCCCCTGCCCAAGCGATGGATTATGGAACGCACGTTTGGTGGCTCGGCAAGCATCTGGCAAGCATCGAAGACATGGCAAAGACTTCGAACGGAACCCACGGACGAGCGAAGCCATGCTCTACGCGGCCATGCTCCACCTTATGCTTCGCCGCCTTATGCGAGCAAAAGGTTAATATCCAGACACGCTCCAAGCAGTCAATGGCGGCAGAATGATTGCCGAAGCAAACTGCCGATCGCCAGGGAGTATCGGAGCTACCCCCACCGGACGTTTCTATTTTCGGCCGGCCGCGTTAACTGGCCGAGCCAATAGCCATGACTGCGCGTGATTCCCAGGCGCAGCGTGGCGCCCTTGGCCTAATCGCGAGATGCGTACGTTGTCATCCTGTATCGGTCGCCCCTCGCCTCGCTGGCGCATGGCCGTTCGATCCCGCCACGTCGCCGTTGCCGGCCGCGCCGCATTCCTGTCCATGCGTATCCATCGGCGATAGGAGATCCGCGACGCTGGATGCATCGCGGTTTTCATTCGCCGCGCCACTATCCGCTCTAAATTCGCTGTCTCCGTACCGCCCGTAACGGCCATCTCGATGTTCGCTGTACCGATAGCCGCCATAACCGTACGCGCCGTACTTATAAGCGCGACCATAGGTCGCATTCTTCCCTGCATCTCCGTTCACAACGACGCCTAGGATGTTCACATCGAGTGCGGCGAGGATTTTAGTGGCACGCAGGGCGTCGCTCCGACCGTGCTTCGCTACACGGATCACCAGCATCACCCCGTCGACACGCGGTGCGACGGCACACGGATCGGTGACGGCCAGCACAGGAGCCGTATCGATGATCACATAGTCGTACTTTTGCCGAACGACCTGCAACAACTCGGCCAGTCGCGGCGAGGTCAGCAGTTCGGCCGGGTCAGGCGGTATTGGTCCACACGCAAGCAGTGACAAGTTGGCGATCGGCGTTTCCTGAATCGCATCGTCCGGTTCAACCTGCAAAGCAATCACCGACGAGAGTCCCACCTCTTTCGATAGGCCGAAAATCTTGTGCAACGTCGGCTTGCGCAGGTCTGCATCAATCAGCAAGGTACGCTTACCCGATTGCGCGATCGAAACCGCGAGGTTGCTGGCCAAGGTACTCTTACCGTCACCCGGTCTGGGACTGGTGACCTGCAAGACTTTGTTTTCGGCCCCGCGACTACTAAAGTACAGGGCCGTTCGTACCCCACGGAAGGCCTCGGCTGCGTGCGACAGCCTCTCATGATAGCTACAAAGTGTGGGGCTCAGCAGGTCACCGAGCCTGGCGATACGCTGTTTCGTTTTTTCACTCGGCTCGACAAACGGGATATGTCCCACCACCGTCAAGCCCAGACGCTGGCGAATTTCGTCCGGGGTACGAAAACTCGTGTCGAGCTTCTCAGCCAGATAGACCATGCCGCCGCCAGCCAGTAGTCCGACAAAGCCCCACGCCACGAAGATCAACTTGGCGTTCGGCGCCACCTGCGTGCCAATCCCCGCCGGCGCGATGACTCTCGCCGTCACGCCCCCGTAATCTTTCACCATGCTCAAATCCTGCATCTTATTGACGATCCCGTCATACAGGTTTTGCGTTCGCTGCATGTTACGCTGGAATTCTTCTTCTCGTAGCTCGTAGCGGGTCAGGTCCTGGGCGGACTTGTGCTCGCTCTTGAACAGCCCATCCAACGTACGCTGATTGGCCTTGAGCCGATCCAATCCGCGCTGCAATTCGGCCACGTGCGCCAGCACCAACTCCGCAGAGCTCGCGCCTTTGGCGACTTCCGCTTCGTCATCGGGTCTGCTATGCGTAGCCGGAGGGACCACGAAGAAGCGACGAGTCGCTTCGATCCGGCCACGCACCGATTGAACGGACGGATGATTCGGACCATACCCGCAATCTTCACGCAAGCGCTGCTCTTCCTGCAGTAAGGGAAATAGCTGCTCCTGCAACGTGAGCGTCGACTGTCCACGCTCCGCATTGGCCTCGTGGCGCGCCGCAGACAGGTCCGAAATGAGAGCCAATATTTCGTCGTCCGGCCGATGCATGTGGCGCGCTTCGGCAATCGTTGCCAGATCGCTTTCCAATTGAACTTGCTGCATCAAGAGCGTCGATCGCTGCGATTCGATAAGCGCCAGGCGTGAGTACAGCGGGTTGTTCTCGGTGCTTCGCCCGTAATAGACCAGGGGTGAGTTCTCTCGGAATTCGCGGTATGCCCGTTCCTGGTCGGCGATGTCTTTATCGAGTACATCACGCGCTTGCGTGATCAAATTCACAGTATCTTCGCTGGCATCGCGGTAAGTTTCGTCAAGAAACTGCTGATAACTCTTGAGAACGGCATCAATAACCACTCCGCACTCGCCAGCGACCGGACCACGAAATGCCAAGTACAACACGTTGCTGGCATTCATGCCCTTGTCATTGGAAACTTGCTCCGCCTTGAGTTTGCGGATAATCGACCCGGTGACGTCACCACCTTCTTGCTGGAACGTCTCGAGCGATTGCAAACGGCCCTCTTTTGTGGCGCGCTCGATGATCAGCGGGCTCTGAATCAGAAGCCGATGCGTCGCGACATAGTCTTCAAATTCGGATACCTGTGTCTGATTCCCCGTGACAACCTCAGGCCTCTTCCGGACGATCAACACCCGAGCCGCCGACTCGTACAGCGGCGTTTGTCGCGAAAAGTAGATCGCCCCCAGGATCGTTGCTGCTGCCATGCCCAATGCCAGCAACGATTTACGGCGCCAGCCGATAGCCAGGATGTCGAGCCAGTTGATCGACGGCACGGAAGTCGCCTCGTCAACGTCGGCATGCTGCACTGCGACGTCCTGATCCAATGTTTGGGGCATTTGGCTAACGGCGAGCGGCGCCATCTATAGAGCGAATAACAGATTCATCGGAGAAAGCACGGCACATAGCCGCCAGCTACGGGAACGGTGACTTCGCCCCACGCGCGCACTCCGTCCCCGTCAAGTGACGTCTACCGTTCTCCTGACAAGCCAACATGGCGATTTGAGACGCTGAATCCGCCGGCAGCAGTTCTGCCAGGGGAAACTCGGGGCGATTACGCGCCACGTCACCAAAAGACGCCATACCGCTGGCGGGTTAGTACCAGTGTATTGATGGTGTCCCCCATGTCAAGCAAATGCCAGAGAAACGTGGAATTTACCGGTCGTTTCGTCGCAAGTGCTTGCATCTCAAAGTATTGAGTGCACAGCGCGATCTGCGCAAACGGGGGGTGCGGACCACCGTCTGCCAAGCGTCAAATCACGCTTGGGCCCAGGTGGGCAGGAAACTATCCCGTTGGGATTCACAGCCAAACTTGCCGCCGGCGGCGAGCGAAATCGACCTCTGGCTCAAGAGCGAATTGCCCTTCCCAACCGTCCGTCGTTTTCATCAAACGCGCCAGATGTAGCGGGCGGGCTACCGTCCCGAATTCACCCAAGCACAACGTGCGCAGTGGGACCAAATTGCAGTACAGGTTCCGCGTCGGCAGGGTCGTTCCGCAAGGCGCTTTCAGTCACCAATCGCCGTGGTTCCGTCGAGCGTGTATCGGCCGCAAATCTGCCGAGGATTCGTCGTGCTTGTAGACACGGCCACGGGTTTCCAGAGTCCCATTGTGGAACTGATCAAATCGGCTCTAAGATGAAATCGTCAACTTCCATCGAGATCCCCTGCTGCAGCATCTGAACCCCAACCAGCAGACGGCATTTCGCGCGGCGTTCCGTCACGATTCCCTCAATGCCGGCCAGTACGCCACTGCGGATGCGCACTCGATCGCCGGTCATGAGACGCCCTTCGACCGTCAATGGTGCTTTCGATTCAATCAGCCGCCACACGCCGGTGAGATCGTTCCACAACTGATGCTGGTCGTCAACTTTGATCACCTGCGCAACGCGGTTCGTGGTCAGGCTCTTGTAGCGTTCCGCCTCGGTACCATACAAAAAAACGTAGCTGCTGAAGACAGGCACGAACGATCGCCGCTTGCGCCCACGGACAAGGGTGGTTCTTTCGGTCTGCGGCGCGAAGTACGCGATCGACTGGGCTAGCAAATCTCGGGCGATCGCCTTCTCCTGTCGTGCCTTCGTATGCACGACCCACCAACGCCTGTCGTCGTCCCTGGGTAGGCAACCCGTCAGCAGGTTGTGGGGAAAAATCTGCACTTCTGACGGTGAAGCTGCCACTGGATTACAACCATTTCTTTCGAGGTTCGCGCTTTGTTTGACACCGGCGGTTCACTTTAGCACAGGCACCGCACACCCGCCATTACGCGGGACGGGTGGCCACGGGTCGATCAGCGTTTGAAGAATACTGTCTTGGCTCGCAGTTCGTGGGGTCGGTTGAAAAATCGTGAGTGTGCGGCGATTTTCGTGTGACCACAGTCGGAGCAGGTTGATGGCGGCATATCGGAAGGACCGCGAAGTTCTGTGGAGCGCGGCCATGTTTGATGTGGGACTTATCTTCGCCGAAGGTTATCCGTGCGTTTACGGCTGCGGCTCTTCGGCCCGCAGGCACTCGCGACCGTCGTTCATAACTGCGCGACCGCATTTGCGTGCACGTGCGCCCCCCGTGGTGGATCATCGGTCAGTGAATCCCGAATCGTGATTCGGCGAGCACCGGTTCGAGGGCGCCCTGTTCAGCCTGGTGGACCAGATCGGCCATCTCTCGGGCGCTGACATAATAGTACCGAAGCGACTCATCGCGGCGCGCCGCTTCGGCCAACGATTCGTGGAAGCGCCGCATGGGCTCTCCCAAAAGCATGGCGGTATTCGCTTCGTGGGCGCCGTGCGTGTGGAGCTTAACGAATCGCCAATCGAGTTGACCTTCGACCGTCACGCCCGCGCGCAACCACAGCCAGAATCGATCGATGGAGGGCGGCCTGCCGCCGTGCAACTCACCGTTCTCCAGCCGCGGAAGAAGGGCCCATTTACGCGACCGCCAGTCGAATAGAAGCGGCCCCTGAATCATCAACAGGCCCTCGCTTGGCGGCGGGCGATGAACCGCCGCCGTTTGCCCACGGTCGTGCGACTTCGGCCGTAGGCGATCGTCCGAGGCGTAGTAGATCGCGTTGACGGTGCTCGTCTGGCACTCCTCCGGAGCCGACGGCATCGTGAAGTCGGCATAGCATCCGGTCTCGCGTAGCACGGTCAATTCGTCATTCACGCCGCACCAGCGACCATCGCGGCGCGAGTTGTCGAGCGCCCAGTTACCGTGAATGAAACCGTACGTGATTTCTCCGTGGGCGTCCCTGCTCAATAATCCATGGCGGTGGTGAAGGGCCTCTTTGAACTCGACGAGCGTCGTGCGCAGGTGGTCGGATGTGTCGTCGTTGTGATGCAGGTGAACTTCGACCTCACCCAGACCCTGCCGGCAAATCTCCGCCAACAGATCGAGATAGTCCGGCTCATACTCTTCAGCCGGATAAAAGAAAGTGTGTCGCGGCGAGCGACCGGCACTGTCAGCCAGCCCCGCGACCGACCGCGGATAGTCGTGCCGCCAGCGGGCGACGCGATCCTGTGCAAGGTGCGCCGGCGCACCGCCTCGCTTGGGCTCAAAGTGGTCGGCCAGGCATAGGAACACGTGCAACGGCCGATCACGTTCGCGAGGCGCGGTGGGCCGAGCAAGGGTCGCCAGGCTTTGCCACGGCAGCCCCTTGGGTTGCCAAAAGTTCATGCGACCGTCGGGTTCTCGTGGGTGACCGAGAGCCGCGAGCGCTTTATCGCCTCACCCACAGCGCGCCCTCGATTGCGAGCATCAGCGATAGAAGCTCGCCGTCGTTTCATAAATCTCCCCCCGTGGCGCCGTCGAGGCCACCGCCAACAGGACGTTGATGATCTCGCCCGAGGGACCGTCGATGCGCACGGAAAGTTTATCGCAGCGCAGCGGTCGCGAGTGAAGCAACTGCACCGTCGACCGGGTGATGGTGTGCAAAATCACCCATAGTCGCGGGTTGCTGATCGGACCATTGTCCGGCAACTCAGTGGCAGATGCCACCACCGGGCGACAGACGCGGGCAGAGGGCACCGCAGGAGCAGCGACGCGAGTGATGAGATCTCCAAAATCGACTGGAACGTCGTCTGTGTACATGTGCTTGCTTCAGTCGACCGACCGCTGCGGTACAACCCACGTTCCGCGACAGTCGGCTCGAAAAGTTGATGGATGGCCCCCATGGCAGACAAGCTTGGCACGGGCCACCCCTGTGGTTTTCCCCTGCCACTCTCAGAGCAGATAGGGGTAACCCGCAGGGGGGGCGGAGGCTTGATGCCCGGCACTGCCGGACGAGGCAAACCTCCCGCGCCGATGAACGACGTGGCCTGCTAGCGTGTAACCAAGTCCGGCAGGGATTGAGCCGACATCAACTTTCGGCGGCGACCGACCAATGCAAAACCGACCGTACCCAATCCCCACAGCGCCAGCGTGGCCGGCTCGGGGGCTTGCGTCGGAATGCCGCCGTCGGAGGATTGGAAATTGCTGACGTTCAAGACCTGCCCTTCCGAGTACGTCGGCGGGGTAGACGATGTAAGAAACAGAACGGATGAAAAGAGGCCGCTCGTGAGGGTCTGCGTGAACGGGCCGCTGGTGAAAGTGAAACTTGCAAAATCGCTATTAATGACGCCGCCGGCCGTGGATGCGGCGGGGTCAACAGCACCCGCGGCTGCCACGAACGTCGGAGTGGAGAGCCCACTGACACTCGGTCCACTGTTCGTCGGATTGTCCGCAGGCGGCGAGCTGGGATTGGGGCCCAGATATTGGTTACCCGCCGGTCCGACGGCACTGCCGTCCGAAAAGACGGTACCGCTCAGGTACCCGCTGGATGAGTAGGCCCCGTCATACCCATTGACATTGAAATAACCGATCTTGCTGTTGGCCCCGCCGTTATTCACCACCTCGTACAGATAGACGTATTGGGCGGTCAAATCGGCGCCGGCCGTGGGCGTGACGCCCAACTGGGTCGCCCAGTCTCCGCCGTCCGTTCCATCATTCTGATAAACGGCAAAGTTCACCACGTCCGTTGCGGTCGAACTGTCGCCCATCTGCGTGTAACCCGTGAACTCCGTCAGAAACCCAGCCTCGGCAGAGGATGGCGTCAGGGCGGTGACAGCCACATAGGCGGCGAACACCGCGCAAGTCAAACCATTGCGAACCATAACCAAAACCTTCCGATAAAAGTGCGCTACAAGAAACCGAAGCGAACGACCAGTGCGCAGCCAGAACGGGCTGCGTCAGCGGGCGTGTCTCGGTGGGCGCAAGAGATCGGCGGTTGGCGGCAGAGGAAGCTGTGAATTCTTGAGCTCGATGCAGAATCCCACAGGCTCGACCGCTCTCGGCAGGCGCGCCGGAGCCAAAATGGCCACGGGTGTCCCACCGCTCGCCACGGTCGTTCCCGAACCTGTCGCGCCGGCACCATTCTGTGCCGGTTGAGCGGCCACGCGCTTCAGCGTTGCCTCGATGGGCGATTCCGAGTCATGTGACGTTTCGCGGGTCGCCGCCGTCATCGCGTCGGCGGGACCCGTGTCGGCCACGTCCACTCCATCGGCCGGGAAGATTGCATCGGATGCCATCAGCCCGCCGCGCGCGACGCTGGGTACCGCCGCCATGAGCAGCAGAAGCGCGACACCAGCAATCGGACGGCTGAGGTTCATGGACTGACTCTAACGAGGCATCGCCGACAGTCTAGGAAAGCGGAACGGGGCTGTCAATAAAAGCGAGCCCCCCAAACTCCCCGACCCGGCACGAACACCTATCACATCGGATTCTCGGGATTGGCCGCCTCCGGGCGCGCCATTAAGCCATCAACGTCGGCTCATGCGGAGGCATTGTGGGCTGCCGAGAGCAATTTGAGACCGGTTGCCAATTTTAACCGCAGCCGACTAACGTTGATGGCTCGACCGTCCGTCGGGCTGTGAATAGACTGGGCGGGATGAAGATTGCGATCATCGGCACCGGCTACGTCGGTCTGGTTACGGGTACTTGTTTTGCCGAAACCGGCAACGATGTCACGTGCGTCGACGTGGATCAGGGCAAGATCGAGC
>DASZTS010000005.1:0-10651 GCA_035547915.1 Pirellulales bacterium | reverse complement strand
CACAGGGTTGGGCGACGTCAAGAAAGTAGGTCTTCACTACATCGCCCTTTGCCACGCCGGGCCCCATCAACCTTGAACTTACGGTCGGTTCCCGGCTAAAAATTCTCGAAACCGCACTCGAACTCTCTAACTTGGGTTAGCTCGCGCACGAGGCCGGAGGTTCGCTCTTCCAGTTCCTGAAACGGCGGGATCGACTCCCAGCGGAAGCCTCCGCAATATCGCCGCGGTAGCGCGACCCAATCGACATGGATCGTGTCTCGTGAGACGAAGATGTCGGGACGTAAATCGCACGACATGCACCAGTCCAGGTAAGGTCGCCACAACTCCCGCATTCGTTCCCATGCCTCGCGCGTCGCTGGCGGTTCCCAAAAAGGCGACGAAACGAGCCATTCACCGAGTTGGTCGATCCGGCGATGGGTGAGGAGTGAAAGGGGTCCACGAAAGAACCAATACGGACCTCTGTTGCGAGTGATCCGCACGCCGTACCCATCTGGTAGGTCGAGGTGGATTCCACAAAAAGTGATGCAGGGAGTTTGTCCGCCCCTGTGAAACCAGCATTCCATGTTGAGATGTCCTAACTCCGACGGCCAACGGAAATCGGAAAGCCGAACTGAAACCGTCGTGTCATCTATCCTTGCTCTGGCGTCCGGGGACTTTGCTACGCAATTGCCGCTCGCAACGTATTTCGCAGAGTTGCAACGCAATTCAGTCGGTGCCACATTCGGCCGGCCCAGTGCCCGGGCTAGTCGTCCAGCCTTCCGCCGGCGTTCAGCAGGAGAATCTCGGCCTCAATGGCCGCATATTGGGCGTAGTGCAGATCGCGCTGGCCGCCGACTATGACGCCAACTGCCATCATTGCTTCGATCTTCTTGCGGAGCTCATTCATGCGGGAGGCATGGTTGGCCAGCGCTACGCGAGCCTCATTCTTGTTTTTGGCCGAGCCAACCTCGATCTCCATCAATCGTTTTGACGCGGGGAAAATATCGTGGGGAACCGCGCTCCCTGCCTCCAACAAGACCCGCGATTCCTCGTATGTTTTGGCGGCCGCTTCAACTAGCGCCTTGGTCCTTGCTGGATCGACGCGAAGGGCACCAGGGGTAAGCGATGTGTACGGATGGGTGACAGAAGTAGCCTCATCGACCGACTGACTGAACACAATACCGCAGACAAGGACGATACCGATCGCGACGAAGAGGGTGATCCGCATGGGCGCTCTCCCGTTAGGGGACGTTAGCGTGATGCCCCGACAGGCCGCCATTAGACCGCGCCAGAGCGGCGGGGTGAAGTTGCGCCCCGCTGCGATTCAAGCCGGCAGGCGTTGCCTGCCACACGCTTTGCCCCGCCGCTCTGGCGCGGTCTAATGGCCGGAACAAAGGAAGGCGGTTGTGCGGTTCTCGCTTCGGTGGTTGTTCGGCGCGGTGGCATTCGTGGCCGCCGGTTGCTTTTCTTTGGCGAATGCCTCAAAAGTTCTTGCGGGAGTATGGTCGGCCGCAACGTGCTCCTTTCTGGTTTTGTGCGTCTTGGGGGCCATTTACTCTCGGCGTGACCGGCGAGCGTTCTGGGTGGGTTGTCTGATAGCCGGATGCTCTTACTTCGGCGTGGCATACCTGCCGGCGCCAATGTCCGAGGCGGCCGACCTCCTCGATTCAGGTTTGATGAGCGCCCGCGAATTGGTCGCCCACGACGTCAAGGTCGACATGGAGACTTTCAGGACATACGGCGGTTGGGGAGGCAACGACGGTGCTCTTCGCATGATTTGGCCAGCCCAAACAGCCTTTATCGCGATCGGTCGATTGCTTGCTGCGATACTGTCTGCGCTCGGCGGGGGCAGTATCGCAGCATGGCTCGACGCTAGGTCTAGAATTTAGAGCCGATCCGAAAACCTGCTGGCGAGTCGAATCGTTCCTGTCGCAACGTCGGTTCTCGGACAGCCTCTTAGAAAGAGCCAGCGCCGGATCAATTGCGTTGCAACTTCTTGAAATATGTTGCAGGTCGCAATTGCGTAGCAAAGCCCTGCGACCATCCATCATCATCAAAAAGTCGACAGTCGTTCGTGGTCTCGCCTGGCTCGCTCGCGCTCGATCGCCTTTCGGTCTCTTTCTCCGCGTTGACGATCATATTCCGGCGTCATTGGCCAGTATTCCAGTTCCGACCCGTCCCAATAGGAATCCCACCGCTGGTCTGCACGCCAGCGTCGCTCCTTCTCGAAGAAGATGCCGCCCAGGAACGCGGCTACCAGGGCCATCAACCACAGCATCGTCCTCAAGCTGAACTGCGGGCGCGGCATGGTTCATTCGGCCAGGGTAGCGGCGTTGGCGCGTAACACGGCGGAGATGATGGCACAAAGCACGCTCATCGCTGCCGTTGCCCACAATAGGCTTCGTAGGTGAAATTGCCACCTTTCCCGATAGGCCACGATACCGACGAAAATCGCCACGGTCACAAACGTCGCTGGAAGCAGTCCCAGAGAGAGGAAGCAAGGGAGGAGATCGAGCATGCCACCTAGGATCACGACCTGCCCGAAAAGGATGCCTCTCATGCTGAACGGAAACCGTCGGCTCATGGCCCGAATGGCACTGACTTAAGGGAGTTCGCGTCGGGGGCCGTGCCTAAATATCTGGCAGCTATTCAAGGTAACGCCACTCGCCGATCCCAAAATCGTAAATCCATTTTCCGAACGGTGGTAACTCATACCAAACAAGCATCGCGTGGGGCAGAACACGCGGACCGTAGTACCAGAACTCGCCCTGAAACAAACAGTATTTCGCCCTGGGAACTTTCTTCAAATAACGCGGGACGAGTTGGTCGAGACGGTCCGGATAAGACCCTTCGGTGTTTCGATAGCGCTCACACGCTTCGACCACGTCCGCTGCATTGCTCTTCGCGATCGTACCTTGCAGGCGGTGATTCCCGAAGACGAGCAGTCCCATGACGACGGGAATCAGGATGCGAGCGGCGGCCACGCCCCCTCTCTGCCGCTCCGCTAAGCCGAGAACCACGGCTACGACGAACCAGATCGGGCAAACAAACGCAGAGAGCATGTAGGCGCCAACAAAACCTAAGTCGTAGGCGGCAACGACCATGGCGCAGATCAAAGTTCCACGAATGCAGGCCAGTCGAGTCAAAAGAACTTCGGTTGAGCGTGGTTTCAAGGTCCGGTCCATTTTCTGGCCATTAGACCACGCAGAGCGGCGGGGTGAACGTCAAAGCCCAGTTTCGGCACAATGATCGCTGTGAGACCGCTTCTTGAAAACTCACAAAGTCGTGCATTGACGAGATTTAAGAGTGTCAAAGTGAGCGCGCAACATCATTGCACAATTGAGGTTGTAACTTGGCTCGTTGACACGGCTTGCGCGAACCGATACGATGTCTGGAGTGTCGCTTTCGGCATTGACTTTGCAGCCGAATGCTGACAAAAAATGAGGTTTCTTTTTTTCGTCAGCAAACACGGCATAGACTCAAATCAGGGCCATGCCGCTAGAACTTCCCGATCTTTCCGGTCCCCTTCAGCAGATCGAGATTTGCGGCGCATTTTCCATCGGTCCGACAGAAGAAAACGCTTGGCTGACGGCGAGCGAGTTCCGGGCAGTTTCCAACTATTCTCGTAACGGCCAAACGGTTTTCGCCCGCGTGCTGCTTGGCAAATTTGATAGCGAAGTTGCGCACGTCCACCTAAGTTTCGCCGCCGAACGATGTTTTGCCCAACGCCGAGCACCGACCGTTTCCGCGTCGCTTGACGAGTTGTGTGCGGCAGTCGAACGTCTCTATGGATTAGACGGTAGCTGCTTCTTTGATGGGAGACTGACAATCCCTAATGATGAACTGCCCGAATGGGGAATTATCGAGACACTGAAAGAAATCGAGACGACTTCGGGCAATGCAACGCTCGAACTGACCGGATCAAGGTTCAGGGTACGTGGCCACGAATTTGCAAATAAACTGGTTTGGCACGAATCGCCGGACGGCGGTGCAATTGTCGTGGAGATCGAAGGCCGAGTTAGAACGATCGCCCTCGACGAAACGATTGTGAGCCGCGTCTCAAGCATCGTACTTGAAGCCGGTAGGCAACTCGCCACAGAAAACACTGAGGTGCCCAATGACGCATGACTCCTTCCTTGAGCGATACCTTTCTAACAGCGGTCGGGAAGAGCGAGCAATTTCAGAATTCGAGGAAGAAGAAGTTGCTTGCGCGCCACACATGGCACCGGAAGAATTGCTCCGGCAATCGCCCCCCAAGGCTGGCCCGACCCCTGGAGGCGCCCAACTCCGCAAGCACTTAAAGGATCGCGAAGCGCAGAGCACGATTGTGCGTATGGTGAATCACCTTAAGAGACAGGTTGATTCGTTAGAAAGCAGATTGGCAAAATCGGAATCGTCCGAGAGCACCCTTGACGATATTGAAGCGATTTTGCGTTTGACGCAGTCGCTTTTCCCGGGCGAAGTGAAGATTGAAACTAGCGTCGATCCGGAGTATCCAGATAGTCCGAGCATCGTATTTCATGTGGTCAACACGGCCGATCTATCAATCCAAGCTGTACTCGACAGGGAATTGCAGTGGCAGCGCGAAATTGGCAGAATAGCTCCTGAATCAAGAGATCGTCTTCGGCTATTCGTTGACTGACCAATGACTGGCGACCGATTCATCGACTTCGCTAGAAAGCTCCTTGTCCAATACAAGAATGATCCGGCTGGCGTTCGCTCGACAGTCAGCAGGTTGTATTACGGCGCTTACCATATTGGCATCAGCCTTCTGACTGAACTTGGCTGGCCACCGGTTGCCAACGAAAACGGGCATCAGCACGCGCAGCGAGCATTTCAAAATTCGGGCGAACAAAACGCGATAGAGTTCGGTGATTTGCTGGTTCAACTGCACGAGCGGCGAAAGCAAGCCGATTACAAGCTGCATGATGAACGCTATGAATCATCTCGTTTCGGGGAAGAAGCTGTAGTTAGGCTAGATCAAGCACTCCGTGCGTTTCAGAAATGCTGCAACGAGCCAGCGCGAACCAATATCAAGGCTGGCATCTCTAGCTATCGTGAAAAGATCAATTCCCCTCGCTAGTTTTTCGACTTGCGCCCCCATTCTTTCTCATTGGAGAGCGGTCCGCGCCTTGGGGGCGCACTCGCCTTATAAACGAGCGTAGGGGCGCCTTGCGCGCTGGGTTCGATTCCCCCTCTCTCCGCTAAGCTGATCTGGCTTCGCGTTTGGCTGCCTTGAGCAGCCTTTCCCTGATACAACTGTCTTACACGGTGGCAAAACGGTATCACTGTCTCCTGCCGTCAACCGTTTGCGCCGCCCTCCTGGCGCGGTCTAATGGCACCGGAAACCGTCACACAAAGCAAGGAGGCAGGAGATGCCCCGCCCGCGGTTCTCCGTCAAGTCGATGCTGTGGTTGATGGTCGTGGTGTCGGCGTTCTTCGGCGGGTTTGAACTGGCCCCGCCTCAGGGGTGACGTCGCCAGAGACGAGGTGCTCGAAGAGCTGCGGACCGAGACGTACGTTTTGGGTGGCATGCGGCAAGGAGTGCGTCAGTTGCGGGACGAAAACAGGCGTTTATACGAAATGCTGAAGACCGAAAAGCAGAGGATCGACAGAGCGAGCGAGGAGTTGGCAGCCGATGACACCGAATACATGGCCGCCCAGGAACCGAAACCGGTTCCGGTCGCAGCGACAAAATGATGTCCCACCAAGAAGCCGGCGATGACGAGAACCAGTTGCCGTGACAGCCGTTTCCGAGTGACCATGCGTCGCCCACAATTCACCCTGCGAGCATTGCTGGTGCTTATGCTGGTCGTGGGCGCGTTCTTCGCCGGCATTCGATTCGAGCGGGAACGACGGAGGCACGCGGATTTGGCGAACCAAAGACAGAAGTTCGATTTTTTCATCGGCGTGACACGCTAGGCCATACACTTCTCGGGCACCCCGCTGAAACCGACTGACTCCGCTTCACGTTCGACAGAAGATCAGCAACGCAGACAGACCGTCCTCACATGATCAGCAGCGGATATGTCACACTGGCGTTCTTCCTGGCGGCCTTGCAGATGGCGGCGGCGGCCTGGGCCGTGGTTCTCGGCGTGCGGAGCCTGGGCCTGAAGCGGCAGGCAGGCGAACCGGGCGCCGAGCGGCTCGAAGCCCGCACGTATCTGGCGGGGCTGCTCGGCTACCTGTTGCTCGGCACCAGCCTGGCGTCGTGGCTCGTGTTCTACCTGGTGTTGGACAGCTTCGTTCCGCAATGGCCCGAGGCGATGTGCATCTACGGCATCACGCAGATCGGGGCGGGCAGCCGAGGTATCTTTGCCTGGTTGCCGACCCTGGTGTTGTTCGAGCAGGCGACGAAGCCCGTGCTGGTTTTCGTGCTGGGCGCGGCGCTGGTGCTGTATCGCTTCTACCGGCAACTGGGAACACAGACCCTCTTGCCGCGCGTGGCCGCCCTGCTCTTGATCGGTGCCTTGGTGGCCTCGGCCGACGCGGCCACGGAAGTGGCCTATCTGGCGATCCCCAAACGAGAGAGCCTGCCCGGTTCCGGCTGCTGCAGCGTGGCGGCGACTTCGCTCGATCGCGGGGCGTCGTCCGGTGCGCGGGACGAGCGGTGGTTGGAGGCGATCTATTACGGCTGCCAGGCCGCCATGGCCGTGATGGCGTGGCGCACCGCCGGCCGGCGCGGCGACACGCTCGCGGCGCGACACATACTACCGCTCGCCGCGATGGCGGCGCTCACGCTGGCCGTCTCGTTGCGGTTTTTCATCGACGTCGCCTCGCCCAAGCTATTGCACCTGCCGTATCATCGTTGCTTGTACGATCTGTTGCCCGGGGTGCCGGAGAGCGGGGCGGCCCTCGCTCTGTTGCTCGGGGCCACGTTCTGTGTGGGGTGGGCGATGCTCGTCGGTACGCTGGGCCGCTGCCCCGAGGGGCTCGCCGCCTGCGAGACGGAAAGCCGCGATTGGTTGAGGTACGCGTTCTTGGGATATCTCGGTTCCACGGCCATGATCTCGTTCGACCTTTGGCTGGCCTGATGGGAAGGCGCTTTTGGCTGTCGGCCGTCGCGGTGGCGGTGTTGGCCGTTGCCTTGCCGTGCCTCGGCACATGGGCACGTCGACATCGTCTGCCGCATTGCGCGCTCGACGGCGTGGCCATCGTGCCGATCTACGCGGTCGAGATCAACTCGCCCGCGCAGCCGACGCGCGTCTTCTGTTGCATCCGCTGCGCGGACTATTGGCTCGAAAACGAGGCGCCCCGCTCGGCCGTCGTCAACGCCACCGACGAGGTGTCGGGAAGACCGATCGACGCGAGCAGTGCATTTTTTGTACAAAGTCGCGTGGTCACGAACGCGGTCACCGGGAATCGCATCCATGCGTTCGCCGACCGGGGAGATGCCGAGGAGCACGCGGCCCAGTTCCGGGGGCGCTTGCTCGTCGGCGACGAACGGCCCTTTCGCGCAGCATCGGTAGAGGAGTCGGTACCATGAAGTTATCGGCCGATGGCCTGATACTCGGTCTGATCGGGTGCTTGTCGGCAGCCGCCTTCCTCGTCGTCGCCACGGGGTCGAGCCAGACGTATCGCCGCGAGCCCATGGGACGCGACTTTCAGTCGGCCGTCGGTGGTCTCGGCCTGGGATGTCAGATCGATCCGTCGCGTTGCGCCTGGCAATTCGACCCGCGGATCGGCGACGATGAAGAACCGGGCCTCGATTCCATTCCCTGCCTCAGTGAATTGAGCCCCTGGCATTCGGCCGCGTTGTTTCCCGCTCCCGACGGCGCGCCGGCCGACGGAGGAGAGTAGCATGGCCTGGCTGCAAGTGGCGTTGACCGGCGTCACCGCGTTGCGGTTGCACCCCTGGCGCAGTGTCGCCACCACGGCCTGTGTCGTGGCCGCGCTCGCTCCCTATCTGGCGGGGCTGGGTATCTGCGGAGGGATCGCCCGCGAATCGTCCGAAGCGATCGAGGAGGGGGCCGATCTGTATGTCACCGGCATGCAATTCGGCCGTCACGTTCCCGTGCCGCTCGCGGCCGCCACGGAACTGGCCGACCTGCCCGGCGTCGTCAAGGTGGTGCCGCGCATCGTCGGCAAGCTGGCCATCGGTGCCGACCGGCACACGGCGCTGGTGGTGGGCATGCCGCCGGAAGAGGTGCCGGCGGAGGCTTCGTTCGTCAGCGGAGAATTGTTCGGCGCCACGGACGCGAACGAGCTGATCGTGGGCGGCGAGCTGGCCGCTCGTTTACGTTTGCAGGTCGGCTCGCAGGTGCCCCCGTTCTACAGCAATCGGAAGGGCGAACGTGTGTCGAAGGTCGTCGGCATCTTTTCACCCGCTGCGCCGTTGTGGCAGGCGAACCTGATATTCACTTCGTTTGATACGGCGGCTCGGCTCTTCGACCAGCCCGCGTTGGCCACGGAGATGCTGGTCTATTGTCGCGCCGGCTCGGAAGAGGAGCTCGCGGCCGCCATCCGTCGCAAGCTGCACCGCATCGCCGACGACGGTTCCCGGTTTGACGTGCGCGTGTCGGGCCGCGACGCCGCGCGGGCGCTCTGGACGGCAGCCGCCGCGCATCGCGACGGTCTGTTTCATCTGCATTGCTTGTTGGCCGTGTCGACCGGCATTTTGACGGTGCTGGTGACGAGCGGTTTTGGCGGCACCGAACGGCGGCAGGAGGTGGGCATCCTGAAGACCATCGGCTGGCGAACCGACGAGATCCTGTTCCGCAACGTCACGGAAGGATTGCTGTTGACCCTCGCCGGCGCCTCGCTGGCCGTACTCGTCGCCTGGTTGTGGCTCGATGTCTTCAACGGATGGGCCATCGCCAACCTGTTCGTTCCCGGCCTGTCTTGGCGTCCCCACGTTCGCGTCCCGTTCGCCCTCACGCCCTTGCCCGTTGTGCTGGCCGGGCTGCTAGCGTGGGTCCTGGTGACCTCCGGCAGTCTGTACACGACCTGGCGGACCGCCATGACTCCCCCGGCAAGCGTCTTGAGGTCGGCCGGGTGACAGAGCCCATCGAAGCCATCGAGGTGAGCAAGGTCTTTTCCGCCGCCGGCGGCGCACGGCGTGAAATCCGGGCGGTCGACGGGGCCTCGCTCACCATCGCCGCCGGTAACTGCTGGGCGCTGACCGGCCCTTCCGGTTCCGGAAAAAGCACGCTGCTGGCCCTGCTCGGCGCACTCGACCGGCCCACGGCGGGCGAGATTCGTTGGGGCGGACGGTCGCTGACCAAGATGTCGGACATCGGGCTCGCCGGTGTTCGCCGCCGCTGGGGATTCTTGTTGCAGGCGTTCGCCCTGTTGCCGCGGCTCAGCGTGTGGGAGAACGTCAGCTATCCGTTGGTGCCGCTGGGGGCATCACGCGCGAAGCGGTTGGCGGCGGCCCGACTCGTGCTCGAGCCGTTGGGCCTGGCGGAACGTCAATTCGATCGCGCCGCGGTGCTGAGCGGAGGAGAACAACAACGCGTGGCCTTGGCCCGGGCCTTGATCACCACGCCCGATGTCCTCTTCGCCGACGAACCGACGAACCAGCTCGACGAGCGATCGGCGGATGCCGTGCTCGATGCCTTCCGCACGCTGCTCGCCGCCGGGCGAACGCTGGTCGTGGCGACGCACGATCCGCGACTGCTCGCTCTGGCGACACACGTCGGCGAGATGGCGGCCGGGCAGTTGACTTGTCGCTGACGCGTGACGTCGCTGACGGCGATTCGGTAGTGATACCATTTCAGCCCCAGTCAAACCGAAACCGTAGAAATTAGTCGGTTTTATGTGAGTGCTCGGGAAGTGAGCAGAAGACCCTAAAGCGTTTCGAGCACCTTGAGCGCCTTCAGCGCGTCTTGGCCCTTGAGGGTGTGGCTGCCCTGGGGCGTCGTGAGATGAGTAGCTCGTTTGTGGTCTCGTCGAAGCTGGCCTCGACGATCTGTGAAGCATTGATAAACCAGAGTTGCTTCTTTGGTGCGCCTCTGGTTTCTTCGGTGTGCGTGTATTTGATGAATGGTGCCATGCGACTTATTCTACCGCTGCTTGCGGCTTGTTGAAGCCCATCAACCACAGCAACGTCTTCAGGGAGAACTGGCGGGGCATTGTCACTTGCGCTCATTCCCTCGGTGGCGACCTATTCCGGTTCGCCGGGTTTATAGAAGCGCACCCACCAAGAGCCGTCGCGCAAAGTCATCGTCTCGATTGATCCCTTCCCTCTATGGCGCGAGATCGGCTTGTCGAATTGCCTTTGAAGGGCCATACCACCAAAGAAACAGGCGGCGCCAAACATCAGCACCAGCAGCGCGCGGAGGGTGAACTGTGGGCGGGGCATGGGCTACTCTCTAATCAGGGAACCCATACGACTTTATTTCCACTCTGCCAACCGATTTTGACGTTCGGCACCTTCTCACGAAGCGCCCGAATTCCATCGTTGGACACCTTGTTTCGTTCGGTAAAGAAAAGCTCGTAGCCGTCCCCAATCACCTCCAGGTGTTTTAACCCTCCCCCGGCTGAATAGCCGCCCCGCCGACGCTATGATGGGGGCATGTTCGCATTCTTTGGCATTGCCGTCTGGGAAGTGCTCATTTGCGGCACGATCGTCGTTCCGGTGCTCGCCATCGCTGCGGTCTTCTTCGCAGTCAGGGGCAGCCGCAAGGACCGCAACCGCGATTAGCCCTGGTATCCTCTGGCATGGACGAGA
>DASZTS010000004.1:0-105780 GCA_035547915.1 Pirellulales bacterium | reverse complement strand
TCGTCCATGATTGGATCTCCTTAAGCCTACCGCGGCCTTCCCTGCCGCCGGTACTCGCCCTACTTTAACGCTCCCAAACCAAATTCTCCTATTGAGCTTTTTTGCACCCCGCCAACAAGCACGGAAGCTGGCGTGCACCCGGCACCGATCGGTGAGCCGAAGCAAGCTTGCCCCACAACGCGCGAACGGCCATACTGAATTCTCCTGCCGAACGCCTCCCTCCCCTGCCGAAGGCTCCCCACATGACTGCTGAAGGCTCCCGCATGACGCCCGCCCGACACCAGCATCGCCTGGGCCTCGATCGCCGCGAGTTATTGCAAGTCGGTTTCTCCGGCTTGCTAGGGCTGCACTTCAGTCAGGTACTGGCCCGCACCGCCGTGGCCGAGAATCGCGGGTCGCATTTCGGCCGGGCCAAATCGGTCATTCTGGTGTTTTGCACGGGCGCACCGGCGCACCAGGATATCTGGGACCTCAAGCCGGAGGCACCGGTCGAAGTACGAGGTGAATTCAAGCCGGCCGACACATGCGTGCCCGGCGTGCAAATCACTCCGCATTTGCCACTCTTGGCGAAGATGGCCGACAGATACGCCATCGTGCGGAGCATGACGCACAGCCTGCCCGGCCATGAACAGGCCACGCACTTCGTGCTCACCGGCGTGAACGAACTGCCGGCCGGTGCCACGCACATGGCCAGCCGCAACGACTGGCCCTGTTATGCGTCGTGCGTGCAGTATCTACGTCCGCGCAGCGACGGTCTGCCGTCGGGCGTGATGTTGCCCACCTACCTGCACAACGGTTACGGATTCTCCGGCCAGAACGGCGGCTTCATGGGAAGCACTTTCGATCCGTGGCAACTCACGCGCGATCCCAACGCCGCCGACTTTCGTCTGACGGAACTCGACCTGTTGCCCGGACTCACCGTCGACCGGTTGGGCAATCGCCGCGCGCTGCTGGCCAACCTCGACGACCATCGCCGCGATCTGGCCGAAGCGGCCACGGCGCGCGACCTATCGGCCCGCGCGCAGAACGCCTACACGCTGCTCACCGAGAACGCCCAGTTTCGTGCCGCGTTCGACCTGCAGAGCGAACCGGCCGCGGCCCGCGATCGCTACGGGCGGCACGCGTTCGGCCAATCGCTCCTGCTGGCCCGACGGTTGGTCGAAGCGGGCATGCCGGTGATCCAGGCCAACATGGGATCGATGAATAACTGGGACACCCACGGGCAGAACTTTCAGCAACTCAAGGACCGGCTGTTGCCGCCTTTGGACCAGGGGCTGTCGGCGCTGTTCGACGATTTGCAGACGCGCGGTCTGTTCGACCAGACGCTCGTCGTCGTGGTGGGTGAGTTCGGCCGCACGCCGCAGATCAACGCCGGCGCCGGTCGCGATCACTGGTCGGGCGTGTTCAGCGCGGTGTTTGCCGGCGCGGGGGTCCGCGGCGGGCAGGTCATCGGCGCCAGCGATGCACAGGCCGCCTGGCCTGCCACGCGCGGTTGGTATCCGGCCGATCTGGGTGCGACCGTCTACAGCGCCCTGGGCATCGACCCGGGCAGCCAGATCGTCGACCGCTTCGGCCGTCCGCACCGGTTGAACGCCGGCGAAATCATCGCGCCGCTGTACGGCTAGCGACGCCGCGCATGAGCGACGGTTTCCGTTCAGCATCGAACGGCTCTTCTGCTGTTTGAGTCGCCACGCGCGCGTGCGATTTTTCGTTCTTTCCACTAAAATCGGCGCGATAAAGAACACAGCACTCGCGCCCCAGGACTGCCTCCGTGGCCGACACTCAGACCGTCCACCCTCATCTTTCGGGGCTGCTGGCTCCGGTGCGCACCGAGGACGATTTCGAGCTCGAGATCGTCGGCCGCATCCCCGATGCGTTGGCCGGCGCGTATTACCGCAATGGCCCCAATCCGCAGTTCGATCCGCAGGGGCCATACCTCAGCATCTTCGGCGATGGCATGATCCATGCCTTCTTCCTCGAACCGAATCGGAACGGAGGCCGGGCCCGTTACCGCAATCGCTGGGTTCGCACGCCACGCTGGCAGGCCGAGAACGAGGCGGGCCGTCCGTTGTTCGGTTTCATGGGCGCCCCGAGCGATCCTTCGGTGGCCGACGTTCCGCGCGGCGTGGCCAACACGAATGTCGTCTGTCATGCCGGAAAGCTGCTGGCCCTGCAAGAACAGAGCGAACCTTTCGAGATCGATCCGGCAGGGCTGGAACGCGGCGCGTACCTGACCACGGGTGGGCAATTCACCGCGCACCCGAAGATCGATCCCGTGACCGGCCAGTTGGTCTGGTTCGCCTATTTCGTGGGACCGCAGCGGTTCTCACCCCTGATCGACTACGGCGTCACCGACCATGCGGGCGCGATCACGCGCCGCGATCGTTTCGCCGCGCCCTACGCCGCGGTGATCCACGACTTCATGGTGACGCGGAACTATGTGATGTTCCCGGTCCTGCCGTTGACCGGCGATCTCGATCGCGCGAAGAGAGGCTTGCCGCCCTGGGCCTGGGAGCCCGCCAAAGGCGCCTTCCTCGGCGTGATGAAACGCGATGCGCCGGTCGATTCGATTCGTTGGTTTGAGATCGCGCCGAGCTTTGTCCTGCACGCCATGAACGCCTGGGAAGAAGGCGACAAGCTCCATTGCGAGCTGATGGAATATCCCAGCGCGCCGGTCTTTCCCAACTCCGACGGATCGCCCGGGGAGGAAACGCACGCCACTCTCACGCGCTGGACAATCGATCTGGCGGGCCAGACCAACGGCGCGCGGCGCGAGCAACTCGACGATCTTGCTGCCGAGATGCCGCGCTTCGACGAGCGGCGCGCCGGCCTTCCCTATCGCCACGGTTGGTATTTGGCGAGTTTTGACCGGGGCAGCCCCGCGATGTTCAATGTGCTGGCCCACATCGACCTCCAGACGGGCCGGCGCATCGAACGGATACTCGGGCCGGGCGACGCAGCGGACGAGCCGATCTTCGTGCCGCGTACAGCGGACGCACCGGAGGGGGATGGCTATCTCCTCTCACTCATCTATCGCGGGGCCACGAACACCAGCGAACTCTTGATCCTCGACGCCCAGGACATCGCGGGCGAACCGGTCGCCCTGCTGAAACTGCCTCGCCGCGTACCGGCTGGTTTTCACGGCAATTTTGTACCGGCCGAACGATAAGCAACCACCCGGCCGGTCAGGTCCGACTACGTTGCGCTGTGAACGGCGGCGTTACTTCCACCACCCCTTGGGCAAAAACCCGGGAAGGTAGACCAGCCACAGGAACAGGCTGAAGGTGCCCAGTGCGGTCAAGGCCCACCAAGGGGCGCCGCCTCGGTAAGATTTCTGCAGGGTGAGCGTGGTCAGGCCGATCGCCACCATCAGCCACAAGAGCGTTCGTAAGCCGAATTGGAGCCGCAGGATCATGGATGCCATCTGACCGCGCCGGCCGGCGCCCGGCAAGGCGGCCGGTGATGCGGTTCGTCGACCTTCGGCAGGCTACGTCGCCGCCAACTCTTCGACCAAGCTAGCCACGATGGCCGATCCGTCGTGAAAGCGGGTGCAGTTGCGGCCCGCCCCCTTGGCGGCATAGAGGGCCTGGTCGGCCCGGTGTTTCAGATCGGCAGCGGCCTCGCCGGTGGTCACCTCGGCAGCACCAAAACTCGCCGTGACGCGGAGCGGACGGTCGTTGCTGCGCAGAGTCGTCGCCTCGATGGCCCGGCGATAACCGGCGATGCACTGTTCCGACTGCTTCAGTGTGGTGTGCGTCAGGAGGATGGCAAACTCTTCTCCGCCGATGCGGGCCACGAAATCGGTACTGCGGCGCCGCTCGGACACCACCTTGGCGATGGCCGCCAGCACGGCGTCGCCCGCGGCATGACCATAGTTGTCGTTGAACGATTTGAAGCTATCGACGTCGAAGATCACCATGACGAACTGCTCGCCATAGCGCTGAAAGCGTCCATAGAGCTCGACCATCCGCTCGTCGAAGGCGCGGCGGTTGGGTAGTTGCGTGAGCCAATCGTGGCGCGATTCGGCGGTCAGCCGCTTGAGTGCGGCGCATTGGATCTCCAGCCGCACGTTGGCCGACGCCAGATCGTTGCGCAGACGGCTGTTGGCCTCGACCAGGCCGTTGACCCGCTCCGTCAGCTCATGTCGGAGCACGGACGTGATGTCGTTGTTGGGATCGGCCACACTCGCACCGATCTCGGCGATCGACTGGCCTTCCATGCCGATGCGCGTGAGTGTTTCGCGCAGCAGGTTTTGGTAATCGTCCAACAGACCGTCGCGCGATCGGATGGCGTCGGACGGCTCCTCGTCGGGTGCGGGTGCCGGGATGCAGAACCAGAAATAGACCAACACCGCGGCCAGAGCGGCGCCCTGGATGACTACGACCGATACGAGCAGAGTGATGACCATGTCAAAACTTCGGCCCGTCCGCGGAGGCCATTTTTCTAAGGTAAGGCGCTGTCTTAGCGACCGTGTTCGGCAGCGCCAACGCAGCATGGTCGGAGTAACTTGCCCGCTCGGTTAACCGTAGGTCGTGCGCAGATACCTGCAAGTGCGCCGACATTCACTTTTTGCCGAGGACGGATTGCAACGGTTGCAACGCGGGCGCGGCCATAAATCTGCCAAGATCGGGCCTCCCGCGACCAGGACATGAACTAAGCTTTTCGGGGTACGGCACCCCCGACTTTTGCCCGGTGCGCAACACAACTCCGATGATCCCGGACGTCGAGCAGACCACGAATCCGTTGATGCCCGACAGCGACGCGCTCGCCGCGCTCGATGCGGTTTCCAATTTCGAAACGGAGCAGCTCCTGCGCCCGCCCGTGGCCATCGCCGCGTTTGTGCGCCGCCTGGTGCGAGCCGCCGAGTATTACGTCGGTCCGGAACAGCGGCGCGAGCCGCGCTATGCGGTGAGCGTGCCGGTGGCGGCGGTGTCCGTCGACGGAGAGTTGAAGAAGGCGGGCGACGTGTTCATCGCCTGCACGCGCGACATCTCCGCCAGCGGCATCGCCATGTATCACACGCGGCGCGTCTCCGAGAAATATCTGGCGCTCGAGATCAAATCGGAATCGGGCGAACGACTGCGCGTGCTGGCCGAGGTGCTGCGATGCACGCCGGTCGGGCTGTTCTACCAGATCGCCGGAAAGTTCGTCTCCCGGCTCGGCGCCTGATTGTGCGTCGCGGCGGCGGGGCCGAATACTGATCTTGCCCGCTTTCCGCGATCGTTTCATGCTGGGCGGCATGGTTCGCCTGCTCACACAACTGGCCGGCCGATGCCGTCCCGACCGAGGTTGGCGACCGGCCGCGTTGAAGTGCGTATTCATTGTCGCGACTTTCTTCGGCCTCGCCTTGACGCTGGTCATCGTGCTGGCCGAGAAGCAACGGCGGGCTGTCACGACGATCGAAAGCTTCGGCGGACGAGTGACATACGGTGGACCGAACACGGGGCCGCTGGGCGCGTTACCACCGATCACGAAAGACTGGTTGCGACGATGGTTGCCGGCGGAATATTTGGACGATGTTCGAGAAGTCGATCTGCGCCGCAGCCAGATAAACGACGCCGGGCTGGCGGAAGTGGCGCGGCTCAGCGGCCTCAAGTCGCTGGTCCTCGACGGCACACAGGTGACGGACGCTGGGCTGGCCCATGTCGAACGGCTGACGGGTCTGGCCAAACTCTCGCTCGCCGGTACACAGGTCAGCGACGCCGGGTTGGAACATCTGGAAAACCTGGCCTGCCTGGAGGACCTGGGGCTGTCCTTCACCCGCATCACCGATGCCGGGCTGACACACCTCGCCGGTCTGAAACGACTCGCCTGGCTGTCTCTCGACTCCACGCAGATCACCGACGCTGCCCTCGCCCATCTGCGCGGCCTGCCTGGCTTGCAGGCCGTATGGTTGACCAGCACCCCCATCACCGACGCCGGCCTTTCGGAGCTGCAAGAGGCCCGGGGGCTCGAAATGCTCTTTCTCGACGGCACGCAGGTTTCCGATCGTGGACTCGCCTGCCTCGAAGAGTTGCCGGACCTGCAACTGGTCTTTGTGCGCCGGACACACGTCACCCGCGCCGGCGTGACCCATCTCGGCCAGGCGTTGCCCCGCTGCCGTATCGCCGGCCCGTGACTCCCTCAAGCCGGGCCGCTGGCCGACACCGTCGCGCTGGATTCGTCCTGCGGAAACGGCTAACATATCAATCGGCTCCGATGGCTGTCGCCGGCGGCGGAGCTTTTGCCCGCGCGAGTATGACATGCTCAGTATCCTTGGCTCACGCCGTACCCTGTGTGAAGGCCTTTCGCGCCGTGATTGGCTGCGTGTGGGTGGGCTGGGCCTGGCGGGATTGACGCTGCCCGAGATGCTCCGGCTGCAAGAAGTCTCGGCCGCTCCGTCCGAAGTTGGCGCGGGCACGTTCGGCAAGGCCAAGAGCGTCATCCTGATCCATCTCTACGGCTCGCCCAGCCAGCTCGAAACGTTCGACCCCAAACCGCAGGCCCCGGTCGAGATTCGCGGTGAATTGAATCACATCGCCTCGAACGTGCCGGGCCTCGATGTGTGCGAGCTGTTGCCGAAGTCGGCGCAGGTGATGGATCGCTGCTCGGTGATCCGCTCGATGACCCACCCGTATCCGCTGCACGGCGTGGCCTTCGCGCTGACGGGCGTGCCGGCCATCGACGTGGCCATGGAACTCAGCCCGCGCGATCCGCGGCATTGGCCCTTCTTCGGATCGGTCGTCGATTACGTCGACTCGCGCACGCCCGACCGGGCCCGCTCGACGGAGATACCGGCCAACATCGCCTTGCCCTGGCACATGAGCACGCGCCGCGTCGGCGAGGTGCCGCGCGCCGGCCCCTACGCGGCCTTCTTGGGCGGCGAATACAATCCCGTGTGGACCGACTTTGTCGGCCAGGCGACCCGCTCGCTCGTCAAGACGCTGGCCCAGCAGACCTATACCGACAACGACCCTTACATCGGCCTCTCGCCCGACAGCCATTTCGTCGTCCCCTCGGCCACGAGCCTGGCGGGTGACGTCACGCTCGATCGGCTCAGTCGCCGCCGTACGCTCGTCGAGCAATTCGACCAGATGCGCGGGCATCTGAACGAAACGGCCAGCGGCCGCCAACTCGACCGTTATCGGTCGATGACCTACGACCTGCTGCAATCGAGCAAACTGCGCTCGGCGCTCGACGTGCGGCTGGAGGGGGCCGAGACGCGCGACCTGTACGGCGACACGTTGTTCGGCATCGGCTGCCTGGCCGCGCGGCGGTTGGTCGAAGCGGGCGGCCGCGTGGTCACACTGTTCTGGGACGAATACGGCCTGGCGGGGAGCGGTTGGGACACGCACTGGAACCACTATCCCCGCATGCGCCAGGAACTCTGCCCGGGCTTCGACCAGGGTTGGCATGCCCTCATGACCGATCTCGATCGTCGCGGCCTGCTCGACGACGTACTCGTGGTCTGCACCAGCGAGCACGGGCGTACACCCCAATTGGCCAAGGTGCAGGGCGGCGGCCGCGACCATTGGTCGCGCGCCTACTCGACCGTCGTGGCCGGGGCCGGTATCAAGCGCGGCTTCGTGCTCGGCGCCACCGACAAGCATGGCGGCGATGTGGCCCAGCGCCCCGTCAGCCCCAAAGATCTGCTCGCCACGATGTACCATCTCTTGGGCATCGACCATCACACACTGGTCCACGACGCCCTCGGCCGCCCCCTGCCACTCGTGGAAGGCGAGGTGGTGACCGAGCTGCTGGTATAGCTGGTACAGGTATAATTGTCTTGAAAACAGGCTCCGAAACGTCGCCTTGCGCGGCGTCTTGGAGTGCGAAACCCGGCTCTTGGGTTTAGACGGCTCACTCGGCCTCAAGCACGGCGATTAGCCCATGGCAACGATCGAACTGGAAATCGTCCCCGAACAGCGAATCGCGTTGCAGGGCGTGCCATGGGAACTCTACGCAACCCTGCGCGATCTGGAGGTCAACGCTGCCATTCGCATGACCTACGATGGCGGCACACTGGAGATGATGAGCCCCTCGGACCAGCACGAGAATATCTCGAAGTTGATCGCCCAGCTCGTCGAGGCATTTACGGCCGACCTGAACATCCCTCGCCGCAGTTTGCGTTCGACGACCTGGCGGCGCCCCGATCTTCATAAAGGGCTCGAGGCCGACGAATGCTACTACATCCGCAACCACGGTCTGGTTTCGCGCCGCGCCCGCGTGGAACTGGGCCATGAGCCGCCGCCCGATCTGGCGATCGAAGTGGGGGTACGTCACGGCGATGTCGATAAAATAGCCGTTTATGCCGCCCTCGGCGTCGGCGAGGTCTGGATTTGGCACAACGCTGAATTGCGAGCCTACGTGCTGGACGAAGACGGCGGTTATCGCCCAACCGAGATGAGCCGGAACTTGCCGTCGCTGCGGGTGAAAGACCTGGAGCAGTTCCTGATCGTCGAGCAGGCGCTCGACGAATCGGCCTGGTTAAATGCCTTCCGAGCCTGGGTACGCGACCGATTCGGCTCTAACTGATTTGCGCCGAACGCCGGCGGCGCTTGCAGAGCGTCTCCCATTCCCTCTGCCGCCCCCACCGATCAAGTTGCACTGATGGGTGATTCGTGAGAAAATCGTGAAACGCTGGCCGCCCGCCGGTCATTTACTTGGTGACAGGCCGGGGCGAGGGTGCGTATTTGGTTCGGCAGTCCGGTTGAAGGCAAGGAGAAGCGGATGCGGCACATGCCAATGGCGGTGGCGGCGTGGGTGTTGGTGACTGCCGGTTCAGGCCTCGCGGCCTTGGCGGCGGATGAGAGCAGTCCGCCGGCCAATCCACCTATCAAGACACCCGGCTTGGGCGACCCCGGTCGTTTGACGGCGGTCAAGATCGTCGTCGCCGGCGAGCCGGCCCTCAACGGACCCGACGCCCGCAAGCAGTTGCTCGTCGACGGACGGTATGCGAGCGGCCAGGTGCGAGACGTGACGCCGACCGTCGCGTGGACCGCTTCTCCGGCGGGTATCGTCTCGATCAATCCGGCGGGCCTGATCACTCCGCTGGCCGACGGCACCGCCAAGATCGTGGCCACCGTCGGCGGCGCGAAAGCCTCCACGAAGATAGAGATCAAGAACTTCGGTACGCCGCGACCGATCAACTTTGCCAACCAGATCGTGCCGATCTTCACCAAGAACGGCTGCAACTCCGGCGGCTGCCACGGCAAGTCGACGGGCCAGAACGGTTTTCGGCTGTCGCTGCTCGGGTTCTATCCGAGCGACGACTATGAATTTCTGGTCAAGGAGGGTCGCGGTCGCCGGCTCTTTCCCAGCGCGCCCGATCAGAGCCTGTTGCTGTTGAAGGCCTCGAACACGGTGCCTCACGGCGGTGGACACCGTCTGGATAGGGACGGCTTCGAATATGGGCTGATCGTCCGCTGGCTCGAGCAGGGAATGCCCTACGGCAAGCCCGACGACCCGGTCGTCGAGCGAATCGAGGTCTTTCCCGCGTCGCGGGCCATGGAGCGCGACAGCCAACAGCAACTCGCCGTGTTGGCCCATTACACGGATGGCTCGGTCGAAGACGTCACCCATGTGGCCCAATATGAATCGAATGACGGCGAAATGGCCGAGGCTTCTGCGACCGGGCTGGCACACACGCTGGGACTGACGGGCGACGTGGCGGTGATGGCCCGCTTCCAGGGGCAGGTGTCGGTCTTCCGGGCCACGCTCCCGCTCGGCATCGAAGTCGCCGACAAGGACTTGCCGCCCCGGCGCAACTTCATCGATGAGTTGGTCTTCGCCAAGTTGAAGGCGCTCGGTATTCCCCCTTCGCCGCTGTGCGACGACGCGACATTCGTCCGCCGTGTCTCGCTCGACATCGCCGGCCGACTGCCGACCGGCGACGAGGCCCAAGCGTTCGTCGCCGACAACGACCCGCAGAAGCGCGACAAGCTGATCGACCGCCTGCTCGACAGCGCCGGCTACGCCGATTACTTCGCCAACAAATGGAGCGTCATTCTCCGCAACCAGCGAGTGAACCAGAATTACACGCGCGGCACCTACTCGTTCCACGATTGGATCCGCCGCAGCCTGCTCTCCAACAAGCCCTACGACCAATTCGTGCGCGAGATCGTGGGCGCGTCGGGCGAGATGGGCCAGAATCCGCCGGTGGCCTGGTATCGCGCCGTCGAAACGGCCGAGAAGCAGCTCGAGGATACGGCCCAGCTCTTCCTCGGCCTGCGGCTACAGTGTGCCCGTTGCCATCATCATCCGTTCGAGCGCTGGAGCCAACACGACTATTACTCCTTCGCGGCCTTCTTCTCGCGCGTCGGGCGGAAGAACGGCATCAACGGGTTGCAGCCGCGCGACGAACAGCGGATCTTCCATAACCGCGGTCCGGCACAGGCCCGCAATCCGCGCAGCGGCGAAGACCTGAAGCCGGCCGGGTTGGGCGGCGAACCGCTCACCATCGAGCCCGACCACGATCCGCGGCAGACACTCGTCGATTGGATGGCGTCGCCCGACAACCCGTTCTTCGCGTCGGCCCTGGCGAACCGCTATTGGAAGCACTTCCTCGGCCGGGGCATTGTCGAACCCGAAGACGACATGCGGGTGACGAACCCGGCCTCGAACCCCGAGTTGATGCGGGCGCTGGCCAAGCATTTCCTCGATAGCCGGTTCGACATGAAGGACCTGATTCGCACCATCTGCCGATCGACCACGTATCAGCTCAGCTCGGAGCCGAACGACTACAACGCCTCGGACAAGCAGAATTTCTCCTACTTCCATGCCAAGCGGCTCAACGCCGAAGTGCTCTACGACGCCTTGAATCAAGTCACCGCCACGGTCACCAACTTCAATGGATTGCCGACGGGAACGCGGGCCGTGCAATTGCCCGACAGTGGCGTGAACAACTACTTTCTCACCGTGTTCGGTCGCCCGATGGCGACCAGCCCGTGTGAGTGCGAGCGGTCGCAGGAAGCCAACCTGGCGCAGAGCCTGCACCTGCTGAACTCGAACGAAGTTCAAGGCAAGCTGCAGGCCGGCGAAGGCCGCGCCGCCAAGCTGGCCCGCGAAAAGGATAGAGAGGACGACGACAAGGTTCGCGAGCTGTATGCCTGGGCCTATGCCCGTTCACCCGATGCCGGCGAGCTCTCGCTCACGCTCGAGTACCTCGACAAGCACCCGAATAAACAGCAGGCATTCGAGGATATTCTTTGGGCGCTGATCAATACGAAGGAATTCTTGTTCAATCATTGAGAGCCGCCGGACACCGTCTGCCCGATAGTCGACAAAGGACAACGCACGCATGATCCGGGAATGGCACAGAGTAGAAGAAGCGGGGCGGCGATCGGTCTGCTTCGGTGGCGCAGCCCGTGCGATCTCTTCGTTGGGGGTCGTGTCGCTTCTCCTAACAACGGTCTCGGCGCAACCGCCGCTGGCGCGACTGAGTTCCGCCTTTCCCCCAGGCGGCAAGCAGGGCTCTGCCTTCGAGGTGACGGTGACGGGCACCGACCTCGATAACGCGAACCGGCTCTTCTTTTCTCATCCTGGCATCGCGGCCCAGCAGGTCATTCTGGAGCCGACCGAGTTCGACCCGCAGCCGCATCCGGCCGAGGGGAAATTCCGCGTTTCGATCGCGGCCGACGTACCGCCCGGCACCTACGAGGTCCGCGCGGCCGGCAGATACGGCCTGTCGAATCCGCGCACGTTCGTCGTCGATACGCGGAACGAGGCGAACGAGGTCGAACCGAATTCGAGTTGGGAGAAGGCCAACGAAGGAGCACTCGGCGGCGTGATGAACGGTGTCGCCAACGGCGGCGCCGATCGGGACTTTTACAAGTTCATGGCCCGCAAGGGAGAGCGGCTGCTGATCGATTGCCAGGCGCGGCGCATCGACTCGCGGCTCGATCCGATGCTGGTGCTCTACGACGCCGGCGGCAACGAGTTGGTCAGCGCCCACGACGGCAGCCATCGCGACACGCTGCTCGACTACACCGTGCCGGCCGACGGACAATATATCGTGGAGGTGCACGACTTCGTCTACAACGGCGGGGTCGACTATTTCTACCGGCTGGCGATCGGCGCCGGCCCGTATGTCGATTTCGTCTTTCCGCCGGCCGGCCCGCCGGGAAGCAACCAGACCTATCAGATCTACGGCCGCAATCTGCCCGGCGGTCAACCGGCGCCGGGGCTGACGGTCGATGGTCGGCCGCTGGAAGTCGTCTCCGCCCCAATCGCGCTGCCCGCGGTGGCGGAGGCCGACCGCCTACCGGCCGCCATGCTGATCGAACCGGCCAGTTCCGGCATCGACGCCTTGCTCTATCGCCATCCCTCGCCGCAGGGGCCGTGCAATCCGGTTCTGCTCAGTTTCGCCACCGCGCCCGTGGTCGCCGAACAAGAGCCCAACAACACGCCCGCCAAGGCTCAAAAACTGTCGCCCCCCTGCGAGTGCGTCGGACAATTCTATCCGATCGGCGATCACGACTGGTTCACCTTCGAGGCCACGAAGGGCGACAGTTACGTGATCGAGGTCGTGGCGCAGCGGCTCGGCGAAGCGACCGACCCCTACCTGGTCGTGGAGCAGGTGACCATCGACAAGGACGGCAAAGAACAGGTCAAAGAGTTGCAACAGGTCGACGACTTCACGGTCAACCTGGGCGACTTCGATTACGACACCCTGAACGACGATCCGAGCTTCCGCTTCACGGCGCCCGACACGGGCACGTACCGCATCCTGGTGCGAGACCTTTATTCCAGCTCGCGCGGCGACCCACGCTTCGTCTACCGGCTGGCCGTGCGGTCCGAGCACCCCGACTTCCGCTTGGTGGCGTTGCCGAAATTCCCCGGAGCACAGCCCAATCAACAGCAGTCGCTCGTCTGGTCGCCCAACCTGCACAAAGGGGGCAGCGACGAAATCCGTATCGTGGCCTTCCGCCGCGACGGCTTTGACGCCGAGATCGTCGTCTCGGCCGAAGGACTGCCGGGCGGAGTGACCGCGCAGCCGGTCACCATCGGACCGGGGCGCAGTTCCGCGTCGCTCGTGCTCATGGCCGCCGACGGCGCGACTCCGACCGTGGCACCGTTCCGCCTCGTCGGCAAGGCAAGGATCGGCACGACCGAGGTGGCGCATGCGGCCCGGGCCGCGTCGATCGTGTGGCCCGGCCAGCCCGGCCAGTTCAACGCCCGCTCGCGGCTATCGGGTGAGTTGGTGCTGGCGGTCAGCGAGGGGGAGGTGGCGCCGTTCACTCTCACGATGGCCGGCAATCCGTTGGAGATGAGCCGTGCCGGCAAAATCGACGTGCCGGTCACCATGACGCAGCGCGGCGACTTCAAAGGTAACGTGACGCTTTCGGTCGTCGGCCTGCCGCCCAACATGCAGCCGGCGAACCAGCAAATGAACGCCGGCCCGGGCGAGACGAAGTTCACCATCAACCTGCAGACCAACGCGCCGGTCGGGACGTTCAGTTTCCATCTGCTCGGCACGATCCAGCACACCTATCGGCACAATCCCGAAGCGGCCGAGGCGGCCATCAAGCGCCAGGCCGACATCGAAAAGATCTTGGCCGAGCGGCAAACCGCCCTGCGGACCGCCAACGAGAAGAAGAACGCCGCGGCACAGACCGCGCAGCAGACCGACGGCGAGATGAAACGCGCGCAGCAGGCGCACGAGACCGCGAAGAACAACGCCAACGATGCCGAAGCGAAGTCGAAGGCGGCCCAGCAGGCCCTCGCGACCGCCCAGGCCAATCTGGACAAAGACAAAGAAAATAAATCGCTCCAAGATGCACTCGAGGTCGCCAAAAAGAACCTGGCCGCCGCCGAAGACGCCGCCAAGAAGGCGGTCGAGGTGCGAACGACAGCAGAAAAGACGTTGACCGAAGCAACCGCCAAGGCCCAGACCGCCGCCACAGACAAGGTCGCGGCCGACAAGGCGGCCACCGAGGCCGACACCAAGGTGAAGACGGCCGAACAGGCTCGCCAAACGGCGACGCAGACCGCCAACAACGCCCGCAACATGGCCAATCCGCGCAATATCAACATCGGCTACCCCTCGATGCCCGTCACCCTCAAGGTCACACCGGCGCCGATCACCATCGCCGTGGCCGGAGCCAACGCGACGCTCAAACAGGGCGCCAAGCTGGAGCTGCCGATCACCATCAACCGGCTCTACGACTTCACGAACCCGGTGCAGTTCAACGTGCAATTCCCCGGCGGCGTGGGCGGGCTGAACATCCCGCAATTGACGATCCAGTCCGGCCAGAATCAGGGCAACCTGTCGATCACCGCCGCCGACAACGCGACCCCCGGCCGCCACGAGTTGCGCCTGCTGGCCAACCTCCAATTCAACAATCAGAACCTGCAAGTCATCGAGACCGTTCCCCTGGTCATCGAGCAGGTCGAGGTGGCGAAGAAGTAAATCGCCCGAGCTCACGGGCAACGGCGGTCAACTTGTAGGCCGAGCGTGGGGCGGCGAAGGCCCATCGGGCAACTTTCGGCCCGCAACTCTTTGAGCTAGAATCGGTTATGCCGCCAAGCCGGCCGGTCCTTACCGGGCTCGCTGTCAAGAAACGCCGTTACCAGCACATGGGCATCAAGTTCACCTGTCCCGCCTGCGGACGCCCCCTGAACGTCAAATCGGAGTTGGCGGGCAAGCGCGGCCGGTGCCCGAAGTGTCAGGCGAAGATCGCGATTCCCTTGGAAGACGCGCCTGGTGGCGGGGCGGCGGTCGAGGGTCCCCAGACGGAAGCCGAGGGTACGATCGCGGTCGAGTTGCCGTCTCCCCCGGTGGGTCTGGGGCCGGTTGCCGCGACGAGTGCCCCCGCGCCGGCCGCTGGTGGTTTCCTCGCCGAAGAGCCGTCGGCCACTACCTCGATGGCCAAGCCGGCCGGTAGCATCGCCGATCCGATCACCGAAGCACCCAATCTACAGTGGTACGCCGCGCCGCCGGGCGGCACGACCCAATGGGGACCGGCCAGCGGCGACGAATTCCGCGCCTGGATGCGCGAGGGCCGGGTCACGGCCGACGCTCTCGTGTGGCGGCAAGATTGGGCCGATTGGAAACGGGCCGGCGCGATCTTTCCACAACTCGAAACGGTGGCCGGCAGAAACCCGCTCGCGGCGCCCGTCGTCTCGCCCCTCGCCGCCATGCCCCTGCCTACTGCCATGGCTGGGAGCCCGCTCATGGCCGCACGTCCCCCCGCCGCGCAACCGGCCTTTCCCATGCCGGGAATGGCTACCGGTGGCTTCCCACCCGCGCCGCTTGCCGCGCCACCGGCAGGGCCGGCTGACTTTCCGATCACCACCCCCGAGTCGACGAAGACTCGCAGCGTCGCGAGCCGCGGCCGCCCGTATCGCCAACGCTCGAACACGGGGCCGATCGTCGCCATCGTTGTCCTGCTGCTGGCCATGATCCCGCTCTCCTTCTTCGTCTGGAAGGTGGTGAGCGAGCAACTCGGCGAGGCCCCGCCCGCCGAGACGGCGACTGGCCCAAAACAGCCCGAAGAGTAAAATAGCGGCCGGCGGACTCAGCCCCCGAATGCCCAGGGCGTGAGCCTCAGCAGGCGAGCAGCCGCAACTCCGTTCTCCAAAAAAACTCCGAGGAAACGACCATGAAGACGATGCTTGGCACGGCAACGGTTCTGGCGGCCCTGTGCGGCGCCATCGGCACGGCGCAGGCGGCCGACAAGGACGGGAAGGACGCCAAGATGACCATCGCGGAGGGCCAGTTCGAGTTGGGCGTGCCCGAAGGGTGGGTCAGCAAGCGGCCGAAGGTGAACATCATCGAATACGAATTCGAGGTGCCGGCCTCGAAGGGCGACGACAAGCCCGCCCGCGCCACCGTGATGGGAGCCGGCGGCACGGTCGACGAAAACCTGTCCCGCTGGTACGGCCAGTTCCGCCAGCCCGACGATTCCGACACCAAGAAGGCCGCCAAGGTGGAGAAGAAGGACATCGCCGGCCAGCACGTGACCGTGGTCGATATCTCGGGCACGTATCTCGACAAGCCGGCCGGTCCCTTCGCCGGCGGCGCGGCGATCGACCGCGAGAACTACCGCATGTTGGCGGCGATCATCGAGACGAATAAGAAGGGCACGAAGACGGGCAACTATTTCATCAAGCTGATCGGGCCGAATCAGACGATCGCCGACAACAAGCAGGCTTTCGATCGGATGATCGACAGCCTGCAAGAAAAGTAAACGACGCCCCGACAGTCATTCCTCGGACCGTAACGCCCCGACGGGCGCCACGCCGCAGGTTCGCCCACACCGGACGGAGCCAATGAAGATCCAAAGATTCCTGGAGCACCACGGCATCGGTAACAATCCGTTTGCCGACGAAGACGCGCAGACCGACGCCGTGTTCAAGGAACACTGCATCGATACGACGCACCATCCGAGCTGGGACAAGATCTACGGCGACCCGGCAGAGCCCTCGACGGCGATCGTGTTCGGCGAGAAGGGGGCGGGCAAGACGGCCATGCGTCTACAGATCGTGCGGCACATCGAGCAGCACAACCGCACACATCCCGACCGGCAGTTGTTCGTCATCGAATACGACGACTTCAACCCCTTCCTCGACCGCTTCCACGAAAAGGTCGGGCGGCGCCGCCGGCTCGACCAGGTGCTGGGCCATTGGAAGCTGTGGGACCACATGGACGCCATCCTGTCGTTGGGCGTCACCCGGCTGGTCGATCTCGTGCTGGCCGGACAGCGCGGCGGCGCGGCGAAGGAAACCCCGCTCGACGTCGGCCGGCTCGATCGCCATCAGACGCGCGACCTGCTCCTGCTCGCGGCCACCTACGATCAGTCGTCGGCCGAGACGTTCCGCCAGCGCTGGCATCGTCTGCGCCGCCGGCTGCGCTTTTCCACCTGGCGCACCCGCTGGCCGTTGGCCCTGGGTATCGTGGCCGTGCTCGTCGTTTTCGGTCTGATCATCGGCTTGCAGAAGTGGGATTGGCTGGCCAGCCCCTGGCCCTACGTCTTCGCTGCCATCCCTTGGGCGCCGTTCGCGTGGCGGTGGTGGAAGTGGTATTGGCGGGCGCGGGCCATGACGCGGCAGTTGCGCGTCGTCAACCATGAGCCGAATCCGTTGCGGCAGGTGCTCATGAACTTTTCGACGGACGAACTGGCGGGCCAGCCGCTGCCCACGCAGGAACGCACCGACGATCGCTTCGAACTGCTGGCCAAGTTCCAGGGCGTGCTCAAGACGCTCGGCTATTCGGGCGTGGTCGTGCTCGTCGATCGGGTCGACGAACCGCACCTGATCAACGGTTCGCCGCAGCAGATGAAGGGGTTTCTCTGGCCCCTGCTCGACAACAAATTCCTTAAGCACCCGGGCATCGGTCTCAAGCTCCTCTTGCCGATCGAGCTATCGTACTTCGCCGACCGCGAGGATCGTGATTTCTACCAGCGTGCCCGGCTCGACAAGCAAAACCTCGTGCCATCGCTCGGCTGGACGGGCGAGGCCTTGTACGACGTGGCCAACGCCCGGCTCAAAGCCTGTGCGATCAACGGCCACACGCCCTCGCTGCGGATGCTGTTTCAGGAATCGGTGAGCGAACGCAGGCTGATCGACGCGCTGCGCACCCTACGCGTGCCGCGGCATCTCTTCAAATTCCTGCACCGGCTCTTCGTCTCGCACGCCAACGCACACACCGAAGAGAATCCCGCCTGGCAGATCTCGGGTGAGACCTTCGAATCGGTCCTCGCCCTCTATCAGCGCGAGCAAGACGCCTACGATCGCGCCATGAGCTAGCCAGCAATCCCTCTCCCTCCGGGAGAGGTTAGGTGAGGGCCGTAGGAACCGCTTACGGTTTTCTTTAGCACCAACCGCCTCACCCCGTCGCCGTGTAACGCCGCATGGCCCATCGATTGGGCGCCCCCTGAATCATCACCGGCAACGGCGTTTGCAGATAGTGTGTTCGGCGCACACGCTCGGCCGCAGGCCGCTGAGCGTCATCACCTGTGGGGCGTATCTTGGGCATTTCACCGCTACGGTAGATCACGGTGCGGCCGTATAAATAATCTCCGGCTTCTTCTCTGGTCTCCCTCGGCTGCGGAAGTCGGTCGGCATCACCGCGCCGAACTCCGTCACCCCACAACTGCGTGCCTGTCAGCACGGTCCACGCGATCAACGAAAGCCGGATAGCTGTATGCCAATTCTTTAAAGCGGGCATGCTTCGCATCCCCCCATTTCTGGTACGATTGTTCGTTAGACGGGAATGCAGAAGTCGTGCCAAGAGTAGCGACCCCGGAGAACCGCTCGGTTGGGAACAATTCGCAAGCGGGCCGAGACACCTCGAGCAATGACATTACGCGACGCTCCGCGATCTTGCCCCGCCGCTGTGGCGCGGTCTAATGGCCGAGTGTCTTTGGGGAACTCAATATGGCTTCGGCATGGCAGAAGGCGACAAGAGACACCGCGAACCGCATTCGTCGATATACTGTGTCGCGGGATATGACCGCCAGGGTCGCAGACAAGATCGTGAGGATCGCGCGGCACAGAGGTGCTGCGGAGTGAGAGAGATTCTTCGAAACGCGAGGTGCCCGCATGAAGGCAACGTTCGTGTCGGTGGCCGTGCTCTTCGCCTGTTCGGCGATGGCCGAGGAAGGTGACGAAACCCTAAGGAAAGCTCTCTCCGCATCCGAGGCCGTTCTGGTCGGCAAGGTTGCCACCGAGCCGGAGATCGACACGAGCAAGGAGGGTGTCTCGCGGTACCGGTTCGGCCTTTCCGTCGGCGAGACGCTCAACGGGGAGGTGACCGACAAGTATCTCAAGATCACGATCACCCGCGCCGAGTCGGATGCCGATGAGCGGTTGACCTGGCTCAAGAAAAAATCGCACGTGGTGTTGTTCTTGCGCAATCTCGGCGACGAGAAGTATCCCGATTGGATCGGCGTCGACGTCTCGCCCAACGTCCGGCCGTATGACGAACGCCTGGTCTCGTCGCTCAAGAGGCTGATGGCCGAACCGCCGACAGAACTCCCGCGGATGGAGGGCCTGGTGCTCGGCGAGAAGGACGGTCTCGCGCAGATATCGCTCGGTGCCGACGACGGCGTGAAGCCCGGTCACGTCTTCTTCTGGTATCGCGGCGACGTGGCTATGGGCCAACTCGTGGTAGCCAAGACGTCCGCCGACACGTCGAGTGCAAAATATCAAGCGAACCAAGAAGAGAACGCCGAGCCTCCGAAGCGAAACGATCGAGTCGTAACTCGCGCGAAATAGCGGCTCGCCCATCGCGACGACGACGGCAGCAAAGTCCGAGCCGATATGATTCGGGCCGCCCTCACCTAACCTCTCCCGGAGGGAGAGGGACTGTCCGTTCAAACGTCGGGTGAAGATGCCATCGTGCAGGCGAACTCGAAACGGACTGCTACCTTGCCGACGCACGAGACCTTGGCCTTCAAATAGAACGCATTGGACAGCCGCTCGACGAGTTCGACTTCGATGTCGATCGTCTCGCCGGGACGCACCATGCGCTTGAAGCGCACGTCGCCCATGCGCGTGGCGACCGGCACACCGGGCTCGGTGCCGACGTGCGGCGCCAACAGCACCGCGCCGGCCTGCATGGCCGCTTCGCACAGAATCACGCCGGGCGTCAGCGGATCGCCGGGATAATGCCCCTGGTAGAAGAACTCATCGCCGTTGAACGTCTTGCGGCAGACGATGCGACGCTCATCGCGCGAGACGATCTCGTCGAGGAACAAGAAGGGAGCGCGATGCGGAATGGCCGCTTCGATCTCGGCGCGGTTCTTCATGGTCGCATTCTGAGTCAGCCGGCGGCCACGCCGGCAGAGTGGGCGGCGCCCGACTGCTTGAGCAAGTATCCATCGACATCGTTGGCCACGATGACGCCGTAATTCATGGCCCCCAGCCAGCCCGACATGATGATGCCGACGCTGCCGGCGTGATACAGACCGCCGACCTGTTCGGGCACGGCGCGGCTCACCGCCAGCCCTTCGAACTTGGTGCCGAAACTGGCGCCGGCCAGATGTCGTGTATAGTGCTCGAACGTGCGCGGCGTCGACGCTTCGACGTGGTCGAGCTGTGCGCGGATGCTCGGCACATATTGGCTCACGGCGTCGAGCGTCGTCTCGATCAGGTCTTGTTTGCTGGCCTGATAATCTTCCTCGGAGAGATTGGCCCAGTCGGAATAGTTGGCGTTGGTGCTCGACACGATCAGCGAGCGATCGCTCCCCGGCCGCGTGCGCGGGTAATAGAACGAGTAGGTGCGACTGGTGATGTCGCGGCTCAACAGGGCCTCGGTGCGAAACAGCGGCGCGGTCGAACTGAACAGCAGATCGCCCGAACTCTCATCAAGTTCCTCACCCGGCCGTAAGGCCATGTAGACCTGGCAGCTCGAATTATTGAGTCGCACCGCGTTGGCCTGGTCGACGAACGTACGGTCGAAATGCTCCTCGCCGACGAGTTGAAAGATAGTGGCCTTCAAATTCGAGTTCGAGACCACGGCGCCCGCCCCGATGCGTCGGCCGTTGACCGTCACCGCCTCGACACGCCCGGCGTGAACGTGAATCTTCTCCACGTTGCTGCGGATGCGCAGATCGACACCGTTCTTGAGCATCTCGTCACGCATCAACCCGATCAGCCGATCGGTGCCGCCCTGGAACGTGAACACGCCCTTCGACATGAAGTTCGAGAAGACGATGCCGTAGCTGATGGCCGGATCTTCGAGCGTCGAACCGTTGGCGTAGGTGATCGGCTCCATCAGCAGGCGGATCACGTCTTCGCGGCCGGGAAAGAACCGCTCGAACAATTCACCGACCGACGTCGATTGGTCGTCGTAGAAGTTCATGCCGCGGGCCGTGTCGAAGAAGGCCTGCACCGTCTCGGCCGGCACGCGGAAGCTCTCGGTGAGCAACCGCGTGAAATCGTCGCGATTGAACGTGGTGGTGAGCGAGAACATCGGGTTGTCGAAGCGGATGTTCTTGAGCTGCACGATCGAATCGGCGATCTCGGGCGTCCAGTAGCGGCGGCAGCTCTTGATCATGCCCACCGGAAAACCGTGCAGCGAGATATCGAAGATGTGCCCGCCGCGACGCTTAAACCACGTGGCCATGCCGCCGAGCTGATAGTGCTGCTCCAACAAGAGGACCGAGCGGCCGGTCTTGGCCAGCGTGTTGGCCGCGGTCAGCCCGGCCAATCCGCTGCCGATGACGACGACGTCGTAACGGTCGCGAGCTCCCGCCAAAAAATCCTTGGACATTTCTTCGAGATCCTACTGTGGTTCCGCCTGTAACAAATGTTGATTCGCCATCGAGATGCCGCTCATGATCGAGCCGACGATACCGACAAAACCTTGGTCCGTGCCGCACACGAACAGGTTCTTGAGGTGCGTCGTGCCGTCATAGCGCTTTCTGACCGCCCCGTAGACGGCGCCGTTGTCGTGGCCGGTGAAGCGCTGGATGGTCATGGGCGTGAACATGTCGGTGGCGATCACGTGGCCGCGGAAGTCGGGCACGAACCGCGCGGCCGAGGCCAACATCTGGTCGTACCCGGCCAGCTTGGCCAGTCGGTATTCGGGTTCGGCGAGCGCTCGCCAGAGATCGTAGTTGGCGAGCATGGTCACCCGCATCAAACCTTCCGTCAGCGGTTCATCATAGACGAAATTATTGGGTGAGCAGATGACGCCGCTGCGCAGGTCGAGCAGGTCGGCCGCGCGCTCCCATTGAAACGAAGGAGAGTCGTTGAAGAACACCACCGTCTCGTTGTGCCCCAGTTCGCGCGGCTGGCAGTCGAGCACGGCCATCGCTTCGCAGAACGAGAGCCGCCCGACCGAGGAGGTCGTCGCCGATTCGGCCGTGCCGCAGAGCCGCATCGTCTCGCACCAGCCCGCGCTCGACAGCACCCGGCGGGCCGTGATCTCCGTGCCGTCGTCGAGCACCAACCGCGTGACGCGATCGTCGTCGACCACCATCCGCTCGACACCGCTGCGCAGCCGCAGCTCGCCGCCCAAGGCGCGGAAGCGCCGCACGAGTGTCTTCAGGATCAGCCGCACGCCGGTCGCCGGCCGGGCCAACCCCTCCAAGAAGATGCTGCGGAACATGATGGCGAACTGCGCGAAGTCCATGTCGCGTTCACGGGCACTACCGTAATACATCAACGGGCAGAAGAGCATCTCGACCAACAGCGGGTCGGTGATGATGGCCGACACCATCGCGCGGGCCGATTGATCGGCCTGTGAGAAATCGAGATCGTCGTAGTCGGTGATCTGGGTCAGTAGCCGTTCGAAGTTGTCCTTCTGCGCCGGGAACTTGCTGTGGACCTCGGAGCGGAGCAACTCGAAGTCGTTGCTGAAGGCGAGCGAAACGCCCGGAAAGGCGACGCGCGAGCCGATCTGCGGCACAAGCGACCATTCGTCCCAATTGAACCGCAACTGCCGCAGCAGCCTGGCGAGCGGCCCCTTCTTGGCCCCCTTGGGCGTAAAGTTGGTGAGGGCGTGCAGGCCGACGTCGTAGTTGCGGCCCTCGAGCCGATAGAACGAGTTCAAGCCGCCGATCGTCGTATGGCGCTCGAGGACGCAGACGCGCTGGTCGAAATAGGCCAGCCGGATGCCCGCTGCCAGCCCCGACATGCCGGCACCGATGATCACCGTGTCGTAGTCGAGGGAGGCGGAGCACATACGTGTGTGTGGGCGGAGGGGCCGCGAACAGGCTTGTGCCGTTCCGCCGAGGTGTCGCGCGGACGTTCAGCACGCGCGAGGCACCGCAATCTCAGAGCGGCTGACAAAACCTGGAAGCTGGAGCACCGTGGGCAAGAAATCGGCCGTGAAACGCCGATTCTGTCGGAGCTCGATTCGGTTTTGTCGGTTGCTCCTAAACTTTTTGCAGGTCCTTCATCAGCGGCTCGAGGTAGGCAACCGTGCTGTCCATGCTGCGCAGCTCCATGTAGTCGTCTTCGGGTATCTGCACCCGATACCGCTTGCGCAGCTCCATCACGATGTCGAGGAAGTCCATGCTGTCGAGTTCGAGCTGCTCGCGGAAAGGAACGTCGTCCTTCAAGTTGCTCAGGTCTTCGTCCGGCGCAATGCCGGCCAGAATATCGAGGATGGCCTCGCGGATATCCGCCGTGGTCATAGTTCCGTCGTGGTTGGGGATTGGGGTTGGCGCCGTCAGACCTTGCTGACGATTAATACCGAATTGATGCCGAGCATGCCGAACGAGTTGTTGAGGATGGTCTTCGCTCGGGGCATTTCGCGCGGCTGCTGGATCACCAGCCCGTCGAGCGCGCACTCCGGATCGAGCTCGTCGACGTTGATGGTCGGGTGGCAGACATGGTCGTCGAAGGCGGGCAGGTTGCCGGCCAGTTCCAGAGCACCGGCCGCTCCCATCGCGTGGCCGATATAGCTCTTGGCGTTGTTGAAGCACGTGCGCGCCGAGCCCTGAAACACACGCCGCAACGCGGCGCACTCCTGTGTATCGCCCGAGGTGGTTCCCGTGGCATGGGTACTTACGATATCCACGTCGTCTGCCGAGATCCTGGCGCGCTTCAGCGCGCGGTCGAGGCATTCCGCCTGACGGTCGGGATTGGGTAGCACGAAATCGCTGGCGTCGCTGTTCAGATGATAACCGGCGATCTCGCCGTAGATTCGGGCACCGCGGGCCCGCGCGTCGTTGTAGCGTTCGAGCACATACATGCAGCCACCCTCGGCGACCACGATGCCGTTGCGATGCACGTCGAAGGGGCGCGACGCCTTGGTCGGATCGGCGTGGGTGGCCAGCGCGCCCTGACTCTTGAAGCTGGCGAAGATGCCGAAGGTACGGATGCTTTCCGAGACGCCGCCGGCGAGCGCCAGATCGACTTCGCCCAGCCGCAGCATCTGCACGCCCTGGATCAGGCCGGCGTTACCCGCCGCGCAGGCGGCCCCGATCGTGTAATGCGGTCCGGTGATGCCGAGATTCAATGAAATCTCGCCGGCAGGATTGTTGGCCACCGTCCGCGGGTTGTGATGGTGCGACCAATACTTCGTATCGTAGTCGAACCCCTTCAACTCGAAGATCTCGTTCTCGGTCTCGACGTTGCCGTGCTCGGTCAAACCCACGTAGACGCCGACCTGCGCCTTGTCGAGATTCGCCCAGTCGACCCCGGAGTCGACGATGGCTTCGTTCGCGCAATAGATACCCACGCTGCCGGCGCGCGTGCCGCGGCGCACGTCTTTCTTTTTTTGGTACTTCAGCTCGTCGAAGGTGCAGATGCCCGCCAGTGTCTGGCCGACGTAGCGAATCTCATAAGGCCGCACACCGCTCCGGCCGGCCAGCAAGGCCGCACGGAACTCCTGGAGCGAATTGCCGTTGGGCGCCGTCAGGCCGATGCCCGTGATCACGATCCGCTGGTTGTCGGGCGTAGCCGCGACCATCTCAGATATTCTTTCAGCAAAAGCTCGACGAATTCTGCTCGTCGGCGCGCAATTCTACCCGGTACCCGTCCGGAAACCGATTCGCGGCTCGACGGTCGAGCGCACCCCGACGCTCAGACAACCTCCGAAACCTTTGAACCTAACGGCTGGCGTCGGCCTTGACAAGCGGCCTATTTGGCCGCCATACGCAGGGCTCCGTCGAGCCGCACGACGGTGCCGTTCAGCATACGGTTCTCGAACACGTGCTGCACCAGGACGGCATACTCGTCGGGCCGGCCCAAGCGTTGCGGAAACTCGGGCTGTTGGGCCAGCGAATCGCGCACGTTCTCTGGCAGCCCGGCCATGAGCGGGGTGTCGAACAGGCCCGGCGCGACCGTCACCACGCGAATGCCGCTGGCCGCCAATTCTCGTGCGGCGGGCAGGGTCAGGCCGGCCACACCCGCCTTCGAGGCCGCATAGGCCGCCTGTCCGATCTGCCCCTCGAACGCGGCCACCGATGACGTCATGACGATGACGCCCCGCTCCCCTTCTTCGTCCGGCGTGCGTTGGGCGATGGCAGCCGCCGCCAGGCGCAAGACGTTGAACGTCCCCACCAGATTGATCCGCACGACGCGGCTGAACAATTCCAGATCATGCGGCCCCGTGCGGCCCACAATGCGGCTGCCGGCGACGATGCCCGCACAATGCACCGCTCCCGCCAGGTCGCCAAATCGCTCGACGGCCGTCTGCACCGCGCGCGCGGTACTCGTCTCGTCGGTAACGTCGGTCTCGATGAACGCGACCCGCTGGGGCGCCTGGGCGGCAATCGCTTCGCCCGACTCACGATTGAGATCGGCCACCAGCACATTCGCGCCGGCGTCGACCAGTCGCCGCACGCATGCCGCACCCAACCCCGAGGCGCCGCCCGTCACCAGCAGTGTCCTCTGAGCGATTTTCATGGACCGGCTTTCCCCAAGTGAGTTGCCGAGCATCCTTTGTAGCGCTGCTCACATGGCCGCGGCGGCCTGCGCCGGCCACACCGAACCTTTCGGCCTCCGCAACAGGTAGCACCAGAGGCCGATCGCGCCGACGAGCATCAGGATGCTCACGTTCTGCGAGATGCTCAACCCCGTGCCGAAAACGCTCGCTTCGTCGATGCGTATGACCTCTTGCAGGAACCGCGAGATCGGATGGACGGTAACCATCAGGGCGAACACTTCCCCGTCGCGGTGTCGGTAAGGATAGTAAGCCAGCAGCAGCAAGCACAACAGCAGCGCATCGACGGCCGCATACAACTGGGCCGGGTGGATGGGATGCGTTCGGTCGGGAGGCGTGGCCACCGTCCAACTCGCGGGCAACGGGCGATCCGCCGTGTAGATGAGCAGTTCGTCGCCCGGATGATTGGCCATCTCCAGCCGGACCAGGGCATCGTCGAGCTTGAAAGGCGAGGCCTCGTATTCCGTTCCGTTCACCCGCACGCGCGTCACGCGCTGGCCGGCCATCAGGCCCGCTTCGGCGGCCTGCGAACCGGCTTCGATACTTTGAATGACCGGGCGTCCCTCTTTATCGGCCGCCAATACCATCCCGAACAGCGGCAGCTTGCCGGCCTTCGCCTGGGCCATGTGAGGTGGACTGCCCGCGGGAAAGCGCACGGCCCAGGGCTCGTCGCAGTGACCGCCGAAGCAGCAGCCGTTGAAGAAGCAACCGACGCGGCCGCAGGCCAGACCCAGCATCACGCTCGGCGCGATCAAATCGGCCAACGCCAGCCCGGGCAAGCGAAACTTGCGAACAAACAACATCAATGCCAACCCGGCGCCGATCGCCGAGCCGAACACCACCAACCCTCCCTTCGTGAAATTGACGATCTCCTTGATCGTTTCAAGAACGCTGGGACGCTGATAGTCGTGCCAGTATTCGATGACATAGAAGGCCCGGGCACCAAGGATGCCGGCGATTACCATCCAAAACGCCAACACATGGATCATTTCAGGATCGACACCCATACGGCGGGCTCGGTAGGCCGCCAGCGTCACGCCCGAAACCAGGCCGAGCAAGAGCATGACCCCATACCCGCGGATGGGCAAACCATCGCTATCGCACAACGCGGGCAACACGAAGGCGCCGATCAGGCCGAGCACGACGATGGTCGGCAAGCAGTGCCGCATCGCCGCGGACCATCCTTGCCGACGGCCGGCCCAAACCAGGCTGACCAACGATGCCACGGCCCAGACAGCCCATAGCCAACTGAGGCGAAGATGAAAGAGGGTCTGCAACATGCTCAGGTCTCGTCGTTAGGCTTGCCGACGGATTCCAACAATTCGTTGTCGATCAAGCGCGTCCTGCCGAGGCGCGCGGCGACGACGGCCACGGCCGGCCTATCGATCACCGTCAGCGATTGCAACGTTGCGCGATCGGCGATCTCCAGATACTCGATCGCCACGTCGGGCGCGTCGGCATAGACGGCGCGCATCGACTGGAGCACGGTCCGGGCGTCGCGCTCGCCGCCGGCCACCAGCTCGGCACCGCGGCGCAGACTGCGATACAGGACCGTCGCCTGACGGCGCTCGGTGGCGCTCAGATATGCATTGCGGCTGCTCATCGCCAAACCATCCGACTCGCGGACGGTGGGGCAGACGCGGACGTCGATCGGCAAATCGAAGTCGGTCACCATCTGCCTCACGACGAGCGTTTGCTGGAAATCCTTCTGGCCGAAATACGCGCGGTCGGGCGCCGCCATGTTGAACAACTTGAGAACCACCGTCGCCACCCCGCGAAAGTGACCGGGGCGGCAGGCACCTTCGAGCGGCTCGGCCACACCGCTCACTTCAACGAACGTGGCATGCCCCGGACGATAGACGTCGTCTCTCGCGGGAACGAACACCAGGTCCGCACCGGCCGCTCGCAACGCGTCGAGGTCGGCCTCCAGCGTCCGCGGATAACGCTCGAAATCTTCGTGCGGGCCGAACTGGGTGGGATTGACGAAGATGGTGGCCACGGTGAAGTCGTCGCCACGGCGCGCCGCCGCGACGAGACTCACATGACCGGCGTGCAGCGCGCCCATCGTGGGTACCAGACCGATGGTCCGCCCGGCCTGTCGCGCCGATTGCACCGCCGCGCGAAGTTCGCTGATCGATGAAGTGATCTGCAAATTAAAAACTATCCCGCCAGCACTGCCAGAAGTTCGGCAAGCGCCGGATCGATAACTCCGTCCGCTTCGTCGCCGCCCGCTTCGTTTTCCTTCACGATCGGGCCGCTCACCTCCACGCCGCGCGGCAACCGGATGACGGGAGGTACCCCTGGCTCATCGGCCAACCGCTGCATAGCCGACCGCAACCGCTCGTCGAACTGCGCCTCGGCCGCGACCTGGCTCGCCGTACCTGCCACCGGAACCGACAGGTCGAACACCGCCACGAAGCGAGGCGCGGACGCCTCGTGTCGAAGCTGTCGCCAGGCCGCCTCGGCTCGAGCCCGTGCCGGCTCACCCCCTCGGGCCTCCGCCCAAGCCAACGATTGCGGCAACCAAAAGTCGCTGATCGTCCAAACGCTGCGGTCTCGCTCGCCGCGCGCGCCCAGCGACCGCGCGCGGCGAGCGAGGAATTCTAGCTCGGTACCCTCACCGGGACCAGCGCAGTCCGGAGAGCCGCAAAGCTCGTCGGGCCGGTCGAGGACCAAATCGCAATCGGTTCGGCCGGCGATTTCTCGCGCCAAGCGTGTTTTGCCCGCGCCGGGCGGCCCCATCATGGCCAGATAGGGCGGGGCAGAGTGCAGGTTGGTCCAAAGTTGGCCCACGGTCCGCCCCGTCGACGGATGCAGCATGTCGGCGGCGATCTGCGTAGCCGGCTCCAGAACGAACGAGCGAAAGACCATGCGCGGATGGGGCACGATCAACCGATCGGCGCGGATCACCTCTTCGCCGTAGAGCAGCAGATCGAGATCGAGTGTCCGGGGCCCCCAGCGAACGCTTCGGACACGTCCGGCGGCGTGCTCGATCTGTTGCAGCCGGTCGAGCAATTCGAGCGGACCGAGCGTCGTCTCGATGAGCAACGATCCGTTGAGGTAGGCCGGCTGCAGGCGCGGCCCGCCGACCGGCGCCGATTCGATCCAGCCACTCTTGGCGAGCACTCGCGTGTCAGCCAGACGATCGATCGCGAGTGTCGCCGCATCGAGCGCGGCCGCGCGGTCGCCGAGATTCGAGCCTAATGCGATGAGCGCGCGCGCCATAATCGCAAGCTAGCATAAAGCGAACACCTTGGGGGGGACATCCAGGCCACGACTTTACGTCGCCGACATCCGATCCCTACCAGCCGGCCCCCCAAGCAAGTTCGCCTTTGACGGCCACCGCCGACGAACTCGTCGCCGGAGCCAGGCCGAAATGCGTGTTGCGAGGCCGGACCTCTTCGCGCGCGCACCACCACCCCACATGCCCGAACCAGAGTGAGATCACTTGGTTGAGCGCGATGCCTGGGAGGTTGTGAGCGAAAGACTAGAAACGATCCGTTGCTACAACGTATCGGTCACCCTCAGCGAAAGTGGGCTGAACGATGAAGTTCAGCCACGCAACACTTCGCGTATTGTGCGAGCGAATTCGAGAAAGTCAAGCACATCCGCGATCGTTTTTTCAAAACGTGAAAAACGTCGTGCTGCGCAGAAAAAAATTCGCGCGTGTCGCCGCGATGGTGCGCGCGTCGAAGAGATTCATGGTTTCTTTTTGCGATGCACTTCGTCGACGCCGACGTAGACGGTGGTGCCCGATGCATGGCCGAGCAAGCGCACGATGTGTGTCTGCTTGCCCGTTTTGACGACGACGACTTCGCAATTCTGTGGCAGCAGCGTCACCAACCCCTCTGCGGTCAGTTCGTCGAGCGCGTCCTTGTCGTGCGCGGTGGCCGCTTGCACCAAGCGCGTATACGCGTCGGCGCTGGTTGCCGCGCCGACCATCTCCTCGCGCGCCGACCAAACATACGCGACCTGCGCCGGTCGAATCTCGGCGTCGCTCGTCGCGAGGTCGAGATACTCGGGACGCTGTCCGGTGCGCCGTTCGAACTCTTCGTCGGTCAATCGCCGCAGATCGACCCATTGCCGCTGATTCTTCTCGACGAAGACCTGCGCCATGTCGTGCGGCATGAATTGCCACATCAGGACCAGCTCGCGACAGAGCAACAAGCCAATGGCCGCCTGCAACACGAGCGCGCCGGCCACGACGGCGCGTACGCGCACATCGCGGGCATTCAGCGTCTCGATGGCCAGCGCCGCGCCCATCGGCATCAAGAACAACCACAGCCGCGATACTTCGCCCCGATTCGCTCCCGCTACGGCAAGCAGCCCCAGCACGATCGTCCAGGCCGCGCACACCGCGTCGGCCGAGCGCCACGGTCGCAGACCGCGCAGGCCCGTTGCGATGCGAACGGCCAGGAAGATGGCCGCGGGAAGACCCATCGCCACGGCGAACTCGGCCAGGTTCACGGGCACCCACCGGGCATAAGTACACCCCGAGAACCGGTTGAACTCGTAATTCTTGGCCAGATTGACCTGCCAGCTCTCCCAGGCTCGGTGCCCGCACGCACCCGCCAACACGAGCAATACCAAGAGCCACGCCGAAGGCGCCGCAATCACGGCCGCGAGCGGCGGGCGATGGCCCTGTAGGGCTCGGACGGCCACCAGCAGGCCGCAAATGGCCGCGGTCACCAGGTAGGAGAGCGAAAAGAGCATGCCGACGCCGATGAGCGCGCCGGCCAATGCCGCGGCAGCCCACGATCGGTTGGCGCTGGCGTAGTAGCTGAGGGCCACGATGAGCGCCGCGAAGGTCGGATACACGGTGTCGGCCATCGGCGCCAGCAGGATGGCGGCCGGCACGAACATCGAGAACGCGACCGCCGCCAGCGCCGCGGAGCGACTGTATCGTTGCCGTACAAGCCAGGCGATGGGCAGCCCGACCAATAGCGCCGCACAGCGGCTGGCGTAGGCCACCGTCATCATGTCCGCCCGGTCGGCAAAAGGGATGAAACGCAAACCGTTTCGCCGCCGTAGCGACCCTTTAACTTCGTCGGGCTCGATCGAAAACATCGCCTCGGCCACCGCCGGATGCTGATCGAAGAAGCTGAGCAACGCTCGATGCACCAGGATCCAACCGACCGGGTTGACCGAAATGTGATTCGGCTCGAACGAGGCCGCCATCTCGGCATGTTTCGTCAGCACCGAATCGACGTCTTGGAATTCGGTGCGGGCCGCGTAGCGAAAACTATGAAACAGCGCGCCCCATTTCTCGAAGCCGCCGGGCGACACGGCCTCGAGCAGCACCTGATACGACGCGCCGGCGAACATCGTCGCGGCCAGGGCAAAGAAGAAGAATCGCCGCGACTCCGTCTCCACGCGGCCCATCGCCCACATGAGAAAGGCGACGAGGACCACCGCCGCCACGGCCGCCGGCAACAACAAGACCAACGGCGTGATGGGAGTATCCCACACACCCAGCCGCGGAATCTCGAATTCGCCCGGCACACCCAGCGGAAAGCGCCGCTGCACGAACGCCCAGCCAAAAGCGACGGTACCGCACGCCGCGAGCAACAGCCTCGGAAGGGGCCAACTCATTCTCAGACGGGCGCTCCTAATCGGGCGATCGGACGACTGCCGACGAGAGGGCGCCAAGCTATAATCGGGTCCTGGCGTTCCTGACGACCTGCGCAAACGAAATGCTTGCCAACCCTACACTCTATTCATTGGCCGATCGCTTTCGCAACCTGCTGGGGGCCGACGGCGTGCTTTCCTCGCGCGGCGAGTTGCTCGTCTACGAGTGCGACGGCTTCGTGATCGAGATGAACTCGCCCGATATCGCGGTCTTCCCGCGCACCACCGAACACGTCCGCCAGATCGTCCGGTGGTGCAACGAGTCGGGCATCCCCTTCTTGCCGCGCGGGGCGGGCACGAGCCTGGCCGGTGGCTGTCTGCCGGTGGGCGGCGGCGTGATGATCGTGCTCACGCGCATGAAGGAGATCGTCGAGATCGATCTCCGCGACCGCTACGCCGTGGTGCAACCGGGGGTGGTCAATGTCTGGCTCACGCAGGCGTTGAAGGGGAGCGGCTACCATTACGCGCCCGATCCCTCGAGTCAGGGCGCTTGCACCATCGGCGGCAACGTGGCAACCAACTCTGGCGGGCCGCACACGCTGAAATACGGCGTGACCGTGAATCATGTGTTGGGTGTCGAGGCCGTGCTGGCCGACGGCTCGCTCGTGCAACTGGGAGGCCCGGCCGAAGACGGTCCGGGACTCGATCTGACCGGTGCGCTGGTGGGAAGCGAAGGGACGTTGGCCATCGTCACGAAGATCTGGGTGCGGCTGACGCGCGATCCGCAGGGCGTGCGCACGATGCTCGGTGTCTTCGAGTCGGTCGACGACGCCACCAGCGCCATCAGCCAGATCATCGGCGCGGGCATCGTGCCGGCCGCGCTCGAAATGATGGATCAGGGCATCTTGCAGGCCATCGAAGCGGCGTTCCACTTCGGCTTTCCGCTCGACGCGCAGGCCATCCTGTTGATCGAGGTCGACGGGCTGGAAGCGGGGCTCGACGAGCAGCGCGACCGCATCGGCGAGCTCTGCCGGCAGGCCGGCGCGCGCGAGGTGCGCCAGGCGAACACACCCCAAGAGCGACTCCTGTTGTGGAAGTCGCGCAAGCAGGCCTTCGGTGCCGTGGGCCGCTTGAGCCCCAGTTACTGCACGCAAGACGGAGTGGTGCCGCGCACCAAGCTGCCGCATATCTTGCGGCGGATTTACGAGATCGGGCGGAAATACGAACTGCGCACCGTCAACGTGTTTCACGCCGGCGATGGCAACATCCACCCCATACTTCTCTTCGATGAGCGCGACGCCGGCCAGATCAAACGGGTGCTCGCCGCCAGCGAAGAGATACTCGATGAATGCCTGGCCTGCGGCGGTAGCGTGACGGGCGAGCACGGCATTGGGGTGGAAAAACTCGGCTTCATGCGCAAAATGTTCACCGACGACGATCTGGCCGTGATGGGCCGCTTGCGGCAAGCATTCAATCCCCGTGGTAACCTGAGTCCCGGTAAAATGCTGCCGACGACCGCCGGTTGTGGCATGGAACAACGTCACCCCGGCCGGCGTGCGGCCTTGTAGACACAACGGGCGAGCGTCCGGCGGGTAACAAACCGGCTCGCCGTTTCCGTTCGCCGCCAGCAGAACTTATGAGCATCCTCGATCAACTCGAACGGCGATTCGGACGCTTCGCCATTCCGCAACTCACGCTGGTGCTCACCTGCGCGCAAGTGATCGGCTTCCTGTTGATCACGGCCGACCCGAACAAGGCGCAGCAGTTGTTCCTCAGCATGGACCGCGTGGTCGCCGGTGAGTTTTGGAGACTCGGCACTTTCTTCTTCATGCCCGTCGCCGGCAACCCGATTTGCTTCGCGCTGGCGCTCTATTTCTTCTATATGACGGGCACGACGCTGGAAGCCAATTGGGGGCATGTGCGCTACAATCTCTATATCGCCATCGGCACGCTGGCCACGATGGGCGTAGCGGCCCTCTATCCGCAAACCCCGGTCACGAACGCCTTCATCGGCACGTCGGTGTTTCTGGCTTTCGCCCATCTGTACCCGAATTTTGTCATTTCTCTTTACTTTCTGTTGCCGATCCGCATCCGCTGGCTCGCGCTCTTTACATGGATCGGGTACGTGTACGTGCTCACCTTCGGCAGCATACCGGACCGGTTGATGGTGCTGGCGAGCGTGAGCAATTTCTTGCTCTTCTTCGGCAAGGAGATCTTCACCACCGCCAAGGACCACAAGCGGCGCATGGAATGGGAAGCCAAGCGACTGCGGCGGCCCGACAAACCGTTCCATAATTGTGCCATCTGCGGCGCCAACGAACGCACGCATCCCAAGATGGATTTTCGCTACTGCACCAAGTGCGTCGGCAGCTACGAGTATTGCGCCGATCATCTGCGCACGCACGAGCACGTGGTCAAGCCGACGGCCATGCCGGCGCCGACGGCCGGCGCGCAATCGGACGCCGAAGCATGACCGCTGCCGAGGATCAGCTCCCATTGAGTTCGCTCAGCGAACCGCCGACGCAGGAAGACGTCGTCGACCAGGTGCGCGATGCCTACGCGGCCGAGACGCCGATCTACCCGATCGGCGGCGGCACGAGCCTCGCTTATGGCCTGCCCGGTCGATCGCCGGGCATCGGTTTGCGGTTGACCGGACTGAACCGCATCGTCGATTATCCCGCGCGCGACATGACGATCACGGTCGAAGCCGGTATCACGCTCACGGCGCTCGGCGAAGAATTGGGCCGTCAGGGGCAGCGGCTGCCGATCGATGCGGGAGAGCCGGACCGGGCGACCCTCGGCGGCCTGATCGCCGCCAATTTCAGCGGCCCGCGCCGCTACGGCTACGGTACGCTGCGTGACTATGTCATCGGCATCGGTGCCGTCGACGGCCGCGGCACGCCGTTCAAGGCGGGCGGCCGCGTGGTGAAGAACGTGGCGGGCTACGACCTCTGCAAGCTGCTCACGGGCTCACTAGGAAGTTTGGCCGTCATCACCCAGGTCACGCTCAAGGTGCGGCCGGTGCCGGAAGCCACGGCCTTCGTGCGTTGCTCGATCCGCAACTGGCAAGAAGGCGAAGCACTGCTCACGGGGCTCATCGCCTCGCGTACCACGCCGGCGGCCGTCGAATTGCTGCGCGGGCCGCATTGGAGCGACGAGCCGTTCGCGGCCCGCGGCGAGACGGTGGCCCAATTGTGGGTCGGCTTCGAGGGGAGCCGCACGGAGGTGAACTGGCAGATCGATGAATTGCGTCGGGAGTGGCACGCGCAACCCGGCGACACGATCGACGACTTTCGCAACGGCACCGCCGAGCCGATCTGGCACCGGCTCGCCGAGTTCGGCGCTGCCGGCCCGCCATTGGTCATCAAGGCCGGGGTCTTGCCCAGTTCGGTGACGACTTTTATGGAGACGCTCATCGGCATCGACGGCGACGTGTCGATCCAAGCACACGCGGGCAACGGCATCGTCGTGGCGGCGCTCCCCGATTTTTCGCTCGCCGACGCGGCGAAGGTTCTCGTCCAGACGCTACAACCGGCCGCCGTGGCCGCGGGGGGCAACGTGGTCGTCTGGTCGTGTGCCGCCGGCGAGCTCACACGGCAGGCCGCCTGGGGCGCCGCCCTCGGCGGTGCCGATCTGATGCGCTCGGTCAAACAACAATTCGATCCCAAATCGCTCCTCAACCCCGGTCGATGCGCGTATGGGTAGCAGCGAATATCGGTAGCCGCGGCGCGCTCCGGAGACGGTGCAACCGGATACGTTGCCGTTCTCACTCAACCTACAAACGCGGCGGGACGCCGCGTCTACATTAAAACGCGAGTCTACATTAAAGTAGAAGCGGCGTCCCGCCGTTTTCCACGAATCTACGACATCGACATCCAATCAGCCGCTTGTAGCGGCGTAGGTTTCCGCCATATTCCATCGAGGTCGTTCGCGTCGAAGGTACGGGCTACATAAATAAGTGGTGCAAACGCGGCGGGACGCCGCGTCTACATTTATGTTCCTCCGCGCCGATGCTCTAATCGATGCTCTAATATTTCGAGAAGCGTCAGGAACTTGACGACGTGGAACCCGATCCCATCCGAAAGCCGGCGAACGACCCCAACGTAAAACCGGCGTCTCGCCGCTTTCGGCCTCTCGATTTGCTCGAATTCGGCTATTTCGACCCCAGCGCCCCCATCGCGTGTTTCGACGGCAATCTCCCTCACTGGCGCCAAGACGGAGTGATCTACTTCGTCACGTTCCGGAGCGCCGATAGCCTGCCTCAACAGAAACTGCGCCTTTGGCGATCCGAACGACACGAATGGTTGCTGCGGCATCCCGAACCTCTCACGCCAGATCAGAAATCAGAATATTGGCGGCTGTTTCCCGAGAGGGCTCATCAGTGGCTCGATGCCGGTTACGGCGAATGCCTGTTGGTCCGTCCCGAGGTTCGGCAGATTGTCGTGGACGCCCTCGATCATTTCGACGGAGCACGCTATCGGTTGCACAGTTGGGTTGTGATGCCGAACCATGTTCATGCAGTCGTCAGCCCGTTCGCCGAAAACGGGCTCTCCCAGATTTTGCAAAGCTGGAAGTCGTTCACATCGAAAGCGATCAATAAGCTCTTGGCCCGAACGGGGACGTTCTGGCAGAAAGAATCGTTCGATCACTTGGTGCGATCGCCCGAGTCTTTGGAGCGGATCGACGCGTACATTCTCGCCAACCCAGCGTCATTGCAACCCGGCACCTTCACGCTCTCGCCAAATCTACAAACGCGGCGGGACGCCGCGTCTACTTTAAAGACGCCGCGTCTACTTTAAAGTAGAAGCGGCATCTTGCCGCTTTCTAGCCGCTATTTCCATCGAGGTCGTTCCCACCGAAAGTGATCAACCAGCCCAGGCAAGCGCGGCGGGACGCCGCGTCTACGTTTCGCGCCACGCTTGCAGCGATAACCATCCGAAAGCCAGAGCGCAGCCCCATTGAATCGCGCTGGCGATCAAGTAGACCTGATGGGCGAGGTAGAAGCGATCGTGATCGAGGACCGACATCGACTCGGCATCCAAGAACTCATCGAGACGTGGATGCAGCCAGATCAGCAGCAACAGGATCGCCGACATCAATGACCACGCCAGCAGGCGCCGGTACATTCGCTGCTTCGACGCCAAGACGTCCCACAGCAGCAGAGGAAGTGCGACGGCGCCGGCGAGATTCAGGTAGTTGGTTACGCGGCGCGTGACGAAACCTTGTTCGATCGGCGAACTGAGCACCTGCTCGCCCATGGGCACCACGACCGCGGCGTAGAATGAGAAACCGCCCTGCCAGAACGCCAAAGAGGCGAAAACCAAAAACCGCCGGCAGATCACCACAGCGCCAATCGACCTCTCAGCATTTGCCGCAACCGCGATCAATCGATTCTAAATGCGGCTGACAAACCCTGGAAGCCGGAGTGCCGCGGGCCCCGGAGGGAGAGGAATTGTGGGAGGAACTAATTCGCCCGGCGGGACTTCTCAACCCCGGACGCTTCGTTTACGGTATCGCTTGACATGTCTGCGCTTTCGCACGGTCTCGCGTGGTGCCTCGATGGATGATCGCCGCTGGTTCATTGTCGGTCGCTGGCAGGAATACGAAGGCGAAGCCAAAGCCAACCTGCTGCGGATCATCGGCATCGGTCTGTTCTACGCGATCGAGCTGTGCAACTATCATGGCTTGCGGCTCGGGTGGCTCGAGCTACCGAAGGTGGCGGGCGTGGATCAGCGCTTCCACCAGGCGGTCACCGCGTTGGCCGCGGCCTGGGTGATGACCGGGCTGGGCATCTTCTTCTGTCTGCGACGGCAGATCTTTCCCTGGGTGCTCAAATATGCTTCGACCACGGCCGACATCGTCCTGCTGACGGGCATCTTGATGCTGGCCGACGGACCGCGCAGCGCGATGGTGGTCGGCTATTTCCTGGTCGTCGTGTTGGCCGGCTTGCGCTTCAACCTGCCGCTGGTGTGGTTCGCCACCTGCGGCTCGATGGCCGGTTATCTGTTCCTGTTGGGGTATGGACGGTGGTTTGCCGCGCCCGAACGCAACCTGCGCGTCGACCGTTATCAGGAGTTGATCTTTCTGGTGGCAGTTGCCTTGTCGGGGGTCGTGCTGGGTCAGATCTTGCGGCGTGTGCGGCGCATCGCCGAAGAATATGCCTGGCGATCACCGGCGAGTGTGCACGCGGATCGCCCGCCGGCGCACGGGACCGACACCCGATGACGACCGCGTTGGCATCCGATCAGCCGCCCTGTCCCGAATGCGGCGCCGCTCGCCGTCTGTTCGGCGATCACTGTTGGTTGTGTGGTGCCAAGCTCGCTCGAGAGGGATCGAGCGAAATGCAACCCGTTGCGCGGCCGGTCGAGGTGGTCGAGGCGACGCTCGTCACGCGCGAGACCGCCGCGACGTTCAGCCTCAGTTCGCTGTTCCTGGTGATCACGTTGGCGGCCGTGACCGCGGGAGCGTTTGCGGCCGCGCCGGGCCTGGGAATCGTGTTCGCCGTCGTCGCCACACCCGCCCTGATCCGCGCGATCGTCGTCACTTCGCGGCGCAAGACCCGCGGCGTGGCGAGCACGCGGGGACAGAAGGTCGTTACCTTTCTGGGATCGGTCGGCATGGTGCTACTCATCCTATCGACCGTCGCCATCTCGCTGACGATCGCTCTGTTTCTGGCTTGCACCGGCGGTCTCATCGGCATGGTGGCCTCCAATTTCTCTGGTGGGGATAAATCCTTTATGGTGGGGGCCGCGGTGGGCGGAACGATCGGGCTGGCCGGGACGTTCGGAATGGTGTGGGCGATACTGAAACATCTGAAGGGTCGTGCGGAGATCTAGTTTGATGGATGCGGCGCCATCTTCCGCCCCGCCCTGTTGTCCCGAATGCGGCGCGAACCACCGCGCGGGCGCCGCGAACTCGGGCACCACACGCTGTTGGTTGTGCGGGGCCGCGTTGACCGACACTCCGGCATCGGCGGCCCTACCACCGCCGCCCGCCGCGCAAGCCACGGCGGCCACGTTCAGTCTCAGTTCGCTGTTCCTGATCGTGACACTCGTGGCGGTCGGTGCGGGCGTGTTTGCCGCCGCACCGGGCTTGGGTATCGCGTTCGCGATCCTCGCCGCACCGGCACTCGCGAGAACGATGGTCGTCTCGTCGCAAAAGAAGGCGGGCGGTGTGGCTTCCTCACCGGCCGACAAGGTGGCCAGCTTCTTCGGTTCGCTGGTCGTCGTCGTGCTCGTACTTGTCTCGATCGGAGCAGCCCTCTTTACGGCGTGCCTGACGGCGTGCGCGAGTGCTGCGACGTTTCAATGGGCCGGCACCGAGGCCATGTTCGTGGTCGGCTTTCTGGGAGGTCTGGTGGGCTTGGTCCTCTCAAGCTGGTTGCTGTGGCTCTTTTGGCGTAAGCGGCGAAAGGTGTAAGCGGACATGCAACTTCGAGATCACATCTTCCTGGGCACCACGCAAAGCCTCTGCCCCGAATGCCTGCGCTTGGTGCCGGCCAAGATCATCGCCCGCCAAGGGCGTGTCTACTTCCGCAAGCGCTGCCCGGTGCACGGCCCGCGCGAGGATTTCGTCTGTTCCGACGTGCGGCAATTCGATCGCATGGAGTTCAGCCTGGAAGGCAAAGTGCCCGCCCGGTTCGGCGTCGAGCCCGACCTGGGATGTCCGTTCGACTGCGGGCTGTGCAGCGAGCATGAACAGCATACGTGCATCGGGTTGGTCGAGATCACGTCGGCGTGCAACCTGAGCTGCCCGATGTGCTACGCGGCCAGCGGCCCCGGCGGCAAGCATCTATCGTTCGACGAGTGCGTGCGGGCCATCGACCGGCTGGTCGAGGTCGAGGGACGGCCCGAAGTGCTCCAGCTATCGGGCGGCGAGCCGACCCTGCACCCCGATTTCACCCGATTGTTGAAGTATGCCTGCCGCCAACCGATCGACCTGGTGATGATCAACACCAACGGTCTGCGGCTGGCCCACGATCGAGGGCTGGTCGAAGAACTGGCCGAATGCCGCCAACGGCTCGAAGTCTACCTGCAATTCGACGGTTTTCGTGCCGAGACTTCGCAGCAATTGCGCGGAGAACCACTCGTCGACACCAAGCTGGCCGCGATCGAGGCGCTCGGCCAGGCGGGTATCCGCGTGATCCTCGTCTGTACGCTGCAACCCGGCGTGAACGAGGACGAGATCGGCGCGATCGTCCGCTTCGGGCTCGCGCGTCCGTGGATCACCGGCGTCAGCTTCCAGCCGGCCACGTATTCGGGCCGACACGTTCTGCCCGAGACGCTCGAGCGGAGGATTACATTTCCCGACGTGGTGTGCGGCATCGTCGAACAGACCGACGGACTGTTTCAGCACGAAGACTTTTTGCCCCTCCCCTGCGCGCACCCCAACTGCCACAGCCTGTCCTACGCCTACCGTTCGGGCACTACGGTCACGCCGATCGCGCGGTTCATCGATGCACGCCGGCATCTCGATCTGCTGGCCAACGGCATCACCTTCACGCGCACACGCACCCGCGAATTGATCGAACGCTACCTGGGCCGAAACGGATGCTGCGGTCCCAATGGCTGTGGTCCCGCCGCGGCAAGCAACGGCACTGTGCTGCCGCTGGAGGTTGTGCAAGCTGCGGCATCAAAGGGAGACCGTGCGCTGTTCGTGCCGCCCGATGGTGGGTTGGCCGGCGAATTCTTCTCGCGAGCGTTGGCCGAGCAGCTCTCGCCGGCCGATGTATTCCGGATCACCATCACGTCGTTCCTCGACGCCTACAACTTCGATGTCCGTCGGCTGATGAAGTGCTGCATCCATCACGTGCTCCCCAGCGGCCACGTAATACCGTTCTGTGCCTACAACGTGCTGTACCGCGACGGGCACGTGAAGCTACCCGAGCTGAATCGCGTGGCCGCCAAACAGACCGTCCCGGGTGAGGCCCTCTCGTGACGTGGGCCTATCCCGCCGTGATGACCGCCGCCGTGACCACGGCGTACCTTCTCAGCCGCCGCCGGCAGAAGCCGCTGCCGTTGAACGCTGGTCAAAGGCTGGGTCTGGCGCTGGGGGCCTTTTGCGGATCGATGATCGGGGCGAAGCTGCCGTTCGTGTTGAGCGACATGCCGGGGCTGTTGAGCGGTTCGGCGTGGTTCGACAACGGCAAGACGATCGTCTTCGGTCTGGTCGGCGGATACTTCGGTGTCGAGCTGGCGAAATGGGCGCTCGATATTCGCATCAAGACCGGCGACAGTTTCGCGGTGCCGGTCGCCGTCGGCGTCGCGCTCGGTCGGCTGGCGTGCTTCGTGGGCGGTTGCTGTTACGGGGTCCACACATCGTTGCCGTGGGGCGTCGATTTCGGGGATGGGCCCCGGCATCCCACACAACTCTATGAGACGGTCTTTCACCTGTCGGCCGCGGCGGTGTTGGCGTTCATGGAAGATCACGACGTGTGCCGCGGGCAACGCATCAAGCTCTATATCATGGCCTATCTCGTCTACCGTCTGGCCACGGAGTTCATTCGGCCCGAGCCGCGTCTGTGGTGGTCGCTCACGGGCTACCAATGGGCCTGTCTCGCCTGCCTGCCGATCTTCGCCCTGCTTTGGTTGCGCGATCGGCGCGCCATGCGCACCCAGGGATAATGGAACAGTCCAAGAAGATGAATTCTCCGGCCCGTCGGCCGCCTTCAGTGGACGTGGTTTGTGGGAGCTGCCGTGGCTAGAATCAATCTGAGGAACACGCAATGCCGCTCCGCGATCATTTCCATCCGCCGGTTTCCAAACGCTCTTCATGGGAAGGGTTTCACGGCGGCTGGCCGATGAGAATCGTTGAAGACCTCTCCCCAAGATTGCCGGACGGGTGCGTGGCGGAGCCGCGGGTCTGTGCGTTCGAGCAACAGGGGTACCGCTCTCCATCCCTGAGTCCTGCGCGGGGGCCGAATGGCGGCCTGCCGATTGCCACCCGAGCACCTTCGGCGCCGACCCTCACGATCGACGCGGAGTTTCCGGAACAATATGCCTACGAGGTCCTGGTCTTTGACCTCGAACGCGAGCGCCGCCTCGTCGCGGCCATCGAGATAGTCAGCCCGGCGAACAAAGACCGGTCCGAGAGCCGCCAACTGTTCGTCGCAAAATGTTGCAATTTGCTGCGACAAGACGTATGCGTATCGATAATCGATCTGGTTACGATCCGCCAATTCAACCTATACACCGACCTGCTCGCGATGCTCGAGCGCTCCGATCCGACGTTCACTCCCCCGCCGCCGATCTATGCGGTCACGTGTCGTAAACGAGAGGACGGCCGGCAGACCAAGCTGGATATCTGGTCCTGTCCGCTGGCGATCGGCCAACCGCTCCCGTCCCTACCCGTTTGGTTGTCGGAAACTCAGACCGTCTCTCTCGATCTGGAAGCGAGCTATGAGGAGACTTGCCGGGTGCTGCGGATTCCCTGACGGACCATCGGTCCGTGTCGGGTTGACGCTTTGAACTCGCAGTGGCCGGACTATGAACGGCTACAGACCGCGCGGGTGAACGTCTAACGGGACGTCTGGCGCGCCACCTCGCCGGCCTGCCGCAGGGCGCGGACGATATTGCCGCCGAGGATCTTCTTGATGTCGGCTTCGTCGTAACCCCGGTCGACCAGGTCCTGCGTGATGTAGGGATAGCACGAGACGTCTTCGAGCTGGCGCGGCACCATCGTGACGCCGTCGAAGTCGGAACCGAGACCCACGTGGTCGACACCGGCCACCTTCACGATGTGATCGATGTGGTCGACCACCGTGCGCACCGTGCCCGGCGAGATCGGGTGTGCCGCGTCCCAACGCTCCACCTCCGCCGCATACTTGGCGGGATCGGGGAACTGGGCCTTCAGCTCGCGCCGTACTTCGAGGAAACGTGTCCGGATGCGGGCCGCCTCGGGCACGACGTAGCCCGAGAAGAAGTTGACCATCACCACGCCGCCGTTGGCAGGCAGGAGTTTTAAGACGTCGTCGGGCACGTTGCGGCTGTGCGGAGCGACGCCATACGCCGACGAATGCGAGGCGATGACCGGCGCCCGCGAGACACGGATCGCGTCGCGCATCGTGTCGGCGGAGACGTGCGAGATGTCGACGAGCATTCCCAGGCGGTTCATCTCGCGCACCACCTCTTCGCCGAACGCCGTCAGGCCGCCGTGCTGTGGTTCGTCGGTGGCCGAATCGGCCCACGACAGCGTGTCGCTGTGCGTGAGCGTCATGTACCGCGCGCCGAGCTTGTAGAGCTGTCGCAGGGCACCGATCGATTCCTGGATGCTGTGCCCCCCTTCGACGCCGATGAGCGAGGCGATCTTGCCGCTGCCGTGGATGCGCTCGATGTCGTCGGCGCTGAGCGCCAGCTCGAACGTCTCGGGATAGCGGTCCACCATCTGGTAGACGAGGTCGATCTGCTCCAACGTGTCGCGCAGAGCGGTGCCCGCTTGGCGGGTTTCGGCCGGCACATAGACCGACCAGAATTGGGCGCCCACGCCGCCCTTTCTCAGCCGCGGAATATCGGTTTGCAGTTTCGGCTGCGGCTTGGCCAGATCGCACCGGTCGAACCGGCCCGCAAAATCTTCACGGATCTTCCAGGGCAGATCGTTGTGGCCGTCGATGACGAGCGCCGAGCGGTGGATGCGCAGCGCCTTTTCGGAGAGCACGACGGGCCGCTCGTCGGCCGCGCGGTCCTCCGCGGTGGACGACCGAGCCGAGAGTAGGACCAGCAACGGTCCCGCACAAAGAATCGCGGCCAGGGCGGCCGGCCTACTGCGGCGGGAAATAGCGGCGGTTGAAAACCTCGGCGTCGAACGGATCGACCGGCACGTATTCATCGTCGTGGACGAGTCTCTTCGCCGAACGGTTGGGTGCGGCCGGGTCGCCATCGGCATCGGACGGCCCTGCTCGAAGATCTCCTTCGATAGGCTCGTCGGTGGCGGCCGACTCGTCAAGAGTCAGCAGGGGAGGCGGTTCGTCCTGCGACGGCCCCGACTTCGATGGCTTCGGCGCGGCCGTTACTTCCGTGCCGGCGGGCGGCTTGCCGCGTCGCTCCTTTTTCGATTTGTCTTGCGACCGTTCGCGGACCGCGACCGGCGGTGGGTCGGCTTCGGGTGGATCTTCCGGCCGACGCTGCCGAGTGACTTCGTACACCCAGCCCACGAGTTGGCGATATTGGGCCGCCTCGCGACCCGAGAAAATGGCCCCCTTCGCCTTGCCATGCGGCTGGATGGGCTGGGTGAGCAAGGGGCTTGCGGCCGGTTGGTTGGAATCGACCACCTGCCAGACCGAGTACAGGTTGCGCTGCGTCAGGCGTCGGTTGGCCGGAGCCGACAGCGAGAGTCGCAACAATCGCAATTTGCCGGGCGATCGCGGGCCGTGACAGCCGCCCGCCGTACAGTTGTTGACCAACAGCGGTTGGACCGTCGAAGTGAACGACTCGACCGCGTGGGCGGGCAGGCCCCGCACCAGCCGATCGAGGTCGTCGTTCGATGGGCCGGCTTCGACGGTGGGCGCCTGCACAGTCTTCTCTGCGTCGCCCGGCCGATCGATCAATTCGAGACGGCGTTTGAGCAGTGGCAGGCGGGGATGCTTCGGATCGATGGCCGCGGCGGCGGCCAGTTCCTGCGCCGCCTGCTCGACCATTGTCTGCTCGATACACCATTCGGCCAGATTGATGTGGTCCTGAATCTTGCCGGGAGCGATGCGTCCCCGTTTGTCCTCGTACAGATCTTCCAGCCCGCCGGCGACCTTCTCCACCTCGGTCGCCTTCAGGCGTATTTCGCCCTGCGGCAACGAGACATGATAGTAGTCGCCCGTGCGGGCGATGGTACCCGACAGGACCTCGCCGTTCTTGAGCAGTACCACCCCCTTGATCGGCGCCAGGCTGGCCGGATCGGCCGCCCAAAGAAAGGCGGCCGCCGGGGCGAGGAGGGCAAAAACCGGTATGATCCAGAGGGTGCGCATAGGGTGCGGACGGTATGGAAACGGCCGGTTGGCGTCAAGGCTGAGTGGCGAAGAATTGCTTGCGCCCGCGCGGCAGGTTATCCTGAAGCATGGCTGCGGAATCGAACCCGTCATTCGACCACCTGTTTGGTCAGGTGGTGGTGCTCGACCTGAGCAGTCCCTACGTCTGTTTGGGGCGGCTCGTCGAGGCGCAGGGCGATTTTCTGTTGCTCTGCGACGCCGATTCGCACGACCTTCGCGATACGGCGACCTCGCGCGAGAAATACGTGCTGGCGGCCCGCGGCCATGGCATCAACGCCAATCGCCGCTGGTTGTGGATCAGCCGTCGCGAGATTGTCGGCATCTCGCGGCTCGACGACGTGGTGAGCGAGTGAGTCCGCGGCAAGCCGGTGATTTGGGCCATTCTGCGAAGCGGCGGTACACCCACCGGCGCGGCGCTCGCAGGGCGATGGATGCCGCCAGCGACAGAAATGCGAAATTGGGCAATTTGACCGAACCGCCGGCGGCCGGCTGCGTACATGAGCAAAACCGAGCGTCGCGAGATCCATTACCGTGGACGGGTGCAGGGTGTCGGTTTCCGCTTTACAACCCGGGAGATCGCCGAGAGATTCGAAGTTGCGGGATTCGTCGAGAACTTGTCGGACGGCAGGGTGCACCTGGTGGTAGAGGGCGACCCGGCCGAGCTCGACCGATTTCTGGCGGCCGTCGCGCAGCGACTGGACCGCTACATCGAGGAAGTCGACGATCGTAAACAATCGCCCGACGGCGAATTCGACGGCCTGTTTACCATCCGCCGCTAGTGCCGGACGGCTTTGGGCAAGCATTCATCAATAATCCATCGTAAGCCTGACACTTAACAAAACACCTCACGCCCTCATTGAACTATGCTGCTGGCCAACGTTACCATCGACAAGCTGTGGCGACAGTGGAACCGGGTCGACCCTTCACTCCAGATCGTAGTCGTCGGCACGCTCGTGCTGGCCGGTTTCTTCCTGCTCTACATGCTGTTGCGGCTGGTCTTCCCCAAGGTGATGGCGATTGCCCGCACGACGGCCAAGGAAGGCTGGGCCCATCCGCTGTTTTGGGTGGAGATGGTCCTGGGCACCACGCTGCTGTGGCTGTTCGTGTTCCTCCCCTACAACACGTTCGGCGAAGACGTGAAGATGGTCAAAGACACGGGGCTGAAGCTGATCACGCTCTTCTCCATCGTCCTCTCGGTCTGGGCGGCCAGCGTGACCATCGCCGATGAATTGGAAGGGCGCACCGCACTCACGTTGCTGTCGAAGCCCATCGGTCGCCGGCAGTTCGTGTTCGGTAAGTTCCTGGGCGTGCTCGCCCCCGCCTTCACGATGTTCATCATCCTGGGCGTGCTGTTCTTGGAGGGCGTGAGCTACAAGGTCACGTACGATTCGCGCGAGACGTCGAATCCGACTCCTACGGCCGAACAGCGGCGGGCCGAGGTTGTGCAGGTCATGCCCGGTCTGTTGTTGGCCTTCATGGAAACGGCCGTATTGACATCGATCGCCATCGCCGTGTCGACGCGTTGGCCGATGTTGCCCAACCTGATGACCTGCTTCGCGGTGTATGTGATGGGCCACCTGGCGACACTGCTGGTGCAATCCTCGGCGGGAAAGATACCGCTTGTGACGTTCGTCGGCCGCCTCTTGGCCACACTTCTGCCGGCGCTCGACTACTTCAGCTCAGACGCCCCGATCGCGGCCGACCTGCCGATCCCCTTCGAGTATTTGGCGCACGCGGGGATCTATTCGCTGATCTATATCACGATCGCCATGCTGGCCGCCCTGCTATCGTTCGAGGACCGCGACCTGGCGTAAGACTCGCGCGGGTGCAGAACCAGCGTGGGTGCGAGATCGGCCTGAATCGGCCGTTCTGCGCGCGAGTTCTCTGGATCGGTGAACCGTTTTTGAACGTGATACAACGCCGGGCGGAGGATGAGTCCGCCCGGCGGATCGTATCGAATTCCAGTGCGCGCGGTTTAGAGCCGGCAGGAGGCGGAACACCTCCTCTACAGCGCCGGTTCTTGGACGTTAGAGCAACCGACAAAACCGGATTCAACTTCACAGGAATCGGCGTTTCACGGCCGATTCTTGCGCCCACGGCGCTCGGACTTTCGGGTTCTGTCAGCCGCTCTTAGGGCCGATTAATAACGACGGCCGCCGTAACCGCCACCACCACCGCCACCGCGGCGTCCGCCGCCACCGCCGCCACCACCACCGCCGCGACGCTCCTCGCGGGGCCGGGCTTCGTTGACGATGAGGGCGCGACCTTCGTGCTGCTGCTCGTTGAGGCCCTTGATCGCCTCACGGGCCGCGTTGTCGTCGGCCATTTCGACGAAGCCGAAACCCTTGCTGGTGCCAGTGTCGCGATCCTGGATCACTTGGGCGCTGCGGACCTCGCCGAACGGCGCAAACAATGCCTCGAGCGCGGCGTTGTTCACCTGATAGCTCAGATTTCCGACGTATAACTTCTTACCCACGACTCAAACTCCTAATGAGCTAAACTGGACCCGTTTGCATCTTCCCGGGTCGAGAGGAAAACGGCCCTGCATGGCGGCCGGCCAGGTGGGAAGTACGAGAGAGAAATCGTGGGGAGATTCGATGAATCAACGAGACGATTCGCGCGTCGACAAACCAACCGCTCTCACTATATCATACATCCGCACGGGGGGAAGGCCGGGCCGCCGGTTTGCGCGGACCGCGGGTGTGCGCCGCCGGTGCGTCTCCTCTACAATGGCGTGTTGGCCCGTCACCACGAACGGGCGTGACGCATCCAACGCCAGCAAACAGGCTCCGTCGTGGCCCGTTACCTGATTCGATTCTACGGCAAGAAGCGTGGCCGCCGGCGCACCGGCTCGAGCCTGCTCGCCAATTTCGGCTCGGGCTGCTTCTGCGCGATCGCTCTGATCAGCGGGCTGTTCGCGCTGGGTGCCATCTTCTTCGAGCTGACCGTTCCCGAACTGCGCGCCAATCGCGATTTCGTCGAGCATCGTGCGCGGCTGGTCGACAAACGGCTGGACGAACGGCCGGCCAGCGACGGGTCGGTGTACGCGCCCCAATTCAAACTGCGATTCACGGTGAACGGCCGGAGTTACTCGCCCTGGACGTCCTACGACGTGACCGACCTGCATACCCGCGACCGCGAGCGCAGCGAAAAGCTCTTGGCCCGGTTTGAGATCGGACAAGAATATCCGTGCTGGTACGACCCGCGGAATCCCGAACGGGTGGTGCTCGCCCGCGGTTACACGTGGTTCTCCTGGTTGATGCTCGTCGTGCCGGTGCCCTTCATCGCCATCGGTTTCGGCGGGCTGTCGTTCGTCATTTGGAACTGGGGGAAGTCGGCCGAGCGCCGCGCGGTGTTGGCTCAAGAAGCCGCCCGCCGCGAGCACATCGAGATGACCGGCCAGGCCCCGCCCTTCCCCTCGGTACCCAGTCCGGGCGACGTGACCGACAGCCCGGGCACCACGCTCGCTTTTCGTCTGCCCACGGCCGAGCCGGGCTGGAACGTGCTCGGCCTGTTCCTGTTGAGCATCGTCTGGAACAGCATCGTGGCCATCTTCGTGTGGATGGCGATCGAGGGATATCGCCGCGGCAGCCCCGATTGGTTCCTGGCGCTGGTCGTGGCTCCGTTCACGGTCGCCGGGGCGGGGTTGGTGGTGTTGTTCATCCGGCAACTGCTCGTCGCCGGTGGTGTGGGGCCGACGATCGTCGAGATCTCCGAGCACCCCTTGTATCCGGGCGGCAAATTCGAGCTGTATGTCGATCAATCGGGCAAGCAGGGCGTGAAGCGTTTGCGCGTGGTGCTGGTCTGCGACGAAGAGGCCACCTATCGCCAGGGGACCGACGCGCGGACCGCGACCCGCCGCGTATACGACCACGAGATCTACTGCCGCGAGATGCTCACCGGCCAGCCGGGCTTGCAGTTGCGGGCCGAGTTGGAAATACCGGTCTCGGCCATGCACTCGTTCCGCTCGGAACACAACAAGGTGAGTTGGAAACTGATCGTCAGCGGCGAGGTGGCCCGGCTCGGCGAATTCGAGCGGAGCTTCCTGCTGCATGTCTATCCATGCCGCCTGGAGAACCTGGCCGCATGAATGAAGGGTCGGTCCGCATCCTGCTCGACGGCAACCGGCGCGTCTATCAGCCCGGCGATCTGCTGTCGGGCGAATATCAGGTCGAGTCGTTGCGGTGGATTCAACCCGCGGCGGTGGAAATCTCGGTGTTGTGGCACACCGAGGGTCAGGGAGAGGAAGACCTGGCTGTCCACCACTTCGAACGCATCGATACCATCGAACAGCCGAACATCGACTTTCGCCGCGCGCGGCGCTTCAGCACCCGCTTGCCCCCCAGCCCGCTGACCTATCAGGGCGTGATCGTGAAGATCTGCTGGTGCGTGCGGGTGCGTGTCTTTCTGCCGCGCGGCAAGGAACTGGTGGGCGAGATCTCGTTCCAGCTCGGCACGCTCCCGGCGGCGCGGTTGGCCAGGCCGACGGCCTCGGTCGCGCACTACGGCGAGGGGCCGGCGGAGGAAGGAGCGGGCGGGTTTTGAACGGGCATTCGGGCATCGAGCCGATGAACGCTTCGCCGCCGGCGGGCAACCCCTTCAGCACGCGCCGCACGCGCCCCGGGGCCATGCGTTTTCGCTTCGACCACGGCGAAGACGAAACCACCGTTGTCGAACGGTTACGGGCGCTCGATTGGTGGGCGCAGATCGTAGGCCCGCACGGCAGCGGCAAGTCGACGCTCGTCGCCGCGCTGCGCCCGGCGCTGGCCGCCGCCGGCCGCGACGTGCGGCTCGTGGGCCTGCACCAAGGGGACCGTCGTTTGCCGATCTCCGTCGAGGAGTGGCGACGGTTCACCCCCGCCACGCAATTGATCGTCGACGGCTACGAGCAACTCGGCCCGTTCGCGCGGTGGCGGGTCGCACGGCGGTGCCGACGGCAGGGTTGCGGTCTGTTGGTCACGACGCACACCGACCTGGGTTTCACCACGCTCTTCACGACCGACCCTTGCCTGGACCTCGCAGTCGCCTTGGTCCGCCAGCTCCTCCCGCCCGGTGACGACACGATCGGTGATACCGACATCGAAGCGGCCTGGCGGGCGAACGGTGGTAATTTGCGGGAAATGCTGTTCGCGCTGTACGACCTCTTCGAACAGCGTCGGGCCGGCCGGCCCTGAATTTGCATCCAGCGTGCTCCCCGGCGCGAATCGTGACCTAGCCTTCCGTAGATCGCGGGTGCCGACCGGGCACGCGCGGTGCGCCTGCGTGGTCGCTGCCATCGGCACGACCCGCACAATCGTAATTATTTACCAAATCATAAACAAACCTTAAAAATCATTGACACTGCGCGGCCAACGCGGTCAGATGAGAAAAACCAAAGAAATTCTTCAAGTTTTGGGTGCCGCATGTTCCTGAAAACGATCCGCAGTGGCCTGTTCGCCGCCACCGTGGCGACGGCCTTTCTCGCCGTTCCGGCCGAAAGCCACGCCATCTTCCACTGGTTCAGCGGTTGCTGCGGCGGCAATTCGGCGCCGGCCTACGCCCCCGCACCCCAATACGGCGTGGCGGCCGCGCCGGCCGATGCCTGCTGTGCGCCGCCGCAGGTCTCACAGACCGTCAACTACGTGCCGCAGACTTGCTATCGCACGCAATATGTCTCGGTGCCCGTGACGACCTACCGGCCCGTCACCGGCCGCGATCCGTGCACCGGCTGCCCGGTCACCTGCATGCAGCCCACCACGTCCGTCGTCCAGCAAGCGCGGATGGTGCCGTACACGACCTATCGCATGGTGTTGTCGAATCCCTGCACCGGCGGGATCACTCCCGTCACCACCGGCTATACTCCGATGTATCGCACGTCTGTCGGCTACGCGGGCGGCAGCTCCTGCTCGAGTTGCAGCGCGGCTTCGCCGATGACCTACGCACCGGCGGCTAGCGCGCCGTACTACGGCGGTACCACGTCCGGCACGGTCGTCGGCTCGGCGAGCGGCTATGCCCAATCCAACGGAACCGTGTCGAATGGAACCGTCTCCAACGGAGCGTTTTCCAATGGAGCGATGTCCAGCGGAACGCTGACCAACGGGTACAGCGTGCCGGGTAACCTCAGTTCCTCGAGCGGCATTGGCTCGTCGAGCGGTTCGACGGGCGGCACGCCCACGCCGGCACCTCCCTTGAACGGCTCGGGCCGATCGGGCAATCCGACCTTCCGCGACAACAAGGGCCCGATGCTACAGAAGCCGATCCCGCCCACGAAGGACGAAACACCGCCGGACGACGACGACAATTCGTCCGACTCGAGCGCTACCTCGGGAGCGGGCGCGACCTTGTCGCCGCGCCTGTTCCAGCCGCACGACCGCACGACTTCGACTTCGTATCCGATCTTGCGAGTGGGTACCCACCGACCGGTCTCGTACCGCGAGACCACACCCGAGCCCGCCAAGCAGCCGTCGCGTCCGGTCGACGACGGGGGCTGGCGCCCTTCGACCCGGTAAATACTCCTCGCCAACCGTTCTCGCCCAAGCCGGGCCTGTCCTGAAGCAGGTCCGGCGACCCACAGCGCCCGCTCTATCGCACCGCGGTAGAGCGGGTTTTTTATTTCTCGGCGGCTGCGTCGCACGACCGCGATCCCCCTTGTCCGACCTCAGCGGTTCCGGGTAATCGACGATCCGGGCCGTGTCGGCCGCTACATCACAGGCCGGCGAGCGCGCATTTCGCAATTTTTTCGGAACAGTTTGCCCGCAAGGCCGGTCTAATAGGGGTCGAGGACGCCGCCGGCCGCCGGCGAAGTTTCGCATGGCCTGCGGCCACATGCTGCCATCACGACGGAGCATGATGCTACGATCGAGACGCTCGAAGGACCACGACAGCTCGTTGCCCATGAGGAAACTCAGATGACTCTTTTTCTAACGTCTGGCCCGCGACGCGCCGGCCGATCGTGCGAAGCTCGACGTCACTCGATCCCGTTCCAGGCATCGCTGGCGACATGCATCATCGGGGCGTTCGTCGCGGCTGGCCGGGCTGCGGCCGACGACGACGGTCGGCCGGCCAAGAAGTCGGTCCCGCCGGATCACGAAGTATTGACCAACACGCGCGGAGGCGCGTATGTCATCAACAAGCAGCTCAAGAAGAAATACGACGACCTGTTGGCGCGGGCTGGCAGGTTGAAACGGGACGTGGCCGAGAGTCGCGTGGCGAGTGGCGACGCCTTGCAACAACTGCGCGATCTGCAAGCGCAACTCGACGAGCTGCGGACCGAGATCGAACAAAAGAAACAGTTCGTGTCGCCCCTGGTCGTACAGGTGCAAAGCGAGGAGATGAGTTTCGACCTCGGCCCGGAGCGGATGCTGGTGATCACGGCCGATCAGGTGCGACTCGTCGGCTGGAATGGTCAGCAAGTGAAATGCGTCTTGGAGAAAAGCGTGCTCTCCAAGACCGACGAGGCGCAAGCGGCCGAATTCGCCGCCATGCGGGTGCACCACGGCCAAGGTGTCGCGCCCAATCTGGTGGGCGCGACCGACGCGGAACGGGACGCCGACGAAGAGAAGTTTCTCGCCAGCGAACAGGGCCGCCAGCTAAGCGAGGCAGCCCTCGCCAACCGCCGCGAGCTCTTGGCGAGTATCCGGGGCTCGTTCGCGCCGTTTCGCGCCTTCCAGGGCAAGCAGATCGACTGGCTGGGAATCGAAGGTCTGCAGGAAGGGAACGATTCGGTGACCGTCGAGATCGAGTCGCCCGGTGGCGCTCGCACGGTGGGGAGCGACTGGCGGCGTCATGCGACACTGACCGTCTACGTACCGCGCTGCAACGGCATCCTGCTCCGCGGCTGCCTCGTCGGGCTCGATGTGGAGAACATCAAGGCACCGCTCACGTTGACCGACAACGATTCGCACGACCGCGACTACGACGGACGTTTTCAAATCAAGCGGGTCGTCGGACCGGTCTCCATCTTCAACGTGCCCGTCGGCCTCATCGAAGAAGTGCACGGCAACGTAAAGGTCATGCAGACCGTGGAATACGCGAACTCGGGCACACAGCATGGCGAAGGCCAGGTCGTTTCCTATTCACCTCCGCCCCGTGAATGCCGGATCAAAAGGATCGAAGGAGACCTGCACGCCTGGTTCGCGCGGGCCGACGTAAAACTTTCCGGCGTCACGGGTCAGATCGACGTCAAGAACGAGTTCGGCGATACGACGCTCGAGCTGAACGGCAAGCTGTCGGCGGCGGCGCATCGTATTGTTTCGGAATCGGGCACGATCGAATTGCGGCAGCCTGCGGCGCAACGCGAGCCGCTGCCGTTGCTGGCACTGACCAACCACGGCACGGTCCGTAGGGACGCGTCGATCCGCGATCTGGAGGAAACGCATTTCACCACGGGCGAGGTGCTCGACGGTAGCCGCCGCGACTGGCGTGGCTTCCGCACGCAGAAGAACGGCCAGAGGTTGGGTCCGGCCGACATGTTCGCCGCCTTCCAACGTCCGGCGGCAGCCTTGGCCGGCACCGAGCGTTCGCCCGGGCTCGACCTCGTCAGCCGCAACGGCGCGATCTTACTGACCCGCCACCCAGGACCAAACAAAGAATAATCCCTCTCCATCTGGGCCTCCGGGAGAGGTTGGGCGAGGGCGGCGGAAACCATGGAAGTTATCGTCCATCCCGACCCAGAGCGGCGGCATTGATCCGCGCGGCGGCCGATTTCCACACACGTCGGTGGACAGCGAATTACACTAAAACGGAGGCGATGAATGCCCCTTCTCCGTTCCGAGGTTGGTCATGCGATCTCTGCTCAACGTGACGATTATGCCGGCGCTGCTCGGCGGGCTCTTGGGCCCGGCGGTGGCGTTCGGTGACGGGGATGCGGGGCCGAAACTGGCCAACGAAACGTCGGTCGAGCGCTGGAAGATCGGCATGGTGGTCACCGCGCAGTCGGGACCGTGCGCCGACCTGGTCGGCACGGTCACCCTGCCGGTCGATTGGCCCGAACAGGATGTCAAGGTCTTGGAGGAGGAGCTCTCTCCCTTCGCCTCGCAACTGACCTATCGCGAGGTCGACACGGTCAGGCAGATGCTGATCTCCATCGGGCAGCTTCCCAACAACCAGGAAGCATCGATCATCCTCACCTATGAGATCCGCCGCCGCTCGCAGTTACCGCCCGACGACACCGTGAGCCTGGTCAAACCCGACCCCAAGAAAGTGCCCAAGGACATCCGCCCCTACCTGGGGCCGAGCCCGAGCATCGAGACGCAAAGCGGCAAGATCAAGGCACTGGCCAAACGCATCTTGCAGCAGTCGTCGACCACCGAGACCGACTGGCAGAAGGTCGAGGCACTGTTCGATTGGGTGCGAAATAACATCGAAGTTCGCGACAAGCAGCCGCAGCCCGGGGCAGTGCAAACCCTGCGCGACAAAGCGAGCAACCACGAAGGGCTCTGCTGGCTGTTCATCGCCCTCTGCCGCAACAGCGGCATACCCGCGCGCACCGTGTGGGTGCCGAAGTATTGCTATCCCGAGTTCTACTTGCAGGATGCCGACGGGAACGGCTATTGGTTCCCCTGCCGCGTGGCCGGCACGCGCGAGTTCGGCGGCATCAACGAGCACCGCCCCATCTGGCAGAAGGGCGACAACTTCCGCGTGCCCGAAAAGCCGCGCGCCGTGCTGACCTACATCCCGCCCGATATCACGGGCAAGGGCGGCGAGCCCTCCGTCAAGTTCGTGCGTGAGATCATCGCCAACGGATTGTAGACGGTTGGATAACGACGTCGACGATCCGACGCCCGGCTATTCCGCGTCGCGCCGCATCTGGATGATGGCCAACGGTTGATCCGTGACGATCGGGTCGTCGTCTTCGACCAGCCTCTGGCTCAGGATGCCGCTGGCCGGCGCCGAAAGATCGACGGTCACCTCGCCCGCCAGTACCTCCAACAGCCGATCGCCCTCGGTCACCTCGCTGCCGCGCTCCACCAACCACAGGCTGGCCACGATCGGCGTCTCGCCCAGCCCCAGGTCCGGCAACCGCATCACACAACGCTCCTCCGACATTTTTTATATTCCCGTAGTGTGCAACGTAGAAACCGGACGCCGCGCGTCAGGACTCGTGATATTCCCGTGGTGTGCAGACCTGCAAACCAGACGCCGCGCGTATTCCCTCTCCCTCCGGGAGAGGTCGGGTGAGGGCGGCCGAAACCACGCAAGTTATTCGACGTCCGACCTTAGCCCGCCTCGGCCATATCGCGGGCATGGTAACTCGATCGCACGAACGGTCCGCTGGCCACCTGGGCGAAGCCGATCTGCCGCGCCATCTCGCCCAGTTCGTCGAATTCTTCGGGCGGCACGTAGCGGTCGACCGGCAGATGGCCGGGCGAGGGTTGCAAATACTGCCCCAGCGTGAGTAGATCGCAGCCGGCCTCGTGCAGATCGGCCAGTGTGTCGAGCAATTCGTCGCGCGTCTCGCCCAGCCCCAGCATCAGGCCGCTCTTGGTCTTGATCTCGGGCCGCAGCTCCTTGACGCGGCGCAGCAGGGCGAGAGTCCATCGATAGTCGCTCTTGCGGCCCCGCACACGGCGATAGAGCCGCGGCACCGTCTCGGTATTGTGATTGAAGACCTCCGGCTGGCTTTCGACCACGCGGTCGACGGCCCCCGGCTTGCCGATGAAGTCGGGCGTCAGCACCTCCACTGCCGCTCCGGTGCGGGCCCGCACGGCCAACACACAGCGATAGAAATGTTCGGCGCCGCCGTCGGGCAGGTCGTCGCGCGTCACCGAGGTGATGACCACGTGCCGCAGCCCCAGGCGAAAGGCGGCTTCGGCCAAGCGCTCGGGCTCGTCGTCTTCGAGCGGTTGCGTCTTGCCGCGGTCGACCGCGCAGAACCCGCAGGGACGGGTGCAGACGCTCCCCAGCACCATGAACGTGGCCGTCTTCTGCGAGTAGCACTCCATGCGGTTCGGACAACGGGCGTTGTCGCAGACCGTCTCCAAGCGCAACTCGTCGAGCAGTCGGGCCGTAAAATGGTTGGCGTTCCCCAACGGCACGTTCCGCTTCAGCCAGCGCGGCAGGCGGCGAGGTGGTTCGGCGACGGCGACGTCACCCAACACGGGCAGGTCGTACATGGCGATCTCCACGCGGCGGCCGGAACAGCGGATGGCCCGTATAGATATGGCAGCGCTCGCACCCCAACGCGGCGGTCAACCGTCGCACCACCGCTTCGCGCACGCCTGACATCCGCACCGGGCGGCGACGGTCGGCCGCCAGAGAGGTCATCGGCGTATCGTCGACCGGGTCGGTTTGCACCCAGCGAAAAGGATAGAGGGCCGGCGCCACGTTCACGTACGCGCCGTAATAGGTCGTCCAGTTCTTCACGGCCACGCCGATCGCGGCCACCTGGCCGCTGTGCGCCCAGAGACCGAACCGTCCCGGCCGGGTTTCGACCGGGCAAGCGACCTCGTCGAGCGCCTCGGCCAACCCTTGTTGCAGGCGCGACAGATAGTCGCCCACCGAAAACGACCAGCGAGCCAGGGGCACGATCGGATAGATGGCGAGTTGGGCCGGCGCATGCACCAGACAACCTCCGCCCCGATTGACCCAGCGAACGTCGATCTGCCGGCTGACCAGCTCATGGTGGCTCATCCGGATATGCGCCCGCGAACCTTGCCGGCCCACGGTAATCTTCAACGGATGTTCGCAGACGAGCAGCGTGATGGGCGCGTTGCCGCAACCCGACGTTTCATAGACGAGCCGCTGCTGGAGGGCCAGGCAGTCGTCGAAGTCGACCTGCCCGAGCAAGTGCGCTTCGACGGCCGGAGGCCGCGGCGCTTCGAGTTGGGCAGTGGTTGGCATGGCAAGTTCTGGAAGGCATCAGCGGCGGTACACTCTCCGGCCGTCGGCACCGTGCAACTTGAGCCCGGTCGGCCGAGAGAGTAAAAGACTGCATGGTAGTGGTCCCACCGCCATCGTGGTCGATAATTGAAGTGTATCAGCCCGGCGAAATCGGGCCAAGATCGGGGTGTGACCGAGCAGGCCCCAACGGCAGCGGGCCACGAAACGCAGCGGAATTATGGCCAAAACCGGCAAGAACAAGGCAAAGCCCGACCGTGAGCACGACAACGAACGGCTCATCGCCCAGAACCGCCGCGCGCGTCACGAGTACGAGGTGCTCGAGACGTTGGAGTGTGGCTTGGTGTTGGTCGGCAGCGAAGTGAAGAGCCTGCGCACGGGCAAGCTGTCGCTGGAGGAAGCCTACGGGCGGGTCAAAGGGGAAGAGGTGTGGTTGCTCGGCTGCGACATCCCCGAATATGCCCAGGCCAATCGCTTCAACCACGACCCGCGCCGGCCGCGCAAGCTACTGCTGCACCGCCGCGAGATACACAAGTTTGCCAACCGAGCCTACGAGCAGGGCCTGACGCTCGTGCCGCTCAAGATGTATTTCAAGGACGGTCGGGCCAAGATCCTCATGGGCATCTGTCGCGGACGCAAGCTGCACGACAAGCGCGAAAAGATCAAAAAGGCCAGCGTGCAGCGAGACATCGCCCGCGCCATGCGCCGCGGATAGCGATGCGCCTGGATGGCACGCTCTGAGGTCCTCCGAAGGGCGTGGTGGTGCCGGCGCGAACAGGCAATGGAGACCGGCTGGCGCCCGGCTACATCGGGGCACGCCGCGGTAAGACGAATAACGCCGTGCGCCGCCGCTGGTCGCTCAGCGAGCACCATAGAATCTTCACCACGCTAATTTCCGCTACCCTTCTAGTCCATGCCCCGCCAGTTCACCCTGAAGACGTTGCTGTGGTTGATGGCCTGCCTCGCGTGCTACTTGGCCGGCATCGCCTCGCATCGAGCTTACGTCGAATACCGATGGGTGAATCCCAATTTCGATGAGCCGCCTATTTTTCGCGCACCGGAATAAAACCGACTAATTTCTACGGTTCATGTTTGACTCGTCGCTGAACGGGTATCACTACCGCCGCGTTGGCCGCCTAATAGCTAGCGCGGGCACAGCGCTCGCCTAGCGGCTCCGCGACTTACGGCGAGCGGGTGGCTGGGGCAGGAACGGAAGCGGTTTGAGCGTGATCAGCTCGGCGAGGCCGGCATCGGCGATCTCGCGGCCCGTCAGGTAGCGGCCGGGTTGCATCCAACGCGACATATCCGCGTCGGGCACGCCAAATAGTTCGGCCAGCAGTTGATCCATCGTCTTTTCCAAGTCGCCGAAGTGCCGCGCCCATTCGGCGGCTTCGGCCAGGCCGACGTTCTCCTCGCTCTGCCATTTCATGGGATGAAACAACAGCACGCTGTAGACCGTCACCAGCCGGCGGCGGCAAGCGGCCAGCGGCCAGAGCGCGGCCGACGAACATTCGCCCGTGACGATGCCCGTCGCCTGCACGCCGCGCAGCATCATCAGCGACATGAGCGACAGGCCGACATAGGGATTGCCGCCCGGCGAATCGAAATACATCAGGCAGCTTCCGCCGGGAGGCACGTCGAGCAGTTGGTCGGTCAGATCGCTTTCGCGTTCCGTCAGATCGCCCGTGAACGCAATCTCGGGTATTTCGTCGCGGTTGGCCAAGAGCGTGATGGGCGGCCGCCCAATGCCTGATTCGTGATGACAGCCGGATTCGTGACGCCTGCGGAGTTCGCGAGGGCTACTTGATCAGGTCCTTGACGGTCATGCCGGCGGGGATCATCGGCAGCACGTGTTCCTGATACGGCACCTGCACGTCGAGCACGAAGGTGCCGTCGTAGGCGATCATCTCGCGCAGGGCGTCGACCAGCTCGGCCTTCTCCTTCACGTGCCGGCCGCCGCAGCCGAAGCCGCGGGCGATCGTCACGAAGTCGGGATAGCGCCGCTCAGGGCCGATACCGTTGCCCTGGCCGACCGCCTCGGGATTGTCGATCGGGCCGAGGTAGGTATGGGCCCGGTTACCGGCGTGGAAGCGGTCTTCCCATTGCACCACCATGCCCAGGTGCTGGTTGTTGAGCAGCAGCACCTTGACGGGGATCTTCTCGCAGTGACAGGTGGCCAGCTCCTGGACGTTCATCAAGAAGCTGCCGTCGCCGTCGATGTCGACGACCAGGGCGTCGGGGTGGGCGACCTTGGCACCCATCGCCGCCGGCAGACCAAAACCCATCGTGCCCAACCCCGAGCTCGACATCCAGCCGCGCGGCCGGCGAAACTTGAAATACTGCGCGGCCCACATCTGGTGCTGTCCCACGCCCACCGACACGACCGTGTCGCGGTCGGCCGTCAGCCGCGACAACTCGCTGATGGCGTGCTGCGGCAGAATGCCCGGAAAGTCGCGGTCGTACTTGAAGGGCTCGGCCTTCTTCCAGGCGTCGATGCGCGAGCACCAGTCGCTCAGGTCGGAAGGCGCCTCGACGATCTTGTTCAGTTCGGCCAACGCGTAGCCGACGTCGCTGACGATCGGGATGTGGGCCTCTTTGTTCTTGTTGATCTCGGAGGGGTCGATGTCGATGTGCACGATCTTGGCGTGCTTGGCGAACTCCGACACCTTGCCGGTCACGCGATCGTCGAACCGCACCCCCAGGGCCAGCAGCAGATCGCATTCGTCGACGGCGTAGTTGGCGTAGACGCTGCCGTGCATGCCCAACATATCGAGCGACAGCCGTTCGCCGCTGGGATACGCCCCCAACCCCATGAGGGTCATCGTCACGGGAATGCCCGTCTTGCGGACCAACTCGCGCAGCTCGTCGCTCGCTTCGCCGGCGATCACTCCGCCGCCGGCATAGATCACCGGCCGCTTGGCCCGCTTGATGGCGGCGGCCACCTGCGCGATCTGTTCGGGTCGGGCCCGCCGCGTCTCGATGTGATAGCCGGGCAGGTGCATGGCCGCGTCGTAATCGGGCACGGTCTGGTCCTGCTGCACATCCTTCGGCAGGTCGATGAGCACCGGGCCGGGCCGGCCGGTGGTGGCGATGTGGAATGCCTCGCTCACCACGCGGGCCAGGTCGCGCACGTCGGTCACCAGGTAATGGTGCTTGGTGATGCCGCGGCAGACCTCGACGATGGGCGTCTCCTGGAAGGCATCGCTGCCGATGACGGCCGTCTTCACCTGACCGGTGATGGCGATGAGCGGCACGCTGTCGAGCTTGGCGTCGGCGATGGCCGTCACCAGGTTGGTCGCGCCGGGGCCGCTGGTGGCCATGCACACGCCCGGCCGGCCGGTGCTGCGGGCATAACCCTGGGCGGCGAACGCGCCTCCCTGTTCATGCCGCGGCAGGATGGTGCGGATCTGGTCCCTGTACTTCGTGAGCGATTGGTGCAGCGGCATGCTGGCACCGCCCGGATAGGCGAAGATCACCTCGACGCCATGATGGATCAGGGCTTCGACGAGGATGTCGGAGCCGCACGCCATCTGTCGGGCCGGCGCTTTCGTATTCGTATCGGTTTTCGTGGCGGGAGCCATACGGCAGACTCGTCAGGTTTTTTGGTGTTCTCGCGGTGCGCGAGGCAGTTGAATGCAAGCGTTACGACGCGGACTCTTAGCCGGCCGCCCCGTCAGCCGGCAAAAGGACCCGAACATTTTACCATACTTGCCGCCCACTTGCCCCGCAACCGGTCGCGCGGCGGGTTAGCGCTCTATTCGTGTGTCCCCGGCGTGCCGGCGTGAAGCGTGCCAAAGAAACGAGCCGGTTTTATTCTGGTGCCTGGGAAGTGAGCAGTCTATCACCGTTTCCGTCGCGACCTCTTTGGTTTTGACTCGAACGCCATGAGCCAGAGGTAGGCCACCGGTGCCATAACGATAGTGGCAATGACTAGCACGCGGGCCAGAGGTAACATGGGATCTATAACCGACCACGCCCAAGCGAGACACGCGACCACACCCATCAACCGCAGCAATGACATTAACGAGAACTGGCGGGGCATGGTTAGGGATTCGCTCGGTTTTCCGGGTGGCGAATCAGGCCCCTCATCTGACGTCGAAACCTTATCGCCTCCCCATAGAACATTCGCAACCAGCGAATTACCGCTATGAGGAAACACAGCAACGCGCGGAGGGTGAATTGTGGACGTGGCACGCATCAGTCCTGCTTCAGGGCAGCCGGTAAGCGTTCCGCTTCTGGCTTTCTGACAGTATCGGGCGCCACTTTCGATGGCTAGCCGGAAACCATTGGCCCCGCGACCACATTAGACTGCACCAGAGCGGCGGGGTGAAGCGAGGGATCGGTTTGGTAGTTGAGGGGATTAGCGTGGTGAAGGTTCTCCGATGATCGTCGAACGACCAGCGTGAGGCCAGGTTGGTGAGTAACCTCGCAACCGCAGGCTGCTGTCCGACAGTACCGACAGTAAATCTCACTACCTCCCCTGTTTCCTTTTTCATGTTCTCTTCCCCTGGTCCTTTTCCCCTTTCCTGCGTGTAGGCGGAAAGTACTGTCGGTACTCGCAGCGAACCACCCGCGGCATCTGTTCGAGTCCATACGACGGTCGAAATAGTCGCGCCCAACGGCTTTGCGTCACAGGTGATGCGCTGGCCGACACCTGACAATGAGAGGGCACCCGGCTGCGAGCCAAACGCTCGGCGAGCGCTCCGCGGAGTTTGATGGATGCCGTCGTTCAATATCCTCTAGTCACCCTCCTGCCTTCGCAGCCATAAGCCATCATCCGAGGGCGCGACGAAACCCCACTTCGCGTAGAAACCTTCCATTTCGGGCAGGCAGCGAAGCCAGATCGAACGAACCCGCTGCAAGCGGGGATGCTGGACGACGGCACCCATCAAACTCCGCCCGGCCCCGCGTCCGCGCCAATCTTCCGCGACGATCACCCCATGTACCGAGGCATGGAACACGAAATCGGTCAGAACACGACACCATGCCACCAGTCGACCACTTTGCTTCTCGGCGAAGGCGACGATCAGGCTCGAATTCTGGATCATCAAACGGACGTCGGCGACCGTGCGGCCCTTCAGCCCCCACTCCTTCTCGAGTAGGTGGCAAAGCTGCTCGACCTGTGACTCGTCGAGCGCATCGATCTGCCTGAGCGATTCGACGGCGGAAGCGTTGGGAACCATCGGCTGCGCGAAAAAGGAGTGCAGAGTGTTGGAGCTGAGACAAGCTCCACGTATCGGAGGTTCGCCGCATACCCGGGCAGCGGAATCGCGATCTGGTTTACCGATCGCGTCGGAGGACCTCGGGACGCGCCACCCCGATCGGATCCCAACATTTGTCGGAGCCCCGTCTCGCGCGCTCTAGCGACAAAAAAAGCCCCGGCAGGGTTGCATCATCCTGAGCCTGCCGGAGCGACGATGAGTTCGGTTGGCCTCACGCTAACGATCGTCAGAATATCGTCAACGTTTTTCGGCCAGATTGCGCGAAAATGAACCTTTGGTTCCCGTCGCGTGGCACTATATTCAGAGGTCACGCCCGGCGACGGCCTGGGCGCCCGCCAGAGGCAAGGATTGCCCTCCCGCCTTGCCTGCATCCGTCTCATCTTATGGATCTGCCCAAGTGCCCATCATGCGGCGATGGTGTTCACCAACATCGTTTGCCGGACGACTACAAACATCGTGAGAACGTCTCTCAAGGAGAATTGCCGCCCGCGTGGAAGCCTTATCGCTGCGGCGAGTGCGGTCGGATCTACAAATACCCACCTGAGAAACAAAACTGACGATGTGACGGCACGACCCGCACATCGACGTTTCCGCGCTGGTAGCCGGTAACTGCCGGCGCGGTTTTTGTCGCGCGGCCCGCCCCGGAGACACCTCTCCCGATCCCGCCGAGTACGGGCGCTCGGCTGGAGGGCTTCAAGTCTTGTCGTCGTTGAGCTTTACGCCCGTCCGATCAGCGGTATTTCGGCGTACAAAAACCGAATGCCTTTTTGCGCAAGTGCCCGATTTTCATCTGGCCGCACCCTGCGGGCATTCGATAAACCTCTTGTACGATGCCGTCGGTGGGCCCTCGTTCTCGCCGAAGGCATACGATACTCCAGCCCGCGAACCTCGCCAGGTCGCGGGTTTTTTATGCGCCCACAGCCTTGCTCGACCCGCGGCGCAGCATCGATTACCGCCATGGGAAAGCTTCGGCGGCCGGCGTTCATCGGCTAAGATCAACGGTATGAATCGACGGTTTCAATTCAGCTTGGGAGCCCTATTCGTCCTGACCGCGATCGTTGCGGCCTTCTTTGCGGGAATGGCCCTCCAAGCGAATCTCGATGCGAACCGCAGCGAACGCTTGCGGAGCGCCAACACTGCCCGCAATGCGGTCTCGACCCAGAATCGCGATTTCTATTCGGCGATGTTCGAATACCTGAGCGACGACGAAGCCGGGCAGACCGACGATCGCGAACGAAAGAAACGGGACGCACGAAACCGAAGTAGGAGCGGAGAGCGGTAAGCCGCTCACCGCTAAACCGGTGGCATTCGGCTCAAGCGGGATGCACAACTCGCGTTAAGCCCGTTCGCGCGGCGCGCCATTGGCGCTGAATGGTCTGAAACAGGGCCACGCGATCGATCGGCTTGGTGCAGACGTCGTCGCAACCGGCAGCCAGACATTTTTCGTGGTCGGTCTTCAAGACGTGCGCCGTCAGAGCGATGACCGGCCGCATATAACCGCGCGACCGCAACTGTTCGGTCGCTTCGCATCCGCCCAAGACGGGCATCTGCACGTCCATGAGGATCACGTCAAACGGCGAACCGGCCCGCCAGGCCGATAAGGCCATCTCGAGCGCGATTTGCCCGTTGTCGGCGATGGCCGTCTCCGCACCGGCGCGCGTGAGCAGGTGATTCACCAGGCGTTGGTTGGCCGGACCATCTTCCGCCAGCAAGATACGACAGCCGGCCAAGGAGGCGTTAGCCGACGAACCGGTCCTCGAATCGCTGGCACTGGCGGCCGACTGCGACTCTTCGGAATTCGCGTTCGCCCGCCAAAGCTCGCGGTTTCGAAAGCGGGTCTGCACACCGCTCAGACGGATGCTGAACCGGCTGCCGATGCCGGGCTCGCTCACGACGGAGATCGAGCCTCCCAGCATCTCCATCAACCGCGAGCTGATGGCCAACCCCAGCCCAGTACCCCCGTAGCGCCGGGCCGTCGAGGTGTCGGCCTGGCTGAACGGCTGAAACAGCCGCGAGAGTTCGTCGGCGCTAATGCCGATTCCCGTGTCGCTCACCTCGAATTCGACCGCCCCCAATTCGCCCGGCAACCCAATCCAGCGCGTGGCGATGTTCACGCGGCCCGTCTCGGTGAATTTGATGGCGTTGCCCACGATGTTCCACAGCACCTGTCGCAGGCGGGTCGGATCGGTCTCGATCGCGTCGGGCAGACCCTCACCCATGGAGCATTCGAGCCGCAGCCCCTTCTCGACCGCGCGGACTTGCATCAGCGACACCACGTCTTCGACGAGCTGACGGGGCGACGCCCAAATGCGTTCCACGACCAGCATTCCCGCTTCGATCTTGGAAAGATCGAGCACGTCGTTGATGATCTGCAGCAAGTGTTGTCCGTTCTTATGGATCGTGCGTAAGGCATCCGCCGGGACGATGCGGCCTGTCTCCTCGGCCGGTTTGCGCCCCTCCAGCAGCAGTTCGGTGAAACCCAGAATGGCCGTCAGCGGTGTGCGGATCTCGTGGCTCATGTTGGCCAAGAATTCGCTCTTGGCCCGGTCGGCCGCTTCGGCCCGCACGAGCGCCAACTTCAACACGGCCTTGTAGCGGCGTTCGATGACCTTGAAGACCATCGTCAGCGCCGCGATGCAGGCCACAATGCCGGCCAGCCCGCTCCACTCGAGGAAACGCTGGCCGCCCGGCGAAACGCCAACCTCCGCGAAATGCCAACCGAACTCGCGCGCTCCGAAGAGCACCGAAACGCCGGCGAGCGTGAGTGCGGTCCAGACGATGCCCCAACGCAATCCCGCCACGAGAAAGGCGATCACCGGCAACGAGACGTACCACTGGCCCACGGGGGCGGTGGGCCCGCCGGTGACCAAGGCGAGTGCGGTATATACGCTGGCCGCCAGCGCGACCAACAGATTCGCGCACAGCCGCGGGCACCCCGTGGCGCGCAGCAGGAGGGGAATGCCCGTCAACAACGTCCCGCCCACGACGAGAATCTGCACCGCGCGCGGTTGATCCAGCACATGATAGACGGCCACGAAGACGGGCACCCAGAAGCCCATCGCCAGGCAGAAGCTCAACACGCGGTTGGCTCGTATCCTGGCCTGCTCGTTGCCGAATTTCGATTCGGGAATGAACCACTCCCACGACCGGCGCGCCGCTCGTGTCCAGGGTGTGCCGGCGCAAGACATCGCGCCGTGGCCATCTGGATGATCGACCATGGTGGTTCAGCGTTTCCGACTTTGAGCTCTCGACCAGGCTCGCCAAATGCCCCGCCTGCTATGCAAAGATTAGCATCGGGCCGTCTGCGCGCCGGGCAATTACGCACGTCCCGGCCGGCGCAACCACTGCCGCGTCCAAGCCGCTCGGCTCTGGCTGGGCAATCGTTAGCACGCGCATAATTCGGCCGCTGGCACAACCGTCATAATCGCTAAGCGCGGCCGACGGAGCCCGGAAGCTGCGAGCGCCGTGGGCAGGAGGGGCGGCTAGCGCTTCCCGCGTGGAGTGGCCGTTCCCGTTGCGGGCTGATTGGAGGCGGCGCCGCGATAGAGCGGAAGGTGCCGGTAATAGACCTCCAGCGTGCAGGCGGCCAGGGCGGTCGTGTAGAGACGTCCGCCCTGCGGATCGTGTGCGCCGAACGGCGTCCAACTCCCGGCCTCGTGACCGGCGACGGCTTGCTTGGAGATGAGCAGGTCTCGCATGGCGTCGTTCCACTTCTCCCAGGCCGGGCCGCCCATGTGGTGCATGACCTGCGTGCCGTAATACCAGAAATACATGTTGGCCTGGCCCGGCTGGGGCAACTGATTCTGCTCCAACCAGCGAACGCCGTGCAACAACACCGGATGATTGTGCCGCCAGCCGGAATATTGTCGGCAGAGCAGCCCCTCGGCGGTCATCACGGGACTCGGGCCGGCACCCGGCATGTAACCGTAGAGCCCCAAGCTGGGGCTCTGTTGGACACTGTTGAGAAATCGCGTGGCCTTCAAGAAGGTTTCTTGCGGAACTTTCAAATAGGCCATCTGTGCGCTGCGGAGGGCCATCATCTGCCAGCCGACGACGCTCAGGTCGCCCGGTTCGCCGGGCCGGTAGCGCCACCCCCCTTCTTCGTGCTGGGCCGAGACGATGAAGTTCACCGCCCGCTGCGCGGGGTCGCGCAGGTTCTCGGCCTGCGTCAGCGCAAAGGCTTCGCAGAGGGCGATCGTCGCCTGGCCGTGGGCATACATGTTGCCGTTGCCCTCGCCGCGCAAGTCGCCGTCCGCGCGTTGCAGATCCATCAATGCGCGCAGGCCGCGGGCCACGGTGCGCGTATGGTCGCCGCGCAACTGGGTTTGTCCTGCCCCGAGAAAGGGCAAGAGCGCGAGCGCGGTCGCCGCCGTGTCGCTCTCGACACCCAGGTCGCGGCAGCGGCCGCGGCAGTCGCCCGCCGCATCGAATCGATTCAGACTCCAACGACCGTCGGCGTCTTGATGCCGCACGAGCCACGCCAGGGCGCGAGCGACGGCCGCTTCGGATTGAGTCGTGCCCCCTTCGCTGGCGACGAGTTGGCTGCGCAGCGCGGGATCGCGCCCGGCCAGCACTTGGCCGGGCGATGGAGCCCCGATCGGCAACTTGTTCAGCTCGGCGTTGGTCAGCAGGTCGCCGGACGGCTGTTCGACGGTCGTCACCGCGGCGACAAGCTCCGGGTCGGCCTCCGTCGTTGGCAGGTCCGGCAAGCTGACCATATCGTCGTCGGCCAGCGGTTGCTCGCTCGGCAGCTCGACTTGTTCGACGTGCTCGTCGCCGACGCGGTCGCTGACCGTGGCGGCCAGCACGATCGGTCCGGCCCGGCTCTCCTTTTCGAGCAGCCAGCGGCCGAGCATCAAGACCAAGACCATGTGCAGGACGGCACTGACCAACCAGCAGATAAAGAATCGCCCCGCGGAGGCGAGCCGGTCCACCGGTTCCTCGTCGTCGACCGATTGCGGCTCGATATTCGTGCTCGTGTGCGCAGCCTTCGCCGCGGGTTGTGGAAACGGTCGGTCAGGGCGAGGCTCGGCAACAACGGGGCGCGGATCGAGAGGCGGTAGGTCGATCGTCACCGCTTCGACACTCTTCGTCGCCGCTCGCGATGTCGCGGGAATGGCAACCGGAGCAGTGGGATTCGCGGACGCCGCCGCCGGCTGCCGAAGCACGGCGAGGGCCTGTTCTTCTTGTGCGGCCGTCAGGCGTACGCTGGTACCGCAGCGGGCGCATTCGGCCAGCGAGAGCCAGACGCGCACCGGCATGGCGCCATGGCAGTTGGGACAAGCCGTGAGGGGCTGGCCGTTGTCGAGCCATACGGCGCCTCCGCCCGGCGTGCCTGCGAAGCCGGCGATTGGCTTACGAGGTCGCACCTCGGTGGCCCCTAGATCGCTGTCGCTGGTCTGATGACCTTCCATAGTTTCAGTTTACGCCTCGTCTCGCGGCGGCGACAACCGCACACATTTGCTGAAGAGCGACTCTTTTCTGTCGGTTGCTCTGAAATGGCCGGCAAAAGCGGGAAGTCGCGCGCTCTGGCAAAAAATCGGCGCGGTGAAGCGCCGATTTTTTGGAGCTGGACCGTTAATAGAGGCTGCGGTGTGGCAATGCGGCGTGACGCTGCGCCCACGTAGACTTCGCCGCGGTGATACCCCACACAGAGGCGGTACCCACACAAAGCTGGCATGGTTTGGCCCAAAAGCGGGGATCGCTTGTGCCGGCCGACCATTCGGCGTTTTCATGCGGGCGAGGAGGCGGCCAGCGATTAACGGAAACGGCATAAACGACTCGGCGTGCCGGTAGCCGATTCCCCCAGCAGTCGTTACGCTATACCTATCGCCCTCACCGGTTCGCACTTTTCCGCGCTGGCCGGTATTCCACCGGTTCGGCCCGGACCGACCGGTGGCGAATGAGGCATCCCGTTTTGCCGAGCCCGTCTGGCGCCGCGCCAATTCATTTTCGCTTCACGATGGAGAACCCGATGGCTTCAGAACTCCAGACCCTGGTGGGCGAGCTGGAGAATAATATGTCGAAAGTGGTGCTGGGCAAGGCCGACGTCGTGCGCCTCTGCGTCGTGGCCATGCTGGCCGGCGAGCACGTGCTGTTGGAGGACGTTCCAGGCGTCGGCAAGACGCTGGTCGGCAAGGCGCTGGCCAAGAGCATCGCCGCCAAATTCTGCCGCATACAATTCACACCCGACCTGCTGCCGAGCGACATCGTGGGCGGCAGTGTGTTCAACGCGAAGACGACCGAATTCTTCTTCAGTGCCGGGCCGGTGTTCGCGAACATCGTATTGGCCGACGAGATCAACCGCACGACACCGCGCACGCAAAGCGCCCTGCTCGAAGCCATGAGCGACGGCCAGGTGTCGATCGACGGCACGACGCACAGCCTGCCCCGGCCGTTCATGGTCATTGCCACGCAAAACCCGTTCGAGTTCGAGGGCACCTACCCCCTGCCCGAGAGTCAGTTAGACCGGTTCTTGCTGCGCATCAGCGTCGGCTATCCCGAACGCGACGACGAATTGCAGGTGCTCACCATCCACCGCTCGGGCGAACCGGTCGAAGAGCTCACGCCCGTGCTCGATTGCAGCCAGGTGCTGGCGTTGCAGCACGCGGTGCGGCAGGTGACCGTCGAGGAGTCGATCCATGAATATGTGCTCGATATCGTGGAAGCGACCCGCCGTTCGGACGAGTTGCACGTGGGGGTGAGCACGCGCGGAGCGCTCTGTCTCTATCGGGCCAGCCAGTCGCTGGCCATGATCGAGGGACGCGAGTTCGTGGTGCCCGACGACGTCAAGCGATTGGCGGTGCCGGTGCTCGCGCATCGCGTGATCACCAAGGGCTACCTGCACGGCAGTCAGCGCGGCGCCGTCGAAGCGCTGATCCAGAGGATCGTGGACGACGTACCCGTACCGGGCTGAGAAAGAGACCGTGCGCAAGCCCCGCTACAATGTGGTGCTGACCTGGGAAGGCATCTGCTACCTGGTGATCGCCGGGTTCATCCTGGCCGGCGCGCTGGCCCGGCAGATCAATCTGCTCATGATCCTCTTCGGCTTGTTGGCCGGCGCGTTCCTGGTCCACTGGCGGACGGTGAAGAAGATGCTCCGCAGGCTCGAAGTCGAGCGCCGGCTGCCTGCGTCGGTTTCGGCCGGCGACCTGCTGGTGGTGGATCTGCTGGGCAGCAATCGCCGCCGTCGACTCGGCGCGTGGGCCGTCGAGGTGACCGACACGCTGCGGCGCGAAGGGGGCGCCAAGTCCCATCAAGCGCTGCACCCGCGGGCCCTATTCTCTCACATTCCGGCGCACCAGGAGCGCAGCACCACCTACCGTGGCCGCCTTCCCGAGCGAGGCCGCTACCGATTCGGGCCGATCGAGCTGGCATCGCGATTTCCGCTGGGCCTACTGCGATATCGCGTCACATTCGACGCCATCGACTCGCTCGTCGTCTTCCCGCGGCTCGGGCAGTTGACGCCGGCCTGGCGGCGCTGGCAAGACGGCACCGAATCGGGCGCGGGCAAGAGCTCGCGGCGGCGCGGCCTGCTGGAAGGCGACTTCTACGGGCTGCGCGACTGGCGCAGTGGTGACAGCCGCCGCTGGCTGCACTGGCGCACGTCGGCTCGCCGGCAGACCCCGGTCGTCCGGCAATTCGAGCAGCAGCGCGATCAAGGGTTGGCGATCTTGCTGGAACTGTGGCAACCTTCCACTCCCGCGGCGGCCGACCTCGACTCGGTCGAGATCGCGGTGAGCTTCGTCGCCACGGTGGTGGCCGATCTGTGCCGCGCGGGTGGCCGCCGGCTGTGTGTCGCCGGCGCCGACGAGAAACCTTGGTTGTTCGAAGGCCCCGCGTCGGCGGCCTTGCTCGACTCCGTGTTGCGCCGACTGGCAACCAGCGAGGCCTCCGCGGCTGATCGCTTGCCGCAGACCATCGCCCAGGCGCTCGAACGCATCCGCCGCAACACCCAAGTGCTCGTAGTAAGTACGCGGCCGGTCAACCTAGAGCTCGACGCTCGCTTCGATTCGGTACGCAAAGATGGACGTCTGCGAAAATGGCTCTCCAAACTGAAAACGGTCGACACCAGCTCGAGCAGCCTGAGCGAGTTCTTCCAGGCAAGCTGAACGGCTCGGCGGCAGAGCTGCCCGTGGCCGTGCCGCGCGCCGTGGCGAAGTCGCGGACCGAGCGATTGCTGCAAATCAACCTGGCCGTGCTGACGGCGCTGGGAACGCTCCTGCTTGGCATGGGCGAACGCAATGTGACCCTGCCCGTATTGGCCATCATCGTGGCCGTGAGTTCGGTCTATCTGACCGACATCAAGGGCTGGTTGCAGCTCAATACGTTCGTGGCCAACGTGGCCGGGCTGATCGCCTTGGCCGTCACCTGGCGCGAATGGAATACCTACGCGGCCGAAGGCCAACTCTTGTCGTTGGCCAACCTGCTGATCTATTTGCAGTTCGTGTTGCTGTACCGCAAGAAGACGGTGCGCAATTACTGGTTGCTGCTGTTGCTCAGCCTGTTGCAGGTGGCGGTGGCCGCGGCCTTGAACATGAGTGTGTCGTTCGGCGTGTTGCTGCCGGCCTACATGTTCTTCGGCTTGCTGACGATGTCGCTGTTCGTCCTGTATCGCGCGCAGATCGAGTGCGTCGAGGCGGCCGGCGATCGGCCATTGCCTGTCGCAGCGCCGCGCTCGCCGGGCGAGGCGCCGCGTCGCTGGCCGTTGGCCCAGCGCCGGCCCTCCTTCAAGGCCGTGGAAACTCTGGCGGTCTCCGGCAGCGGTCTGGGCTGGAGCTTCTACCGGGAGATGATCTGGCTGGGGACGGCCACCTGCGCCCTGGCGCTCATCTGGTTCTTCGGTCTGCCGCGGCCGGGCAAGAAGGGTCCCTGGCGCCCGTCGGGCGTCGTGCCGTACACGAGTGTCGGTTTCTCGGAGAGCGTGACGCTCGATCAGTTGGGTGAAGTGTATGAGAATCCCGAAGAGGTCATGCAGGTCACGTTTCATGAGATGGGGTCGTCGGAGTCGTACCGCGTCGGCGGCGATTCGGCCCTGTTTCGCGGCAGCGTCCTGTATTACTACGACCGCGGCCGATGGAAGCCGCAGCCACGCAACGCTTCGCCCTATCGGCTGCGGCTGACGCCGGAAGGGCAGTTGCCGACGGATCGGCAATTGGTGCGCGAGTCGGTCAAGATCCAGGGACGCAGCGACGCGGTGCTGTTTTCCGTCGTGCCCGCGTTCACGGTCGCGACCAAGGGTTTGAATTACGCCCCCGATAGTGAACAACTCCTGCGGACATCGAATCCGACCGAGAAGTTCAAATACGAGTTGGTGACGTCCGCGTTCCGCGACCATATCCCGGTCACCGCCTTTCCGGCCGAGGGTCCGCCCGGCGATGCCGCCCGCGACATGCCCCGAGAGCGCAACGGCAGCGACCCGTTGGAAGGCGTGCGTGCGGAAGCGGCCGAATTCGCCGGCAGCGACGCGTCGCCCGAAAGGATTGCCCGAAACCTGGAGAGCCATCTCCGCGACGGCTACTTCCAGTACTCGCTCAAGCAGACTCGCCGCTCGCTGGGTGTCGACCCGGTCGAGGCCTTTGTCACGGAGCACCGCTCGGGGCATTGCGAGTATTTCGCCAGCGCGCTGGTATTGATGCTCCGTAGCGTCGGCATCCCCGCCCGCCTGGCGATCGGCTTCAAGGGGGGCGAATGGAACATGATGGGCCGGTTCTACCAGATCCGCGAGCTCCACGCGCACGCCTGGGTCGAGGCCTACATGGAGAAAGACCAACTGCCTGCCAGCCTGGTGGGCAACCGCCAAGCGCAGGCCAACGGCGCTTGGCTGATTCTCGATCCGACGCCCGGCCGGTCGGAGGAGGAGTTGGCCGATACGTTTGGCATGGGCGCGTTGAAACGCATGCTCGATTTCACCCAATTGATGTGGACGAATTACGTGCTGGGCATGGATTCGCAGCGCCAACAAGAGGCCATCTACCAGCCGCTGGTCGAGCGCCTGGAGGATGCCTTGCAGAGCTTCACGAACGAGGAAGCGCGTCAGCGGCTGCGCGACTGGTTGGTGGAGTTGCTGGGCCAGCGGCTGGGGCTGTCGAACGGGCTACTCAGTTGGCAGGGCGTGGTGGCCGCGCTGACCGTTTGCCTGCTGCTGATCGGTGTGTGGAAGACGGCGCGGGCGGCGTCCGTTCGCGTGCGCGGCTGGCTGGTTCGTCGCGCGTCGGACAAGCAGCGGGCGGCGCGGCGCGTCGAATTCTACGAACAATTGGAGAGCCTGCTGACCCGTTATGGTCTGCCGCGGACGGCCAACCAGACGCAGCGTGAGTTTGCCCTGGCCACGGGTGGGTACCTGGCCGAATCGCCTTTGACACAGCAGGCCGCCGGGCTGCCGCGGCGGATCGTCGATGCCTATTATGGCGTGCGATTCGGTCTCCGCGAACTAGACAACCACGAGCTGCGGTCGGTAGAAAAGGCCCTTTCCGAATTGGCCGCCGCGCTGGCCGAGCGTCACGCCGCGACCGGGGCCCACAACGGTTCTCGCAAGTTATGAAAATTGGACTCGTCGGTTATCAAGGTTCGGGCAAGACCACCTTCTTCGAATGGTTGACGGGGGCCGCCGCCGATCTGGCGTCGGCCCACACCGGGCAGATGGCCATGGCCGCGGTGCCCGAGCCGCGCGTGCAGTCGCTGTGCGACATCTACCATCCCAAGAAGATCACGCTCGCCTCGCTCGAGATCGTCGACACGCCGGGGCTCAGCCGTTCGCACGAAGGCAACGCCGCGCGGCTGGCGGTCATTCGCGAGGCCGGCTGCCTGGTGCTGGTCGTCGCGGCCTTCGGTGGCAGCGACCCGATGACGGAACTGGCCAGCTTTCGCGAAGACTTGTTGCTGGCCGACATGGAGATCGTTTCGGGCCGAGTCGAACGGCTCCGCGAAAGCGTGAAGAAGCCGCGTCCGAACCGCGACCAGGAGTTGGTCGAACTGGCCGCATTGGAACGTGTGCTGGCCGCCCTCGAAGCGGGCACGCCGCTCACGGCCGATAAGATGACCGAGGACGACGCCCGGGCCACCCGCAGTTTTCGCCTGATGTGGGAAAAACCGATGCTGGTGATCGTCAACATCGCCGACGACGATCAGCCGGAACGTTTCGATCGTGCGCCGACCGAGAGCGAGCCGCGCATGCTGGCGGTGCGCATCGGCCTGGAGCGCGAGCTGGAGAAGATGGAGCCGGGCGATCGGGCGGATTTTGAGAGCGAACTCGGCCTGGTCGGCTCGCGCCGCGACGCGGTCCTGAGGGCCCTGCTCGACGCTTCGGGTCAGATGCTGTATTTCACCGCCGGCGAGAAAGAGGTGCGGACCTGGATGCTACGCCAAGGGGGAACCGCCCTGGAAGCGGCCGACAACATCCACAGCGACCTGGCCCGCGGCTTCATCCGCGCAGAGGCGATGCAGGTCGAGGATCTGGTTCGGCTGGGGAGCGAACGCGAAGTGAAGGCGGCCCACCTCGTGCGGCAGGAGCCGAAGGACTACGTCGTGCGGGACGGCGACATCCTCAACATCAAGTTCAGCGTCTAACCGACTGCCCCTGCAGTAGCGGCTCAACGTGGGCTTGTGGGCTTGAGCTATCGCCTTGTCGGCCTTGACCATCGGGCGGCACAGGTTTTATATTCCCGGAATGGCTCGGCCGGCCAAGCGGCGCCCCAGTTGGGGGCGACGTCGCCGGCCTATCTTTTTTCCTACGCGCCAACGAAGGCGGTCCTGGATATGAAAACCGAGCGCCGACACGAGTTGGCCACCAATGTACTGGCCGACTGGCTCGGGGAGAAAATCGAAGCCCTCAAGCCCTATTCGGGCGCCGTTTCGGCGACCGCGGTGGCCGCGGTCGTCATCCTGATCGCCGCCGTGTTCTGGTATCACCGTCGCGAGGCGGGGACGGCCCAGGCGTGGGAAGAGTATTTCGCCGCCCTCGAAAGCCGCTCGCCCGAGGAATCGAACGACAAATTGGCAGCGGTGGCCGATAGTTATGCCTCATCGCCGGCCGGGCTTTGGTCACGGGTCAGCCTGGCCGACGCCCATCTGGCCGACGGTGTGGAAAACCTGTTCAAGGATCGCACGGCTGCACGCAAATCGCTGGAAAAGGCGGTCGATGATTACCGCGCCGTGCTCGATCAGTCATCGCGCGATCCGCTGTTGGCCGAGCGGGCGACCTTCGGATTGGCCGGAGCCTACGAATCGAAGGACGAGTTGGAGCAGGCACGCGAGCAGTACCGTGCCTTGCTCGACCGTTGGCCGGCCGGTGCCTTCAGCTCGCTGGCGAAAGACCGGCTGGCCGATCTCGATCGCAAGTCGACCAAGGATTTCTACGACTGGTTTTCCAAGCAGTCGAGTTCGATCAAGCCGCTCCCCGATCTTGGCCTGCCCGGCAAGAAACCGTCGTTCGACTTGGACAAGCTGCCCGACCAGTTCGGATCGAGCTTCAAGGTCGATGGCAAGAAGGTCGGCGGCGATGTGAAGGACACGCCGGATGAGTCGTCCGACGATAAGCCGGCGGACGACGATAAGCCGGCGGACGGTGAGAAGGCGACGGACGACAAGGACGGCCAGCCGTAGGTCGGCCGATTCGCTTCGTCCTAGCGAAGAGGTCGCCAAAAAACCGCGGGCATCTCGTCTTTGCCGAAGTGACGCGAAGGTTCTTGTCAGCCTCCTCCCGAACCTTTCATGTCGCCTGAACAGCTACCCGGGGAGCCGCTGGAGATCGTCGTCCAGGAAAGCCAGGCCGACGTTCGTCTCGACTGGTTCCTGGCGCAACAGTTTCCGCGCTATAGCCGAACCTACCTGCGGCGCGCCATCAATGCTGCCGCGGTGCAGGTGAACGGCCAGCGTACGAAGGCCAGCCACCGCGTGAGCGCGGGCGAACACGTCGCCATCGTGCTGCCCGAACTGCCGCGCGAGGGTCCGGAGCCCGCGGACATTCCGCTCGACATACTTTATGAGGACTCGGCGTTGGCGGCCATCAATAAGCCGCCCGGCATGGTCGTGCATCCCGGCAAGGGAAATTGGAACGGCACTCTTGCCAGCGCTCTGGCCTTCCATTTCGATCGCTTGAGCCATCTCGGCGGTCCGACGCGGCCGGGCATCGTGCACCGCCTCGATCGCGACACGAGCGGCGTGATCGTGGTGGCCAAGAGCGACCGGGCACACAAGTCGCTGGCCGATCAATTCGAGAACCGCACGGTCGAGAAGGAGTATTTCGCCCTCGTCGCGGGTCGGCCCGACCGCGACCGCGACATCATCGATCTGCCCATCGGGTTTCACCCCCAGCAGCGCGAGAAGATGGCCGTCCGCCCCAACCACGCCGGCAGCCGCCCGGCACAGACCTTCTACGAGGTCGTGGAACGGTTCGACGGCATGAGCAGCGTGCGCCTGTTGCCTCGCACGGGCCGCACCCATCAGATTCGCGTTCACCTGGCGGCCGTCGGTTGCCCTGTGCTCTGCGACCGGGCTTACGGCGGCCGAGCGCAGCTCACGCGCGGTGAATTGCGGCGCGTGAGCGACGACGGCGAGGTGCTGCTCGAACGCCAGGCGCTCCATGCGCGGCGCTTGGTGGTGGCGCACCCCGAATCGGGCCGACTGCTCGAGTTCGTCGCCCCGCTGCCGGCCGATATGTCGCGCGTCGTCGACGAGTTGAAGCGCTGGCGATCGGGTTGACCGACGGCCGCCCTACGGAGCGTTCTCGACCATTTCTTCCGACCGCGCAGCAACCGGCGTCGCGCGCCTTGACCAAGCGCGCGCCGGCACCTAGCATCCGTCAATGACCGCGAACCTGTCCGAGATCCGCTGTCGCGATCGGAACGGTTCGACCGGAACACCCGGGGGCAGAAAATCGGCCGTGCAACGCCGATTTTTTCGGAGTTCGATCCGGTTCGTCGGTTACCCTAAGAACACCTGCCAACGATCACGCGGAGTCTCTGTATGAAGCTCGTCAAATACTCGATGCCCGGCGAGGGCGAACGCATGGGTCGCCTGGTCGGCGACGAGATCGTGCCGCTCATATCGACGGCCGGTCAGTACCAGACGCTGACCGACCTGCTCGAAGCCGACGACCCGATCTCGGTCATCGAGTTGCTCGCCGACCCGACGGCCGGCTGCGTTTCGGTCGATACGGTGACGCTGCTCCCGCCGATCGACCAGCAAGAGGTATGGGCCGCCGGCGTGACCTACAAGCGCAGCCGCGCCGCGCGGATGGAAGAGTCGGAGGGCGCCGCCGCCTGCTACGACAAGGTCTACGAAGCGGCCCGCCCCGAACTGTTCTTCAAAGCCATGCCTTACCGGGTCGTGGGCCCGGACCAGCCTGTGCGCATCCGCACCGACGCCACCTGGAGTGTTCCCGAGCCGGAGCTGGCGCTGGTGCTCAACTCGCGGATGCAGCTCGTGGGCTTCACCATCGGCAACGACATGAGTTCGCGCGACATCGAAGGGGAGAACCCTCTCTATCTGCCGCAAGCCAAGGTCTACAACCAGTCGTGCGCGCTGGGGCCGTGTATCAGCCTCGCCTCGGCGATGCCCGATCGCGAGAAGATCGGCATCCACATGGCCGTGCTCCGCAAGCACGCGATCGCGTTCGAGGGCCGCACCACCGTCGGCCACATGCACCGCACGTTCGACGACCTGATCGAGCACCTGGGCCGCGACAATACGTTTCGCTACGGAGCCATCCTGTTGACCGGTACCGGCATCGTGCCCGACGAGGATTTTAAGTTACGGGCGGGCGACATCATCAACATCACGATCGACGGCATCGGCACGCTGGTGAACCAGGTCGCACAGGGATAGGCCGGGCGCAGAACCCGAAATCCGACCGCGATGGTCGAAAAACCGGGCGTGAGGTGCCGATTTTCGAGGCATCTCACGGTGCTCGCAATTTGCCATGTGTGAATCTGTATCGGTGGCGCAGGCTCTACTGCGACACCTTGTCCGCGTGCAGGCGGCCAACCTTGTTCATGGGGCGCGGCGCGGCAGCACTCGCACGTTCGCCGTCACGCGCGAGGCCAGCGCCGCAACCAAGTCGGCAAATCTTGACTAACCGGCAGCGGTAATCGCGCGCGCTTCAGTCGGTGGTAAGGTCAAACTGTGTATGGTGCTTTCACTCGATTCCGCCCAAACGTTTAACCGATAGCTCCAATGGCCGAATCTAGTCGGTGAGAGAAGCGTTCTCTCCCGCGTTGCTGCAAGTCGTCGCCTCACGGATGGGCGAAGGCTTGTCCCTGGCGGGCGCGCGGCGCGAAAAACCAAAATCTTCGTGCAATGGAGTATCGGGTCATGGACACTTCACGACTAGCGGTGGCGGCCGCGCTCGTCGGGCTGCTAACCGTTAGCCCAAGCGTCGCCCAACAACCGCTCGCGGGCGACTCGAATCCGGCCCAGCAGTCTGTGCAGGGGGCCTCGGTCAATTATGACGACACGGCCGCCCCGTCGCCGGCTTCCACGGAACAGCCCCAGCGATCACCGTCCAAGAGCGCCACGCGCCGCAGGTCGGACGTCTTGCGTCCGGGCACGATCACCGCATCGTATGCGAAGCAGAAGACGGCGAACCTCGGCTGCTGCGAAGAAGAGAAGCCCGAGGAAAAGGAATCGGGGTGTGCGGCTCCCGAAGAGGAAGAAGAAAAGGAAGAATGCCGGCAATGCTGCTCGGGGCCGCTCGGCTGCTGGGGGCACGGCTGCTGCCTCTATGAATTAGGCGAACCGTTCAAGTTGGCCAATCTGACGCCGCGCTTGCAGAAGCGCGACATCACCATCGCCGGCTGGATCGCCCAAAGCTATACCTGGAACCCGTACAATCCGTCGGATAATCGCAACGGCCCGGTGACGTGGCTCGACCAGGCGAACCGCTACCAGTTGAACGAACTCTACCTGTACGCCGTCAAGCCTACCGATACCAAGGGCGAAGGCTGGGACTTTGGTTTCCGGGCCGACGCGTTCTACGGCACCAGCTACCGTTGGGACACGGAAGCCGGTCTGGAATCGACGTTCAATACGGGCCACACCTACGGCTTGGCGCTCACGCAGTTCTACGGCGAAGTGGCCTACAACGACTTGAAGGTCAAAGTCGGTCACTTCATTTCGCCGGTCGGTTTCTACACCGTTGGTACGTATAACAACTTCTTCAATACGATTCCTTACACCTATCAATACGGCGAACCCTTCACTCACACCGGCGTCCTCGCCAACTACCAGGTGACCGAGAAGGTCAACTTGGGCGCCGGTCTGATTCACGGCTGGGACGCGTTCGACAGCAGCTTCAACAAATGGGGCGGTTACCTCGGTACCGCCACGATCAACGGCAACGCCGACGACTCGTTGGCTTTCGTGCAGGTCTATAGCCATGAGCCGACGGAGAACGCCGCTCGGCCCTTCACCCAACGTTATTTCCAAACCTTGGTCTACACCCGTCCGCTCAAGAAGATCAGCGACAAGCTGAGCTACATCATCCAGAGCGACTTTGGCGTGCAGGGCCAGGCGACCCTGACCGGCAAGACCGCCCGTTGGTACGGCGTGAACCAATACCTGTACTACAAGAAGAACGACCTCGTGAGCTGGGGTATCAACTTCGAGTGGTTCCGCGACGAAGAAGGGTTCCGCGTAACGGCCCCCGTGCCGTCGGCCGGCAGCCCGTTCGCTCAGGGTTGGGCACTGGCCCCGGGCTTCGCGGGTAACTTCTATCAGACCACGATGGGCCCCCGCTGGACCCCGCTGCCGAACCTGACCATCCGGCCAAACTTCCGCTGCGACTGGTACCACGGCACCGTCAACTCGCAAGGCCTGAAGCCTTACGACGGAGGTACGCGGAACAACCAACAGGCGCTGTACACCGACGTCATCATCTCCTTCTGAGCGCCCGCTCAGATCCGATTGCCTAGCAACGGCCGCCCGGTTGACCCGTTCAACCGGGCGGCCTTTTGCTTTTTCAACCACGCCTACGACGTGAGGGGCCCTGCGAACTCCGGTTAGAACCGGCTCGCTGCCCGGAGCTTCACCTCGCAGTGCCCGACCTTTAGGCAGCGAACGTGGAATCGATGCCCGCGACGGACTTCTCGTGCGACGTTCGCTACGTTGCAAGTGCTGGTTTTTAAGTAGGTTGCGGCTCCATCCGCGCTTTGCGTAGACTCATGGCACAGCGGTTGCTTCACTCCTTCTTGGGCGTGCGATGCGTGACCCAGAGGCGTGGATCCCGCCTCTGGGTCAACGCAATTCGCCGCATGACATCTCCCTGGATTTTTTGGCACCTGCCTGGGCCAAAGGGATGCCCCAGCGACTTGGGTGGACGCTCCGCCTAGTCCACCCAAGTCGGGGCGTCTTTTATCTCCTAGTCGTGGCTCTCGCCCGATCGCTCGTTCGCTATTCGACGAACGATCCCGAGCTGCCGATCTCGCCCGCAAAGCTTGGCGAGATATCCGACGCTGAGCCCTTCTGCCGAGACCGAAGGGCTATGCCACGCACCCTTGAGGTAATCCTTCGCTTGGCCTAGGATTGGGAATCGATGTTTTCAGCGAGAACTGCATGAAGTTAATCATCGCCATCATCCAGCCGAGTCGCCTCGAAGCCGTCAAAGCCGCGTTGACCGAGGTCGAAGTCTTTCGCCTCACGGTGATGGATGTGCAAGGATTCGGGCGTCAGAAGGGGCACACCGAGACTTACCGCGGGCACGAGTTCTCGGTCAATCTGCTGCGCAAGGTGCAATTGCAGATCGCCGTCAACGAAGATTTTGTCGAGCCGACGATCGAAGCCATCATCAAGGGCGGCCGCACCGGGCCGACCGGCGAGATCGGCGACGGAAAGATCTTCGTTCTGCCGCTGGAGGATTGCATCCGCATCCGCACCGGCGAGCGTGGCGGAGAGGCGATTTAGAACAACCGACAAAACCAGGCTCCGACGAAATCGGCGTTTCACGGCCGATCTTTCGCCCACGGCGCTCCAGCTTCCAGGGTTTCGTCAGCCGCTCTTGGAGCAACCGACAAAACTAGATCGGACTCCGAAGATCGGCGTTTCACGGCCGATCTTTCGCCCACGGCGCTCCAGCCTCGAGGGTTTCGTCAGCCGCTCTTAGTCGCCATTCCCCGCGCTGGTCAGATAGATTTTCAGTGCGCCAGCGCGTGGGGCGAGAGGTCGTCGACCAGGCCCGGTAGGTTCCCGGCCTCGTCGAACGGCAGCTCGCGCAGTTCCGTCAACACCTCCAAGTCGGGACGCTCCTTCGCCTCGTTCCAATATTTCTGCGAGCATTCGACCTCGGCCAGCGACAGCGTGTTGCGAATCCACAGAATCTTGGCCTCGAGCGGCGGCGTGAGCCCGATGGTGGGCAGGGCCTCGTCCAGAATCTCGCGATCCGTTTCGTAATCGACGGGCACCATGCAACCGGCCACGTTGCCGCTGGTCAGGCAGTTGATGCGCGTCTTGACGGGATCGATCCGCCGCGCCGCCCGCGTGGTGCAGAATTCGGCCAGCCCGATGCCCGAGGCGTTGCCGTGCGTCTCCTCGGTCAGACCGCGGATGACGATGCGCTTGACCTTCGGATACTCGTCCGGCGCCGCTTGATGGAATTGGAACTTGCGCCCGACGACATTCGTGTCGATGCCGGAACCGCTGATGTTCTTGCCGAGCTCGTCGATGAACAGGATGTCGACGAGCTGGAAAGGAAGCTTCGGCATCCACTGCCGCGCCACCTTGAGCAGCTCACGCTCGCGCGCCTCCAGCTCCGCGGCGCCGACCGCCGCGATCTTGGCCGTCTCGTCGTAGCCGTTCTCGATGATGGCCAGCCCGGCCACGATGCGGCAACGTTCGAGGACGTTGCCCGCCACGCTGCGCACGATCTGCGGGAAGCTGTAGTCGAGGATGGCCCGGTGATAGACCTTGGCCCCTTCGTGTTTGCCCAGCCCGATGAGCATCATCTTCATCAGGCCGCTTTCGACCTCGCCGACGAAATCAGTGTGCGGCTTGACGCGACCGACGACCAGCACGTGATCGGCCTGCGAAGCGTATTTGTCGAAATGGACCGGAAAACCCTCCGCGGTCTGGCAGACGATGATCGTCTCCATGCTGGCCTTGATCGGGCAGCCACAGAACTCTTCGGTGATGCCGTAGCCGGTGAGAATCGATACCTGGCCTTCGGCCGTGCCGCCGCCATGGCTGCCCATCGCTGGAACGATGAACGGCTTGGCTCCCAGCTTCTGAAAGTATTGGACGGCGGCCCGGATGATGACACTGATGTTGGCGATACCGCGACTACCCGCGGTGATGGCCACGGTCTGGCCGGGCTTCACTTGCCGTTCGAGGCCGAGTCGCCCCAGTTCGGCTTGGACGGTGCCCGGAATGTCATCAACGCGCGGCGCCTCGAACTTCTGGCGGACGCGGAAGAATTTTGGATAGGGATACGACCTGACGATCATGCGGTTCTCCGGCTGAAGGCTGACCCGTCGATCTTACTCCATCGGATGCGCGTGCAACAGTCGCTCGGCCGACAGACTTTGGCGCGATGCCATGCGCGCCGATGCGGCCCAAGCGACATCGATCGTCCGCGATGGCGAGCGGCTTATTTGAGATCGACGGACCAATAGGCGCTGTCGAGAAACGTCTTCCAGCTCTCGTATTTCGGGTTGCCGAGCTTGACCGACAAGAGCGGGCTGCGTTTGGGCCGGACGGGCGGGCGAATCAACTGCATGCTCGCCTCCTGGGGCGTGCGCCCACCCTTCTTCACGTTGCACTTCACGCAACTACAGACGATGTTCTCCCAGCTCGTTTCGCCGCCGCGGCTGCGGGGCACGATATGATCCAGACTCAGCTCGCTGGTGGGAAACCGCCGCCCGCAATACTGGCAACGATTCGCGTCGCGGGCAAAGATGTTGCGCCGGTTGAAGCGGATGGTCTGCTTGGGAAGACGATCGTAGAACAACAGACGGACGACGCGGGGAACCTGGATTTCAAAGTTGACGGAACGAATCCAGTCGTCGTGCGGCGTTTTGAAGCTGGCCTTCAGCTCGCTGATTTCGCGCCACGACTCGAAGTTGTAGTTGGCGTACTGGCCCTCTTCGATGTGAACCACTTCCGCCAGTTCGCGACACAACAGCGCGAACGCCCGGCGGACGCTGATCACGTGCACCGCCATGTAGAAGCGGTTCAGAACCAGAACGCTGGCGGAGAGTGCCTCCGTCGCCGCAGCCGACATACGTTGTTCTCCTGGAGCGATCCATGGAACACTCACCTCGACCGCCGATGTCCGACGTGCGAAGCGGCAATCCGTTGCCGATACGAACTGCAAACGAAAACAAAAATCTTTCCTGGCGATTCTAACCTGAATTCCGGGCACAAACCAGACGCATCCCCCTGTTTCCGCGATCCGATTACGTGGAGGTGCGCGTATTGTTAGCGTTTGGTGATACCGGGCGGCTTGCGCGGTACGGCGCGCCGTGTCAAGCTTTATGTGCCTCGTGCGCCGCCGCGATGAACGACGGTTGGCGCGAACGCGAGAAGAATTTGCCAAACATCACTTGCTACCGTTTGCGAATCGGCATTAGGATGAAACTCGGTGCTGCGAGTCGGGCAGACGTTGGAGTTGCAGCCGGTTCGAGAGCCAGTCGCTCGCATCGCGAGTCGCTGGCACAGCGAGCTCTCCGGAGGGTGAGTTCGTTGCACACGAGAGACACCTACCGAGTGAGTTCCCTACACAGCGGGAAGACGACCCATGATTCAGTATTCGTGCGATCTTTGTAAGCGGCCTCTCGATCCAGAGGACGAACTGCGGTACGTAGTGAAGTTGGAAGTGTATGCCGCCTTCGATCGGGTAGAGATTGACGACGACGCTGACAACCTGCAGGAGATTCACGAGATCCTGGAACGCATGGACGGCGCCCACGACGACCAGGTCGGCGACGATGTCTACCAGCAGCTCCGCTTCGATCTTTGCCCGGAGTGCCGTAAGAAGTTTCTAAGAAATCCTCTCGGCCGCAAGTCGATCGAGCAGTTCGATTTCAGCCCGAACTGAATGCCGTCGGGAGGGCAGACGCGGAAGAAAACGGGGCGGTTTCTGAGCGAGCGCCGCGGCGACTCGCTGGCGGGTCTTTGGATTGGCGCTTAGCCGATCCCGTCGTCGACGGCCGCCGCTACGGTGCTTCGCCGCGCCGGATCTCGTAGAGATCGACCGTGTGTTGGACCGAGCCGTTGTGATACGGCGCGCGAGCGCGATGGTGGATTTGCAATCCGCGATCGTGGCACTCCTGCTGGAACGGGACGGCACCGCGCCGGCCGGGATCGGCGATCAGCGCCAACCCGCCCGGCGCCAACGATTTTTCCACGGCCGAGGCCACCAGCGACGGATACGCCTTCTCGTAGAGCACGTCGGCCGCCACGACCAGGTCGAACGTGCCGAGATCTGCCGGGAAGCTGCGCCAATCGACGAGCCGCGTGGTCGGGCGCGGCAGACCGTTGCGGGCCAGGTTGACCTCGGTGAATTCCAACGCTTCGCGGTAATAGTCCGTCGCCACCACCTGCCAACCCCGGGCGGCGGCCGCCGCACAGACGCAGCCGACCCCGCAGCCGAGTTCGAGCATGGCATGCCCGCCCGGCAGAAGCTTTAGAGCGGGTGACAATACTCGGAAGTCGGAGCGCTGTGGGGGAAATATCGGCCGTGAAACGTCGATTTTTTCGGAGCGCGATCCGGTTTGGTCGGTTGCACTTAGAATCTGTTCGGCCAAACAGAGGGCCGACGGCCAGACATCGGCCCAATACGGAAGCCGTTCGTCGCGGTTGAAGTCTTCCTCGCTGATAAGCTCGTCGGGGCTGCGCGGCTTGACGAACGCGAAACGCGCATCGCCGATCTCGACCGACTGCTCGACCACGACAAATCGCCGCCCGAGCGCTTCGGCCAACGCCTGCCAGTCGCTCACGGATGAACTCGCACCGCGAGCCGCGACAGAAAGCCCCGCCGACCTATTCGCCAAACAAGAGCTTGGCCACGAACGCCAGGCCGACGATCAAGGCGAGGGTCAGCACGGTGACGGCCAGAAAAGATTCCGCGAGCATAGCCAGAATTCACGAGTTACCTGAGTTGCACGTGCGGGTCGAACGACGTCTGCTCTCTTGGAGCAACCGACAAGACCAAGCCGGGGGTTCCAAAAAAAGGCATTTCACGGCCGATTTTTTTGCCCGCGGCGCTCCGGCTTCCGGGTTTGTCAGCCATCTTACGGCGGCTAGACCAAGCCCGTCGTCCCACCAATCCGACAAGTATAAGTGTACGCGGTTTGGTGTCTAGTCGTGGAACGGCTAGAATAGGAGACGATCCCCTTCGTATGAGCCGGCAAGACGCGGAGAATTGCCATGTCCATCGCCCGCTGCGGAGCCTGTCTGCTGTGGTTGGTCCACGTCGCCACCGTGCAAGCGGTCGATGCCCCGCCCGCCCAAGCGGCAGACGACACACCCTCGGCGGCGGCCATGGCGGCCCGGATCGATGAACTGATCGACGCCCGTCTGCGGCAGGCCGGGGTGCGGTCTGCCGGCCCGGCCAGCGATGCCGAGTTCGTGCGCCGCGCGGGGCTCGACCTGAACGGCGTCATTCCCACGGGCTCCGAAGTGTCGGAGTTCCTGCACGACACGGCGCCCGACAAAGACGCCCGACTCGTCGATCGGTTGCTGGCCAATCCTCGTTGTTCCATGCACCTGGCCCAGGTATGGAGCAAGATGCTGCTGCCGGCCGACGCCCAGGCCGAGCGCCCGGCCGAGGTGGCCGGATTCACATCCTGGCTGCGGCGGCGCTTCGCCGAAAACATCCGTTACGACGTCGTCGTGGCCGATCTGCTGACGACGACGGGTAGCTCGAACCGTGGCGGGGCCGCGCTCTTCTATACGGCCGCCGGCCTCAAGCCCGAAGAGTTGGCAACCAGCACGGCGAAGATCTTCCTCGGCGTGCAGATCCATTGCGCCCAATGTCACGATCATCCGTTCGACCATTGGAAGCAAAACGACTTTTGGTCGTTCGCCGCCTTCTTCGCCCGCGTGCAGCAGGCGCCCGGCAGCCAACCGCCCGACGTACAGTTGGTCGATGCCCTGTCGGGCGAAGTGATGGTGCTCGGCACGAGCAACGTGGCGCCACCGAAATACCTGGGGGCCGATCCGCCCAGCGAAGATGCCGACGTCAATCGGCGCCGGCAACTGGCCATTTGGCTGGTGTCTCGCGATAACCCCTATTTCGCTCGCGTGGCGGTCAATCGGGCCTGGGCCCTGATGTTCGGCCGCGGGCTGGTGCACCCGCTCGACGACTTCGGCCGCCACAATCCGCCGAGCCACCCGGAAGTGCTCGACGAGCTGGCGACGTTCTTCGCCGAGAGCGGCTACGACCTGAAGACCGTCTTCCGAGCCATCGGCTACACGAAAGCCTACCGGCGGTCGAGCCAGTGGCCGAGCGAAGAGACGCCCCCCGCGGCCGAGTTCTTCGCGCAGATGCAGGTGAAGACGCTCACGCCCGAGCAGCTCTACGATTGCCTCGTGCGGGCCGCCCGTTTGACGACGCCGGCCGAGGCCGCGAACCAACCGGGCATGCCGCCGATGCTCTCCGCCCGTCAGCAGTTCGTGGCCCGCTTCAACATGGCGAGTGCCGAAGCGACCGAGTTCGTAGCCGGCATTCCACAGATCCTGGCACTCATGAACGGCTCACTCACGGGCCAGGCCACCGACGCCGAGCGTGGCGGCCTGCTCACCGCGCTCGAGGCGCCGGTGTTCGACGACCGTGAGCGCGTGGAGGCATTGTTCCTGAGCGTCCTATCGCGGGAACCGACCGCGGCCGAACAAGACAAACTCGTGCGCTACGTCGCCCAAGGAGGCGAAACGGGCGACCGACGACAGGCGCTAGGTGACCTGCTCTGGGCCATGCTCAACAGCCCCGAATTCATTCTGAACCACTAGCGCCCGAGCACGCCGCGAAACGAGGACGCACTCCGCGCGGGCGGGTGGAATAAAGCGACGGGTTATCGACGCCTCCATCACGCCGTGCGGAAGACCTCAGGGCGTGCGGCCTCGCGCCCCCCGTCGTCCGGTCGGCGCGGCGCGCGTCGCCGCGGACGGTCGGTCACAACCTCGGTACACACGACGGGTCGCACTTTACGGATTTGTAATACGGCGACGGTATTGCTCCCTCCGACGCTCGGCGGGCAGGCTTTTTCGCTACTTCGGGAGCGCACTCGCTCGTCATCAGATTGATGACGAAGTGCAAAAACGCATGGCGGTTGGAACCTTCCGTTGAACTCCCATAACGCGTTCGATAGGTTGATGTTGTAAAGATGTGTATCGCGCCTGGCCTGTGGTTTGCGTCCTCGCGTGGCTCGGAATGGACGTACTTTGGCGGAACCGACAGAACAGAGGCCCACGTGGTTGATTTGTTCGTTGAAACGCTGGAGGCAACCGATGCAGGGCGGTCTGATGATGGTGGCACTGCTGTCGTTTACTTTTCCGCCTCCGGCCGAATCGGCCGGTGATATGCGGCCGAAGATCGTGAAGCTGCTCAAGCTCGCGATCGAGCCGTCGGCCAAAAACCTGCTGGAGGTCGAGCGCTATTATCGCTCGTTGCCCGACGCCGTTCGCGACGATCGACGATTCAAGTCTGCTTATGTGGCCGCCCTCATCCAACAGAAGCGGTTGCGCCAGGCATCTGACGTCGTGCACGAGCAGATGGCGGACGACCCGCGGAACCTCTCCGTGTGGCGCACCAAGATCTGGCTGGCGCTGACGCTGGGCGAGAGGACACGCGCGCTCACCGACATCGAACAGCTCGCCAGCCACGCGCACGCCCACCACACGAGCGGCGAGGAGCACCTGGCCGAGACGGAGATGGCCGACTTCCTCGGTTCAGTATGCGGTTTTTTGGCAGGGCCCTGGTCGCAGAAGGTGCGCGAGGCCGACGCCCAGAAGATCGAGGAGCGGTTACGGAACGTGTTGGAGAACGAAGCGCGTCCGGCATTCGACCAGGCGCGGGCACGCGTCGTCGAGCGCTTCGACCAGTTGTCCGTGGTTCACGAGCAGCACGTCGCGGAAGAACGGAAGTCGAAGACGAAGCAACTCGACCAGGCCAAGGAGTCGATCGGCCGCGCGGCGCAACAATTGAGCGATAGGCGACAGGCCCTGAAAGACAAAGAGGCCCAGCGGGCGGACGACACTAAGACGAAAGTCACCGACATCGATGACGAATTGAAGTCGATCGACCAGAAGCGTCAATCGCTCTCGGTGCAGATCGCGCCGCTCGAGCAACGACGGCTGGCGCTCCTCGGTCAACTCGAGCTGGTGGCCCAAGCGATGAACCCGTTCACGCGCGCCGAAGTTCGTATCGCTCTGACACGGAGCGGGTACGACCGGTGGGGTGCCAGTCGCATCCAGACCCAGCTCGCGCAGGTCGTGACCCAACTCACCCCACTCGAAGCGAAAATGGTGTCGCTCAATGAACGCGAGCAAGAACTGTTGCACGAACGGGACGCGACCGGCGCGAAATACCAAACCGATCTCGACAAGCTGAGTCAGCAGGAGCAGGCGCTGGATAAAGACGAAAAGCGCGTGGCGGGTGATGCGCGGCGGCTCAAAACGAAGCCGGTCGCCACCAGTCCGCGCCTGCGGTCCGAAGCGCTACAGTTGACCACCTTCAGCACGTACTCGCCGTTTCGGTTCGATCGTGAAAAGGACCGACTGCTCAAGGAAGCAGACTGAGAATCGATTGAGATAGCTTCCGCCCTCACCCGGACTCTACCGGAGAGAGCGGGAATACTGCTGAGAACACCGATACGCACACGACAAGCCGCGAACAGACCGAGATCAAGACGGCTTAACAGGAGACCGCCATGGCTTTGGACCGCAGACGCTTTTCACGCTGCTTCCGTTGGGCATGGTATCCTACAGGACCTGCCGCCGTCGCCTGGTTGTTGTCGGTTCCCGCGTTGGCCGCTACGAAACCGGCCTACCCAGAAGCAGCCACCGAGGTGCAAACGGTGCTGGCCGCGGAACCCAAAGGCGACGCGGCGCCGCGCGAAAAGCGGCTAGCCAAGGTCATCGAATCGGCACCCGATTACGCGCCCGCGCGGTGGGCCGCGGGCTACGTCGAGAAGGACGGAAAGTGGGTTAAGTTCGACGCGCCCACCTCGGCGTCCGCCTCGCCGGAGGATCCCAAACTGGCCGAATACCGCAAACAGCGCGAGGCGGCCGCTGACACGGCGCCGGACCAGCTCAAGCTGGCCAATTGGTGCCGGCAGCACGGTTTGAAAGAACAAGAACGGGCCCACCTCCAGCGCGTGCTCGATCTCGAGCCGAACCGCACCGACATGCGCGAGCGGCTGGGCATGGTGCAAGCGGGCGGCGTGTGGTTGATGCCCCGCGAGGCGCGCCAGTCGGCCGCACGCGGCAAGCAGGCCGTGGCCGATCTGAAACACTGGCTGCCAAAGGTCGAAAAATTTCGCACGGTGCTGGCAGGTCCCGCTGGCCGATCGCGCGACCTGACCGCCGAGCACGTACGATCGATCCACGATCCGACCGCGATCGTAGCCTTAGAGACCGTGCTGGCCCCTTCGAGCGACGAAGCCGGAGCGGCGGTGGCCGAAGCGCTGGCCGGCATGAAAAAGCCGGCCGCCGCCATCGCGCTGGCGCGACTGGCCACGTTCAGCGAATCGTCGGAGACGATGGATGCCGCCCGAGCCAAGTTGAAGACGTTGCCGATGGATCAGTTCATGTCCGCGATGCTGTCGTCGCTGGTGGTGGCCGGCGCCGAGCAGTCGACGATCGTGACCGACCGGTACGGACGCTTGATCTTCCAGCAATCGTTCCTCTACGAGGACGCCGACCGCAAGCATATCACCGTCTTCGACAGCGCTTACTCGTTCGTGTTCGCGAACGGCAATCCCAACCGGCGCGCCGGCGGCGACGGCTTGTTGGCCGCAAGCGCCCTAGGCACCGCGGCCAACGCCCAACGGACGATCGCGGCCGACGCCAAAAACCGCCAGATCGATCGCATCAACCGTCGCATCATCGACACCCTGCGCTACCTCACCGGCCAGACCCTGTCATACGATCCCCGCGATTGGTGGAGCTGGTGGAACGAGGTCAACGAGATCGTGACCGTGGGCGAGAAGCAGACGCAGTACACGTTGGTCGAGGAGAAGAAGACGGTGCTCAGCCTGCAACAAGCACACTGCGCCTGCCTGATCGCCGGCACTCCGGTTTGGACCGATCACGGTCCGCAGGCGATCGAGAAGATGCACGTCGGCGATCGCGTCTTGGCACAGGACCCGACGTCGGGCGAGTTGGCCTACAGATCGGTGCTGCGCACCACCGTGCGTCCGCGCAGCTCGCTGGTGCATATCTCGCTGCCGGACGAAACCGTCGTCGCCAGCGGTGGACACCCGTTCTGGATCTCGGGAAAAGGCTGGGTGAATGCCCGGCACCTGGAGCCCGAGATGCGGATCCACACGGTGACCGGGACGGTGCCGATCGAAAAAATCGACATCGAGGAGAACGGCGGCCAGCCGGTCTACAACCTCGTGGTCGAAGATTTCCACGACTATTTTGCCGGCCATTCGCACCTGCTGTTGCACGACATCACACCCCGCGAACCGACCGCGGCCGCGGTGCCCGGAATGGAGGAATAGCCGAAATCTCGCTGCTGGTTTGTCGATTGCTCTTATCGTCGGAACGCACGGTTTTTGCAGAGCCGATCCGAGGACCGATGTGCTGATCGCCAGTCGGTTTTCGGATCGGCTCGCGGGCCTTTTTTGGCAAATGAGCGGGCGTTTTGTAGGATAAACGTCGAGGGGATTTGCTGAACGGCGAACGACACCAGCGGTGGAACGCGCCTTGAACGAATTTGATGCCTATTCCCAATGGTTGCGAATTCCGGCGGGCCGCCGGCCGCCCAACCACTACGAATTGCTCGGGCTCGCGGTGGGCGAGACCGACGTGGCACAGATCCGCGCGGCGAGCATCGAACGCACCGCGAACGTGCGTCGTTTCTGTCTCGGGCCGCATGGCGCCGACGCCAACCGCCTGCTGAGCGAATTGGGCGAGGCCTTCGCCTGCCTCTCCGACCCCGCGGTGAAGGCCGATTACGATCGGCAGTTGGGCATCGTCCGGTCCGGCCCGAAGGTTTCTCCGCCGTCCATCCGTTCCGCCAGCCAACCATCGCACGGCAAGAAACCGCGGCGGCGTTTCTGGGCGAATCGCCCTAAAAAGAGCGCCTCGCCGGCCCCTTCGTCCGCGCGGGCCAAGCGTACGGTTCGGTCGCTCGTCCCCGCGCGATTCGCGCCCGGCCGCTTCGCGCTTGCCGCGGCGTGCGTATTGGGAGCGACCTGCGGAGTGGTTTGGGCGGCGCTCCGCCTGCCGCGCGAGGACGATCAAACCACGCCTGTCACTCCGCGGTCGGTCGCCGCCGCGAATCGTCAAACTCCCTCCAACGTCGAGCCGGCACCTCGCACCGAACCGCGGCCACGGCCGCGTAAGTCACCCGTCGCGCCGCCCGCGCTCAGCCCGAGTGCACCGGAGCCTGCGATCGACGAAGTCCCAAAGAAATCGTCGCGGAACGACAAGCCAACGAAACGACCTGCCGTAGAGCCGCCAGCCCGCAAAGACGCCGCGGCCGCTGATGTGGGCGGACCACCCGCGGATATGTCGGCGGCGCCGAAAGCAGCATCGGATCGACACGAACTCCAACTCCCCAGCCCGCCGACGGACGATGGCGCAGCGCCTGCGGCGCCGAACGCTCCAGAAAAGAGCGAGATGGCGCCGTTCAGCGTGGCGCACTTGGTCGACACGGAAGATGTCGATTTCGGGAAGCCCGACGCGGACATGGGCAAGGTGTGGCGGTCGGCCACGCGGGGCAAGCCGGAAACGCTCGAGCTCTCTTTCATCGAGCCGGTCGGTGCCGCCTTTCTGCGGATCTTTGAAACCCCCTTGTCGGTCGCTGACGTGGAAAGGGTCGTCATCTATCCCGAGGGCAGTCCGTCCGAGCGGATCATGCCGATACAGATTTCGTTCTCCGACGACCAGCGAGCGCGAACTTGGAGCCTGAAGGGAGCCCGTTCGCCGTCGAAGCGGATCGACGTCACCTTCCGTCCGACGCGGGAAGGTTTCATAGAGGCCAGCGCCGTGGTCCTGCTCGACCGCAACCAGCACGCCTACTATCCGATCTCGGCGCTGGCCACCAGCAGCGCCGCGCCGGACGACCCCGACGTTATCACCGCGGAAGAAGCACTTGCCGACGAGTCTCCCGAAGCAAAACCTCGCGATGCGCTGGAAGAATTCGACGAGGTGGCCGCCCAGACGCAACTCGACAAGGCCCGCAAGCGGCCCACCGTGTACGCTTTCGCCGCGATACTGAAGGCGCACCCAAAGAGCGACGCCGCGGTCGAGGCGGTGCATGAGTTGGCGGCGATCATCGCCTCGATGCCGAGCAGCGGCGCGGCCTCGTCGGCCCGCCGTGCCTTGGAGAGATTGGTGACGCACTATCCCGATACCGAGGCGGCCAAGATCGTGTCGCAGGCGTTGAAGGAAGCGGAGTCGGGCGGCCCGCGGCCTCGGCCCGGCGCCAACAACAATCCGCCCAGTTTTCCTCCGCAGGTCTGGCCACCGCGGGTTCGCTTGCCACGGATGCGTTGACGTTCTGAGACGTTTCAGCGCATCCTGGAACTACCGAGACTTCGCAGCGAGGAGATCGGCGCTTGTCGGGCGACACTCACAACCTGGTGGGCATCGATCTGGGGACGACCTTCTCCGTCATCGCCCATCTCGATGCCAAGGGTAAGCCCGTGACGCTGTCGAACAAGGACGGCGACCCGCTCACGCCGAGCGCCATCTACCTCAACGGCAATTCGGCCGTGGTCGGCAAGACGGCGCGCGAGGCGGCGCCCGTCGATGCCGGACGGGTGGCGTTGTGCGTCAAGCGAGACATGGGCGGCGCGCGCTATGCGCATGCCGTCGACGGCCGCACCTTCCGCCCCGAGACACTCTCGGCCATCATCCTGCGTAAGCTGAAACAGGATGCCGAGCGGCACATCGGCCCCATTTCGCGGGCCGTCATCACCGTTCCCGCGTTCTTCAACGAAACGCGCCGCAAGGCGACGGAGGACGCGGGCCGCATCGCGGGCCTGGAGGTGATCGATGTGCTCAACGAGCCCACCGCCGCCGCGCTGTCGTATGCCATGGCGGGCCAGTCGTCCGGCGCATCGCCGCTCGATCTGCCCGGCGGCCGACTCACCGCGCTCGTCTATGACTTGGGCGGCGGCACCTTCGACGTCACGGTCGTGCGCATGGCGGCCCAACATTTCGAAACGCTGGCCACGGACGGCGCCGTGCAGCTCGGCGGCAGGGACTGGGACGAGAAGATCGTGCACCATGTGGCCACGCTGTTTCGCCGGCGGTTCGGGCTCGATCCGCTGAGCGACGAAAAACGCCGCGCCGCGCTCACGGCACTGGCCGAGCGCTCGAAAGTGTTGCTCAGCGATCTGCCGGAAGTGCCAGTGGAATTCTTCCACCGAGAGTATTCGCTCAACCTGACGCTGACGCGGCCCCAATTCGAGGAAATGACGCGCGAGCTGCTGGCGCAGACGCAGATCGTCACCGAGCTGGTGGTCGCGCAGGCCAAGCTCACCTGGCCCGACATCGACCGCGTGTTGCTGGTGGGCGGCTCGACACGCATGCCGATGATTAAGGAGATGCTGCGCAAGGCGACGGGCAAGGAGCCCGACGACAGCCTCGATGCCGACCAGGTGGTGGCCCGCGGCGCCGCCATTCACGCGGGCATCGTGGAGGCCAAGGGTAAGCCCGGGCGATTGGAAATCGACGACGACGTGCGTGAGCGGCTCGAGAACGTCGAAGTGCTCAACGTGAACGCCTACAGCCTGGGGATCGAGGCGACGAAACAGGGGCAGCAGATCAACGCCTTCCTGATCCCCAAGAACACGCCGCTGCCGTTCGCGGCCAGCCGCATGTTTCGCCTGACCAAGGCCGGCGCGACGCACGTGGTGGTCAAGGTGCTCGAGGGCGAGTCGGAATCGCCGGCCGATAACATCCCGATCGGCGAGTGCATCGTCACGGGTCTACCCCCCGATCTGCCGCTGCGCTCGCCGGTGCAGGTGCGGCTCAGTTACGGAGCCAACGGCCGCATCAGCGTGATGGCACTCGACATGGCGGGCGGCCGTTTCGCCGAGGCCGAGATCAAACGCGAGTATGGCTTGACGGAGGACGACATCCGTCGCGAGACCGAGTTTGTGCGAAATCTTACCATTCGATAAACCCAAGGGACCCGGCAGAGAATCCGTCGGCTCGCCCGTTCGTCCCGTGTCGCCGGGATGGCTTTTGTTCTGTCGAAGACGATGCCTTTTATCTTTCAATGCCCCTACGCCGACTGCCGCAAGTTCATGCTGCTGGAAGATTCGACGCGCGGTAGCGCCGTCGACTGCATCGTCTGCCGGCGCCCGATGCAGGTCGATGCCTCGTCGGCTGGCTCCGCCACGCCCGCGACGACGAAGTCGCCCAGTTGGTCGCTCACCGTGCCGGCGACGTCCGACTCATCGCACCGCATCCATCCTTGTCCGCACTGCCACGCGACGCTGCGTCTCTCCGCCGGCAAGACGGGCGACATCAAATGTCCCAAGTGCAAACACGTGTTTACGATCTGAGAGCAACCGACGAAACCGGATCGAGCTCCACAACAATCGGCGTTCCACGTTCGACGTGAAGTCGATCGCGCATTGCACGGGGCACGGAGGTTGCTTTGCTGAAAAGTGGCAGCGACCCACATTTTCTTCGAGTACTGCCGCGGCCGCTAAGCAAATGGGTCCGGACGGAATTGAGTTGAGACGTGGAGCGGCCTATGCGAGAAATCATTCCTGGACTGCGGCTCAGGCATTGACGGCCACGTTCTTGGCGCTTCCACGGGCCGGGCGGGGCACTGTTTCGGTCGCCGGTATGTCGCTCTGGGGGCGCCGGTGGTTACAATCAAGGGTTCGCGGAAGCTTGTCGTTGGCACGTTCGAGGTCGGCGCGTTTTCTCTTGCCCGTGGAGGCCGCTCATGTATCTTTCTCGGCGCGGTTGTCTGGCCGTCGTTTTCCTCCTCTTCGCGACCACCTGTCACGCGGCCGACAAGGAGCAAGCCGAACAAGCGGTGCGTCGTATCAAACCGATCGCCGATCAGGCGAATCCGCTTTCGACGGAATTGTCGGACGAGGAGATCGCCGCGGTCGATCCAATCGCCGAAGAAGTCCAGCGGCAGTGGCTAAAGAGTCCTCGCACGCCGTTGCCCGCCGATTCGCGAACGCCCTCCGATTACGACCGCACGGAACGATACAACGCGTGGGTCAGATCGCTCTGGCTCGAGGCGTGGCGGGAGCATGGCAAGCACGATCCTCGCTGGGACGACAGGGTCGAGGAACTGCTGCGAGACAGCATGCAGAGGAAGACTAAGGCATCGCCGCCGCGCGAACTGTCCGCTCGCGCCCGCAAGCTGCTGGCGGAGGGCTGCGACGATCCGCTCATCCGTTTCGTGATCATCATGGATCTCGACCTCAACGCCGGCAATACGGCCAAGGAGACGGTCGAGATGTTGCGTCCGGTCGTGAAGGCGCTGGGTCCCGACTACACGCCCGCCGTCGCCTATCGCATCGAGTTGCGATACGTCCAAGCCTTCAACCGGCTGTTCGTCGCCCAGCCCGAGTTGGCGATGCCGACGGTCGAACGGTTGTGCGACCGCATGGTGAAGCTCCTCTCCGGCCCGCTCGATGACGAGCAGCGCCGCCAGCACTTGCAGCGCATGACCGCCGATCTCAACGGTGCCCTGAATCCCCATGCCGAAGTGTTCTTCCAGAAGTTGGCCGCCGCCGAGTCGGCCGACCGCTGGATGGTGCAAATGCTCCTGGCCCGAGCACATGTGAATCTCGCCTGGCAGAAGCGAGGAGAGGGGGTGGCCGATACCGTCACCCAAACAGGCTGGCAGGGCTTCGGCGAGCATCTGAACAAGGCCCGGTCGCTCTTGCTGCAAGCGTGGCACGAACATCCCGAATTGCCCGAAGCGGCGTTCAATCAGATCGCCGTGACGATGGGCTCCGGCGGCGTGGCGGGCGAAGATCCGCGCTTCTGGTTCGACCGCGCGCTGGCCGCCGACTTCGATATGTCGGCGGCGTATCAGGCCCTGCTGTGGGCCCTCAGGCCGCGGTGGGGTGGCAGCCACGAAGAGATGCTCGCCCTGGGCCGCGAGTGTCTGGCCACCAAACGCTTCGACACGAACGTGCCCTGGCACTTCCATCGCGCGGTGTGCGATATCCTCTCCGAATCGACCGACGCGCGCGATGCCTGCGCGGAGCTGGACATCTACGACAATTATCGCGAGCTGATCGCCGGCTCTCGTGAAGTGGTAAAAGACGATGCCGAGCGGTACGAACTCGATTCGACCGAAGCCTGCGTCGCCTGGCTCACGGGGCACGACGACGAAGCTCGCCGTCTGCTGCACAAGCTCGGCGGCGACGTGAACCCCAACGCCTTTGCCGCATTTCACGTGACCTTGGGCGATGCCCGGCTGGCCCTGTCTGGCAAGGCCGAGCGTGCACCGCCGGGAGAGCGCTGGCTGCAACACGATGTGGCGCGGATCCGCTTCGCACCCGACGCGAAATGGCTGCTGGGCTTCGACATGTACGCCCGGCTGGCGGCGTTCGATATGGCGAGTGGGGGTCAGCCGATCTTCGACCTGCCGAACGAAGTCGAAGGGCAGATGATCCGAGACGTCGACATCTCGCCCGATGGCGACCTGGTCGCCATGATCTTGATGGACCCTGACCAGGTGAAGCAGCCACGCACCGGCACCGTGGTGCTGTGGGATGTGCTCAAGGGGAAGATTCGGCACACGTTGGATTCGCCCGTGCCGGCGTATCGCTTGCGCTTCTCGCAGGACGGCAAGCGTCTGGCGGCCGGTTTGCTCAACGGCGGCGTCGGCGTCTGGAACGTCGAAACGGGTGAGCGGCCGACCTGGGGTTATTGGGCGGCTCACTACGGCTGGGTCGAAGCGCTCGCCTTCACGGCCGATGGCAAGCACCTGGCCACGGCGGCGTCCGATTGGAAGGTGATGCTCTTCGATTTGCCCGAACCGGATGACGCCGACGCCAAGCCGCCCACCGCGAAGGCCAAGTGGGGGCCCTTCGCCGCGCTGCCTGTGAGCGTCGCGTACTCACCGGATGGCAAGCGGCTCTTGATCGGCCACGACGTCACCGAAGTGTGGGATGTGGCCGAGGGGAAGAAGGTCCGCCAACTACCCGGTTCGCGCGTGGCTTACGCCCCGGATGGCCGGACACTGGCGACCGGCGGTGGCGAATTGTACAACGCGGTCCGCGTGTGGGATGCCGAGACGGGCGAGGAGCGGGCCCGCATGGTCGGCGGCCATCACTATCAGGTGACCAGTCTCGTCTATAGTCCCAACGGTAAGCGCCTCCTCAGCGGCAGTGCCGACCCCGAGTACCAGGGCGAAGGCGTCATCCGCTGCTGGGATCTGAAAACGGGCGACGAGATTTTCGACTTCGGCGGATGCTTTGACTGAGGGCGGCCGACGAAAACCCGAAGGTTACCAACGTCAGCCAGCCAGCGCGGCGACCGCCGCCGGCTTCAGAAACGTCGCGCGGAAGGAGAGCTCGTCGGTGGCGATCTGGCAGGCGCCGAAGCGGGTGTGCCGGACCAGGTCGCGGAGGGCGTCGAGCGTATAGGCACGTTTGACGAGCATGGTGCGAAAGGCCCAGCGGGTCAGCCAGGCATCGAAACGCTTGCGGCCACTGCGCGCGATGTAGGTATCGATCTCGGCGAGCGACACGTCCTTGCGCAGATCGTGGATCACGGCTCGCCCGCCGGGCCGCAGCACCCGGTGCATCTCGTCGAGCGCCTCGATCGGCTCGGCAAAGTTCTTGAAAGCGGCCGAACAATAGACAAAATCGAAGGACTCGCCCGCCAGCGGCATGGCGGAAGCGTTCCCCGACCGAAAATCGACAGACACCCCCGCGCGGCGCGCCCCGTCGCGGGCGATCTCGACGAAGGCCTGACTGATGTCCAACCCCGTGATCCGGAAATCGCCCAAGCGGGCCAGTTCGATGGAGAAGAACCCCGGCCCGGGCGCCACTTCGAGCACGTGCGCCCCGCGGGGTAACTGGTCTGCCACCTCGGTGGCCTCGCGGCGGAAGCTCTCCAGGTCGGCACCGCGGGTGCGGGCGTACCAGCGGGCGATCCAGCCCTCCATGGGTAATCCGAGATACGGCTTGCGTCGCGCTTGGGGCATGACACGCTCCTTTTCGATGAGGGCGAGTAAATGTCTTAGTTATGCAGTATCTTATATGTGCAGTTAATCTATGTCAAAGGCAGTTTCTCCACCGATCGACCGCTCCGAACTGCTGCGGCAGCTCTGGGACCTGGGTCGTAAGATGAGCACCCAGACGGTGTTCCTGCACCAGGCGATCGCCCAGGGAGTGGGGCTGAACGCCACGGACACCAAGTGCATCGACCTGATCCTGCGCAGCCCCGCAGGCTCGGTGACGGCCGGCTGGCTGGCCGACGTGACCGGCCTCACCACCGGCGCGATCACGCACATCCTCGATCGCTTGGAGAAGCGGCAATTCATCGAACGCGTCCGCGACCCGCAGGACCGCCGCAAAGTCTTGATCCGCGTGCGACCCGAGAGCCTCGAACCGCTCATCCCGCGTTACGAAGCCATCGGCCAGGCCTACCTGGCCATGGTCGAACAGTTCGGCGACGACGAACTGCGTCTGATCTGCGACTACCTACACAAGACCTCCGAAGTCTCCGAACGCGAGCTAGCCAAGCTCATCGCCGCCAACCGCTCCGCCCGCTCCTCAAAGTAGAAGCGGCAGCCTGCTGCTCTCCGACTCGCCGCCAAAGCGAGCGACATGTGACTCGCCAGCGGGTTTTTTAGACTTGGATCGGCTCTAACCAAACCCCTCACGCCGTCAGCCCCGTCAGCGGACCATCGCCACAATAGTCGGGATTGCCGAACTGCGAGAGGTGATGGCCGAAGGCGTGCGCGAGCGTGAGCAGCAGCCGGTTGTGGGGCACGGCGGGAAACCTCAGCGAACGGCCCGTGCGAAGGCCGAAGTCGCCGCCGAGGAGCACGAAGGGGATGTTTTCGTGGGTGTGGTCGTTCCCCTTCCCCAGTTCGTTGGTCCAGACGATGAGTGTGTTATCGAGCAACGAACCGGGGCCGCCCGGTTCGGGCGTTTCCGCCAGACGCGAGGCGAGATAGGCCACCTGTTCGCAGAACCAGCCGTTGATGCGGGTGAGATCCTGCTGAGCCTGTTGATCGTCGTCGGGCTTGTGCGAGATGTCGTGATGCCGGCCGTCGATCTTCAGCCAGGACATCACCGTGTCGCTGGCGGAGTGGGCGTACTGCAAGGTCGCGACGCGCATGAAATCAGCGGCGAAACCGCGGACGAGCAGGTCGATCTGTAGGCGGCTGAGCGCCGGCATGTTGTCGTTGTGCTGTTTGACGCCGGGTTCCAAGGGTCTTTGGTCCGCGTCATCGGGCGGCGCGGCGCGCAGCTCCTGCTCCATCTGCCGCACGAGCGCGGCGTGCTCGTCGAGCAGACGGGCGTCGGCGCTGGAGACGACGGAGCGCACCTTCTGAAAATCCTCCTGCAATCCGTCGAGCACGCTGGCCAGGTCCTGGCGATGCTTGGCCCGGCCATACAGCTTGGCGAACATCTGATATGGATCGTTGACGGGAGCGACGGGCTTGTTCGGCCCGCTGTAGACCATCCGCGTCCACGTGTCGGCGCGTTCTTGCACGAGCACGCCGAATTCGAGCGACCCGAAGCGGGTGTGCGTCTCGGGGCGGCTTTGCAAGAAGTTCCGCAGTTCCTGGTCGATCGAAATGCCGCGCGACCAACCGGCCGGGTGTTCGGAGCAACCACCGAGCACGTTGCCGGCAAACAGTTCGATGCCGGTCAACAGGCAACCGATGCCGCGCATGTGCTGGTCGCCGTCGCCGCGGACCCTGTCGCAGATGCCATGCAACGTCAGCAGGCGATCGCGAAACGGCGCCAACGGTGCCAGGCTTGGTTTGAGCGTGAACCGCTCCCCTTCCTCGTCGGGCCAGAAGGTGCTCGGGACGACGCCGTTGGGGCTGAAGACGATCACCAGCCGCTGCTTGCGTTTCGCTTCGTCGGCGAAACCGAGATCCGGCAGGTTCATCAGAAACGGCAGCGTGGCGGTGCCGAGCCCGAGCTTTCGCAGAAATTCGCGGCGATAACACGACATGGATCAGTTACCTGTGCCCGAAGATGGAGAAGGAACGTGCGTCGGCCGATCGAACGCGGCCAGCGTGGCGATCTCGGCCAGCAGGCGGCGCATATTGAAATCGGTGGCCGTGAACCGGCCCCGCAACGTGGGCAGCGCGTCGTTTCCGAACGCGCGGACCGGCTGCTTGACCGCGTAGTAGAACAGCTTTTCCACGAACGCCTGGTGCGTCTCCGCGCTGCCGGCCAGGAATGTCGCCAGCTCGCGCGGGCCGTCGAATTTCATCGCATCTCCGCCGCGCGACACGTACGAACCCGTGGCGTCGATGGCCCGGCCGTTATCGGTGGTGCGCAGCCGCCCGAGCGCGTCGAACCGTTCCAGCGGATAGCCGAGCGGATTGATGAGCGCATGGCACGACTGGCAGGCCTGGTCGGCGGTCTGGAGCGTCGTTCGTTCGCGGGTCGTCAGATCGGGATGCAGCGACGCGGGGCTGGGTGTCACGGCATCGGGCGGCGGCCGCAAGACCCGGCCGAGCATGCCGCGCGCCACGAGCACCCCGCGGCGAATCGGCGACGACTCGTTCTGGCCGGCAAAGACAGCGAGCAGATAGGGGTGCGAGAGCAGCCCGACCCGTTCGCCGGGATCGAGCTTCACCTTGCGAAACGGCGCGTCGCCCGGCAGGTCGGCGCCGTAAAGCGCGGCCAGGCGGCCGTTCATATACAGTTCGTCGCTTAGCAGCAGCCCGCGGAAGTCGGCCCGTTCGTCGGTCAGCACGTCCTCCAGCGACAGTTCCAGCGACATGCGCAGATCGGCCGCCACGGCCGCGTTGAATAGGGGGAACGAGGCCGTGTCCTTGCGCAGATCCTGCACCTGATCGATCTTCAGCCAGCCCAGCAAGAACTCGCGCAGCTTGGCGGTGCAGCGAGCGTCGACCGTCATGCGGTGCGCCTGCGCCGCCACCTGTTCGCGCGTGGTGAGTTGCCCGGCGGCGGCCGCCGCCAACAGCGCGTCGTCGGGAAGCGAATCCCAGAGCGTGAAGGCGAGCCGCGCCGCCACGTCGTAACCGTCGGCCGCCGGACCGGCCAGGTCGACATATAGGAAGCGGGGCGACTTCAATGTCATGAGGATGACCCGCTCCAGGGCCAGACCCGGATCGCTCGCGCGTTCGAACTGCCGATCGACGAACAACGCCCGCAACTCCGGCGCGAGCGGGCGGCGGAATGCCCGTTCGGCGAAGCGGTGGCAAAACTCGCGCAGGGCGGGCTCGTGTTGCCGGTCGGGCTCGACGACCCCGCAAAAATCACCCAACCGTTCGCGCACATAACCGGCCGCTTCCAGCGCGGCCGCCGTCGCGGCCCGATCCCATTCGGGGCTGACCGAGGTGCCGCGCTCGAATCCGGTACTCCGATCGTCGGGCGGAAACGGCGTTTCGAGCAGCAGCGTTTCGCGCACGTCCTGGGGCGAGAGCCGGCCGGCGGGCACGATTTCTTCCGCGCGTCCGGGCGGTTTCCAGGCCAACGAGATAGCGGCGGGAGCGATCTTGGCCCGCAGTTGCTCCGGTTTCTTCCCGCCCTGTCCGGCCTTGGTGAAATAGAGTTGCAGCAGGTAACGCCGTCCGGCCAGCAAGCGCACGACGCCGCGGTATTCCGTCTGCTCGCCCGACTTGATCCAGGCATCGATCAGCGGCGTCTTGCGGTCGTTGACGAAGAGCTTGAAACTGTTCGGGCTGCGGACGATGAATTCGTATTCGCCGCTGGCCGGGGCGCCGACCGACCCGCTCCAAGAGATGGCGAATTCCGCCGGATCGATCTTCTCCGGGTTGGGGCTCGATGTACCGAAGTCGAAGCGGACCTGGGGATCGATGCGCTCGAAGACCTGCTTCCCGTCGCCGTCGGCGTTGATCGTGGCGTACTGTCCGCGCAGTCCGGTCTGCGTCGCGGCGGCCGGCGGGCCGAAGAAGGTCACCATCAGATCGGCCAGAACGCTCGCATGCTGCCGCGCCGTGAGACGCGCCATCTCGATCTGTGGCCCGCGCTGCCCGGCCTGGGCCTGCCGCGAGTAGAAAGCGTCGTAGATATAGGTCGCCACGAGCTTGGCGTCCTCGTCGCGGCAGGTGCCCGGCATGTCGGGCGGCATCGATTCGCCGATGTAGCGGGCCAGTTGCTCGGCCGACCGGTCGCCCGCGAGCGGCTGCGGAAAATGCTCGCGGCTTCCTTCTCCGTGGTCGCCATGACAGGCGGCGCACCGTTGCTCGTAGATATGTCGGCCATTCGGCCGCTCGTCGGCCAAGGCAGCCGACGCGGTGAGCACGACCAGCACGATTCCATTCCGGCAACAGCGCATTTTTACGGCGGGAAATTTCGGCGGGACGATCCCTATCTTACGCGATCGCCGATTAATTGCCACGCGACGCACGAGCCCGATCCGCAATCTGCCGCGGCGGCGGCGATCGCCTTCGGTTTTCATCCGTGCGGCGATGGCTATATTTGCGATAGGGATGGCGACCCCACAACTCAACACCCCCTTTGCTCCCGCGAGGCGAATATGAATTCATTGTTACTGCTGTTGGCCGGCGTCGCAGCGCTGCTCTTCGTCGGCGAGGACGATGGCGAACAGGCCCGGCGCGTGACCATCGAAAACCTTGTCACGGCCGAACCCGCCCCCACGGGATACGATTTCGGTCTCAATGAACTCAAAGACGGCGACGAGCTTCTGGGCCATCAACTCGTCATCAGCAAGGAGGGCGTCGTCTCCAAGGTCGTAGTAAGCATCGAGGAGCGCAAGCTGCCGGACAAGGCTCACAAGCTCACGGCGCTGAAGGGCTACGTCAACGGCACGGCCCAGAGTTTGGCGGGGGCGGGGCTCAAGCTCGTCAAGAAAGACCTCCCCGACATGGAGAAGGTCGACATCAACAAGCGCACGAAATTCGGCCTGGCCTATCAGACGGCCGACGGCGACGACCTCTTCGTGCAATTGCAGATCCTCTTCACCGACGTCGGCTACAACATCATGGTCGTCGGCGATAACGAAGACGACTTCGAGAAGCTGTCGAAATGGGCCGAAACGATCGAACCGCTGAAGAAGGAGCCCCTGAAGAAGGAACCGTTGAGCAGGGAGCCGCTCAACAAGGAGCCAGTCAAGAAAGACTCGTTGATCAAGGAGCCGCTGAACAAAGACCTGCTGAAGAAAGGCGGACCGGAGAAGCCGCAGTGACGCTGTCTTGAAGGTCGCTGAGACGTCGGGGGCAAACCAACGAGAGCACGTCGCGCAAAAGTATGGCCGTTCGCAACAAGGCATTTCTGACGCACCGCGTACACGCTTCGGTGCTCGAGCGTCTGCGAGCGGATGGCGATGTCGACTGCAACGATAGTGATCGGATACTCAGGCCCGACGAGGTGCGGAGCCGCGCCGGCGAGGCGACGGCGATCATGGTCTTCATGACCGATTGTATCGACCGCGATTTCTTGCAGGCTTGCCCGCGGCTGCGGATCGTGGCCGGTGCCTTGAAGGGTTTTGACAACATCGACGTGGCCGCCTGCACCGAGCGCGGGGTGTGGGTGACGTGCGTCGCCGATCTGCTGACGGTTCCCACCGCCGAGCTGGCCATCGGCCTGCTGTTGAGCCTGTCGCGCAACATCGTGGCGGGCGACCGCCTGATGCGGCACGAGCATTACGCGGGCTGGCGGCCGATCCTCTATGGCGCGCCCTTGGGCGGCCGCTGCCTGGGGATCTACGGCATGGGAGCGGTCGGACAGGCGATCGCCGCACGCATGATCGGGTTCGGCATGCGGACGATCTATCACGATCCCCGCGCCTTGCCCGCCGACCGCGAAGCGAGCCTCGACGTCCGGTACGTGACGTTCGGCGAACTGCTCACCGAGAGCGACTACGTCATCGTCGCCGCGCCGTTCACCGCCGACAATCTGCACGCCTTCGACGACGAGGCGCTGTCGCGCATGCGGCGTGGCAGTTTCCTGATCAATATCGGGCGCGGCTCGGTGGTCGACGAGCAGGCGGTCGCCCGCGCCTTGCAATCGGGCCGGCTCGCCGGCTTCGCGGCCGATGTCTACGAGATGGAGGACCAATCGCGTCTCACCCGGCCGTCGCAGATCGAGCCCGCGCTGATCGCCGCCGACCATACGATCTTCACGCCGCACCTGGGAAGCGCCGTCGCGGCGGTCCGCGAGCAGATCGAGCTCGAAGCGGCCCAAAACATCTTGGCCGCCTGGCGCGGTCAAACGCCGCCCGGCGCCGTCAATCGCCCGCTGCCGATGGGCGGCTGAGGTGCGATCGCCGTAGGACCGGCGTCGGCAGACGGCTCCGGCGGGCCGCCCCTACGATAGCAACATGGCGAAGTAGGTGATCAGGCCGACGATGATCGCGACGCCGCAGATACCGACGAGGAACACTCGCCAGTTCGGGGCGTCTCTGGAGACGGTCTGCATGACGGCCGGCACTTCGAGGCCCGCGCCGAAATCGTGGCCGCACCACTCGCAACGGCGTAGGTAAGAGGCCTCGAACGGTTCGTCACAGAGGGAGCAGATGAGCAGCGACGGCTCCTCCATAGAACCTTCGTCCAACGGGTTGGCACCGCGAAACGTCGTGCCGCTCGTCTCGCAGAACGGACAAACGGCCATCCTCGGCCGGCCGCACTCGGGACAGCGCGCCCGGGGGCCCTCGTCGTCGGCGGCGCGGCCGTCGGTCTTGTCGTCGGCGCGCGCCACGTCTGCGCGGGGCGAGGCATACGGGTTCTTGTCCTGCTCCGCGGATTCGTCGCGGGCCCGCAAGAGGTCTCGCACCGCCGCCGAGTGAGAATGGCCGACGGCGTCTTCCGGATGTCGGGGAGTTCCGCACTGCGTGCATCGGTCGGAGCGGTTCTCCACCTCCTCGCCGCATTGCCGGCACTTCCACGTTTCGGGCTGGGCCGATGTCGGCCAATCGTCGTAGGGCGTCTCGAGCAGCGTCAGCGCCCGCTCCGCATCGGGCTCGGCCACGAGCAGCTTCACATACCCGACGGCATTCCCATACAGCCAATTCATGGCCACGAGGTTTTCGTCCTTGAGGAAACACGTGATCCCCTGTGCCTCTAGCGCGCACCGCGCGGCGACCGCCTCGGCGGGTTTCACGAACGTAGCAACGGGTATGAGTTCGGCGGGCATGCGAGTTTGTCTGGGGGCTGCGGGTTTTGCTCAATCTCTGCGGCCATAAGGCACGTTCGGCCTATTTTAGCGCAACCGACAAAATCAGATCGAGCCCCAGAAAAAAGTGCCAACGCAGTCAGAACGACGATGATGACCGAGAAGCTTTAGAGAGGCCGCCTGCGTCGGAACTCGCAGCATCAACGCCAGCACCACCGCGACGGCGGCAATGGTCAGGAGAAGGGTGGCAATGCTGAATTGGGGGAGCCTTCGGTTCATATGGCAGAGCCTTCGGTTCATCGCGGCCCCCAGATTTCACACCTTGGCAATGCCCGTTGGAGCCGGGCCACGCCTTCGTTGGTGACCAGAGTGTGTTTGAGTGAAAGGTATCGCAGGTTCGTTAGCTCGTGCAGGTGAACTAACCCGGCATCCGTGACTTGAGTGTCGGGGAGATAAAGCTCTATCAGGCTCGTCAGTCCTTGCAGGTGGACGAGTCCGGTATCGGTGACGCCGGTGTTGTCGAGAGAAAGGGAGGTCAGGGCCGTGAGACCTCGCAAGTGAGGCATCCCCGCATCGGTAATCTCGGAATCACGAAGCCAAAGCAATTGAAGTTTCGGCAGTGCTGCCATGTGAGCCAACACGCCGTCCGTGGCCTGAGTGCCCTGGAGCCAAACCTCCTCACGGAAGTACACTGAACCGCCCGCAGCCTCAATCGCCTCCACTGCCTGCTGTTGCCTCTCGGCACGCATGCCCCACACGCCTAAAGAGGGCTTTTGCCGGGGAGCGAAAAGCCAATGGAGAAAGACGGCGAAGAGGCCATTGATGAGGGCGGCACGCCAGACAACACATATGTCACGATCATCTCCAACCCACGGGGGGAGGTTTATTGGGTCGTCCTCAAGAAGTGCATTAAGGATGTTCTCCAAATTCCATATCAACTGGGCTGCAATGATGACGGTAAAGCCGAGCATCACGGCGGTTCCGGTCCAGAACGCCCGCGAGGGGTCGGTTATTCGGGTCACGCCAGCGGCGGCATACAAAATGGTCAGGAAATTGATTGCGAACGCCGCTCGCCACCAGGGATTGGAACGAAAGGCCATAATCGATATCGCCACGGCCGCCGTGAGCAGGAGCAAGAAACGAATCGAGAATTGCGGCTTCGCTGCAAAGGAGGGCTCGGTCATCCCAATAGGCGACCGCTGAAGCGGAGCGTGCCCAATCGCCGGATCGTCGTTCGTCAGCCTAGAGGGGCCGAGGCCAAGGCAATCGAACAGCCAATTGCAAAAGAAGCCGAACGGGATAACGGCCAAAAACAGCAAGAAGAGCAATTTTTCCATTCCATCAGGCTACCGGCTTTGCCGAGCCAAAAAAGAAACCCGTCGCAGCCGGGGGGCTCATTCGGATTCAGCGAGCAAAACGCCGGCAAGTCGTTCTGCAAGCCAGCGGTAGTCCGAGATCAATGGTCCTGCCAATTTGACGCCGCCTCGCTCGAACTGTTCACACAAACCCCGTGCGAGGTCTTCCACCCGATCAGGCATGTTTTCATCTTTCCTCGTCGGCCGCCGACGCTCAAATGAAAACCAGCGGCGACGGGCTACAGATGCTATTTCTGCCCACTGGCCCTCAGATGATCCGGCGACTGGGCAGCCATCATGCGATGCCCAGCGGAGTCGTGCCACCAACTTTGCTTCAATCGAATCGGCCATTGTCTTCTTCGCATACGGCAGGTCGAATGCCCGAAAACTCTCAGGTGGACGGATTAGCGCTGCCTGTTAGGATGTGGCTCGGGTCAGCGAACAAAGGGCGAAGACCGGTTGACGCAGAGCGGCTGACAAAAACCGGAAGCCGGAGGGCCGCGGGCAAAAAATCGGCCGTGAACGCCGATTTTCTGAAGCTCGATCCGGTTTTGTCGGTTGCTCGTACAATTGACCACAATGTTAAGTCCGGCTCGTTAGCATGCGTCGGGCGGTTGGCGAGACAGTTGCTCCGAAAGGCGAGCCAACAGATGTTGGCTGAGTTCTTCCAGATGAGCGTGCAGGGAATTCCCGATTCCAGCGAGGGCCAACTGAGTATGTCGTTGATGGCATCGAGATTCCTGCTCCATGGCTCGCCGGCGGCGAGAACCCGGCCGACCTCGTCATAAAAACCTTCCAGCGAATCGAAGTTTTCGCCGTCGATCACGTAACAATCACCCATTGCTCATCGACAACGATTTCGGTGAACGGCTTGACATGTAACTGACCACAATGTGACGTCGAGTTGTCATTCGGACTCCGGCGGGCCAGGCCTCCCGAAGACCGACCGGAACGCTCCACAGAGGGAGCCGTAGCGATTCACGGATTTTTATAGGGCCGCAGGTGAACGGGCGCGCAGAGCGAACGATGGTTCGTTGGGGCGGTGTGATGTGCGGCAGAAGAAATCTATGAGGTATCGGGCAGGAGGCTCGGTGCCGCGGTACCCATCAGA
>DASZTS010000003.1:0-31715 GCA_035547915.1 Pirellulales bacterium | reverse complement strand
AGATCAGGGATAGCTCATGTCGTCGGTGAAGACGTTCTTGTCGGGGAACATGTCGATCACGGCGACGCTCCAATCGAGCGTCTTGGCGTGGCCGTCGAGGTACAGGTAGTTGGCCATGCCGCTGTGACGCTGCCAGGCGATCCAGGGCTGAAAGATGTTCGTGCCGAGCCAGATGTCGTAGTCGTCCTGCCGGGGATCGGCGCCCGAGGCCGGAGTCAGGCCGTCGGCGTCGCGCTCGGAGAAGGCGACGAAGTTTGACGTGCCGACGAGCCGGATGAACCGCTCGAGATACCAATAGCCGTAGCGGCGCGTCATGTGGCTGAGTTGCGAGTTCATCAGGTAACTGGTGCGATTGGCGATCCCGTCGACGAGCCCCGTCGATGGGTTGATGTACGGCGCCCGCAGCGACATATCATCGGTGCAACGATAGATCGCTTCGCTCGCCACCCACTTGCCCTGCGCGGCGAGCTGCTCGTTGGCCTCCTGCGTGCCGCCGATGAAGGGCATCAGTTTGTCCTCCCAATAGATCTCGGCGAACGAATCGGCCTGGCCGGCCTGCGAAAGGACGTCGGCCTCGAAGGGATGGTGCAAGAAGAACTTGCCCTTGTTGGCGTCGTAATACTGGTGAACCGCGATGCCGATCTGCCGGTAATGCGACAGGCAGTCCGCCCGTCGCACCGATTCGCGGGCGAATTGCACCGCGGGGAGGAGCAGCCCGATCAACAAGCCGATGATGGCGATCACCACCAAGATCTCAACCAGCGTCAAACCCGCTCGCTTCATGGCCGCACCTCCGAAAAAGTCGGTATGACGATTCCGAAAATCGTAATACCACATCCAGGAGATTTCGCAAGGGGCCAGGCGATTGACATCGGCGGGCCAGGAACGTAAGACCTAGCAGCCAAGCACTTTGTAACCGAGAGAAATCATGTCTGATGTGGTGCGATTTACCGTTTCGTTGGAAGCCGATCTGCTCGATGAATTCGATCGTTACTGCGCCGCCGAGAATTTTGCCACCCGCAGCGAGGCGATTCGGCAGCTACTCCGCGAAACGCTTACGACGCGTGCCTGGGAAAAGGGGACGCGGACGGCGGTGGCGACGCTGACGATCGTCTACGACCACCATCGTACGCAGTTGACCGAGCAGTTGCTCCATTTGCAGCACGAGCACACCGACATGGTGATTTGCACGACGCATGTTCATCTCGACCACGACAACTGCCTGGAAGTCATCATCCTGCGTGGCAAAGCCAGCGCGCTGCGCGAGGTTGCGAGTCGGCTGCGAGGCCTGAAGGGGATTCGGCAGGGGCAACTCGTGGTCGCCAGCACGGACAAGTCGCCCTCGTAGGGCCACAACGAACCATTGCCCCGTCATTCTGGCGTCGGTCTAATAGTCGGGCGGGGCAATAACCATCTGGCGTGGCGGGAGGCTCGTATGGCGCGGCGCGCTTTTACCCTGGTCGAACTGCTCGTGGTGATCGCCATCATCGGCATCCTCGTCGCCCTCTTGCTGCCGGCGGTTCAGGCGGCACGCGAAGCCGCCCGCCGCTCGAATTGCGTCAGCAATATGCGACAGGTGGGGATCGCCTTGCTGCACTACACCGATACGAATCGCGTGCTGCCGGCGTCGATGGTGCTCACAGGCTCCGGAAACACGGTTACCTGGAACGGTGCCTGGAGTATCCATGCACGCATCCTGCCGTTCGCCGAACAATCGAGCCTCTACCAGATCTGCAATTTCAACGTCGAGAAGGAAGACCCCACCAACCAGCCGGCGGTGAGCCAGACGATTCCCTTCTTTATTTGCCCCAGCGAGACCAATACGAGCCCCTCGACGCACGACTACGGGCTCTCGGGCGTCTCCAGCTACGGCTGGAACACGGGCGACTGGTTCATCTGGGGCGGTTTCAACGGACCGTATAACCGCAACGCCTTCAGCCCGAATCGATCACCCAACTGGAGCTATTTCAAGGACGGCACGACCAACACGTTGCTGGCCGCCGAGGTGAAGACCTACCAGCAGGTCTACATCTGCGACCAGAACGGCGACTGCCCTGGGTGTCCGGACGGACTGGCGATCAATCAGCCGAACAACGTGCCGCCGCCGACGGCCGATTACGGGACCGTGGCACCGGAGTATTTCGGCGGCTGCCGGCTCTATCTCTACGGGCACACCGAATGGGCCGACGGCAACACGCACGCCACCGGCTTCAGCACCGCCTGGACGCCGAACAAGGTCACGCTCGGCCAGCCGGCGAAGGACGTCGACATGGATCTGAATGGCATCAACGAGGAAGACGGCGGTCCGACATTCGCCGCCATCACCGCGCGCAGCTACCACCCCACGGGCGTGAACGCGATGATGGGCGACGCCAGCGTACGATTCATCAGCGACGCGATCGACGGGTTCGTATGGCGCGCGCTCGGCACCGCCGGCGGTGGCGAAGCGATCACCAACGGAGCCTTCTAGGCTGCCGTCGCCAGGGGGCTGTCGGCTGATTTCTTGATGTCGTGGGTGGCACGCTCTGAGGTCTTCCGAAGGGCGTGACGAATCGCCGAGCAGTGTCCTATTTCAAGCTGCGGTGGGCTACGACTTAGTTAGGCGCGTTGAAACATCGCGCCCACCGTGGACGTAGGCACGGGTGTTTTTTGTTTCTGGCTATAATGGCGGGATGGACGAGAACCCGTACCGTTCGCCGCGTGAAGCAGGGGCCCAGTTGCCACACGAACCGGATGATTGGCCAGCCAGGGTTCGCCGGTGGGCAGTTGGACCCGGCGAGGCGCTTCCCTGGTTGGTGGTCGCCTCGCTATTGGCGCTGTTGGCCGCTGCGCTGGTAGCGTGAGCGAGGGTGTCGAATGGGCATCCTTCTCCTATCCCTCGCCCTGCCGATCCTTGCTTGGCGTGGCTATGTGGCAACGATCCGCCGAGCCAGCCTCAAATCTATCTTTGTGCTGCTCGGCGCCGAATGTGCCTTGCTTGCTATTCTCGTGCGGATTTTCGGGAGATAGGAATCTCCCAACTAAGTCGTAGGCCGCGACCTCAAGCTGAGTCAACTTGCTCTCGTCGATTTCCGGGTTCCACGCTGGCTGTCGTGCATAATAGCGACGCAGTCACGCCCTTCGGAAGACCTCAGAGCGTGCCTACCCAGAAACGCCGTCCGGCCGATGTCTTTATGCCCCGAAACCCGGGGAGTGACGGTCGAGCTTGCCCCGCCGCTCGGGTGCGATCTAATGGCGGAAACCGAAGGAGGCGGTCGTGCGGTTCTCGCTGCGGTGGGTGTTCGCGATCGTCTTGTTCGCCGCGATCGGTTGCGGGGCGCTGCTGCGCGCGTCGTGGCTGCTCAGTGAGGCACTTGCGTCCGCCGCCGGGGCACTCCTGATCTGTGCCATCATCGGGTCCATCTACACACGCGGCCCAACGGCGGCATTCTTCGGCGGCTGCGCCATCGGTGGTTGCGTCTATTTCTTATGCTATTGTCTTCCGCCCGACGCTCCGTTCTGTCCAAGTCGGCTTGCCGACAAGGCAACCCGCGACCTTTATCAAGCAATCAGCCGAGAGGTTCCGGCGGTACCACAGAACGGTGCCTACCCGGAGGGAACACATCTCAACAAGGGCCGTGCATTCGTGAGGCGGCCGCCATGGAACCCGTTCGAGACGGCTGCCCGGGTTCTTGCCACATTCGCGGTGGCTATCGCGGGGGGGATCGTCGCTCGGACTCTTTACCTGCGCTCTGCTCGCAACCAGTCGTGAGGACGACGGGGCGGCACGCGCGTACGAGCAATTCAATCACGCCCTTCGGAAGACCTCAGGGACGTGCCACCCAGAAACGCTGGCGCGTGCTGCGGCGTCTTTTTCTTCGGCGGGGGTGGCACGCTCTGAGGTCCTCCGAAGGGCGTGACGAATCGCAGAGCAGTGTCTTATTTCCAAGCTGCGTCGACTCGCTCTCGTCGATTGCCAGGTCCAACCATGGCCGTCGCGCGTACTAGCGACTCAATCACGCCCTTCGGAAGACCTCAGGGACGTGCCACCCAGAAATATCGGCCCCGCGTGCTGCGGCGTCTTTTTCTTCGGATACGGTCGGCTGACGAAGGGACTGTCGCGCTCGCAGAACCGCCACTCCAGCTCCGTCGCACGCGTGATGCCGATGCGCGGACCGACGACGACGTGTGGCACCGCTTGGGCCGCGAGCAGCTTGATCTCTCGTCCCAGCGGCCGAGTGTTCCAGGCCAGGTCGATGCCGAGCGCCTGGCACAATCGGCCGGGCCCGTTCAACAGCATCTTCCGATCGTTGGTTCCGCGACGCTCGGCCATCCGCTCGATGCCGGCGAGCGGTTCGGCCGCGCGGATCAACACGGCGCCGATGCCGTCGCGCTCGGTCGTGAAGTTGAGGCAGTGATGGATGCCGTAGATCTTGTAGACGTAGATGTGGGCGAACGTCTCGCGCATCAGCGCGGCCTTGTTCCGCCGCATGACCGAATGCGAGGCGGCGTCGGTCGTGTAGGCCTCGGTCTCGACGATCCGGCAGCGGCAGCGGCCCACGACGAGCGTCGTGCCGATCAGGTCGCGCGCGACGGTCAGGGTGTCGCGCGCGAAGAAGTCAGCTTCCACCGAAGACATCGCTCTCCATCCGAGTCGGCGGCATCATCCCGGCCGCGATTCGCGTCAGGCCCCAGCCGAAGGCGGCGAGCAGCACGACGGGTAGCATGAGCCCCAGCCCCAGCGCCAACAGTACCAGGACCACGGGCCACATCGTCGCGAGGATACAGCACACGGTTGTGAGCCGGAAAACGGACCGCAGGCTGAACCGCGGCCGGTTATTCGTCGCCGGAAGATCGCGAGCCATACTCCCAATGTATCGAAATCGAGTGTTGGTTCACTTCGATTTCCAGATTTTCGCGATCGATAGGCGAGCTGAACACGCTGCGGGTCGCGGGGCATGTCAGGATGATATTGCGCGAGCAGCCCAGACTGCGGCTGCTATTCCTGCGCGACCGACGGTCGACGCCACTTCCGCCCAACCTGGATCCCACCGAGGAAAATGCCCACTGCGACCACGGACCACAACACGGTGTTCGAGCGAAACGTGGCCGGGACTGCCTGTGACGTGCTCTGTGCCACCTTCTTTGTCGTGACCATCAGCACGCCGTCTCGCACAACGTAGGTCAGGTCGAGATCGCTGAGCAGCAGATTCAGGGCCGACCGGAGCGTGATGTCCTTCGCGCTCCGCGTGATCGGCAAATTACCGGGGAGGCCGGCGTCGCCCAGCGCCTTGTTGTCTAACTCAATGTCGATGCCGTGATGCTGCGCCAACCATTCGACCGCGCCCGAAAGTGGCTTTTCGACGAACTTGAAATCCGTTTTCTCTTGCAGCGCCGCTCGAACCTTGGCTTCCATCGGGTCCGCGCGATATGCCCGATCCAGTTGCGTTCCCGCACAGAAGGCCGCAAGTACCACGACCAACCACAACAATGCCTGGAGGCTGAACTGCGGACGGGACACGACGGTGATCCTGGTCGGTAGATTACCCTCTCCGTTCCGCGTCATCTTAGCGGGCTGCCATGCCGGTCGCAAGAAATCTGGAAATCGGGTATCGGTTCACTTCGCACCATCAGAAGCGTCGGCCGGCATGAGGCAATGCAGCTCCGTTTGAAAATGACGCCACCATACGGGAACGGCCTCGATGTAGGGCAATCCAGATAACTCCTTTTGGTATTCCCCTGGGTTACCAGTGAATCTTCCGGTCTGGCTCGAATCTCCCAGCTTTGTCCGATGGGCGGGGTTGGGTAGGTTTCGCGATCGTCATCTTTGTCCCTCGCTTGCACAAGCGTTTGGTGAAAAACGACTGGTTCGGCGATCGCTTTGCCATTGACGTGCGTGACGTGAAATGACGCACCAGAATCCTTTGGGCTACGACCTCGCTGCCACGTGCCGCGAATGGCCAGCATAGTTTCGAGCGGGTGCCCGAGACGGCCTATAACGACCACCTTCCGAGAGTCCAAGTCATCCGCGGTAACGGTGACTACGTCCTCTAGTTCCCTGATTCGCCGTTCGGCCTGCCGTCGCTCCGTCGTGAGTTGCCCCCGGCCGCAGCCGCGAGCGCCAATGTGGTGGTGGCAGGGGCGCTAAAACCGTCGCTTCGTCCCAGCTCCGGCTCGTGCCGTCGTACGACTCCCTTCGCAAAAGAGGTCGGGGTTGCATCGAACTTCTTTAGCCTAACCCGACCAGAACGACAGGGGAAGGTTGGCTTCCCCAATCCACCCAAGTTCCCTAGAGCTCGGCATTTTTGGCGATACATCCTTGGCTGAATGGCTGTGAATCTGAAGTTCTTGACCAGTTTGATCTCGTAAACCGCTATGGAATCAGGATTTGTTGTATTTGATCGTCTCGTTCTGAAAGAACGATCATTATACTAAGCAGCAGCGTGACAACACCGGATCGAAATACCCATGATTAGCCAACGTAAAGGTACCCAAAACCAGCTATCAGGAGTACTTGCGCGTGGAACTGTCGCTGCATCCGAGGAGCTCATTCAATGTCTCGTGGATAAACGAGGGTCCCGTGAGGCAGCTAGGCAACTACTCGGACGCGAGTACCACGGCGCTGGTCTATGGCGTTCTGAGAAGTTGGTGCTTCCAGGCGGGGATCGGTTGTTTGGTTGGCGCGACGAGCACGGGCAGCGACCATTTTTGGTAGCTGCTGCAAGTCTGCTGATGAAACTCAGGCCGGGTATTTCACGTTGCCTTGACGTAGTTCTGCGGGAGGGCGTCATTGGCGGCGCAGAATTCGCGCGATTGCTTGCATCGCCGCTCGCAAGGGTTCCGGGAAGTCGCCGACAATTAAACCAAGAGTTGGAGGCCATGTGCGAGCTAGGCTTAGCGGTTGAGGGGCGGGGGACCCGGTGGGAGCGCCTTGTTCTCGCGGACGTGGCTGGGACAGATCAAAGCACCGCGCTCGCGCTGCGCGCATATGCGAGGCTTGAACGAGAGCGGCGCCTCACGAAGCTCCTGGTTGATCACCTACGACGGCAATCGGTGATGTCATGGCACGGATCGCGAATTCCGGATCTTGACTCGCTTGGTGAGGGGTTCAGCAATTTCGCCTTTTCAGCATGGGGCTATTGTTGGCTAGCGCCCTTAGTGAGAAAGAATCGGGATGCCAAGCCAGGGCCAACGCCAATCCTCGTCGATGTATTCGCGAGGACATGCATGGCTAGCGACGTCGAATCCTTCTCCAAGAGGGTGCACGGCGTTATGGGCCAGTCAAAGAACAAGTTGCGCGTGCTTGGAGTTATCGCAGCGCCCGAATTTGACGAAGTGGCTTGGAACGAGGCGCGGAAAATTGGCCTCATGGCGATAAACCTACGCCAGCTTTTCGGTGCCTTCGCTCTTGAGACGTTGTGCGAATTTGAATCGCTCTTCAAAGGCATCACTGGTAACCCCAACCTGGGCGAGGATAGCGACGTTGAGCATTTGGTACAGTCTCTCGCCTTATTAAAAACTAACCCACTCTTCAACGAGTTGCGGGGCCTTGCGATGGAAGCATTAGGAGGGCTCGTCCTTAGGGCAGAGAACTATGAGAACGTGCATTTAGCGCTGGATGTTCCTTTCAAGAAGGATCAAACGCGGGATGTCGATGTCCTAGGATCACGAAGGTCATACGCCGAGTGGCGGATCATCGAATGCAAAGCTCACAGCTCAACGAAGAGGCTTGATCCTTCAGAAGTGAAGAAGTTTTACACGGAAACTGTTCCGGCTTTTATTTCGTGGGCGAACAAAAAACACGTTCCCGTTCAGAAATGTTCTGCCGAGGTTTGGACAACCGGAAAGATCGATGGCGATTGTCACGAAGCACTTGCCGAATTAAAGCTCAACGAGGTTATCACTCCACGTTTGGTCGATGGCAAAACAATTCGTGACGAACTCCCTGGCCACATCAAAAAGCGTTGCCTAATGCTTTTGAATGCGGTTAGCCAAGATTTGGTGCGAGTATAAACCTACCGCCGCTTACCTGCCACGGTCTGGCCGCGGGTTTGGGATGCACCCGCCGCTCGCGGAGCACACTTTGGCAGAGATTCGTCGTTCCTCGGCAACGGGCATCGCGGGCGGCATCGCGCAACGGGGCTGGCCTACATGTACTTCACTGGCGCATTGCTGCCTCGCCGTTGACCGCTATGCCTAAAACTCGCGCACCCCTCCGTGCAGCGTCGCCCGGCTTTCCTTGACGGTTTGCCGGCAACACGGCTTTTGGAACACCACCCCCAATGTATCGAAATTGGCACGCTGCGGCGATTCTGCCATAATCGATTCCATGCTCAACGATCGCCTGAAAGACTATGTGGTCAGCCATCTGCTGCCCAAGGTACAGATGCCCGCGCAGTACCTGGGGGGCGAACTGAACGTGATCCGCAAGGATCACCGGCAGGTGCGGGGCAAGCTCTGCCTGGCGTTCCCCGACGCCTATACCATCGGCATGAGCCATCACGGCTTGCAGGTGCTCTATTCGCTGATGAACGCCCGCGAGGACTGGGTCTGCGAGCGGGCCTTCACGCCCTGGCCCGACATGGAAGCGCAGCTCCGGGCCTACGAGGTGCCGCTCTACAGCCTGGAAACCTTCACGCCGCTCGGCGAGTTCGACGTGATCGGTTTCACGCTGCAATACGAGATCTCGTTCACCAACGTGCTGACGATGCTCGACTTGGGGAAGGTGCCGTTGCGCGCCACCGAGCGCACGATCGACCATCCGCTGATCATCGCCGGCGGTCCCTGCGGCCAGAACCCCGAGCCGCTCGCGCCGTTCGTCGATCTCTTCGTCACGGGCGACGGCGAACCGAGCCTGCCGGCCATCTGCGACCTGTGGCTCGCGCTCAAGCAGAGCCACGCCGATCGCGAGGAGGCGCTGGCCGAGATGGCCCGGCGGCTGCCCTACGCCTACGTGCCGCGCTTCTACGAGCCCGAATACGGGGGCGACGGTCGCCTCGTCGCCCTGCATCGCACGCGCCCCGACGTGCCGGCGACGATCGAGCCGTCGGTCATCGACGATCTCGACGGCATCCCGCTGCCGACGGCGCCGATCGTGCCGTTCGTCGAGTGCGTTCACGACCGGATCGCGATCGAGATCATGCGCGGCTGCCCCTGGCAGTGCCGCTTCTGCCAGAGCACGGTCATCAAGCGCCCGCTACGCATCCGCTCTGTCGAAACGATCGTCCAGGCGGCGTTGGAGACCTATCGCAACACCGGACAGACGGAAATCTCGCTGTTGTCGCTGTCGACGAGCGACTATCCGCACTTCGAGGAGCTGGTCAAGCGGATGCAAGAGACCTTCCAGCCGCTGGGGGTCAAAATCTGCCTGCCGAGCCTGCGGGTGAACGAACAGCTCAAGGGCGTGGCCACGTTGATGTCGATGTTCGGCGATCTGTCGGGGCTGACGCTGGCACCCGAGGTGGCCCGCGACGACATGCGCGACCAGATCCGCAAGAAGATCACCAACGAGGATCTCTACGCCGGTTGCCGCCAAGCGTTCCACCACGGTTGGCAGCAGGTGAAGCTGTATTTCCTCTGCGGCCTGCCCGGCGAACGGCCCGTCGATCTCGACGGCATCGTCGACATGGCCGAGACGATCTCGCGGATCGGCAAGCAAGAGACGGGCCGTTATGTGAAGGTGACGGCCAGCGTGTCCAACTTCGTGCCCAAGCCGCACACGCCGTATCAATGGAACGGCATGCAGACGCGCGAATACTTTCATTGGGCGCACGATTACCTCAAGCAGCGACGGCGGCTGGGGGCGGTATGGATCAAGTGCCACGACGTCGAAACGAGCCTGCTCGAAGGCGTGCTCAGCCGGGGCGACCGACGCGTGGCCGAGAGCTTGGAGTTGGCCTGGCAGCGCGGCGCCCGGTTGGATAGCTGGCGCGAACACCTCAAGCCCGATCGCTGGTGGCAGGCCTTCGCCGACACGGGGATCGACGTCGCCGCGGCCCTGCATCGCCCGTTTCCGCTCGATGCCCGGCTCCCCTGGGACCATCTGAACGTGAAGAAGGGGCGGGCCTATCTGGAGAAGGAGCAGACGCGCTCGCTGGTGCAGTTGAATGCGATGGCGGGCGCCACGTGAACGTTCGCCTGCTGGCCATCGATATCGACGGAACGCTCGTCAACAGTCGCGACGAACTGACCGACGCCACGCGGCAGGCCCTGCGGCGCGCGGCCGACGCCGGATTGCGGCTGGTGCTCGCGACCGGCCGCCGTTACAGCCGTGCCCTGCCGCTGGTCGAGCCGCTGGGGATCGACTGCCCGCTGGTGACGGCCAGCGGCGCGCTCATCAAACACCCGCTCGACCATCGCACGCTGTTCCGGGCGACGTTCGAGCAGAGCCTGTTGTGCGACCTGCTGCGGGTCGTCGAGCGGCGCGGCTTCGAGGCGGTGCTCTACGCCGACTCGTATCACGCCGGCTTCGATTTCTATTGCCAGCGGCTCGACGTCGAGCGGCCGGAGCTGGCCGATTACCTGGCGCTCAACCCCGATTGCCATCGGCTGTGGCCCGCGATCACAAGTAACCCGCCGCCGGAGGTCTTCGCGGGCTTCGCCACCGGCACGCGCGACGAGATGCTCGACCTGCACGAAGAACTGCAACGCGAGCTGCCGGGGCTGCTCTATACGCACGTGCTCCGCAGCCCGCGTTATATCGGCCACATGTGCGAGATCGCGCCGTTCGGCGTGACCAAGTGGTCGGGCATCCGGCATGTCGCGGCCGAGTGGGGGATCGCCCCCGGGGAGATGTGCGCGGTGGGCGACGACGTGAACGACATTCCCATGATCGAGGCGGCCGGCGTGGGCGTGGCGATGGGCAACGCCCGACCCGACGTCAAAGCCGCCGCCGGCTTCATCGCGCCGACCCACGACGAAGACGGCTTGGCCGCGGTCGTGGATTTTCTGTTGGACGGCACTCCCTTGCCGTCTTCGGCGTCGTGAAGCCGGCGGCCGGCGAGAAGAATTCTTTAGAGGACAAAACTAGATCGGACTCCGAAAAAATCGGCGTTGCACGGCCGATTTTTGCCCCGCGGCGTTCGGGCTTCCGGATTTCGTCGGCCCGCTCTCATTCGGCCAACTTCGCACGCAACGACTTGATCTCCTCGGTCAGCTTCTGCAATTGCTGCTCGAGCGATAGCACGTTGAGGCCGATCGCTTCCAGCTTCCGCGTCAGATCGCTACGCTCGACGCGGATCACGTGGGGCGCCGGCTCGGCCGGGCTGGCGTCGCCGCCTGCGGCCCCAGGCCCGGCCACAGGCGCCGGGTGAAGTTGTCGGACATGGGCAAGCAACGGTTCGAGCTGCGTACCCGTGACGGCGATCGCCCTCCATTTGCCGTCCTCCGTCATGACATAGAGTTGTTCCGGCCGTATCACGTTCACTTCGCGCGCGGCGGACGGCACCCGCGCGGGCGCGGCCGACGCGCCGGCGGACGCGGGCAGGCCGACGACGACCTCCAGCTTCTGTTCCGTACCTTCGCGAAGCACGGCGAGCCGCATCTTCTCGCCCGCCGTATGCCGGGCCACGGCCCCGGCCACCTCGCCGGGCGATGCGACGTGCTCGCCGTCGACCGCCACGATCTCGTCCCCGTCGACCATGCCACCGGCGCCGGCCGGCGAGTCGGGTAGGATGCGCGCCACGATGTGTTCGCGCCCTCCATCCACCTTGGTTTCGAGTTGGATTCCCAGATAGCCGCGCGGCACGACCACGATATTCTCGCCCTGCCGCGCCTGCACCAGGCCACGCACCGCGTCGAGCGGCACCGCGGAACTGCCGGCAGGCACGCCGCGGTCATGCTTGCCGGACAGGACACCCACCAGGCGGCCCGCGCCGTCGACGACGGGCCCTCCCGTGCTCATGCGCCCCGCGCTCAGATCGAGCAGCACGGGACCTCCGATCGCCACGCGATATTCGGCCGCCACCATGCCCTGCGCGGCGGCGCGCCCGCGCCGGTCGGTGCAGAATCCGGCGATCACCGGATCGCCCACTTCGGCTTCGGCCTCGGCCAGCGCGACCGACGGAAGCCCCTCGGCGTCGACCTTCAGCAACCGCAACCCGTTGCGTTGGTCGTCGACCAGGACGCGCGCCGGCAGGCTGCGGCCATCGGCCAGGTAGACCGTGTATTTCCCCGAGCCCGCCTCCGGGCTGTGCGTCACCACCAAGCCGTCGGCCGAGACCAACACGCCGCTCGCCAACGACAACTCACGCGCCGGCGGCAATCCGCCCGCTCCGCCGGCGAACGCGAATCCCACGGGACCGCCTCCGGCGGCCGGAAGACCTGGCACCGCCTTGGTCCGTCTCATCCCCCTGGCCGCCGGCGCCGACGCCGACTCGCCCTCGTCCTTTTCGTCACTCCGCCATTCTATGGCGACCGTGGCGGCCAGGGCGTTTTTGACCGCTTCGCGGCCATACGCCCCGGCGGGCGAGACCGCGGCCAACGAGGCCAACACCAAGCAAGCCCCGGTCGCTCGCCAACCGGTCGATCGCCGACCGACGGAGCACCGCGTTTCGGGCACAAGGATCGCGCTCATCTTTCTCTCCAATGATTAAAGGGAAGGGAATCCCGACCGAGCCAGACGCTCGATCGTTCCGGGCTCTATCAGCCGCACTCACGTCGACTAAATGTCCGTAACCGGGAGCGTCTCCTCTTCGAGGCCGAGCACGGCGCGCACGGCGTCGCGCTCGGCGGGAGGCAGGTTTTGCAGCTCGACCGGCTCGATCCGTTCGGGCACGTAGAATCCCGCGAGGATCTGCTCGCCGGTGGTCGGATCCTTCACGACGAAGGGAACGACCGGTGTCTCGATATCTTGCGGACCGATGGATTCGGTCGGTAGCGTCGCGTCGACGACGGGCACGTCCCGTGCGTGATCGACGAGCTTGTTCGTCGGCCGGTTATTGGCCGCGATCGCATGGTTGCGCGGCGCGGAACGTCCGTCGGCCACGTCGCGTCCGGCAAACCGCACGCCGACGACGGCGGCCACCAGCATGGCAACCATCGTCGCGCCGCTCCGGGCGATCGCGCGTCGGCGGCGACGCCGCAGATGTTCGCTCCACAGCCGCGCACCGGCCTGTTGGCAATCGCCGGCGAGCAATCGCCTGGCATCGGCGTGCAACTTCTCCTCGATCGGCAGAAACCGTGATTCATCGCTCATACGTCACCCATCGGTCATCCTGGCCAGCGCCGCGGCCGCGTCGCCGTGCCCCAGTTTCTTCTCCAGCGCCCCCAGCGCATGATGCAGGCGCGATTTGACGGTGCCGACCGGACACTGCAAGACGCGCGCGATCTCGTCGTAGCTCAGCTCCTCGGAATAACGCAACAGGATCGTTTGCTTCTGCGCCTCCGGCAGATCGCCCACCGCGCTCCACACCGATTGCCGCCACTCGTCGTTCTCCAGGCGACGGTCGGGCGCGTCGCCCGTCGCGCCCGACTTCCGCTCAAACCATCCGATCCACGTCCGCCACCCACGCTTGCCCGTGCGCAGCCGCCGCCGATGCTGGTTCAACAGGATCGAATAGAGCCACGTATGCACCTGGCTCGCGCCGGCGAAGCTCCGCCAACCACGGGCCGCCTGCAACATCGTCTCCTGGGCCAGGTCGTCGGCGTCCCAATCGTTGCCGTTCGACAGGATGAGCGCCGCCCGGCGGATGCGCGGGTAGTGCTCGATCAGGCGGTCGAAGTCGCGTTGGTCCACCGGCCGATTCAGCGTAGGGAAACCGTCTCAGACACTTAAGCGTCTATCCAAGGACCCGGTATCGCGATCTTCACCATACCGCATCTCCGCCGGTCTTCGGAAAGACACCAATATGTTCCCGCCGAGGACGGTTTGTTCAATCCGCCCGAAGAAAAACAGCCGGAATGCGCCGTGGGCGGGCTCGCCCGGCGGAACGGCCGTTCGGAATGCGCGCGACAGAAGGGGGCGCAAGCCCCCTAATGTTTCGACCTTACGAACGCCCGCGAAAACCTGAAGAGCGGCTGACAAAACCGGGAAGCCGGAGCGCCGCGCGTCAAGAATCGGCCGTGAAACGCCGATTTTTCGGAGCGCGATCCGGCTTTGTCGATTACTCTAAGAGCGGCTGACAAAACCTGGAAGCCTGAGCGCCGCGGGTCAAAAATCGGCCGTGAAACGCCGATTTTTATGGAGCGCGCTCCGGCTTTGTCGGTTGCTCTAAGACGCCTTGGCCAGTTCGCTCGTCAGATACTCGATCGCTTTTTGCATCTGGCGATCGGCGACGGGGGGTTTTGACGCCTCGGCCGGTTTGGTGACCGTCTTGGGTGCGTCGCCCGATTCGCCCTTCGCCGAGGGATTGCCGTGCACGATGTCGCGGTCGTGGCGGTGCATCTCGAGCTGCTCCTGCTCGGCCCGATCGAGGGTCACTTCGTAACCGGGGTCGGGCTTCACTCCCCACTCGTCGGTGTCCTTGGCGTTCTCGTCGCGGTGGATGTTGTGTCCGTTGGGCCGCAGATAGCTGGCGGTGGTGAGCTTGAGGATGCTCTTGCCGCCTTCCAATTCGATGACGTTCTGCACGCTACCCTTCCCCCACGTCCGCTCGCCCACGACGATGGCCCGATGGTGGTCCTGCAACGACGCGGCCACGATCTCGCTGGCGCTCGCACTATGGTGGTTCACGAGTACCGCCATGGGAAAACCTTCGTAGGTATCGAGCTTGTGGGCGCTCCAACTCCGTTTGGGGCTGTTGCGTCCCGACGTGCTGACGATCTCGCCCTCGGTCAGAAACATGTCGGCCACTTCGATGGCGGCGGTGAGCAGTCCGCCCGGATTGAAACGCAGGTCCAATATCAGGCCGCGGACGTTCTGCCGCTGCAACTGGTCGAGCGCCTTCTTCAGCTCGCGCGGAGTGTCGCGCCCGAACGAGACGATGCGGATGTAACCCAGCTTCTTGTCGCGGTCGTACATGAAGTCCCAGTCGTCGAGCTCGTTGCGTCGTTCGCCGCGCACGCTCTCCATCTGGATCACTTCGCGCGTGACCGTCATTTTTTGCGACTCGCTGGCGCCCGGGTGCGTCACGGCGATGTTGACCGTCGTCCCCGCTTCGCCCTTCAGGCGGCGCACCGCCTCGTCGATATTGATCCCCTCGGCCGACTTGCCTTCGATCTCGTTGATGACGTCGCCCGCCCGCAGGCCCATCTTGTAGGCCGGGCTGCCGACGATCGGGCTGACCACCGTCAATTTCCCGCGGCGCATGTCCACCTGGATGCCGATGCCCGTGAATTGGTTCTCGACGGCCACCTTGAACCGCGACATGTCGTTGGGGCCGATATAGTTCGAATACGGGTCGAGCTTCGTCAGCACGCCCCGGATGGCGGCCTCCATCAACTCGCGGCGGCTGACGTCTTTGACGTAGTTCCGTTCGACCTGGTCCATCGTGTCGGCCAGCACCTTGAACAGCTCGTAGTATTCCGCGTTGGCGTCGGGGCTTGCCTTCGACGCGTCGGCAGGCTTGTTTTCCGGCTGAGCGGCGGCGGGCGGAGCGGCGGCGGGCGGAGCGGCGGCGGGCGGAGCGTCGTCGGCCGAGAGACGGGGCGTACCGAGTCCCGCGCCGAGAATGAGCAGGGCAGAGAGCAACGTGCGAACGACCAACGACCGGCGAACAGCCATACCGACGCCTCCGAGCAGGACCACGGCGAGACGTGCGAGGTTTGTCGACCTCGATGTTTGCCGTCTCTAAATCCGCGTGAATACAAGAGTTATCTTAGTATAGGGCGAGCCTGCAACAGCGGCAAGAACAGTCGGCGCCAGGCAGGTGATGCCCTTTGCCTTCAAGTTAATTAAAAACCGCAACAATTAATCGGTTTTATTTGAATGCCTGGCAAGCGGGCAGAGACCTAGCGCGGCGAATCCCATGTGAGGTACGACCAGACGCTGACCAGCAACGCAACGGCAAAGCCATCGTTCTTACGGCCGAGACGAAAAACCACCGCCAGTCTGGGAGCCAGTCCGTCAGGCGGTGCGTGTGCCATGCAATCCATGGCATTGGGGCGGAAAGGATAACCATAGCCGCAGCGCCCGTGAACACTAAGCCACGCATCAATGTTGCGTGCATTCGCTCATTAGACCGCATCAGAGCGGCGGGGTGAAATTGCTAGTCTGAATCAGGCGAATAGGCAGATGCCAAAGCCGTGTTTGGCTTGACTGACTGAACCAGCATTGTGGTTGACCAGGGCGTTTCGAAAATTGCAACCGAGTTCTGGCGTCCGATGTGCTCATACTCGTAATCGTTGGGGTATGCGGCTTTCGCTTTAGTCAACAGCTCTCGAACACGTGGCGGCGGGCATGCAAATGCCGGTGAGACCCAGAAATTGGATTCTCTGAACTCTGCGAAGAAGGCGTTTGCGATCCCAAGCTGGCCTTTCATCTGCACGATGCGCTGCGCCACAACGGCATCTGACGACCTCGCCTTTGCGGCGATGGCAAGTATGTCTCGCCGTGGAATCGGTAATGACGTAACCAGTTCTATCATTACCTGCGATGGAAGTAGCATTTGCGCGGCCAAATTGTTGACGCTTCGCTCTTCATCATCAACGGGGCACCCCAACTCGACCAGAATCTCAACATCCGGCGCCGTATGAAGAAGCAGGTGGGCCAGTTCGTGCGCGAGCGTGAACCGCTGCCGCGTCAATGGCGATGAGCTATTGATCCGAATGATGACGCCGGCATCGCCTTGAACGCACCAGCCCTCACATCCATCGAGCGGATGGTATTCGACGGAAGCGCCGAGCCTCTCAGCAAGCCGCTCTGGCCCTTCCGGAAAATGCTCTCCGCAGAAAGCTAGAGCTTCGTAGACATCAATCATTCGGCAATTGCAACGGGCGCAGCCCAAGCGCCCGGTTCATGTCGTTCAGCAAGAGCTGCTTCGTTTCGGTCGAAAGCTTGGCCAAGTCCTTCATCTGGCGAAAGCGCACCAGCTCGGGATGGAGATTGAGCATCCGGACAAGATGAACGCCCAGCTCGTCGTCATACGAGACGCTATCGTAGTTCTCGAACGGCAGTTGTAGTTCGTCGGGCAGTTCTGGCATAGATGCACAGTCAACATTCATGCGAATAACCCGTTTTCGGTCAAAATGCCTTCGATAGAGTCCGGAGGAAGTTCGTAAAGCTCCAAACCGAGTCGTGCATCGAAAATGCCGGTCGGGGAGAATCCGAGTCTGGTGTAAAATTCGATCGAATTCTTTAAGGGGTAGCCGACGATTGCCCCTTGTGTGCCTAGGTTATAGGTCACGATGCAGGCGAAAACAACCAATTGGCGTCCGCATCCACAATACCGCCGGTTCTCGCCAGCAAGCGAGAACCTGTTCCATGGCGCGGACGAGAGATTACAGATTCGCACTCCTGGTGGATAGTTCGGGGTTTGGACGTTCGTTTCTAAAATAATGGCACTTTGAATCGCATGATCATCAGTCCGCAGTGCCCGAAACTCGTATTTTTTGCTCCGAGAACCATAGCGATGCTGATGGATGAACTTCGACCAATCCCAATACCTGTCGTCTTCGTTATCTTCCCCATCCAAACCAGTCCACCAACCTTTGTCTATATACTCTTCGGCCGTTTCGGCCGTTAAGAGAGCAATCTTGGCAGGTACGAATGATTTGGAAGAATTGTCGTAAAGCTTTGTGCTCCAAGGATTTCTCACGGCAATTATACTGCGCAGACAGCTACGCGGACACCCCCCACAAGGAAGAAGGCCATAGCTTGCAACTCCGGACACGCCTAGTCAATAGACATGGTAAGCTGTCCCAATGCGCCGCCTGCAATTTCGCCTGCGTTCCCTCTTCGCTGGCCATGACCATCGCAGCCGTGCTGTCGGCAATCGGAGCACCGGCCTTCGCCAAGTGGCTCCGCGAACGAAACAGGCCGGCATTCCCTCCGCCCGACACGTCCCATTTCGGCCGCTGCATATAGGGCCGTGCTACCATCAGGGCATGGACGAGAACCGAACGAAGCGTGGCGGCACCTGGGTGGCCGTCGTGCTCGTGATGCTACTCTTGGCCTACCCTCTGAGCATCGGCCCCGCCTTCGCGGTGGTTGGCGCAAACCGCGGCAATGGGACACTCGTTCGCGTCTTCGAGGTGGTCTACGCGCCGCTCAGGCCATTCAAGCAGATCCTCGAGCCGTGGATCGACCTCTGGGACTTCCACGGAATCAGGCGGTGAGTTTGCCAACCCCTGCCCAAAATCCCGGCATCCCGCCAGGCACTGGTTTCGGGTTTTTGTTTGGCGCAGGGACGCACGGTAGCACTACCCGGCCTCAGGCCCGGGCGGGCACAAAGCGCACGTGGTGTACCCAGGCGGGCGGAAGGTTGGGCCAGATGCATTCGCGCGCGAATTCGCGGCCGTCGAGCGTCTCGCGCAGCGCCTCGCCGATGCCGCGCAACCGCTCGCGCTCGCGCCGGCCGCTCACCAGGGCCCGCGCGGGCCGCACGGCGACGTATTCGAAGAAGGAGAGCGTGCCGCCCGGCGCCAGCAGGCGGCCGAACGTCTCCAAGATCCTGCGCACATCGTCAACCGAGAAATTGTTGAGCGGCAGCCCCGACACGATGGCGTCGTACGGCTGGTCGCAGGGTAGTTCTTCGACCGGCGAATTGATGACCCGCGCCCGCTGCGCCACGCGCACGAAGTGCGGCTCCTGGTCGAAACGGCGTTGCAGACACTCCACGAACGACGGATTCAGTTCGACCAGGTCGAAACGGTCCTGCTCGCCCAACCGGCCGACGATCTGCCGCGTCACGGCCCCCGTACCCGGCCCCACTTCGAGCACCCTGCGCGGACCGTTCCCCGCCGACACGTGCCGGGCCAGGGCCGCCCCCAGCCAGCGGCTGCTGGGCGCGATCGCTCCGGTGTCGTGGAAGTGTCGCAGGTATTCGCGGAAGAAGAGGCGGTGGTCACGAAGCATGGCGCGCGGTCAACACTCGCGGAAATACAAATACAAAAACCGTCCAAAACCGGCCGAGGCGTGCGACCGTCAACGATACCGATTGACTGCCGCGGAGAATAGGTTGTCGCACGGCTTATTGATCTTCGCCGGTCGCGAAGGATGCTTGGCCGGACCGCGACAGCCGATGCGGTAATTCGTGATGACTTTTCGCGCGGCCGAAGGTATTCTGTTGACTACCGTCCTACAATTACGACAATGACGGTAATGTTAGTCGGCTTTCGAGCCGCAAGTCCGTTCTTTCGCATCCCACCGCTTCCCCCATTTCTCCATAATCTTTCATGTCCGACGAAGCCAAGCTCAGCCCGGTCGAGGGCATCAAGGCCGAGAGCCATAACCTGCGCGGAGAGATCGCCGCCGAGTTGATCGACGGCAACGATTTTTTCGGCAAGGAGAGCATCCAGCTCCTCAAGCACCACGGCACCTATCAGCAGGACGACCGCGACCATCGAGCCCACAAGACGGGTGGCAAATCGGGCAAGGCGTTCATCTTCATGGTGCGGACGCGCATCCCGGGCGGCAAACTGACCAGCGAGCAGATGCTCGCCGAGCTCGACCTCTGCGACGAGTTGGGGAACACGACCCTGCGCTGCACCAGCCGGCAGGGGTTGCAGCTCCACGGCGTCGTCAAAGAAAACCTCAAGCCGGTCATCGCCCGCATCAACGAGGTACAGCTCACCACGCTGGCCGCCTGCGGCGACGTCGAGCGCAATATCATGTGCTGCCCCGCGCCGCACCATTTCGATCCGGTCCACGCCGAGTTGCAGCATCTGGCCGACCGCCTGGCCGACCACCTGGCGCCGCGCACCCGCGCCTATCACGAAATCTGGCTCAAGGATCCGCATAGCGGCGAAGAACAGCTCGTCGGGGGTGGTTCCAACGGCCACGTGGTCGAACCGATCTACGGCCCCACCTATCTGCCGCGCAAGTTCAAGACGGCCATCGGTCTGCCGGGCGACAACTGCGTCGACATGTATGCCAACGATCTGGGGCTGATGGCCATCTGCGAGAACTATCGCATCGTGGGGTACAACGTGCTCGTCGGCGGCGGCATGGGCGTCACCCCCAGCGCCAAGAAGACATTTCCCGCGGTGGCCAAGCGGATGGCCTTCGTCACGCCCGACCAGGTCATCGACGTGGCCACCGAGGTCATCAAGGTGCAGCGCGATCACGGCAACCGGGCCGACCGCAAGATCGCCCGCTTGAAGTACGTGATCGCCGATCGGGGTCTGGAGTGGTTCAAGTCGAAGGTCGAGGAATATTACGGCCACAAGCTGGCCGATCCTCATCCCGACGACGTGCGCGGCTTCGACGATCACCTCGGCTGGCACGAACAGGGCGACGGCCGCTGGTATTACGGGCTGAACGTCGAGAACGGACGCATCCACGACGCCGGCGAGTTGCGGTTGAAGACGGCACTGCGCGAGATCTGCCGCACCTATCAACCGGGCATCCGCTTGACGGCCCACCAGAGCATCCTCTTCACCGACATCGCCGCCGAGAACCGTACGGAGATCGAGCAGATCCTGCGGCGGCACGGCGTGAAGCTCTCGCACGAGATCTCGAATGCCCGTCGTTGGTCGATGGCCTGCGTGGCCTGGCCGACGTGCGGACTGTCGATCACCGAGGCCGAACGAGCGCTGCCGACGGTGATCGATAAGATCGAAGTCGAACTGGCGCGGCTCGGCCTGTCGAGCGAGCGATTCACGATACGCATGACGGGCTGCCCGAACGGCTGTGCCCGCCCCTACAACAGCGACGTGGGCCTGGTGGGCAAGACGGCCGGGAAGTACACCTTGTTCCTCGGCGGCCGTCTGTTGGGCGATCGCTTGAACTTCCTCTACAAGGATCTCGTGCCCGAGGAAGAAATCGTCGCGACGCTGAGCCCGGTGTTCGTGTACTTCAAGCAAGACCGCCAGCCGGGCGAGACGTTCGGCGATTTCTGCCATCGCAAGGGGGCCGACGACCTGCTGGCCTGGTCGGGGGCTTACGAGTCACAGGCGCATTCCCCCAATGGCAATGGCAAAGCGGCGCTCATGGAGCCGCAGACACTCTGAAACGGGAGCTGATCCGGTCCCGGCGCCGTGGATGACGCGGCTGCTGTGGTTCGTCGGCGGCTACAACCTGCTGGCCGGGCTGGGCATGCTCTGCCTCTACCACGAGGGATTCAAGCTGCTCGGCGTCCCCAAGCCCGAGATGAATCTGCCGATCCAACTGGTCGGCATGCTCGTCGGGCTGTTCGGTGTCGGTTATTGGATGGTGGCGGCCCATCCGCGCGAGAACCGCAACATCCTGCTGCTCGGCTTCTGGAGCAAGGCGCTGGGCAGCGTGCTGGGGCTGTACTACGTCGGCGTCGGAAAACTGCCGCCGATCTTCGTGGCGATCCTGTTCGTATCCGACATCGGCTACCTGCCGCCGTTCTACATCATCTTGCGGCGGCTGCGGCGGTGACGGCCCGCCACCAGAACGCCTACCACCAAAACGCCTACCACCAAAACGCCTACCACCAAAACTCGGTGCGGATGAATCGCAACACGTAGTCCATGCCGATCTGGCCGATCGGCTTCTTGCCGCAATAGATGCGGGCGTGGCCGGTCATCTCGGGCTTGAGCGCCGTCGCGCCGTTGAGCAGGCGGCTGTAGACCACCACCGTGCTCTGATGGTCGCCGCCCGTCGCCGCCGGCGCGATCCGCTCGACCTTGGCCTCGAACGTCTCGTAGGGCAGGGCGCGGGCCTTCAGGTCGACGCACTGCCCCGGCTTGACGTCGGAGATGTTGTCTTCGGGGACGGAGATCTCCACCTCCAACGACGACGCCTCCTCCAATTCGCACACCAGGCCGCCCTGCTCGATGTATTCGCCGACGCGATCCTCCAGGTGAGGCGTGGTGATCACGCCCTCGACGCGGCTGTAGAGCGGCAGCTTCTTCTGCTGCTCCTCCAAGAAGGCAAGTTCCTCATTCTGCCGCGCGAGCGACGCTTCCGCGGCTTCGATCTCCTCCTGCCGTGAACCGGCTTCGAGCAGGGTGAGCGCCGCCTTGGCTTCGTCCAGTTCTCGCTCGCGGCGGGCGAGTTCTTCTTCGGCCTTGAGCGTGCCGACGGTCTCTTCGGCCGACTTCTCGTTGCGCACCTGCGCGAGCTGCGCCCGGGCTTTCTTGAAGGCGGTCTGCGCTTCGTGGAGTTGCTGCTCGGTCACCACCTTCCGCAGATAGAGTTTCTTCCAGCGCTGTACGTCTTCGCTCGCCTGCTTGAGCGATGCTTCCACTTCGATCTTCTTCTGCTCCAAGCGGCCGAGATGCTTTTGCACCGCTTTGCGGCTGCGCTCCAGATCCGACTCGGCCAGGTCGCGCCAGCGCATCGCGCGCTCGACGCGCTGTCGGGCGTCGTCCAGTTCTTCTTGGCGGGCGCCGGTTTTCAATAGAGTGAGCTGCGCCTCGGTCTCGCGCACCTCGGCCCGTTTGCTGGCGATCTTGCTCTCCAGGTCGGGCACTTCCAAGAGCGCCACGCGCTGGCCCTCCGACACCGAGGTCCCTTCGTCTCCGGCCACTTCCTTCAAGAACGCGGCCAGCGGGGCACGCACCTGCATGCGCGTGGCCGGTTCGACGCGAAAATCGCCCGTCGCCCGTTGCTCGATCTTCACCAGGCCCAACACGGCAGACAGCCCCGACAACGACGCGCCCCAGAACATGCAGCGGATCGGCCTGCGACGCACCATCTGGCTCGGTTCTCCCATAAACAGCCCCTGAAACATCGTGCGCCCCGCCGCCAAGGCCAGCGGCGCCAGAACGACGACCGCGCCCCAATGCCCGATGTACCCATCGAGCTGGCGTCCCATCGCCCAGAGCATGCTCGCCAACAGGGCCAGCGATGCCGACCAGCACACCACGCCGTAGACGATGAGCGTCTTTTCGCGCGACTCGGGCCGCGGCGACGCCGCACCCCACAACAACCAACGCAGGCGTGCAGCCACGCGCTCGAGTCCCCGCTGCCGCAGGTTCGGCAGATCGAGGATGTCGCTCAGCAGGTAATAGCCGTCGAGCTTGATGAACGGCATGAAGTTGAAGAGCACGCGCACGCCCGAGACCGACACCACGGTCCAGGCCACGTAGTTGACGAGCGTGTCCTCCATCGTCAACCGCCAGGTGAAGACGGCCGCCGCCCACAGGCAGAGCTCGAAATACCCGCCGGCGAACGTGACGGCCAGGCGTTGCGATTTCTTGGGTAACAGCCAGGCGTCGGAAACGTTGCAGAAGAACGACGGCATGAAGAAGATCAGCAGGAAGCCGACCTCGTGCACCTCGCCGCCGTAATGCTTGCAGGTGAGTCCGTGTGCGCTCTCGTGCAAGCTGGTGACGATGATCAGCGCGATTCCGCCCAGCAGCAATGTCTGCCAACGCAGGTTATTCGCCAGATCGCTGACAAACTGACCTCGGTTCAACCACAGCACGGCCGCCGCGGCCAGGATCGCAACGGCCGAGATCGCCAGGAAGCCGCGCGTCCAAAACAGACGTAGCTTCGGCTCGAGCCACCCCAAAAACCGGTCGGGGTCGCACACCGACTTCCGCCAGGCGAGCAGACTTTGACCGGACGGTCGCGCTGTCGTCACGGACGGCTGGCTGGGCGGCGGAGCGGGTCGCGGCTCCGGCGGAGGCGGCGCGACGCCCGGCGTTTCGAGCAAGCCGCGCGACGCGGCCAATTCGAAGAAACCGTCCAGGTCCTCTTCCGTCAGTTCCTCCTTGAACTGGTGCTGGAACTCCCGGCGGATCGAGTCCCTGTCGTGCCGGCCATCCAACAGGTCGAGCAGGAGGCGCTCACGCGGTCCCAGGCGGAAATACGTCTGCCGCCGCGGATCCTTGACGACATATTTGCCGTCGTTTCCCAACGGGCTGAAGACGAAATCGCGTCGGCTGAGCGGTAAGGAAGTGATCTGCGCCATGCCCAAAAAATCTCCGGTCGCTGGCTACGCATAGAACATGCCGGCCGGCGCGACAAAAAGGGGCCGAGCAACTTGCCCGGCCCCTTCCGCCTTGGCCCGCTTGCGGTTAGAGCAGAGGATAGGCCCTGGGTCCGGCTCTTAAAAATCGGCGTTTCACGGCCGATTTTTGCCCTCCGGCGCACCGGCGTCCTGGCTGCCAGCCGTTCTCAGATCAGGCTGGTCAGACTCGGCAAGGTGACGCTGACGCCGCTGAAGGCCACGGCATCGTTGGCGGCGACCCCCACCGAGACGTTGCCCAACAGGGGCAGCCCGACCGTGACGCTGTCGTTGGCGGCCACGCCCAGGGCAAAGCCACTCACCGCCAACGTACTGGGGGCGATCCTCTCTTCGAGTTGGTCGATTTGGAACTTGTTTGACATGGTAAACTCCTCCCGTTTCACGAGAATTCTGCCGACACTCCGTTCCGGCGACAGGCCGGGACCGTCGGGCAACCATGATCGCCCGCGGTCGCATTGAATATGCCGCGCGCAAGGCAGGTTCACCCGCTGGCGATCGACGAACTCCGGCGAAATAGAAGCGGGCCAGCGTGGCTGCTGAAGTCCCCGAATTGAAGACAGTCGTTCAAACAAGCATATTCGCTGTCTTACCAGCGAGGTTGCGCAAGATGCCTGATGTAAAGGAAATTCCGGTCATGGTCATCGGCGGCGGGCGGCCGGCTCGACGGTCAGCGCGTTGCTCGCCCAACATGGTGCGTGAGCAACGCAACGCGACCTAACCGGCCAGTACTCCATCGAGCTGCTTGTAGCTCATTTCCATGCCGTCGGTCATGCCGGTCGACATCGCCGCATCGCGATCGGCCTGCGAAGCGAACTTGATCGAGGTCGCCACCTTCGTGATGCCGTTGGTCTCGTCGAAAGTCACGGTGACGATCGACGGCTCACCTCCCATCGATCCACCCAGATTGCCCGGGTCGTAGATCTGCGTATGCGCGATCTTCGAGTGCAACGCGACCTCGAGCATCTCTCCCGTGAACCCAAACTCCTGGCCATTCTCGTTGTTTCGCCAGCGCCAGCGATACTTCCCGCCCACATGAGTAGCCATCTCGCACACCGGCATCGACCATCCGGGCATGGCCGTTAGCCAACGACGCATCAACGCGGGATCCGTATACGCCTGCCACACCAGATCGACCGGCGCATCAAAGCTCCGTCTCACCAGCACTTCTCGATCTGACGGCGTGCTCACTTCAGCAGGTTTCATTTCTTTCGCTCCTCTTTCTGTGCCTGCTTCAACTCGGCGAGTAACGCGTCGCCCATGCTTACGAGGCTGCGCGTTCCGGTGTTGTTCAAAACCTTCAGCCGCCATATTCACGGGAGAGCGTGATCAAGTAGGGACATACGTCACCCTGACCGCGTCCTCGCCAACGCGATCGGTGGCGATAAGTCGGAGGGGCGGCCTGGCACCGGCGAAGTACGGCTTGCCGCGGCCAAGCACAAACGGGCGGAAGTAGAGACGATACTCGTCGATGAGACCGAGTCCGGTCAAGGTGCCCGCCAGTTCGGGCCCAGCGACGTCGATTTCGCCCTCGACTTCCGCCTTCAGCCGTCGCACGACCGCTTCGACGTCGCCCGCCACGAGCGTCGCGTTGGCGCCAACCGACTTGAGCGAGCGTGACACGACCCATTTCGGCTTCGCCCGCCACGCCGCCGCGAAGTCGTGCTCGACCGCCTCCCAGTCTGACTGATCCTCGTCCCAGTAACCCATCACTTCGTACATACGACGACCGTACAACACCCCGGCCAGGCCGCGGACGTAATCGTTGAAGTGACGATGGAGCAAAACATCGGGCGGCGGCAATTCCAGCCCGCCCGCGACGCCCGTTGCATAGCCGTCCGATCCAGGTCCGCCGGCGACGCCAGCTACGTAGCCGTCGAGCGATTGCACCATTCCGAATATGAGCTTTGCCATTCGCTCACACCTCTGTGACGTTCCTCGGGCCGATTGCCGTGCCTTCACTCTCTAGTCGAACGGCTGGTCCGGAATTCGACAAATCGTCGAAAGAGTTTTCCGGCCGGGGTTTGCCTTCTCAAACAGGCAACAGGATTTGAATTCGCCAAGTTACCACCGCAACAGACGTTGTGACGAGTTGAGCTTTGAATGGCGAAAAACTCAACTTTGCGATTGAACCCGGTAGAACCCCAAAAAGAGCCACAAACAACGATGGCGGAGAAACAGTCGGGGCGACAAGACACCGTTAGAACTTTTTATCGCCGGGGTCCGGGGCTGGGAAGTCGGGCTTCGGCGGCGCATCGATAGCGGAACCCCTTTGTCACAATAGATTTGAAGCGTCGGTCACCGACCCGCACTCAAGGAAGCTCATCCGCATTGGTAACGACCCGGAAATCGACATCTGACGCACCGGAAAAGTGCTGCTCGCCGCAATGAATCTTCTGGTTCTCGGTCCCGCGTAGCTCGTCGGCAACCGTCGTGCTTTTGGTCTCACGGACGAGATACAGCAAGGTGTCTGCATCCTCGACATTCTCCATGACAAGCGCCCAATCCGGATTATATTGGCCGACCGGCGTAGGCACCTTGAACCATCCGGGCAACTTGACGAAGAGTCGCACGGCCTTCATTTTCTTGAGCTTCTCCGCAAATTGGCAAACTGCCCCTCCAGCACGTCTCCGGACGTTGCTGCCACTTTCTCCTTAATTGCCTGCTTCTGCTGACTCATCGCTTTCTCTCAGTTGATCGGTTTCGCGCGGGACTGCCGCTTGGTTGCTTTCTTCTTCACGGTCGCCTGTGTCGCAGGTGGAATTTCCGGCCGCAGGGATGCGTTCGGATCACCCGCCATGAACAGGTGCTGGATGACAAAAGGACGGGTCTGGCCATTGCGCCGATGATGGGTTTCCCGCACGCGGTTATCTCTTGGGCGTCCTGTCGAATTCTGAAAGCCGTCGGCAGCATTCATTCCCAGGTTAGTTAGATTCGCACGAATGTTGCCTTCAACGCCCGTGACCGCTGCTGCAACATCCCCGTCCAGAACGAAGGCGAGCATACCGCCGTGACGCACTGCGCTAGCATATTGGCCTCGCACGAACCGAAGCATTCCGAATCGCACGTACTCGGCGAAGTACGGGCGCACGCCATCCGGTCCCCGCACGTTCAGCCGCTTACATTCCAGTGCAAAATAGATGTCCTCTCGTGGATACATCGGGGAAAACACAATGTCCATTCTGCCTTGATCTTGCCCTGCGGCTGGATCGAGTTCCACCAACTGATTATCGATCCGAAACGGTAGGTCGCAACCGTTTCTCGACCGCCTGAGTGCCCGGCACAAGCACTCTGACACCGCGTCTTCCAACTCGTTTCCGGCTGGAGGTGGCATTGCTTCCCAGGTTTCGATCACCAGCGCGAGGATGGCGGGCACTTGTGTTTCGATGAAATCGACCCACTCTTCGGGCGATCCTAATGCTGTCATGCGCCCTCCTTGGGAGATCGCATCAGGATCGTACCCGCGATTTCATCGGCGTCGTTCATCGCCGCAGTTTGCGTCCAGTGGCGCTGGCTGATTGGCTTCACGACATAAAGTTTGTTCTTGTCGAAGACCAAGAGGCCCCGCACTACGTCAAGCGTCGCCAGCTTTTGGGGATATACTTTCCTGAGATGATCCAGTGCCTTTAGCAGGTCTTGCCCGTTGTTGCTCGCGGATAGCTTGGCATCGGTTCGGCCGACTTTCTCAAGAACAGCCATGCCCACGCCCATTGCTTCGGAGGCGTACACGGCTCCTTGCACCTTGTATTCTCCTCGCTTGCCCCAACTGTTCAGCATGGCACAGACACGATCACGGTACGCCTCCCGCTGTGCGGGCGTGCTGGGCACAACGGCGGGTACGGGCATACGCTTGTGGGTCGGTTGAATGCTGGAGATCGTCACCTTCACCGTTTCCTCGATGAGCGGCTTCTCCAGCGGGTGAACGGCGAAGTATTCGTCGATAAGCGGCGCAATCACTGCATCCGCAGATTGGATGATTCCCCGGCGATCTACAAAATCACCGGCTGCTTTGCGGGCAGCGTCATCGACGATGCCAGCGACTTCTTCAACAATCCGCCAGCACCGCTTCGGGTTCGCCTGCTGATCCGGGAGCGGCAGCGGCACCCGCAGAATCTCTTCAACGTGAACTTTCGGCCTCGCTACGCCCCAACTGGATGAAGTGTGAAACAAGAAAAACATCGCCAGCGGAGAACGGAGGTACGCAGCGAGAAATATCAACAGATTGCGATCCTTAGTCGGCCCATGAATAGCTCTCAATGCATCCTGAAAGGCAACGTCGAAATCTGCAAAGGCAACCTTTGCATGGCCTTTGGCACTGTAGTATCCATTCGAGAAGATGACGTGAGGGCTGCGAAAGATACTGGTGTCCTGAATCAGTCGCCTCACTTCAACTTGCTTTGATGAAAGGGAGTCGCAGTCCCCATCAATTACAAAAAGGTCTAGTGACTCGGACGTGGCCGGTAGGAAGGTGCGGGTTGGGAGTGATAGTGTTCGCCGAGTACTTTCAGCATCGTTCTCGCCAAATGGTTGAAACCCAACTGCCATTACCCACCGCTTGTCGCTGTTTCGCTCCCTAGGGCCGCGCACGACATCTCGAAGTCGGGGATAGAGTGAAAGCCTGTCGAGCAGGCGAAGCTCACGAGGGGAGGCCCAAAATCGCTGTTTCCACAATTGCGGCGCATCGGGACTCTTCAAGTCTTGAAGAATGTCGCCAACGGTTAGCGCTGAACGGTCAGTTGGCCCAATCGTGATTACTTCAGTTCTTATAACCGTCCAATCGGCTTTGGGACCCCAGTACTCGATAGCGTGTCGTGCATCTTTTGGGGCCGTTCTGCGATAGCTCACGACGAGAGCAGGATGCACTGCTTTTCCGAAGAGGAACCAGCGGAAATCCGCAAGGTTCAAGATGCGAGTGATTGCGTGCTGACGCACCCACGCGTTTTGGAATTCAAGGGCCGTGCGGCTGTGATGGAAGAGCACGCCGTGAGGTAGTACGAAGCAAATCCTGCCGAGTGCCGAAACATGCTCGGTCCCTTTCCAAACAAATGCAGCCGCAATCTGCTTATCGGGAAGTGGCTTCCCATGTGTATCGCACCATTTGCCAGCCGGGGTCTCGCTCGTGGCCGTGCTACCCCAAGGCGGATTACCAATAACTAGGTCCATCTCCGTCGGGAACGCAATTGTCTCATCAAAAAAATCGGCGCGGCGGATGTTGCCTGGCATCTTATCTGTGGCAATAAGGTGGGGCAGGAAACGGCCTTGCTCTTGATGCTCTTGAATGTCACGGGGACTGAGTTGGTCGAGATAAGCGAGATACAGACTGAAAGCAGTAATGCGACAAGCAGTTGGGTTGATGTCAACACCGAACAGGCTGTCGCGGAGCAAAGCCATGAGTTCGCGGGCGCGACGAGGATTGCGCGCAGTCGGGTTCTGTAGCTTCCATTCCTCAGCCATACGGTTGAAAAGGCCGACAAGAAAAATGCCTGAACCACAGGCCGGGTCAAGAAATCTCTTTCCGATGATGGGACCAATCCCATCCAAAGCCGAGTCGAGTACGACTTCGGCAAGGAATCGCGGCGTATAAAAAGCACCATCTTCTTCATCCGATTCCTTCAGAAACTGCTCATAGATTGCGCTGATCGTTTCGATGGGGATAATGCTGAAATCGTAGGGCCAAAAGGTCTGCTGACCTCCACGAACAGCAGTACCATGAAAAAAAAGGTTCAGCGTGGCAATATGCTCTTCGTGAACGCAATCCGCCTCATCATCTAACTCGTCGCTGAAAAGGTCGCCGTTAAAATGCTTGCCGAGCTTCTTGAATAGCTTGTAAAGCACCGTCTTTGCATCGGCCGTCGGCTGGATGGCAAGAACGTCTCTTAAATGCGAAGCACCCTTAGCTCCCAACCCCGACAGGTAAGTTTGGCCGATGACATCACGGTCGAAGAGGTAGCAGGTAAAAACGAGACGGCAGAGAAGCGCATCGAGCACGTCCTTGGGAATCTTGCGCCGTGTTGCAGATACCGCCGACACTAATGCCTCGCGGGTATGCGACAGATTCTCCAGCAGGGCACAATCAACCCGGTGGTCTGGATTGAACGACTTCGGGTTGCTGCGGAAGAACTCCCCTGATTCCACTGAAGTCAGAAACTCTCGAAGGCCGGTCGCTACGCGATCAAGTGTGGTGACTAAGCTCGGCATCTGCTCGGCTGATACTGTGCCGGGAACGGGCCTGGACATGCCGGAATAAACGTGAACCTTGTCGTCTGTGATTAAGACGAGTACGGGCGCGCCGCCGTGGTTCCAGAACAGCTTGTGAAGGCGGAATACTTCATCGGCTGTGATAGCCGCCATTTGCTTGAAGTAGACAAGCGGGGAATGGTCGGCGCAGAGTACGCCGTCCAATGCGAGGACATCGAAGGCCCGTCTAATCAGATGCCCTTGGGGCGTCGTCGAATCGAGATCATCCTTGCCAGAAAAGAAACGCGGGGGCTTGCTTTCGGCGACTCCGAAATCGGCTTTCCATTTCTTTTGAGTCGAGGTGTTCATGTCTGCGGTGACCCCTTCTCGTTTGAAGCCGTTGCGGGTTCCGCAAGAAGGTGGTATGCCCAACCATCGGCGTGTTTCTCGGACCGGATTGAATAGCCTGTGCTCTTGAGAAAGTTGATGTCTCGGTAAATCGTCTGCTCAGACACCTCCAGCTTTTCGGCAAGCTCAGGCGATGAGAATTCGCCAGAGCGGATCAACTCGATCAGCCTGTCATGACGGTTCGGAATTGCCAGGGACCGTTCGTAGCGCATAGTTTCTCCCCATGAGGGTCATGTCTAACGCGCAGTGATAGACTTGTCAAGGTCAGTAGTCCCTACTGCGAAACAGTTTGCGCAAGGTGGGGATGGCAAGCGAAGGGCGCCCTGGTGCCAAAGAGTGCCGGTGCATTGTGCGGCTGCGGGTTATCTCCCCCGGCCTTGATCCCGGTCGCCGTCGGGAGGCGGTGCTGAGTTTGTTGCGGCGAGAGGAGTCGGCGGCGGTGATTGCCCGGCGGTTGGGCGTATCGGAGCCGACGCTGTACCGTTGGCGGGATGAGTTCCTGGCCGCGGGTGAGGCGGCGCTGGCGGGTGGCAATGGTAAGAAGGGTACCGATCCGCTTCGTCGCCGGATTGCCGAACTGGAAGGCGAGATCGAGAAGCGAGACCAGGTGATCGGCGAGTACACCGTCGCCAATCGGATTTTAAAAAAACTTTCGGGCCCCTCGCACTGAGCCTGGAGAATCGCGCGATGATCGTCAGCGAGCTTCAAGCGGCAAGGAACCCGGGAGGCCTGTCGCGACCGCGTCAAACGACCGTGCTGCGTTTGATCGGCGTGGCGCCGTCGAGTTGGCATCGCAAGCCGTCGCAGGCTCCACCTAAGCGCCGCGGTCCGCCACGAAAGGCGATTCCCGAAGAGGTGGTGCGAGCCGTGGTGGCCATGGCCACGGCCAACCCTTGGTACGGCTACAAGCGGATTGCTGTGATGTGTCGCCGAGCAGGCCAGCCCGTGAAGGATCGGCAGGCCTTCGCCGTGATGAAGGATCACGGGCTGCTGCACAAGCCGAAGCGGCGTCAGGCCGAAGTCCACCAGGCAGCCAAATTGTTCGAGTTATTGCCGCAGAAACCGAACGACTTGTGGCAGATGGACGTGACCTACGTGCATATCCCGGGTCATGGCTGGTGGTACGCGGTGACGGTCATCGACTACTACAGCCGTTACCTGTTGGCTTGTCAT
>DASZTS010000002.1:0-5234 GCA_035547915.1 Pirellulales bacterium | reverse complement strand
TGCTACCTTGCCTCGGACATGGACTGCGACATTCGCGTGGCCCACTACCCGCCGGGCTGCTCGAAGTACAATCCGATCGAGCACCGCATGTTCTGCCACGTGACGCGATCGCTTCAAGCGGCGGTGCTCAAGACCATTGAGGTTGCCAAGCACTTCATCGCTCGCACACAGACTGCCCAGGGGTTGCGTGTCATCCCGGAACTCGCCCGCCGCATGTACGAGAAGGGCCTCAAGGCGAGTGAGCTGTTTTTGGCCCGAAATCCAATCCGTTTCGAAAGCTTCCTACCCCAACTCAACTACACCGCACCATCGATTTCGCGTCTGCTGTTAAAGTTCGAAGGCAAATGAGGAAGTTATTCTTCGGCCGACCCTTTGGAGAGTTTCCGTCGCGTGTGCTGCCGACCGTGGAGGTCGGTGGGCAAATTTTCGTGATTTCGGCCACTGGCTGGGAGCTTTCGCGTTCGTGGCCGCGGCTTTTCCATGAATTTGATCCATTTTTCTGGCCTTGGAGCATGCGGGCCCTCGATATCCAGGTGCTCGGAATTGAGTATCACGTTCTTCGGCGCATCGAAAAGGTCGTAACCTCCGATGGATTGTTACCCAACGATGTCCCAGAAGAAACTGCGGCACCGTCGCGATTCCCAGATTGGTTTTCCGGCAGCATTATGCCTGACGGCACATTGTTTGGAACCTTGCACTCTGACCGCACCAGTGTTCGCCTTCGCAACGAGGAATTCAAGCTTTAACGCGAACCATGATGTCAGTCGGCGCGTAGAACCAGCCAGTGATCGGCAGGTGAAAACCAGCCACTTTTGAGAGGAGGATTCGTCCTACAGATTTCCAGCGGCAGTTCGCCGCGGAAGGAGATCTGGCAATGGCGAATCTGCTCAACGTGGCGATGATCGAGTCGATCCAAGCGTTACATGCGCAACAATGGTCCGCCCGGCGCATTGCGCGCGAGCTGGGCCTGGACCGCGGGACAGTCGGGAAATACCTGCGGCGCGGGTCGTGCGAGGCAAAACCGGCCAACCTGCCGACCGGCTCAGCGGGTCCAAAACCAGCCACTTTCGACGGGTTGCCGGCTGGCGATCCAAAACCCGCCAGCAACGCGCCGACCGGGTCGCATGCCCGACACGGTCCGCCGAGCCAGTGTGCTGCCTACCACGAGGCGATCCAGGCCAAACACGAAGTGGGGTTGTCGGCGCGTCGCATTCAGCAGGATCTGTCCGACGAAGGGATCACGGTCCATTACGATGCGCTACGGCGTTATTTACGCCGTCTGGGACGGAGCCCGGCGCTACCGTTTCGTCGGCTCGAGTGTGTTGCCGGCGAAGAAGCGCAGGTGGACTTCGGCACGGGCGCTCCGCTTGTCACCGAGAGCGGGCGACGCAAGACGCACGTGTTTCGGATCGTGCTCAGTCACTCGCGGAAGGGCTACAGCGAGGCCACGTTCACGCAGACGACCGACGACTTCCTGCGCGCGTTGGAGAATGCGTTCCGTCACTTCGGTGGCGTGCCACGGACGCTGGTCATCGACAACCTGAAGGCGGCCGTGGCGCATCCGGATTGGTTCGATCCAGAGTTGGTGCCGAAGGTGCAATCGTTCTGTCGGCACTACGGCACCGTCATCCTGCCGACGCGGCCGTACATGCCACGGCACAAAGGAAAGGTCGAGGCAGGAATCAAGTACGTGAAGAACAACGCGCTGCGCGGCCGCACGTTCACGAGCCTCGCCGAGCAGCAACGGCACCTGGAGCATTGGGAACAGACGGTGGCCGACACGCGGATTCATGGCACGACCAAGCAGCAAGTCGGCAAGCTGTTCACGGCGGAACGCGCGGCGTTGGTGTCGTTGCCGAGCGAACCGTTCGCTAACTTCCAGGAAGGACAGCGGAAGGTCAACCGCGACGGCCACGTCGAGGTGGGCAAGGCGTATTATTCGGCGCCGCCTGAGTACCTGGGGCGCACGGTGTGGGTGCGCTGGGACGCTCGCTTAGTGCGACTGTTCAATCATCGCTGGGAGCAGGTGGCGTTGCATCTGCGTCGCGAACCGGGCGGATTCAGCACGCTCGGCGAGCATCTGGCGGCGGAGAAGATCAGCGGCCTGGAGCGCGGCGCGGCCTGGCTCTTAACGAAGGCGTGCAGGATCGGCCCCCATACGGACAAGTGGGCGCGGGCCATGCTCGCCAGCCGCGGCATCGAAGGGACACGCGTGCTGCAAGGCTTGCTCAGTCTGACGAAGAAGCACTCCACCGATTCGATCGAGTGCGCCTGTGAAACCGCACTCTCGCACGGCACCTTCCGGCTGCGCACGCTACGGCAACTGCTAAAGCGCTCCGCGCCGCGACAGGAGCCTCTGCCGTTCTTGGACGAGCACCCGATCATTCGCCCACTCGACGATTATGCCGCGATCGTCGCACGGGCGCTCCATCGCCAGACGGATCGCTCCTCCGTGAGCGAAGGTTTTACGAGGCATGGCTCGGGCGTTCGAGTAGGCGCAGCAAGCAGCCCTGATGCGCCGGTGGCGTACCAGGGCTGCACAACGCGCTCGACGCGCCCTCGGTCCGACTATCCCTCGGCAGGATGCTCCTCAGCAGAGCCTGCCTCTGTTTCGTCGGACACTTCCAGCGTAGTTCCCAGTTCACCCCTCAACCAGGAGCATGCACCATGAACGATCGTTTACAATCCGCCCTGCGCCAGCTTCGTCTGTCGGGGCTCGCCGAAACACTCTCTGTGCGGCTGCAAGAAGCGGCCGGCCATCAACTCAGCCACGCCGAGTTCCTGGAGTTGATCCTGCAGGACGAACTGCTGGTGCGCAACCAGCGTCTGATCGATCGACGCGTCAAAGCGGCTCAGTTTCGGGAACTGAAGGCGCTGGATGACTTCGACTGGTCGTTCAACCCGTCGATCCCACGCAAACAGCTCTTCGACCTGGCCACCTGCCGCTTCGTGCGCGAAGCGCGCGACGTGCTGTTCCTTGGTCCGCCGGGCACCGGCAAGAGCTTCCTGGTGCAAGCCATCGGCTATCTGGCCATCAAGCAAGGCCTGCTCGTGCTGTACCGCTCGATCTTCGATGTCGTACGGGACTTCCTGCACGACGAATCGGTCGAAGACCAGGAGAAGATCCTGGCCAAATATCTCAGACCCGATCTGCTGATCGTAGATGACATGGGCATGAAACAGTTGCCTCGCCGCAGCGGCGAAGTGCTGTTCGAGATCATCATGCGGCGCTATGAAACACGCTCGACCGTGATGACCAGCAACCGTCCGCTGGAAGATTGGGGCAAGCTGATCGGCGACGTGCCCAGTGCCACAGCGATTCTGGACCGCTTCTTACACCACGCGGCCATCATCACCATCAACGGGAAAAGTTATCGGCTGTGTAACCAAGCGGCGCAGGCCGACACCACCGACGCCGGCTCAAAACCAGCCAACACGCCGACCGGCTCAACAACCAAGAAAAAGAGCAAGCCGTCGGCAGAAACCGCCACCACCGCTTGCGAAATCTAACGAACGTAGAGATTATTCAATATCACAACCTGCTGGTCCCAACCTGCCGATCCCTGGCTGGAATCAACGCGCCGAATGACAACCATGACAAGACGAAAAAAACTTATCGAAGTCGCGCTTCCGTTGAAGGCGATCAATGAGGCATCGGCCAGGGAGAAATCGATCCGGCATGGACACCCGAGCACGCTGCACTTGTGGTGGGCGCGGCGGCCACTGGCTGCCTGTCGCGCGGTACTGTTCGCTTCGCTCGTTGACGATCCCGATAGCGACCCGATGTACGCCGGCGCGGGTGAAGAAATCGCCGGCGCGAAGCGAGCGGAGTTGTTCAATCTGATCGAAGAGCTGGTGCAATGGGAGAACTCGAATAATCCACACGTCATCAATCGCGCGCGGGCAGAAATCGCCCGCTCGATCGCCGCCAACAAAGTCGCCGACGGAGACTGGAAGAACGAGGCGGTTTTGTCGTTGAGCGACCGCTCGCCGGCAGATGTATCAGCCAACACCGATACTGCAAAGTTCGGGTCGACAATCACAGTCTCAGTCCGCGACGTCAAAAATATGCTGGCGCAGCCCGAGGCAGTAAATGCGTTTTTAGCGGAGCATGCGCCGCCAGTGCTTGACCCTTTCTGTGGCGGCGGGTCTATTCCGCTAGAGGCACAGCGGCTGGGGCTGCGGGCATGCGCGAGCGACTTGAATCCCGTGCCCGTGTTGATCACCAAGGCGCTGATCGAAATTCCGCCTAACTTTGCCGCTCGGCCGCCGGTGAATCCCGAGTGGCGGCGGAAGTCCGCCGAGGAGAAGGCGGCGCACGTCTGGCGAGGAGCGCAGGGGCTGGCGGAAGACGTGCGCTATTACGGAAGATGGATGCGCGACGAAGCCTTCAGGCGCATCGGCCATCTCTACCCCAAGGTGAAAATCACCGTCGACATGGGCAAGCGCCGGCCCGACCTGAAGGAATACGTCGGGCAGGAGTTGACTGTCATCGCTTGGATTTGGGCACGAACCGTTCCGAGTCCCAATCCGGCGTGCCGAGGCGCGCGCGTGCCGCTTGCTCGCTCGTTTTGGCTTGCCACAAAAAAAGGCAAGGAAGCTTATCTCGAACCAATGGTTGATCGAGCAAACAACCGTTATCGGTTTGCAGTAAGAACTGGTCAGCCGCCAAACAAGTCGGATATTGACGCAGGCACAAAGCTTGGTCGCGGCTGTAAGTTCAGATGCATTTTGAGTGATCAGCCGATTCCGGAGAGCGACATTAAGGAAGCAGGTAAAAAGGGCGAACTTGGCATGGTGCTCCTCGCAGTAGTCGCCGAGGGCCGTAACAGCCGCGTATACCTCGAAGCTGACTGCACTACAAACGAGGACGTGGAACGTCCAGAGAACCTTGAAGGCATTGACGCACCGCTCGCGGAGGATCCAAGAAACCTTTGGTGCCTTGGCTATGGTTTTGATACCTTCGACAAGCTATTTACGAATCGCCAGCTTGTATCGATGACTTGTCTGAGCGATCTGGTCGTTGAATCGCACTCGCGAATCGCAAGTGACGCGACTGCCGTTACCTCCATTAAAAGCGGCCCGCATTCATCCTTAGAGACTCTGACAAAACCCTTGGCACGGCATTTGCGCCCGGCTTCGCCTGAGAGTTCTTCAACCTTAGGAGGAGACAAGTCATGGCACGTTCTCAGATGCCGGAGGAGTTTATGGAAGAATTGGAAGCGCATCTGCCG
>DASZTS010000001.1:0-32803 GCA_035547915.1 Pirellulales bacterium | reverse complement strand
TTCGTCTCGTAGACCGGCTTGCAGACCGTGTAGTGGATCTCACGGGTCTTCGTCTCGTAGACCGGCTTGCAGACCGTGTAGTGGATCTGCCGGCTGCACGTTTCGTAGACGGGCTTGCAGACCGTGTAGCGAATCTCACGGGTCTTCGTCTCCCAGACCGGCTTGCAGACCGTGTAGGGAATCTCGCAAGTCTTCGTCTCGTAGACGGGCTTGCAGACCGTGTACGGGATCTCACGGGTCTTCGTCTCGTAGACCGGCTTGCAAACCGTGTAGCAGATTTGCCGAGTGCGGGTCTCGTAGACGGGCTTGCAGACCGTGTAGGGAATTTCCTTGGTCTTGGTCTCCCAGACCGGCTTGCAAACCGTGTAGTGGATCTCGCGGGTCTTCTTCTCGTAGACGGGCTTGCAAACCGTGTACGGGATCTCGCGGGTCTTCGTCTCGTAGACCGGCTTGCAGACCGTGTACTGAATCTCGCGCGTCTTGGTTTCCCAGACAGGCTTGCAAACCGTGTAGTTCACGGTTCGCGTCCGGGTCTCGTAGACGGGCTTGCAGACCGTGTACTCGCAATTGCGGACACGCTGCTCCTGCACATACTTGACGCAGTCGATCGTGCGCTCCTCGCAGACCGGCTCCCAGACTGTTTTGTAGCAGGTATAATTCTGCCGCTCGTAGACCACCTCCTTGCAGGTCTTCATGACCGTATGGCACTGCTGCTTGCAGCAGGCGTAGCTGACGGTGTCACAGCTACGCGCACAACATTGGTAACGCGCCGCGCCGCAATAGCTGGCGTCGGCCGAACTCCACGTGAGCGCCGTGATGGCCACGGCGAACAGCGGAGTTCTCAAAAGAGCTTTCATACTCCTGCCTCCTCCAAGGACTTGACAGAAAAGGTAGGGCCTGGTCGGACGGGCTCAATGCCCGTCTACGGTAACTTTCGGCCGCACATTCCACGTGCATTAGCTCGATCACGTACGTCGCACGAACATCCGGCTCGCCCCGGACGCCGTAGGCGATGCAACCGCGCGATCGATCGGCCTTATGCCAGTGACTATCGTCAAGGCAGGAAGACTGCTTGATCCTCGCAGCCTAAATCGGCTGGGAATCGAGCGTTATTTGGAGGATATCGTGGAACTGCAAGCATTTTGCCGTGCAAGCTTGCCACACCTTCTTCATCGGCTATTTCGACTGGACTCTATGCAACAACCTTGCGGACGGACAACTCGGCCGCCTCGGCAAAGCCGGCTTTGACGGTCAGGCAACCTGTCCGGACCGAGTCACGCGATCGGGGTGGGATAGGTGCCGGATTCGCTTGTTAAACTAGGCAGTATCCTCTAAAGTGGCCCTGCCTTTGCCGGCAAAAGGTGCGTAAAACCCGCCTGAGCGACATGAGTCAACCGAAGAGGAAACCCCCTATTGCGTCGGCGGACGATGCTGTCCCCAAAGCGGTGGTCACCCGGCTCAGCCTTTATCTGAGGGAGCTCGAGCATCTCGTGCGAGATGGTCACGAGACCACGAGCTCAACCCGTCTGGGGAGCGTGCTCGGGTTCACCGACGCTCAGGTTCGCAAAGATTTGGCCTATTTCGGGCATTTCGGTTATCCGGGCATCGGCTATCGCTGCAACGAGCTGATCACGGCCATCAAGCGGATCCTGGGCACGGATCAGCAGTGGCCAGCGGCCCTGGTGGGAGTGGGCAACCTTGGCCGCGCGTTGCTCGGCTACCGAGGGTTTGCCCAGCGCGGCTTCTCGATCGTCGCAGCCTTCGACGCGGCAGGCGATAAGATCGGAACACCGATCGAGGGGTTGGTCGTCGAACACCTCGATCGCTTGCCAGAGATTGCCGCTCGCCATAGGATACGTCTCGGCATGATCGCCGTACCGGCGGCTTCGGCACAGCTCGTGGCCGATCGGCTATTGGCGGTGGGCGTCGAGGGCATTTTGAATTTCGCCCCCGTCACGATCAACTTGCCCGACAACGTGAGCCAGGTTGGCGTCGACCTGGCGATCGAGCTGGAGCAGCTCGCCTTTGCCGTGGTAAGCCGGAAGTGACGATCGAGCCGGAAGGGGCGGCCGTACCGAACGGGCGGCACCATATTTACCCGGTGGTGTAATGGTAACACTAGGGACTTTGGCTCCCTCATTCTAGGTTCGAGTCCTAGCCGGGTAGTTTTCATAAGTCGCTGCGTCGGCAGGCGAGGGCGAAAACGGCGTACGTGCGAGTGCGTTGCCGCCACAACCAATAGCCGGTGTGCCGGACGTCGGCGATCAACGCCGCCAAGACCGGATCGCTGCGGAACAAGGTCGGGAAAAAGACCGGGTTCAAGCCGTGAAAAAAATTCCTCTCCTCGGCTAGTTGTCCAGCGAGCTTCTCTAATTCTGCCTCGTCGGCCCGGTCCAGCTCCGGGCATGTCGCTGAGGAAACGAAGTCGGAGACGATCAGGCTCGAGCCGCCCACTGCGGTCAAGCGCGCGGCAAGTCGGAGGTGGCCCGTGCGCACCGCGAGTAGCAGATCCCAAAACCCGGGCGTCCGCGCGGGCACGGCGTTGCCGACGGCCTCGATGAGTTGGCTGAGCATGCCGGCGGATACGACTACATCGAATGGCGCGGGAAGACCGCCTGCTACGGGGTTGAGGGCCCGCGTTACAAGCCCATCAGCAGTTGGCGACAATCGATCGGCCGCTGCGCCGTCTTCGGCGAGACTTTCCCAGATGCCAGTCAGGTCGATCCCGGCATGCAACTGCACGTTGCGCGATGCCGGTTCACCCTGACGCGTCACGCCGCGGCTCAACGCTTCGCCGTCGACGTCGACGAGGTGCACCTCTTTATAGATCTGGCTGAGCGATTCCAGATCGAGGTCGTTCGAGTTGCCGGCACCCAACACGCACAACCTGCCGGCAGGCGCTGGCGCAAGCGACACCAGGCGCTCGGTCAGATGGCGACGGTGCCCCGCCGCGAGCTCCCATCCGCCATCGCGCACTCGGTTGCGGCGGATCTGTTCGGCGATCAATGGATTGATCGTCACGTCTTACAATCGATTTTATGCAAAAAACTTGTGTTTGCCGTAGCTTCTATCTACTATAAGCCCGGCAGGACAAAACGGCGCGTTACGTCCCGTTGCCGCGTCGGCAACTTGAGCGCAGGGCAGAATCTCGGGCACAAAAGCCGTTTTGCGATTGCGCGACGACTCGTGGAGGGTATGCATGCGATTTGGCAAAAAGGCGGACGAGCCGCCTGCGCTGCGCGCGCGGCGTCAACGACAGGGCCGCAAAACGCACCGTGCGGCGCTGGGGGCAGAGCTTCTGGAGCCTCGCCAACTCCTGGCGGGTTCATCCTTCGCCGGTATCAGCGTCAGCGGTCAGGAAAATACTCCCTTCAGCGCGCAGCCGGTCGCATCGGTCAACGACAGTGCCCCCGGTATCGGCACCGCCGATTTCGCGGCGACGATAACCTGGGGCGACAGCACTCCGGCAACCGCCGGCACGGTCGTCGCAACGTCCCAGACAGGCGTGTTTCAGATCCTGGGCGGGCACACGTACGCGGAAGAAGGGACCTACACCGTCCGCACGAGCATCAGTATCGACGGAGCGACGCCAAGCTTTGTGCAGTCTCTGGCGACGGTGACCGACTTGCCGGTCGTGGCATCGGGCGGTTTCACCGTGGACGCCACCGAAGGCATGCCGCCGCCGAACCAGTTGCTAGCCACGTTTACCGATCCCGCGGGGGCCGAGTCGGTCTCCGATTACTCGGCGACGGTGAATTGGGGTGACGGACGGGGTTCGAGTGCGACTGTGATAGTCGATCCCAATGTTCCGGGCCAGTTCTTGGTCGAAGGTGGCGCCAACCACTCGTACAACACCTATGGCACTTACACGCCGGTTGTGACGATCTCGCACGACACGGCGCCCGACGTCACGGTGACCGACGAGGCGATCGTCTCGGACGCGTCGGTCGTGGCGCAAGGTGGATTCACCTACACCGCGAGCGAGGGCACGACCGGTGGTAACCAGACGTTGGCGACCTTTACCGACCCTGGCGGCGCGTTGGGCACGAATCATTACTCGGCGACAATCGACTGGGGCGACGGCAACACGACCTCGGGCACCGTCCAGCAGACCGGAAGCGACGCATACGCGGTGGTGGGCTCGCACGCCTACGTCGAGGAAGGTCCTTATGTCGTGACGTTGGTGATCAACCACGATATCAGCGCGCCCGTGACGGTTCAGAGCAGTTCTAGCATTGCCGACCCGGCAGTACTGCCCATCGGCGTAACGCCCTTTACGCTGTCCGAAGGATCGGGCATAAGCAATGCCACGGTCGCCACCTTCACCGATCCGGGAGGTCCGGAAGACCTCGGCGACTACTCGGCCCAGATCGACTGGGCCGACGGCACCGTCAGTCCCGGCGTCATCTCGTTCAATGCGAGCACCGACATCTTCACGGTGACTGGCAGCCACGTATACCTGACCCCCGGCAGTGAATTCATCAGGATTACGATCAGCCACGACATCGCGCCGAATGCCATCGTTGCCGATCCGGTCACCGTGAACGATCCTTCGCTGGTGGCGACGGGCGGTTACTCCTTTACCGCGGTCGAGGGCGCGCTTTCGGCCACACAACGGCTAGCCACGTTTAGCGACCCCGGTATTCTCGATCCGCTGAATGAATACGGCGCCACGATCGATTGGGGCGATGGGAGTTCGTCTTCGGCCGGCACCGTCACCTACAACAGCAGCAGCCAACTCTTCACGGTCACCGGGCAACATCAATATAGCCTTTATGGCAACTATCCGATCAAAGTCACTTTGAGTAATGACGCTGCTGTCCCCGTGACGGTGACGGCGAGCGCCACGGTGACTGATCCGCCGGTGCAAGCGATCGGCGGAGCGACTGTTTCGGCGCTGGAATACCGACCGTTTGCCTCACAACAACTCGCCCTTTTTACCGATCCGGGTGGCGCCGAGTCGTTGAGTCACTATGCGGCGACGATCAATTGGGGCGACGGCACCTCGTCGGCCGGACAGATTGTGTCCGACCCGACGGGTACCACATTCAGCGTCTTCGGTTCGCACACCTACGCGGTGTTTGGTACCTACAACCCGACGGTCGTCATCCAACACGATGTGGCTCCCAACACGACCGTCACGGACACGGTCAATGTGGGCGTGCCTCCGATCCAGATTACGGCACTGCCCGCCACATGGCGCGAATGGACCGTGCCCGTCGAATTGAGCCCGCTGGCCACCTTGTCGTTCACCGACTCGCAGATGACCGCCACCATCGCCTGGGGCGACGGCGCCACGAGTGCTGGAGTCATCACGCCGGATCTCTTGGGTAGCAGCGGCACGGTGCGCGGATCGCACACCTACACCGAAGCGGGCAATTTTCAGATAACGATCACCGTCAATGACAACTCGCAGACGGTGAGTTCGACGATCCCCACCACGGTTCTCCGGGAGTTGCTGCCGATTCCCAACCCGAACGCGGGAACGCCGGACGAATACTATGTGGCCCAGGTCTACCAAGACCTGCTACGCCGGCCGGTGGATGGCCAGGGGTTGCTTTACTGGTCGGCGTTGTTAGACGAAGGGGTTCCGCGCGTGGCCGTTGCCAATTCTCTGGTGACGTCGAGCGAATACCTGACCAATTTTGTCATCGAGCCGGCCTACGAAAAGTACCTGGGGCGCGCGCCCGATCAGGCTGGCCTGCAATACTGGATCGGGCAGATGCAGCATGGATTGAGCGATACCGGGTTGGTGGCCGCGCTTGCCTCGTCCGCGGAATTCTATGCGAACTCCGGTGGAACCAACGCATCATATGTTCAGGCGCTCTATCAAAATGTGCTGGGGCGGAGCCCGGATTTCGCCGGGCAAGCCTATTGGGTGAGCCAACTTAACGCCGGGGTCAGCCGCTTCAGCGTGGCGTTGGGCTTCGCCGCCAGCGGCGAAGACTACGTGAACGTTGTCGACAACGACTACCGGCAACTGCTCGATCGCGCACCCAGTCCCAGCGAGCTGAACACGGCGGTTGCCGAGCTCGCGCAAGGCGTATTGACCAACGAGGGGTTGCTCGCGTCGATTGCTGCCACGGACGAATTCTTCAGCCTGGCACAGGTGGACTGATCTGAGGCGCGGTCGGTTCCTGGCGCTTCCGAGCTCGGATAACCACCCTGAGCTGCGACCCTCGAACCGCTGTGCGCGCTGCGGGTGCAGAACGGCTCGATGTGGCGCGAGCGAAATGTCGTGAATTATCGCGGCAGAGCTCGGATGGTCTGCATTTTTTTCTTGATTCGCTTGTAGTTTCTGATGACAATCGGCAAAACCGTCAAAACCCGCGCGCCACGACGCGCGCATCGCACTCCAGCACGGGGAATAAGTACCTATGGGTTCGTGGTTTAAGGGGGATATGCGCTTTCCGCACCGAGCTCGCCGGTCGTCGTCGCGGACAGGCCGGAACCGTCGGCCCAAAGCGACGGTCGAGTCGCGCCGCGAGTTGCGGTTGGAGCAATTCGAGACGCGCCTGCTGTTGACAAGCGGACCGACGCTCATCTCCATCATCCCCAACGACGGTAGTGTCTGGCAGCCCGGTCAGAATATCACTACGCACACCGCGCCGACCGACCTCACGTTCCGCTTTCTGCTCAGTGCGGGCGAAACGATCGATCCCAAAACACTGAGCGCGATCCAGATCACGCGCAGCGGCGACGATGGTGTGTTCGGCAACGGCAACGACGTGACCATCACGCCGGGTTTCATCGGCATCGACCCCTCGCAAGCGAACGAAGTGGACATGCGCTTCAGCTCGCCTCTGCCCGACGACCTCTATCAGATCAAGATCGTCGGCTCGGGCACAGGCGCGCTCGAAGATACGAAAAATGTGGCATTCAACGGCGGAGTGAACTACACACAGAATTTCCGCCTGGAACTCGGCCCGCAAGTGGTCTCGGTCGTGCCACAACCGGTCGCGCGGAACGCATCGGGCAACCTGGTGGCGAGCAATAATGAGATCGACGTCTACTTCAACGAGCCGGTGCAGACGTTGCCCGGCGACGCGACCCACCTCGATCCGACACAGTTCCAACTCATCTCCACCAACAACACGACGACCAACGGCGACGACAAGACGTTCATTGCCGATCCGAACGTCTCGGCGATAACCAATGAGCCGGATGGCACGATCCATGTTCCCGGTTCGGTGTTGTACAACTCGACCAACAACGAAGCGCGGATTGTCTTCGAACTCCCCGGCAGTCTGACACCGATCAACATCAGCCAGCTCGCAACGCTGGCCGGTGTGGCGGGAAGCGATGCATTTCGGCTGCGCGTCGGCAACGACGAGTTGCCGCTGACCGCGCCTGTGGGGCCGACGCCGTATCCCGGCGACGCGAACGGTACTTTTGCCGGCGCCGACAACGTCGGCACGCTCGGTACTTCGAGCACGTTGGCGACGCAGATCTACAGCGGCGACCTCATGCCTCAGCCGCTCGATCCCAACCTGGTCTTCCCGGGCGGCCTGCTCGATCCGGGCGAGCGCTCTCTTCCCCTTGACGTGGAAAACCATGCGATCGGTACGCAAGCCGGGGGAGCGACCGTAGTCACCTACAGTTTCCCCGACGTCTACGGCGTCGATCCGACCACGAACCAGCCTCTGCACAACCAGATCACGGCCAACGAAAAGCAGACGGTTGAAGAGATCTTCAAGCTCTACAGTTATTACACAGGCATTACGTTTGCGCAGGCGCCCGGCAACAGCGGCGAAGATTGGGTTGTCGTCGGCGATACGCGTGTACTCAATCCGACCCTGACGGCCAACCAGGTCGACGGAATCGCTACGGGCAGTCTGGATAGCTATTTCTTCGACGGCGTCAATGTGGGCCTGGAGATTGTCAACGGCAATCTCAATTGGGGTACTGGTCTGTATGGCACGCAGTTCATGGGAGTGGCGATGCACGGCATCGGCCTCAACCTGGGACTGGAATACAACGATGATGGTCCGCCGGGCACCATCATGGGTAACGGTGTGGAAACGGTGCCGGAGCTCAACGGCGCCTCGGCTCCGCAAACCTACCCCGGTGGCGAGGATGTCACGAACGTGCAGTTTGGCTACGAGCCGAACAGCAATCAGATCGACCTCTACCAATTTAACGTCGACTCGACCGGCACCGTCACCGCAGAGACCTTGGCTCAGAGGCTTGCCGCACAGACGACGATCACGTTGCCTGTGGACAAAGCAGGGCAAACGTCGGGGAGCCAACTTACCGAGGGAGACTTCTTCATACTCTCTGACGGCACCCACGCGGTCACGTTCGAGTTCGACGAAACGGGATCGGCCGATCCGGCAAGTGGCTTACTTCCCGATGGCAACGTGGCCATCGAATTCGATTCGTCGATGACGCAAGCCCAGGTCGCGAGCGCCACCTACAGCGCCGTTCAAGATCAGATCACAGCGGGCAACCTCCAACTGAATCTGACCCTCGGTACCGGGCAGCTTATCTTCACAGGCACGGCGTATGCCGATGCATCCGGCGCTCGGGAGCTGACCGTTGCGGTGCCCGGCGGTCTGAACACGCTGGTGACACTATACGAACAGTTCAACGAGCTATCGCTTCCCAGCAGCGGCGCCTTGGTCAACAACGGTGATACGTTCACGATCACCGACAACTCTGGCACGCCGGTCACTTTTGAATTCACCAACAATCAAAGCACCATCAATTCCACGACGGGCTTGCTAGCCGACGGACACTTCGGCGTATTTTTCAGCGCGAGTAGCAAGCAGCAGGATTTGGCGGTGAGCATCGTGGCCGCGGTCGAGAATGCCGCACGAACGGCCGGTCTGAATGCCACCGCGACACTCGGAGCCGGTACCGTTCAGCTCGCGGGGCCGATCACCGTCAATACGTCGGGCGCCTCCGAAATCTCGGTTGCACCGTCGCAGCAGATGATCGCCCGCAACGACGATTATTTCGGTACCGACTCGTACATTAACACCACTCTCAGTCCGGGCATTTACTATGTGTCTGTGACGGCCAGTGGCAACGATCAATTCAACCCCGACGTGCCAAACAGCGGTTGGGGGGGACAGACTTACGGCCAATATCAGCTCGAACTCGGTTTCCAGCCCGTGGCCAACCAGTCGTTGACGGATCCGGGGCAGTCGCTGTTCGTGCCGTCGAATGGTGCCCAGGGGATTAGCAACGGCTATAGCATCACGGTCACCGATAACACCTCGTCGACGGGTCAGCCTGTCCTCAACGCGATTACGCCGGTGGCGGGCGGTGCGTTGACGCCGAACACCTATTACTACGTGGTCACGGCGGTCTATGCGAACGGCTATGAGACGATTGCCAGTAACGAACAGGCCGCCGCAAGCACCGTCGGGAAGGAAAAGCTGCAACTCTCGTGGAGCACTTCGGCCGGTGCGGTCAAGTACAACGTCTATCGCGGCACGGTTTCGGGCCAAGAGACCCTCCTTGCCACCGTGCCGGCGGGCACCACGAGCTTCAACGATGATGGGCACGTCGTCGTGCCGGTGCAGAATGCGATCACCACGCATTCTGGCGGGTCGTTGAATGCAGGAACGACCTACTACTATGTGATCACGGCGGTAGACAACAACGGCGACCAGACCCTCGTCAGCAATGAGCAGTCGGGCGTGCCGACCGCCACCGCCAACAGCCTGCAGCTCTCTTGGGCCGCCAGTGGGCTGACGAATCTGAATCACTACAACATTTACCGTGGCACGTCGTCTGGTGCAGAGAATGTTCTCGTGGCGCAGGTACCCGCGGGCACAACGACCTATACCGACGGCAACGGACCGCCCGTCGGTTTGGCGGTGTCCGTGCTATCTACCGGCCAGCCCACGCTAGCGCGGGTCATTCCCACGGCCGGCGGAAACCTAGCCGCCGGCACCTATTTCTACGTCGTCACGGCGGTCGACTCGAAGGGTGACGAAACACTGGTCAGCAACGAGCAATCGGCGACGGCCACCGCGCTCAACGCCACGCTCAACTTGCACTGGCAGGCGGGCACGGTCGCAGGGCTGACCAGCTACCGAATCTATCGCGGCACGGCGTCCGGTAGCGAGGTCCTATTGGCGACGGTTCCTGCCAGCCAAACAACTTTCGCCGACAATGGCAGCGTTACTCCGGGTAGCACCCATCCGCCGCAACCCACGCTGCCGCCCATCAGCATCGCGCAGCCGGGAACGAGCACGGTTCGCACGGAAACCATCACCTTCTACAGCGGCACGTCGGCTCCGAATCCGTCGCGCGGCAGCATTCCGGTGCAGTTGGCGGCCGGTGACAACCAGGAACTGGTCACCCAAAAAATCATCGCGGCTTTGCAGGCAGCCGTCATCAACGGCGGTTTCATCGCTTCGAATTACACGCTCAGCGATGCGGGCAACGGCCGCATCGAAGTAGGCGGTGCGCCGACTACCAATATCGTGGTCGATCCCAACAACGGCGGGGCGCTCACCGGCACTCCCTTGGTGCTCTGGGGCGATACTCAGAAGGATGCGCTCGTCGGTAACTCGTCGTCGGCCGGTGCCGGCGCATACAACTTCTGGTTTGATGTCGGCCAGACGATCTATGTCGACAAGGCCGGCTCGTCCATCGGCGACGTCGGCAGTGCGGCCCACCCATACACGACGATCCAGGCCGCGTTGGCCGAGCCCACGCTGAACCCGGTCGGCCCGACCACCGGCGGATCGCTCAGCACCAACACGACATATTACTACGTCGTCACCGCATTTGATAATGGCAATGGTGAGACGCTTGTCAGCAACGAGCAAGCGGGCACCACAAGCTCTTCGAAGTTGACGCTGTCGTTGACTTGGGCCGCCAGCACCATGCCCGGCCTGGCCGGTTATCACGTCTACCGCGGCACCTCGCCCGGAGCCGAGAATCAGTTAATTGCCAACGTGCCTGTCGGCACCACGGCTTACAACGACGCAGGGACCTACAAATCGGGGTTCCCCCAAGCCAAGTCCGCACCCGCTGGGATACCGGCCGGCCAGGAAGTAAATCTCCGTGTCGAAGGGAACGCGAACGCGACGCTTGCCATCGCCGTCAACCAAGCCGGCTCCGCCAAGATCGTGGCCGGCGACAAGTTCTCGGTGAGCGTCGGCACCTTCACCGGAACGTTCGAGTTCACCACCACAACGCTGAATCCCGGTGCGTCGGCGGGTTCTTTGCTCGGCGATGGCAACTTCGCCATTATCCTCCCGTTCAGCGGGCAAGCCAGTGATCTCGCGCTCGCGGTGCAGGCCGGGCTCAACGCCGCGGTGAAGATGTTGCCGAACGGTGCGACGGCTACGCTGCCGGGCAACGGCGTCCAAGTCGCCGCGGCCCAGAGTGCGGGCGACACGAACGATTACGACACCAATTACTATTACGTCAGACTGTTCCAAGGCCAGAACGCGGTCACGGTCAACCTGTTGACCACGCCCTTCAATCCGCCGCTGTCCGGAGTGACGACGCCCGCACTCTATAACAATTCGCCTTATCTCATCGGCACCGACCAGTTCGGGAATCTGCTGCCTGACGACTCGCCCAACAGTTCGCTTTTGCAGCTTCCCAAGAACATGGTGATGATGGTCGACGCCGGGGCGCTGTTCAAGCTCGACAAGGCCAACATCGAGGTCGGCAGCTCGGCGGTTGGCATCGACGACAGCCAAAGCGCCTTGCAGGTGCTGGGCGTTCCCGGCAATCAGGCGACGTTCACGTCGTACAACGACGACAGCATCGGCACCAAGGAGAGCCATCCGGGCCTGACACAGAAGGCCGGCGATTGGGGCGGCATCGTGTTCAACGCCGATTCCGACATGGAGACGCTCGGCATCTTCTTCAACAGCGTCAACGAGTCGCTGCTCGATTACGGCGGCGGACAAGTATTCGTCAACGGCGTGCCGCAATTCTACGACGCCGTCTATCTCAATACGGCGCGGCCGGCCATCACGAACAATCTGATCATCAATAGCGCCAGTGCGGCCATCTCCGCCAATCCAAACAGTTTCGAGGTTACACGCTACGGAGATGACTTGACCATCACGGTCAATAGTATGCCGGTGCAAACCGGTGGCGCGTACCCGACGTTCACGATCGACGGCACCACGTTCCAGTTCTCGAACAACACGCCGGTCAACCAAGGGGACGTCGCCGTCTCGTTGATCGGTGCGACGAACGTTGCCCAGGTTGCCACGGCAATCAAGGCGGCGGTGAACGGGTCGTTGCTCGCTTCGTCTGTCGATCTGGCCCAGGCCGCCGGTAACCAGGTGACGATTCTGGGCGGACACACCTTCGACCAGGGTACCTTGCCGCCCACGATTACGATCGCCACGAGCCTCTTCTCGACCGACTACCAACGGTCGGGACCTCAGGTGCAAGGGAACATGCTGTCGCAAGGCACGCTGACGGCCGTGCCGGCGTTCAACCCGAACAACTCAAATCAACAGGTCGGCATCACCTGGTACGCGGCGGTGCAAAACACCTCGAACGGCCTGTTCGTGCGCATCAACACGAACGCCGGTTCGTCGCTCGACACACTCGACGTGGCGGCCGAATTCACCGCCACCGATATTCCCTACGTATTGCAAGAAAACTTGGTCCTGCAGGGCGACCTGGGGTTGGCCAACACCTCGGGAACTCCCAGACAGCAGGCCGCCGGTCAACTGGTGATCGACCCGGGCGTGGTAATCAAACTCGGCGGCGCGCGGATCGAGGCCGATTTCGGTACCAACCTGATCGCCGAAGGCACGGCGGCCGATCCGATCGTCTTTACCTCGGTCAACGACAGTCGGTACGGCGGTGGCGGTACATTTGACACCACCGACAACCAGGATTCCGTACCGGCCCAGCCGGGCGATTGGGGCGGCGTCTATTTCGCGCCGACTTCGAGCGGCAGCTTCGATCACGCCCTGATCACCTTCGGCGGTGGCGAGACGGCCATCGAAGGCGGATTCGACTTCTTCGACGCCGTCGAGATCCATCAGGCCACGGTGCGCATCGCCGATAGCACGATCGAGGACAACGCCGGCGTGGGCGGCGGCGACCGCAACGGCCGTATCGCCAGCGACGCGTCGACCATCTTCGTGCTCGGCGCGCAGCCGGTCATCGTCAACAACATCATCCAGGACAACCAAGGCGCGGCGATCTCCGTCGACGCCAATTCGCTCACGGCCGCTCAGGTTCCCGATTGGGGACGCAACACCACCCCGCCCGGCGGCTATCCCACGACGATCACCGACCTGAACGCCGTGCCGGCCGGCATCGGTGGCCCGCTCGTCATGCGGTATTCGCAATTCGACGATAACGATGGCCCACTGGTGCGTTTGAACCAACTCGACGACAACGGCATCAACGGCATGGTGGTGCGCAGCGCCACGCTGGAGACCGCCAGCGTCTGGGACGACACCGACATCGTGCATGTGCTGGAAGGGACCATCATGGTGCCCAACTTCCAGAGCGTCGGCGGCTTGCGATTGGAGTCGAACTCCACGCAGAGCCTTGTCGTCAAGGTCCTGCCGAATTCGGGTTTCGTCGCCAGCGGTACTCCGCTCGACATCACCGACCGCATAGGCGGCGAGGTGCAGGTTCTCGGCACACCGCAGCATCCGGTGGTGATTACCTCGTACCGCGACAATTCGGTGGGCGCCGGATTGACCCCAACGGATAGTCCCGACAATGAAACATGGCCGGGGGCCGGCAGCAGCTTCGCGGTCGGTGGCACGGTTGTGGCGTCGAACAGTGTCTTGGCGACGCCGCCAACGACCAATTCGGCCGGTATTTCCGCCCCGGTGCAAAACGCGCCGACCGCCAATTCGTCGGGTGGCACGCTCGGAAGCGGTACCTACTACTATGAGATCACCGCCTTCACGGCGACCGGCGAGACGGTTGCCAGCAGCGAACAATCCGTCGTCGTGACCGGCCCATCCGGGTCGGTGACCGTCAATTGGAGCGCGGTTACCGGCGCCACTGGCTACAACATTTACCGTGGCGCGTCGGCAGGTGGTGAGAATGTGATCGTCGGAACGGTCGCCGGGACGGTGACGAGCTTCACCGACGTTGTCGGCGGCGCCGCGCCGGGCGACTGGGGCACCACCGACCCGAGCGACCCGACATCGAAGGGCGGCGGCGTCATCCTCGATCAATACAGCAATGACCGCAACGTGGCCATTATCAACCAGGCCGCGGCGGGGCCCACGCCCGCGACGGCCCAACTGCTCGGCACCTTGGCGCCTAACGAACAGAGCGGAGACGACAATTCTCGGCTCGGTTTCCAAGTGAACGGATTCATGGGCCCGCAGGAGGTCGACACATACGCGTTCTCGGGAACTGCCGGTACGCAGGTCTGGCTTAACGTGACCAACACGTCGTCGGCGCTCGACGCTGTATTGGAACTTGTCAACGCGAATGGCCAGGTACTGGCGCGCAGCGACAATGCTGGCGCCGAGCAACAGGACGCCACCGCGCATGGCGATCCGCTGGGAGCCGGACCATTGCTGCAGGGCGAACTGCCGAACAACCTGGCTGAGCCGATGCAAGACGGCACCAGCGGTACCGACGGCATGAACTTCTGGTCGACCAATCCCTACGACCCAGGTTTTCGTGTCGTGCTGCCGGGCACAGCCGGTAGCCTCCAGACTTATTACGTGCGCGTCTATGCCAAGGGGCAAAACGCGGGTGATGCCTACGTGCCCGGCAACGGCGCCGCGGGCGGGCAATATGAACTGCAAGTGCGTCTGCAACAGCAGGTCGAGATACCCGGTTCGACCGTCACCAACGCCGACATCCGATATGCCACGACCGGCATCGATGTGGAGGGGCTGCCCGATCACTCGCCCGTCACATCGACCACCACGGCCACCGGTACGAACACGACACAACTGGGAGGAGGTACCGGCAACGCTCAGAATCTGGGCGACCTGTTGACCAGCGATACCAGTTCGCTCGATGCCAGTGGCAATCTGGCGACGCCGACGACCGTGCAATGGTATCAGTTCCAGCTCACCTACCAGGAAGTCGGGTTCCTAGCAAACGGCACCTGGTCGACTGTCTTCGACGTAGGTTACGCCGACGGCCTGACGCGGCCCGACACGGAAATCGACGTATACGACTCGAAGGGCGACCTGATCTATGTGGGTCGTAACTCGGATGTCACCGACCAACAACCTCAGCCCGGCATGGGGCAAGACGCTAGCAATTTGGGGCACAGTAGCTTCGGCACGCTCGATCCCTACATCGGCCCAGCGCAGTTGCCGGCTGGGAGCAATAACAACCCTGGCGTAAACACCTATTATGTCGCCATCCACTCCAATGCGGTGCTGCCGGCGGCCCTCGACGCGACTTTCAATTCGGGCTCGTCGAACTTTCTAACCCGGCTGGAACCGGTCGATTCGGTCAACCGGATCGTGGAGGACCATGTCGGCACCCAGGGTGGCGAGACGGCACAGGATCCGGCGTCGCTGACGCCGCTCTGGGGTACCAGCGGCGGTCCGCTGGTCGGTCCCGATACTGCGCAGACCGGTACCATCGCGCAATTGAATACCTACGCCGCGCCGTTCAATCTCTCGGACGTCACGCTGTATGTGACTGAGGGCGGAAGCAACGGCCACCTGGAAACCGTCAATCCGTTCACTGGCGCGTTCGAGACCGACCAGGGCCAAATGACCGGCCTCGCCGGTCCGCAGTCGATCAACGCCCTGGCGATGCGCAACGACGGCGAACTGTATGGAATGACCACCGGCAGCAACGACGCCAATTCGGGCGATTACGAACAGGTCAACACCGGCACGGGCGCCCTCACGAATATCGGCTCCGACGGCATCACCACCTACGACTACAACAACAACAACCCTCCCGGCGTCGTAAGCCAGAACATCGGTCTGCAGATCAACGCCATGGCGTTCGTCGAGCAGGACGCAGTTCCGGGAGAAAACACAAACAACGTCGATCAAAGCCGCTCGTTGTATGCCATCGGCAGTTACGCTGGCGGCAACTTGTCGCCCGCCTATTCAAATCTGCTCTTCCGCCTGAATCCCGACACGGGCGCCGTACTTGTTCCGAATACGCCGGGCGCGATCAACTTCAACGCGAAGAACGCCACGCCGCCGACGCAACCGGTGCCCGTCTACATCATGCTGAACGGCCAGCCTCTGGCGGAAAAGCTGACCGGTATGGCGTTCGTCAACGACACGATGTACGCCATCGGCAACCAAGGCGATCTCTATTCGATCGGCCTGGATACGATCGGCATCAACACCACCGGCGTTAACAGCATTAACAACATTGAAGTCGCGGCGACATTGATCGGCAAAGTGGGCAACTTCTCGTTCCAGGGCCTGACCGCCGGACCGCCCGATGTCGAAAACGGCAAGTACGCCGACATGCTCTTCTCGACCGCCACTTCGCTGGTCACCGGAGTGACCTCGCTGTACGCATTCGACACCAACGGTAACCTGCAGAAGATCTTCAACAGCAATACCGGCGCCAACGGTGCCACGAATCCAATCTTCAGCAGCAGCGTGCCGCTGCAAGGAACGTTTGATGTCACGGCGCTAGCCTTCTCCACGCTCGATTACAACCTGTGGCACGTTACCGAGAACCGAAACACCGATGCGGGACACGGCATCAATACGGCACCGGACAATAGCCGCAATGCTTTGAGTCCGAATTTCCCCCTGCCTGCTCAAGAGGACCAAAGCTTCTATTTCGGCCTGGAGGATCCCGACAACAACAAGACCCTTTCCACGCAACCGGGCGCCGAAAACTACATCACCAATTCGCAGATCGCGCAAGGCTGGAAGAACGAAGCCAGCGGCGGAACGTATCAGCCCAATTACAATTTGCCGGGCGGCGCCTACGGCGTGCTCACGACCAACAGTTTCAGCCTGGCCAACTACTCCTCGGCTGATGAGCCCGCGCTGTACTTCAACTACTATCTCAATACTCAGGACGCCACGAGCACGCTACAAGATTTGGATCAAATGCTCGATAGCGCCCGCGTCGAGATCTCCGAAGACGGCGGACAGACCTGGGACCTGCTGGCCACCAACAACACGTACCGTCCCACCTTCGCCAATCCCGAAGCCGAATTGCCCTGGTACGAAAGCACGCAGGCCGACACAGGCTCGATCAATTCTGGGATTGGCGGGCTCCAAGTCGTGCAACCTTTGTTCGATAGCGCTTCGACGAGCACCGGGTGGCGGGAGGCGCGGGTCGACCTGAGCAATTACGCCGGACAAAACAACCTACAACTTCGCTTCGACTTCAGCACGGCCGGAACCACGTTCAATCCTTCCGACCTGGCGATCAACGCGGTCACTGGTACAGCGAACCCCTACGCAAACGACAACGTCTACGGCAACCAATTCGGCAGCATGACGGGCGGTCAGCAGCAGCCGTTCGCCGGCGCGCAACGCGCCGAAAACAATGACTTCGAAGGTTGGTACATCGACGACGTTACGATCGGTTTCGCCGACCGCGGCGAAATGGTCACAAATGCGACGGCGGGCAACAGCGCCTTCGAGAACATGCCTACGCCCGATCCCACGGCTCCGGCGCAGGTGCTCACCGGTCCCTATCAACTCGAGATTCGTCGCGGCACCGAATACGGGCAGACGATCAACGGCTTAAACACCGACATCGAGCTCTACAACTCGTTCGACACCAATGCGCGTTTCGCGGACCAATACTCGCTGTTGGCGACCTCCGGCGCAGCCTTGGCCAACGGTCAAACGTTTACGCTCAACGACGGCAACCACGCGGTGAACTTCCAGTTCGTCCAGTTGCCGCAGGTGGTCGTCGCTCCTGCCTTGACCGGCGCCAAAGCCAGCGCCAACCAGGATGAATTCACGCTTAGCACCAATAGCGGGATAATTACCTTCGAGTTGGTCACTCCCAGCGCGAAGCCGTTGCCGGGCGTGACGCCGATTGTCGTCCAGCCGACCGACTCGTCGGCGACCATCGCCGCCGATATCGAGGCGGCGATCAGCGTGGCCTTGAGCAAGTTCAGCACGGCGCCCGCCAGCGTGACGATCACCAGCAAGTCGACAGCCGATTTGCTCGTTTCGACCGCCACGCCTGCTACCTTCGCCTCGGGCTCGCCGACGGCGTCGGTCTCCGCCACCGCGGGCAACGTAGGCGTCTATTACACGCCCGCCAGCACCGCGCAACAAGTGGCCGACACCATGGTGGTGGCCATCAACACCAATCCGACCTTGGTTAACGTCAGTGCCGCCGACGCTCAAAACGGCGCTCAGGGCGTCAGCAATCCGCAGACCAACGTTATCAACCTCTTTAATGTCGCTCAGGTGACGACGAGCGCGGCGAATTACAATCGCCTGACTGTGACGGCTAACGCTCCATCGATTACCGAAAGCGGCTCGACAACCGTCGAGATTACGCGCGAGGGTGACGTCACGAACGCGCTCACCGCAACTTTGACGGCCTTGGACGTCGACAACGGATTCGCCCCCAGCACGAACGTCACGCTCAGCGGAGCAAACCTGGTCGGCAACACCCTGACTATTCCGGCCGGACAGGCGTCGGTCACGGTTACGGTCACCGGGACGAAGCAATCGTTGTCGGCGGCGCTTGCCAGCTTGTTTCCCAATAGCGAAGAAGCCGACGGCACGCAAACCGTTCAATTGGTCGCCACGGCGACGTCCTACGAAAGCGTTTCCGCCACGTTGGACGTTACAGACGACCCGGGCATTTATCCCAAGCTGGCCGTGACGCTGGCCTCCAGCTCCGCGCCGCAAAACTCAACGACGCCGATTACGGGCACGGTCTATCTCAATACCGGACCGCTCAATCCCGCTGTCTATCCGAACGGTCTGACCATTGACCTGCAAAGCTTGAATCCCGGAGCAGCCACCGTTTCGCCGGCTACGGTGACTATTCCGGCCGATGGCAGCTCGGTATCGGCGACATTCACGGTTACTCCCTTTGATAACGGGGTCACTGGCCACCCCGGTGGTCTGCAGACCGCCGACGTCGTCGCCACCGCCACGGGTTTCCTCAGCGGAAATGCCGCCCTGACGGTGACCGACAACCCGAATCCGCCCAGCACCGACCGTACGTTCGGCACGACGAGTTGGACCGCTGAGGGGCCGGCGCCGATCACTGGCGGCCAGTCGCAAACGGCGCCGCAGACGCCAGACGAAGCGGCTGACGCCGCAGACGGCGCGGTCGAGGTAGTGCTTCCCGACCCGAGCCAGCCCAACGTCGTATATATCGGCTCCGTCAACGGCGGTGTGTGGAAGACCACGGACTACGATCCGAATCCAGCGGACACCACGGCGCCCACCTGGGTTCCCTTGACCGACAGCCTGCCCGCCGTCACTGCGGGCGGCAACCTGCGGGTGCCGAGCGATTCGATCGGCTCGCTACAGTTCGCTGTGAATACCGTTACCAATGCGGTGACTCGCGACGCTAACAACAATCCGACGCTGATCGCGGGTATCGGACGATTCAGCTCCTTCGGCTTCGCTGGTGGTTTCTTGAGCGGCCTGATCCGCTCGACCGATGGCGGCGCGACCTGGACCGACATCAGCCCGACCAACCTGCAAGGACTCAATATCTCGGGCGCGGCAGAGCGCGACAACCCGACCACGGGCTTCACCACGCTGCTGGCCGGCGCCAATGGTTTCTCCGCGCCGAACTTCCTCGGCCAGTTCTCCAGTGCCGGCGGGTTGTACATGGCCAACGTGAAGACCATCAGCCTCACTGGCCAGCAGGTGGTGACGCCGACCTTCACGAGCGTACTCGAGCCCAACGGATTGCCGTTCGGGGATGTGACCGACCTGGTGGGTGACCCGGGCGATCCCAATCGCTTCTACGTCGCGTCGCTCGACAACGAGGCATTGGGCTCGGGCAAAAACAACGGGGGCATTTTCACGAGCGACGACGGCGGCAAGACCTGGATCAACATTACGCCAACCAACCTGTCGATGCTCCCCACCGGGGAGAACTTCGACGACAACGTGCGTTTCGCCGTGCATGACGATGCCGCCGCGCAGACGAACGCCGTCTACTTCGGCTACGTGGAGGACGGCCAGTTGGCGGATCTGTATCGCGCGAACGGTCCCGATTACACCACCACGCCCAGCACGTGGAATCCGGCGACGGCGACAGCCCCCAATAACTGGCAGCTTATGGCCACGCCCACCACCAACGAGGACGGCGTCCCGTTCGGGCTCCAGCCCGACGGCGGTGTGTCGTCGATTCCGGGTTCACAGGGGATCATCCATTTCTCGATTGCGGCCGATCCGACGAACCCAGAGTTGGTTTACGTCGGCGGCGATCGCCAGCCGGGCCCGGGTGATCCAGGCATCTTCAGTTGGCCGAACTCAATCGGCGCCACCAATTACACGGGTCGTCTTTTCCGTGGCGATGCCTCCCAACCACTGGCCAGTCAGTGGACCCCCATCACCAACGACGACACCGCCAGCGATACCGCGCCTCATGCCGACTCGCGACATCTGGCGTTCGACGCGGACGGCAATCTCTTGGAAGTCGACGATGGCGGCATTTACCGGCTCACCGATCCTTCCGTCACCAGCACCACCAGTGCCGTCCTGGGCGACTGGTATTCGATGATCGGCAATTTGCAGGTCAGCGAAAGCCACAACGTTGCCTTCGACTCGCTCACCAACACCGTGTTGGCCGGCAACCAAGACACGGGCACGCCTGAACAATCCAGTGTTGGCAACCCTGTCTGGTCGGAAACGGGCGGCAACGAAGGCGACGGCGGCTCGGTTAACGTCGACAACAGCAGCCCCTTCCAATCGATCCGCTACACTAGCGCCGACCTGTCGACCAACATGTTCCCCGGCGACCTTACGGCCACCACCTACAACGCCGCCGGCCAGGTGACCAACGTTACGCTTCCGTTTCTGTTCGTACCGTCGCAAAACGCCTTCTTGGGCGACGTCGACTTCTTCCCGTTTGTCGTTCCCATCGTGCTCAACTCCGTCGATCCGACCCGCATGCTGATCGGAGGTGAGGACGCGCTCTGGGAGTCGTTCGACGGTGGTAACGATTTCTCGGAAGTACTCTCCAATACGTTCCCGCTCACCAACAACTCGATCACCGGGGCGCCGATGGCCTATGGCGCCCAAAACAACCCGGATGTGATCTGGGTGGGCTCGAACTCGCAAGTGCTCCTGCGCAGCACCGCCAACGGTCTCTTGAACAATACAGCCTACACGGGCGGGACCGTGATGGCCATCACGGTCGATCCCGACAACTGGAAGCGTGCCTTCGTGGCCGACGCCAACGGGCGCATCTGGATGACCACCGACGGCGGAAACACGTTTGCGAACATCACGGGCACTGGCGCGGGGAGCTTGACCTCACTGACGGCCAGCCCCTATTCGATCGCCTTTGCGCCGGGCACGTCGAGCGGCACGCTCTTCGTCGGCACCCAGGACGGCGTTTACGATTTGTCGATACCCAACGGGGGGCTGACCACCGAGACATGGTCGCGCTACGCCAGCGGCATGCCGCATGTTCCCGTCTACAGCCTCGAGTACGTGGCCAGCGAACAGTTGTTGGTGGCCGGCACGATGGGCCGCGGCACATTCATTGCCAGCGCCGTCGGCGACCTGACGGTGACCGCGACTTCGTCGACGCTGACCGACGACGCGGGCACCGTGCACAAGGAACTGACGATCACTCGCGACGGGCCGTTGGTAGGTGACTTGACCGTGTCGGTCACCAGCAGCGATCCGAACGGCGTGCTGCTCACGGGCGACTCGGGCGTCGCCGCCAGCACGACCCAGGTGACCATTCCGGATGGAAAAGCATCGGCGACCGTCGACGTCACCGTGGAGGATTCGTCGGTGGCCGAGTACCCGAACACGGTCATCTTCACCGCGACCGGCGGAAACCTGAACCCGATCTCCGCGGCCGTCGACATCTTGCCCGCGAGCGAAGATCCCGCGCTGAACACCCCCGATGATAATGATGCGCCGGCGCTGTCGGTCGACATCACGCCGGGTACGGTCATTATCGGCGGCTCGAGCCAGGCGTCGTATGTCGCCACGGTCAGTCGCAACACCCCCGTCGACCAGCCGATGACGGTCACCTTGGTGAACTCCGATCCGGAGGCGGTGACCATCAGCGGTGGCGCCGCACCGGCTTCTCCGCCGCCCGCGAACACGGCCACCATCGCCGTACCGGTGCAGGCGCCGGCGATTGCCGACTCATTGGCGGGCACTCTCGCGGCCGGCACGTATTACTATGTCGTCACCGCCACGACGGCCGCGGGTGAAACCACCGCCAGCAACGAGCAGTTGGCTACCATATCGGCGCCTGGCCCCGGCGAGGTGACAATCAGTTGGAACGTGGTGCCGGGAGCGACGGGATACAATATCTATCGTGGCTCCGCCAGTGGCGTGGAAAACATCCTCGCAGGGACCGTGCTTGGCAACGCAACGGTTACGTTCACCGACCAAGGGGCCAGCAGTACCTCGGCGACGCCGCCCGCGACGAACACGGCCACGGTGCCTGCTCCCAGCCTGACCAGCGCGGTGCCCGCCGCAACGGGCGGCAACCTGGCCACGGGCACGTATTACTATGAGATCACCGCCAAGACCGCGGACGGCGAGACCAAGGCCAGCAACGAGGTACCGGCCACGGTCGTCGGGCCCGACGGTACGGTCACACTCAACTGGAGCGCCGTGGCCGGCGCCACGGGTTACAACGTCTATCGCGGTAGCGCCGCCGGTGGCGAGGATACGCTCGTCGGCACCGTGTTCGGCGGCAATACGCTCAGTTTTGTCGACGTCGGCGCAATTCAGATAACGATTCCTGCCGGTCAGACGTCGGCCACGTTCACGATCACCGCGCTCGATCATTTCATCCCCGACATCGTGCGCGATGTCACCGTCACGGCGGCTGCGCCCGGCTTCGCCAGCGGCGCCGGTACGGTCGAGGTCGATCCGCTGAACCATGTGATCAATTACGGGTTCTTTGACCAATCGCTCGATCCCGGTATCGATCAGCTCTTTTCGACAAGTGGCCAGACATCCTACGTGCCGTTCCCGAGCGTGCAGGGCGATGTGACCGTACCGCGGCCGCAGGGCGAAATCATCCTGGCGGGCAACCAGATCAGCAACTCCTCGCAAAACGGCATCACGGCCGAAGGCGTGCCCTACAACGCGAGCGGTGCCACCATTCCCTACCCAGGCGGCGTCGTCAATACACCCACCCTGGACAGCAGCAATCTGACGCGCGGCGTCGTGATCGAAGACAACCTGATCTACGGCGTCTCGGCGACGGGTGCCGGCATCAGCTTCGCGGGAACTCCCACCGCTGCCGCCGAAGGCGCCATTCCATTTGGCAAGATTGTCAATAACACCGTTTACGGTGCTGACATCTCGGGCACCGGCGTGGGCGTGGGCCAAGGTACCGGCATTCTCGTTTCCAACAATGCCAGCCCGACCGTATTGAACAACCTGCTCGTCAATCTCAACACGGGAATCAGCGTCGACAGCTCGTCGCAAAATCTCGCCTCGCCGCCGGTCGTGGGTGAAAATCTCTACCAAAATGACGGCGTCACCAGCAATATTGGCACGGGCGCGTTCGCCGAAACCCCGGGCCTATTCACGCAGCTTCAGGGGCCCGCGTCGAACACGTTCATCAATCCCAGTACGAACCCCAGCACCGCCAACTTCTATCTCCAGTCGAACTCCGTAGCGATCGACAGCTCGATCAACAGTTTGCAGGACCGCACGGCGATTACTTCGGTTACCGCGCCACTGGGCGTCGCGCCGTCGCCCATCATCGCGCCCTCCTACGACCTGTACGGGCAGTTGCGCGTTGCCGATCCGAGCGCACCGAAGCTCTTCCCCGGTTTGGGTAACAACGTCTTCATCGATCGCGGCGCCGTCGAGCACGCGGCCGTCGCGGGGCCGACAGCCTCTCTGCTGGCGCCGGATCCCACCAGCTCGAACAATCTGAGCACCGCGACCAATACGGTGTTCATCCGCGGCCAGAGCCCTACCGAATTCAGCATCCAGCTCAGCGACGGCACGGGGCCGGGCGTCTACGACGCCAGTGTGGTGGCCAGCGAAATCGACGTTGTCGAGGACGGCCACCTGCTGACCCCGGGTGTCGATTACTTCTTCAATTACGACAACAACAATCACATCATCCATCTGGTGGCGGCCAGCGGCGTGTGGTTGAACGGGCACCAGTACGACATCTACCTCGACAACGGCAACCAGTTCGATCCGTACAACACCAAGGCTACTCCGGTGGGCATCACCGATCGCGCGGGCAATCTTTTGCAAGCCAACGCGGCCGATGGTTACACGCATTTCCGCGTGCTGCTCGGTAACAACACCAATACGGCGCCGTTGATCACGATAAACGGGGTGAACGCCAACGGCACGACCACCACGTTGCCGACGGTCACCGAGAACAGTTCGGTCACATTCGCCCAAGGTTTGGGCGACGCCATCAACATCTTCGACGTGGACTCCGGCGGCGGCAGCGAAACGCTCACGATCACCGCGAACAACGGCACACTCTCGCTCAGTAGCACAGCCTTGCAAGGATTGCAGCAGATCGGCGTGCTGCCGAACAGTGATCCCACCGGCATCACGATCGGCAACGGCACGGGGACGATCACCATCACTGCGCCCTTGGGCGATCCGAGCACTGTGCCGCCAACGCCCGGCCTCGACACCGCTCTGGATGGGTTGGTCTACACGCCCGAGGCCAATTTCGACAGCACGACCTATGCCATGCCGGCCATGCTAACCATCAGCGTGGACGATGACGGAAACTCGCCGCCGCCCGCCCTCACGAGCACGGCCACGGTCGCGTTCAACGTGACGCAGCTCAATACCCCGCCGTACCTGGCGGTGAACGGTACGACGGTGACCGCGCCGCTCAATGTAACGACAGACGAAAACGTCCCTGTGGTGTTTTCCGCCGCGAACAACAACCAGGTGACGGTGAACGATGGCGACGTGATGAATTTGCCGCTTTCGCCGGGCGACGTCAATCCGGCGGCCTTCGGCGGCGCGCTTTTGAACCCGTACCTGAGTACCGCGATCTTCAACGAGAAGATCACGCTCACGACGCTTACCAGCGGCAGCATCCCGTCTACTGCGGGCTCCATCGAGTTGATGGGCAACACCGCCGGCCTGACCTTCCAGACCAATACGCCGACGGTGCTTGCCTTCAGCGGGACCCTACCCGCGATCAACCAGGCGTTGAGCACACTGGAGTTCATGGAAAATGTCGAATTCAGTGGCACCGCCGAGCTAACGTTCTTCACCAACGATAATGGCAATGTCGGGGCGGGCGGCCCGTTGACGAACACCGCCACCGTCGACATCACGGTCACGGCAGCCAACGACGCGCCGACGATCAATGGAAGTCCGCCGTTCACGTTCGGCTCGATCCAAGAAAATGCGGGCGCCACCGGCACCAACGAACCTTCCGATAACGGTGTGACCGTCGGCAACTTGCTGGCCTCCGGCGGGGCGGGGGCGGTGACGTTTACGGCCCCTGGCGCCGTCCCGGGCATCGCCGTATTCGCCGCCGGCTCCACGAACGGTACGTGGCAATACGAGCTCAGCGGCACCACAACGTGGGTCAATTTCCCCGCGGTGGGCGCGGCTAACGCGCTGTTGCTCAGTAACAACGATCTTGTGCGGTTCCTGCCGAACCACGAATTCTCCGGCTCGGCGCAGATCGGCTTTACCGCCTGGGACGGCACCGACGACGCCTTGACCGGCGGTCCCGACCAAGACGGCACGACCGTCGATCTGACGGTCCGGGGCACGGGTGGTTCATGGCCATTCAGCGTCAACACGGGGACGGCCTCGGTGACCGTCACGGCTGCCATGGACGCTCCGAAATTGACCGTCACGAGTATCAACTTGTCGGCCATTCCCGAGGATGCCGGCAGCGGCGGTGGCGAACCGGCGGACAACGGTTTCCAGATCTCTAATCCGACCAGCGGCTTGGCGAACGACATCAAGATCAACTCCGCCGACGGTAAACTGGGCATCGCCGTCACGGGCATGGGCGCCGCTGACTCGACCGACGGAGCGTGGCAGTGGTCGACGGACGACACGAACTGGAACGCCATCCCCTCGACAACCAATACGGCAAGTGCCCTGCTCCTCGACGGCAACGACTGGGTGCGGTTCCTGCCCAACCCCGAGTTCAATGACGCTGTCGGGCCGGCCCCCACGCTTACCTTCGCGGCCTGGGACCAGACATTCGATGCACTCACCGGCGGCAATGTCGATGCAGCCTCTACGCCGGGCCACCTCACGACCGTCAATCTGACCCTGGCCACGGCCGGCAGCGACCCGAGCGGCTCGTTGCCCTTCAGTGAATCGTCCCCGACGGTATTGCCGGTTCAGACCGCCATCCTGACCATTCCGGTCACGCCGGCGATGGACGCGCCGAAATTGACGAAGACCAGCATCACCTTCCCGGCCATTCCCGAGGATGCCGGCAGCGGCGGTGGCGAACCGGCGGACAACGGCTTCCAGATTTCCAATCCGACCAGCGGCTTGGCGAACGACATCAAGATCAATGCGATCGACGGCAAGCTGGGGATCGCGGTCACGAGCATGGGAAGCACCGACTCGACACACGGGTCGTGGCAATGGTCGACGGACGATACGAACTGGAACACGATTCCCTCGACGACCAGCTTGGCCAGCGCGTTGCTCCTCGACGGCAACGACTGGGTGCGATATCTGCCGAACCCCGAGTTCAGTGATGCCGTCGGTTCGGCCCCCACGCTCACATTCGCCGCCTGGGACGAGACGGGCGATGCCCTAAACGTGGGCGGTGCCGCGGATGTACCTTCGACGCCGACCACCCCAACCGTCGTCGACCTGGCGAAAGCGACCGCGGGCAGCGACCCGGGCGGCACGCTTCCCTTCAGCGAATCGTCGCCCAGCGTTTTGCCGGTGCAGACGGCGACCCTCACCATACCGGTGACGCCCGCCTTGGACGCGCCTCACTTGACGACGAGCAGCATCACTCTGCAAGCCATCCCCGAGGATGCCGGCGGCGGTGGCAATGAACCAGGTGACAACGGATTCCAGATTTCCAACCCGACCAGCGGTCTGGCGAACTACGTCCAGATCCATGCCATCGATGGCAAATTGGGCATTGCCGTCACGCGCATGGGCGCCAGCGATTCGGCGCATGGCTCATGGCAATGGTCGACCGATGACGTTAACTGGAACACGATTCCTTCGACGACCACCTTGGCGACCGCCCTGTTGCTCGACGGCAGCGATTGGGTACGGTTCCTGCCGAATCCTGAGTTCAATGACGCCATCGGACCCGCGCCGACCCTCACGTTCGCCGCGTGGGACGAAACGGGCGACGCATTGAACCCGGCTGGCGCTACTGACGCGCCGTCGACGCCGACGTCGCCGACCATCGTGGACCTGACGAAGGCCACTGCCGGCAGCGATCCTGGCGGCTCGTTGCCCTTTAGCGAATCGTCCCCTGGCACGCTCCCCGTCCAGACTGCCACGCTGACGCTGCCGGTGACACCGGCGATGGATGCCCCGCACTTGACGTCCACCAGCATTACGCTGCCGTCTCTCCTTCAAGATTCGGGGATCGGCGTCAACGAACCGGCGGACAACGGTTTCCAGATCTCCGATCCCATCAATGGTTTGGCCAGCTACGTCAAGATCAACGCCATCGACGGGAAGCTGGGAATCGCCGTTACGGGTGTGAACGATGCCAATGGTTTGTGGCAGTGGTCGACCGACGATACGAACTGGAACACCATCGCGTCGACAACGAGTCTGTCCAGCGCATTGCTGCTCGATGGCAGCGACTGGGTGCGCTTCCTGCCCAATCCTCAATTCAACGATACGCTGGGGCCGGCGCCCACGATCGCATTTGCCGCCTGGGACCAAACCGGCGATGCGCTGAATGGGGGTGCGCCCGACGTTGCTTCGACACCGGCGGCACTCGTGACCGTCAACCTGACCAAAGCCACAGCAGGCAGCGATCCTGGCGGTACGCTGCCCTTCAGCGAAACGACGCCTGGCACGTTGCCGGTTCAGATTGCCACCGCGACCCTCCCGGTGACGCCAGTCAACGACGCGCCCACACTCGACAATGCGCGGGCGTTCAGCTTCGTCACCATTCCCGAGAACGCCGGAACGGGGCTGCCTGGGGCCACAGCCGACCCCGGCTCGCCGATCAGCGTCATGCTGGCGAGCGGCGGCGTGGGGGCCATCCAGTTCAACGCGCAGTTCGCGATCCCCGGTATCGCGATCACCGGCATTGGGGCCGGTGACGCATCCACGGGGGCCTGGCAATACTCGTTGGACGGTGGTGTCACGTGGACCACGTTCCCGAATGTTTCGCCGAGTAACGCCTTGTTGCTCCACGCCACCGACTGGGTGCGGTACCTGCCGAACCCCAAGGTCAGTGGTATCGAGGACTTGACGTTCGTTGCCTGGGATGGGACATACGATTACGGGACGACTTCGCCACCGGCATCGCAAGCCGGATTCGACCCGGACGGTACCACGGTCGACCTGACCGTGCGCGGCTCGGGCGGTACTTGGCCGTTCAGCAGCTACAAGGCCGCGGCGACCGCAACACTCACCATCACGCCGAGTTTGAATGCGCCGACGCTCACAACGACCACCGTTACGTTGCCGGCGATTCCGGAAAACGCAGGCACGGGGTTGCCCAGCGAACCGGCCGACAACGGCTTCCAGATTTCCAATCCGTCGGGCGGCATCGCCGGCGCGGTGACACTCAAGGCGCCCGGTGCTAAGTTGGGAATCGCCGTCACGGGCGTCACTGGGACGACCAACGGACAGTGGCAATGGGCGCTGCCTCCGGTCGCGCCCGCGACCGTGCCCAGCAATTGGGTGACGATCAGTCCGGCTACCAGCACGTCGAGCGCGTTGCTGCTCGATGGCAACGACTGGCTCCGCTTCCTGCCGAATCCGGAATTCAACAACAATGTCGGGCCCGAGCCGACGCTCTCCTTTGCCGCTTGGGACCAGACCTACGACCCGATTACCAGCCAGATTGACCCACCCTCGACACCCGGCCAGTTGTCGACAGTCAATCTTACTCTGGCGACCAGCGACCCCAGTGGTTCGCTCCCCTTCAGTGAATCGACGCCCGGCGTACTGCCGGTTCAAACCGCGACGGCGACGTTGTCGGTCGTGCCGGCCAACGACGCGCCCACGCTGGTATCAGCCAGTGTGACGCTCGCACCGATTCCCGAGAATGCCGGCAGCGGGTTCACCGGCGAACCATCTGATCCCGGCTTTCAGATTTCTAACACGACCAGCGGGCTTGCCAGCGACATCAACATCAAGGCCGCTGGCTCGAAGCTGGGCATCGCGGTCACCGGGGTCACCGGTACGACGAACGGAAGCTGGCAGGTGTCGTTTGACGGTGGCACGACTTGGCCGTTGACCATTTCGCCGACCACCGGCATTACCACGGCGCTGCTGCTCGACGGCAGCGACTTCGTGCGGTTCCTGCCGAATCCGGAATACAACAGCAACGCTGGGCCGAACCCGACGATCTCGTTCAAGGCTTGGGACCAGACGTTCGATTCGATCACCGGCGGCATCGACACGGCCTCGACGGCCGCCAAGCCGACGATCGTCGATTTGACCACGGTGGCCGGGGACGTCAGTGGGTCGCTGCCGTTCAGTGCTCTAACCGCCACCGCGTCGCTCGCGGTGACTTCGGCCAACGACGCGCCGCTGCTCGATACAACCGATGCCATCCATTTCGTATCCACTTTGGAGGGCACCGGTTCGCCGGCCGGCTCGTCGATCGTATCGATGCTGACGTCGACCGGCGCGGACGTCATCACGCTCAGGGCTCCGGGCGCGAAGCTGGGCATCGCTGTGACTGGGGTCAGCCAGACGAGCAATGGCAACTGGCAGGTATCGTTCGACGGTGGCAAGACCTGGCCGACGACGATCAATCCGGCCACCAGCCTGACGTCGGCGTTGCTGCTGGATGCCAGCGACTGGGTGCGATTCGTGCCCAATCCGAACTTCAGTGCCGGTGATCCGGGTGATACGGCTGACGGCGCGGTTCCGACCTTGTCGTTTGCCGCGTGGGACGAAACGTTTGACTCGATCACGGGCCGGTTTGATCAGCCCTCGACGGCAAGTACGGCCAGTACGGTCGACTTGAGCTCGGTGGCAAGTGACGTCAGCGAGACGTTGCCGTTCAGCGACGACATCGCCAACGCGACGCTCGTCGTTCACTTTGTCAATGACGCTCCGACGTTCACCGTCAGCGCCAGTCCGCCCGCTGTGCTGGAAAACTCGGCCCCGGTGACAATCGTGGGCTTTGCCACGGTCAGCCCGTCACAGAACGTGCCACCCGAGCCGAACGAAGCGGGCCAGACGATCATCTCGCAGATCATTACCGACAGCAATCCGGGCCTGTTCGCCGTACCGCCGGTCATCACCTACGTGAGCGGCAATTCGACCGGTACTCTGACCTACACGCTCAACCACGACGCGAGCGGGTCGGCGACAATCAGCATGGATCTGCAAGACAACGGCGGTACCGCCAACGGCGGCGCCAATACCTCGGCGATACGGACGTTCACCATCACGGCGACCTTCGTGAACCAGGCCCCCAGCTTCGTCATCTCCAGCAATCCGCCGGCGGTGAGTGAATACGATCCGCAGGTGCCGGCCACGGGCACGTCGGGGGCGCACTCGGTGACCAATTTCGCGACCAATGTAAGCCAGTCGGATCAGTACCCGCCGGCGGCCAACCAGACTGCCGAGACGGTGCACTTCGTCGTGACCGGCGATACGAATCCGGCGTTGTTCTCGGTGGCGCCGAACCTCACGGTGAATGCAGGCGGTACCGCGACGCTGAACTATACACTGGCGCCTGAGACGAGCGGTTCGGCTCAGATCACCATCGAGGCATTGAATAACGGTGGCACGGCCAACGGCGGCCAAAACACATCGGCGCCGCAGACGTTCACCATTACCGCCAACTTCGTCAACGATCCACCGTATTTCTCGCACATCGGCCCCAACCAAGAGGTGAACGAGAACAGCGGCCTGACCACGGTGCCCGGTTGGGCAGTGACTTCACCAGGGGACGGTACGAATGAGGCGAACCAGACCGTCACCTATCAGATTACGAACAATACCAATCCGTCCTTGTTCACGGCGACGGGTGAACCGGCCGTCGATCCGCTGGGTACGCTCACCTTTACTCCGGCCCAGAACCAGTTCGGCACGGCGTCGATTACCGTCGTCGCGGTCGACAACGGCGGCACGGCCAATGGCGGCATCAATACCTCGAAACCCGTGACCTTCCAGGTCAAAGTCGATCAGATCACGATTCCGCCGAGTGTGGTTCATCCGCTGCCGGCCGTCACGGTCAACGAGCAGACTCAGGCGTTCGACCAGGTGTTCAGCGACCTGTCGCAGATCTTCAGCGATGTGAACCCTGGCGATCAGCTTACGCTTTCGATTGCCGGCGACACGAACCCGGGGCTGGTGACCGCCAGTCTGTCGGGCGTGGCTCCCGCTACGGCCCAGTTGACGCTCAATTTCTTGCCGGATGTCTTCGGAACGGCCAGCATCGATCTGCGGGCCACCAACGATTTCGGCGGCACGGCCGACGACATCATCTCCGTGACGGTGAACCAGGTGAACCTGCCGCCGTCGTTCACGAAGGGCCCGGACCAACTCGTGCAGATCAACTCGGGACCGCAGACCGTTACGGGGTGGGCCAGCAGTGTCTCGCCCGGACCGGGCCAGTCGAACGAAAGCGTCAGCTTCGCGGTGAGCCTGAACTCCACCAGCAATCAGAGCCTGTTCGCGGTCGCTCCGAGCATCAGCCCCAACGGCACGCTCAGCTATACGCCCGCCGCCGGGCAGACCGGTACGGCAACATTCTCGGTGACGTTGCAGAACAGCGGCGGCACGAGTTCGGCTCCGCAAACCTTCACGATCCAAGTGTTCGGGGCGCCGACGGCGCTCAACCACTCCTACGTGCTGAGCATCGGTTCGAGCAGTTCCGCCACGGTAACCCAGGGTGTGACCACGGGCGATCCCGATCCGAGCGGCCTGGCGCTCACGGCCAAGTTGGTAACCCAAGCCTCGAACGGCACGGTGACGCTCAACGCGGACGGCTCGTTCACCTACACCAAGGGAGCGACGTTCGACGGTCTGGACAGCTTTACCTACGAGGTGACGGACGGTCACCTGGTGAGCAACGTGGCGACCGTGACGATTACCTCGTTCGAGGCCACGATCGTGACGAAGCTCTACAACCAGGTTCTCGATCGTCCGCCCGATACCCAGGGTCTGGAATACTGGGTGAACCTGATCCAGCAGGGTCAGCCGTATAGTGTGGTGGCGCAGGGGATCTTTGAGAGTCCGGAGCGTCTGGATCCGATCATCGAGAACTACTACCAGCAGTTCCTGTTGCGGCAAGCCGACCCGCAGGGGCTGGCGTACTGGTTCGGCGTTTGGACGAGCTACGGCGGTCCGGAGCCGGTGATCGCGGGTATGATCAGCTCGCCGGAGTTCTTCACCTCGGCGGGTAATGCGAACCCGACGTTGTCGCCGAACGCGGCCTGGGTGACGGCGCTCTACGAGCGTCTGTTGAATCGTGCCCCAGACCCGACGGGTCTGAACTACTGGACCGGCCAGTTGGATTCGGGCACGATGACCCGCGCCCAGGTGGTGAACGGTTTCGATAGCAGCGTGGAGTACTACCAGAACCTGACGACGGCGTTCTTCGAGCAGTATCTGGGACGTGCTCCGACGGC